>NZ_AWZT01000021.1 GCF_000472525.1 Paraburkholderia dilworthii
AGATCGGTCCGCCTCACGTCGCGCTGCCTACCATCACCCACCCGGCACCGCTTCGTTCCGCGTCGCTGCATCAGCAGCAGAGAAACGAGATTATGAAGAACTTCCGCCGCAACGTCAACAGGTTTTTGCTACCAACCGAACCTGCCGCCACCGCTGGAAGCCTTGCCACTGCTGGCTTTCCCGCTTCCCGTGCTCCGCTGTCCGGAGCACGAAAGAGCGAGATTCTAGCGAGCCGCCCAGCGCCTTGCAAGCGTTATCTGCTCTTATTCAAGGCGTCTTTTCTACCCCGCCTATATCTTCCACACCGGGAGCTTTGGCACCGGGCGCCAGCGTGCCTGCAGCGGTTGCACCGATAGTCCAGTCGTGCAGCACCGTGTACGCGACCGCCAGCAAGGTCGGCCCAATGAAAACGCCAAGGAAGCCGAATGCAAACGCGCCGCCCAGGATACCTAGCATGACCAGGATCAACGGCATGTCGCTATTCTTGCCGATCAGAATCGGCTTAATGACATTGTCGGACATGCCGACAACCAGCACGCCCCACACCACCAGGAAGACCGCCCACCCCGTTGCACCACCGTGATAAAGCCAGATCGCCGCCGGCAACCATACGATCACCGGGCCACCGGGGATCACCGACAGGAAAAACGTCGCGAGTCCAAGCAATGCGGGCGCCGGTACACCGGCAATCCAGCAGCCGAACCCCGCAAGAATTCCCTGAACAAGCGCAGTGCCCAGGATTCCGTAGACCACGCCCTTCACTGTGCTGCCCGCCAATGCCAACAGATAATCGGCGCGCTCCCCGGCAATACGCCGCATGCCCGCGTTCAACCACGCACCCGCGCCCTCACCTCCGGTATAAAAGAAGAAAGCCAGCACGATGCTTAGCGCCAACAGCCCAAGACCGTGCGTGACAGCAATCGCTGCCGCAAGAATCCACTTGCCGGCCGGCGCTGCAAGCGTACGCAACTGCGCAATCAGTTCCGAATTGCTGCTTGTCAGATGCTCCCAGAAACTCTCGATGCTCGAACCGACCAACGGAATTCTCGCCACCCAAGGCGGCAGATCCGGCAAGCCCGCTTCGAACAACCTCTGCACCAGCGCGACTATGTCGTGAACATGCGCACCAAATGCAAACCCCGCGTAGACGAACGGCCCCAGCACCACAATCAGAATGATGAACACGATCAATGTGGCGGCCCACTTCCGCCTGCCACCAATTGCGGCGGTCAGCCTTCGGTAGAGTCCCCACGAGCTATAGCTGAGAATCGCGCCCCACAGCAGAGCGGTCGTGAAAGGCGCGAGGACCAGTAACGAGCCGCCTACCAGAATAATCAGCGCAAACACTGCGGCCAGACGTTCGATCAGTTGGTCCGATTTCACAATGAATCTCCTGTTACGCCAGACCGAGGCGACAAGTACGAACGCGCGTTCGGCGCCCGTAAAAACCGGTCAGTATATAGAAGCGACTTCCGCTCTCTGAGCGTCTTATATTATTTGACGAAGTCGCCACGGGAGCACAATTGAACATACGCCGATGCTCTGATTTTTCGCGCAGAAACGTCCGAATCGATCCGGCACCGCGCGCCAAATAATATGGCGCCGCGGAAACGACTACAATAAAAGGTTCTGTGCACCCAACTTCCGGATTTATGCGCTCGCGAATCGCCAAACGTCTCCCCCCCGATGCCGACAAGCTTGTCGGTCTTTCACTCGCGCTTTTCGCGTCGGGCAGCCGCACTGAAGACCGCTTCTGGGAAGCGAAACTCGACGCGCTGCTAGCCAAGGTCGTGCGCAACGCCAATCAGACCACGCTCGACGCGGCGCTCGACCATCTGCAGCAAAATCATCCCGATGCTTACGGCGCGCTTGCCGACATGGCAGAGACACATAGCGAATCGTTCGTCATCGAGCATGAAGGCGTGGCCTACGAGGCATTGCTGATCGCCGCGCCGGTCCTCGCGTGGACGCGCTACATGATTCCATCCGGCCCGCTCAAGGCCGACGCCGCCGACGCCTTGCGCGCGCACTTGCAGGCTCATGTGCTCGCGGCCAACACGCGTGTCGCTATGGCTCCGTTTCTGTATAGCATCGACCAGCTGCCGCGCCATCACGTCGAAACCTGGCGCATTGCGCAGCAGCTTGCGCAAGCGGCCCTCGCGGGCAGCAACCTCAAGCTGAACTTCGGCGAACTGCCGGAAACCTCGCCGATTCTTGCTGACCCGCGCTTCCTGCTCGCCGTGGTCGCCGCACCGGTCGGCGAGCCGACGTTTCGCTGGCAAGAGGAGGAACACGGCAGCCGCATTGAACGCGGGCAATGCCTCGAACAATGGGCAACGCAAGGCGGCGCCAACCTGTCGCTGGTGCTGCCCGGTTGCGAATTCGAGTGCCTGTTGCCGGACGCCTATTATTCGGCATGCCGCGACGCCGACGAACGCGTGCGCCCTCATACCGTGCGCACCGCCGTGCGTTATCTGTTCGACACAATTGGCGCTGCGCCGCAGGAACTGCGCGCAGTGGTTGCCGGCTTCGGCGAGCGCCGTATCGACGAATACCGCGTCGGCTTTACGCGCCGCGGCAGCAATGAGGTGATCTACGGCGTCGTGTGGCCACTCTACGGCCGCGAAAATGGCGAAGCAGGCATCGACGAAGAACCGCAGGAAGCCGCCGCATCCGACGCTCCGCTCGAGGAAATCGTCGCGCTGCTCAAAGAAACCGGCGTGACTGACGTACGCCGCCACGCCGGCCGGTTCGAGCCTGAATATTGCGATGACTGCGGCGTGCCGCTGTACGCCGATCCGCTCGGCGAAATCGTGCACGCAGAAATGCCCGAAGACGCCGAACCGGCGCAGCCGCACTTCCACTAGGCGGTCCGCGCCCTGCGGCGCCTCGAAGTTCGTTGACAAGCCCCGCCGTGTGCGGGGCTTTTTCATGCGTCATTCCTCTTATGCCTTTTGGACAGGCCGTCAAATCGAAGGGAATTTGTCATCATAGGGACGGCGACGCATCGCATCCCCGCCCGGCTCAAACACCGGCGAATGCATCGCGCCAACTCGCCCGATTCATCTGGAGACATGCATGCGATTCTCGATACTCAACTCAGACGCGGAACGACGCGATGGCCTTAAAGCGCTGTTACGGCAAATCAACCGGCTGGCACGTTTCAACGAAGCACAAGACTGGCGCCAGATCGAGCGCACACTCAAGCGTCAGTGGCCCGATCTGCTCGTGATCGACTGGCAGGACTGGATGTCGGTCATGGACGTCCGGCATCTGCTCAGCCACTATCCCGATCTGCGCATTGCAGTACTGACCGACGAGATTTCGCCGAAGACGGTGAGCGAACTCATGGACGAGGGCGTGCTCGGAGTCGTGCCGCGCGAAACCGATCCCTGCCTGATCGTGCGCGCGTTCGAGATGGTGCTGCTCGGCGGGCACTACGTGCCGTCCGGGGCGCTGGCGCTCAACCCGCCGCTGCCGGCGGATACCGCCATCCGCCCGTTCGACGAAAAGAACCCGCCGCCGCGCCGCGCAAGACTGTCGAGCGGACTCTCGCCCCGGCAGCAGCAGATCATGCGCTGCGTCCACATGGGCAGCACCAACAAAATGATCGCGCGCACGCTCGGCATCAGCGAGGGCACGGTCAAGATCCATTTGACCAGCATATTCCAGCAGTTGGGCGCACCGAATCGCGCCGCCGCGGTCGCGCTTTACAACGGCTGGCTGACAAATCATTTGCAAGTACTGCGCAGTAAAGGGGAAAGCCTGCTTCGTCCGGTCATGGGCCAGGCAGGCGCGGTGCCGCTGCGGCGCGCCCCACGGCGAGGCTTCCAGTACGCGCTGTCGGCTAACGATACAACCGCCCCCATGCCGATGGCCGCCGAACCGGGCACACCCTACGACGATGCGTCCGCCGCCGAGGTCCCGCCGGAGCCGGCCACCGAAGGCTCCACCTGATGTGACAGGCCGCGCGCCAGCAGCGTGATGCGCGATTTCTGCCAGTGCGTGCATGGGCTGGCATGGAATCCGCTCACACCTTTTCTCGTCCAACGAGTAATATGAGACTCATGGGTTTCCTCTACACACCGCTTCCGTTTTGGATCGCTGTCGGTGGCTGGATCGTCACTGCGATAGTGATCGCGCTCGCGCTGTGGAAAAATCCTTTCAAACGTCTTCAGGACGGCACGTTGCAGCATGTCTGGCTGGCGATCATCGTCGCCGTGTCGGTCCTGTGGGCAAGCAACGCGTGGCTCGACGACGGCACTGTTATGCACCTGCTGGGCGCGACTCTCGTCGTTACGCTTTTCGACTGGGCACTGGCGCTGATTGCAATGGCCGTGGTCACCGGCCTCGCCGGCCTGATTTTCGATGCTCCGTGGCAAGGCATCGCGCTCACTTTCCTGATGTTTGGCGCCGTGCCAGTCGGCATTTCGACATTGCTTCAGCGAGCAAGCATTGCCTGGTTGCCGCGTAATCTTTTCATGTTCATCTTCGGCCAGGGTTTTGTGTCGCCTGCTATCGCCGTGTCGCTCACCGCAGTCGCAGCGCTCGGCGTTCACGTCGCGCTCGCCGACGGTTCCACGACGGTCGTTCCCGCAGGCTACGCGCTCAGCGTGCTTTTGCTGGCCACGGGCGAGGCATGGTTCACGGGAATGTCCACGGCATTGATCGCGGTCTACCGTCCTGCATGGGTCACCACTTATGATGTGCGGCGATACCGGCTGGGCGGCCCGCGCACATGACGCTGATGCAACTTCCTACGCGCAATTCAGGTGCTCGTGAGCTTATCGCACGGGTGCGGCCGAACGCGCGCCCGGCATCGCAAAGCCCGGCAAAAACCGCGGTCGAAAAATAGTTGCGGCACGATTGAACTCAACCATGTCGCCAGGCATCTTACGTGCCTCACGTCTCATTAGCGTCTAACGAACTAGATGGATTGCACCAACGTACCGCGCCGATTGCTGCGGCTGGTCGGCCGGCTGGCAACATTCGCAGCGAGCGTCTCGCTCGCGTGCACTGCCCCCGCGTTCGCCGATCAGCTCGAACAGCACAACGATCTCGTCAACAGACTGGTCAATGAAATGCATGCCGATCCGCTCATAGCGGATTGCGCGGCACATGGCAATTTTGTCGCCAGCACCTCAACCGCGTTCGATCATGTCGAGTTTCCACCTAGCTCGTTCGATAGCGCACATGCCTCGATCACACCGTGGAACGATTCGTTCGACGAGGGCAAGCAACGCGTCAAGGTGGATAACATCGTCACCGTCGAAGGGCTCGGCATCCCTCAGGGTGGAGGGGGCGACGCTGCCGATCTGAAGTTCCGCTGCGGCTACGTCGGCACGCAGATGCTGGCGTTCAGCTGGAACGACCCGGTGCCACCGGCGCGGGCACGCAGATCGGAGCCTTCACAGTCCCACGCCACGTCCGGCAAGCATCGCGGAGTAAAAGGCAAGCACGCGGCAAGCGGCAAAGGCGCGAAGAAGAGCTCCGCGAAGTCGTCGAAAAGCAGTTCCGGCAAATCGTCCAGCAAGAAAGCGCCGGCGAAGAAAAAACACTAGGTCTGAGATAACGCTGTGAATCGTGCAGGCCGCAATGCTCAATGCCTGCGCTAACAGGCACAGCAGCGTTATCGCATATACCGGCGTTGTCAGCGATCCGGCATTACAAGCAGTCCCCGGCGACTACCGGCGAAAAATTTCGCTGCGTCCAATGAACCAGCCGGCCGCTCAGAAGCCAGCCAGCCAACGAGGCACACGCGCAAGCCGTGCGTGCCCTCTTCAACGCCGCCCAATCAGGCAAACGTCTTCACGTGCCGCAAGATGGCTTGCAGCATCGCCGCGCCGAGCGACGCGCTGCGCTCGCCGTTCCAGCCCACTCGTTCGTCCGGCAGGTTGGCGTTGTCCTTGAACGGCATCTCGAGCGTCAACGACAGGCAGCCGAACTCGTTGCCGATATATTTCGACGCAAGCTTCAGCGCATCTTCGCGATACTTGCTCGCAGCATAACCATACTTGTCCTGGAAATCAGGGCTTGCCTGTTTGAACGCTTCGATAAACGCCTTCTGTTCCTCGCCTTGCCGCTTGGTGAACCCTGGCAGCATCTCCGAGCCCGCCACGAAGACATAAGGCAGCGCCTCATCGCCGTGAATGTCGAAGAACAGGTCGCAGCCGGTCGCGTGAATCGCGTCGCGCACTGCCAGCACCTCGGGACTGCGTGCGGCGTCCGGCTCCATCCATTCACGATTGAGATTGGCACCCGCCGCATTGGTGCGCAGGTTGCCGCGCACGCTGCCGTCCGGATTCATGTTCGGCACAATGTAGAACACGGCGTGATCGTATAGTTTGCGCGCCACCGGGTCGCCTGCCCAATCGCCCCAGCCCACGAGCCGCTTCACGAGTCCTTCGATAAACCATTCGGCCATCGTCTCCCCGGGATGCTGACGCGCAATCAGCCAGACTTTTTTCCTGGCGACGTCGCCGGCTTGTGGGGTACCGAGCGTGAGCAGCGACATCGGCCGGCCTTCGACGGTCGTGCCCAACTCGGTAAGCGTCGCCTGCGGCATCTGTTGAACTGCGCCGAGGAACTCGGAATGACGTTCCTCGCTATACGGTTCAAAGTACGCGTAATAAATGCGATCGAACTCCGGCGTGTGGTCGATCGTCAACACACGGCCGTCGTACGACGTAGGCACGCGAAACCAGTTCACGCGGTCGTAGCTGGCGACAGCCTGGTAGTCGCGCCAGCCTTCCGCAAACGCGCAGGCCGCCGCGTTTTCGAAGGTCATTACGCAGCGCTCGCCCGCCGCGCCGGACAGCCGGAAGTAGAACCACTGCGCGAACTCGGCGTGACTGTCCGGCCGCAGGCGCAAGCGAATATTGCCGGCCTCGGCGCACGACAGCACCTCGATCGCGCCCGCGTCGAAGTTGCTCGTAATCGATAGACTCATGATGTTCTTCCCTGCATGCGTGGGCAGCACTCCGCTTATTCAGCGACGCCGCGGCGGAATACGTACGTGGAATCGTTCGAGGCTTCGGCGTCGAACGCGTAGCCTTCCGAATCGAATTCCTTCAGTTGCTCCGGTCTATCAAGCCGATTTTCGACCGCGTAGCGCGCCATCAGACCGCGCGCGCGCTTTGCGTGAAAACTGATGATCTTGTAGCGGCCGCCCTTCCAGTCCTCGAACACCGGCGTGACGACCGGCGCTTCGAGCAGCTTCGGCTTGACCGACTTGAAATATTCGCCCGACGCGCAATTCACGAGCACACGGGATTTCGCCGCGCGCTTCTTTAACTGCACGTTCAACGCCTGCGTGATCCGCTCGCCCCAGAACGCGTAAAGGTCCTTGCCGCGCGGATTCGGCAGACGCGTACCCATTTCGAGCCGGTACGGCTGCAGCAGATCGAGCGGACGCAGCAAGCCGTAGAGTCCCGACAGTACGCGCACATGGTTCTGCGCAAAATCCAGATCCGCCGACGACAAGGTTTTCGCGTTGAAGCCCTCGTACACGTCGCCATTGAACGCAAGCACGGCCTGCTTCGCGTTGTCCGTGCCGAAGCGCGGCGACCACTGCGCATAGCGCTCGAAATTGAGGTGCGCCAACTGGTCGGAGATGCTCATTAGCGACGCGATCTGCTGCGGCGATAAACGGCGCAAACCGCCGATCAACTCGGCGGCGTCGTCGACGAAATCGGGGATGGTGTGCTTCTTGACGTGCGGTGGAGTTTCGTAGTCGAGCGATTTCGCCGGCGACAGAACGATTATCATAGAGGCTTGCAGGCACGCCGTGCCTGGCGGTCAAAGACGAAAGCCAGATTGTAACGAATGCCCGGTTCCCATGCCTCACACGGCGCTTTGCGCGTCGTTCTCGATTCCAATGTGTGGATCGACATTCTCGTGTTCGACGACCCGCACACGCGGCCAATTCGCGCCGCGCTGGAAAGCGGCACACTCGCCGCGCTGATCGACGCCCGCTGCCTTGCCGAGCTGACTTATGTGCTCGACTATCCGCAATTCGTCGATCGGAAGGTGGACAAGTCGGCCGCGCTCGCGATCGTCGCGCGGCTCGCGCAAGTGGTGGAACTCACCGCGCAACCCGAAGACCCACGGCCGTTGCCCAAATGCAAAGACCGCGACGATCAGAAATTCCTCGAACTCGCGCACGCTGCGCGGGCAGACTGGCTCGTGTCGAAAGATCGCGCCGTGTTAAAGCTCGCCAAGCGGGTCGCGCGCGATTTCGGGTTTCAGATTGCTCAGCCGGCACCGTTCGCCGCTTCGCTCGGTGGTTCGATTAGCGGATCGACGAGCGGCGCGGCCGCACCGCTGGAAACTCCGGTATAACCATGGCCGAACGGCCAACGGCACACCGCAGGCGCGCACGCACTGCCGCTATTGCCTACAATCAGGCTTCGCCGTTTTTGAAAAACGATGCCTTCGCCCACTCACTCGTCTCGCCCGAACAGCGCCATGAATGCACCGCACGACACGCCCATGAGTCCCTCGTTTCCTTCACGTCTGCCGAACGTGGGCACGACGATCTTCACCGTAATGAGCGCGCTCGCCGCCGAAAAAGGCGCGGTAAATCTCGGCCAGGGCTTTCCCGACTTCGGCTGCGATCCGCGAATCGTGGATGCGGTTTCGAACGCGATGCGCGACGGCCACAACCAGTATCCGCCTATGGCGGGTGCCGCGCCGCTGCGCGAGGCGATCTCAGACAAGATCGCAAACATGTATGGCCGCCGCTACGATGCCGCCACCGAAATCACGGTCACGGCAGGCGCGACCCAGGCGCTACTGACGGCGATACTCTGCACGGTCCATCCCGGCGACGAAGTAATCGTGATCGAGCCGACGTATGACAGCTATCTTCCGTCGATCGAACTGGCGGGNGGCAAGCCGGTATTCGTGACGCTCGACGCGCCGGACTACGCGATTCCGTTCGACAAGCTCGCCGCCGCAATCACGCCGAAAACACGGCTCTTGCTGATCAACACGCCGCACAATCCGACCGGCACCGTCTGGCGCGCCGACGACATGCGAAAGCTGGAAGAAATCGTGCGCGGCACCAACGTGCTGATCCTGTCGGATGAAGTGTATGAACACATGGTCTACGACGGAGCGCCGCACGAGAGCGTGGCGCGTTATCCGGAACTGGCGCAGCGCAGTTTTGTCGTGTCGAGTTTCGGCAAGACGTATCACGTGACCGGCTGGAAAGTCGGCTACGTGGCAGCCCCCGCCGCGCTAACCGCGGAATTCCGCAAAGTGCATCAGTTCAATGTGTTCACCGTGAACACGCCCATGCAGATCGGACTCGCCGAGTACATGAAAGACCCGGCGCCGTATCTCGAACTGCCGGCGTTCTATCAGAAGAAGCGCGACTTCTTCCGCGCCGGCCTCGCGAATTCGCGCTTCAAGCTGCTGCCTTGTACCGGCACGTACTTCCAGTGCGTCGATTACTCGGCAATCAGCGATCTGCCCGAAGCCGAATTCGCGCAGTGGCTGACCGGCGAGATCGGCGTCGCGGCCATTCCGGTCTCGGCGTTCTATCACGAGGCGCATGAGTCGGGCGTGGTGCGCTTCTGTTTCGCCAAGCGGGAAAGCACACTCGCTACCGCGCTCGAACGGCTGGCGCGGCTCTAGCATGTCACGCGCGATGCTGCGAACGAACTCCCGTTCCTCGCCATCGCGCGCCGCGGCCAACGCACGCGTTGCACGCCGCCGCTCGCTTCGTCTCGTGCGGCGCCATGCATCAGGTCGGACGCGACGCCGCGATATATGCCTTGCGGTCTTCGGTCACACGCTGCGCGGCCGGTCGGCCGTTGATTGTCTTCACGTAGTTTTTCCAGTCGAAACCCGCGTCGAGCAAAAAATCGCGGCCGTAGACAGCCTGCGTCGCCATGCCGACGAGCGGCAAACTCACGTAGCCCGCTGCGTCCGCGACACTGAACCGTTCGCCGCGCAAATACGGTGCGAACTTCGCGATCCGCCCGAAGCCCGCAATGTGATGCGCAAGCAGCTTCTCGATCCGGCCTTTGGTCGCGTCAGTCACCGTGCCGCCGAAAAACGCTTCCTTATAGAGATTGCGTGCGGTCAGTTCGAGATGCACGTCGACGAACATGATCAACTCGCGCTCCTTGGCCGCCTCCCACGGATCGGCGGAAAAAATCGCCTTGTCGGGAAAGCGCGCGGCCAGGTACTCGACAATACATTGCGATTCGCAAAGATCGCCCTCCTCGGTTTGCAGAAAAGGCACTTTGCCGAGCGGCGAATGCACGAGCATCGCCTCGTCCTGGCTCGGCTGCACGAACACCTCTTCGAACTCTATGTCGTGTTCGAGCAGAACGAACTTCACCTTGTTGTAGTAGTTAGAGAGAGCGAACCCGCAAAGCCTGATCATCGTTGTCTCCTTCCTTTTTCGGTGTATGAGACGGCCGATTGCACAGATAAGGCGGCCGCCGATCGCTCGTCAAGTGAATTGCACGAGCGTGCTATTCTAAGATACTCATGGAGTCCAGCAACACAATGACCTCTCGCAACTTCAGCATCGAGACTATCGGCATTGTCGGAACCGGAGCAATGGGCCGCGGCATTGCACAGATCGCGGCGCTAGCAGGCCTTACCGTGCGTCTCTACGACGCCAACCCCGCGGCCATCGGCGCCGCGCGCGACTACCTAGCCGAGACTTTCGCCAAACTGACCGCCAAAGGCAAGCTCGACCAGGCACGCTCGCTCGCAGCGCTTGCCAACGTCACGGCCGCGCATGCGATCAACGATCTGGCGGACTGCGATCTGGTGGTCGAGGCAATCGTCGAGAAACTCGAAGTGAAGCAGGCGCTCTTTCGCGAACTCGAAACCGTGGTGAGCGGACGTTGCCTGCTTGCGTCGAACACGTCGTCGCTGTCCATTACGGCAATCGCGGCTGGCTGCACGGACCCGTCGCGCGTGGTCGGCTATCACTTCTTCAATCCGGTCCCGCTGATGAAAGTCGTCGAAGTGATCGACGGCCTGCGCAGCGACCGCCAGGCAGGCGACGCGTTGATGGACCTCGCGCGCCGCATGGGCCACACGCCGGTGCGTGCGAAGGACATGCCGGGCTTCATCGTCAATCACGCGGGTCGCGGCATGAACACCGAGGGCCTGCGCGTGGCGGGCGAAGGCGTGGCGAGCTTCGTCGATGTAGACAGGATCATGCGCGAGCAGGCGGGCTTTCGTCTCGGCCCGTTCGAGCTGCTCGACCTGACCGCGCTCGACGTATCGCATCCGGTGATGGATTCGATCTACCATCAGTTCTACGAAGAGCCGCGGTTCACGCCCTCGCCCATTACGGGCACGCGGCTCGCAGGCGGGCTGCTCGGCCGCAAGACGGGCGAAGGTTTTTATCGCTATGAAGACGGCAAGCAGCAGGCGCCCGCTGAAGCAGCCGCGCCGATTACCTTGCCGGCAAGCGTGTGGGTCAGCAAGTGCTATCGCGACGCGTATGAAGCCGTTGTCGAACTCATCGGCAAAGCCGGTGTGAAGCTCGACGACGGCGCGACCCCCGCCGCGGATTCATTGATCGTCGTCACACCGTTCGGCCACGACGCGACCACGGCCGCCGTCGACGAAGCGCTCGACGCGAGCCGCGTCGTCGCCATCGACGCGCTCTTTCCGCTCGTCGGCGCGCAACGCCGCACGTTGATGACAACGCCTGCGACCAGCCGCGCCGCGCGTGACGCCGGCCATGCGCTTTTTGCCGCCGACGGCGTGCCCGTCACCGTGATTCGCGATTCGACCGGCTTCATCGCGCAACGCGTGGTGGCGACGATCGTCAACATCGGCTGCGATATCGCGCAGAAGCAGATCGCGACGCCGCAGGACATCGACCTCGCCGTCACGCTCGGCCTCGGCTATCCGCGCGGGCCGCTCGCGCTTGGCGACGCGCTCGGCGCGAAAACCATCCTTACCATCCTGCGCAACATGTTTGACGTGCTCGGCGATCCACGCTACCGTCCGTCGCCGTGGCTCGCGCGACGGGCGCAACTCGGCATGTCGCTGACTCAGTGCGATGCCGCCGACTCTCAAACCGCGAAGACGGAGACGAAACAATGAGCGCCGAACTGCTGACCTCGCGCCCGACCGAAAGCGAATCGACGCTGGTACTCACGCTGTCCAACCCGGGTGCACGCAACGCATTGCACCCCGACATGTACGCGGCCGGCATCGAGGCACTCGATTCGGTCGAACGCGATCCGTCGATTCGCGCCGTCGTGATCGCGGGCGCGGACAATTTTTTCTGTGCAGGCGGCAATCTCAACCGTCTGCTGGAAAACCGCGCGAAGGATCCTTCGTTCCAGGCGCAGAGTATCGATTTGCTGGCCGAGTGGATTTCGGCGCTGCGGCTGTCGTCGAAGCCGGTGATCGCAGCGGTCGACGGCGCGGCAGCCGGCGCCGGCTTCTCGCTCGCACTCGCATGCGACCTGATCGTCGCGGCGGACGACGCGAAATTCGTGATGTCGTATGCCCGCGTCGGCCTCACGCCCGACGGCGGCGGCTCATGGTTTCTCGCGCAGGCCTTGCCGCGCCAGCTGGCAACGGAAGTGCTGATGGAGGGCAAGCCGATCGGCGCGGCACGCTTGCACGAACTGGGCGTCGTCAACAAACTGACCAAGCCGGGCACCGCGCGCGATACCGCAGTCGCGTGGGCCGACGAACTCGGCAAGATTTCTCCCAACTCGATTGCGCGTATCAAGACCCTGGTCTGTGCAGCCGGCACGCAGCCGCTTTCCGAGCATCTGATTGCGGAGCGCGATAACTTCGTCGCGTCGCTGCATCATCGCGAGGGCCTTGAGGGCATTTCCGCATTCCTCGAAAAGCGCGCGCCCGTCTACAAGTGAACGAGTGACCATGCCTGCCTACCAGCTACCCAAGCGCCGCCGCATTTTTCTGATGCGTCATGGCGACGTGACGTACTTCGACGACTCGGGCCGCACGATCGAACCCGAAACCGTGCCGTTGAACGCTAACGGCCGCGAGCAGGCAAGCGCCGCCGGCCGCGTGTTTGCGGAGCAGCAAGTCCGGTTTGATCGCGTTATCGTGAGCGGCTTGCCGCGCACCGTTGAAACTGCGCAGCGTGTGCTGGCCGAGACGGGTCAGCAGATCGAACTCGAAATTGAGCCTGCATGGCAGGAAATTCGCGGCGGCAAGCTGCGCCATATTCCGTTGCAGGATATCGAGGCCGCGTTTCTCGGCGTGTTCGACGGCATCGTGCCGGAAAGTACGCGCTTTCTCGACGGTGAGACGATCGGCGAATTGTTCGATCGCGTGCTACCCGCCGTGGCGGCATTGCGCGAGGACACCTCGTGGGACACGGTGCTGCTGGTGCTGCACGGCGGCGTGAATCGCGCGATCCTTTCTCATGCGCTTACCGCTGGCGGACGCACTTTCTTCGGCCATCTGGCGCAGGCCACCGGCTGCATCAATGCGCTCGACGTCGGCGCGGCACCGCGCGACTGGGTACTGCGCGCGATCAATTATTCGCCGCCGTCGCCGCTGCATCGCGACATCCGCAATACGACGATGGAAATCCTCTACGCACAATTCATCCAATACACGCGTAGCTGAACCCGAACCGGAGGAGACACATGGTGCAAGCCACACAAAGCGGCGAGCCGGAACAGCACGCGGATTATTCGGCCTTCGAGGGCACGCGCCCGGTCAACGAGCGGCAGCGCTTCGACAGCGAAGCGCTCGCCGCCTGGCTGACGCAGCATGTGGATGGGTTCTTCGGACCGCTCACGGTCGAGCAGTTCGCCGGCGGCCAGTCAAATCCGACCTTCAAGCTCGTTACGCCGTCGTGTGCTTATGTGATGCGCGCGAAGCCCGGGCCGGCTGCGAAGCTGCTGCCGTCCGCGCACGCCGTCGAACGTGAATACCGCGTGATGCATGCGCTCGCCGACGCGGGCGTACCCGTTGCAAAAATGCTTGCGTTGTGCGAAGACGAAAGCGTCATTGGCCGCGCGTTCTACGTGATGGAGTTCGTCGAGGGCCGTGTGTTGTGGGATCAGTCGCTGCCCGGCATGACTGCTGACGAACGAAGCGCGATCTACGACGAAATGAACCGCGTGATCGCCGCGCTGCACAGCGTCGATCACGCGAGCGTGGGACTTTCGGACTACGGCAAGCCGGGCAACTATTTCGCACGTCAGATCGGCCGTTGGAGCAAGCAGTACATAGCGTCCGAAACCGAACCTATCGACGCGATGCAGCGCCTCATCGAATGGCTTCCGCAGCATATGCCCGCGGAAGCCGGCGAGCGCCTGTCGATCGTGCATGGCGACTACCGGCTCGATAACCTCATCTTCGATCGCAAGGAACCGAAAGTGCTTGCGGTACTCGATTGGGAATTGTCGACGTTAGGCGATCCGCTCGCCGACTTTGCCTATCACTGCATGGCCTGGCACGTCGACCCCGCGCAGTTCCGCGGTATTGCGGGTCTCGATTGGGCTGCGCTTGGGATTCCCGACGAACAGCAGTATGTCGAGCGCTATTGCCAGCGCACCGGCTTCGAGATTCACGGCGATTGGAATTTCTACCTCGCGTACAACATGTTCCGCATCGCAGCCATCCTGCAGGGAATCATGAAGCGCGTGGTCGATGGCACCGCGGCCAGCGCGCAGGCGCTCGACGCGGGCCGGCGCGCGAAGCCGATGGCCGAGCTCGCCTGGCGTTATGCGCAAAAAGTGCGCTGACCGCGCTTGAGTACGCTTAGCCACGCTAAACACGCCCACGCGCGCGCAAGCACGTTTGCGTGTTTCAACCAGCGTCTACATTAAATGTCGTCCGTTATCTGCGAGGTCAATAGATGAATTTCGATTACACCCCGAAGGTTCAGGCACTGCGCGAAAAACTGCTCGCCTTTTTCGGCGAGCACATTTATCCGAACGAGCAAGCGTTCTACGCGGAGATCGCGCAAAACCGGCTGAACGGCAATGCGTGGCAGCCGACTGAGCTCATCGAGCAGCTCAAGCAGAAAGCGCGCGACGCGGGCCTGTGGAACCTGTTTCTGCCCGACTCGGTGCGCGGCGCCGGGTTGACCAATCTCGAATATGCGCCTCTGTGTGAAATCATGGGCCGGGTGCCGTGGGCGCCGGAGGTGTTCAACTGCAACGCGCCCGACACTGGCAACATGGAAACGATCGAGCGATACGGCAGCGAAGAGAACAAGCGCGAATGGCTCGAACCGCTGCTGCAAGGGCAGATTCGTTCCGCGTTTCTGATGACGGAGCCGGAAGTCGCGTCGTCCGATGCCACCAATATCCAGACCAGCATCGTGCGCGATGGCGACTACTACGTGATCAATGGCCACAAGTGGTGGTCTTCCGGCGCGGGCGATCCACGCTGCAAGATTTATATCGTGATGGGCAAGACCGATCCCGAGGCGCCGCGCCATCAGCAACAGTCGATGATTCTGGTTCCCGCCGACGCCACCGGCGTCACGGTCCACCGCCCTCTTTCCGTTTTCGGTTACGACGACGCACCGCATGGCCACATGGAAATCACGCTGGACAACGTACGCGTGCCGGCGACCAACATGCTGCTCGGCGAAGGCCGCGGCTTCGAGATCGCACAAGGCCGTCTCGGACCCGGACGCATCCACCATTGCATGCGTCTGATCGGTCTGGCAGAGCGCGCGCTCGAATTGATGTGCAAACGCTCGATGCAACGCGTCGCGTTCGGCAAGCCCGTTGCCACGCAAGGCGTCACGCAGGAACGCATTGCCGAGGCGCGCTGCATGATCGAACAGGCGCGGCTGCTCACGCTCAAAACCGCATACATGATGGACACCGTCGGCAACAAGGGCGCGCGCGGCGAAATCGCGATGATCAAGGTGGTGGCGCCGAACATGGCATGTCAGGTGATCGACTGGGCCATTCAGGCGCACGGCGGCGGCGGCGTCAGCGACGACTTCCCGCTCGCCTACGCTTATGCATCGGCGCGGACGCTGCGCTTCGCCGATGGTCCTGACGAAGTGCATCGCAATGCGATCGCAAAACTCGAGCTCGCGCGTTACATGGAGCCGGGCGCGGCGGCTCGCGTGGAGACGCCGGGTACGCCTGTTTGACGTCTTGCCCGGACTCCGTTCCGAGTGCTGCTGGCAGCGGGCATCTGTAGCCGCCGCCAGCAGCATCGTGCGAACTATGCTCTAATTTTCGTCAAGCACGGCGCTCCTTGGGGCGCCGCTTCAACGAACGAAAGGAGCGAGGATGATCGACGTCTATAGCTGGGCGACCCCGAACGGCCACAAGGTTCATATCATGCTCGAGGAGACGGGCCTCGAATACGCGGTGCATGCAGTGAACATCGGCGCCGGCGATCAGTTCAACGCCGAATTTCTCGATATCAGTCCGAACAACAAGATTCCGGCCATTGTGGATTCTGACGGGCCGAGGAGCGCGGACGGCAAACCGTTCGCGTTGTTCGAGTCCGGCGCGATACTCATTTATCTCGCCGAGAAAACCGGCCGCTTCCTGCCGACCGATCCGGCCGCGCGCTATTCAGTACTTCAATGGTTGATGTTCCAGATGGGCGGTCTCGGCCCGATGCTCGGGCAAACCCACCACTTCCGCGTCTACGCGCCCGAGCCGATCGAGTACGCGATCAACCGCTACACGAACGAAACGCGGCGCTTATATGGCGTGATGGACAAGCAGCTTGGCAAGACGCAGTACCTCGCCGGGAACGACTATACGATCGCCGACATCGCTTCGTTTCCGTGGACGCGCTCGTGGCAAAACCAGGGCATAGAACTGGATGCGTTTCCGAACGTGAAACGATGGCATGAGGACATCGCCGCGCGGCCGGCGGTTGTGCGCGGCGTCGAAGTACTCGCATCCGCTCGCAAGCCGCTGATGGACGACAAGGCTAAAGAAATGCTGTTCGGCGCGACGCAATACGCGAAGCATTGAAGCGTTCAGTAGTGCGGCGGGAAGTGTATCGGGGTGCTGCGCATTGGTGCATTGGCAGCGACAACTGCGGGGCGCCGGCGGTGCATCAGCGCCGGCGTCGGCGCATTGGCCGACGGCTTGTGCGCACCGGTCATCGCCGCATTCGCGAAATGTGCATGTGCAGATGCATCTGCATCGTCGTCAGACGAGCGTGAGGCGGCGGGCATGCCGCCCGCGCCGCCTCTGCCTACTATGCCCCTTGCGCGTCAAAAATAATGGCGAGTGATGAATTCAGCGACGCATACGGGGCGCTCATTCTCGTGCCGCTCCAGCGTGACATTCCACATTACTTGCACGCCCGCATTGTCGACATCGGCGACGGACACGACGGCGAACCGCGCACGCAATTGCGAGCCCACCAATACGGGCGACGTAAACCGCACGCGATTCAGCCCATAATTCACGCCCATCCGTTGCTCGATCCGTACCGTTTTCTCGAGCAGCGCAGGGATCAGCGAAAGCGTCATGAAACCGTGCGCGATCGCGCCGCCGAATGGTGACTCGCGCCGCGCTCGCTCCGGGTCGACGTGAATCCATTGGTGATCGCCGGTGACTTGCGCGAAACGATCGACGCTCGGCTGATCGATCGTCACCCAGCCGCTAACGAGCGGCGCCCCACCGACGAGTGCACGCAACGCCGCCGCATTCCGAAACGCCGCAGCCGGCCGCGTACTCTCCATTGTCATGACGAAGCGTCCGGATTGCGCAGCCCGAACATTCCCTTCGAGCGCACGGTAATCACCGTCTCGCCATGCTGATTGATGCCCGCCCATTGCGTGGACACAATGCCGCGATCCGGTTTGCTTTCCGAAATGCGCTTGTCGAGCACGGAGTTCGTCATGGTGATCGTATCGCCGACACGCACCGGTTTCAGCCAGCGTATTTCGTCGATGCCCGGCGAGCCCATCGACGTGGAGTCCGCCAGCGCGTTACGTACTAACATGCCCATCATGACCGAACACGTATGCCAGCCGCTCGCCACTAATCCGCGGAACGGCGACGCCTGCGCCGCGGCTTCGTCGAGATGGAACGGTTGCGGATCGAACTTCTCCGCAAATTCGACGATCTCCTCGCGCGTGAAAGTGTGCTTGCCGATCTCGGTCGTTGAGCCGACCATCATGTCCTCGTAACTCAGAGCCATCGCTCAATCTCCTTGCGGGCCGATTTAATCGGCCAATCCAACTTCGGTGCTGGCAAAACCGGGCAGCGCGGCGAATCGCGCGAGGTGATGATCGACATCGCCCAGTGTTGTTTCAATAATAGCGAGACGTTTAAACAGATGCGCGGCCGCGACTTCGTTCGTCATGCCCATGCCGCCGTGCAACTGAACCGCTTGCTGGCCGACGAAACGCGCCGCCTGCCCCACGCGCACTTTCGCGGCGGATACCGCACGGCGGCGCTCGTCGGCGTCGTCGCTCGAATAGCGCATTGCGGCCAGGTACGTGATGGAGCGCGCCTGCTCGGCGTGAATCAGCATTTCGACCATGCGGTGCTGCAATGCCTGAAAGCGTGCGATCGGCTGGCCGAACTGCTGCCGGGTCTTGGTGTAGTCGACGGTTGCGGCGTTCAATGCGTCCAGCGCGCCGACCGCTTCCGCGCACAGGAGCAGCGTGCCGTAGTCCGCGATGTGTTCCAGGGCCGCCGCGCCCGAGTGCGGGCCGCTTAAACGGCGCGCGGGCGTGCGGTCGAACTGGAGCGTCGCGGCGCGTTGCCCGTCGATGGTGCGGTAATCGGTGAGTTCCACGCCTGCGGCGTCGCGCGCCACGACGAACAACGCGATCTCACCGTTGGACCGCGCGGGCACGATCCAGTAATTCGCCTGCGCACCGTGCAGCACGACCGACTTCGTGCCGGAAAGCGTGTGCTGCTCGCCTTGTGCTGTCGCGACCGTCGCAATCTCGAACAGGTCGTAGCGCGCATGCGGCTCGTGAAACGTGACAGCGAGCTTGATCTCGCCCTGAGCCGCGCGCTCGAGCAGCGACGCGTCCTCGGCCTGACCTGTGCCAGCAAGGCGCAGTGCCTCGATGCCGACTGCGGTGGCCCAATACGGCTCGACCACCAGAGCACGACCCAACTCCTGCATGACAACGAGCATATCGACCGGCCCGCCATTGAAACCGCCTTGAGTCTCCGGCACTGGCAATGCCGTCAAGCCCAATTCAGTCAAGGCCGCCCACTGGGTCTCCGAGACGCCTGCGTCCGACCGCACGATCGCCTGGCGCGCCTCGAAGCCGTAGTTCTTGTCCAGATAGCGGCGCAGCGCGTCGGCGAATTGCTGTTGCTCGTCGTTGAAAGTGAAGTCCATGCGCCGCTCCTCAAAGTCCGAGAATCATCTGCGCGATGATGTTCTTTTGAATTTCGTTCGAGCCGCCGTAAATCGACGTCTTTCGGAAATTGAAGTAATAGGCGGCCAACGGCGCAGCGTCGTCATCCCCGGCGAGGCTGTGTTCGCGCTCTCCTTCGAGGAACGGTACGTCAAAGGGTGCGGCAAGCGGGCCGACAGCTTCGAACATGAGCTCGGTCAACGCTTGCTGGACTTCCGTGCCCTTGATCTTCAGCATCGACGCCTCGGGGCCCGGTCCGCGTCCGCCTGCTTCATTAGCGACCACGCGCTGCACGGTGACTTCGAGCGCCATCAATTCGATTTCCAGACTCGCGACTTTCGCAGCGAACATCGGGTCATGCAATAGCGGTTTGCCGTTCTTTTTCCGGTCCAGCGCAAGGCTTTTCAGAAACACGAGTTCACGCTTCGATTGACCGACACGTGCAATGCCGGTGCGCTCATGTCCGAGCAGATATTTTGCGTAAGTCCAGCCTCGATTTTCCTCGCCGACCAGATTCTCGACGGGTACCTTAACGTCTTCAAAGAAAACTTCGTTAACCTCATGGTCTTCGTCGAGCGTGATGATCGGCCGTACGGTGATACCCGGCGTTTTCATGTCGATGAGCAGAAACGAAATGCCCTCCTGCTTCTTCGCGCCGCTGTCGGTGCGCACAAGGCAGAACATCATGTCCGCGTGCTGCCCCAACGTGGTCCACGTTTTCTGACCATTGACCACGTAATAATCGCTGACGCGCTCGGCGCGTGTTCGCAGCGACGCGAGATCGGAACCGGAGCCCGGCTCCGAATAGCCTTGGCACCACCAGTCAGTCCCGTCGAGAACGCGCGGCAAGTAATGGCGTTTCTGCGCCTCGTTGCCGTACTTCATGAGAACGGGCGCAACCATCGACACCCCGAACGGCAACACGGTCGGCGCGCCGACACGCGCGCACTCTTCGTCCCAGATATGCCGCTGGGTCGCGTCCCAACCAGGACCGCCATACGTTTTCGGCCACGCCACAACTGACCAGCCACGCGTGCCTAACAGCTTGTGCCAGCTTGCGAAGTCCTCGCGATTCAGACGCTTGTGGTTGAGTACCTTCTCGCTGAGTTCGCGCGGTAGATTGGCTTCGAGCCAGGCGCGGATCTCTGCGCGGAACGCCTTATCGGCGGGGGAATAGTCCAAATTCATACGTAGTGTCTCCTGGCCGCCACCACCCGCCGCCAGTGAGCCACTGCGCTAATGCAGAGGTTCCTTCAGGGCAGCCGGGACCGGCAACGGCATCACTTCGATGCCTTCTTCGACCAAAGCTCGCGCGTCTTCTGGTGTCGTGACACCACGAATGTTGCGTGCGGGCGCTTCGTTGTAATGGATGCGCCGCGCTTCCTCGGCGAAGCGGTCGCCCACGTTTTCCGTCTTTTCCAGTACCTCGCGCAATGCATGCATGACACGCGCCTGCAATTCGCCTGGGGCCGCCGGCACTTTCGTCTCTGTTGCACCCGACAGATTGAGGCGCGGCGCCGACGGCAAACGGCTCACCTCTTTCGCGCCACAAATCGGACACTCGACCAGCTTGCGCGATTGCTGCGATTCAAAGTCGTCAGCCGAAGCGAACCAGCCTTCGAACCGATGGCCGTGCGGACACTGTAAATCGAGAACCTTCATATGGAATCAGGGCTTGCGTGCCAGTTTAGCGCAAAACAAACATTTGTGAACGGTCGTTCGTAAAGCTTCATGCGCGACGCACCGAGATCGGCCGCTGCGGGAAGATAAGACGTGGTGCGGGATTTTAACGCTTTGCGCAACCCGCTGCCGAACGCTGAATGACCGGCGGGGCGCACCGCGGTGCGAGGGCAGAACCCGACGCCGCGCTGCCGCTGCGAAAGGCTTTCCAGCGAAGCACCGCCAACGCCTTTTCGTCACCAGGGTCTCACGCTACAAGACATTCCAGTCGACGATTGAACCGCGGCTCAAGCCCTCGCGCCTCTTTGGCAAGGTTGATCTGTTTGGCCGACTTCGCGACGTCGAAAACGTCTGTCTTGATGTTGTAGCCGCCACGCGAGTTTAGCCAGTCGAGTATGTCCGACAGGTGCCAGACCGACGCACTTCCCTCATGCACCGGCGCAGGAAATTCGACCGCATGACTCAGCATGAGCTTGCGCATATTTTGCCGCGACACGCCCGCAATCTCCGCGACGTCGGTCAGGCCCACAAAGTCGGGGCCGGCTTCGACAAGTTGCGCGGACGGCACCGCCTTCTTCACGTCGCCCAGCGCGCTGACCAGCGCCTCGAATGCGGACGCCCCTTCACGCGAAAAGACCAGCGCGAGTCGTCCTGGCTGCCCCACGCCAATTGTCGCGTCGTCACACCCCGCTTCGCCCAAGCGCTCGACGATCGCATCAAGATCGCAGTCTTGTGCCGCAAGCTTGTATTTCAACGTAAACGTATATTCCATTTGCTACTCCTGCTTTATTCAGCCAACACTTGCCATTCAACATTTCCTAACGATGCGCCGTGCAGTTGTCGACGACACGCCGCAAGTGCCGGGCGTGATTGACGGCATTCTTCGGCGTACTCCATACGCTGGATATGCAGAATTCCCCGCAACGACATTCAGCGTCTTTGTAAGGGCAATACATCTTTCCCCAGGCGTGGCCCTTGCCCCCGCCCTGTATGCGCCAGCCGCGCCGTTCGGCATACGCCAACGCCGCTTCTATCTCTTTCTTAGCATGGGTTGCGCGAACCATCCTGCCCTCCAATGTATTGCCTGCAACTTAAGTTGTCAAGTGACAACCCAAATCTGCTCACCAGGCTCAAGCGCTTCACATGCTTCGTTATGCAAACCGATCGCACGATGAAGACGTTTGTCGGAGATCCATACTAAAGTCACTGCGGCGATGAAGCGATTCTGTCGGATGGCATAAGATAGAACCGCGTTTATTCAGACTGCGCAAATACGGATTTTTTTGCGATCTACCATGACAAAGCCCCTGCCGGTCATCGACCGACAGGGGCTTTCTGAATGCAACGAAACGCCGTGTGCGCCTTCGGCGAAAAACTATTCCGACTGCCCCAACGGCCACGCGCCCGACAACACTTTCTCCAGCCAGAATGTGCCGATCACCGTTTTGACGTCGGTGATCTTGCCGGTCCGCACCCACTCCGACACCTCCGGTACCGTCGCGGTGAACAGTTCGAGGAACTCGCCGTCGTCGAGCTTACGCTCGCCGGACGTGAGGCCACGCGCGAGATAGATGTCGATAAACTCGGTCGAATAGGAAATGATGGGGTGAATGCGCGTTAGGTACATGTACTCGCGCGCCGAGTAGCCCGTTTCCTCGCGCAACTCGCGAATAGCGCAGGCAAGTGCACCCTCGTTGGGATCGAGCTTGCCGGCCGGATATTCGACCATGACCTTGCCCATCGGATAGCGATACTGACTTTCCAGCAACACGCGGCCGTCGTCGAACAACGGAATCACCATCACGGCGCCGGAATGCTCCACATATTCGCGGATGGCATGCTTGCCGTCCGGCAGAAGAACGGTGTCGCACTTGAGCGTCAGAAACGGCCCCTGATGAACCGTTTTGCTCTGGATACAGGTCTCGGTGAGGACTGCGTCGTGATCGGGAAGTTCAGCCATGTGCGGAGCTCGGGCCAGCGTGATGCGCGACGGCGATACGCCGTCAGCGGCGTTTGACGAGATACTGGAACGTGAAGCCGGGGAAGGCGAAGACAACGAATAGCGCGAACGTGATCGCGTAGAACTGCCACCCCTGTTCGAAGCGGTTGCCCGCGCGTGCTTCAAGCAAGAAACCGAGCGTGCCCACCACGAAGTAGAGCACGATCAGTTCGGCAATCCGGAGCCAGGCGCTTTTCTTCGCCGCCTTCAGCGGCACGGCGGCGAAGAGTCGCTGATTCAGGAACGGCAGATTGGCGCCAACCAGCGCCAACAGCACGATAAACCAGCCAGCTGCGGACATCAGAATGACAGTGTGTGCTGAATAGCCTGCAAACAAGCCTTCAACAGCGGATCGGGCACGATACCGAGCACCAGCACGGCAACGCCATTGAGCGCGAGCAACGCGCGCGTGCCCGTATCGGCGACAATCGCCGACTTGTCTTGCGGCTCGTCGAAATACATCAGCTTCACGATACGCAGGTAGTAGAACGCACCGAACAGCGACGTGATCACGGCAAGCACCGTCAGCCAGGTCAAGCCCGCGTTCATCGTGGCCTGCAGCACCGCGAGTTTCGCGTAGAAACCGACTGCGGGCGGAATACCGGCGAGCGAGAACATCATCACCATCATCACGAAGGCGAACACCGGGCTGCGTTGATTCAGGCCCTTGAAGTCCTCGAGCGTGTCGGCTTCGAATTCGCGGCGAGCGAGCAGCATGATCACGCCGAACGTACCCATCGTCGTGATCAGATAGACGATGCTGTAGTACATCGCCGAGCCATACGCGCTGGCAGCGCCCGTGGTCTTGTGGTCGACTACGCCGGCCAGCAAGCCGAGCAGCACAAAGCCCATATTCGAGATCGCCGAGTACGCGAGCATACGCTTGAGGTTGCGCTGCACGATACCGGTGATGTTGCCGACAATCAGCGACAACGCCGCCAGGATCACCAGCATTTGCTGCCATTCGACCGCGAGCGGCAACAGCCCCATCACCAGGAAGCGCAGGCCCCATGCAAATGCCGCGACCTTCGGACCACCGCCGACTAGCAGCGTCATGGCCGTCGGCGCGCCCTGATACACGTCAGGCACCCACATATGGAACGGCACGGCACCCATCTTGAACGCGACGCCCGCTACGATGAAGATCACGCCAAACAGAAGCACGCTGGCATCGTAATGGCTCTGCCCGATTGCCTTGAACACTTCGTTCAGGTCGAGCGAGCCGGTCGCGCCGTAAAGCATCGAAATGCCATACAGCAGGAAGCCGGAAGCCAACGCGCCGAGCACGTAGTACTTCATTGCCGCTTCGTTGGACGGCGCAGCTTCGCGACGCAACGCGATCACGCCATACAGCGACAACGACATCAGTTCCAGGCCGAGGTACAGTGTCAGGAAGTTGTTGCCGGAGATCATGACGAGCTGCCCGAGCAACGAGAACATGCCCAGCAGGAAGAACTCGCCGCGGAACAGCCCGCGATCTTCGAGATAGCGTCGCGAATAAACGATCGTGACCGTGTAGCCGAGCGTCACCACCGCTTTCATCAGGCTCGCGAACGAGTCGACCACATACATGCGGCTGAAAAAGTAGTGCACCGACGGGTCGAACGCATTGACCGCGAACCAGATGCCGGCGACGAGCGTCGACAGGACCGCGATGAAGTACGTGGTACGGCGACCGGCCTGGCCGACGAACGTGTCGTTGAGCCACGCGACGACAACGGCGAGCATCACCAGCGCGTCGGGCAACAGGGCAGTCATAGGGGCGTTTTGCATGGTCTTTAATTCCTCCGCTCGGCGTTACTGAGACAACGGCAGCTTGGACTGCGCAACGTGGGAGAGGAGGTTTTCCACGGATACGTGCATCACATCGGTAAAGGGCTTCGGATACAGGCCCATGAACAGTGTCAGTGCGGCGAGCACTGCCAGCATGAAAAATTCGCGGCGGCTGATGTCGACGAGGCTCTTCACATGGTCGTTGGCAATCGCGCCGAAATACACGCGTTTATACATCCACAACGTATAGGCCGCGCCGAGAATCAGCGTGACGGCCGCGCCGCCCGCAATCCAGAAGTTGTACTGGACGGCAGCCAGAATCACCATGAATTCGCCGACGAAACCGGAGGTGCCCGGCAAGCCGCAATTCGCCATCGAGAACAGCATCACGAAGGCC
Organism: Paraburkholderia dilworthii; assembly: GCF_000472525.1. Taxonomy (GTDB): domain Bacteria; phylum Pseudomonadota; class Gammaproteobacteria; order Burkholderiales; family Burkholderiaceae; genus Paraburkholderia; species Paraburkholderia dilworthii. The sequence continues at coordinate 25,156 of NZ_AWZT01000021.1, forward strand.
GCGAACTTCGGCATGACATTGACGACGCCGCCGTAATCCGCGATCTGACGCGAGTGCATGCGGTCGTACAGCACGCCGATGCTCAGGAACATTGCGCCCGACACGAAGCCGTGCGAGATCATCTGCACGACCGCGCCTTCCACACCGAGCTGATTGAAGATGAAGAAGCCGAGCGTGACGAAGCCCATGTGCGCGATCGACGAATACGCGACCAGCTTCTTCATGTCGGCCTGCACCATCGCCACGAGACCGATGTAGATCACCGCGATCAGCGACAGCGTGATGACGACCGGCGCGAGGAAGTGGCTTGCATCCGGCGCGATGGGCAGCGAGAAGCGCAGGAAACCGTAGGCGCCGAGCTTCAGCATGATCGCGGCCAGCACGACCGAGCCGCCCGTGGGCGCTTCCACGTGGGCGTCAGGCAACCATGTGTGCACCGGCCACATCGGCACCTTCACGGCGAACGCCATGAAGAATGCTATGAATAGCAGGATCTGCGGCGTCATCGCGATCTGCGCATGCTGCCAGGTGGCGAGGTCGAACGTGCCGGTCTGAACGTACAGATACAGCAGCGCGACCAGCATCAACAGTGAACCCATCAGCGTGTACAGGAAGAACTTGAACGCCGCATACACGCGGTTGGCCCCGCCCCACACGCCGATGATGATGTACATCGGAATTAGCGTCGCTTCGAAGAACACGTAGAACAGCATGCCGTCGGCCGCGCTGAACACGCCGACCATGATGCCCGACAGGATCAGGAACGAAGCGAGATACTGGCCCACGTTCTTCGTGATCACTTCCCACCCGGCGATCACGACGATCACCGTGATCAAAGCGGTCAACACGACGAACCACATCGAGATGCCGTCGACACCCAGGTGATATGTAATATTGAATCGTTCGATCCAGTTGGCCTTTTCGACAAACTGCAGATCGGCGCTGCTCGAATCAAAACCGGTGATCAGCGGGATCGTCACGATGAAGCTGACGACCGAGCCGATCAGCGCGACCCAGCGCGCGGGACCGGGATTCCGGTCGGAACCGATGGCCAGAACCAGCAGGCCGCAAAGGATCGGTAACCAGATTGCAATACTGAGAATCGGATAAGCGTGCATTAGTGTCCCTCGCCTTATTTGCCGCCGAGCGTTACAAACAGGGTCAGGAGCCCCAACATGCCGATAATCATGGCGAACGCGTAGTGATAGATGTAGCCGGATTGGAGGAAGCGGATCACGCCGGCGAACCAGCCGATAAAGCGTGCGCTGCCGTTGACGATACCGTCGATCACAACGACGTCGCCTTCCTTCCACAGACCACGGCCAATTGCCACGGCGCCCCGCGCAAAGACGACTTCGTTGATCTTGTCCATGTAGTACTTGTTGTCGAGCAGCGTGTAGATCGGCCCGAACGCGCGCTTGATGACAGCCGGCAGATCAGGACGAACGAGATACAGGAACCACGCGACGACGACACCCGCGAGCGCCAGCCAGACCGGCAGGCCCGCCACCGAGTGCAACGCCATCGGCACCCAGCCGTGGAACTCTTCCGCCATTTCATGCAATGCCGGATGGTTTTCGCCGATGAAGATCACCTTGTCGAACGCCACGCCGTGCTGGAAGAAGTCGCCGAACAGCATCGGACCGATTGCAATCGCACCAATCACGACCGACGGAATTGCCAGCAGCACCAGCGGCACCCACACCACCCACGGCGTTTCATGCGGCTCGTGTGAGTGACCGTGGTCGTCGTGACCATGACCGTGCGCGTCGTGACCGTTGCCATGACCATGTGCGGCGGCTTCCGCGCCCATCGGCGAATCCGGATGCTTCGGATCGCGGAAGCGCTCCTTGCCGTGGAACACCATGAAGTACATACGGAACGAATAGAGCGCGGTGACGAACACGCTCGCGACCACGGCGAAATACGCGAAGCCCGAACCCGGCAGATGCGACAGCTTGACTGCGTCGATGATCGAATCTTTCGAGTAGAAGCCCGAGAAGAACGGCGTGCCGATCAGCGCCAACGAACCAACCAGCGACGTGATCCACGTGATCGGCATGTACTTGCGCAGGCCGCCCATGTTGCGCATGTCCTGATCGTGGTGCATACCGATGATCACGGAACCCGCGCCGAGGAACAGCAATGCCTTGAAGAACGCGTGCGTCATCAGGTGAAACACGGCGACAGAATAAGCCGACGCGCCGAGCGCGACCGTCATGTAGCCGAGTTGCGATAACGTGGAATAAGCCACCACACGCTTGATGTCGTTCTGGACAATCCCGAGGAAGCCCATGAACAGCGCGGTAATCGCACCGATCACCATGACGAACGACAGCGCCGTATCCGACAGTTCGAACAGCGGCGACATGCGCGTGACCATGAAGATACCGGCCGTCACCATAGTTGCCGCGTGAATCAGTGCGGAGATCGGTGTCGGGCCTTCCATCGAATCGGGCAGCCACACGTGCAGCGGAAACTGCGCCGACTTACCCATTGCGCCGATGAAGAGGCAGATGCAGGCGACCGTCAGCAGGCCCCAATCCGTGCCCGGAAAACTCAATGCCGCGAGTTCGGTGCGCTTCGCAAACACGTCGCCGTAGTTCATCGAACCGGCAAACGCGAACAGCAGGCCGATACCGAGCAGGAAGCCGAAGTCGCCGATGCGGTTCACGAGGAACGCCTTCATGTTCGCGTACACCGCCGACTGGCGCGTGAAGTAGAAACCGATCAGCAGATACGATACGAGACCCACCGCTTCCCAGCCGAAGAACAGCTGCAGGAAGTTGTTGCTCATCACGAGCATCAGCATCGAGAACGTGAACAGCGAAATGTACGAGAAGAAGCGCTGATAACCGTCGTCGTCGGCCATGTAGCCGATCGTGTAAATGTGCACCATCAGCGACACGAAGGTCACGACGCACATCATCATGGCCGTGAGCGAATCGACGAGGAAGCCGACCTCGAACTTCGTCTTGCCGATCGTCATCCATTCGTAGACGGTCGCGTTGAAGCTCGCGCCGTCCAGCACCTGGAAGAAGACCATCATCGACAGCACGAACGAGATCGCAACGCCGAGGATCGTGACTGAGTGCGCACCTGCGCGCCCTACCGCCTTCCCGAACAGCCCCGCAATCAGGGAACCGGCCAGCGGTGCCAGCGGAATCGCCAGCAGCAGGTTTTCATTGAGTATCGTGGACATAACCGCTTTTCCTGAGATTAACCTTTGAGCTGATCGAGATCCTCGACATTGATCGTGTCGAGGCTACGGAACAGGGTCACCAGAATTGCGAGGCCGATCGCCGCTTCCGCTGCCGCAACGGTCAGCACGAAGAACACGAAGATCTGGCCATGCACGTCGCCGAGGTAATGCGAGAAGGCGACGAAATTGGTGTTCACCGCGAGCAGCATCAGTTCGATCGCCATCAGGATGATGATGACGTTGCGGCGGTTCAGGAAAATGCCGACGACGCTGATCGCAAACAGGATCGCGCCGAGCACGAGGTAATGAGCAAGGGTCAACATGGTTTCTATCTCCTGTCCGCTCAGCTGTTCTTGGCAGATGCCGATTCGGCCGCTGCCGCCGCTGCTGCGGCTTCTTCCGCAGCGACGGTTGCCGCGCTCTTTTCCGACGGCATCTTGACGACGCGCACGCGGTCCTGGGCACGCACCTTCACCTGCTGGCTGATGTTCTGGCGTTTGCTGTCTTTCTTGTGGCTCGTGGTCAGCGCGATTGCCGCGATGATCGCCACCAGCAGCACCAGACCGGCGACTTCAAATGCAAAGATGTAGTCGGTGTAAATCACCTTGCCGATCAGGCGGGTGTTCGACCAGTCGCCCATGCCGTTCGCGGCGGCGGTCGTGTCGCGCACTACCGTGCTGGTCGCGCCGTAGCCATGCCACAGAATCAGCGCGGTTTCGAGCACGATGATCGCGCCCACCACTGTCGCCATCGGCACAAAGCGTTTGAAGTCCTTGCGCAGCACGTCGATGTTGATGTCCAGCATCATCACGACGAACAGGAACAGCACCATCACCGCGCCCACATAAACCAGCACCAGCAGGATGGCGAGGAACTCGGCCTGCAGCAGCATCCAGATCGCGGCTGCGTTGAAGAACGCCAGCACGAGAAACAGTGCGGACGAAACCGGGTTGCGCGAAGTGATCACCTTCAGCCCTGATACCACCAGGAGCAGCGCGAAGATGTAGAACAGTACGGTCGTGAATTCCATGATTACCGGTTCATCGTTAGGCCATCGTCAGGCATTGTTCTTTGGCACGTGCGTCTGGCAATGGCGTGAAAATCGCCAGAACAGCCGCACATGTGCGCCGTGCCGCGGCATTCGGGCCGCGGCGCTCGGCCCGACAACAGGCCGTGTTACTGCTGCATTTACTGATACTGAAGCGCTATTGCCGCATCTACCGCTTAGACACGCGGAACGCTTTAACGATACGGTGCGTCGGCAGCCTTGTTCGCGGCGATCTCCGCTTCGTAGCGATCGCCCACGGCCAGCAGCATGTCCTTGGTGAAATACAGGTCGCCGCGCTTTTCGCCGTGATATTCGAGAATATGTGTCTCGACGATCGAATCGACCGGGCAGCTCTCTTCGCAGAAGCCGCAGAAAATGCACTTGGTCAGGTCGATGTCGTAGCGCGTCGTGCGGCGCGTGTTGTCCTCGCGCGTTTCCGACTCGATCGTAATAGCGAGCGCGGGACACACCGCTTCGCACAGCTTGCACGCGATGCAACGCTCTTCGCCATTCTCGTAACGGCGCAGCGCATGCAGGCCGCGAAAACGCGGTGAGATCGGCGTCTTCTCTTCCGGGAACTGCACCGTGACCTTGCGCTGGAACGTATAACGTCCGGTCAGCGCGAGGCCCTTGACGAGCTCCGTCAAAAAGAAGGTCTTGAAAAAGTTTTGGATTGCGGTCATGAGTTCATCCGCCCTTTATTTCCAGATATTCAACGGCGACATGATCCAGAAGCCGACCACCACCAGCCACACCACGCAGACCGGAATGAAAATCTTCCAGCCGAGACGCATGATCTGGTCATAACGGTAGCGCGGGAACGTGGCGCGCGCCCAGATGAACACCGACAGCAGTAAGAAAACCTTGAGGACGAGCCAGAAGATGCCGGGGATAAACGACAGAAACCCGAACGGAGCGCTCCAGCCCCCGAGGAACAGCGTCGAGGCCAACGCCGAGATCACGATCATGTTGATGTACTCGGCGAGGAAGAACAGCGCGAACGCCATACCCGAGTAATCGATCATGTGACCCGCGACGATTTCCGACTCCCCTTCCACCACGTCGAACGGGTGGCGGTTCGTTTCGGCGATGCCCGAGATGAAGTAAACGACGAACATCGGCAAGAGCGGCAGCCAGTTCCACGACAGGAAGTTCAAGCCGTGCGATGCGAAGAAGCCGTGTTCCTGCGAATTGACGATGCCCGACAGGTTCAGCGTGCCGGCCGTCATGAGCACGACGACCAGCGCGAAGCCCATCGAAATTTCGTACGAGACCATCTGGGCCGCTGCGCGCATCGCGCCGAGGAACGCGTACTTCGAGTTCGACGCCCAGCCGGCCAGAATCACGCCGTACACGCCGATCGACGAAATCGCGATCGCATACAGCAGGCCCGCATTGATGTCGCCGAGCACCGCGCCCGCCTGGAACGGAATGACCGCCCAGACCGCGAAGGCGGGCACCACCACCATGATCGGCGCAATCAGGTAAATCCAGCGGCTGGCCTGCGCCGGCTGAATCACTTCCTTCAGCAACAGCTTCAGCACGTCGGCGATTGGCTGCAACAGACCTGCGGGACCGACGCGGTTGGGGCCGAGACGCACGTGCATCCAGCCGATCAGCTTACGCTCCCACAGAATCAGGTAAGCCACGCACAGCAGGATCGCGACGGCCACCACCAGGATGCGCACGAGCGCCCACACCGTGGGCCATGCCACACCGAGAAGCTGTGTGCCGCCCGAGTTGATCGTATCGAACAAGCTCATTTACGCCTTCTCCACCACCAGTTCACCGAACAGGCTGCCCAGCGCTGCACCGGCAGGCGTAGCCGCCGATACGCGGACGACCGTCTCCGCAAGATTCGCGTCGCGCACGGCCGGCAACTGCACCGATTGCTCGCCTTGGCGCACGCGAACTGCGTCGCCTTCTTTCAAACCCAGTTTGTCGAACAGCGCAGCCGGCAGGCCGACATTGTTGGCCGCACGCGCCGCCGCGGTCAGATGCAGCGACTCCGCGCGACGGACGAGCGCATCGGCGTGATAGATCGGCACGTCGGCGATACGCTCGAACTTGCCTTCCGCCGCCTTCGCCGTCTTGCCGCAAGCAACCACCACGCCTGTCTTGTTCGACAGACGCGATTGCAGTTCGCCGTCGCCAAGAGCGGCTTGGCGAACGTCTTCCGCCGTGTCGTATTCGAAGCCCGGCGCGCCCAGCAGGCTGCCCAGCACGCGCAACACCTTCCATGCAGGACGCGTGTCGCCGAGCGGACGCACCACGCCGTTGAACGACTGCACGGTACCTTCGGCGTTGACGAACGTGCCGGCCGTTTCCGTGAACGGCGCGATCGGCAGCAGCACGTCCGCGTATTCCGCGCCGATCTGGAACGGCGACATCGCAACAACCATTTCCGCCTGCTTCAGCGCGGCCAAAGCCTGCGCCGGATTGGCGGTGTCGAACTCCGGTTCGACGTTCAGCAGCAGATAGCCCTTGCGCGGTTGCTCGAACGCCTCGCGAGCGTTCAGGCCGCCCTCGCCCGGCAATGCGTTCACAAGATGCGCGCCGACCGTGTTGGCCGCTTCCGTCAGGAACCCGAGCGTTGCGCCGGTCGCATCCGCGATCCATTGCGCCGCCGCATGAATGACCGCGAAGTCCGGATGACGCACCGCGCCGTTGCCGAGCAACACGAGGCGGCGTTCGCCGGTGGCGAGCGACTTCGCGACTTCCTTGTCGGCGTCCGTAGCTTGTGCGTTCGAGAAAGCTTCCGGCAGCGCAGCCCCGTTCGCTTGCGAGACCGCCGATGCGATGCCCGCCAATGCGTCGAGCCATGCCGAGGGAGCCGCGGCCACGCGCTGCGATTGCGGAATCAGCGCGTCGTCGCCGGTGGCCTGGATCAGCGTGAGCTTCGCGCCGCCCTTTGCGGCCTGACGCAGGCGTGCGGCGAACAGCGGATGATCGCGTCGCAGGTCAGAACCGATCACCAGTGCCGAATCGATATTCGACAGATCGGCGATTGCGGTGCCGAGCCACGGCGCCCCGTTGGCCGGAGCCGAGAAATCCGACTGACGCAGACGGAAGTCGACGTTAGGCGTACCCACCGCTTGCGCGAGTTGCTTGAGCAGGAAGAGTTCTTCCACGGTGCTGTGAGCGCTGCCGAGCGCGGCCAGCGCGTTCGCGCCGTGGTCGCCCTTGATACCCTTCAGGCCCTTGACCACGTATTCCAGCGCAGTCTGCCAGTCGGTTTCGACCCACTTGCCGCCTTGCTTGAGCATAGGCTGCGTCAAACGCTCGGGGCTATTCAGGCCCTCGTACGAGAAGCGGTCCTTGTCCGAAATCCAGCACTCGTTAATGGCTTCGTTTTCGAACGGCAGCACGCGCATCACGCGGTTGTTCTTCACTTGCACGACGAGATTGGCGCCGACGGAATCGTGCGGGCTCACGGACTTGCGACGCGACAGTTCCCATGTCCGTGCGCTGTAGCGGAACGGCTTGCTGGTCAGCGCGCCGACCGGGCACAGGTCGATCATGTTGCCCGACAGTTCGGAGTCGACCGTCTTGCCGACGAACGACGTGATTTCCGCATGCTCGCCGCGGCCCAGCATGCCGAGTTCCATCACGCCGGCTACTTCCTGGCCGAAGCGCACACACCGCGTGCAGTGAATGCAACGCGACATCTCTTCCATCGAGATCAGCGGGCCGACATTCTTGTGGAACACGACACGCTTTTCTTCGCTATAACGCGACGACGACTTGCCGTAGCCTACGGCCAAATCCTGCAACTGACACTCGCCACCCTGATCGCAGATCGGGCAATCCAGCGGGTGGTTGATCAGCAGGAATTCCATCACGGCTTGCTGGCCCTTCACCGCCTTGTCCGACTTGGTGCGCACGATCATGCCGGCCGACACCGGCGTCGCACATGCGGGCACGGCCTTCGGCATTTTCTCGACATCGACGAGACACATCCGGCAGTTGGCCGCAATCGACAGCTTCTTGTGATAGCAGAAGTGAGGAATGTACGTGTCGACCTTATGCGCAGCCTGGATCACCATGCTGCCTTCAGGCACCTCGACTTTCTTGCCGTCTATTTCAAGTTCAACCATGATGGTCAATCTTCCTTAACCTGTTACCGCTCAATCGTTCGCCCCGTTCATCGCCCGTTTTGGCAATGAATCTCGCGGTTGACGTGTTCTGGTACGTACCTGTTCAGCGTGCCTGTCGGAGCGCTTATCCGGTCGTCTACCGGGTAGCTGACCGCTTGCTCAGGCAGCCACGGTTTCTGCAGCCGCCGCGGCGCCCGCATGACCGCCAACAAGACAATGCTTGTGAGCGACGTGATATTCGAACTCGTCCCAGTAGTGCTTGAGCATGCCGCGAACCGGCATGGCCGCTGCATCGCCGAGCGCGCAAATCGTGCGGCCCATGATGTTTTCCGCAACGGAGTTCAGCAGATCGAGATCTTCCGGACGGCCAAGGCCGTGCTCGATACGATGCACGACGCGGTACAGCCAGCCCGTGCCCTCACGGCAAGGCGTGCATTGACCACACGATTCTTCGTAATAGAAGTACGACAAACGCAGCAGCGAACGCACCATGCAGCGCGTCTCGTCCATGACGATGACCGCGCCGGAGCCGAGCATCGAGCCGGCCTTTGCGATCGAGTCGTAGTCGAGGTCGGTCTGCATCATGATATCGCCCGGGATAACCGGCGCCGACGAGCCGCCAGGAATCACAGCCTTGATCTTCCGGCCGCCGCGCATACCGCCGGCGAGTTCCATTAGCGTGGCGAACGGCGTGCCGAGTGGAACCTCGTAGTTGCCCGGACGTTCGACGTCACCCGAAATCGAGAAAATCTTCGTGCCGCCGTTGTTCGGCTTGCCGATTTCGAGGTAGTTCTGCGGACCGATTGCAAGCAGGAACGGCACCGCCGCAAACGTCTCGGTGTTGTTGATCGTGGTCGGCTTGCCGTACACGCCAAAGCTCGCCGGGAACGGCGGCTTGAAGCGCGGCTGACCCTTCTTGCCTTCCAGCGATTCGAGCAGCGCGGTTTCTTCGCCACAGATGTAGGCGCCGTAACCGTGGTGCGCATGCAGTTCGAACGAGAAGCCCGAACCCATGATGTTCTCGCCGAGGAAGCCGGCGCGGCGAGCTTCGTCCAACGCTTCTTCGAAGCGTTTGTAAACTTCCCAGATTTCGCCGTGGATGTAGTTGTAGCCGACCGTGATGCCCATCGCGTACGCGCCGATGGCCATGCCTTCGATCAGCGAGTGCGGATTGAAACGCAGGATGTCGCGGTCTTTGAACGTCCCCGGCTCGCCTTCGTCCGAATTGCAGACGAGGTACTTCTGCCCCGGGAACTGACGCGGCATGAAGCTCCACTTCAAACCGGTCGGGAAGCCGGCGCCGCCACGGCCGCGCAGACCCGACGCCTTGACGTCGGCAATCACCTGCTCGGGCGGAATTTTTTCTTCCAGAATGCGGCGCAGCTGGGCGTAACCGCCGCGCGCCACATAGTCTTCGAGATGCCAGTTGTCGCCGTTCAGCCCAGCGAGAATCAGCGGTTTGATGTGACGATCGTGTAAAGACGTCATTTCGAAAGTTCCTCGAGCAGCTGGTCGATCTTCTCGCGGCTCATGAAGCTGCACATGCGATGGTTGTTCACCAGCATCACCGGCGCGTCGCCGCACGAACCCATGCATTCGCCTTCTTTCAAGGTGAATTTGCCGTCGGCCGTGGTTTCGCCGAAGTCGATGCCGAGCTTCTGCTTCAGATATTCAGCGGCGCTGTCGGAGCCGCCGTCCGGGCCGAGTTGACACGGCAGGTTCGTGCAGAGCGTGATCTTGTGCTTGCCGACCGGCGACGTCTCGTACATCGTGTAGAAGGTTGCCACCTCCTGCACGGCGACTGCCGGCATGCCGAGATAGTCCGCGACGAACTGCATGAGTTCGGGCGACAGCCAGCCATGCTCTTCCTGAGCAGTGGCCAACGCCGACATCACGGCGGACTGTTTCTGATCGGCAGGGTACTTCGCGATCGCACGATCGATTTCTTTCAGGCCTTCAGCTGAGATCATTTTCAGACACGACTCTTTCAATTCCTACCGAACGAAAACCTGTCGCTCACTTCGTGCTGCGACAGACCCGGCGTTCCTTTGCTTGACGCGCGCCGCGGTACGACCCGAGACGCGCGCGAATGATTACGTCCTAGCGATCTACCTCGCCGAACACGATGTCCTGCGTGCCGATGATCGTCACCGCGTCAGCGATCATGTGACCGCGCGCCATTTCGTCGAGCGCGGACAGATGCGCATAGCCCGGCGCACGAATCTTGAGGCGGTACGGCTTGTTCGCGCCGTCTGAAATCAGGTAGATGCCGAACTCGCCCTTCGGATGCTCGACGGCGGCATAAGCCTCGCCTTCCGGCACATGGAAGCCTTCCGTAAACAGCTTGAAGTGGTGAATCAGTTCTTCCATGTTCGACTTCATGCCCACGCGCGACGGCGGAGCAACCTTGTGATTGTCGATCATCACAGGGCCTGGATTCTTGCGCAGCCACTCAATGCACTGTTTCACGATTCGCGTGGACTGGCGCATTTCTTCCACGCGAACCAGATAGCGGTCGTAGCAGTCGCCGTTCACGCCGACCGGAATGTCGAAATCGAGCTTCTCGTAGACTTCATACGGCTGCTTCTTGCGCAAATCCCATTCGATGCCCGAGCCGCGCAGCATTGCGCCGGACATACCCATTTGCAGAGCGCGCTCGGGGCTGACCACGCCAATGCCGACCAGACGCTGTTTCCAGATCCGGTTGTCGGTGAGCAGCGTTTCGTATTCGTCGACGCACTTCGGAAAACGCGTGAAGAAATCGTCGATGAAGTCGAGCAACGAACCCTGACGGTTCTCGTTCATCCTCGACAATGCCTTCGCATTGCGAATCTTCGACGCCTTGTACTGCGGCATTGCGTCAGGCAGATCGCGATAGACGCCGCCCGGACGATAGTACGCCGCATGCATCCGTGCGCCTGACACGGCTTCGTACACGTCCATCAGGTCTTCGCGCTCGCGGAACGCGTATAGAAACACCGCCATTGCGCCAACGTCGAGCGCGTGCGCGCCGATCCACATCAGGTGGTTCAGCACACGCGTGACTTCGTCGAACATTACGCGGATGTATTGCGCGCGAACCGGCACGTCGATGCCGAGCAGCTTTTCGATTGCCATCACGTAGCCGTGCTCGTTGACCATCATCGACACGTAGTCGAGACGGTCCATGTACGGCACGGACTGGATAAACGTTTTGGTTTCAGCGAGCTTTTCAGTCGCGCGATGCAACAGGCCGATGTGCGGATCGGCGCGCTGGATGACTTCGCCGTCGAGCTCCAGCACGAGACGCAGCACACCGTGCGCGGCCGGGTGTTGAGGTCCGAAGTTGAGCGTGTAGTTCTTGATCTCTGCCATGGCGTTCTCTTAGTGTTTCAGACCGCCATAGCGATCTTCGCGGATCACGCGCGGCGTGATTTCCCGCGGCTCGATCGTCACAGGCTGATAGACGACGCGCTTCTCTTCCGGGTCGTAACGCATTTCGACGTAGCCGGAGACAGGGAAATCCTTACGGAACGGATGACCAATGAAACCGTAGTCGGTCAGAATGCGGCGCAGGTCCGGATGGCCTTCGAAGACAATGCCGTACAGGTCGAACGCTTCGCGCTCGTACCAGTTGGCTGAGTTCCACACGTCGACGACGGACGGCAGGATCGGCAACTCGTCGTCAGGGGCAAAAACACGAAGCCGCAGACGCCAGTTGTTCTGGACCGACAGCAAGTGTAGAACAGCCGCGAAACGCGGACCGTCATAAGCGCCGTCAGCATAAGTTTGATAATCGACGCCGCACAGGTCCATCATCTGTTCGAAACCGAGCGAGCGGTCGTCGCGCAGACGCGTTGCCACGTTGAGGTAGTCGCTTGCTTTCACGACGATCGTCAACTCACCGATTGCCTCGGTAGTGCTCAGCAGGAGGCCGCCAAAGGCCGCCTCGAGGTTCGCTTTCAGGGTCTCGAGTTTGCTTGCCATATTGTGGGAGAGGCGTTGCCTTATTGACGGGCGATTGTGTTGGTGCGGCGAATCTTGGCCTGCAACTGGATCACGCCGTAAACCAGCGCTTCCGCTGTCGGCGGGCAGCCCGGCACATAGACGTCGACCGGCACGATGCGATCGCAACCACGCACCACCGAATACGAGTAGTGGTAATAGCCGCCGCCGTTCGCGCACGAACCCATCGAAATCACCCAGCGCGGCTCGGCCATCTGGTCGTACACCTTGCGCAGAGCCGGCGCCATTTTGTTGCACAGCGTGCCAGCGACGATCATCACATCCGACTGACGCGGACTCGGACGAAACACGACGCCAAAACGGTCAAGGTCATACCGGGCAGCGCCCGCATGCATCATCTCGACCGCGCAGCATGCAAGACCGAACGTCATCGGCCACAAGGAGCCGGTACGCGTCCAGTTGATCAGTTTGTCAGCCGTGGTGGTGACAAACCCTTCCTTCAAGACCCCTTCGATACTCATTTGCTTTCCACTCCAGACGGGGCGGCAAGCCTTGGCCACCCACGCAAACCGGCGATTAAACCATCATTCCCAGTCGAGGCCGCCCTTCTTCCAGATATAGGCGAAGCCCAGCAGGAATTCGAGCAGGAAAATCATCATCGCCATGAAGCCAGGCCAGCCGATGTCGCGCAGGGCGACGCCCCACGGGAACAGGAACGCGGTTTCAAGATCGAAAATGATGAAGAGAATGGCGACGAGGTAATAGCGCACGTCGAACTTCATGCGCGCATCTTCGAATGCTTCGAAGCCGCACTCGTACGGTGCGTTCTTCTCGGTGTCGGGCTTGTTGGGACCGAGGATCTTGCCGATACTGACCAGTGCTACGCCTAAACCGGTGCCCACAACGAGGAACAACAAGACGGGGAAATAGGCTGCGAGGTTCAAGACTATCCTCAATCGGTTGGTTCTGAGTGCCGTCAGGAGCATAGCACCCCTGACGCGAAATCACTTCTGAGACGTACATGCCACGGATTCAGCGCAATCCGCGCGCCAGAAGTGAAAATGCCAGCCGAAGCGAAGCAAGCGGCTGGCATTAGATAACATTTGGTGCCGACGGCGAGACTCGAACTCGCACAGCTTTCGCCACTACCCCCTCAAGATAGCGTGTCTACCAATTTCACCACGTCGGCACTATATGCAATCCGGGAAAACAACTTATAAAACCCGCGAATCGCTTCAAGACATAGATTGTAACTGCTCTAAACAGTTTGTTCAACGCACAAAAGCACTTTCTACGAAAATTTATTTCGGTACGTCGGTCGCCGGCGCGGACGCAGCCGAGGCGGCCAGCGCGGCCGAAGCGCCTGCCGGCGAGGAAGCGGCCGAAGCTGCAACGGGTGCCGTAACGGCCGCACCGAGCACGCCCGCAGAAGGCTTTGCGCGATACGCGCCGAGATATGTGAGTGTCAGCGTGGTTACAAAAAACACCGCAGCGAGCACTGCGGTTGTGCGCGACAAAAAGTTTGCCGAGCCGGTGGCGCCGAACAGGCTGCCCGATGCTCCGCTGCCAAAAGCTGCGCCCATATCGGCGCCTTTGCCGTGCTGCAGCAAGACGAGGCCGATGACCCCGAGCGCCGACAACAGCTGAACGACGATAATCAATGTTTTCAAATACAGCATTACACTCACCTGAGTCTTATTTAGCCGAGACCCGCGGTCTGCGAGGCTCGGGATGGGTCATCCTCGACGAGGCGCTGCTTAACTTGCGACTGCGGTTGCAGCCGCCGCCTTGCAGATCGCCAGAAAGTCCTGGTCCTTCAACGACGCGCCGCCGATCAGGCCGCCGTCGATATCCTGCTGGCGGAACAACTCTTCCGCGTTGTCCGGCTTGACGCTGCCGCCGTACAACAGCGGTACATCCGCGACGCCGGCGCCCTTAGCCGTGAGACGGGAACGCAAGAACGCATGCACCGCCTGCGCCTGCTGCGAGCTTGCACTCCTGCCGGTGCCGATCGCCCAGACAGGCTCGTACGCAACAACAATACGCGCCGCTTCTTCAGCCGACAATCTCGCCAGCACTTCGTCCAGCTGCGCGCCGACCACCTCCTGGGTGGACCCGGCTTCGCGCTCCTCGAGCGTTTCGCCGACGCATACGATTGGCGTCAATCCCGCCTCAAGCGCACGCTGCGTCTTGACCGCGACCAACTCGGCGCTTTCGCGATGATAGGCGCGCCGCTCCGAATGGCCGACGATGGCAAACGTGGCACCAAAATCCGCCGCCATTTGTGCCGCCACTTCACCGGTATAGGCGCCGTGCGTGAAAGCCGAGACGTCCTGCGCGCCCCATACTACCCGGCTGCCATCCAGCAACGACTGCGCTTGCGCGAGATACGGGCTCGGCACACATACACCCACGCGCACCTCGGCCGGCAGTTCGCCTGCGCCTTTCGCCACGGCTTGCAGCAGCCCCGTGTTGTCGGCGAGACACCCGTGCATCTTCCAGTTACCCACTACCAGTTTGGCTCGTTGTGTCGACATCGTCTCGTCTTGCCCCTTGTCGTCTGCTTGTCCTGCTTGCTTTCCTGCTTTGGTGGCGGGCTTTATTTGCGCTTACAGTCCGCCTTTCGGATTCATGCAGCGTGCGCAAAACGCGCAATTTTACTGCGTGGGGGAGATCGGGTCAAACAACCATACGCACACCGAACCCCGCTCAGGAGCCTGCATCAAGCGTCCTGACCCCAGTTCAGCACGATTTTGCCGACGTGCGTGCTGCTTTCCATCAGCGCATGCGCGTCCGCGGCTTGCGCGGCAGGAAACACGCGATGCACCACCGGCTTGATCCGACCGCCTTCGAGATGCGGCCACACTTGCTCCTTCAACTGAGCGGCAATCTTCGCCTTGAACTCTACCGGCCGCGGTCGCAGCGTCGAACCGGTCACTGTCAAACGGCGGCGCAGCACCTCGTTCAGATTCAATTCCGCTTTCGCGCCGCCCAACAGCGCGATCAGCACGATGCGCCCGCCGTCGGCGAGCGCCGTCAGTTCGCGCGACACGTAACTGCCCGCCACCATGTCCAGAACCACATCGACGCCACGGTCGTTAGTGAGCGACTTGATGACTTCGACGAAATCTTCCGTCTTGTAGTTAATCGCGCGCTCGGCGCCCAACGCTTCGCACGCGCGACACTTCTCGTCCGAGCCGGCGGTTGCGAACACGCGGAAACCCAGTGCGTGCGCAATCTGGATTGCCGTGACGCCAATACCGCTCGAGCCGCCCTGCACCAGCAACGTTTCGTTCTGCCCGCCCTCGCCCTTGCCGAGTTGCGCGCGATCGAACACATTGCTCCAGACCGTAAAAAAGGTCTCCGGCAGCGAGGCCGCTTCGACATCCGACAGACCGTTGGGCACCGGCAGGCATTGCAGCAGTGGCGCCGTCGCGTACTCGGCGTAGCCGCCGCCCGCCAGCAACGCACACACGCGATCGCCAATTTTCAGGCCGAACGGATTGTTCTTCCCGTC
Organism: Paraburkholderia dilworthii; assembly: GCF_000472525.1. Lineage (GTDB taxonomy): Bacteria > Pseudomonadota > Gammaproteobacteria > Burkholderiales > Burkholderiaceae > Paraburkholderia > Paraburkholderia dilworthii. The sequence continues at coordinate 40,965 of NZ_AWZT01000021.1, forward strand.
GACGTCGCCGCCGACGATCTCGCCCGCCACTTCCAGCCCCGGCAGGTCGGACGCGCCCGGAGGCGGCGCATAGGCGCCCTTGCGCTGAAACACGTCTGGCCGGTTGATACCCGAAGCCGCCACCTTGATCAGCACCTCACCCGCTTTCGGCTGCGGCGTAGGCCGCTCCGCAAGCTTAAGGACTTCCGGTGCTCCGAATTCCGTGATTTCGATCGCTTTCATCTGCGTCAACTCCAAGATTGGATTGCGTTGCGTACCCGCGTTCGTCCGCGTTCACCTGCATTGTCGCTGCATCCCGGCAATCAGGCACGAGTCGCGCGGACTGCAAATAAAACCGCTGCATGAAAGCAGATTACCGCTTGCCAGAGTCTGCATCCATCTGCAACGCAATCCACCCTGAACCCATCATGAAAAACGGCCGGCGCGCGTACGCGCTGCCGGCCGTTGTGCCGCTACCGCTTTACTGCGGCGTCGGCTCGCCTTGCGGCGCGCTCGGCGCACCGTCGTTCAGCAGCGCCTTGGCTGACAAACGCACGCGACCCTTTTCGTCCGTCTGGATAACCTTGACCTTCACTTGCTGGCCGTCCTTCAGGTAGTCGTTGATGTCCTTGATACGCTCGTTGGCGATTTCGGAGATGTGCAGCAGACCGTCCTTGCCAGGCAGAATGTTCACGATCGCGCCGAAATCGAGCAGCTTGAGCACCGTGCCTTCGTACACCTGGCCCACTTCGACTTCCAGCGTGATGTTCTCGATACGCTTCTTCGCTTCGGCCATGCCTTCGCTGCTGGTGCTCGCGATGGTCACGACGCCGTCGTCCGAAATATCGATCGTCGTGCCGGTTTCTTCCGTCAGCGCGCGGATCACCGAACCGCCCTTGCCGATCACGTCGCGGATCTTCTCCGGATTGATCTTGATGGTGATCATGCGCGGTGCGAACTCCGACAGTTGCGTGTTCGCGCCCGACACCGCCGAAGTCATCTTGCCGAGGATGTGCATACGGCCTTCCTTCGCTTGCGCGAGGGCGACCTGCATGATTTCCTTCGTGATGCCCTGGATCTTGATGTCCATCTGCAACGCGGTAACGCCTTGCTCGGTGCCCGCCACCTTGAAGTCCATGTCGCCCAGGTGATCTTCGTCGCCGAGGATGTCCGTCAGCACCGCGAACTTATTGCCTTCCAGAATCAGGCCCATGGCGATGCCAGCGACGTGCGCCTTCATCGGCACGCCGGCGTCCATCAGCGCGAGGCAGCCGCCGCACACCGAAGCCATCGACGAAGAACCGTTCGATTCCGTGATTTCCGACACGACGCGAATCGAGTAGCCGAATTCATCGGCGCTCGGCAGGCATGCAGCCAGCGCGCGCTTGGCCAGACGGCCGTGACCGATTTCACGGCGCTTCGGCGAACCGACGCGGCCCGTTTCGCCGGTCGCGAACGGCGGCATGTTGTAGTGAAGCATGAAGCGTTCGCGGTACTCGCCTTCGAGCGCGTCGATGTTCTGCTCGTCGCCCTTCGTGCCGAGCGTCGCCACCACCAGTGCCTGCGTTTCGCCGCGCGTGAACAGCGCCGAACCGTGCGTACGCGGCAGCACGCCGGTACGGATTTCGATCGGGCGCACGGTGCGCGTGTCGCGGCCGTCGATACGCGGCTCGCCGTTCAGGATCTGCGTACGGACGATCTTCGCTTCGATGTCGAACAGCACGTTGCCGACGGTTGCCTTGTCGGCCGCCACCGTGCCGCTTGCCGCGGCTTCTTCTTCCAGCTTCGCGGAAACCGCTGCGTAGACTTCCTTCAGCTTGCCCGAACGCGCCTGCTTGTCGCGGATCTGGTAAGCAGCGAGCAGTTCGGCTTGCGCCAGTTCCGTCACGCGTGCGATCAGCGGCTCGTTCTTCGCAGCCGGTTGCCAATCCCATTCCGGCTTGCCGCCTTCGCGGACCAGATCGTGAATCGCGTCGATCGCGATTTGCATCTGCTCATGGCCGAACACCACGCCGCCGAGCATCACTTCTTCGCTCAGTTGCTGCGCTTCGGACTCGACCATCAGCACTGCGCGTTCCGTACCGGCGACGATCAGGTCGAGCGCCGATTCCTTCATTTGCGGACGCGTCGGGTTCAACACATATTCGTTGTTGATGTAGGCCACGCGTGCAGCGCCGACCGGGCCGTTGAACGGCAGACCGGACACGGCGAGCGCCGCCGACGCGCCGATCAGCGCGGGAATGTCAGCGGGGATTTCCGGGTTCAGCGACAGGACGTGGATCACGACCTGCACTTCGTTATAGAAACCTTCCGGGAAGAGCGGACGCAGCGGGCGGTCGATCAGGCGCGAGATCAGCGTCTCGCCTTCCGACGGACGACCTTCGCGGCGGAAGAAGCCACCCGGAATCTTGCCGGCGGCGTAGGTCTTCTCGAGATAATCGACGGTCAGCGGGAAGAAGTCCTGGCCCGGCTTAGCCGTCCTGGCGCCGACCACGGTCGCCAGAACCACGGTGTCTTCGACGTCGACGATCACCGCGCCGCTCGCCTGGCGAGCGATTTCGCCGGTTTCGAGGCGAACGTTATGTTGTCCCCACTTAAATTCTTTGACGATCTTGCTGAACATAGTCATTGCTTTTCCTCATCGTTATGCCGCGCGGACCGGAAGCGGCGCGGCAACGCCAGGACCGGCGCCGCATGGGAAGAGTAGTGTTATGCCATTCCAGAGAGCCACGCCCGGCGTCGTCCGCGTTGCTAACGTCGACTAAGCGCGAATCGCTGGAATGACACAAAGCTCCGCCCTGAAGCCCGGCCATGTTTCTAGTTTTACTGCTTTTTTCTACTGCGCTTTTCTACTGCTTTACTGCTTTCTGCCCCACCGCATGAACCGGCACGCCACGGCGGACAACAGGCAATGCACCTCACACGAAGCGCACCGCGCAAAAACAAAATGCCTGTATCAGCGGAACTGACACAGGCATCTTGCTGAACGACTGGCCGATTACTTACGCAGACCCAGCTTCTCGATCAGTGCGCGGTAACGATCCGCGTCCTTACCCTTCAGGTAGTCGAGCAGCTTACGACGGCGGCTCACCATGCGCAGCAGACCGCGGCGGCTGTGGTGATCTTTCGCGTGTGCCTTGAAGTGAACGGTCAGTTCGTTGATGCGGGTCGTGAGCAGCGCGACCTGAACTTCGGGGGAGCCGGTGTCGTTGGCTGCGCGTGCGAATTGCGCAACGACTTCGGACTTCTTGCTTGTATCAACTGCGGACATGTCGATTTCCTTGAGAACTAGACAGGCGGTCACGGAAGAAAGGCCGTGCCGTGGGTTACCCGTGCGAACTGGCGCTACAAAGCAGCTTGCATGACAGCCGGCACCGCAACGGGACGCGTATTGTAGCACAGGACGGTCCCGCCGCGAACCCTGCCCTGCGGGGCTGAACAGCGACTGCGGACGACACCGCGCGGAGCGCAGGCAACGGCGGCCTAGTGTCGTCAAACCGACTCGGCGCCGCTCGGTTGTTGTGGGCGCTCAAGGCCATTTGGTGGCGCTCCGGGGCTGCTTGGGCGCGGTTGCGGTTGCTGTTGCTCTGGCCGCCTGGCTGCTCAGCCGCTCACGGCCGCTTCATCTTGCACACGCTCGCCGGAACCGTACGCTCCGCCGGCAACGCCAGCACCGTACGAAAACCAAAGCCGGAACCCTCGTTATCGAAACGCACGCCGCGCGTGCCCGCTCGATCCATCTCCATCACGTAGAGGGGCTGGATCAATTGGTGATCTTCCGCCCGCATCCACGACGCATGAAAACCGTTGTCGAACCTGATCCCTTCGAGCGCCCGCGCCACGGTCGTCGGATCGGCGCTTCTCGCGCGGTTCATCGCCGCGGCCAGGGTTTCGATCATCAACGGCATGCGCAAAACCGGATAGTCGTCGTGCGCGGCCGGGAAGCGCGCGCGGAAAGCCTCGTACCAGGCGTCCGAGGCCGCGCCGCCCGCGTTCGGATGCCAGTCCGCCACGGCGATTACGTGTCCGACGCCCGCCTCGCCCAACGCGGCCGGCGCGCCGAGACTGTTGCCGTAGAACGTGTAGAACTTCGTATCGAGCCCCTGCTCGCGCGCCGCCTTCACGAGCAGTGTCAGGTCGTTGCCCCAATTGCCGGTAATGACGGCATCCGCGCCACTAGTGCGAATCTTCGCGACGTACGGCGCGAAATCCTTCACACGGCCAATCGGATGGAACTCGTCGCCGACCACCGCGATATCCGGACGCTTCGCCGACAGCGCCGAACGTGCGAGACGGCTCACGTCATGCCCGAAGCTGTAATCCTGATTCAGCAGATACACCTTCTTCACCGCGTTGTCGCGCTGGATCACGTCGGCAAGCGCGTCCATGCGCATACCCGCATGCGCGTCGAAGCGAAAGTGCCAGAAACTGCAATTGGCGTTGGTCAGTGCGGGGTCGTCGGCGGAATAGTTCAGGAACAACGCGCGGTTCTCCGGCTCGCGGCTGTTCTGCTTGTCGATTGCGCCGATGAGCGCCGCCGCGACCGCCGAACTGTTGCCCTGCATGATGTAGCCAATGTGACGGTCCGCGGCGGCGCGCAATTGCGTCAGCGCCTCTTCGGTGCCGCCCTTGCTGTCCAGCACGACGAGTTCGAGCGGATGCGCGCCGTCCGCCAGCTCCACACCACCGCGCGCGTTGACCTGCTCGACGCCGTAGCGCAAATTGCGCTCCACTGCCGCGCCAGCGTTGGCGAACGGACCTGACATGCCCTCGATCAATGCCAGCTGAATCGGCGCGCCGCCCGGCTTCGGCGCCGTTTCAGCCGCGGCCGCGCACGCCGCAGTCGCTGCGACTGCGATTGCCGCCAATACCACCGCCGCCTTCCTGTGCCAGTTCGCCATCGTCCGTTCCGTCTGATTCGTCGAAGCGCGGATCATAGGGCGTCGGCGACGGAATAAGCAAGCCGCTCGGGCCGTTAGCGTGCAGGCGGGCAAGCGCGCTCGAGACGCAAAGTTTTCTTCGGCGCGTGTCAAAATGATCCATGTTGACGATAAAAACCGCTACTCAAAAGCCATCGGAGGAATTCATGTTGAACCGCCATCACCCCAAGGCGGCCTCGGTCGGGGCGTCGGCTGCCGGGCGCGTGCGCCGCGCGGCGCTCGTGTGCATCAGCGCGCTCGCGCTCGCCGGCTGCGCGCAGCCCTGGCAGCAATATCAGGCGGGCGCGGACGCATCGACAATCGTCGCGCGCCTCGGCCCACCTCGCGAAAGCTACGACCTGCCAAACGGCGGCAAGCGGCTGATGTGGCCAACGCAGCCGATGGGCGAAACCACCACCGCCGCGGACATCGACGCGTCGGGCAAGATCGTCAACGTGCGCCAGGTATTGCAGCCGAACGAGTTCTATCGCGCCGAAGTCGGCAAATGGACCCGAAGCGACGTGCTGGTGAATTTCGGCCGCCCGGTAGAGACCTCCTACTTCCCGCTGATGAAGCGCGAAGTCTGGACCTATCGCTATCTGGAGGACAACTTCTGGTACATGATGTTCAGCTTTTATTTCGACGACCAGGGCGTGTTGCGTCTGACGCAGAAAACGCCCGATCCACTGCACGATCCGGATCGCCGGAACATGTTCTAGATCGCGCTGTCACGCGCATTGCGCATGCATTTCCGAAAGCCGCTCCCGAAGCGGCTTTTTTTTATTTATTTCGCATGACGACGAATTTTATTTCACACACACGCGATTAATTTTTTGATAGAAAGGCTTTTGTAAGCATTAATCCGGTGCTGGTCGGGCTACCGATACGGAGCTCGACCACACGGCACGGCCGTGATTCCCGCACCGGAAGATGCGCCCCTTTACGGAGCCGCTATCGATGAATCGTCCCAAACGCCTTCTTGTCGCCAACGTCGCATGGGCGCACGAAACCGCCGAGCGCAACCCCGAATTTTTCCGCGATCTGGTACGCGGGCAAAACCCGCACGTGCTGTGGATCGGCTGCTCGGATAGCCGTGTGCCTGCCGAAACCATCACGCACTGCGAGCCGGGCGACCTGTTCGTTCACCGCAACATCGCCAATCTGTTTCATCCCGACGACGATAACTCGGCGAGCGTCCTCGAATACGCGGTTCGCGTGCTCAAGGTCGGCCACGTGATCGTCTGCGGACATTATGGGTGCGGCGGCGTGCGCGCGTCGTTGTTGCCGCCCGACCCGGGGCTGCCGCACGTGAATCGCCGGATCGCGCCGCTTTGCTCACTCGCCAGGACCCATCGCGACGAACTCGACGCACACGCGAGCGAACGCGAGCGCGTCGATCACCTCGCCGAACTGAACGTGCTCGAACAGGTGCGCCAGCTTCGCGCGAATCCGATCGTGCGGGACGCGCAGACGGCGCCGCTCGTGCACGGCTGGATCTTCGCGCTCGAAGACGGACGCATCAAGGTACTCACGTCCGGCTACGAGGCCGACGACGCGATGACCTGCGAGACAGCCGCCCATAGCGGGGCGTAGTGCGCGGCCCCGTTCGCGTCCTATCCGGTTCGGCCTTCGCCTGCGATCAGGCATCACTCATTTCTGCACCGACACCATGAACCTTCGAGCTTTTTTTTCGACATTTCAGCGCGACGCGCTTGCGGGCACGGTCGTTTTTCTGGTGGCTCTGCCGCTGTGCCTCGGCATTGCCAATGCATCGGGCGTCGAGCCGTTTGCCGGACTTGTGTCGGGCATCGTCGGCGGCCTCGTGGTCGCCGTTCTGAGCGGCTCGCGCCTGAGCGTCAGCGGACCGGCTGCGGGTCTCGTCGTGATTGTCGTCGACGGGATCGCGCAGCTCGGCAGCTTTTCTGCGTTCCTCGCGGCCGTGCTGCTGTCCGGCGCGATCCAGTTCGGCTTGGGGATGCTCAAGGCCGGCCGTTTCGCCGCGTATGTGCCGTCGCCGGTCATCAAGGGCATGCTCGCTGCCATCGGCGTGCTGCTGATCGTCAAACAATTCCCGCTCGCGCTCGGGCTAGTCAACGGACAAGCGGCAAGCGACGCGCCCGCCGCCGCACAAGCGGCCGGCACGGTCATGACGTCGTTCGGCTCGCTCTCGCTGGTGGCCTGCCTGATCACCGTGCTGTCGCTGGCAATCCTGATGGCCTGGGAAACGCGCGCGATGCGCCGCTTCGCGTTGGTGCGCATCGTTCCCGCGCCGCTCGCCGTGGTGTTGCTGGGTATCGGCGCGACCTTGCTGCTGCACATGCTGGCGCCGTCGCTCGCACCGCCTGCCGAACATCGCGTCGCGTTGCCGTCGCTCGAATCGTTCGCGGCGCTGAGCGTGGCGCTGGAATGGGCCGACTTCGGGCCGCATTTCGCGCAACTCGTCAACCCGGACGTGTGGCGCGTGGCGATCACGCTCGCGATCGTCGCAAGTCTCGAAACCTTGCTGAGCCTCGAAGCAGTCGAGCAGATCGACCCCGAGCGCCGCCCCGCGCCGCCAGATCGCGAGCTGAAGGCGCAAGGCGTGGGCAATCTGATAGCGGGCGCCATCGGCGGGCTGCCGATCACGGCCGTCATCGTGCGTAGTTCCGCTAACGTGCATGCCGGCGCGCAGAGCCGTCTGTCGGCGATCATCCACGGCGTGCTGCTGCTCGTCAGCGTGTTCGCGTTGACGAGTGTCATCAACCTGATTCCACTGGCCTGTCTTGCGGCGATCCTCATTTTCACGGGGCTCAAGCTCGCCAAGCCGTCGCTGTTCGTCACGGTCGCGAAACAGGGCTTCGCGCCGTTTGCGCCATTTATCGTCACACTGGTTGGCGTGCTCGCGACCGATCTGCTGATCGGCATCGTGCTAGGCATTCTGTGCAGCGTGCTGCTCGCGCTGTATGCGAATCTGCGCCGCCCCATCGTGCTTGCGCAACACGGCGACCATTACCTGCTGTCGTTCCGCAAGGACGTCTCGTTCCTCGGCAAGGTGCCGCTCAAGCATTACCTGCAGCAGATTCCCGACGGCTCGACGCTGATCGTCGATGCGACGCGCGCCGATTTCGTCGATCACGACGTGCGTGAACTGCTCGATGCCTTCGTCGAGGACGCGCCGCGCCGCGGCATTGCGGTCGAAGTGCGGCATCAGGTGCGTGCGCAGGCACGCGCTGCACGCGGCTGGTCGATGCGACGCGCGGCAACCGAGTAACGTGGGGAGACGGCGGCGCGTGAGCGTGAGCCTGAGTGACCGGGACTGAGCGAGACTGAGCCGGACACGCGCCGTATTAAAAAAGCCCCGCGCCGTTGACGGCGCGGGGCTCGCTTTGCTACCGCCGGCAATGCATCAGGCCGATGTTGACAAGCACCTTCGCAAGCTCACTCCGAACGCTGCGGATTGAGCTTGTCGACATTCGAATACAGCTTGTTGAGCGCCGAGATATACGCCTTCGCGGAGGCCGCGACGATATCCGGATCGGTGCCCACGCCATTGACGATGCGCCCGCTCTTCGACAAGCGCACGGTCACTTCGCCCTGCGCCTGCGTGCCGGTGGTGATCGCGTTCACCGAGTACAGCAGCAACTCCGAGCCGCTACCCACTTCCGTTTCGATTGCGTTGAGCGTGGCATCCACGGGACCGTTGCCGCGGGCCTCGCCAGTAATCTCCTTGCCGTCCACCGCGAACACGATCTTCGCGTGCGGCTGCTCGCCCGTCTCCGAATGCTGCGATAAGGACACGAACTTGTAGTGTTCTTTCTGCTGCGCCTCGGCCGATTCTTCGGTGACAATCGCGATGATGTCCTCGTCGAAAATTTCCGACTTGCGGTCGGCCAGTTCCTTGAAGCGTGCGAACGCGGTGTTCAGTTCGGCTTCGCTGTCGAGCGCGATGCCTAGTTCCTGCAAACGCTGTTTGAACGCATTGCGGCCCGACAATTTGCCGAGCACGATCTTGTTCGCGCTCCAACCCACGTCTTCGGCGCGCATGATTTCGTAGGTGTCGCGCGCTTTCAGCACGCCGTCCTGATGGATGCCCGACGCGTGCGCGAATGCATTGGCGCCGACCACCGCTTTATTCGGCTGCACGACAAAACCGGTGATTTGCGACACCAGTTTCGATGCCGGCACGATCTGCGTCGTATCGAGGCCAAGTTCCAGTGCGAAATAATCCTTGCGGGTTTTCACAGCCATCACGATTTCTTCGAGCGACGTGTTGCCCGCGCGCTCGCCGAGACCGTTGATCGTGCACTCGACCTGACGCGCGCCGCCGATCTGCACGCCGGCGAGCGAATTCGCCACCGCCATGCCCAGGTCGTTATGGCAATGCACCGAGAACACTGCCTTGTGCGAGTTGGGAATGCGCTCGCGCAGCGTCTTCACGAGATTGCCGTACAGTTCCGGCACGCCATAACCAACCGTGTCAGCGATGTTGATGGTGGTCGCGCCCTCCGCAATCACCGCCTCCAGCACGCGGCACAGGAAGTCCATGTCCGAGCGGCTGCCGTCTTCCGGTGAGAATTCGACGTCGTCGGTGAATTTGCGCGCGAAACGCACTGCCAGCTTCGCCTGCTCGAACACCTGGTCCGGCGTCATGCGCAGCTTCTTTTCCATGTGCAACGGCGACGTCGCGATAAACGTGTGAATGCGAAAACGCTCGGCGGGCTTGAGCGCGTCGGCCGCACGTTGAATATCCTTGTCGTTCGCCCGGGCAAGCGAGCAGATCGTGCTGTCCTTGATCAGACCCGCGATCGTATGAATCGAGTCGAAATCCCCGTTGGAACTCGCCGCGAAGCCTGCTTCGATCACGTCCACTTTCATCCGCTCCAGTTGCTTCGCGATGCGGATTTTTTCTTCTTTCGTCATCGACGCACCGGGCGATTGTTCGCCGTCACGCAGCGTGGTGTCGAATATGATCAGTTTGTCGGACATGGGAGTCTCCAGCGGAGTCGTTTAATTGGGGGATCGGATCTTGGAATGCGAAGGCTGCCGCCGTTAGCGCCGCGAGCAACGCTCGAGTGGACGACGCGGACAGGGCGCAACCGGTCAGTGCGACGGTCTAGGTCATCAATGCGCCGACTCGTCGAGGTTCTCAATGTGGCTCGTGGAGGTTCGCAATACGGCTCGATTGCGGCTCGTCTCGCAGGCCGGTTCGCAGGCCGGCTTGCAGGCCGGTTCGCGGCCTCGATCGCGACTAAAAGCCAACGTGGACGCAGTCATCCAACGACTATAGCGGCATTCCCCCCTGCGTGCAATTGGCGTCAAACCTGCCTGTAGCGCGCGTTGCCGCGACGTTCCCGGAAGCGTAGGAAAACGAAAAACGGCGACCCAAAGGTCGCCGTTTTTCATGCTGCATCAGCTTCAGACTGCGAGCGCGCAACCGGGACAATAATCTGTGAGCTACCTGTCGTGCGCGACGGAGCGAGCCGGATTCGCCCTGCCGCGCATCGCCTGGTATCCCCAGAACACATAGCCGGACAAACCGTACAGCACGAACAGACCGAACAGCATCAGCGGCGGATCGGACGACACGAGCACGAACGCCACCACTACCAGCAGAATCACGCCGAACGGCACGCGATGCCGCACGTCGAGCGCCTTGCCGCTATAGAACGGCGCGTTCGACACCATCGTCACGCCCGCATAAATGGTCAGCACGAAAGCGACCCACGGTAGCCAGACGAGCTTGAGCGGCACGCGGTTGTCGGTGGCAAGCCACACGAAGCCCGCGATGAGCGCCGCTGCCGCCGGGCTCGGCATGCCCTGGAAGAAACGTTTGTCGACCACGCCGATGTTCGTGTTGAACCGCGCAAGACGCAATGCCGCGCCCGAACAGTAGACGAAGGCGGCGAGCCAGCCCCACCGGCCCAAGTCCTTCAGGATCCACTCATACATGACGAGCGCCGGCGCCACACCGAACGACACCATGTCGGACAGACTGTCGAACTGCTCGCCGAATGCACTTTGCGTATGCGTCATACGGGCCACGCGGCCGTCCATGCCGTCGAGCACCATAGCGACGAAGATCGCGATTGCCGCGATTTCGAAGCGCACGTTCATTGCCTGGACGACGGCGAAGAAGCCGCAGAACAGCGCCGCCGTAGTGAACGCGTTCGGCAGCAGATAAATGCCGCGCTTTCTGAGGAACTGCTGACGCTGCGCGCGCCGGCTGTCGACGGCTGGCGAGTCCGCTACCATCGGCTTGTTGCGGCGGAAAGGACGCGGCAGCGGTCCACTGGTGCGCGGTCGACGCGGTTTGAATGCGGCCATTCGGACAACCTCCTTTGTGCCGCTTTACAGTTCAGCGAGGATCGTGGACGACGCCGACACCTTCTCGCCGATCGACACACGCGGACGGCTGCCCACCGGCAGATAGACGTCGACGCGCGAACCGAAGCGGATAAAGCCATAGCGCTGACCGCGCGTAAGCGGCTCGCCTGCACGGACGTAGCAAAGAATGCGCCGCGCGATCAAGCCGGCGATCTGCACCGATGTCACCGTCTGGCCCCCAGCCATTTCGATCACGATCGCATTGCGCTCGTTTTCGAGCGAAGCCTTGTCCACCGCGGCATTCAGATATGCGCCGGGGAAATACTCGACCTTCGAGATCGCGCCGTCCACGGGCGAGCGCTGCGAGTGCACATTGAACACGTTCATGAACACGCTGATCTTCAGCGCTTCGCGATTGGCGTACGGATCATGCGCGGTTTCCACTGCGACGATGCGGCCGTCGGCCGGGCACAGCACGGCATTCGCCTGAGTCGGAATCGGGCGCGCCGGATCGCGGAAGAACTGCACGACGAAGATCAGGATCAGCCAGAAGAGCCACGCAAAGCCGAATCCCGCGAAGGCGTGAACCAGTAATGCAACGACGGCCGCGATGGCGATGAACGGCCAGCCTTCTCGCGCGATGATCGGATGTGGGTAATTCATGAGTGGCTTCAGTATTTTTGGAGGGTAGCCCCCCTTCCTCGCGGAAGAGGAGCCCCCTAAGAACCGTACGTGCGAGTTTCCCCGCATACGGCTCAAATCTACAAACAAAGCCCGGGGTTAGTCCCGGGCCGGCTTAGTTACTGCAATTTTACCTGCGTGCACTTGCCGGTGGCAGTCCGGGTGAAGCAAAACCCTGTTCGAAAGAGCATCCGATCCACCATGCATCCGATATTCCAGATGATGGTCATGCCAACCGGTTTCCTTCGTCAGAGCGCATCCACAGTGCGCGCACAATCCGCTCTGTGACATGTACAACGAGACCCATTGTCGCCGGTGTCGCATCGAATGTTCCATGCGTGCCTCGCGCAACTGCTCGCCGTATTGCTCCCACTCTGGGTCAAATGGGTTGAACGCCCCTTTGACCTTTCTGTGTCGCCTGATTTCTGTACCGCTGATCTGGTACAGCTCAAGTAACCCCTTTCCTGCTTCACGAACCACTGGAACAGCAAACACCCAGTGTCGGCTGCCCTCTGAGTGAAAGTACTTCTTTCTCACCCAGTCGGCACTCTTGCTCGGATGCCGCCTCTTAGACCACCGCCAGAGCCTCCGGAAAATCAAAGACTCCATGCGGCTGTACGCCTCTTTGGCTACTACAGGACTGTGATACCGCGCCCAGCCTCGTAGCATCGGGTTCAGCAGCCGGATCAGACTCGCCTGCTTCACCGTCTTGTTACCGCTGATCGTCTCCGCCACCTTGCGATAGAACGCTTGCGCGTTCTTTTTGCTCGGCTTGATGAGTAGCGTTCCCGAGTACCTTCGGAAATTCCACCCAAGGAAATCAAAGCCTGTGTCAATGTGCGTGATCCGTGTTTTCTCCTCGGAAAGTTGCAATCCTCTAACGGCAAGGAATGCTTCCACCCAAGGCCGAACTTCCTGCTCCAGCACCTCTTGCGAGTCACCGGTAATCACGAAGTCATCCGCGTACCGCACCACATTCACTTTCAGCTTCTTCGCCTTTGCGATCCCGAACTTCGCACCGAGGTGCGCGATCAGTTCACGCTCCAGCCCGTTCAACGTCACGTTCGCCAGCGTCGGGGAGATGATCCCTCCCTGCGGCGTACCAGCCTCAGTCGCCTGTAGCTGACCTTTATAAATCAGGCCAGCCTTCAACCACTTCCGGAGGATCTCCTTGTCCATAGGGACATGGTTCTCCAGCCATTCATGGTTGATGTGGTCAAAGCAGCCTTTGATATCCGCCTCCAGTACCCAGCGGGCTGAGCCCTTTTGGGACATGGCGACGAAAATCTGCGACATGGCGTCAGCCGTCGAGCGGTTCAGCCTGAACCCATACGAGTTCGCGTCGCTCGTCGATTCCGACACCGGCTCCAGAGCCAGCAGATACAGAGCTTGCATCGCCCTGTCCCGCATGGTTGGAATGCCCAGAGGGCGTTCTTTTCCATTGGCCTTGGGGATAAAGACTCTCCGTAATGGCAGAGGCTTATATCCGCGCCGCTTCAACCTGCCGATGGCTTCCCATCGGCTCTCAGGCGAATCCCACAGTTCACGATCGACTCCCGCCGTTCGCGCACCCTGGTTCTGCGTAACACGTCGTACCGCATACAGCTTCGCGGACAACGTGCGGGTCAGCATCCGTTGCAGGGCTTTCACCCTGCGCCAGTCACTTTCCCGCGTCGCCTTCGCAATTCGTATCTGCATCCCTCTCACGTTCCGTTCAACCCGTCGCCAATCTACGGCGTACCAGTTGTCCGGCGCGTGGGAAAGCGCAGATCCAGTCTTTCGGCCAGATACTTTCATGCTGCTCTCCTACTCGAAGAAGTGAATCCCGAGCGGAGAACAGATCACCCCTTGCGGGAGCGATCTGCTCCCGCAAGGGGGTAAACAACAAGCACTGACGACTAAGAAGCCGCCAGCAATCACCAGTTCCAGCTAAAGGTCAGTCAGCCGTCTTGCGACGGTAGACCAGACGGAAGTCTGCCCGCTTTCGCGTGAGGTGATGTCTCAACCCCTATCCGGACCATTACAGCCCGGCCTTCGCTTTTTCCGTCGTCCTCTACCTGCACAATTAACAGCGTTCCTCACGGTCCGCCTGCCAGCCTCACTGCGCCGGCAACCATACAGGCTTACCACGTTCCCGGCATGTCACACGACTGACTTAGGTTCTGCCTATTCCCCGGCGGTCCGAAGACGACGTAGCCCGAATTTACAGCGAGCTATCCGACCGCACACCTTTTTGGTTGATGCCTACCAGCAGCTTTGGCACCGTCCTACTTACGAGGTTTATCAGCAGTTCACTTACGTTAACCGTATCAGCCAGCCTAGCCCCTCAACCCCGTTGCTGCTGGGAGTCTCCAGATGGTCGTTTCACAGCCACCATCCGCCCGAACTTCCGGGGGGTACATTGTCAGAAGAGCTTCACACCTCACCGTTGCCAGTGACGCATGTCTTCCTAGGCTACTGCTGGTCGTACAGCAGGTTCACTACCCTCGCCAATTCAGCCAGCGAGGCCGAACAATGACACGCCGAGCTTTCGCTCGTGTCGTTTAGCGACTCCGTTGCCCGAAGGCGCGGGAATTGCAAACACCACCCCGCCCTGTCGGCGGAGATGAAGCCGCTGACTGGGCGGGACCTGACGGTAATCAGGTCAATGCAATACGGTTGACGGCAGACTGCGCCGTGTCCCGTGTTCACTACCAAGGTGTGTCCATAAGGACACATCTACTGCTTAAAGTGCAGCTCACAAGGGAGCCGCCTGCGGAGGGCATGGTGAGTCCAGTCAAGACCTTCCTCAATAACCCTCTAGTCGATGCCCCGTAACGTGGGGCTGACGGACACGAGCATGCGTGTCGCACGTAAAACCGTAGGATAGCAAAAGCCGCCCGGGGTTCAGCACCCTCGGGCGGCTTTTTGCGTTACCGGCGCATGCGGCGGCGCGCCGCGCCGGTTACAGGCGATAAAACGGACTTCTTAGTTCTTCGACTGGTCGACCAGCTTGTTCTTCGCAATCCACGGCATCATTGCGCGCAGCTTCGAGCCGACCTGCTCGATCTGGTGCTCGGCCGTCAGACGGCGGCGCGATTGCAGCGTCGGTGCGCCAGCCTTGTTTTCGATGATGAAGCTCTTCGCGTACTCGCCCGTCTGAATGTCGGTGAGCACGGCCTTCATCGCCTTCTTCGTTTCAGCGGTCACGATGCGCGGACCCGTCACGTACTCGCCGTATTCGGCGTTGTTCGAGATCGAGTAGTTCATGTTCGCGATGCCGCCTTCGTAGATCAGGTCGACGATCAGCTTCAGTTCGTGCAGGCATTCGAAGTACGCCATTTCCGGCGCGTAGCCCGCTTCAACCAGGGTTTCGAAACCGGCCTTGATCAGATCGACGGTACCGCCGCACAGCACGGCCTGTTCGCCGAACAGGTCGGTTTCCGTTTCTTCGCGGAAGTTCGTTTCGATGATGCCCGCACGGCCGCCGCCGTTCGCTGCCGCATACGACAGGGCGATGTCACGTGCCGCGCCGGACTTGTCTTGCGCAACGGCGATCAGGTGGGGCACGCCGCCGCCTTGCGAGTAAGTGCCGCGAACCGTGTGGCCCGGCGCCTTCGGCGCGATCATGATGACGTCGAGGTCAGCACGCGGAATCACCTGGCCGTAGTGCACGTTGAAGCCGTGCGCGAACGCGAGTGCCGCGCCTTGCTTCGCGTTAGCGTGCACTTCCTTCGCATAGACTTCGGCGATCTGCTCGTCCGGCAGCAGCATCATGACGACGTCTGCGCCCTTCACGGCTTCCGCCACTTCCTTCACTTGCAGGCCGGCATTCTCAGCCTTGCTCCACGATGCGCCGCCCTTGCGCAGACCGACCGTGATGTTCACGCCGCTTTCCTTCAGGTTCAGCGCGTGCGCATGGCCTTGCGAGCCATAGCCGATGATCGTGACCTGCTTGCCCTTGATGAGGGAGAGATCGGCGTCCTTGTCGTAGAAAACTTTCATGTCGGTTCCTTGGCTAAATTCGGATGATTCAGTGAGATTCAGATACTGCGAATGTTGTATTGCAAGGCCAGATAGTGATGATGTGACGAGCGCCATCCGGCCGGATCGAAACGCTCGCGCGTTACACCTTCAGAATGCGCTCGCCGCGACCGATGCCCGAACTGCCCGTGCGGACCGTTTCGAGAATCGCGGTGGCGTCGAGCCCTTCGATGAAGGCGTCGAGCTTGTCGCTCGCGCCCGTCAGTTCGATCGTGTAGGTCTTTTCGGTGACGTCGATGATGCGGCCGCGGAAAATATCCGACATCCGCTTCATCTCCTCACGTTCCTTGCCGACCGCCCTCACCTTGATCAGCATCAGCTCGCGCTCGATGTGGGCGCCCTCGGTAAGGTCGACCACTTTCACCACCTCGATCAGGCGGTTCAGATGCTTCGTGATCTGTTCGATCACGTCGTCCGAGCCAATTGAGACGATGGTCATGCGCGACAGCGAACGGTCTTCGGTCGGAGCCACCGTCAAGGTTTCAATGTTGTAGCCGCGTGCCGAGAAGAGACCGACCACGCGCGATAACGCGCCCGGTTCGTTTTCCAGCAGGACAGAAATAATGTGTCTCATGTTTCGCTTCTTCCAGATGTTTGTCGATGTATGCGAGCGGTTTTGCGCCGCTTCGCCGGCCGCCGCCTTTTTTGAAGGCGCGTATGACGAAGCCAACGCTAGAAACCGTCGTTATAGATCTTCCGAACCCATGAGCATCTCGGTGATGCCCTTGCCGGCCTGTACCATCGGCCAGACGTTTTCGGTGGGATCGGTCTGGAAGTCGAGAAACACCGTGCGATCTTTCAGGCGCAGCGCTTCCTTAAGCGCCGGCTCGACATCGGCCGTGCGCTCGATACGCATGCCGACGTGGCCATACGCTTCGGCGAGCTTCACGAAATCCGGCAGCGCATCCATGTACGAATGCGAATAGCGCTTGCTGTATTCGATCTGCTGCCACTGGCGCACCATGCCCAGATAGCGGTTGTTCAGCGAGATGATCTTGACCGGCGTCTCGTACTGCTTGCAGGTCGAGAGCTCCTGGATGCACATCTGGATCGAGCCTTCGCCCGTGATGCACAGCACGTCGTCGTCTGGGTGCGCCATCTTCACGCCCATCGCCGCCGGCAGGCCGAAGCCCATCGTGCCGAGGCCGCCCGAGTTGATCCAGCGGCGCGGCTTGTTGAAGCGATAAAACTGCGCGGCCCACATCTGGTGCTGGCCGACGTCGGAACAGACGAACGCGTTGCCGTCGGTCAGCTCCCACGCCTTTTCCACCACGTACTGCGGCTTGATGATGTCGCTCTTGCGGTCGAATTTCAGGCAGTCTTTCGCACGCCAGGCTTCGATGTCCTTCCACCAGTCGGCGAGCGCCGCGGTGTCCGGGCCATGCTCGGCCGTTTGCAACTGCTCGATCAGTTCCTTCAGCACTTCCTTCACGTCGCCGACGATCGGAATGTCGACCTTCACGCGCTTGGAAATGGAAGAAGGATCGATGTCGATATGGATGATCTTGCGCGGACGCGACGCGAAATGCGCCGGGTCGCCGATCACGCGGTCGTCGAAGCGCGCGCCGATTGCGATCAGCACGTCGCAGTGCTGCATCGCCATGTTGGCTTCGTACGTGCCGTGCATGCCGAGCATGCCGAGGAATTTCTTGTCGCTCGCGCGGTAGCCGCCCAGACCCATCAGTGTGTTGGTGATGGGATAGCCGAGCAGATCGGCGAACTGGTTCAGCTCACGCGATGCATCCGCGAGAATGATGCCGCCGCCGGTATAGATGTACGGGCGCTTCGCCGAGAGCAGCAGCGAAACCGCCTTGCGGATCTGGCCGGAGTGGCCTTTCGTGACCGGGTTATACGAGCGCAGCGAAACATTCTTGATAGGCTCGTACTGGCAAGGCGCTTTCGACACGTCTTTCGGAATGTCGATCAGCACCGGGCCGGGGCGGCCGGTACGGGCAATGTAAAACGCTTTCTTGACGGTGGCGGCGAGGTCGCGCACGTCCTTCACGAGGAAGTTGTGCTTCACGCAAGGACGCGTGATGCCCACCGTATCGCACTCCTGGAACGCATCCTGACCGATCGCGGCAGTCGGCACCTGGCCGCTGATCACGACCATCGGAATCGAATCCATGTAGGCGGTGGCGATGCCGGTCACCGCATTGGTGACGCCCGGGCCGGAAGTCACGAGGCACACACCAACCTTGCCGGTGGAACGCGAATATGCGTCGGCGGCGTGAACCGCGGCCTGCTCGTGGCGCACGAGAATGTGCTGGAACTTGTCCTGCTTGTACAACTCGTCGTAAATGTAGAGTACCGAGCCGCCGGGATAGCCCCAAACGAATTCGACGTCTTCGTCGGCCAGTGCCTTCATGAGCACGGTGGCGCCGATAGAGTCAGCTTCGTGTTGTGGAGTCGTATCCGACGTGGAGAATTCCGCGCTGGGCATATTCATTCAATTCACCTTTCGAATTTTCGGCAAAAAATTGATCGGGTGCTCTCTGCCGGGCTTGTGGCTCGGGTTCAAGCGGCGCGTCCAGTTGACAGGTGAGCTTCTTGGGCCACACCTCAATGAGACAAGTCACTTATGTTGCGAACCAGCGACGATAGCGGCAGACGCCCGCGCGGTCAAGCAAATCTTGCCTGAACGCCCGTCCAGGCCGCTCCGTTCTGACCGACGCGCCCGGTCTTGACGATGCGACGCAACTCACGTTTTGCCCCTCGTTACGCAAAAGTTTGTTAGCATCCGCGAGTTTTACGACATTTTTCGACCGATTACGCGCACGCTCGCTGCGCCGACCCCCAAACGGATGGCATCAGACAAGGAACTCGCCGATTTTCTGGCGGGCGTCGAAAGGCGCGCATTCAAGCAGACGGTCTACGCCGTGCGGGACGACGACGCCTCGCTGGATATCGTGCAGGACGCGATGATCAAGCTCGCCGAAAAATACGGCGACCGTCCGGCGGCTGAGCTTCCGCTGCTGTTTCAGCGTATTCTGCAGAATGCGATGCACGACCATTTCCGTCGTGCGAAAGTGCGCAATACGTGGGTGAGTCTGTTCTCGTCGCTCGGTAATGCCGACGACGACGAATTCGACCCCCTCGAAACGTTCGAGGCCCAGCAAGGCTCGGCGGGCGCCGAGAGCAACGAGCAGAAACTCGAACGCGAGCAGGTCTTGCAGATGATCGACGACGAGATCCAAAAGTTACCGGCACGTCAACGGGAGGCGTTTCTCATGCGTTATTGGGAAGATATGGATGTCGCCGAGACTGCCGCCGCAATGGGCTGCTCCGAAGGCAGTGTGAAGACGCACTGTTCGCGGGCCACTCACACGCTGGCGCAAGCGCTCAAGGCCAAAGGAATCACGCTATGAGCTCCCTCGAAACAAAAGAACTCGAGTTCGCGCGCCAGGTGCGCCGCGCGCTCGACGAAAACGCCGCCAGCATTGCGCCCGCCACCGTCGATCGACTCGCCGCAGCGCGCCGTGCAGCGCTTGCCCGCAAAAAGCCCGAGACCGTGAGCGCGCCGGTGTTCGTGCCGGCTTTCGCCGGCGCGGGCATGCCGGCCGGTCTGTCGCATGGCGAACTGCCGCAACGCCGCCGCTCGCCGCTGCGCCGCTTCGCGCTCGCGTGGCCGCTCGCCGCGCTGGTCGTGAGCCTCGTGGGCATCGCCTACTGGGAAGATCAGCAGCGCACGGCTGAGCTCGCCGATATCGATGCCGCCATGTTAAGCGACGACCTGCCGCTCAATGCCTATCTCGACCACGGCTTCAACGCGTATCTTTCGCGCGCCCACTGAACGGGAGAATGTTCGGGTGAGCTACAAGCGCGGCCTTGCCGTTGTTTTCGGATGTGCGATTGCGGCTCTCGTGTCGTTTGCCGCGACCTATCCGCGCTTCTACCCGAGCCCTTCGCCCGCCGGCGCGCCCGCCGCGAGCGGCAACGGCGCGGCGCGCCCGCCCGCGCCCACGCTCGGCGTCGAATTGCCCAGCCTGCCCGGCAGCACAAGTCCGCTGGCCTGGTCGCGCCTGAGCTCCGCGGAGCACATCGCCCTTGCACCCTTCGAGGCGCAGTGGGATTCGTTCAGCGACGAGCGCAAACGCAAATGGCTGAAGATCGCATCGCGTTATTCCAAATTGTCGCCCGAAGCGCAGAAACGTCTGCATGACAGGATGACCGAATGGGTGCGCATGACCCCGGATCAGCGGCGCGTCGCGCGCGAGAACTATCAGGTGTCCAAGCAGTTGCCCCGCGAAACCCGTCAGAATGCCTGGAAGACCTACCAGCAATTGCCCGAGGAACTGAAGGAACGGCTCGCTGCGAGCGAACGCAAGCGCCGCCCGAGCGTGGTCAGCGCGCCGCCGTCCGGTCGCAGCGAAATCAAGGGACTGGACCGGCTCGTCAATGCACGCGAGCGCGCTGCAAGCGGCACGCCGTCGGCGAGCGCCGCGGCAGCGGCGTCGTTGCCGAGCCCGGCGCCGCAGCCGGGCATCCCGGCCGCCGGCAGCTTTGTGCCGGCCACGCCGCTGCCGGTTTCGCCGGCCGAGGCGCCGTCGATTTTCAACGGTTCCTGAGCCGCGCGTGCCCGTGTCCGAACCGCACATGACGTCCAAGCCCGACTTGAATTCCAGCCCGGACCTCGGCGCGAGTCCGCCTCCGGCCACGCCTTGCGCTTCTCCAAGCAAACCGCCTACCGTTCGACGCCGTCTCGCCGCACTGCTTTACGAAGCACTGTTGCTGTTCGGCGTCGTCTTCGTCGCCGGTTATCTGTTCAGCACGCTGACCCAGCAGCGCAATGGACTCACGCACCACAACCTGCTGGCCGCGTGGATCGGCGTTGTCGTCGGTGTGTATTTCGTGTGGTTCTGGACCCACAGCGGCCAGACTCTGCCGATGAAAACCTGGCATCTGCGCGTGGTCACGGCCAACGGCGCGCCGCTCTCCACGTGGCGAGCAATTGCACGCTACGGGTTCGCATGGCTATGGTTCCTGCCGCCGCTTGCGTTGCATCCGCTGCTCGGTCTGCGCTTGCCGCAAACGCTTGTGATCGCCGCAATCTGGTTCGTGTTGTGGGCAGGCACCGGCCGTTTCGGCGCGAGCCGCCAGTTCCTGCATGACCGCCTTGCCGGTACCCGCGTGATCGACGTAGCGCGCTGAGCATTGCGCACGCGCTTGCAGAATGCAGCGGCTGTTGCCGCAGGCTTTGCCGTGGTTTTTGGGGCAGTTTTTTGCAGTGGTTTTTGCAGCAGCTTTTGCAGGCTTTTGCAACGGTCCTTGCAGTGGCTTTGTTCAACAGCTTTCACTACGGCTTTTACGGCCGCTTTTACGGCGGCTTTCACAGCGGCTGTCACGCCGTCCCTCACCGCGATGCACGCGGCCTGATCGGTTGAAAGCTCCCGCCCCCGCGCCGCAGTCTCCACATCGTCGCCCCCCGCAGTAATAAGAACTTCTCATGACTGTCACGGCACAGTCATGCGCGGAAGGCTCAATACAGGCACCGCAACTCGACGCGTGAGCCATGGACTCCAAAACGTCCGCGACTTCCCTGTTCCGCCAGACTGGCCCGAGCGTCGACCCCGTCGCGTTCCGCCCCGAACCCACTCATAGCCACGGCTTGCCGCTGCCCGTCGCGCCCCAGCCGCTCGACACCCAGGCGGCCCAGCACGACGACGAGCACGCGGAGCCGCATCGCTACCGCACGATCTGGCTGTCGGACATCCATCTCGGATCGAGCGGCTGCCAGGCGCCGTATCTGCTCGACTTCCTGCGTCACAACGAGTCGGAATACCTGTATCTCGTCGGCGACATCATCGACGGCTGGCAGTTAAAGAAAGGCTGGTACTGGCCGCAGGCGCACAACGACGTTGTGCAGAAGGTGCTGCGCAAGGCGCGCAAAGGCACGCAAGTCGTCTACGTGCCCGGCAATCACGACGAAGCGGCGCGCCAGTTCTGCGACCTCGCGTTCGGCGACATCCACGTGCGCGGCGAGGCGTTTCACACCACGCTCGCCGGCAAGCGCCTGTGGATCGTGCACGGCGATCTGTTCGACGGCGTGATCCAGCACGCGAAGTGGCTCGCCTATCTCGGCGACACGCTCTACACGATGATCCTGATCCTGAACCGCTGGTTCAACCGGATCCGCAGCCGGCTCGGCTTTCCGTACTGGTCGCTGTCGCAATACCTGAAGCATCAGGTGAAAAACGCGGTGAACTTCATCTCGTCGTTCGAGCGCGTGATGACCGACGAAGCGCGCCGCCGCGGCTGCGATGGCGTGGTCTGCGGACACATCCACAAAGCTGAAATACGCGACATCGGCGGCGTGCTGTATTGCAACGACGGCGATTGGGTGGAAAGCCTGTCGGCGCTCGTCGAAACGTACGAAGGCGAACTCAAGGTGATCTACTGGACCGTGATGCACGCGCCGGAAGCGGGCGTGCAGAAGGCCCGCGCGACCGCGTAATTCTCTTAACCTCTCTGGGCCGGATCGAGGAATAAATCGATGAAAATCATGATCGTCACCGACGCATGGGAACCGCAGGTCAACGGCGTCGTGCGCACGCTGAAGAACACCACACGCGAGCTCACCGAACTCGGTCACCACGTCGATCTGCTGACGCCGCTCGAATTCAAAACGATTCCCTGCCCGACGTATCCCGAGATCCGCCTGTCGCTGCTGCCTCGCCGCAAGCTGCGCCAGCGCATCGACGAATTCGCGCCCGACGCATTGCACATCGCGACCGAAGGCCCGCTCGGCATGGCCGCGCGCGCCTACGCGATCCAGCACAAGCTGCCGTTCACGACCGCCTATCACACGCGCTTTCCCGAGTATGTGCAGGCGCGTTTCGGCATTCCGCTCGCCGCGACGTACAAGTTCCTGCACTGGTTCCACAAGCCGTCGCTTGCCGTGATGGCGCCCACGCCTGTCGTCAAGACCGACCTCGAAAAGTTCGGCTTTACGAACGTCGTGCTGTGGACGCGCGGCGTGGACCTCGACATCTTCCATCCGATGGACTCCAAGGTGCTCAACACCGCGCGGCCGATCTTTCTGTACGTCGGGCGCGTGGCGGTGGAGAAAAACGTCGAGGCATTTTTGAAGCTGGATTTGCCTGGCTCGAAGTGGGTTGCCGGCGAAGGCCCCGCACTGGCCGAACTGAAATCGCGCTATCCGACGGCGAATTATCTCGGCGTGCTGACACAGGCTGAACTCGCGAAGGTCTACGCGGCAGCGGACGTGTTCGTGTTCCCGAGCCGCACCGATACGTTCGGGCTCGTGCTGCTTGAGGCGCTCGCCTGCGGCACGCCGGTCGCGGCGTATCCGGTCACCGGTCCGATCGACGTGCTCGGCGACGGCGGCGCTGGCGCGATGAACGAAGACCTGCGCGAAGCGTGCCTTGAAGCGCTGAAAATCGACCGCGCACACGCCCGCGCGTGGGCCGAGCGCTTTTCCTGGGCGGCGGCCTCCGAGCAGTTTGCCGCGCATCTGAAGCCGTTGCCGCGCACGTCGTATAGCGAGGAAAGCGCAGCCGCATGACGCGGCGCGCCGGGCTGCCCATGCGAACCAGATCCTCTCCAGCGAGCCGCGCGTCCTCGAACGGCGCGCTGCGCGCCGTGCATGCGTCCAACGATCGCCGCGACCATCAGGACCATCAGGACCATCAGGACCACCAAGACGACCACGACACGGCAGACGTCGACCCGTTCGACGACGTCAGCGAATCCGCCGCGCCGGACGAGGCCGACGCGCATCGCCTGAACGGCCAAATCGGCGAGCGCGCACACAACGGCACGCCCACGAGAAGCGGTCCGCAGCACGAACCGCTCGGTCCCGACGATCCGCTCGCGCCTCTGCCGTTCAACCCGTACAAGGGCAACCGCGGCCTCACCCGCGCCTGGCACGCAATGAAAAACTCGCTCGCGGGATTTCGCGTCGCCATCCGCGAAGAGAGCGCGTTTCGCCAGGAGCTGACGCTCGCCGCGATTCTGCTTCCGTGCGGCGTGCTGGTTCCGGTCGAACCGGTATCGCGCGTGTTACTGCTTGGTTCCGTGCTGCTGGTGCTGATCGTCGAGTTGCTGAATTCGAGCGTGGAGGCGGCCATCGACCGCATTTCGCTCGAACGGCACGAACTGTCGCGCCGCGCGAAAGACCTGGGCAGCGCGGCGGTGATGGTCGCACTCGGCATGTGCGTGATGACGTGGGGGCTGATCGTCGGCCCGGTCGTCACACGCTGGGTAAAAGCCTGGCTTTGAAGACCACGCACCGAAGCTGGGCGGCGCGAGCGAAGCGATAAAACGCCACTTCAGATGCTCCGCGTCCACCAAAAGAATGAAAACCCTGAGTATTCGCTTGAAATTAGAACGCTCGGTTTATAATCGTCCGGCAGTCTCAAAATAGCAACCGCGTCCGGGTGGAACACGCAGCAGCGGCACGCCGCCGCGCGCCCAACCCGGCGTAACCAGGGCCGGACGACATGGAAGCCAAACCTCCCCGCCGCACGCGCGAACGGATACTCGAACTGTCGTTGAAACTGTTCAACGAAATCGGCGAGCCGAACGTCACGACGACGACCATCGCCGAGGAAATGGAAATCAGTCCAGGCAACCTGTACTACCACTTCCGCAACAAAGACGACATCATCAACAGCATCTTCAGCCAGTTCGAGCAGGAGATCGAAAAGCGTTTGCGCTTCCCCGAAGACCACCGCGCGACCATCGACGAAATGTGGTCGTATCTGCAATACATGGTCGATTTCACATGGCGTTACCGCTTCCTGTATCGCGACCTGAACGACCTGCTCGCGCGCAACCGCACGCTCGAAACGCACTTCAAGCAGATCATCAGCCACAAGGTGCGCTTTGCGAGCCAGTTCTGCGATCAACTCGTGGCGGACGGTGAAATGGTCGCCACGCCCGAGGAACTGCAAGTGATCGCGACCAACATCGGCGTGATTGCGACATACTGGCTGTCGTATCAGTTCGTGATGAACCCGCGCAAATACAACGAGCAGGAAACGATTCGCGCGGAACTGCATCAGGTGAGCGTGCAGATCGTGTCGTTGATGGCGCCATACTTGCGCGGCCGCTCGCGGCAAATTTTCGACGACCTCGTGTCTGGCAAGCTGGAAAAGCGCGAGTTTTACGATTATCTGCCGCCGAAGGAAGGCGCCGCGCCTCGCAACGAATAGGACGTTTTTCATGAAGTCGGTGTGTGTATATTGCGGCTCCGCCAACGGAGCCAAGCCCTTGTATGCGGAGGCCGCGCGAGCGTTCGGCCGCACGCTCGTAGAAGCCGGCCTCGCGCTGGTTTATGGCGGCGGCAAAGTGGGGTTGATGGGTGTGATCGCCGACACGGTCATGGCCGAAGGCGGCCGCGCAATCGGCGTGATTCCCGAATTGCTGGTCAACAAGGAAGTGGGCCACAAGGGTCTGACGGAGTTGCATGTGGTGCCCGATATGCATCATCGCAAGAAGATGATGGCCGATCTGTCCGATGCGTTCGTCGCGATGCCGGGCGGTGCGGGCACGCTCGAGGAGTTTTTCGAGGTCTACACGTGGGCGCAACTCGGCTACCACCAGAAACCAGTGGCACTGCTCAATATCGACGGCTTCTACGATCCGTTGATCAAGCTCTTGCGGCACACGGTGGAAGAAGGCTTCATGCGCGAAACGTATCTCGACATCCTGCAGATCGACGCCGATCCCGCCGCATTGATCGGCAAGCTGCAACGCTATCAGCCGCCCGCCGCCGACAAGTGGGCGATTAAACGCGAAGCCGTCTGAATACAGTGACTATCGGCGGCCATTGAACGACCGGCGCTTTTTCGGCGCCAACTCTATTTGCACGCGAGGCTGCAATGACCCAAACGGTTCTGATCACCGGCGGCAGCCGCGGCATAGGCCGTGCGACCGCGCGCTTGCTCGGTGCGCGCGGCTGGTCGGTCGGCGTGAACTACACGCGCAATCTCGCGGCCGCGCAGGAGACCGTCGCGGAAGTGGAGCGGGCCGGCGGACGCGCGTTGCCGGTTGCCGGCGACGTCGCGAACGAAGCCGACGTGATCGCGATGTTCGATGCGGTCGAGCAGAGCTTTGGCCGGCTCGATGCGCTCGTCAATAACGCCGGGATCGTTGCACCGTCGATGCAACTCGCCGACATGGATCTGGCGCGGCTCACGCGCATGTTCGACGTCAACGTGCTCGGCGCGTATCTGTGCGCGCGCGAAGCCGCGCGGCGCATGTCGACCGATCGCGGCGGCGTGGGCGGCGTGATCGTCAATGTGTCGTCGGCGGCGGCGCGTCTGGGCTCGCCGAACGAATATGTCGACTATGCAGGTTCGAAAGGCGCAGTCGACACGATGACGCTCGGTCTTGCAAAGGAACTCGGGCCACGAGGCGTGCGCGTGAATGCAGTGCGGCCGGGCCTCATCGACACCGAAATCCATGCAAGCGGCGGCAAGCCCGAGCGCGCCGCCCAGCTCGGCGCGACAACACCTCTCGGCCGTCCCGGCCGCGCCGACGAGGTCGCCGAAACCATCGTCTGGCTGCTGAGCGACGCGGCGTCGTATGTGACCGGCGCGCTGCTCGACGTCGCGGGCGGACGCTAGGCAGGGCTCTTTCCTATCGATTCACGCGGCGACCGATCTCGCGCTGCGTTTCCTCCGAACTCGCCGCTGGCCGGCCATCAAGCCGGTATTGCCGCTAGACGCCTGATCGTCGGCTTCGTGCGCCGCCGCCCGTGTAATCCTTCGTAATAATGGGAGACTACAATCGCGGCCGATCGCGCGCCATTGCGCGCGACACAAGCTAGAACGCCGGTACGCGCGCCCATGTTGCGGCGTACGGCGACCAGGGATCGTCTCATGCAACAGAAGCCATTTGCGCCGTGGCGCAAGCGAAGCGCCGCTACGGCGGCACGCGCACCGGCATGCCTTATCGACAGCGCCCAGCAGGTGCGCTCGATTGGATCAGCCGCCATTGTCGCCAACGGCGCGAAGCCGCTCTGCGAGCTCGGCGCCGACGGCGCAGCGTCTGTAAGACCCGCCGGAAGTCGCGAGGCTTCGAGACCTGGCGCGTCTGACGCGGCGAGCTCACTCGCCGGGGCGTCGGCCGCGGGATGGCGCGCATCTGAAGGGTGGGTCTGTGAATCGCGGGTGTCTGAACCGCGAGCCTCTGAACCGCGGGCCTCTGAATCGCGAGCCTCTGAACCGCGAGTCCCTGAATCAGGGGCGTCTGAATCGCGAGTCCCTGAATCGTGGACCTACGGATGGCCGGGCTCCAGATTGCTGAGCATCGGATCGCCAGCTTCCGGATCGCCGGCCTCAGGATCGGCGCCTGCCGACCGCCCCGATCGCGGCGCCGAGCGCTGGCGAGCGCTCAGCGCCGCGCGTCCGCTGCTGTGGCTCGTCGCGCTGGCGATCCTCTGCGCGTGGCTTTTGCCGGGCACCTTGGGCCACGATCCCTGGAAGCAGGACGAAACATACACATTCGGCATCGTTCAGCACATGCTCGACACCGGCGATCTCGTCGTGCCGACCAACGCGGGCCAGCCGTTCGTCGAAAAGCCGCCTGTCTACGACTGGGTGGCCGCGGGCCTTGCATGGATGCTGGGCCGCTATCTGCCCTTGCATGACGCGGCACGCCTCGCGAGCGCGCTGTTCGCGGGATTGACCGTCTACTACACGGCCCGCGTCGCGCGCCGTGCGGTGGATGCATCGAGCTGGCTGGACCTGCGCGTGATCGGCAGCGTGGCGCTGTTCGGCGGCACGCTCATCGTCGTCAAGCACGTGCACGACATGATGACCGATGTCGCGCTGATGGCCGGCGCCGCCATTGGCTTTTGCGGGCTGTTCGAACTCGTGCTCGCGCATCTGCGATACGACGAACAACCCAACGACCCGTCCGCCGACGCCCTTCGGCAACGCCGCCACGCGATTCTCAGCGGCGCCGCGATGTTCGGCGCGGGCGTCGGCTTATCGTTTCTCGCGAAGGGCCTGTTCCTGCCGCTCGTATTCGGCGCGACCACCTGCGCGGTGCTCGCGCTGTATCCAGCTTGTCGTCGCCGCAGCTTCGCCGGCGCGCTCGGCGTCGCGATGCTGGTTTGCGCACCGTTCGCGCTGATCTGGCCGGTCTGCTTCTATCTGCGCTCAGAAGCGCTCTTCAAGGTCTGGCTGTGGGATAACAACGTCGGCCGCTTTTTTGGTTTTTCGGTTGCAGAGTTGGGCTCCGAAACCGAGAGCCGCCTGTTCGTGCTACGCACCGTGCTGACCGTCGGTTTTCCAGTCGTGCCGCTGGCACTGGCCGCGCTCGCCCGCGGCGCATGGCGGCGCTGGCGCGATCCGCGCGTCGCCTTGCCGGCGATTTTCGCGGGCATCGGCTTCGCGGTCCTGCAAAGCTCCGCGACGATCCGTGAGCTGTACATTCTGCCGTTCATCGCTCCTTTAGCATTGCTCGCGATGCAAGGCGCCGGGCGACTGCCGCAGCGCCTGCACACGGCGTGGGACATGACGAGCCGCGTGCTGTTCGGCAGCACGGCGGCGCTCGCGTGGATCGTCTGGTCGATCATGACCAACCCCGCGGCTAGCCACGCATCGCTGCACCGGCTCGNCCGATGGTTGCCGCTCGACTGGGTGTTGCCGGTGAAACCGGGTTTGATCGTCGCCGCGGTGTTGATGACCATCGGCTGGCTTTGGCTGCTGCCCGTCTTCAAGTACACGGGCAAATGGCGCGGCGCGCTGAGCTGGTGCGCGGGTGCGATCGTCGCGTGGGGACTCGTCAGCACCCTGCTGCTGCCCTGGCTCGACTACGCGAAAAGCTACCGCTCGGTGTTCGAGAACCTCGGCGCCGCGTTGAACGTGGAATGGAATGACGGCGATTGCATGGCGAGCACCGGGCTTGGCGAATCGGAAGCGCCGATGCTCGATTACTACACGGGCATCGAGCATCAGCCGACTGCCAACACGCGCACGACCGGGTGCACGTGGCTGATCGCCGGAAGCCGCCGCGACAACGCGCGCATGCCCGCGGGCGACTGGCGTCTGTTCTGGTCGGGCGCGCGTCCAGGCGACACCGACGAGTTGTTGCGCGTCTTCGTGCGCACGACGGCTGCATCGCCCGCTGCGGGTGCGAAGAGCCCATAAGGCGATGCGGCGCGTTAAGTGAGTGGCGCCCCGCGCGTTCGACGGGCAACGTCGCCCGTCTATAAAGGCCCAACGTCTCCGCGTTGGCCCGCAACGCGGCGTGCGTCAGGTGGCCAGAACGCACCTCAAAGTCTGCCGGCCCGCTTCCTCGCGCGCGACTGGAACGACGACCCGGGCTCGCGCAAAAAGGCGATCTCGTCGGCCGTGGACTCACGTGAGAGCACCGCATTCCGGTGCGGAAAGCGTCCAAAACGTTCGATGATTTGCGCGTGCCTTACCGCGAACGGGTAATACGATTCACCGCCCGGCTCGGCGGCAAGCGCCTTGAAAAGATGCAGCGACTCGTGCTGGCTCGCAAGCGATTCGCCGTGTTCAAACGGCAGATAGGCAAACGCGCGGTGATGTACGCCCGGCAACAGACGATCCGCTCCGCTCGCCACCATCTGCTGCGCGATAGCCAGCGCTTTCCGGTCGGCCGCGAACGCTCTCGCCGTGTCTCGGTGACAGTTGCGCGAAAACTGATCCAGCAAGATGACGAGCGCCAATGCGCCGAGCGGCATTGCGGCCCAACTATCGAGCCGCGACTCGCAGGCGGCATCGATCAGGGTTCCGAAACGTTCGCGCAACATCGCGTCGAATGAATCGTCGGCGGAAAACCAGAGCTTGCGCGGCTCGCCGAAATCCGGCGAGTCCGGCGCGCCGAACCAGCAGTCGAGCACGGCGCGCGCTTGCGGATCGAGCGCCGCGTACTCGGCCAACGCGCGGGCTGACGCCGCGCGCGCAACCGCATGGGGCGCCGGCAACGGCACCTTGCCGCCCGCGTCAACCATTGCGGTTACGCATCCAGTCGGCCGTTTCGAAAAACGAGCCGAGCAGACGCTCTCGCAGCGGCTCGGCAAGTCCGATGTCTTCCATCGCCCAAGCCATGCAGCGAAGCCACTGGTCCCGTTCGCTCGACGCAATCGCGAACGGCAAATGCCGCGCACGCAGGCGCGGATGCCCGAAGCGGCTGATGTAATGGTCCGGGCCGCCCAGCCATCCGCACAGGAACCAGAAGAATTTGTCGCGGGAGCCTTCGAGCGACTCCGGGTGCAGAGCACGAATTCCGGCGAACTCCGCCTCGAGATCCATCAGGTCGTAAAAACGGTCGACCAGTTCACGCACACGCGCTTCTCCGCCGACCAGTTCGAAGGCCGTCGGCTGCGCCGCCGACACTTCGTCATCAAGCTCACTCATAACAACTCACCAACCAGAAAACCAGGGGAAAAGTCAGGCGTCCCGCAACGACTGCAACGCGGGACGCGACAGCACATGCCGCAAACTCAGCCAGCCGCCAAGCGCGGCGCAGACGACGCCCGCCGCCACTCCGGCCGGCAGCAGCCACGGATTGAACTCGAGATAAAACTGGAACACGCGAGTCGCGAGCACCCAGCCGATCACCTGCGCGCCGACTGCGGCCATGAATCCGGCGAGCGCACCGACCGCGACGAACTCCGCAATCTGCACCGCGCGCACCTGGCCGTGCGACGCGCCGAGCGCGCGCAGCAGCGCGGATTCTCGCATACGCTCGTCGCGCGTGCCGGCGAGCGCCGCGTACAGCACGAGCACGCCTGCGGCGAGCGTGAAGGCGAACAGGAATTGCACCGCGCCGATCACCTGCTGCAACACGCGCTGCACCTGCGCGAGGATCGGACCGGTGTCGATGGCCGTGAGGTTCGGATGCGCGGCAATCAGGCCGTCGATCGTCGAACGTTTTTCCGGCGGCAGATGGAAGCTCGTAATGAACGTCGCGGGGAAATCCTGCAGCGCCGCGGGCGGCATCAGCACGAAAAAGTTGACCTTGAACGAGCCCCAGTCGAGCTTGCGAACGCTCGTGACCGGCGCGTCGATCTGCAAACCGGTGACATCGAAGCGCAGCACGTCGCCCGGCTTGACGTTGATCAGCTTCGCGAGCCCTTCTTCGATCGAAATCTGCGGCGTCTTCGTGTCGCCGTACCAAGCGCCTGCGGACACGCGATTGTCCTCAGGCAGCTGACTCGTGTACGACAGATTGAATTCGCGATCCACTAGCCGTTTTGCGTCGTCGCCCTTGAACGAATCGGGATTCACCGCTTTGCCGTCGATCGCGGTGAGCCGGCCGCGCACCATCGGCGAGAGCACTGTGCCCGGCACGCCGTGAGTGTCGAGGTAATGCGTAACCGCTTCGCGCTGATCGGGTTGAATGTCGATGATGAATTCGTTCGGCGCGTCGGGCGGCGTCGATTTGCGCCATCCGGCCACGAGGTCGTTGCGCGTCATCGCGATCAGTAGCAGGCACATGAGGCCGATGCCGAGCGCGGTGATCTGCAACGCGCTGGCGCTACTGCGCCGCTCCAGCGAAGCGAGCGCATAACGCCAGCCGATCCCCGCGTTCACACGCTCGCTGCGCACCGCGCGCGCCGCGCCCCAGAGCGCAAGCCGCGCGACGCATGCAAACACCAGCAGGCCGCCCGCAAAACCGCCTGCGACTATCCCGCCGAGCTTCAACTCGCCCGCCGCGACGATCAGCAGTCCAGCGAACAGCACGATGCCAAGCGCGTACGCGGCCCACGCCGTGCGGCCCGCCTCGCCCCACTCGCGACGCAGCACGCGAACCGGCGGCACACGCGTAAGCGGCAACAGCGGCGGCAGCGCGAAACCGAGCAGCAGCACGAGACCGGCGGCGATGCCCTCAAGCGCCGGCCATGCCGTGGGGTACGGCAATGCGACGTCGATCAGGCTGCCGAGCCACGTCAGCAACGCCAGATGGCCGAGATACCCCAATGCGACGCCGAGCGCGCCGCCCACCACGCCGACGCCGACGAATTCGAGCGTGAACAATGCGCGCAGCGTGGCCTGACTGACGCCGAGACAGCGCATTGCGGCGCAACCGTCGAGATGCCGGCGCATATACCGATGCGCGGCCATCGCAATCGCCACGGCCGCGAGCAGCGCGGTCAGCAGCGACACGAGCGTGAGGAAATGACTCGCGCGGTCGAGCGTCTGACGCACTTGCGGCTGGCCGTCCTGCAACGATTCGAGCGCGACTCCGCGCATCTTGCCGCCGTCCACCTTGCCGTGCGCGAACTGCGCGAAACGCGCGACCGACGCATCCGTGCCCGCCACCAACAGACGGTACGTCACGCGGCTACCGAACGTGATGAGGCCCGTAGACGGCACTTCATCGGCGCGCATCATCAGACGGGGCGAGAAGTTGACGAACGAGAAGCCGCGGTCCAGTTCGCGCGTGATCATCGCGCCGATGGTGAAGCTGCGGTTGCCGACCTTCACGGTATCGCCGACACGCACCTTCAAAGCGTCGAGCAATTGCTGATCGACCCAGACCGTGCCTGGAGCGGGAATGGTTTGCGCGGGATGATCCGCCGCGCCCGGCGCGGAAGCTATCCGCAACGCGCCGCGCAGCGGATAGCCCGGCGACACGGCCTTGATCGCGGCGAGCCGCGACACCGGCTGCGCGCCGGTCGAGTTGATCATGCTCGGGAAGATTGCCGTGGTCGCTGTATGCAGCCCGAGCGCCGAGGCTTCCTGCGCGAACTGCGGATCGACCGGATGATCGGCACGCACGATGAAGTCGGCGGCGATCATGCGCCGCGCGTCGCGCTCGAGCCCCTGATGCAAACGGTCGGCGAGAAAGCCTACGCTCGATAGCGCGGCGACCGCCAGCACGAGTGCGAGCAGCAGCATCGTGAGTTCGCCCGCGCGCCAGTCGCGCGCCGTCATACGAATCGCCTGACGCAGCAGATCGCTGCCGCTAAAGCGACGCGCCGCAGGTACGGCGACGTGCGCCGTGGACCGTCTTACCTTATCGCTTGTTTCTTCTGTTTCGCTCAATCGTGCCGGCTCCTCGCGAGGCGCGACACCATATGCGTGGCCATGCCGCGAAAGCCGCCCTGCACGCCGCGCCACAGCCGCGGCAAGACCCAGCCGGCGAGCACGAGAAAGCCGACGATCAGCACCAGAAACAGCAGCGGCACGAAGAGTGCAAGGAGGATGCCGCCGAACACGAGACCGTCTTCAGCGGTCGACGTGACGATATTCGACACCGGTTCCGGCGACAGATTGATCAGCGCGCGCGTGCCCGCTTTCGTCAGATGCGCGGTGCCCGCGAGCGTGCCGCCCGCGAGCGCGGCAACGGTCAGCAGCGCGGGATCGGCATGGCCGAGCGCGCCGGCTGCGAGCATTGCGCCGGCCGGAATGCGGATAAACGTGTGAATCGCGTCCCACAAGGAATCGAACGCGGGGATCTTGTCGGCGAGAAATTCGGTGACGGTGAGCGCGCCCGCCACGCCGATCACCCACGGCGAGGACAGCGCGGACAGCGTATCGGGAAGATGAACGACGCCGAGGCGCTCGAACACGCCGGCCAGCAGGACCGTCAGATAGAGGCGCAGGCCGCTGCCCCATGAGAGCCCCGCAGCAAGCGAAAGTGATTCAAGCATGGCCGCCTCCGGGCGCGCTGTGCGTGCCGGGCGCTTCGGCGGGCCGATCAGGAAGGAGCCGCCACACCGAAGTCGTCAGACCCGCGCCAAGCCGGCCGCGCCGAGCAGGCCGCGGGCAATTTCAGGTTGGTTTCCATCTCATTATAGCCACGTTAATTCGCAGAACGCAGAGTGGCTTGCAAAATGGCGACGCGTGCAGCGCCGCCCACGGTCGGGCGCCTGTTGCCGCGTGCGGGCGCTCAATGCCCCGACGACAGCTTGAGCCCGATCAGGCCGACGACGATCAGCGCCGCGCTGGCAACACGCGCGGCCGTCAGCGCCTCGCCCATCATCACGATGCCGAAGATGAATGCGCCCACCGCGCCGATGCCGGTCCAGACCGCGTAAGCGGTGCCGAGCGGCAACTGCCGCATTGCCATTGCAAGCAGAACGAAGCTGCCGAGCGCAGTAACAATGGTAAAAACGGAAGGCCACAGACGAGTGAAACCTTCGGAACTCTTGAGACCGGCGGCCCACGCAACTTCGAGCAAACCGGCGATGAACAGAAGAATCCAGGACATGAAACAGCTCCATTGATCAGATGGGGCCGTCCCCGTTAGTGAATAGCGTAAGGCCGTCCTTACGGTCCGTAATTATAACGAGCACGCCGCGTTCGTGCCGCAGGCGCGCACGCCGCCATGCTCAAACCACGCCGACTAGCCGGTAGCCGACGCCCGTCTCCGTGACGATATGCTCGGGCTGCGCCGGATCGCGTTCGAGTTTGCCGCGCAAATGCGCCATATAGATGCGCAAATAGTGATAGCTCTCGACATGCGACGGCCCCCACACGTCGCGCAGCAGTTGCCGGTGCGTCAGCACGCGACCGGCATGGCGCACCAGCGTCGCGAGCAGCCGGTATTCGATCGGCGTCAGATGAACCGTCGCGCCTTCGCGCGTGACCTGACGCAACGCCAGATCGACGCTCACTGCGCCGAAGCGCACCTGCGGCGATTCGTT
Source organism: Paraburkholderia dilworthii (assembly GCF_000472525.1). Taxonomy (GTDB): domain Bacteria; phylum Pseudomonadota; class Gammaproteobacteria; order Burkholderiales; family Burkholderiaceae; genus Paraburkholderia; species Paraburkholderia dilworthii. Next base: position 75,468 of record NZ_AWZT01000021.1, read on the forward strand.
CGCGCCGCCCTGATTGCGCCTTCGCAGATGCGCGCGAATTCGTGCGAGCAGTTCGGACACGCCGAACGGCTTGGTCAGGTAGTCGTCCGCACCGGCATCGAGCGCCGCGACTTTCTCGCTCTCCTGCGTGCGGGCCGACAGCACGATCACCGGCAGTTCGCTCCAACTGCGCAATTCGCGGATCACGTCGAGCCCGTCGGTGTCCGGCAGACCGAGATCGACGATGACGAGATCGGGCTTGCGCGTCGCCGCCTCCACGAGACCCTGCTTGCCGGTCTCGGCGTCATGCACGGCGATGCCCTCGCCTTCCAGCGCCGCTCGCACGAAACGGCGGATCTGCTTTTCGTCTTCGATCAGAACGACGGTGATGCTCGGCTCACTCATGGGCTGGTTTGGCAAGCGGGTTCGGATGAAGATTCAATTGCGGGTTCAGATGAGGGTTCAATTGCGGCTCCAGATGCGGATCCAGGTGCGGCTGCGAAAACGCGTCAGTGGCCGGATTGTCGGCGGCTTCGTCTTCCAGGGCATCCGGCGCGTTCAGCGCATCGAATGCGTCGGGCGCGTCCGGCGGCGTTTCGACCGGCAACATGAACCAGAAGCGCGCGCCGTCGATACGGCCACCCGCCGACTCCACGGACTCCGCCGACACGCGATTCAACGCGCCGATGCTGCCGCCATGCGCTTCTACGATCGCGCGGCAAATCGCGAGGCCGAGACCCACGCCAGGCTTTGCCGACTCCTTTTCGCCGCGCGTGAACTTTTCGAATACGCGCGTTTCCATGCCTGCGGGCAGGCCCGGCCCATTATCGTCGACGGTGACGCGCACGAACGGCTCGCCGTTCGTCTCGCAGCGTTGCGCGCCGATCGTCAACGGCGTGCCCGGCGAAGTGTATTTCGCCGCGTTCTCGAACAGGTTCGAGAAAAGCCGCTCCATCAATACAGCGTCGAGATGCAGCAATGGCAGGTCGGCGGCGAGATTGACCTGCACAGGGTGTCCGGTCAGCACACGCCTGCAGGCGCGCAGCGCGGCGCCCACGGTTTCCTCAAGCAGCGTCCACTGGCGGTTCAGTTGCAGACTGCCCGCCTGCAAGCGCGCCATGTCGAGCAGATTCGTCACGATGCCGGTCATGCGCAGTGCTTCTTCATGGATCGCATCGACAAGTTCACCGTCGCGCTGCACTTCGCCTTGAGATGCGCGCGATTGCGCGAGCATCGACGAGAAGCCGACGATAGTCGTGAGCGGCGTGCGCAAATCGTGCGAAATCGCGGAGAGCAGCGAGTTGCGCAAACGTTCGGATTCCATATTGACCAGCGCGTCGCGCGCGATATCGACGTAATGCACGCGCTCCAGCGCCAGCGCAATCTGCGCCGCGAAGGCGTCGAGCATGCGCTGCTGCTCGGGCACGTCAAGTTCGTGTTCGTCGCGCAGCACCACGGCAAGCACGCCGCGCGTGCGCATCGGCGCCTTCAGCGGCAGATATAAAGCGGCGGCGGCGGGCAGCGTGTCGGTGCCGTGCCCGGCCGGCTTCTGGTGATCGTAGACCCACTGGCCGACATCGGTATCGAGCAGCTCGCCTTCGAGCGTAATCGCCGCGTCCGGGTCCTCGATTTTCTGCTTCACCCGGTCGGCGCTGTCGGGCAACAGGATCGCGACGCGCGCACCGAACACTTCGCTCACATGCCGGCTGCCGATGTCGACGATCTGTTCAGTGGTCAGCGCCGCGGCCAGTTCGCGCGCCATCGCGTACATCGCGCCGGTGCGCTGCTCGCGACGCCGCGCGACGCGCGCCTCGCGCCGCAAACTCGACGTGAGATGACTGATCACGAGCGAGGTCAGCAACATGCCGAAGAACGTCAGCAGATATTGCGTATCCGACACCGACAACGACAAGCGCGGCGGCACGAAGAAAAAATCGAATGCGGCCACGCTCGCGAACGACAGCAGCACGCCGGGCCCGCGTCCGAGCTTCGCGGCGGCGAAGATCACACCGAGCAGATAGAGCATGACGAGGTTCGTCAGATCGATGCGGTTGCTCAGTTGGCTCGACAACGCCGTTATGCCCGCGCAGATCGCCAGCGCGAAGCCGTAAGCGCGCGGCGGCGAGCGGCGTTCGCGTGCGGCGCTCAATGCGTCGCGCCACGCGTTCGCGGTCGTGCTGAGCAAGCGGTGCTGCTCGCCGCTGCCGCTTTCCGACGACGACGCGCGAATCAGCGTGAGATCGACATGACTCGCCTTTTCCGCGATGCGCTCGCCAAGCGGCCGGCGCAGCCAGCGTGTCAAACCGGTGCGCGCCGATGCGCCCGCCACCAGCTTCGAAACATTCCGAGCCTGTGCGTAGCCGGTGAGCGCGAGAGCCGCGTCCGTGCCTGCCAGCGTCGCGGTTTCGGCGCCGAGTTCGGCGGCGAGCTTCAACGCGTTCAGCGTGCGCTCGCGGCGCGCATCGGGCAAACGCTGCAATGCGGGCGTTTCCACATACACGGCGATCCAGTCGGCCTTCAGACTGGCGGCAAGACGCGCCGCCGCGCGCACCAGCATCGGCGCTTCGGGGCCGGGGCCGACGCATACCAGCAAGCGCTCGCGCGCCTGCCAGATCCGCTCGATCGAACGGTCCGCACGATACTCGCGCATTTGCGCGTCGACGCGATCCGCGGTACGGCGCAACGCCAGCTCGCGCAGCGCAATCAGATTGCCCTTGCGAAAGAAATTGCGCACCGCCCGCTCCGCCTGCTGCGGCAAATACACCTTGCCGTCGCGCATACGATCGAGCAGTTCCTCGGCGGGCAGATCGACCAGCGTGACTTCGTCGGCGCGATCGAACACGCTGTCGGGCACCGTCTCCCACACGCGGATGCCTGTGATCTGCCCCACTACGTCGTTCAGGCTTTCGAGATGCTGAACGTTGACGGTCGTGTAGACGTCGATGCCGGCGTCGAGCAGTTCATACACATCCTGCCAGCGCTTGAGATGCCGAGCGCCGTGCACATTCGAATGCGCAAGTTCGTCGACGAGAATGAGTTGCGGCTTGCGGCACAGCGCCGCGTCGAGATCGAATTCGCCGAGCTTGCGGCCACGGTAGTCGAATTGCGCAAGCGGCAGCACGTCGAGCCCTTCGAGCAGCGCCGCCGTTTCGCCGCGCCCATGCGTTTCGGCGATGCCCACCACCACGTCTACGCCTTCGTCACGACGGCGACGCGCGGCCTGTAACATCGCATACGTCTTGCCGACGCCCGCCGACGCGCCGAAAAAAACCTTCAGCTTGCCGCGCTGACGCTGTTGTTCGTCGCGCTGCAGTTTGTCGAGCAGTTCATCGGGATTGGGACGGTTCATGCTTGCATGTTTTATCGTAGGCACGCGGCGGTGCATGCATGGTGGCACGGCGGCGGCTCGGCCGCAAATCGTTCATGAAGACGCGCCGCTCCCGGCGTGAAAAGATAAGGACGTATCGCGCGCGCGGCGGGTGCACGCCGCGTGGTTGCTCTGCTTCCCACGTGCTTCCCACGTCGTTGCCTCGTGCTCGCCGCGCGTTCGTTAGCACCGCAACTCCCTGTGACCAAGCGCGCTCAACCACGCTTCATTGCGTCGAGCGCGAGGTTGAGTTGCAGCACGTTCACGCGCGGCTCGCCGAGAATGCCGAATTGACGGCCAGTCGTATAACGGTCCACCAGCGCTTGCACGTCGTTCGCCGCAAGCCCGCGCGCTTTTGCTACCCGATCGATCTGATAAGCGGCCGCCGCCGGGCTGATCTCGGGGTCGAGGCCGCTTCCCGAAGAAGTCACCAGATCGACCGGCACCGGGTCCGACATATCGGTGCCGGCGGCCTTCAATGCGTCGATACGGCCCTTCACTTCATCGACAAGCGCCGGATTGGTCGGCCCGAGATTGGAGCCGCCCGAAGCCTGTGCGTTATAGGGCATCGGGCTTGTGGCCGATAGACGTCCCCAGAAGTACTGACGCGCATCGAACTGCTGGCCGATCAACTTCGAGCCAACCACCTTGCCGTCCTGTTCGATAAGGCTGCCATCGGCTTCACTGCGAAACAGCGTTTGCCCCACCGCGGTCGCCAGCGCCGGATAAGCGAGGCCCGTCACGGCGCTCAGCACCGCAAAAATGACGATCAACGGACGCAACAGATTTTTCATGATGATTATTTCCTCGTAGCCTGCCGGTTTTGAAACGGGCCTGACTCAAACCCAGCCGAACGCAGTCAGCACCATATCGATCAATTTGATGCCGATGAACGGCACCACGATTCCACCCAGCCCGTACACGAGCAAATTTCGTCGCAATAGAACCGCCGCGCCGAGCGCGCGATAACGCACGCCTTTTAGCGCGAGCGGAATCAGCAGCACGATGATCAACGCATTGAAAATGACCGCCGACATGATCGCGGATGCCGGCGTCGCCAGATGCATCACGTTCAGCGCATTCAGCGCCGGATAGGTCGTCGCAAACGCAGCAGGAATAATCGCGAAGTATTTCGCAAGGTCGTTGGCAATCGAAAACGTGGTGAGCGAGCCGCGCGTCATCAGCATCTGTTTGCCGATTTCGACGATCTCGATCAGCTTGGTCGGATTCGAATCCAGGTCGACCATGTTGCCCGCTTCTTTCGCGGCTTGCGTGCCGGTGTTCATCGCTACCGCGACGTCGGCCTGCGCGAGTGCGGGGGCGTCGTTGGTGCCGTCGCCCGTCATCGCCACGAGGCGTCCTTCGGCCTGGTGCGCGCGAATCGTCGCGAGCTTTGCTTCGGGCGTCGCTTCGGCGAGGAAATCGTCGACGCCTGCTTCCGCGGCGATAGCCGCCGCGGTCAGCCGGTTATCGCCGGTGACCATCACCGTCTTGATCCCCATCTTGCGCAGTTCGGCAAAGCGTTCCTTGATGCCGCCTTTCACCACATCCTTCAATTCGATCACGCCAAGCACGCGCGCGCCGTGTTCGCCTTTGTCCGCGACGACGAGCGGCGTGCTGCCACGCCGCGCGACCTCGGCGACGGCGTTGCTGACTTCGTGCGGAAAACGGCCACCGTTCGCTTCGACGTAACGCTTCACCGCATCCGCTGCGCCCTTGCGAATTTCGCGGCTTGGCAGGTCGACGCCGCTCATCCGCGTTTGCGCCGTGAACGCGAGGAACACCGCGTGCAGCGACGCCATATCGCGCTGACGGATATTGAAGCGCTGCTTCGCAAGCACGACGATGCTGCGGCCTTCTGGCGTTTCGTCGGCGAGCGACGAGAGTTGCGCCGCGTCCGCGAGCGTTTCTTCGGTCAGACCCGGCGCCGGAATGAACTGCGACGCCTGGCGGTTGCCGAGCGTGATCGTGCCGGTCTTGTCGAGCAGCAGCACGTCGACGTCGCCCGCCGCTTCCACCGCGCGGCCCGACGTTGCAATGACGTTCGCCTGCATCATGCGGCTCATGCCGGCCACGCCGATGGCCGACAACAAACCGCCGATGGTGGTCGGAATCAGGCATACCAGCAGCGCCACCAAAGCGGTGATCGTCACGACGTGGCCCGCCGCATGTGCCAGGTGCGCCGCTTCCACCGAGAACATCGAGAACGGCAGCAACGTGGCCGTCGCGAGCAGCATCACGATGGTCAACGCAACGAGGAGAATGGTCAGCGCGATCTCATTCGGCGTCTTCTGACGCTTTGCGCCTTCGACCATCGCGATCATGCGGTCGAGAAACGCTTCGCCGGGATTGGCCGTGACGCGCACGACGATCCAGTCGGACAGCACGCGCGTGCCGCCCGTTACCGACGAGAAATCGCCGCCTGACTCGCGAATCACCGGCGCGGATTCGCCTGTGATTGCGGATTCATCGACCGACGCAACACCGTCGACCACCTCGCCGTCGGCCGGAATCACGTCGCCGGTTTCGACCAGCACGACGTCGCCGCGGCGCAAATCCGACGCCGTGACAATACGAATCGGCGACTTGGGATGCGGCTCGTTAAGCTTCTTCGCCATCACGTCTTTCTTCGCGCTGCGCAGCGATGCCGCCTGCGCTTTCGAGCGGCCTTCGGCGAGCGCTTCGGCAAAGTTCGCGAACAGCACCGTGAACCACAGCCACAGCGTGACTGCGAGGATGAAGCCCGCGGGCGCCTCAGCCTGACCCGCGAGCGCTGCGATCCACAGAACCGTCGTCAAAATACTGCCGACGTACACGCAGAACATCACCGGATTGCGGAACTGCGTGCGCGGCGTGAGCTTTCTGAAAGAGTCCACAATCGCGGGGCGCAGCAGCGCCGGGTCGAACATGGACCTCGTTGAATTATGTTCAGTCATTGAATCCTCGAGTTACGCGTTGCTTTGCTGCTGACGCGTGCTGGTACGCGTCCCGACTCGTCCGTGCACATTAGGCGAGCGTCAATGCGCGCCCATCATCATCAGATGTTCGACGCCGGGACCGAGCGCGAGCGCCGGCACATAAGTGAGTGCACCGACCAGCAGCACCGTGCCGAGCAAAAGCACGACGAACAGCGGCCCATGTGTGGGCAGCGTGCCGCCCGTCACGCCGATACGTTTTTTTGCAGCGAGCGAGCCGGCAATCGCGAGTACCGGAACGATCGTGCCGAAACGGCCGAACCACATCGCGATTGCAGTGAGCCAGTTGTAGAACGGCGTGCCTACGGTCAGGCCCGCGAACGCGCTGCCGTTGTTGTTCGCGGCCGAACTGAATGCGTAAAGAATCTCGGAGAAGCCGTGCGCGCCCGGATTGGCGATGCCCGCCTTGCCCGCGTCGCTCAGCACCGCGATCGACGTGCCGACCAGCACGAGCAGCGGAGTAAGCAGCACGACGATGGACACCATCTTCATCTCGTACGCTTCGATCTTCTTGCCGACATATTCAGGCGTGCGGCCGATCATCAGACCCGCCACGAACACCGCGAGCAGCGCGAACACGAGCATGCCGTACAGGCCCGAACCGACACCGCCGAAGATCACTTCGCCAAGTTGCATCAACAGCAGCGGATAGAGGCCGCCGATAGGCGTCAGCGAATCATGCATATTGGCGACCGCGCCGCACGAAGCCGCCGTCGTCGCGACCGTGAAGATGCCGGACTGCGCGATGCCGAAGCGCGTTTCCTTGCCCTCCGCGTTGCCGCCCGACTGCATCAGGTTCGCCGACTGATCGACGTGTAACGCAGCGAAGGCCGGATTGCCGCCCTGCTCCGCGCCGATCTCGCCGAACACGCAGACACCGAACGCAATCGTCATCGCCGCGAGCACGGCCACGCCCTGTTTGCGGTCCGCTATCATGCGGCCGAACACGAGTGCAAGCGCCGCCGGGATAATCAGGATCGAAAAGATTTGCAGGAAGTTGGAGAACGGCGTCGGGTTCTCGTACGGATGCGCCGAGTTGCCGTTGAAGAAACCGCCGCCGTTGGTGCCGAGCATCTTGATCGCTTCCTGCGAGGCGACCGGACCCATCGCGATGGTCTGCGTTTTTACCGGCGTATCGACGGTAAGCGGATTACCCTTCGCGTCCTTCAACGGATTGCCTTGCGCGTCGAGCTTCGGTGCCGCGTAGCTGGTGGTTTGCAACGTCGGCACGTTTTCGTAGGCCTTAAAGTTCTGGATCACGCCCTGGCTCATCAATAGAGTCGCAAGGACGACCGACATCGGCAGCAACACGTACAGCGTCACACGGGTGAGATCGACCCAGAAGTTGCCGATGGTTTGCGCCGTATGGCGCGCGAAGCCGCGAATCAGCGCGATCACCACGACGATGCCGGTGGCCGCCGACAAAAAGTTCTGCACCGTGAGGCCGAGCATCTGTGTGAGATAGCCCACCGTCTGTTCCGGCGTATAGTCCTGCCAGTTCGTGTTGGTCACGAAGCTGATCGCGGTATTGAACGCACCATCGACGGTCATCGCGCCTAACTGCTGCGGATTGCCGGGCAACCATCCCTGCACGCGCAACAGCAAGTAAAGAAACACGACGCCCAGTGCATTGAACGCGATGGCGGCAATCGCGTAGTGCTTCCAGCTCATTTCCGTCGACGGATCGATGCCCGCGATGCGATACAAAAGCCGCTCGACTGGTCCGCCGAATCGCAGCACGCGCGAACTGCCGTCCATCACGCCGTGCAGATAGCGTGACACCGGCACTGCGGCGGCCAGCAACACCACGATGAAAAGCCCGGCCTGCAAGACATTATTCGAATTCATTCAATGTCCTCCGCGCGCAACAGCGCATAGACCAGGTACGCGAACAGCAGCGCGGTCGCTGCGCCGGACATCCACAGCATCCAGTTCATGAGCGTGCTCCCTCACCGCGCGGCAATTGCCGCGACCGCGACGGCATCAGCTTCTCGCAGCCGGCAATCAGTGCAAAAGTCAGCGCGGCAAAAAGCGCGACGGCTCCGACGTACAGCACATCCATTTTTCTTCTCCAATCACGGATTTCGGATAGCTGCAACGGTATGCGCAAGCGCGTAAAGGGCAGATCAAAGCTGGCGCGCGCCGTATAAAAATCGCGTAAACGGACAAGGCCGTTGCATCTCGCGATGCAACGGCCTTGTAGTGGTCAGCGGTTTAGCCGGGTTCGGCGCTCGGTCCGGGCTCGCAACTCAGCGAAACCCTTGAGCCCGCATCAGAACTACGGCAATAGAACGGTCGAGCCCGTGGTCTTGCGCGCTTCGAGGTCCGCATGCGCCTGACCTACATCGGCGAGCGCGTAGCGCTGATTGATGTTCGTCTTGACCTTGCCCGAGACCAGCACATCGAATAGTTCGGCCGACATCGCCTCGTAGTCGCTGCGTTTGCCGATGTACGTGAACAACGTGGGGCGCGTGAAAAACAGCGAGCCGCGTCCGGCGAATTCGGATGAGTCGATCGGCGGCAGCGGTCCCGATGCATTGCCGAAGCTCACGAACATGCCGAGCGGCGCGAGGCAATCGAGCGAGCCGGCAAACGTGTCCTTACCGATGGAGTCGTACACCACAGGCACGCCCGCGCCGTTAGTGATCTCGCGCACGCGCTTCGTGAAGTTCTCGCGCGTATAGACGATGGCGTGATCGCAGCCGTGGGCCTTCGCGATCTGCGCTTTCTCGTCCGAGCCGACGGTGCCGATCACCGTCGCGCCGAGCGCCTTCGCCCACTGACAGACCAGCAAACCGACGCCGCCCGCTGCCGCCTGAATCAGAATCGTGTCGCCGGCCTTCACGCGATACGTGCGGCGCAGCAGATACTGAGCGGTCAGGCCTTGCAGCATCACAGAAGCGGCCTGTTCATCGCTCACCGCATCGGGCAACCTGATAACTTGCGCGGCCGGCAGCACGCGCTCCTGCGCATACGCGCCGGGCGGCCTCGCCACGTAGGCGACGCGGTCGCCCAGTTTCAGATCGTTCACGCCCGCACCGACCGCGGTGACTTCGCCGGCCGCTTCCATGCCGAGGCCGCCGGGCAGCGGCAGCGGATACAAGCCGGTGCGAAAGTACACGTCGATATAGTTGAGCCCGACCGCCGTCTGACGGACGCGAATTTCACCCGCGCCGGGGTCTCCAACGTCCACGTCGACCCATTTCATCACTTCGGGGCCACCGGTTTTATCGAATCGGATTGCTTTGACCATTCGTGTCTCCTTGATGGAATGCGGGCTGATTGTCTGGCCGATGAACTGAGCGGATGCAGTGTCAAACTTGCTGCGTGAGACGCAACGTGAGCACGTCGAGAACCATGCGCGCCGTCGAGATATTGGTCGCGCACGGAATGTTGTGCACGTCGCATGCGCGCACGAGCGCGTTGATGTCCGGTTCGTGCGGTTGCGGCGTCATCGGATCGCGCAGAAAGATCACCATGTCCACGCGCCCTTCCGCCAGTTGCGCGCCGATCTGCAGGTCGCCCCCATGCGGGCCCGACAGCATGCGCTCGACTGTCAGGCCGTGCGCTTCGCTAATGCGCCCGCCGGTCGTACCGGTCGCGATGACGTTGCAGCGCTTGAGCGTGTCGACGTATTCGCCGGCCAGTTTGACGATGTCGTCCTTCTTGTGATCGTGCGCGATCAGCGCAATGCGGGTGGTCATGACGTAAGACTCCTGAACCGTTGTGATTGTCGTTGTTGTGATGTTGCTCTAAGTGCTGCCTCGACGCACGTGCGCGAACGTATGCGTCTAGAACGTGCCCGGATAAGCGCCGCCGTCGATCAGCCAGTTCTGTCCGGTGATGTAACCCGCGTGGATGCTGCACAGAAAGGCACACGCGCGGCCGAATTCGTCGGGGTTGCCGAAGCGTCCGGCGGGAATCGTCTTCATGCGCTGCTCGCGGGCTTCCTCGATGGAAATGTTTTTCGATTTCGCTGTCGCCTGCATGGTGACGGCGATCCGGTCCGTGTCGAACATTCCCGGCAACAGGTTATTGATCGTGACGCCGGTGGGCGCCATCTTGCGCGCGAGACCCGCGACAAAGCCGGTCAGTCCCGAACGCGCGCCGTTCGACAGGCCGAGCACGTCGATAGGCGCCTTCACCGCTGAACTCGTGATGTTGACGATGCGCCCATAGCCGCGCGCGCTCATCGAGTCGATGGTCGCGCGGATCAGTTCGATCGGCGTGAGCATGTTGCTTTCGAGCGCGCGAATCCAGTCGTCGTGCGTGAAGTCGCGGAAGTCGCCCGGCGGCGGGCCGCCCGCGTTGTTCACGAGGATGTCCGGCTGCGGACAGGCTGCGAGCGCCGCGGCGCGGCCTTCGGGCGTGGTGATGTCGCATGCGACCGTCTTCACCTCGACGCCGCTTTGCCGGCGAATCGCGGCCGCCGTCGCCTCGAGCGTTTCGACGGTGCGCGCGACTATCGTCAGGTTGACGCCTTCGGCTGCGAGCGCTTCGGCGCAACCACGTCCCAAACCCTTGCTCGCCGCGCAAACGAGCGCCGCGCGTCCTGCGATTCCCATGTCCATGTGTGCGTTCTCCTCGCTGGTGTCTTGCCCGATGGTTGCAAAGTTTCCCCCGATTCTAGAAGAATCGGTGCCTGACTGTGCCGGGCTGCTGCAATCTCCGGTATCTTCGGGTGGCACTCTTTCGGTAAACTTGCGCGGTGGCGCGTGCGCCGGTCGTCGCAAGCTGATTGCGCCGGCCGTGCAGCGCGCCGAACCGATCCCCGAATCGGCCCCGAATCGACCTTTTAGCCGCCGCTCGCGCCCCCGCCATGACTCAGGACAGCCGTTTCCCCAATCTTTTCATCCTCGATCACCCGCTGATCCAGCACAAGCTGTCGCACATGCGCGACCGGGACACGTCCACGCGCACGTTCCGCGAACTGCTGCGCGAGATCACGCTGCTGATGGGCTATGAAATCACGCGCAACCTGCCGATGACCACACGGCGTCTGAGCACGCCGCTCGTCGAGATCGACGCGCCGGTGATCGCCGGCAAGAAGCTCGCGATCGTGCCGGTGCTGCGGGCCGGCATCGGCATGTCGGACGGCTTGCTGGAACTCGTGCCGTCGGCGCGCGTGGGCCACATCGGCGTGTATCGCGCGGAAGATCACCGGCCGGTCGAATATCTGGTGCGCCTGCCCGATCTCGAAGACCGCGTGTTTATTCTCTGCGATCCGATGGTCGCGACCGGCTACTCGGCCGTGCATGCAGTCGACGTGCTCAAGCGCCGCAACGTGGCGGGCGAAAACATCCTGTTCCTCGCGCTCGTCGCCGCGCCTGAAGGCGTGCAGGTGTTCCAGGACGCGCATCCGGACGTGAAGCTTTTCGTTGCATCGCTCGATTCGCATCTGAACGAGCACGCGTACATCGTGCCGGGCTTGGGCGACGCGGGCGACCGGTTGTTCGGGACCAAGAACTGAGGTCGGCAAAAGGGGCCGGCGGCCTTGGATGCCGACGCTGAACGCCGCGCACGCGCACTTTCCGTGCAGTCCACACCAATGTCTGCCTCTGCCGCCCCCTCGCGCCGTGATAAAATTCGAATCCACTTAAAGGGCAGCCCCGCTTGCGGCAACTTGAGGCTCGTCGCGCGTTCCGGCGGCCCCTGCACGCTGGGCGGGCAAGCTAGCGTGGGATTCGCCGTACGTGAGCCGCACCGCCTCTGCCGAGGGCGCTGCGGCGCTGTTTAGTTCGCTGCAGCGTTGTGTAACTCGCTATCTAGCCGGCCCGCAGGCCGCGCGCGGCGCGACGAGGCTAAACCGGCCAGGCGCGAATTTGACATCGAGGCGCAAGACCGCAAGCACACGCGCAAGCGCCCGGAATCGCAACGACAATTGCACAATGCGTGCGCCCCGCTGGCGCGCGCGACGGAGAAAGGTATGGCGGGTCATTCGAAATGGGCCAACATCAAGCATAAGAAAGCAGCGGCCGACGCCAAGCGCGGCAAGGTCTGGACGCGGCTCATCAAGGAAATTCAGGTCGCGGCACGCATGGGCGGCGGCGACATCGACTCGAACCCGCGCCTGCGGCTCGCCGTCGAAAAGGCGTACGACGCCAACATGCCGAAAGACAACGTCAACCGCGCGATCCAGCGCGGCGTGGGCGGCGTCGACGGCGCGAACTACGAGGAAATCCGCTACGAAGGCTACGGCATCGGCGGTGCGGCGGTGATCGTCGACACCATGACCGACAACCGTACCCGCACAGTGGCGGAAGTGCGTCACGCGTTCTCGAAGAACGGCGGCAACATGGGCACGGACGGCTCGGTGTCGTTCATGTTCGATCACGTCGGTCAGTTCCTGTTTGCGCCGGGCACGCCCGAAGACAAGCTGATGGAAGCCGCGCTCGAGGCCGGCGCCGACGACGTGCTCACGAACGAAGACGGTAGTATTGAAGTGCTGTGCCCGCCGAACGATTTACCGAAGGTGAAAGCCGCGCTCGAAGCCGCGGGCTTCAAGGCGGAAGTGGCCGAGGTCACGATGAAACCTCAGACGGAAGTCGAGTTCACCGGCGAAGACGCCGTGAAAATGCAGAAGCTGCTCGACGCTCTGGAAAATCTGGACGACGTGCAGGAAGTCTATACAAACGCCGCGATCGCCGACGAATGAGCGTGCTCAGGCAGCGCATGGGGCTCCGGTTCGGTTTGACGGGACCTGAGGCTCGCACCGCGCTGCCGGCAGGCTCCCGCGTTGTTGCCTTAGCTGTCTGTTACCGCTTTTTTGCGGTTCGTTGCCGCTGAACGGGCGTTTTGAACGTAGGTGCAGGATTGCGCGCGCTGGGCCATCGCCACTAGGGTTAGTCGCGGGTTTGCCCCACAGGCTTCTTCGTCGGCGTAGGCTAACCCGGCGCGAATCTCGCTATTTATTGCACGGCTGAGCCTCCCGCTTCAGCCGTTTATGGTTTTTAAAGTCTCGGGGATTCACATGAAGTTACTCGTCGTCGGTTCCGGCGGTCGCGAACATGCGCTCGCATGGAAGCTCGCGCAGTCGCCGCGGGTCCAGCTCGTCTACGTGGCGCCTGGCAACGGCGGCACCGCTCAGGACGAGCGTCTGCGCAACGTCGACATCACCGAGCCGGCCGCGCTCGCCGATTTCGTCGAAAAAGAACAGATCGCGTTCACGCTGGTCGGCCCGGAAGCGCCGCTCGCGGCAGGCATCGTCAATCTGTTCCGCTCGCGCGGTCTGAAGATTTTCGGGCCGACGAAGGAAGCCGCCCAGTTGGAAAGCTCGAAAGACTTCGCGAAGGCGTTCATGAAGCGCCACGCGATCCCGACAGCCGAGTACGAAACCTTTGCCGACGTCGCCGCCGCACACGCGTATCTCGACGCGAAGGGCGCGCCCATCGTCATCAAGGCCGACGGCCTCGCCGCCGGCAAGGGCGTCGTTGTCGCTCAGACGCTGGAAGAAGCGCACGCCGCAGTCGACATGATGCTGTCGGACAACAAGCTGGGCGACGCGGGCGCGCGCGTCGTGATCGAAGAGTTCCTGGCCGGCGAGGAAGCCAGCTTCATCGTGATGGTCGACGGCAAGCATGTATTGCCGCTCGCGTCGAGCCAGGACCACAAGCGTTTGCTCGACGGCGACCAGGGCCCGAACACCGGCGGCATGGGCGCATATTCGCCGGCGCCCATCGTCACGCCGCAATTGCACGCGCGCGTGATGCGCGAAATCATCCTGCCGACGGTGCGCGGCATGGAGAAGGAAGGCATCCGCTACACCGGCTTTCTGTATGCCGGCCTGATGATCGACGCGCAAGGCAACCCGAAGACGCTCGAGTTCAACTGCCGCATGGGCGACCCCGAAACGCAGCCGATCATGGCGCGTCTGAAGGGCGACTATTCGAAAGTGGTCGAGCAGGCCATCGCCGGCACGCTGGATACGGTCGAGCTGGAGTGGGACCGCCGCACCGCGCTCGGCGTGGTGCTCGCCGCGCACAACTATCCGGATACGCCGCGCAAAGCCGACCGCATCAACGACATTCCCGCCGAAACCGCGGATTCGGTCACCTTCCACGCGGGCACCACGCTCACGGACGGCAAGCTGGTCACCTCGGGCGGCCGCGTGCTGTGTGTGGTCGGTCTGGCCGATTCGGTGCGCAGCGCGCAGTCGGTCGCGTATGAAACGATCAACCAGATTTCGTTCGACGGCATGCAGTACCGGCGCGACATCGGCTATCGCGCGCTCAACCGCAAGCACGACGCTAAACCCGACGCCAGGACCGAAAGCAAGCACTGAGTCGCGAGGCCAGGCCGCCCGCGTGCGGCGCCAACGGCGCTACACTGCGGGTTTGCAAAGGCGCTTGCCCGTGCGCGCCGCCATTGGCGTCATGGCGAAGTGCGGCGCGACGCATCGGCTTCGAAGTTTGCGCCTCGTTGCCCCACCGAACGCGGTGCCACCAGACCCCGGTGTGAGTGGCGCCAATCGGGCGAATGGTGCGAATGGTGCAATTGGCCGGGCAACCGACACCGTCCGTGCAGCGCTCTGCAACCGAATGGCCGCGCCTTCGGCGGCATCTCCGAAACACAGCGCGGCGCTTCGCGACGAACCCGCGGCACCGACGTGCCGCCTTCAGCACCTGCATTGATGACCGATTCGAGCTACGACGCACAAGCCGTGCGCACCTGGCTGCAAGGCCTGCAAACACAAATCGCGGACACGCTCGGCGCGTTCGACGGCAAGCCCTTCGCCACCGACGCATGGCAGCGCACGCCCGGCGAAAAGCTGCGCGGCGGCGGCTGCACGCGCATTCTCGAAGACGGCAACTTTTTCGAGCGTGCCGGCATCGGCTTTTCGGACGTCGCGGGCGATGCGCTGCCGGGCTCCGCGAGCGCGGCGCGTCCTCAACTGGCGGGGCGTGGCTTCGAGGCGATGGGGGTGTCGCTCGTGCTGCATCCGCACAATCCGCACTGCCCGACCGTGCATATGAACGTGCGCCTGCTGGTTGCGACCAAGCCCGGTGAAGAGCCGGTGTTCTGGTTCGGCGGCGGCATGGATCTGACGCCGTACTACGGCTACGAGGACGACGCGCAGCACTTTCATCGCACCTGCCGCGATGCGCTCGAGCCTTATGGCGCGGACCTGTACCCGAGTTTCAAGCGCTGGTGCGACGACTATTTCTTCCTCAAGCACAGGAACGAACCGCGCGGCATCGGCGGGATTTTTTTCGACGATTACTCGGCGCCGGGCTTCGATCAATCGTTCGCGATGCTCAGAAGCGTGGGCGAAGGATTCCTCAAGGCGTACCTGCCAATCATCGAAAAGCGCCGCAACATTCCGTACGGCCAGGCCGAGCGCGATTTCCAGGCTTACCGGCGCGGGCGCTATGTCGAGTTCAATCTGGTCTTCGACCGTGGCACACTGTTTGGGCTGCAGAGCGGCGGACGCACCGAATCGATTCTGATGTCGATGCCGCCTGTGGTGAACTGGCGCTACAACTGGCATCCCGAACCCGGCACGCCGGAAGCGCGCCTTTACAGCGATTTTCTCGTGCCGCGCGAGTGGGTGTGAGCGCTCCGGAATCCCGGAGGCCAGCACTGCCCAGCACGTGGCTACGACAAAGGATCTTCATCTGAAGCCGAACGATCATCCCGTTGCGCTGCCTCGCCGGATCGGTTTGCTCGGCGGCACTTTCGATCCGATCCACGACGGCCACCTCGCGCTCGCGCGGCGTTTCGCCGACGTGCTGCAACTGACCGAGCTCGTGCTGCTGCCAGCCGGGCAGCCCTGGCAGAAAGCGGACGTATCGCCCGCCGTGCATCGCCTCGCCATGACACGCGCGGCGGCTGGCCAACTGAAACTGCCGGGCGCGACCGTGCGAGTGGCGACCGACGAGATCGAGCACGAAGGCCCGACTTACACCGTCGACACGTTGCAACGCTGGCGCGAACGGGAAGGCGAGAACGCATCCATTGCATTGCTGATCGGCGCGGATCAACTGGTGCATCTCGACACATGGCGCGACTGGCGGCGCCTGTTCGAGTTCGCGCACATTTGCGCGGCCACGCGGCCCGGTTTCGATCTCGCGTCGATTCCGCCCGCAGTCGCGAAAGAAATCGACGCGCGCCGCGCCCGCGCCGACGTTCTGCAAGCCACACCTTGCGGCCACTTGCTGATCGACACGACGCTTGCGTTCAACGTCTCGGCCACCGACATTCGCGCGCATCTGCGTGAACAGGTGAGCCAGCGGCTTGCCCATGTGGGCGACGAACAGCAACAGGGCATGGCCGCAAGCCACGTCCCCACCGCGGTGTGGGACTATATTCTTCAACATCATCTGTACCACCGGTAACCTCATGGATATTCGCAAACTGCAACGCGTGATCGTCGACGCTCTCGAAGACGTCAAAGCGCAAGACATCAAGGTGTTCAACACCAGCCACCTGACCGCGCTGTTCGATCGCGTGATCGTCGCGAGCGGCACCTCGAACCGGCAAACCAAGGCGCTCGCCTCGAGCGTGCGCGAGGGCGTAAAGGAAGCCGGCGGCGACATCATCAGCACCGAGGGCGAGGACATCGGCGAATGGGTGCTGGTCGATTGCGGCGACGCAATCGTCCACATCCTGCAACCGGCGCTGCGCCAGTACTACAACCTCGAGGAAATCTGGGGCGACAAGCCGGTGCGTCTCAAGCTGTCCACGCCCGATCCGTTCGGCGGCGCGCGTTCGAGCGAGCCCGACGAAGAGGAAGAAGACGAAGAGGCGCCTGCTGCGAAAAAGCCCGCGCGCAAGACGGCCGCGCGCCGCAAGTGAGCGGGCTTTGATTCGCTCGCTCCAGCCGCTTCACAGTGGAATTGCGCGAGCGGCGCTCTAAAGCACGATGAAACTGCACATCCTCGCCGTCGGCCACAAGATGCCCGACTGGATCGCTGTCGGCTTCGACGAATACGCGAAGCGCATGCCGCCCGAGTTGCGTATCGAACTGCGCGAGATCAAGCCCGAGCAGCGGTCATCGGGCCGTCCGGCGGAGAGCGTAATGGCCGCCGAGCGGCTTAAGATCGAAGCCGCGTTGCCGAAGAACGCGCGCATTGTCGCGCTCGACGAACGCGGCAAGGACTGGACCACGATGCAGCTTGCCGGCGCCCTGCCCGGCTGGCAGCAGGACGGCCGCGACATTGCGTTTCTGATCGGCGGCGCCGACGGGCTCGACCCCGAACTGAAGGCGCGTGCCGACATGATGCTGCGCGTCTCGAGCCTCACGTTGCCGCACGCGATGGTGCGCGTGCTGCTTGCCGAACAGCTTTACCGCGCGTGGACCATCACGCAAAATCACCCCTATCATCGCGCGTGAACGGAATGGATTGAGACGCGAGGCGTTTCGTTGTTCGCTGGCCTCGGGGCCATGATTGCCGTCGTAGTCGCCGTGGTCGTCGTAGTCGCCGCAATTGGTCACGGCGCTCGTGAGTGGCAAGCGTGGCTAAGCGCCCATATGCCGATCATGCGGTCGGCCACGCACGTCATCGCGCAAGGCGTCAGGCCCAGCGCGTTCGTAAGCGTGAGGTTTTGGCGGACACGGCGCAGGCGTTGTGCTCCGGCGCGCTGGCGGCTGGGTGCGCGCGTCGGCACATTGGATCGCTGGCGTGCACCCGCAAAGGTCGTTTGGCGCGACAATCGACACCCTCATCGCGCGCTCACACAGTCCGTTTCTTCGAGACATCTTCATGCCAACCTCCGCCGCATCGCTGCATCCGTTCGTGTATCTCGCGTCGCAAAGTCCACGCCGTCAGGAGTTGTTGCAACAGATCGGCGTGCGCTTCGAACTGCTGCTGCCGCGCCCCGATGAAGACGCCGAAGCGCTCGAAGCCGAATTGCCCGGCGAGCGCGCGCACGACTACGTGCAACGTGTCTGCGTGGCCAAAGCGCGTGCCGCGCGCGCCCGCCTCGTGGCCGGCGATCATGCTGCGATGCCGATTCTGGTTGCGGATACAACCGTCACCATCGACGATGCGATTCTCGGCAAACCGCTCGACGCCGACGATGCCGTTGCAATGCTCGCACGCCTCGCGGGCCGCGATCACGAAGTGCTGACCGCCGTCGCCGTGGTGGATGCAGACGGCGAGTTGTTGCCTGCCGCGCTCTCGGTGTCGAAGGTGCGCTTTGCTGCGTTGCACCGAGACGCGATTCGCCGCTACGTGGCAAGCGGCGAACCGCTCGGCAAGGCGGGCGCATACGGCGTGCAGGGGCGCGCCGCCGAGTTTATCGAGCATATCGACGGGTCCTATTCAGGTATCATGGGTTTGCCGCTTTTTGAAACCGCTGCCCTTTTGCGTGCAGCGCGCATCGACTTCTAGAACAACACCATGAATGAAGAAATCCTGATCAATGTCACGCCGCAGGAAACGCGCGTCGCGCTCGTCCAGCAAGGCGCCGTCCAGGAACTTCACGTCGAACGAACGCTGTCGCGGGGCCGCGTCGGCAACGTCTATCTCGGCAAGGTCGTGCGCGTGTTGCCGGGCATGCAATCCGCGTTTATCGACATCGGTCTCGAACGCGCCGCGTTTTTGCACGTAGCCGATATATGGCACCCGCGCGTCGCCGGCGAGCCGCAGCATCAGACGCCGCATCAGCCGATTGAAAAGATCGTGTTCGAAGGTCAGACGCTGATGGTCCAGGTGGTCAAGGATCCGATCGGCACCAAGGGCGCACGGCTCTCCACGCAAGTGAGCATTGCCGGACGCACGCTGGTGTATCTGCCGCAGGAGCCGCATATCGGCATCTCGCAGAAGATCGAAAGCGAAGCCGAGCGCGAAGCGGTGCGCGCGCGTTTGACCGCGGTGTTGCCCGCCGACGAGAAAGGCGGCTACATCGTGCGCACCATCGCCGAAGATGCGACGAGTGAGGAACTCGCCGCCGACGTCGCGTACCTGCGCAAGACGTGGGCGACGATTCTGTCGCAAGGTCAGCGCATGCCGCCGACCAGTCTGCTCTATCAGGATCTGAATCTCGCGCAACGTGTGCTGCGCGATTTCGTCAACGATGAAACGTCGCGCATTCAGGTCGATTCGCGCGAGACGTATCAGATGCTGGCCGATTTCGCGGCGGAGTTCACGCCGGCGGTGTCGTCGAAGCTCCATCATTACACCGGCGAACGGCCGCTCTTCGATCTGTACAACATCGAGGCGGAGATCCAGCGCGCGTTGTCACGCCGTGTCGATCTGAAGTCGGGCGGCTATCTGGTGATCGACCAGACTGAAGCGATGACCACCATCGACGTGAATACCGGCGGTTATGTCGGCGCGCGCAATTTCGACGACACGATCTTCAAGACGAACCTGGAAGCCGCGCACACTATTGCGCGTCAACTGCGGCTGCGCAATCTGGGCGGTGTGATCATCATCGATTTCATCGACATGGAAAACGTCGAGCATCGCGATCAGGTGCTGGGCGAATTGAAGAAGGCGTTGTCTCGCGACCGCACGCGCGTGACTGTGAATGGTTTTTCGCAACTCGGGCTGGTTGAGATGACGCGCAAGCGCACGCGCGAATCGTTGGCGCATGTGTTGTGCGAGCCTTGCCCGGTTTGCGAGGGCAAGGGCCAGGTGAAGACGCCGCGTACCGTCTGCTACGACGTGCTGCGCGAGATTCTGCGCGAGTCGCGGCAGTTCAATCCGCGCGAGTTTCGCGTGGTCGCATCGCAGCAGGTGATCGATCTTTTCCTCGAGGAAGAGTCCCAGCACCTGGCGATGCTGATCGATTTTATTGGTAAGCCAGTGTCGTTGCAGGTGGAGTCGAATTTGAGTCAGGAGCAGTACGACATTGTTCTGATGTAATTCCGCCTAACGCCGAGGCGTTCCGGCAGACATCGAAAAACGACCTCTAAATCAACCACATAGGAAAGATACCTTTCCCGGCCAATCCGTTGCTATCCGCCCAAAGCGTGCTTGGAATGCGTAGCTAGATGTGAGCTACGCGGAGGCGGTGCAATGGCAACTCGCGGGACGAACGTCCTGTCAGATCTTGAGCTGAGGCGATGGATCCGGGAAGGACAGCCTCTCGCTAAATCTGACGGTGGTGGCTTGGCCTTCTCTTTCCGCTACGGGGACTGCGACGTGGGTACTCCGTTTCCGCATCGGCGGAAAGCCTGCGGAACTAACGCTCGGCCGCTATCCCGATATGACGCTGCCAGCAGCGCGCAAGCTCGCGGCCGAAAAGCGCGTCGAGGTACAGAAAGGCAACGACCCTGCGACAGAGAAGCGCAAGTACAAATCCCGAAAGAACTGGACAGTCCGCCAGCTAGTCGCAGACTACCGTGAGAAGGTACTGGTCAATTTGGGACCGAGTACACAGCGGAGCGACGGGCGGAATTTGAAGCGAACAGAGAAAGCACTCGGTGCAATGCAGGTCTGTGAGTCGAAGCGGTGGATATCGTTGGGTTGATTAAGCGCGCCAAGCTTGGATGGGTCGAGGCGAACACGCTACCAATCGTTGCAAAAGCCATCTTCCGTCACGCTGCAGGCAACAAAGTCATCAATGCAAATCCTGCGATCGGGGTTGAACTGGTTTCGGTTATGGGGGTTCGTCCTCCCATTCGGCAACGTCTTATGTTGACGGCCGATGAGTTGCACGAGCTTCTGAACGCAGACATGAAACGAGAGAACTTGCTCTCAGTTAGCATCCTTCTCGGCACCGGAGTCCGTTCGGAAGAACTGTATAAAGGCCCATCGATTACTGGATCGACAACCACAATCCTTCTATCCGCCGATTTACTCCCCATGATCTGCGTTCGACCATGACGTCTCATATGCGAAAACTCGGAATAAGCCGCGATGTTTCTGAGATGTGCCTGAACCACAAACTGGCCGGAGCCGAAGGGATATACGATCAATACACCTACTACACCGAGCGACGCCTCGCCTTGGAACGTTGGGCAATGTTTATCGAACATCCGGAACTCGCTGGGATTAATTCCCGCTCGATCCAGGCACGACCCTTCGTCTGTCCGATACCGTTACCAGCCACCCTTCACATATCCCGGTCTTGACGTATTCCAGAGTACCGGGATTTCGATTGCGATGTGGGTAATTACAAGCGCGGCCGGACGGTTACGGTAGTCGACCAGCTAGCTCGGGAACAACGCACTGAGCACAACCAGACAGGTCAGCCAGCAGAGCATGCCGAAGATGTTCAGTGGCATGTTGCGGTAGTGGAACACGTCGGTCCATTTGTGCCAGACCGCATCATGTGTCGTCGTGTGCACGGCGGCGGCCGACGCCCGGGTGTTGCGCAGGACTTTTCTCAGCGGGAAAACACGAGCAGTGTTGAAACCGAGACGATCGCAACCGCCGGGCGATACAGATCTCCGCATGCCGAAATGAGAGCCAATCAATTAGAAAATCGCGCGGCTGCGGTGAGTATATATTCGCAAATGCAAGTGTTAAGTTTGAAACAGTTGAACATGTCGATACCTCCGATCTATCACCGGCATGCCGTTATGCAGGCGGATCGGACGCAAGGTTCGCGACAGTTGTCCGGTGCTACTCGATCAACGCAGTCGCTTACCTTTCCCATGGAGCGCTGCCAGCCAGCGCCCGACTGCCATAACGCCGGCGTGCCTCACGTACAACGTCCGCTTCGATTTCGCCATCATCGGCGAGCGCTTTCAACGCCGCAATCACGATCGCCTTGCGGTCCACTTCGAAGAACTCACGCAACGCCTGGCGTGTGTCGCTACGACCGAAGCCGTCCGTGCCGAGTGTCACATAGCGGCGCGGCACGTAGGCGCGGATCAGTTCGGGCACCGCGCGGACATAGTCGGTCGCGGCGATGATGGGTCCGTGTGATGCTTCGAGCGCCTTCGTGACGTAGGGCGCCTCTGTCGGCTCGCCAAGACGCGCGTCTCTCTCCGACGTCATGCCGTCACGCTGCAACTCGGTGAAGCTGGTCACGCTCCACACCGCAGCTTCAATTTGCCAGTCGTCCTTGAGCAACTGCTGCGCCGCGATGATCTCGCCGAGAATCGCGCCCGCACCGAGCAACTGCACCTGCGCTGAATCTGCTGACGTTGCCGCCTGCGCGCCCCCGCCAAGCAGATAAACACCCCTTAGAATGCCCTCACGCAGCGTCGTCAAATCACCGCCCGGCACCGAAGGCTGCGCGTAGTTCTCGTTCATCACCGTCACGTAATAGAACACGTCGCGCTGCTCTTCGACCATTTCGCGCATGCCTTCGTCGACGATCGCGGCAACCTCATAAGCGAACGCTGGATCGTACGCACGGCAATTCGGAATCGTCGATGCCGCCAGATGGCTGGTGCCGTCCTGATGCTGTAAGCCCTCGCCACCGAGCGTCGTCTTGCCCGACGTCGCGCCAATCAGAAAACCTCTCGCGCGCTGATCCGCCGCCGCCCAGATCAGATCGCCGATCCGCTGGAAGCCGAACATCGAGTAGTAGATGTAGAAAGGCAGCATCGGCAGGTTGTGCACGCTGTACGACGTCGCCGCCGCAATCCAAGACGACACCGCGCCCGCTTCCGAAATCCCCTCTTCGAGAATCTGCCCTTTGGTGTCCTCGCGGTAATACAGCATCGAGCCGAGGTCTTCCGGCTCGTACAACTGTCCGAGCGGCGAATAGATGCCGACCTGCCTGAACATATTCGCCATGCCGAAGGTGCGCGCTTCATCGGCGACGATCGGCACCACGCGCGGACCGACCTCCTTGTCCTTGAGCAACGCGGTTAGCATGCGGACCAGCGCCATCGTCGTGGACATCTCGCGGCCGTTCGAATCCAGCGCGAATTGCCCCCAGGAGGACATCGGCGGGACGATCAGCCCCTCCGATGCGACTCTCCGCCTTCTGGGCAGATAGCCTCCCAGGGCAGCCCGGCGAGCATGCAGATATTGCATCTCCGAACTGTCGTCCGCTGGCTTGTAAAACTTCACCTGTTCGACGTCCTCATCGGTAAGCGGCAGGCGAAAGCGATCGCGAAACGCCTTGAGGTCGTCGAAGCCGAGTTTCTTCTGCTGATGCGTGGTCATACGACCCTGGCCTGAGGTGCCCATGCCGAAGCCCTTCATCGTCTTCGCGAGAATCACCGTCGGCTGGCCGCGATGCGCGAGCGCCTTCGCATACGCCGCGTGCAGCTTGCGCACATCGTGACCGCCACGACGCAAGCGCTCGATGTCGTCGTCGTTCAACTGCGCGGCGAGCGCCGCAAGCTCCGGGTTCTGGCCGAAGAAACGCTCGCGGTTGTACGCGCCGTCGTTGGCCGAGAAGGTCTGGAACTGGCCGTCGACGGTGTGTGCGAACGCGCGCAGCAACGCGCCGGTGCGGTCGCGCGAAAACAGCGCGTCCCAGTCCGAGCCCCACACCACTTTGATCACGTTCCAGCCTGCGCCGATGAATTGCGCTTCGAGCTCGTCGATGATGCGGCCGTTACTGCGCACCGGTCCATCCAAGCGCTGCAAGTTGCAGTTGATGACGAACACGAGGTTATCGAGCTCTTCGCGCGCCGCAATCGAGAGCGCACCGGTCGATTCCGGCTCGTCCATTTCGCCGTCGCCGAAAAAGCCCCACACCTTACGGCCTTCCGTTTGCGCGAGGCCGCGATTGGCGAGGTAGCGCATGAAGCGCGCCTGATAAATCGCATTGATCGGACCGATGCCCATCGAGCCGGTGGGGAACTGCCAGAAGTCCGGCATCAACCACGGATGCGGATACGAGCACAGCCCCGGCCCGCCGATTTCGCGACGGTAGTGCTGCAGATGCTGCTCAGAGAGAAAACCTTCGAGATAAGCCCGCGCATACACACCCGGCGACGAATGCGGCTGGAAGTACACAAGGTCGCCCGTGCCCTCTGCTTCGCCCGGCGCCGCCGCGCGAAAGAAATGGTTGAAGCCGACCTCGAACAGATCCGCCGCCGACGCGTAGCTCGCGATGTGGCCGCCGAGTTCGCCGTAGGCCTGATTCGCGCGCACCACCATCGCCAGCGCATTCCAGCGCAGCGCGCCGGCGAGGCGTTCCTCGAGTTCGAGGTTGCCCGGATAGCGCGGCTGTTGATCGAACGGAATGGTGTTCTGGTACGGCGTGACGTTGGTCCGCGCCGATTCCACACCCAGCGACAGCGCATGGCCCGCGAGCTTGTCGAACAGAAACTGCGCGCGACCACGGCCGACATGAGCAACCACGGCATCGAGCGCTTCCAGCCATTCGGCGGTTTCTTGCGGGTCGGTATCTTCACGTTCCGCATACCTGGCGTTCAAGGGCTGCAACTGCTCGCTACCACTGGACAAATCCGTCATGGCACCACTCCGGCATCGACGCGTTCGGTTCAATATCAAGTGGAACAATAGTACCCATGAGCCCGCAAAATGAGCCTCTCATTTGCTTCTTGCCCATCGCTGGGATAGGCTATTTATTCCGAATTTCTCAGCCGCCACGGAATATTTCATCTATGACCACGCCACCCAAACGGCTGGACCGTATCGACATCGGTATTCTCAGCCAGTTGCAGCAGAACGCGCGCATCACCAACGCGGATCTGGCCCGGTCCGTGAATCTGTCGCCCACGCCCTGTTTCAACCGCGTCCGTGCCTTGGAACAACTTGGCCTGTTCAAACAGCAGGTGACGTTGCTGAATCCAGAGCCGCTCGGGCTGCGCATCAACGTGTTCATTCAGGTGAGCTTGGAAAAGCAAGTGGAAGACGCGCTGCTGCGCTTCGAGCAGGCCATCTCGGAGCGCCCGGAGGTGATGGAGTGCTATCTGATGACGGGCGACGCCGACTATCTACTGCGCGTCGTGATGCCGGACATGCAGACGCTGGAGCGCTTCATCGTCGATCATCTGACGAAGATTCCGGGCATCTCGAACATCCGTTCAAGCTTTGCGCTCAAGCAGGTGCGCTACAAGACGGCCCTGCCGCTGCCATCGTCGGGACTGACACTGGTCGATCCCGACGACGTTTCAACCGACTGGCGCTAGGCGACGAGTTGCGCTGTCGGCGCAAGGGGTCGGTCGTTGTCACGCAGAGTCAGGCTCGCGCGACCTCCAAGCGCGAAGGTCCAGTCCCGAGGCCGATCAGGCGTTGTACGCCGAGATGGAATGGACACGAGCGTCGAATGGCGGGAATCTTAGCGATGTATATTTCGTAACCATAGGTAGCCGTTCTGGCCGGGAGAGGCAGAGATAGTTCCCCGCAAAGTTCGATGCGATGCGCCCGGTTTCATACTGGATGCGCCGTGACTACTGCTTGCCGATTCAAGACAGCGCGTAGCCGTATGTCTAGGTGACCGGTCGCCGCTCGCCCTGTACAAACTGCGCGCCGGGGTTATCCGGTGTCACGCCAAGCAGGTTCATTGTCTGTGCTGCAATATCCGAGAACGCGGGTCCTGCTACCGCCCCGCCAAAATGCGAACCTTGTCGCGGCCGGTCGATCGAAACCGCGATGATGACCTTCGGATGTTGTGCCGGAATGATCCCAACGAAGGATGCCCGATACTGGCGACGGTCGTAGCCGCGCGCAGTCCACCGATAAGCGGTTCCGGTCTTGCCTGCCACGGAATAGCCTGGCACCGACGCCTGGGGTGCAGTGCCGTCGTCAGACACCACTGACTCGAGCATGGTCAGTACCTCCGCCGCGACGCGCGGGGAATAAATACGTCGACCATGCACGGGTACACCGTGTCGCGGATGAATCGTCGCTGGTACAAACACACCGCCGTTGCTGAATATGGTGTACATCTGCGCGAGTTGCAGCAGCGACGCCGACAGACCGTAGCCGTACGACATCGTCGCCTGCTCGATGCGTCGCCAACTCTGGTAGGGGCGCAGCGTACCTCCTGCCGCACCAGGCAATCCCGCGTGCGGCGTTCTGCCCAGGCCCACAGCATGGAAATTGTTCCACATGTCACGCGGCTTCATGAGCAGCGCGATTTTAGTCGTGCCGACATTGCTTGACTTCTGTACGACGCCGCCCACGGTTAAAGTGCCGAAATCGCGGTCGTCATGAATCACCGCGCCGTCGAGATGCAGCTTTCCACCGTTTGTCGGTACCAGGGAGCCAGGCGACACGGCATTGCGCTGCAACGCAAGTGCGATCGTCACCGGCTTCATCACCGAGCCGGGTTCGAACACATCGGTGACCGCGTGATTGCGTACCGCGTCCCCCGCTCTTGCGGTCCGGCTGTTTGGATCGAAGCTGGGCCAGTTCGCCATCGCCAGAATCTCGCCGGTGTGCGCGTCCAGAACGACCGCAGAGCCTGACCGCGCGTCCGTGCGCTCAACGGCGTCATGCAGCGCCTTGAAGGTTGCATACTGGATCGGCTGGTCAATCGTGAGCTTCACGTCCTTGCCCGCCAGCGGTGCCCGCGATGCGAGCATATCGATGACCTGCCCTCTGGCGTTTCGTAGTACGCGGTGGCTTCCATCGCGGCCAGTCAGTACACCATCGTCGATTTTTTCGATGCCTTCCTGTCCACTCCCGTCGACGCCAGCAAAACCAGTGATGTGTGCGGCGATACTGCCTTCCGGATAGAAACGACGGTAGTCAGGCTGGGCATAGACGCCTGGCACATGAAGTCGCATCACCCGCTGCGCCACGTCCTCGGGCACCTGCCTTTTGAGGTACGCAAATGATTTCTGGGACCTCGCGATCGCGTCGATCGAACCCACGTCGATGCCGAGCAATTTGCCGAGTGCAGATGCCTGGGCAAACGAGACGGCCTCTCCGCCGGCGGCATCCATCCACAACGTACGCGTCGGAAGGCTCAGCGCGAGCGCTCGACCATCGCGATCCGTAATGCGCCCGCGCATGGCATGGATACTAAACTCGCGCACCTGCCGGAGTTCGCCCTGCTTTTTATAAAACCCATCATTGATTCCCTGCACCCACACTGCTCGCGCGGCAAGAACGGCGAACCCGACGGAGAAAGCCCCTCCCACTAAGCGTGAACGCCATCGCGGCAGATTGTGAGGCCTCGTGGATAAGGGCTGAAAGTTGAAACGCTTTGGTCGGAGACGCATTGAGTAGTGTAAAGGAATGACCCTCGTCATTTTAAGGACAAAAGAAGCGCGTAATCGGACTGCAGAGACCCCGCCCTATCTGCCGTAATGCCGGCCCCACCGTCAGCACGGCGCCCGGAATGGCGCCGTCGACTACCTCGCGGTCGCCTTATCAGACATGTCACAGTATGCCGTTTTTTCAATCGTTTGAAAAAAGCGCGCTTTTTCGCACATCCGCATGCCGACGTCGGCGCCGCATGGTGGATGCGGAGACCCGTGGGATCGCGCCCGGCCGACAAGCAGAAGGAGCGTCTGGTAGCCAAACACTGCATGCACGCGGAAGCCGAACACAGTCAAGCCCGCGCCCTGTGCCAGACGAAATGCGTTCACAGAATCGCCTTCGACACGGCTTGCCGGCATTTTGGTCAACTGAAGTTTGGCTAGCTCGCTGACGAACTCATGCGGCGTGGTTTCGCACGCCAATTGATTGTCCAGTGCGTGACTGAATGCTGAGGTCGGAAAAAAGGCGGCGACTGTCAGCAGCCGTAAAAATTTTCGCATCATGCGTTAACGCCGTGCCGGATATCGCGACGAGCAGCCACACGTGATTCAAATCCACATTTTTTGCGGCAGACGGAATTCATCTGCGACGCACTAGCCACGCAGTCGAAGGATCGTGGAGCCAGGCAGCAAAAGAATCGTACGTCATCGCCTTCTCCTGTTCGGATGTCAAAGCGTCGGTGTCGATGACGACCGGCGACCGAATCCCGCTGTAAACAGCCCGCGTTCCAGTCTATGCGAGGACTGCAATGCGACGCCATCATTGCGTGGCGCTCCCGGGGACGCGTCGGCATGGAGCCGACCGGATCCCCGATGGATCGGCGCGCTCTGGCATGCGTAATGCTGGCCCCAATTCAAGCCAGCAGCGTTATGGATCATTTTCATCCCATCGGCGAACTGCAAGGAACAATCAATTGACAATCGGCTGCCCTGAATGCGGTGCGCTCGAGGACATTCCCGCCCTACCCGCCCGCGCGGCTGCTTACTGCCGCGTTTGCCGTTGTCCGCTAGAGCGGCGCAGCGGTCGAAGCATCGACGGCGCGTTCGCATGCGCGACCGCAACCTTCGTTCTGCTGTTTCCCGCCAACCTGTCACCGCTGATGACGGTGCACCTGCTGGGCACGGACCATTCGTCCGTACTCGCATCAGGAATCGTATCGCTGACACAGGAAGGATGGGTGCTGCTTGCCGTGTTGCTGGGAATTTCCGGGATCGCGCTGCCCTTCATCCGGCTCGGCGCGCTGTGCGTGGTATTGGGTGCAATTCGCTTTGCCCGGCCCTTCCACGGTATCGGCGCAATGTACCGATGGGCACTGTGGCTCGATCCGTGGACCATGCCCGACGTGTTTCTGGTCGGCTGCTTCGTCGGCTATTCACGCGTGACCCAGAATTTGACGAGTACGGTGGGCGTGGGCGGCTATTGTTTTATTGCCGCGGGCTTCCTGTCGATGCTGACGCGCGCGACGCTCGATCGCCGCGCGGTATGGCGTGCAATCGGCGCCGAACGTCAGCTTGCCGCAGACGAGCCGACGCTCGCCTGTTCCGCGTGCGACATGATCTTGCCCACCTCTTGCGAAGGACATCCCTGTCCGCGATGCGGGCTTAAACTGCAGGCGCGCAAGCCCGACGCAATCGCCCGCGCGACTGCGCTGTCATTGGCCGCACTCGTGCTTGCGATTCCCGCCAACCTCTTTCCAATGACCATATCGACACAACTTGGCCGCAATATGCCGGTGCGAATCGTAGACGGAGTGGGGCAGCTGTTCTCCGCGGGGCTGTGGCCGCTCGGCATCCTGATTTTCTGCACGAGTATCGTGATTCCATTTGCAAAAGTCTTTGGAATGGCATGGTTCGTCACTTCGGTACGGCGCCGTTCGCGTTGGCATCTGTCCGCAAAGTCCCGCCTGTACCGGTTGATCGACGAACTGGGGCGTTGGTCGAATGTCGACGTCTTCACCATCGTCGCGTTCGTGCCTCTGATCCAGCTTGACGGGGTCGCATCGGCGCGCGCGGGCCCGGGCGCAACGGCCTTCGCGCTGGTCGTGTTTCTGACGATGGCGGCATCGCGCAGCTTCGATCCGCGCCTGATGTGGGACGTGCTTGCGGAGGACGGCCATGAGTGACGGACCTCCACGACGCACGCAGGCGGACGTCAAGCGGACTTCCTGGCCTGGCTGGATCTGGTCCGTGCCGATCGCGGCATTGGCGGTGGCAGGCTGGATCGGCATTCGTGCGCTGGTGCAAGGCGGCGAAAAAGTCACCGTCACTTTCGATAACGCCTACGGCATGAAAGCCGACGATACGAGTGTCACGATGCGCGGCCTCAAGATAGGCTCGGTGTCTGAACTGACACTCTCGCCGGACGGACGCCACATCAAAGCGGTACTGAAGATCGATCGCGCGGAAGAACAATATCTGCGCAGCGGCACGCGTTTTTATCTGCACGGAGCCAAGCCCGACATCGGCGATCCTTCGTCGTTGAAGGGATTGATTTCGGGCCCGCAGATCGTCATGGAACCGGGACCGGGCAAACCCGCGAGGGAGTTCGACGGCACCGACCGCGCGCCCGCGCTGGCGCCGGAACATCGGCCGACGGTTCACTACGTCGTCTACCTCAGCGGCCCCGCGGGCGAGCTGAAGCCCGGCGCTCAAGTCGAGTTGCTGGGCTTTCCCGTCGGCACCGTCATCAAGACGACGCTCCACTACGATCCGCGTACCGGCACCTTGACGACACCGGCTGAAATCGCGCTCGATCCCTCGCAACTCGGCTTCGCAAGCGGAGCGACCGGTTCCAGCAGCGATCCGAAAACGCTGGTCGATACGATGCTCGAGCGGCTCGTGGCCGAAGGTCTGCGTGCGCAGCTGACGCAAGATCCGCCACTGGTCGGCTCGCGCAAAGTGAAGCTCGACTTCGTGCAGGATGCGCCGCGAGCCACGCTGATGACCGAGAACGGCGCCACGGTCATTCCAGCGGCGTCATCGGCGGGTGTCGACGGGATCATTTCGAAAACCGATCAGATCATGTCGAAGATAAACGGTCTGCCGATTCACGAGACCGGCGAAGATGTTCGCAAGACGGTGTCGCAGCTTCGACGGCTCGCTTCGTCGCCTAAGATCCCCGATACCATTTCGCATATTGACGGTGCCGCCACGCAAGCCGACAAGACGCTTCAGCAGGTCTCTCCGCAGATTCGCGCACTCGCTGCACAGTTGCGCG
The DNA here is from genome assembly GCF_000472525.1 of Paraburkholderia dilworthii. GTDB lineage: Bacteria > Pseudomonadota > Gammaproteobacteria > Burkholderiales > Burkholderiaceae > Paraburkholderia > Paraburkholderia dilworthii. The sequence goes on from NZ_AWZT01000021.1 coordinate 106,043, forward strand.
AAACCGCCAGCGAAGTGGAGAACACCGCGCGCGCCGCGAATCATACGCTTGGCGCAGGGGGCGGCAGTCAGAACGACTTGCCCGATACGCTGCGCGAACTCACCAACACCGCGAGATCTATCCGGGCACTGGCCGATCATCTCGATCAGCACCCGGAAGAGCTTCTGCACGGACGACCGGGGAACGCGAAATGAACGACACGATGCGAAGAAGCTGCTACCGCGGTCGATTGCGCGCATCGCTGGCGGCGGCTTCCATGGCAATTGCCGCTACTCTCGTTACAGGCTGCGCGCACAGTCCGCCGATTCAGTACTTCACGCTGAACGCCGTCGCGCCTGCAACGGCTGTGACTAGCAAAGTCCGTCCGTTGCAACTCACGGCCGTTCATATTCCTCCCGAACTCGACCGGCAGGAAGTGGTGGTCGGCGTGTCCGGTGCCCGCCTGATCGTCGATAACAATTCGCGTTGGGGCGCGCCGCTTGCCGACATGATGCGCCGCTCGCTTGCTCAGGATTTGCTTCAGCGATTGCCGTCCGGCGCAGTCGTGCTTCCGGACTCGCCTGCGCCTGGCGGAACTCGCTCGCTGGTCGTCACCGTGCTGCAAGCCAACACCGACGAAGACAAGGTAATGAGGGTCCAGGCGTCGTGGACGATGATCGAAGGACCGAATGCGGCGCATAAGGCTACGCAATTCGCGACACTGACGTCCACGGTCGGCTCAGCGGATACTGCCACGCAGGTCGCGGCGTTGAGCCGGCTTCTCGGCCGACTGGCCGATCTGATTGCCGCGTCCGCAGCGGATCAATAGGAATGGCAATTTAGCGAGCACACAGCGGGAACTCAAGCTCTCCGCATTGCCAATGCAGGACCGCGAAACCGACAGTGCCTCGCAATCCGCTTTTGTCCGGCTCGTTATCCGTATCCGCTGCCGGCAATCCTCTTTCTGCCGCCAGTGAGACGAGCCGTCTTCATGAGCGCCGACTGTTGCAGAGAAGTCTGATTTTTCCGGTCGGACACGGAACGTGCCCGCGGTCAAAGACCGATGAGCCAGGTCTGGACATCCATCTCTTCGGCCCAGACCTGAACCTCGAGCATTTCGAGTTCGACGGCTTCGGCCTGATAGAGTCTCAATGCGTGACTCCGGTATCGTCCCGGTATCTTGCCGAACCCATCTTCAGCGCAACTCGTCTCGGGCATCGTCAATTCGATGGCGAACAGCACTCCGCCGATCAGCGTGTTAAAGGTCGCGGCGATGCTGGCACCGGCACCTGCGGCGACCAGCGTGATACGCTGCCCGGCCGTCATGGTGACCAGCTAACCGAGCGCGTCGATCCCACTGTGGAGTCGATCAGGATGATCGTCCCCTTACGGCAGTGCCAGAGACAATCGCGAGCGCGGATGCAATCGATTTCACCACCCGCCACGACGGGACGGATCTCATCGCGTTTGTAGTAGATCGCATCTATCACCTCCTGCACGCCCTGACCTTTTGCTTCCGGCGCTAACGTGCTCATTATCACTCCCCGGTCCGCCCACGACAGGCACGAGAATGACGAACATGCCCCACGGCGAAGCGAGCGTGAAGTGGCTGGCATCAGAACGACAGTTGCCCGAGAAAGAACGTCAGATCCGGCTGGCCCGGCAGCTTGACGGCCCTCGTTTCGCAGGAGCGCATCACATCTCCGGAACGTTTGATGACAGATTGAGAATATGTCATCTTGTGCCTGAACTGTGCCACGGCAAGCACAAATCCTGAAGATTCTCCAGGCACTGCTTTGCTGCAGCGAATACAACGCTCAGTGACCGTTCGTTATGTCAATGTGCTGCAATTTTAAACGGTCCGGACCCGGGAAGATCCCATCGGGGTGTTACCCTGCTGCCGTGTTCGGGCAGGCCCGATATTCGCGCTTGTTCGGGAGAAGTCGATGATCCGTTACCTTGCGTGCGCGTCCGTTGTCGCGTCGGCAATCCTTCCCGCCAGGTCCGGCCAACGCAGGCAACCAGGTCATCGCGCAGATCGCGAAGCTGGAGTCCCGCGCTCCAGAGACCGTCCCCGGAGACTCGGTGTTCAGCCCGCAGGAGGTTGGAAATACTTCGCGTTTGATTCACGACCGTACCGCTCGCCTTCCGTTATTAACGGACTTTCATATTTGTCCGCGCTACGCTGCCACAACCACCGACATTTAGAGGTACTTAAGCGATTGGAGGGGCACGGTTTCGGCACTGGCTGGAGTGGGAAACCGCGCTAGTCCGCGCAAAACCCTATTCTGCCGAGTCTTGATTCCTGACGGATCAGCTAGCGGAAGATCCGCCTCAGCTCCGCAGCGTCGTCTCTGCAATATCAGCGGCCGTACCAAATGACGACGCGTTCGGGATTCCATCTGATCATCGATTGAACGACGAGCTTGAGGTGACTTCTATGCGGAAGAAGTACGATTTCCGAGTAGTGACCTGCATTACGCTTCGCCTGCTTCGTCCTGTCCAATGACGACCTCGATAGCCGATGCAAACATGTAGCGAGGCACATCCAGGTTTTGCGGAGCAGGTTTGTTTCGGAACACGCGGCCAGCGAGGTCGTACGTCGAGCCATGACATGGACAAAGGAATCCACCGGGCCAGTCGTCTGGCAAACCAGGCTGAGGACCGGCATCGAATCGTGGCCTAGGCGTGCAGCCAAGATGCGTGCAGACACCGATTACAACGAGGATGTTCTTTTGAACGGCTCGCGAACGGTACTCATTTCGACAGTAGCTCGGCAAAGGCATGGTGAATGGATGATCACTTGCAGGGTCGGCGACCAGTCGGTCTGCCTTGAGCACGCCTTCCAGCATCTGCGGGCTCCGGTTGACGATAAACACCGGTAGGCCCCGCCAGGCTACGGTAATCATATCTGTGGGACGCAATCCGCTTATATTTACCGTAACCGGCGCACCGGCGGCCCTGGTCCTGGCCGACGGCGCAAGCGAATCGACGAACGGTACAAGGGTGGCAACGCCAGCAATACCGCCCAAACATGACGTCGCAATCAGCCATTGTCGTCGACTGTCATCGAAGCTTTCGTTATGGACAATGTCCATCACACTCTCCCGCGATAGATGTCTCTGTTCGTCAGAAGCGCAAGCACCTAATACGCAGTCCACGATACCGACGATTGTTGCCTACATACGAGCCGACACAGCAACGCAGAGGACGCCAGGTGCGCGCTCTTTAAATCAGTGAATTCAGCGTAGGTCAGCGTGCTTAAACGATACTTAAAATGTAAAGTGCTTTGAATTGGCGTAACAAGTCGGCGAACTTCGCAACCGCGGAGTAAAAACCGGCAACGCAACTTCCAGATGGCGGAAGCTGAGCGAACCGACAGTCTGCTTCCGCCACCCTGCTTTCGTGCTGCCTCAGCGACGGCTGCCACCTTCCGGATTACCTTTCAGCAAGTCGCTCGTCACGTTCACTGCGCGTCGTGCGATCCAGGCCGGATCACCACGGAGAACGTCGAACTGCGTCGTTTCATCAGTCCGCCAGAAATGAATATCGAAGACCTCCTTGCCGACGCGCAGATCCCTGAGCGTCAGTTCACTCAGCCAGGCAGGCAGTACCGGGTCGACATAAAGCATCTTGTTAGGCGCATCGGGCTGGAGCCCGAGGACCGCCTGCAATAACGAGAAGACCGAGCCCGCTGCCCAAGCCTGCGGCACATTAGCGCCTGGATACTGGACAGGAAAATTGGCGGCATCCCGGTGCAGGCCCGCGTACAGTTCGGGCAACTGATTCAGTGCGAAAAAGCTCCCCGCCGTACACACGTCATGGGCAATCCGGGCGGCCTCATCGGCAAAACCATAGCGCTTGAACCCCTGCGCAATGAGACCGTTGTCATGCGGCCAGACCGCGCCATTCTGGTAAGAGTGGGGGTTAAAGGCGGGATGATTCGCCGATAATGTGCGAACGCCCCACCCACTCCACATGTCTGGTTGCATCAGCCGCGCCACGACGCATCCGGCACGTTCGGGCGGTACGATCCCGGACCAAAGACAATGACCAGGATTGGATGCGACGCTCATGACCTTTCTCTTATCGCCGTCGAGTGCGAACGCGTAAAAGCCTGCTCCCTCGTCCCAGAAGGCGTCATTAAACCGGCTGAACAACGCCGCGGCTTTTGTGCGCATGGCGGCCGCCCGGCCCGTGTCGCCCAAGGCGTCGTAGATTTGCGCCATTCGAAGCCACGCATCGTAGACATAGCCCTGCAATTCACAAAGCGCCTTCGGCCCTTTCACGAGCGTCCCGTCCGGGTACACGAGCGCATCGCCCGAGTCCTTCCAGCCTTGATTTTCGAGACCCTCGGAGGAGCGCGTCGCATATTCCTGAAAACCATCGCCGTCACGGTCGCCGTACTGATCGATCCATTCAAGGCAGCGCTCGGCGGTCGGGAGGTGGCGTCTAAGCAATGCTGGATCGCCGGTGCAACACCAGGCGGTATGCAGCGTGATGAGATAGAGAGGGGTCGCGTCCGCTGCCCCGTAATAAGGCGTGTGGGGCACCAGTTTCAGGCTGGCTAACTCCCCCAGACGAAGTTCGTGCATGATTTTGCCTGGCTCCGCGTCGCGATAGTCGTCGCGCTTGCTTGCCTGCCAGACTCCAAGTACATCCAGCGTCCCCCGCGCAAAATCGGTATGGACGAACGACGTTTGCAATGACGCAATCAGGCTGTCACGTCCGAACAGCGCCACGAACCACGGCAGTCCGGCCGCCGGCACAATTTGAGTGCAGTGAGCACCGCGAACGGGGAGGCGCAATGCCGCAAAATCGTCAGTTGCCTGACGAAACAAACGCCGGAATCCATCATTGCTGCTTTCAAGCTTGAGTACTTCGCGACGCCAGTCCGCCTGAGGCTTGCCTTCCACCGGCGTGTCGCTGCCTCCACGGGCACACTCGCGCGGAGCAGGATAGCTCGTGGCACCGTCTGAAAGGTCGTAGGTAAGACAGCTATGCCAGCAGGCGCCATGCGCAAGTTCGATGTCGAAGGTGAGTCGGCCGTTTGCGTACACCGCCTGCGCGTCGCAGGCCCGGACGGTCAGCGCTACGCCACGAAAAAAGTCCTTGTTACGGTAAGCGGTGGTGAGGCATTGCCTACGCGCGGACCATTTCGTGGTGATGCGTCCACGTCGGACGAGGTGACCAGACTTAACCTCGAAGATATCTGCAAAATCACTGCGCACCACAATTTCGAGATTGAAGCGCACCTTGGCTCGACCGTAGTTGATGAGATCGACATCCTCATGCAAGCCGCCGCCAATATGACGTTTGAGCGCCAGCCCGATTGTGTGCGGCGCAACCGGTCCAGCCTCGGTGACAAATTCGCGATTTGCAAAATATATGGCGGCGTTGACCGAGCTGGTCGTGCCGCCATTGAGGAGATCCCAGGGGACTCCGTTGACATACACAGTCCAGGTGCTGATGACCCGGGTGTCATAGAAGTAAAGACCTTTATGACTTGGCTTCCGGATCTGCCCGTCGGTTCCGGTCAGAAGGACGGCGTGTCCGTGGTGAATTGCGAGTTGTGGCGGCCCAACCTTGATCTCAAGCGACATTTTCCATTCCTGGGGCATGCGCCGCCAAGCCTCCCACCGTTTGTGCCCGCTACCCGTTAATGTGGCACGACGACATCCGAAGCTACCGCCGAACCGCTCATCGAGCAGCGCCGCGCTATGCCACGCCATGGACTACTTCTCGCTCCCTGGAGGCGGAAGCCACGTCTTATCGATGGAAACATCATCGTCGGGCAAACGATGGCAAGCGGTAACCATACATACGGTCGCTTGTTTCAATCATCTCGCAGTTAGGCGTAGAGAACGTCATGAGATAAATCGGGGGCAAACCAAGCGGCGCCGACGGCTCTCGGGCTCGGACGGCTTGACCGTCGCCCCCCTGCGTGTCGATGACCCTTGAGCGCGGTTACAGCAAGCAACGTTCCGCGCACCGATGGGATTCGTCTTGGCCATTCGCCGGCATGCCTCGGGGTCATACGTGGCTCGGCTGGCATAACGGCTGCGTCGTTGAGCGTTGACTACAGGAATCGCAGTCGAAATCGTCTGCGTGAGTCGCGGCTGACCGTATGCCGTCATCTACTCGACGCCGTGCCCACCAGGCAAGTCCGCATCGCGGCCGAGGCTGACTATCGCGACCGCTACGCGAAACTGACCGGCCGGTCGCTGCGCGACTGTCCCGTGTGCACGCGCGGGCGCATGTTGTGCATCGCCCGCCTGTTACCGTCTGCGGCGCCGCGACCTCCACCGGCGAGTCCCTTATGAATTCAAATCCGCTCGACCACAACATCGGTTCCAATACGTCCCGCCGGCGCCGGTGGACGCGCTCGGCCAGACGTCGCGCAACGTCGCCTGCCGCACTCTGCGGTGTCTGTGCATCACATGCGTTCTGCGGAGACTCCATCCTCGAACGGGTCCGCAGGCCGTTCATCCCGGGCGCCACGAACACTGTCGTCGAGAACATCGCATGCAGGCGCTTCGATTCAATGCCCATAGCGCAACCGTCAGCGGAGCGGTTTAGCTCAAAGAATTTTTAGCGAAGCACAGACGGCCCGCACGTGGTGCCAATGCGGGACTGCTGCGCCGTCTGCATTTCGCTAAAAATCATCTGCCTTGTCAGGAACGGGATTAATTAAATATAAAGCGTGCCGAGCGCATATGGAGTGGTAACGTTATTGTTGCCATTTCAACGAACCCATGGGATACGCAATAGCAATAGCTTTGAATAAATCATCTGCGGGACCCGTTACTGCGGACAGGGCCGGAAGCGCCATCCGTAAAGGCTTCGGCGTCTCTCATCGCTCAAATTCGCGTCGTTCAGTGATGGACGCAGTCCAGGGCGATCCGATCATGCCGGGCAGCACAGCGAAGCTCCGAACGACAGATGAAAATTGACCAATTAGAAAATCTGGATTACTGAAATTCGTAGTTCCCACTGCGAGCCGAAACAAGAATTCTGATCAGCGACTGTGATATTGCGGTCGAACGTCTGCTTATTGGGCATTCGCTTATCGGGTCGTTTTCCCGGAGAGAAAAATACCGAGTCGGCTCAATGGCATATATCTTGATACACGAATTCTCCCGCAGCGTGACACTGAAGTTGGCGCTGCCCACAGAGCAAGGTCGGTGCGCGGCACTGCGACGGGCGGAAGGTGCAGATCCAAATTAAGCCGATGGTTTGCGGCGCAGTGGCGCGCATGACATAAGTAAATAGCTAATGCATCTCGGGTCAGCCTCGCCTGTTGCGCCTTGCTGCTGTCCCTTCGGACCGGCTAATCACTTGCGATGCGCATCGCGTGTGGACTACAAACCACATGAAATGCAACATGGAGCCGCATGGGGAAAGCACTCGAGGTCCGGCCGCGCAAATCCACCAACGTCACCTTGCCTCCCGAGGTGCTGGCGCGGGCCAAGCAGCTTGGCATCAATCTTTCGCGCGCGAGTGAGCGCGGTGTGCGAGAAGAAATCCAGGAGGCCGAGGCGCGGCGGTGGGCCGATGATAACGCCGAACTGGTCGCCGCCTACACGGCGATGGTCGATCGCGACGGGCTTCCG
>NZ_AWZT01000003.1 GCF_000472525.1 Paraburkholderia dilworthii
CGTGATCACCAAACAAATCCGATCAACGTCGCCGAGGCGAAGCCGACGGCCCGCTGCGCCGACGCAAGCCGCTGGTTGAGAGCAGACCCTTCCGGCGAGCACGCAGTGTGAGGCGGGACGTATGACTGCCTTGTCACTGGCGCCGAATGTGCGGGAGCACGGATTCCAGATGCACCACTGCCCCTCCCGAGCCGGGGGATCCACCTACGAGCTGGCGGTGTGAAGCCGCTTTCTTTGCTTATCTTTCTTTGCGGCGGCAAAGAAAGTAAGTGCCGCCCCGCACAGGGGCAACACTAATAGACCACTGCCAATTCAAGGAAAGGCCAAGAACCAAACCAAAGCAAGCCCAACAACAAACTGCAACCTCAGGAAGCCCCAAAACAATCCAGACAAACAAAAAAGCCCGCCGCAGGCAAAAAACTCCTCATAGCGCGCCCGCCCGATTTGTGCTTTACTTTTCGGCAGACTCATAAAAACCGCAGCACCCTAATCGGGCCCACGAACAGGCAGCTGAAGGCAAAACAAAACGGTCCGGTTTCACCCCATAAGGAGACGACTTCATGGCGATCAGCATCAGTCTGACGGTGAACGGCGCACCCATCAGCGCTTCAGTCGAGCCCGGCACCCTGCTTGTTCAATTCCTTCGCGATCAACTCCGGCTCACCGGCACGCACGTCGGCTGCGATACGGCCCAGTGCGGCGCATGCACCGTCCACCTCGACGGCCGCGCGATCAAATCGTGCAACATCCTCGCGGCCCAAGCGGACGGCGCGCAGATCACCACCATTGAAGGACTCGCCAAAGACGGCGCGCTGCATCCGATGCAAGCCGCCTTCAAGCACTGCCACGGGCTGCAATGCGGCTTCTGCACGCCAGGCATGGTGATGAGCGCGATCTCGCTCGTGCAGCGTCAACCCGATCTCACCGGCGACGAGGTGCGCGCTCAACTCGACGGCAATCTCTGCCGCTGCACCGGCTACCACAACATCGTCAAGGCGGTACTCGAAGGCGCCGAAGGCATGAAGTCATCCGGCACAGCCAGCGCCGCCGCACATGCCAGTGCAGCGGCCACCGCCTGAGGAGCCGACGATGAACGCACCCGAAACTCACAGCCTGATCGGCGCTTCCGTCGAACGTAAGGAAGACTATCGGTTTCTGACCGGCAACGGCCAGTACACCGACGACATCCTGCTGCCCCAGCAAACCTACGCGGTATTTCTGCGCTCGCCGCACGCGCACGCGAAAATCAAAAGCATCGACACGACTGCGGCCAAACAGTCGCCCGGCGTGGTCGCTATTTTCACCGGCGCGGACATGGCCGCGGAGAACGTCGGCGGCCTGCCATGCGGCTGGCTGATCCACAGCACCGACGGCAAGCCGATGAACGAGCCGCCGCACCCGATCATCGCGCATACGAAAGTGCGTCATGTCGGCGATCAGGTCGCGCTCGTCATCGCCGATTCGATCAAGGCCGCGAAAGATGCTGCCGAATTGATCGAAGTCGATTACGACGTGCTGCCCGCTGTGGTCGATACCGCGCATGCAGCTGACGCCGGGCAGCCGGCCGTTCATGACGAAGTGCCGGACAACGTCTGCTACAACTGGGGCCACGGCGACAAAGCCGCCACCGACGCCGCCTTCGCCAAAGCCGCGCACGTCACGACGCTCGACATCGTCAATAACCGCCTCGTGCCGAACGCGATCGAACCGCGCGCCGTCAATGCAAGCTATTCGTCGCAGGACGAGAGCTACACGCTCTACGTCGCGAATCAGAATCCGCACGTCGAGCGCCTGCTCATGGCCGCTTTCGTGCTGTCATTGCCTGAGTCGAAGCTGCGTGTGATCGCGCCGGACGTCGGCGGCGGCTTCGGTTCGAAGATTTTCCTGTATGCGGAAGACGTTGCGCTGACGTGGGCGTCGAAGAAAATTCGCCGTCCGGTGAAGTGGACCGCCGAGCGCTCGGAAGCGTTCCTGTCGGACGCGCATGGCCGCGATCACGTGACGAAAGCCGAGTTGGCAATGGACGCCGACGGCAAGTTCCTCGGCATGCGCATTCACACCATCGCGAACATGGGCGCGTATCTGTCGACGTTTGCGTCCAGCGTGCCGACCATTCTTTACGCAACCCTGCTCGCGGGCCAGTATGCAACGCCCGCGATTTACGCCGAAGTGAAAGCCGTTTTCACCAACACCGTTCCCGTCGATGCTTATCGCGGCGCGGGCCGTCCTGAAGCGACCTACGTGGTCGAGCGTCTGGTTGAAACCGCCGCGCGCGAAATGAACCTCGATCCGGCGGAGATTCGCCGCCGCAATTTCATCCGCGAATTTCCTTATGCGACGCCGGTCGGCCTCACCTACGACACCGGCGACTACGAGACAATTCTCGCGCGCTCGCTCGAACTCGCCGATGTCAAAGGCTTCGAAGCTCGCAGGCAGGAATCCGAAAAGAACGGCAAGCGGCGTGGCCTTGGTTACTCGTGCTACATCGAAGCGTGCGGTCTTGCGCCGTCGAATATTGCGGGTGCGTTGGGCGCTCGTGCGGGTCTCTTCGAAGTCGGGCAAATTCGCGTGCATCCAACCGGTTCGGTCACCGTGTTCACCGGCTCGCATAGTCACGGCCAGGGGCACGAAACGACCTTCGCGCAAGTGGTCGCTGACCGGCTCGGCCTTCCGCTCGAAAACGTCGAGATCGTGCATGGCGACACCGGCCGCATTCCGTTTGGCATGGGCACGTATGGCTCGCGGTCGATCGCGGTCGGCGGCTCGGCGATCATGAAGGCGCTCGATAAAATCGAAGCAAAGGCGAAGAAAATCGCCGCGCATCTGCTCGAAGCCGCAGCGGAAGACATCGAGTTTAAAGACGGTGTATTCCGCGTCGCGGGCACGGATCGCACGAAGGCATTCGCCGAAATTTCGCTCGCAGCGTATGTGCCGCATAACTATCCGCTCGATGTGCTCGAACCGGGTCTCGAAGAAAGCGCGTTCTACGATCCGAGCAACTTCACGTATCCATCGGGCGCATACATCTGCGAGGTCGAAGTCGATCCGGACACAGGCGTGTGCCAGATCCAGCAGTTCACGGCCGTGGATGACTTCGGCAACGTGATTAACCCGATGATCGTCGAAGGCCAGGTTCATGGTGGCCTTGGGCAAGGCATCGGGCAAGCCATGCTGGAGCGCTGCGTGTACGACAACGAAAGCGGCCAGTTGCTGTCGGGCTCCTACATGGACTACGCAATGCCGCATGCGTCGGACTTGCCCGACTTCACCGTGGAAACCGCGAAGGGCACGCCGTGCACGCACAATCCACTCGGCGTCAAAGGCTGCGGGGAAGCGGGCGCGATCGGCTCGCCGCCCGCGGTGATCAACGCGATCATCGACGCGCTCGCGCCGCTCGGCGTGACCGATCTGCAAATGCCGGCAACGCCGCATCGCGTGTGGTCGGCGATTCACGCCGCCAAGCAGGCAGCCCACTGAGACCCTGAGCGGAGCATTCGACATGTATTCATTCGAGTATCAACGCGCGACGGATCCGCAAGCGGCCGCCGCAGCTATCGCCGCCGACAGCGACGCCAAGTTCCTCGCCGGCGGACAAAGCCTGCTGCCGACCATGCGGCTGCGTCTCGCGCAGCCATCGCAATTGATCGACGTCACGCGCATTCCCGCGCTCAAGTCGATCACCGTCGACGCGAAAATGGTGACGATCGGCGCAGCTGTTTGTCATGCCGATGTCGCCGATCACGCGGAGTTGCGGCGCGTGTCGCCGGCGCTCGCGGAACTCGCCGCGCATATCGGCGACCGGCAAGTGCGCGCGCTGGGCACGCTGGGCGGCTCGCTCGCCAATAACGATCCCGCCGCCTGCTATCCAGCTGCCGCGATGGGGCTAGACGCGACCATCGTGACCCAGCGCCGGCGCATTGCATCGCGCGATTTTTTTGTCGGCATGTATGAGACGGCGCTCGAACCGGACGAGTTGATCGTGGCCGTGGAATTTCCGGTGCCCGAGCGCGCGGCCTATGAGAAATTCCGCAATCCCGCATCGCATTTCGCGCTCGTCGGCGTATTCGTCGCGAAGTTCGCGACCGGCGTGCGCGTTGCGGTGACGGGCGCGGCGGCGTCTGTCTTTCGTGTGCCGGAACTCGAAAGCGCATTGTCGGCGAACTTCGCGCCGGCAGCGGCGCGAGCGGTCGCTGTGCCGTCCGCGAATCTGAACGACGACATGCACGCGAGCGCCGAGTATCGCGCGCATCTGATCCCGGTCCTGGCGGCGCGAGCGGTGGCGAAGGCGAACGGTTAGCGATGCTTGCTATTGGTGGCTGACGTGTCAGGTTTTTTGCCTGAACACGTCAGCTAGTTAGCCGCGTTCGCCAACACACGCAGTGCAGTGCCAACGGGTCCCTTCCCGCTTCGTTGTCGTTGACGCCGTAGTTCATTGACGCCCCACTTCGTAAGCAGCCAGCGCGCAGATTCAGGAACGCCATGCAACCCGTTTCAATCGACGACACCCTCGCGCAACTCGCCGCTCAAAAGTATTTCGCGAGCCGCGAACTTGCGACGGCGTTGTATCTCGCGCTGCGCATGGAGCGGCCGTTGTTTGTCGAAGGAGAGCCGGGCGTCGGCAAGACGGAACTTGCCAAGGCCGCGGCGGGCATGCTCGGTACGTCGATGCTGCGGCTGCAATGCTACGAAGGACTCGACACCGCCAGCGCGCTGTACGAATGGGACTATCCGCGTCAGATCATGGCGTTGCGTCTTGCCGAAGCCGCCGGCGAGCGGCCTGACAACGACACGTTGTATCGCGGCGAATTCCTGCTCAAGCGTCCGCTGTTGCAAGCGCTGATGTCCGACGAAAACCATCCGGGCTCGCGGCGCGTGCTGCTGATCGACGAAATCGATCGCGCCGACGAACCGTTCGAAGCGTTTCTGCTTGAACTGCTATCCGATTTTCAGGTGTCGATTCCCGAATACGGCACGGTGCGCGCGGCGCAACCGCCGCTCGTCGTGATGACATCGAACCGCACGCGCGAAGTACATGATGCGTTGAAGCGCCGCTGTCTGTATCAGTGGATCGGCTATCCGGAGCGCGATCGCGAGCTGGAAATTGTCGCAGTGCGTGCGCCGCAAACATCGGCGGAGTTGCAGCGGCGCGCGGTCGATTTCGTGCATCGGCTGCGCGGCATGGATCTGTTCAAGGCGCCGGGCATCGCGGAAACAATCGACTGGTGCCGCGCGCTCGAAGCGCTGTCGGTAACCGAACTCGATCCGCAATCGGTGCAGAACACGCTGGGTGTGCTGCTCAAGTATCAGGACGATCTGGCGCGTGTCGATGCTGAGCAGATCGCGCAGTGTCTCGCCGCGCCGGGATAGCGAGCATGACGACGCCAGACAGCAAAGGCAACGCAAACGAGCGCGACGCGTCCGGCTCCGGCTCACGTGGTGGCTTGCCGCGCACTCGACGCATGACAGTCGCCGGGACAGAACCCGTCGCGCCGCTTGACGCCAACACGCCGACGCTCGCGCGCAACGTCGTGCATTTCGTGCGCGTGTTGCGCGGCGCGGGCCTGCCGATGTCGCCCGCCCAGGCCGTCGATGCGCTTGCCGCGCTGCACTGGGTCGACCTGAGCCGCCGCGACGACGTGCGCGCCGCGCTCGCCGCATCGCTTGTCTCCGCGCCTGACGAACGCGAACTCTTCAACGCCGCGTTCGAGCTTTTCTGGCGCGATCCGGATTGGGAAGGCAAGCTGCGCGCGCTGCTTCTGCCCAAAGTCCGCGACGGGCTTCCGCCGCCCAAACGTAACAACCGTCTCGCCGATGCGCTCGCGGTCCGCGCGCCGCCCTCGCCGCATGCGCATAGCCCGCAGGAAACGCAACAACGGGAATTGCGCGCGCACGTTACCTTCAGCGCGGAAGAGCGGCTGCGTCACCGTGATTTCGACACCCTTTCCGCCGATGAATGGCGCACGCTGCGCCATCTGATTCGCGCTCAGCGTCTGCCGCTCGCAAAGGAGCCGACGCGCCGTCTCAAGGCCGCCTCGCACGGCACGCATGCGGATCTGCGCGCGAGTGCGCGGCAGGCGGTACGAGCAGGCGGCGACTGGACCGTGTGGAAGTACCGCGCGGTGGTGGAGCGCAAGCCGCCGCTCGTTCTGATGCTCGACATCTCCGGCTCGATGAGCAGCTATTCGCGCGCGGTGCTCTATTTTTGCCACGCGCTCGTACAGTCGCGCGAACGCTTGCAGGTTTTTCTGTTCGGCACGCGGCTCACCAATGCGACGCGCGCGCTGCGCGAGCGTGACCCGGACGTGGCGATTGCCGCGCTCACCGAGCAGGTTGTCGACTGGTCGGGCGGCACGCGAATCGGCGCGGCACTCGCCGAATTCAACCGGCGCTGGGCGCGGCGCGTGCTGACCGGCCGCGCGACCGTGCTGCTCGTGACCGACGGCCTCGATCACGAAGCGATCGACGTGCTCGACGCCGAAATGGCCCGCCTGCGCCGCTTCGCCCACCGTATCGTATGGCTCAATCCGCTGCTGCGTTTCAGCGGTTTTTCTCCGAAGGCGCGCGGCGTGCAGGCAATCCTGCCTTACGTCGACGCCCATCGTCCGGTTCATAATCTGGACACCTTGGCCACGTTCGGCCGCGACCTCGCGCAACTCACGCGCGCGCCGTGCCGGGACCTCGTTGCCATGTCAACCGCGGGAGCAAGTTCATGGAACTGACCGAAACTCATACGCTGCCGGTCTCGCAGCAGCGTACGTGGGATGCGCTGAACGACACCGAGGTTCTGCGCGCCTGCATCCCTGGCTGCGAAAGCATCGATCCCGACGGCGAGAATGCCTACCTGGTGGCGTTGAGTGCGGCGGTCGGCCCGGTCAAGGCGCGCTTCAAAGGACGCATGCAACTGACCGATATCGACGCGCCCAACGCCTACAACATCGTCTTCGAAGGCCAGGGCGGGGCGGCTGGCTTCGCGAAGGGCAACGCGCGCGTCACGCTCGAAGCCGACGGCGAGGCCGCGACAAAGCTCAGCTATACCGCGAACGCGCAAGTCGGCGGCAAGCTGGCGCAGATCGGCTCGCGGCTTGTCGACGGCGCGGCGCGCAAGATCGCCGGGGAGTTTTTCAAGCGCTTCGGGGCGCGATTCGATGGCGAAGGCGACGGTGCCGTCGAAGGTGAAAATCCGGACGGTGCCGCCGACGCTGCAGCCACCGACGCGCCGGGGCACAATACGGCATCGACCGAGGCCGCGGACGGTGAGTCCGACGGCGATGCAACGAAGAGGAAGAAATCATGGACAGCGTGGATCTCGAAGTCCTGAAGTCCAGCGCACGTTGGCTGGAGGAAGGACATCGCGCGCTACTGGTGACGGTGGTGAAAACGTGGGGCTCGTCGCCGCGCCCGGAAGGCGCAATGCTCGCGGTACGCGATGACGGACTCGTGGTCGGCTCGGTTTCGGGCGGCTGCATCGAAGACGACCTGATTGACCGCGTGCGGCAACGGGGCATCGAGCAGACGCGTCCGGAGGCGGTCAAGTACGGCATCTCGGCGGAAGAGGCGCATCGTTTCGGATTGCCTTGCGGCGGCACGATCCAACTGGTGCTCGAACCGCTGACGTCGCGAAGCGGTATCGCCGAACTCTGCAATGCCGTGGAAGAGGGCCGGCTCGTTGCGCGCGAACTCGACATGAGCTCGGGCGAGGCGCGGCTCGACAAGGCGCTAGCAACAGACGGCGTGCATTTCGACGGCGAGCGTCTCATGACCATTCACGGCCCGCGTTACCGGATGCTCGTGATCGGCGCGGGACAGTTGTCGCGCTATCTGTGCAATATCGCTATCGGTCTCGACTATCAGGTGACGGTCTGCGACCCGCGCGAGGAGTACACCGAAGAGTGGAATATTCCCGGCACGAAGATCGTGCGGACCATGCCGGACGACACCGTGCTCGACATGAAGCTCGACGAACGCTGCGCTGTGATCGCGCTCACGCACGACCCGAAGCTCGACGATCTGGCCTTGATGGAGGCGCTCAAGACGCCGGCGTTCTACGTCGGCGCATTGGGTTCGAGGCGTAATAACCAGGCGCGTCGCGAGCGGCTCAAAGAGTTCGATCTTAGCGAAACCGAACTGGCCCGCTTGCATGGACCCGTCGGCATTTATATCGGCAGCCGGACGCCGCCTGAAATCGCCGTATCGATTCTCGCAGAAGTGACGGCGGCGAAAAACGGCGTCTCGCTGCCTACGCTGCTTCAGGTTGAAGGCGCGAAGGCGGCGCGGGAAATCGCGGCCTCGGGCGGGGCGGCTTGCAGCGCGTAGATGTCTGGACGCGAAGGCGTTCACACACCTGACGGCTTACATCAAGCCGCAAACCACCGCTGCGATCACCGATCCGCCGACCAGCACCACGCCCACCACGCGACGCTTATTCAACTCCGTCCACAGCAGCACGCCGGTCAGCGAAAGCAGAATCATCGCGCCGGCTATCGTGTCCACCAGCAGCATCCAGCCGATGCTCAGGCCAACGCCCTTGTGCAGATTGGTCATCGTCGCGAGGAAGGAATTTTGCGTGCGTTTGACTGCGATGAAGCCATTGCCGACCCAGTATTCGGCTTGCACGTTTTGCGTCGGCGCGGCGAATGCAATCTGCCAGAACTCGGGCTGAATCGTGCTGCGATCGCCCCACGCGACTGGATGCGCCGGCTCGCGCTTCATCCTGCCGGGCTTGCCGTCGATTTTCAGTTCGCCCTTCAGCCACTTCGCCATATCCATCGGCGAATGAAACGGCTTTTCCGGTACGGCCATTTGTAATTCCTCAACCTGCGGTTGGCCCGTGGGGACCTTCATCGGACCCGCGCGATGGTTCAAAAGGAAGCCGGTCGCCCCAAACATCAGCCCGAGCACCGCGCCCCACAGGCCGATCCATCCATGCACTTTGCGCAACCACTTGATGAAGTTCGCGCGCCGCGAACGCTGACGCCGCGCCGCGTGCTCGGCGCCGTCCATCAGATGGCGGCCGGGCGGCTGTTCGTGCGCGACGTATCGCGAAGCGCCATCGGCAACGGATTTCATATCGATCGAATCAGGCGCGTTCACATCATGCTCCAGGCACAGCAGTTAAACCGCCGCCCGCGCGCCGCGGCGAGGCGCGCAAAGTTCGACGACGAAGAAATATCGAAAGGAGAGAGCGGACGGGTCCGGCTTGCGGTCCGGAGCCGTCCTGTTGAAAGGCTGGCTGGCAGTCACAGAGGAGGAGAAATATGACAGGAAGCTGGCGATGCCCTTCAATTGAGAATAGCTATCATTACACAGTTGGCGCGTTTGCTCAATCGCGGCGCGACCGGGCGGGGGCGTGGCGGGTTTCTGGCTGTTTGCGCGGCGGGTTTCTGGCCGACGAAAACCAGGTCAACAAACCCGACTCGGTGACCACTGTGCAGGTCTACGGCCAATAAACCCAACAGCAAACGCTCACACCGGCCACAACGGCCCTTCCTGCATCGCGCCGAGTTGCTCGCGCATTTCGAGGATGCGGTCTTCCCAGTAACGTTGAGTGTTGAACCACGGAAACGCAGCCGGAAACGCGGGATCGTCCCAACGGCGCGCAAGCCACGCCTGATAATGAATCAGCCGCAGCGTGCGCAACGCTTCAACCAGATGCAACTCGCGCGGCTCGAAATCGCAGAAGTCTTCGTAACCGGCGAGCAGATCCGCGAGCGCACGCGACGCCTCGACCCGCTCGCCCGGCAGCAACAGCCACAAATCCTGCACGGCCGGTCCCATGCGGCTATCGTCGAAGTCGACGAAATGCGGCCCCGCGTCGGTCCACAGCACGTTGCTTGGATGACAGTCGCCATGCATGCGCAGCATGCGGATCTCGCCGGCGCGCTCGAATGCGCGCTCCACGCCTTCCAGAGCAAGATTGACGACGGTTTCCCACGCGGCGCGCACATCGTCCGGTATGAAGCGGTGTGCAAGCAGAAAGTCGCGCGGCTCATAGCCGAAGGTTTGACTGTCGAGCGCGGGACGCTCCACGTAGTTCTGCGTCTGCCCAACCGCGTGAATGCGCCCGATGAAACGCCCCAGCCATTCGAGCGTATCGCGCCGGTCGAGATCGGGTGCGCGCCCGCCGCGGCGCTCGAAAATCGAAAAGCGGAAGTCGTCGAACGTGTGCAGCGTGCGGCCCTCGAAGTCACGCGCCGCCACCACAGGAATCTCACGCGCGGCAAGCTCGGCGACGAACGCGTGTTCCTCGAGAATGGCGGCGTCGCTCCAACGCTCAGGGCGATAGAACTTCGCGACGACAGGCGGGCCGTCTTCCACGCCCACCTGGTACACGCGGTTCTCGTAGCTGTTGAGCGGCAACATGCGCCCGTCGGTGCGCACGCCGACTGTGTCGAGCACGCTATCGAGCGCGTCGAGCACGATTTCCGGCTGGAGCCGGGCGAAAGGCACGGCGCGGTCTGCGCCGTCCTGTGTATCGAGAATGTCGTTCATGCCCGCATTGTGCGCCGCGCCGCCGTCAAAGACGAGTGCGAGTCAACCTACGGCGCGCGACTGCCGCCACGCGGCAGACGAGCCGAACCGCAACCGCTTCAATGCATCTGCGCGCTTGACGGACGCACAAGCTCACCGGTGTCGATAAGGTCTTCGAGGAAAAAGGGTTCAGTGTTCAGTTGCGGCGAAGCGCCGGGCTCGCCGGCATACCACGCCACCATCGCCATGTCGCCGAGAATGCGCATGACGATTCCGCGCGCGCCCTGCGGCACGGCGATATGCACCGATCGGACAATGGAACCGATTTGCATGATGTTTCCCCGTTCTCCCATAGCCGGCTTTATGGATTCGTGCCGGTCAAGGTGATGATAAAAGCGCCGCTTCGCCGGTAACGTTGCGTACGCACCCAATCTGCTGCGCGTGGATACGCGTGAGAGCTTCGAGTCATTGTTCCCGTTTTGCGGGGCCTTGCAAAGCCGAAACTGAGGGCGCTTCGCCCGTCGTTTCGCTTTGTTGGTCGCGACGCGCGGAATCGCGACGAGACCATCATAAACCCTCGCGGGCAGAGAGATCAAAAACGTGCGCTGAGGGCGCGATTAGCCCGTTGCGGCGCACGCGAGCCCCATTTTCAGCGTATCCTTAACTGCTTTGCGGGCGCGGCGTCTCGCGAATGCGGGGGTCATCATCGCGCCGCGCCAGATACATCTGGTGACCTCGCTGCCGGTTGATCATCTGCTTCGTTCCGCCTTTCTGCTCTTACTTTCTGCCGTGCCCAACATCTCCGACACGCCTTATCTCGAACGCGGCACCCGCGCTTATTGGCGCGCCAGCATCGCATTGCTGTTCGCCGGCTACGCAACTTTTTCCTTGCTGTACTGCGTGCAGCCGCTGTTGCCGTCGTTTTCGACGGCGTTCAACGTGACGCCTGCGCAAAGCAGTCTGACTGTGTCGTTGACGACGGCCGCGCTCGCAGTCGCCATCTTCATGGCCGGCTTCGTCTCCGAAGGCTGGAGCCGTCACAAGCTGATGACGATGTCGCTCACCGTCTCCGCGCTGCTCACCATCGGCGTGTCGATCGCGCCGCAATGGCACCAACTGCTCGTGCTGCGCGCGCTCGAAGGTCTCGCGCTCGGCGGTGTGCCGGCTGTCGCGATGGCTTATCTCGCGGAAGAAGTGCATCCCGACGGCCTCGGTCTGGCGATGGGCCTGTATGTCGGCGGCACCGCAATCGGCGGAATGGCGGGACGCGTGATCACGGGCGTCGTCGCGGATCTGTTTTCGTGGCGCGTCGCAATCGGCACGATCGGCGTGCTCGGCATTCTGTCGATGCTCGCGTTTCGCGCGCTGCTGCCGCCGTCGCGCCATTTCGTGCCGCGGCGCGGTCTCGGCTTCATGCATCATCGCAGCGCGCTGCTGCGGCAATTCACGCGGCCCGGTTTGCCTCTGCTATTTCTGCTCGGCTTCGTGCTGATGGGCAGTTTCGTCACGCTGTACAACTACATCGGCTACCGGCTGCTCGCGCCGCCGTACCGGTTGAGTCAGACGGAGATCGGTGCGATCTTCGTGGTCTATCTGACGGGCGTGGTCGCGTCGCCGTGGTCGGGGCGCATGGCCGATACATTCGGTCGCGCTCGTGTGCTGACTGCAAGCTTGCTGTTGATGGCCCTCGGTCTCGCGCTCACCATGCTGAGCCCGCTCGCGGCGATTGTCGGCGGCATCGCGTGCGTCACATTCGGGTTCTTCTCGGGACACGCCGTCGCGAGCGGCTGGGTCGGGCGTCTCGCGAAAGAGGCGAAAGGCCAGGCGGCCGCGCTCTATCTGCTCGCGTACTACATCGGCTCGAGCGTGATTGGTTCGTATGGCGGCCACATGTGGACCGGTTATGGATGGAACGGCGTCGCCGGGCTGGTAAGCGCGCTGCTGGTGATCGGCGTGCTCGCAACGCTGAGACTGCGCCGGCTCGACTCTGCTCACAGCTGACTTTAAACGCGACATCGCATGTGTCGCGGCAATCCTCCGTGCATCGAATAGCGCGTAAAAGTAAGGCGTGCGTAAGCAAACGCTTCACTTTTTGCGGCGCGTTTGCTGCGGCGCGACAAGTGCGGCAACCCTTGCCGGCGCGGGCTTCTGCGTCTTGCGAATAAGCGTGTGAAAGCTACGGGACGCGTCTACGCCGGTTCAGGCGTCATCTATACTCAAAACGAGCGTTTGCAGCGCGTGATTTAAAGCGATCAGCTGCTCGCGCCGCCAATACAAAAGGAGACGAGTATGACGACCTATTTCACGATCGGCGATTTCATTCTGGTCATTCCAATGGCGCTAGCCGGGGCTCTGTTCGTAGGCGCGCTGCCTTGCAAGACGGAATTGCGGCACAACGCACTGCGCGTGCTTGGCGCGCTGCTCGGCGTGATGTTCGCAGTCGTGCTGGTCGAAGGCTTGCCCGCGCTCGTATAACGAAAAAGCCGCCTGACCGGCGGCTTTCGTTTTGTCATTGCGTGGCGGCAGCGTCGCCGGAATCAGATCGCCTGATCCGTCGACGGCTTTTCCCACAAGTTGATGCCGCCCTCGGTCGCGTAGCGGTCGATCTCCGCGAGTTCCTCTTTCGAGAACGCGAGATTCTTCAGCGCGCCGACGTTCTCGCGCACCTGTTCTGCACGACTCGCACCGATCAGCACCGACGTGACGCGCTCATCGCGCAACGCCCACGCGAGCGCCATCTGCGCGAGGCTTTGGCCGCGACGCTGAGCAATATCGTTCAGCTTGCGTACATGCTCGATGTTCTTCTCGCTCAAATGCTCCTGCTTCAGCGAACCGCCGCCTGGCTTATTGACGCGCGCGTCTTGCGGCACGCCGTTCAGATACTTGCCGGTGAGCAGACCCTGCGCGAGCGGCGTGAAGGCAATCGTGCCCGCGCCGACCTGCTCGAGCGTGTCGAGCAAATCGTGTTCGATCCAGCGATTGAGCATGTTGTACGCAGGCTGATGAATGAGCAGCGGCACCTTGTATTCGGCGAGCAGCTTCGCCATTTCGAGCGTCTTGCTCGCCGAGTACGACGAAATGCCGATGTAAAGCGCCTTGCCCTGCTGAACCGCGCTCGCGAGTGCGCCGGCGGTTTCCTCGAGCGGCGTGTTCGCGTCGAAGCGATGCGAATAGAAAATGTCGACGTAGTCGAGGCCCATGCGCTTCAGGCTCTGATCGAGACTCGCGAGCACATACTTGCGCGAACCGCCGCCTTGTCCGTATGGACCGGGCCACATGTCCCAGCCGGCCTTCGACGAAATCAGCAGCTCGTCGCGATACGGCTTGAAGTCGTCCTTGAAGTGGCGGCCGAAGTTCGCTTCCGCGCTGCCGTACGGCGGCCCATAGTTGTTCGCGAGATCGAAGTGCGTGATGCCGAGGTCGAACGCGGTGCGCAGAATTTCACGTTGAGTCGAGAGCGGCGTGGTATCGCCGAAGTTGTGCCACAAGCCGAGCGACAGCGCGGGAAGTTTGAGACCTGTCTTGCCGCATACGCGGTACTGCATGTCCGAATAGCGTTCTGAAGCTGCTTCGTAAGCCATTGCTAGTGTCCTTGATGATGATGTCGCCCGGTCAAACGTGGGCAGGGGCAATCGCATGCTGCGGGAGGCGTGCTGCTGCGGGTTTGTTTTTATGTGCGGCCAGACCGCTATGGTAGCCAATCGACGTGATGCGTGCAGACACCCACCATGCAGGATGGACGGCTGCTTGCAGGTCCCCTACACTTTGGCCGATCAAGTTTACGGAGCGTTAAATGGCGAAGGCGATTTCAATCGCGCTGATTGTCGGCGGCATCGTGTTGCTGTATTTCGGCGGGCAGGCGTTCAACTCGGTAAGCAGCGACGTCTCCCGCGTCTTTACAGGTTCGCCGTCGAACAAGGCGATCATGTTGATCGTAGGCGGTGTGGTGGCGACGCTCGCGGGAATCACGGGCATCGCTTTGTCCGGACGCAAGCGCTAGGCGCCGAAGCGCGCGGGGCTCGACGGTGTCGGAAAGCCTCGAAGAATCAGAAGACGATTTCGGGCTTTGCCGCCGAACGTGTGCCCGGCAACGGCACATTGCTCGCGCCGTGATACGTGTACACAAGCGAGAACTTTACCTGGTCGCTGATGTTCTTGCCCGCTGAATGCAGCGTATTGCAATGAAAGAACACCACGTCCCCGGCTTTCAGTTCGGGCGATACGGCGGCGCGGATCCACGCCTGGTTTTCCTCGAGGTCGGAGCGGAAGAACTTGGCCTCGTCGAAGCGCTCGCCAGTGAATGCAGCGCTGTGCGATCCGGGCACAAACCACAGCGCGCCGTTGTCCACAGTTTCGTTGCCCAACGCGAGCCATACGGAAACCAGGTCGTCGCGCTCGAACGACCAGTAGCGCACGTCGCGATGCCAGCCGGTCAAGCTGCCATACGCCGGGTGCTTCGTCATCATGCAGTTGTGATGCGCGCGTGACAGACGCGGTTCTTCGCCGAAGTACAGCTCCATCCAGCCGCGAATTTCTGGTGCCGTCGCCCACTGCGCGAAACTCGGGTCGCGGCCATACGCATCGAGCAGTCGCCGCACGGTATGACCACCAGGCGCCTGTTTCGAAGGCGGCGCGCCGGGATATTGCAAGTCCGCTTCGAACTCGATCGGCGCCGCGGCCTCCTGCAACTGACGTTGCGCGATCTGTTTCATCTGCTCGCAACGCTCAGGCGAAACCAGACCGGGCACGACGACAAAACCCTGCTCGCGCAACGTGTGAATCTGCTCTTTCTTCGAATGGAGTGACATGTGTTCCGTGACCGTCGACTAGCCGATGTCCGATTGTAAAACGGGCGCGATCGTACCGCCTGCTGTTTCACATCGCGCGTCGCGATGAACTTGATGCACGTCGGCTAACAGCGCACTACTTGCATGCGGCACGCCGCTTGCGCTGCACATTCGATGGGCAGCGGCGCACGTCGATCGACCGCAAAAGGAGTGAGCGTTATGTGGCCCGAGGTCCTGGTGCGCTCCGTGAAAACCCGTACGCGCAGGGTAAAAACCGACTTTCAGACGTCACGAATCACGTGTAGCCTGCACGCATGTTGATCGCTATTCCCGCCTGTTTGCGCGCTGCACTGGCCATCAAGGCCGGCTCGGCTGTCCGCCGCGCAGTTTTCCAACGAATCCCGGGCCTTCGCGCCGTTCATCGCGATACCGCCATTGGCATGCTTGGTGCTGCTACTGGCGCACATTTCGTCGCGCGACACGCTGCCTACCTGTAAAGCCATGCATACTCTTCTGAGCACCCGTTTCACCCGAGCTGCACTCAAAGCGGCCCGTCCCGCGCGCCGCCATGTGGTACGCGCGCTGCGCCACCACGCGACGCGCACGCGGGCATTAGGCGAACAATGGCGCGATGCCCGAGCGGTCGACGGCATCCGCACCTGGTTCAATACTTTCTTCTCGGCGTTGCGCACACGAGGCGGTTCGCGCCGCTTCTCGCTGCGCACGCTGCTCCGGAAGCCGACACCGCTGCGTCTGAGCACGGCGCAGCGCGCGCCAGTCGCCGTACCGGCGCAAAGCGCGAGCCGCCGTCCGCGTCGCATGTCGACGAACGGCAGCACGGGCTGGTTTGCGTTCGCGTTCGCGAGCCGTTGAACGGCTTTCTCGTCAACGCGCAATGATGGTGCGGCGGCTTCGTACGGCTTCTAGCCGTGACGTTTAAACGCTGAACCTACGTGTGATGTGAGCGCATCACCCGCTGTTCGATCAAAAACAGACGGCGATAAAAANCCCCGCGCGGCGCGAGCCGGCGGGGTTGTTATATTAGACAAGCCAATTGCTAGCGTTAATCCGCCAGCGCAGCGACCGGTTCAGTGCCCGCAGCTTCGGCGAGTGCCAACGCTTTATCGGTGGCTTCCCAGGTGAATTCCGGCTCTTCGCGGCCAAAGTGACCATACGCCGCGCTCTTCTCGTAGACCGGGCGCAGCAGGTCGAGCATCTGGATGATGCCCTTCGGACGCAGATCGAAATGCTCCTGCACGAGGCGCGTGATCGTTGCATCGGACACGCGACCGGTGCCGAACGTGTTGACCATGACCGAAGTCGGTTGCGCCACGCCGATTGCGTACGACACCTGAATCAGACAGCGCGATGCGAGGCCTGCGGCCACGATGTTCTTCGCGACATACCGGCCGGCATAAGCGGCCGAACGGTCTACCTTCGACGGATCCTTGCCCGAGAACGCGCCGCCGCCGTGGGGCGCCGCGCCGCCGTACGTATCGACGATGATCTTGCGCCCTGTCAAACCGCAGTCGCCTTGCGGACCGCCGATCACGAACCGGCCGGTCGGGTTCACGAGGAACTTGATGTCACCCTTGATGAGTTCCGCCGGCAGCGTCGGCTTGATGACTTCTTCGATCACGGCTTCGCGCAGCACGTCGAGTTCGATATCCGGCGAATGCTGAGTGGACAGCACGACCGTGTCGATGGAATGCGGCTTGCCATCGACATAACGCACGGTGACTTGCGACTTCGCGTCCGGACGCAGCCAGGGTAGCCGGCCGTCACGGCGCAGATTCGCCTGACGCTCGACCAGACGATGCGACAGGTGGATCGGCAGGGGCATCAGTTCGGGCGTTTCTTCGCACGCGTAACCGAACATCAAGCCCTGGTCGCCCGCGCCCTGATCGAGGTTGTTGTCGTGCGCACGGTCCACGCCCTGAGCGATGTCCGGCGACTGCTTGTCGTACGCGACGAGCACCGCGCAACCGCGGTAGTCGATACCGTAGTCGGTATTGTCGTAGCCGATGCGCTTGATCGTGTTGCGCGCGATCTGGATGTAATCGACGTTAGCGGTCGTGGTGATTTCGCCCGCGAGCACCACGAGACCCGTGTTGCACAGCGTTTCGGCCGCGACGCGCGAGTATTTGTCCTGAGCCAGGATGGCGTCGAGAATCGCGTCGGAAATCTGGTCCGCGACTTTGTCGGGATGGCCTTCGGAGACGGATTCGGAGGTGAAGAGATAGTCGTTTGCCACGTTGCAGACTCCTGTTTTGTGGTTACGGTTGAGTTTCACGTAGCCAGCTTCGGGGAGTCTGAAGCGGCGACGCTTTAGCGGATTACCTTACCGGCAGGCGCATATCCCGTGGATCGCACCGCCCGGCTTCGCCCCGCAAGTTGTCTATTAACTCGGCGAAGCCCTTATTATAGCGACTTCCATTGATTGTCACAGAGTGTCCACGAGTGCGGTATTACGTCAACCTCTCCGCTTTCCTGAACCCCGTCACGCAAAGCGCCTCCGCGGAGGCCACATGCTGAGCCGCTATGGAGCCCGGCTTGCGATCGGCCTGCTGAAACTCTTCGCGCTGCTGCCCTACGGTTTCATCGCCCGTCTCGGCGACGGACTTGGCTGGCTGCTTTATCAGATTCCGAGCCGGCGCAAGCGCGTCGTCCACATCAATCTGAAGCTGTGCTTTCCGGAATGGAGCGGCGAGCGCCGCGAAGAAGTCGCGCAGAAGCATTTTCGCCACGCGATCCGCAGCTATCTGGAACGTAGCGTGCAATGGTTCGGCTCGGCGAAGAAACTCGAGAAGCTGATTCAGCTCGACAGCGCGATCGATCTGACCGACCCGAATCTGCCACCTACGCTTTTTCTCGGCTTTCACTTCGTCGGCATCGAGGCGGGCTCGATCTTTCTCAATTACTCGCTCAAGCGCCGTTGCGGCTCGCTTTATCAGCCGATGTCGAATCCCGAACTGGAAGAAGTCGCCAAGGCGGCACGCGCGCGTTTCGGCGCCGACATGGCGAGCCGCGCCGACAGCGCGCGCGTCGTGCTGCGCTGGCTTCGCGAGCGCAAGCCGGTCATGCTCGGCGCCGACATGGACTACGGCGCGCGCAATTCCACCTTCGTGCCGTTTTTCGGTGTGCCGACCTGCACGCTAACCGCCGTCGGGCGTCTTGCGAAGGTCGGTCATGCGCAGGTAGTGCCGTTCATCGGCGAAGTGCTGCCGAACTACAAGGGTTATCGGCTGAGAGTGTTCAAGCCGTGGGACAACTACCCGACCGGCGACGACGACGCCGATGCGCGCCGTATGAACGCTTTCCTCGAAAAACACATCCCTTCGATGCCCGAGCAGTATTACTGGGTGCATAAGCGCTTCAAGACGCGGCCGACCGGCGTGCCGAGCGTGTATTGAAGCAGGATGCGTTAACTGAATAGAGCGGAGTGCGTTTCCCGCCATGCGCCGGGTCTGGCGAGCCTCGAATTAACCCGCCGTTCGGCTTACATGTGGGCGCGTCACTTACAATAGCGTGATGAAACTGAAATTCACCAAAATGCACGGCGCGGGCAACGACTTCGTCGTGCTCGACGGCTACACGCAACCAGTCAATCTGACGCCGGCACAGGTACGCGCGCTCGCTGACCGGCATTTCGGCGTGGGCGCCGACCAGTTGCTGCTGGTCGAAAAGCCCACGGTGCAGGGCGTCGATTTCAGATATCGCATCTTCAACTGCGACGGCGGCGAAGTCGAACATTGCGGCAACGGTGCCCGTTGCTTCGTGAAGTTCGTGCGCGACAACGGCCTCACCGACCAGCGCAGCGTGCG
Source organism: Paraburkholderia dilworthii (assembly GCF_000472525.1). Lineage (GTDB taxonomy): Bacteria > Pseudomonadota > Gammaproteobacteria > Burkholderiales > Burkholderiaceae > Paraburkholderia > Paraburkholderia dilworthii. The sequence continues at coordinate 19,079 of NZ_AWZT01000003.1, forward strand.
CGTGCAGGTGCAAAACGGCACGATCACGCTGACCATGCAGGAAAACGGCGATGTGCTCGTCGATATGGGCACGCCGGTGTTCGATCCCGAACGCGTGCCTTTCGCCACCAAAGGTCTCGAAGGACGCCGCGAAGGCGCAGACACACTGTGGCCGCTCGACGTCAACGGCACCACGCGCTGGATTTCGGTGGTGTCGATGGGCAACCCGCATGCAGTGCAAGTCGTCGACGACGTGGAGGCGTTTCCTGTTCTCGTCGAAGGTCCGGTGATCGAGCGGCACGCGCGTTTCCCGCAGCGGGTGAACGCGGGCTTCATGCAGATCGTCGGCCGCGGCGAAATCAAATTGCGCGTGTACGAGCGCGGTGCCGGGGAAACGCTGGCATGCGGCACGGGCGCATGCGCGGCAGTCGCAGCGGGCATTCGCCGCGGATTGCTGGACGCGCCGGTGCTGGTTCATACGCATGGCGGCAAGCTCACCATCTCGTGGGACAGCAAGCAGCAAAACGAACCGCTGCTGATGGCGGGCCCGGCCACAACCGTTTTCCAGGGCGAGATCGAACTGGCCGATTGAACGCATCCAGTTCAATCGCGCATGACTGATCCATTAACTCATTGACCGACGCGTCGCATGAAGGCGTCGTCCCGTCGTCCTACAGCCGAAACCATGAACGATCGCGAAGTCGCCGAATACCTGCTCGCCAACCCCGAATTCTTCGCCGAACACGCGGAAATGCTCGCGACCATCCGGCTCGCGAACCCGCACGGCAAAGCCGCGGTGTCGCTGCAGGAGCGGCAGATGGAAATGCTGCGCGACAAGAACAAGCATCTCGAACGCCGGCTCGCCGAACTTCTGCGCTACGGCCACGAAAACGACAGCATCGCGTCCCGGTTCAACCGCTGGACCATCCGTGTGATGGCCGAGCGCGATCCCTACGCGCTGCCGCGTACGATCGCCAATGGCTTGCGCGACATCTTCGACGTGCCGCAAGCGGCGCTGCGCGTGTGGGACGTCGCCGAGCCGTACGCTCAAGCCGACTTCGCGCGCCACGTCGGCGAGGAAGTACGCATCTTCGCGAACAGCCTGACCGCGCCTTACTGCGGCGCCAACACCGGTTTCGAGGCGGCGCAGTGGCTCGTGCCGGCAGCCGGTGCGGCCGATGAAAGCACGCCCGGCGGCACGGCGCCCGAGCCGGCTCATGTGACCGAATCCATTGCGCTCCTCGCACTACGCGATCCGGAAGGCAAAGAAGAAGCGTCGGCTTTCGGCCTGCTGGTGATGGGCTCGGCGGATGCGCGCCGCTTCCACGAAGGCATGGCGACCGACTTCCTTACGCAGATCGGTGCGCTCGCGAGCGCGGCGCTAAGCCGTCTGCTGCCGCGCTGAGTCAGCGCGCAGACGCGTTAGCCGCCCACCCAAGCCAGCGAACAAGCCCATCGTGACCGAAGCCGACGTCATCGCCGCCTATCTGTCGAATCTCGAACATGAGCGGCGACTGTCGGCGCATACCTTGCGCGGCTACACGCACGAACTCGAAGAACTCCGGCTGCTGGCCAAAGGCCGGCCGCTCGAAAGCCTCACCGCCGTCGACATTCGCGGCGCAGTTTCGCGGGCACATGCGGGCGGCTTGACGGCGCGCTCGATCAGCCACCGCCTGTCGGCATGGCGCGCGTTTTACCGCTGGCTCGCCGGCCGCGTCGATCTGCCGGCCAATCCGGTCGCCACCGTGCGCGCGCCAAAGCAGGCCAAGACGCTGCCCAAGGCACTGTCCGTCGACGACGCGAACCGCCTGATGGAAAGCCCGCCCGCCGCATCCGCAGAAGGTTTGCGCGATCACGCGATGCTCGAACTGTTCTACTCGTCGGGGCTGCGTCTCGCGGAACTGGTTGGCCTGGACGCCCGTTTCGCCGATGCTGGCGGTTATCGCTCAGCAGGCTGGCTCAAGCTCGATTCCGCGGAAGTCGAAGTGCTCGGCAAGGGCAACCGGCGCCGCATCGTGCCGGTCGGCAGCAAGGCGCTCGACGCGCTGAACGCCTGGCTCGCCGTGCGCGATCAGATGGTGAAACACGACCCGCATCCGCTCTTTCTGTCGGCGCGCGGCAATCGGCTGTCGCCGAATGTGGTGCGCGAACGCGTGAAGCGCGCAGCCCTCGTTGCCGGCATTCCCGCAAATGTGCATCCTCACGTGCTGCGGCATTCGTTTGCCACGCACGTGCTGCAGTCGAGCGGCGACCTGCGTGCCGTGCAGGAGTTGCTCGGGCACGCGAGCATCACGGCGACGCAGGTCTACACCGGGCTTGATTTCCAGCACCTCGCGCACGTCTACGATCAGGCGCATCCGCGCGCCAAAAAACGCGACTGACACCGCTTTTGCGGCTTTTTAGTCTCCGCCTTCGCTTCATCCGCCGCGCACCTCGCAAGCCACGCGGCCCACTGCTCTCGCTGACATCCTGATGAATACCGTTACGCTCAAACCGTCGAAAGAAAAATCGCTGCTACGCCGCCATCCGTGGGTCTATGCGAACGCGATCGACCGGATCGACGGCAATCCCGCGTCCGGCGCGACTGTGCTGGTGCGCGCGCACGACGGCCGCTTCCTCGCGCGCGCCGCGTACAGCCCGCACTCGCAGATCCGCGCGCGCGTGTGGAGCTTCGACGAAAGCGAGCCGATCGACCACGCGTTCTTCAAGCGCCGCGTGCAGCGCGCGCTCGCGCATCGTCAAACGATGGTTCACGACACTGGCGCAGTGCGGCTGATTTTCGGCGAAGCGGACGGCCTGCCCGGGTTGATCGTCGATCACTACGTCACCCAGGACGAAGGCCAGCGCAGCCAGCTTGTATGCCAGTTCATGGCGGCGGGCGTCGAAGCGTGGAAGGACGCGATCGTCGCCGCGCTAGTCGACGCGACCGGTTGTCCGAATGCCTACGAACGCTCGGACGTGTCGATTCGTCAGAAGGAAGGGCTCGAACAGATCACCGGCGTGCTAGCGGGCGAGCCGCCTTCGGAAGCGCTGATCGCGAGTGAGAACGGCGTGCGTTATCACGTCGACGTACGCAACGGCCACAAGACCGGCTTTTACGTCGATCAGCGCGACAACCGCCTGCTCGTGCAGCAGCTCGCGCAAGATCGCGACGTGCTGAACTGCTTCTGCTACACAGGCGGGTTTTCGCTCGCGGCGCTCAAAGGCGGCGCGAAGCGTGTCGTCTCGATCGATTCGTCCGGCGAAGCGTTAGCGCTCGCGCAGCAGAACGTGGCTGCGAACGGCTTCGACGCCGAACGCGCGACCTGGCTCGACGCCGACGCGTTTAAAACGCTGCGCCGCCTTTACGACGAAGGCGAGCGCTTCGATCTGATCGTGCTCGATCCCCCGAAATTCGCGCCTTCGCGTGAGCACGTGGACCGCGCCTCGCGCGCTTACAAGGACATCAACCTCACCGGCCTGAAGCTGCTGCGCCCGGGCGGCCTGCTTTTCACCTATTCCTGCTCCGGCGCGATCGATTCCGAGCTGTTTCAGAAGATCGTGGCGAGCGCGGCCGCGGATGCGCGCGTCGATGCGCGAATCCTCAAGCGCCTCGGCGCCGGGGTGGATCATCCGTTGCTGACTGCATTTCCGGAAGGCGAATACCTGAAGGGGCTGCTGTTGCAAATCGCCTGATCGCCTATAACTTCACGGTTATTTCGATCGACGCATGCGCGGCGGCGGCTTTGGAATACCGCTTGCCAGCGCCGGCCTGGCAGATATGTTTCAATATCCGGCTAGGCGGGCGGCGCGCCGCGAGGCTGCCGCGCCCGCTTATGCACACGATTCGGCATCCGATTACGCATCGATTCACGACCTTATAGGCGAACAACATGATCCCAGTCACGATCCTGACCGGCTTTCTCGGCAGCGGCAAAACAACCCTGCTCAAGCGCATCCTGAACGAAAAGCACGGCATGAAGATCGCCGTGATCGAGAACGAGTTCGGCGAAGAGAACATCGACAACGAAATTCTCGTGCAGGACACAAGCGAGCAGATCATCCAGATGAGTAACGGCTGCATCTGCTGCACGATTCGCGGCGATCTCTCGCGCGTGCTCGGCGACCTGGCCGCGCAGAATCAGTCGGGCAAGCTGGATTTCGACCGCGTGGTGATCGAAACGACCGGGCTCGCGAATCCCGGCCCCGTCGCACAGACGTTCTTCATGGACGATCAGATCGCCAGCGAATTCCTGCTCGACGCGATCATCACGCTGGTCGACGCGAAGCACGCGAACCATCAATTGGACGAGCATGAAGTCGTGCAGCGCCAAGTGGGTTTCGCCGATCGCCTCTTCATCACGAAGGCCGATCTCGTCGACGAGCAGCACCTGACCGATCTGCGGCACCGCCTGCTGCATATGAATCCGAAGGCGGCGATCAAGGTCGTCAATTTCGGCGACGCGGACATCAAGGAAATTTTCGATCTGCGCGGCTTCAACCTGAATTCCAAGCTCGAGATCGATCCGGACTTCCTCGCCGAAGACGAACACGCACACAGCCACGCGCACGCCCACGACGAGCACGGCCATACGCACGACCACGGGCACGATCACGCGAATTGCGATCACGACCACGGCCACTGCGACCACGAAGGCCATGACCACGCGCACCACCATCACGCGCATCACGACGACAAGATCAAGTCGTTCGTGTACCGCAACGACCGCCCGTTCGACCCGAACAAGCTGGAGGATTTCCTCGGCGGCATCCTGCAGATTTACGGCGAACGCCTGCTGCGCTATAAGGGCGTGCTGTACATGAAGGGAGTCGACCGCAAAGTCGTGTTCCAGGGCGTGCATCAGATGATGGGCAGCGACCTCGCGGCGAAATGGCAGCCGGTCGAGAAAAAAACGAACAAGATGGTGTTTATCGGTATCGAATTGCCGCAAGACCTGATTACCGATGGCCTGGACGCCTGTCTGGCCTGAGCGTGCCGTGCGCGGTTGCGCGGCAATGGTCTGTTGAAAAACCGCGCGCGGCCGAGCAATGGCCGCGGCGAAATGTGCGGTGGCGCACACGTGTGAAAAACGCGTGAAAACCCTGCTGTATTAATGCGTGCACGACCATCGCTTTTTGACCGCTCGCGCGTTATATTTTCGGGATACCGGTGCGCCGCCGAGGGATTTCCACCAGTTGCGGTGCCGGATTGTGATTCAGTTACAATACGTGCCCACTGGAGAATGAGAACGATTTGCCCGGTCAGTGCGCGGTGATCACATATTGCGCGCCGGGCTTAAGCGGCGCCGGAAAATCTTATCCGGGGAACGCGCCGACAATGCCCGCAGCAGCAGCCCGAGAAGGCCTGCTGCACGGGAGCAATACCTCAGGAGCATTTGAGAACCGGTTTCCAGAGGAGTTCGGCCCCGCATTGGCGTTGCGACGCCCGAGGTGGGCGTGAGACGCTTCGGCGTCACGGCAGCCCATCGTCCGTGTCCGCCCTATGCTCAGCGCCCCAGGCGCCTTGCGGGCAATACGAAAGTGCGGGCACTATGCAGAGTTTTGCCTCACATTGAAGAAGTAAGCCAGATGACGACGAAACGACTCTTGACCGAAGCCGAAATCCTGAAGATGAGCGACAAGGATTACATGAATGAGGATCAGCTCGCTTTCTTCAAGAACAAGCTCGAACAGCTGCAAGCGGAAATTCTCCGCAATGCCGGCCAAACGACCGAGAACCTGCGCGAAACCGTAATCGTGCCGGACCCTGCCGACCGGGCAACGATCGAGGAAGAGCATGCACTCGAGCTGCGCACGCGCGACCGTGAGCGCAAGCTGCTCAAGAAGGTGCAGCAATCGCTCGCGCGCATCGACTCTGGCGACTACGGCTGGTGCGAAGAAACCGGTGAGCCGATCGGCATTCCGCGTCTGCTCGCGCGGCCTACGGCTACGCTGTCGCTCGAGGCGCAGGAGCGCCGCGAACTGCGCCAGAAGCTGTTCGGCGACTGAACGCCGGCGGCGCGGCTTCGGCGCTGCGCCCATAAACGCTGCTTCGTCGAGAGGCGCACGGTGATCCGTGCGCCTTTTTTTTGCGCGCCGATCTGGCGCCAATCGCGGACCTCATCCCTGCTCGGACACGTTTTTTGTCTTATGCCATTTGCCGGCTCTTGATATGCCCGCGCAAGCCCTAAAATAAACCGGACATGCGCTGTACGAGCGCGCCGACCACGAGGGCTTCATGCGTCGCGCGCCGTCCGCTTCCAGGATTCATGCGGTGGCGCATCGCGCTGCCGCGTCCTACCCGCTTTGCAAAGAGGAACGCATATGGAGCAATTTCACGGCACGACGATCGTCTCCGTGCGCCGCGGCGACAAGGTCGCGCTCGGCGGCGACGGCCAGGTGACGCTCGGCAACATCGTCATGAAGGGCGGTGCGAAGAAGGTCCGGCGCATTTATAACGGCAAGGTGCTGGTCGGCTTCGCCGGCGGCACCGCGGATGCGTTTTCGCTCCTCGACCGGTTCGAAGCGAAGCTGGAAAAGCATCAGGGGAATCTCACGCGAGCCGCGGTTGAACTCGCGAAAGACTGGCGCACGGACCGCATGTTGCGTCGTCTCGAAGCCATGCTGATCGCGGCGGACGCAACCACCACGCTCGTCATCACCGGGAACGGCGACGTGCTCGATCCGGAAGGCGGCATTTGCGCGATCGGTTCGGGCGGCGCGTATGCGCAAGCGGCAGCAAAGGCCCTCGCCGACAACACAGAACTCTCGCCTCGCGAAATCGTGGAGAAGTCGCTGGAGATTGCCGGCGACATGTGCATCTACACGAACCATAACCGCGTCATCGAGACGATCGAGTAAGGACCCACGATGAGCACCATGACCCCCGCCGAGATCGTCTCGGAACTCGACAAACACATCATCGGCCAAGGCCGTGCGAAGAAAGCAGTTGCCGTGGCGTTGCGCAATCGCTGGCGCCGTCAGCAGGTCGAAGAACCGCTGCGCCAGGAAATCACGCCGAAAAACATTCTGATGATCGGGCCGACCGGCGTCGGCAAGACTGAAATCGCACGGCGTCTGGCCAAGCTCGCCGACGCGCCGTTCATCAAGATCGAAGCCACCAAATTCACCGAAGTGGGCTACGTCGGCCGCGACGTGGACAGCATCGTGCGTGATCTGATCGAGATATCGGTCAAGCAGACTCGCGAATCGGAAATGCGCAAGGTGCGAACCAAGGCTGAAGATCAGGCCGAAGACCGCATTCTCGACATACTGCTGCCAAGCGCGCGTCCGGTCGGTTTCGGCTCCAGTTCAAGCACTGTTGATACCGCCGACGAAGGCGGCACCACACGTCAGACGTTCCGAAAGCGTCTGCGCGAAGGTTTGCTCGACGACAAGGAAATCGAACTCGACGTCGAACAGCCGCAAGTCGGCATGGACATCATGGGGCCGCCGGGCATGGAAGACATGACGGAGCAGATCCGCTCGATGTTCGCGAACATCGGCGGCGGCAAGAAAACGCGCCGCAAGATGAAGGTGAAGGAAGCGCTGAAGGTTCTCACCGACGAAGAAGCCGGCAAGATGCTGAACGACGAAGAGGTGAAAGCGAAGGCTGTGCAGAACGTCGAGCAGAACGGCATTGTGTTCCTCGACGAAATCGACAAGATCGCCTCGCGCGCCGAAGCCGGCGGCGGCGAAGTGTCCCGTCAAGGCGTGCAGCGCGATCTCTTGCCGCTCGTGGAAGGCACCACGATCAACACCAAATACGGCATGGTGAAGACGGATCACATCCTGTTCATTGCGAGCGGCGCGTTTCATCTGGCAAAGCCGAGTGATCTGATTCCGGAACTGCAGGGGCGCTTTCCGATCCGCGTCGAACTCGATTCACTGTCGGTGAACGACTTCGAATCGATCCTCGTGTCGACGGACGCGAGCCTCGTCAAGCAATACCAGGCATTGCTGGAAACGGAAGACGTGCATCTCGAATTCGCCGACGACGGCATTCGCCGTTTAGCCGAGATCGCTTATTCGGTGAACGAAAAGACCGAGAATATCGGCGCACGCCGACTGTACACGGTCATCGAAAAGCTGCTTGAAGAAGTCTCGTTCTCTGCCGGCAACCACTCTGGCAAAAGCGTGCAGATCGACGCGGCGTATGTGGATCGCGCTCTGAACGAAGTAGCGGAAGACGAAGATCTCTCGCGTTACGTGCTGTGACGTAGAGCGCAAGCGAGCGCCAGAAAAAAACGGACTACCTCTTACAAGGCAGTCCGTTTTTTGTTTTCCACGATGCGTGGCGCTAAGGCCAAAGCCGCGCTTACTGCTTGACGGGGCGCTTCGCAAGCTTTCGCTGCAAAGTCCGGCGATGCATGTTCAACGCGCGCGCGGTGGCCGAAATATTGCCGCCGTGTTCGGCAAGCACACGTTGAATATGCTCCCACTCCAGACGCGCGACGGACAGCGGCGTGGGATGCTCGATCGCCTCTTCCGCCTGCAACGCACTCGCCTCGCTTTGCAGCGCCGACAGAATTGTCTCGACGTTGGCAGGCTTGGCCAGATAGTTGTCCGCGCCGTCTTTTACCGCTTGCACCGCGGTGGCGATGCTCGCATAGCCGGTCAGCACGAGCATGCGCGCGTCGGGTTGCAGGTCGCGCAACGGCGCGACGAGCGTGAGGCCGGAGTCATTGCCCAGATGCAGGTCTACCGTGATCTGGCTGAATTTCTGCTGGTTCGCGAGCTTGATCGCCTCGTCCGCGTTGTGAGCTTCGCTCACCGTATAGCCGCGCCGCGTCAGACCGCGTGCGAGGATGCCGGAGAACACCTCGTCGTCATCGATCACCAGAAAGTTCATTTCGCTCATGCCTGTTTCTCCGTGTTGGATGGCGCGGCGCCTTGACGGTCCGTGCCGGAAATTTTTCGCTCAGTGAGCGGCAACCGTAAAACAGCGCGCGTGCCACGCGGGTTGATCATGCTGACATCGGTCAATTCAATCGATCCGTTGAGACGCGCCGCTGCCGAAAAGGCCAGATACAAGCCCACGCCATGGCCGCCCTGCGTGCTATCCACCGGCATCGCGCCTAGCGAGCCGCGCAGCGCTGCTGGGATGCCCGGGCCAGCGTCGCATACTTCAAACTCGATCTGATTGCCGCGCGCCCCCAACGCACACAACAGCGTGACGTGATCGCGGCTCGCGCGCGCGGCGTTGTCGAGCAGGATCGTCAGGATCTGACTTACGGCAACCGTATCGTCGAGGCTGACATCCGCAGGCGGCGCGCCGATCCGCTCAAACTTCACATGCGGATGACGTAAGCGCCACTGCTCGGCAAACGACTCTAGCCACTCGCCGACCGGCTGACGATTGGAGGTGGTCGTTGCTCGGCTGCGCAATCTGGCGAGCGCCGACGTGCACAAGCCCATCTGTTGTTCGAGCAATTCGAGATCGGCGCTGTACGGCGCCAGCCCTTTGTCGGTTCGCGCCGCATCGCGCAATTCTTCGGACAACATTGCAATTGTAGACAGAGGCGTGCCGATTTCGTGAGCGACCGTAGCGGCCTGGACGCCGAGCGCGACCGCGCGTTCGTCGTGAAGCAAGCGCTGCTGCGCGTCTCCGAGCGCTGCGTCACGTAGCCGCAGGGCACGCGACATGCGCGCGACGAACCATGCGATCAGCCCCACGCTCACCATGAAATTGACCCACATGCCGGCGCGGTAGTAGTCGAACAGGTTCGCGGGATTGTCAAGATTCAGCGGCACCGAATCGAAGCCGAGTACTGCGTAGCAAGCCACGGCGAATGCGGCGAGCCACGCCATCAGTTGCCACGGCAACACCGCCGCGGCAATGGCGAGCGATGGCAGGTACAGCGAAACAAAGGGATTCGTTGTGCCGCCGGACAGAAACAGCAACGCGGACAACGCGCCGAGATCGACCCAGATCTGGCCGAACAGCTCCATGTTCGACTCGGGTCGCTGCTGGGCGACGCGCCACCATGTGAGCCCGTTGAAGATCACTTCGAGTGAGATGACGAGCAGCATGGCCGGCAACGGCAAATGCACGCCGATAAAGATCTGCACGAACGCGATTGTCAGTAACTGGCCGATGATCGCGAGGCTGCGCAGCCAGAAGAGATGGCCCAGATTGACACGGCCCGTGTTGGTTATACGATGCATGACTTCACGTTCAGTTTACCCGTTCGGACTCGTCCGACTCATGTCGCCGCCATACGGCGATACCATAGATGTTTTTCTGACAGCGCAGACAGGCAAGTCGATTATGCGCGGCCTTTCGGCGTCACTCATTCATGGCCACTTCAGATATTGCGTCAGCTTTCCTTAGCTTCATGCGCCAGGCTGCCGCAGCCCGCGGGAACGGCGCGGCCGAAACCGAAGCTCAATCGCTGCGTGCCGCCGCCCAGCGCTATTCGCTCGACAACGAGTCGCTCGCATCGGTGATCCAAAGCCTCGTTCAACAGCAACGTCACGACGACGCGATCGAACTGGCCGCCATTATTGCGCAACTCGACCACGGCAACGTGCACGCGCACTTTGCTCTCGGCTACGCGCTGCAGATGGCGCAACGGCATGGCGAGGCCGTCGCGCCGTATCGCCGCGCGCTGGAGCTTGACCCGACGTTTCCATCGCTGCGCTGCAATCTCGCCGGCGCACTTGCGTTCACCGACGCAGAGGTGAATGAACAGATTGCGCTCCTGGAAGAAGCTGTGCGGCAGCGACCCGACGATGGGAACGTCTGGATCAATCTCGCAAGCGCTTATCGCAGGAATCTCGATTTGCCGCGCGCGCTCGAAGCCGGGGCACGAGCCGTCGAGTATGCGCCGCTCAGCCCGCTCGCCCACAACAACTATGCGCTGGCCCTGCGCGAAGCGCAACGCTGGGCCGAGGCGACGCAAGCCTCGCAAACCGCTTGCGCGCTGGCGCCCACTGACGCCAGCATGCGTTCCAATCTAGCGATGATGCAACTGATGAGCGGCGATTACGCTAACGGCTGGCTGTCGCATGAAGCGCGCTGGAACGGCTCCTCGGAACTGCGCGGCAATCGACCCGTCATGCCCGCACCCACCTGGCGCGGCGAGCCGCTCGCCGGTAAAACCCTGCTAGTTTGGGGTGAGCAAGGCATGGGCGATCTCTTGCAGTTCAGCCGCTACATTCCAATGCTAGCCGATCATGTGCACCGCGGAGGCGGCCGTCTCGCATGGAATTCGTTTCCGCAGATAGGAGTGTTGCTGTTGCGCAGCCTTGGCGGTCACGTCGATCACTACTCCGCGGGGGGCGGCGTCGAATCGCTGCCGCCATTCGACTTCGAGATTCCATTGCTGAGCCTGCCGCTGATCTTTGGCACGGGCGAGGCGACCATCCCCGCAACCACGCCCTACCTGCACGCAGACCCAGCTGCCGTGCAGCGCTGGCAGCAGCGGCTTGCGGGCGAGTCGAGGCTCAAGGTCGGGCTTACATGGACCGGCAGTCACGGACATCAACGCAATCCGTTCCGCCGCGTCGGATGGGAACGTTATGCGAAGCATTTTGGCGGCATGCGCAATGTGGCGTTTTATTCACTGCAACCGGGTGCGGCTGCCGACGTGAGCGCAGCCAACGCCGCCGGCCTGCCGCTCACCGACTACACGGCCGAGTTCGCGACCTTCGACGACACCGCCGCCTTTGTCGGCGCGCTCGATCTCGTTATTACCGTTTGCACTTCGGCCGCGCATTTGAGCGGCGCGCTTGGACAGCGCACCTGGGTGCTGCTCGACGTGAATCCGCACTGGATCTGGCTGATCGATCGCCGCGACAGCCCGTGGTATCCGGGCGCGACGCTGTACCGGCAGCCGGCATTCGGCGAATGGGAGCCAGCGCTGCAAGCGGTGGCCCGCGATTTGGATGCGCTCACGGTCCGGCACTGTGCGGCCCCGTCAGGCAGAAACGCGATCTAAGCTTCACGCAAACTGGTCGCACTCACGGCGAATCCGCACCAGGCTCCGCTTGCGCCGCTCTTGCGATTTCCGCGGCCAGACATTCGGGGCACAGGCAACGGCCGGCTGGATCCAGCCGGTCGCGCGGCAGCACCGGCATTTCGCGACACCAGCAGTCGAAAGGCGCTGCATGCATCGCACAATCGAACGCGTTGCCGCAGCGCGGGCAACGCGCGCTGCCTTGTGGGCGGGAAGCGGACGGTTTCATGGCAGGCGGACGGCCTCGCGAAGCATCGACGAGGAAATGATGCCACGACTAGCGTCCTACCGTTAGACGTCCATTCGGCTAGTTCACAGGCGTGCGCGAAGCGCGGTACGCTCGATCATCGGCTGGCGTTCAAACCGCGGTTGCGCAGTGTGCAAACGGGTCTGGCATGCCGCCGGCGCGCGTGTCGAAAACCCTGTTGCAGCGCGCCAGTCCTGTACAATTCGCCGTGTTTTAACTGTTCCGTGCCCGAGCCTGCCGCCATGTCCGAGCTACCCGACCTTTCGCAGATTGCGCCCACACTGAAGGCTGAAATCCTGGCCGAGGCGCTGCCCTATATTCGCCAGTATCACGGTAAGACCGTGGTCATCAAATACGGCGGCAATGCCATGACGGAGGAGCGGCTCAAGCAAGGCTTCGCGCGCGACGTCATTCTGCTCAAGCTCGTCGGCATCAATCCGGTCATCGTGCACGGCGGCGGTCCGCAAATCGACCAGGCGCTGAAGAAAATCGGCAAGCAGGGCACGTTCATTCAGGGCATGCGCGTCACCGACGAAGAAACGATGGAAGTCGTCGAATGGGTGCTCGGCGGCGAAGTGCAGCAGGACATCGTCACGCTGATCAACCACTTCGGCGGTCACGCGGTCGGTCTGACCGGCAAGGACGGCGGCCTGATCCACGCGCGCAAGATGCTGATGCCGGACCGTGACAATCCCGGGCAGTACGTGGACATCGGCCAGGTGGGCGAAGTGGAGGCGATCAATCCGGCCGTCGTGAAAGCGTTGCAGGACGACGCGTTCATTCCGGTGATCTCGCCGATCGGTTTCGGCGAAGACGGTCTGTCGTACAACATCAACGCCGACCTCGTCGCGGGCAAGCTGGCGGTCGTGCTGAACGCCGAAAAGCTCGTGATGATGACGAACATCCCCGGCGTGATGGACAAGGAAGGCAATCTGCTGACCGACCTCTCCGCGCGCGAAATCGACGGCCTGTTCGCCGACGGCACGATCTCCGGCGGCATGCTGCCGAAAATCTCGTCGGCGCTGGACGCAGCCAAGAGCGGCGTGCGCTCGGTGCACATCATCGACGGCCGCATCGAACATTCCGTGCTGCTGGAAATTCTCACCGAGCAGCCGTTCGGCACGATGATCCGCTCGCATTGATTGCTGTCTCGAACCCGGCACATGGGGCACGCCGAACAGGCTCGCCCTACGTGCCCTGTGTCAAGACTGCCGCAACGCATCGCGTCCACGGCAGATACGGCAAACGCGGCGCCTTCTCACGCGCCGCCACGGCGCGCGAGCCTGTTCTCTCCTTTCCCCGCACATCCGCCGCCCGCGCGCTGAACCGCTTGCGTTCGCCGCGTGCAGCGAATGCTCGCGCCTGAACGACTTCTTGACCATGCGCACTCCAACTTCCCGACGCCGCCGCCCGCACATCGCAGGCGGCCGTCCGGTGTGGCTGTTCGATCTCGACAACACGCTGCACCACGCGTCGCACGCCATCTTCCCGGCGATCAATCAGGCGATGACGCAGTACATCGTGGACGCGCTGCAAGTTGAGCTCGACGAAGCCAACCGTCTGCGCACCGGCTACACGCAGCGCTATGGGGCTGCTCTGCTGGGTCTGACGCGCCACCATCCGCTCGACGCAAGCGACTTCCTGAAGGTCGTCCATACGTTCCCCGACCTGGGCTCGATGATCCGTCACGAGCGCGGAGTCGCGCGCCTCGTCGCGGCGCTGCCCGGCCGCAAGATCGTGCTGACCAACGCACCCGAAGCGTATGCGCGCGCGGTGCTGGCGCAACTGCGTATCGAACGTCTGTTCGAGCAGGTGATCGCCATCGAGCATATGCGCGACCGGCGCCGCTGGCGTGCGAAACCTGACCACGCGATGCTGCGCAAAGCCATGCGCGAGGCTCATGTCGCGCTGAAAGACGTGATCCTTGTCGAAGATACGCGCTCGCACCTGAAGAACTACCGGCGGCTCGGCATCCGCACCGTGTGGATCACCGGTCATCTGCCGCGTAAGCCGCACGCGGACGGCGTGCCCACACGGCTGCCGGGTACTGGCCGGCCGCACTATGTCGATCGCAGCATCCGTTCGTTAAAATCGCTACGACTGAGCACCCGCTCGGTTCGAGTGAAGCGCCAGCAGACGGGACGACAGCCATGCAGCCGATCGACAAGCCTGACGAAGCCGTAGCCGAACACGAACCCGCCGCGCCGGCTGCCCCGCGCGCGCAGCGCCTGAAACCGGGCGAGCGCCGCGTGCACATCCTTCAGACGCTCGCCGCCATGCTTGAAGCGCCGAAGAGCGAAAAAATCACCACGGCGGCGCTGGCGGCCCGGCTCGGTGTGTCGGAAGCCGCGCTCTATCGTCACTTTGCGAGCAAGGCGCAAATGTTCGAAGGACTAATCGAGTTCATCGAGCAAACGATCTTCGGCCTCATCAACCAGATCGTCGACAAGGAGAACAGCGGTGTGCTGCAGGCGCGCGCAATCGCATTGATGCTGCTGAATTTCTCGGCGAAAAATCCCGGCATGACGCGCGTGCTGACATGCGAGGCGCTTGTCGGCGAGCATGAGCGGCTGACCATCCGCGTCAATCAGATGCTTGAGCGCGTCGAAGCTTCGCTGAAACAGTGTCTGCGACTAGCCGCAGTGAATGCCGATGCATCCGCGCAAGACACGCCATCGTCCGCGCCGGTCCCGGCGGACTACGATCCTGCCGTGAGGGCGAGCCTGCTGCTCAGCTATATCATCGGCCGCTGGCATCGGTTCGTTCGCAGCGGCTTTGTGCGAATGCCGACCGACGAAGCCGATTCGCAACTGCGCGTGATCCTTCAATAGTCCGCTGGAGAAGGCGTGCGGGCGGGCACTCGGACGCTGCCGCGGGGAATTTCCGCTATACTTTGCGCCTGACTGCGGGCCTGAATGTCCCCGGAAATAACTTCCAGGCTTCAGTTGCCGCACTTCAGAGCACGTCTGAATACGTGCGTGAATACAAGTTGTGAATGCCTAGTACGCGCCGATTTGCTGACTCGATTGCGGGCGCGCGAACCAGTGGAACATTTCCGCGGTTCACTATAAATGCGGCTAAAGAGGTCGTCAGCCGCGCACAATCGTTCCCTCCGTGCTTGCCGACACCGTCTAGCCGCCCTGTCTTTGTCAAATGGCGGAATGAATGGAATCGATCGGAATCGTCGCTCCACAAAAAATGCATTTCACCGAGCCGCTGCGTTTGCAGAACGGCAGCTCGCTGGCCGGCTACGACCTGATGGTCGAGACTTACGGCACGCTCAACGCCGCGCGCAGCAACGCGGTGCTCGTATGCCACGCGCTCAACGCGTCGCATCACGTCGCGGGCGTCTATGCGGACAATCCGAAGGACATCGGCTGGTGGGACAACATGGTCGGTCCCGGCAAGCCGCTCGACACCAATAAGTTCTTCGTGATCGGCGTGAACAACCTGGGCTCGTGCTTCGGTTCGACAGGGCCCATGAGCATCGATCCGGCCACGGGCAATCCGTACGGCGCGGCGTTCCCGGTGGTCACGGTGGAAGACTGGGTCCACGCCCAGGCGCGCGTCGCTGATCAATTCGGCATCGAGCGCTTCGCCGCGGTCATGGGCGGCAGCCTCGGCGGCATGCAGGCGCTCGCGTGGAGCGTGATGTATCCGGAGCGGGTCGCGCATTGCATCGTCGTCGCGTCTACGCCCAAGCTGTCCGCGCAAAACATCGCGTTCAACGAGGTGGCGCGCTCGGCGATTCTGTCGGACCCCGACTTTCACGGCGGCAACTACTACGCGCATAACGTAAAGCCGAGGCGCGGCTTGCGTGTCGCGCGGATGATCGGCCACATCACGTATTTGTCGGACGACGACATGGCCGAGAAATTCGGCCGCTCGCTGCGCCGCGCGGAAGGCGCGCTCGACGCTTACAACTTCAACTTCGACGTCGAGTTCGAGGTGGAGTCGTATTTGCGCTACCAGGGCGACAAGTTCGCCGATTACTTCGATGCCAACACGTATCTGCTGATCACGCGCGCGCTCGATTACTTCGATCCAGCGAAGGCCTTCGACGGCGATCTGACAGCGGCCGTTGCGCACACAACTGCGAAGTATCTGATTGCGAGCTTCACAACCGACTGGCGTTTCGCACCGGCCCGCTCGCGCGAACTCGTGAAGGCGCTGCTCGATCACAAGCGCACCGTCACCTACGCGGAAATCGACGCGCCACATGGTCATGACGCCTTCCTGCTGGACGACGCGCGGTATCACAACCTGATGCGCGCCTACTACGAACGTATTGCAAACGAGGTGAACGCATGAACCAGCGAGCACTCGATTATCTGGCGCTGCGCCCGGACTTTCGTGCGATCGCCCGCTGGGTCGAACCGCGCGCCACCGTGCTGGATCTGGGCTGCGGCGACGGCTCGCTGCTGTCGCTGCTCACCGAGGAACTGGACGTGCAAGGCTACGGCATCGAGATCAACGACGCCGGCGTGCTGGCCGCGACGCAAAACGGCGTCAACGTGATCCAGCAGAATCTCGAAGATGGCCTGCGCCTTTTCGAAGACGGCAGCTTCGATTTCGCGGTTCTATCGCAGACACTGCAAACCATTCACCAGACGGCCGCGATTTTGCGCGAGACTGTGCGGGTCGGCCGTGAATGCATCGTGTCGTTCCCGAACTTCGGCTACTGGGCGCATCGTCTCTCGGTGCTGCAAGGACGCATGCCGGTGTCGAAGTCGTTGCCTTATCAATGGCACAACACGCCGAATGTGCGCGTGCTCACTATCAAGGATTTCGAGGCGCTCGCGCCCGAGGTCGGCATCGAAATTCTCGACCGTGTCGTACTGCACGACGGTCAGACGGTGCGGTGGGGGGTGAACTGGCGTGGTAGTCTTGCGGTCTATCGCGTCAAGAAAAGCTAACGCAAGTTATCCACATGTCGAACCCGCCGCACGAGGCGCCTGCACTTACCGCTCACGAAGAACATCCCGGCTGGCGCGCGTTTTTTAATACGCGCATGCTGATCTGTGTATTTCTCGGCTTTACGTCGGGATTGCCGCTGTTCACGCTCGTCTACCTGGTGCAGGCGTGGCTACGCTCCGAAGGCGTCAATCTGAAGGAAATCGGCCTCTTTGCGCTGATCCAGTTTCCGTACACCTGGAAATTCATCTGGGCTCCGCTAATGGACCGCTATGTCCCGCGTTTTCCGGGCTGGCGTCCAGGCAGACGGCGCGGCTGGATGCTCGTCACGCAGATCCTGGTTGCGGGCGCCATCGCTACGCTGGGATTCGTGTCGCCGCGCGACGCAATCTGGTCGGTCGCGGCGTTGACGGCGCTCGTCGCGTTCTTCGGCGCAAGCCAGGACATTTCAATCGATGCCTACCGGCGTGAGCTGCTTAGTGATACGCAGCAAGGCCTGGGCAACGCGGTGCATGTGAACGCCTACAAGATCGCCGCGCTGGTGCCCGGGTCGCTCGCGCTGATTCTGTCGGACCATTTGCCGTGGACCACCGTTTTTATGGTGACCGCTGCGTTCATGCTGCCGGGCATGGTGTTGACGCTGGTCGTGCGCGAACCCGAAGTGCACGGCACGCCGCCGAAAAATTTGCGCGAAGCGATCGTGCAGCCATTCCGCGAATTCGTCGAACGCGACGGTTGGCGCGGCGCGTTGTTCGTGCTCGGCTTCATCTTTCTGTACAAGCTCGGCGATACGATGGCGACGACGTTGTCCACGTCGTTCTTCCTCGATATCGGCTTCTCGCGCACGCAGATTGGCGTGATTGCCAAGACCACAGCGTTCGGCGCGAGCCTCGCAGGTGGAATCGTCGGCGGCATCTGGCTGATGAAAATCGGCATCGGACGAGGCTTGTGGATCTTCGGCATCCTGCAGATGGTGTCGACACTCGGCTTCGCCTGGCTCGCACATCTCGGACCCGCGTCGCCTGGTTTGGCGGCGATTTACGACATCGCCGTGTGGATAAGCGAAGGCACGACGAGGCTGCTCGCGCTGATTGGCATCGACTGGTCGGTGCAGCTCGAGCCGCGCTCCGTTGCGCTCGCGCTTGTGTATGGTTTCGAAACGTTTTCCACCGGTCTGACGATGGCGGCTTTCACCGCGTACATCGCCAGCACGACCGATCCGCGTTACACGGCCACCCAGTTCGCGCTCTTCACGAGCCTCGCCTCGGTGCCGCGCACGCTCGCTTCCGCGGCGAGCGGCTACGTGGTGGCAAAGATCGGCTGGTTCGACTACTTCATTGTCTGCACCGCGCTGGCCGTGCCGGGCATGCTGCTTCTGTTGCGCATCGCGCCGTGGAGAGTCCGGTCGTGAGGGCGCGTTTTCCGAAGCGGCAGTTGCTCTCGCCGTCCCCGCGCGCTGCGTGGCGCAAGGCGGGCCGCAGCGCGCAGCACGCCGTGTTATGCGTTGGCTGCCTGAGCTTTATAGCTGTCGCCGCGCCCTCCGGCTCATATGCAGCCGCGCCGGCGGCAGCAGCGCCGGCCGCCGGTAACAGTGCCGTTGCCGGCACAACGGCAAATGCAACCACGACACCTCCCGCACCGGTCGCAAAATCCGCAGCGGCAGCCGCCACTGCGGAAAGCCCGACCTCCGCCACACCGGCAGCGAACAACGCGGCCAACACCCCAGGTTCCGGGAGTGGGCAGGCCGCAGGCACGTCACCGGGTTCATCGGCGCAACCGCCCGCCACGGCGCGAACGCCGGCGGCAACATCGTCTCCTGCTGGCGCTGCTGCAAAGGCGCCGGCCGCCACATCGGCGTCGGCGTCAGCCCCGTACAGCCCGAACAACCAGTTGCGCTTTGGCGGTTACCTGGTGTTCCGCAACCTGATCCCATCACCCATGCTCGAGGCGCAAGCCGCTGAAGAGTTTAGCCAGATCGCGTACGGCGCGGAACACGCAAACCGTCTCTACGGCGACACGGACTCGCACGTGACGCGCGTGCGCTCGATCGTCGACAAGATGATGCCCTACTCGCTCAAATGGAACGAGCGAGCGAAGAACTGGAAGTGGGATGTAGCCGTGGTGCGTTCGCCGGACATTCGCATGTACTGCCTGCCGGGCGGCAAGATCGTTGTGTACGGCGGGCTGCTCGACCGCGCGCATCTGAACGACAACGAATTGGGCATGCTGATTGGCCACGAGATCGCGCATGCGCTGCGCGAACATGCGCGCGAGCGGCTCGGTCAATTGCAGGCGAGCCAGCTGGAGTCGTCCGGCACGATCCCGCAGCTATTCGGTCTTGCGGATCTGGGCGTGGCGCCGCTCGGCATCGGTTCGCGCCTGCTCGAAATGAAGTACGAAAACACTGACGAGACCGAAGCCGATGTAATCGGTAGCGATATTGCCTCTCGCGCGGGCTTCGATCCGCGCGCGGCAGTCACGCTGTGGGACAAGCTCGCGCAGGTCACCCGGAGCAATCGCGAGCAGGGCTTCATCTACGTGCATCCATACCCGCCGGCGCGCCGTCAGGACATCGTCAAGCGTTTGCCCGACATGCTGCCGCTCTATGCGAAGGCGATCGGCAAGACCGTGGATGCGCTGCCGGATTACGCCGGCATGGGCCGTCCGCGCCGGAAGCTGGTGCATGATTGAGACGGCTTGAACTACCGAGCACGCGTGGTCCGATGCACGTCCGGATTGGCTGCCGTGCCGGCGCTCAAGCCGCCTAAAGACGCAAAGTCACTTCTTCACGTCGTGATCGTAGTCGACCGTCAGCGGCGCATGGTCGCTGAACTTGATGTCGCGAAACACGTCAGTGCGTTTCGCCTTGCTCGCGATGCCGGGCGTTGCGATCTGATAGTCGATACGCCACCCCACGTTCTTCGCATACGCCTGGCCGCGATTGCTCCACCATGTGTATTGCTCCGGCCGCTGATCAAGCGTGCGGAATACGTCGACGTAACCGACTTCGTCGAATAGTTTGGTGAGCCATGCGCGCTCTTCCGGCAGGCAACCCGAATTCTTCTGGTTGCTCTTCCAGTTCTTGATGTCGATTTCCTTGTGGACGATATTCACGTCGCCGCACACGATCACTTCGCGCTCGCGCGCAAGTTCCGTGAGATGCGGCATGAACTCATCCATGAAACGGTATTTGGCCTGCTGACGCTCTTCACCGCTCGACCCCGACGGCACATATACGGACACGACCGACAGCTTGCCGAAACGCAGTTCGACATAGCGCCCCTCCGGATCGAACTCCTCGCTGCCGAAGCCAATCACTACTTCGTCCGGCTCGTGACGCGTGTAAACGCCCGCGCCGCTATAGCCCTTCTTCACGGCGTGCTGGAAGTAGCCGGTGAAATCGTGCGGCGCCATGAATTCCGGCGTCATGTCGTCCTGCGAACATTTGATTTCCTGGACGCAGAGCACGTCGGCGTTCTGCTCGCCGAACCAGTCGAAAAAGCCCTTCTTTGCCGCTGAGCGGATGCCGTTCAGGTTGGCGGTAATCACACGCAACATGTCGTTCCCTTGTCTTCGATCTGGTTATGAGATTCGTTCGGACGAATGGTAAAGCTCATTCGACCTTGACGCCCTTCAGCGATTC
The DNA here is from genome assembly GCF_000472525.1 of Paraburkholderia dilworthii. GTDB lineage: Bacteria > Pseudomonadota > Gammaproteobacteria > Burkholderiales > Burkholderiaceae > Paraburkholderia > Paraburkholderia dilworthii. Next base: position 39,801 of record NZ_AWZT01000003.1, read on the forward strand.
TTTCGCGGGCGGATATTCGAGGTTCAGCGCTCCGAAAGTTCGCAACAGCAATTCTGCGACCATCAGGTTGCGATGCGTTTTCGAATCTGCAGGAATCACGTACCAAGGCGCGTATTCGGTGGAAGTCGCGGCGAGCGCGTCGCGATAGACGGCCTGGTATTTGCCCCACTGCTTGCGCGCGTCGAGATCCGAGACATCGAATTTCCAGTGCTTGGTCGGATCGTCGATCCGCGCTTGCAGGCGCGTGCGCTGTTCGTCTTTCGAAATATGCAGCATGCACTTGATGATCGTCGTGCCGCTGTCGGCAAGCAATTCCTCGAACTGGCGAATGTGTCGGCAGCGAACGTCGAACGCCGATGCATCCAGCGCACCCAGCACGGTCGGCACCAGCAGATCTTCGTAGTGGCTGCGGTTGAAGATCGTCAACTCGCCAGCGGCGGGCGCCTGCGAATGCACGCGCCACAGGAAATCGTGTGCAAGTTCGTCCTGCGTCGGCGCCTTGAACGGCACGATGCGCAAGCCGAGCGGATCGACTTCGTGAAACACGGCGCGGATCGTGCCGTCCTTGCCGCTCGTGTCCATGCCTTGCAGCACCAGCAACACGCGACGCTTCTGCTGTGCGTGCAGGCATTCCTGCAAGCCGTCCAGCTTCGCGCCGATTTCCGACAGACGCGCGCGGTCGGAGTCTTTCGATCCCGTAGAAAAAGGCCTTTGGGCAGGATTGAAATCGTCGAGCGAAAACTTGCCGTTCTTCTTGCTCTCGAAATAAGGCACGCGGAAATCGTCGAGTTCAGGTTGCTTCGCCATCCACACGCTCCGTGATCTGCATTCAGCGGTTCGCAAAAGCGGGCCGCAAAATAAAACGGGCCGTTGCCCCACTTTCGTTTCCGGCAATAGCCCGCTGTCGCCAAAGCGCAAACGCTTCAGCCGTATTTTTTCTTCAGCCGCAGTTCAAGCTGGCTTCAACCAGGCTCCGGCTCACGACAGCTTTTTCTTCAGCAGTTCGTTCACCTGAGCCGGGTTTGCCTTGCCCTTGGTCGCCTTCATTGCCTGACCGATCAGCGCGTTAAACGCCTTTTCCTTGCCCGCGCGGAATTCCTCAACCGATTTCTGGTTCGCGGCGAGCACCTCGTCGATGATCGCTTCCAGCGCACCTGTATCCGAAATCTGCTTCAAGCCCTTCGCTTCGATAATGCGGTCGGCTGCGGTTTCGTCGGTGGCCTTCTCTTCCCAGATCGCGAGGAAAATTTCCTTGGCGATCTTGTTCGAGATTGTGCCGTCGCCAATACGTTGCAACAGCAGCGCGAGTTGGGCGGACGACACCGGGCAGTCCGCAATATCGAGGCCTTCGCGATTCAGTTGCGACGACACCTCGCCCATTAGCCAGTTTGCCGCGACCTTCGCGTTCGCCGCGCCGAGTCTCGCGACCACCGCTTCGTAATACGCGGCCATCGCCTTGCTCGACGTCAGCACGTTCGCGTCGTACGGCGTCAGGCCATATTGCGACACGAAGCGCTGCTGGATCGCTTCCGGCAGTTCCGGCATTTCACTCTTCACGCGCTCGACCCACGACGCGTCGATCACGAGCGGCATCAGATCGGGATCGGGGAAATAGCGGTAATCGTGCGCGTCTTCCTTGCTGCGCATGGAACGTGTTTCACGCCGGTCGGGATCGTACAGACGCGTTTCCTGCACCACCGTGCCGCCGTCTTCGATCAGTTCGATCTGACGGCGCACCTCGTACTGGATCGCTTCCTCAAGAAAGCGGAACGAGTTCAGGTTCTTAATCTCGGCGCGCGTGCCGAACTCCGCCTGACCGACCGGGCGCACCGACACGTTGGCGTCGCAACGGAACGAGCCTTCCTGCATGTTGCCGTCGCAAATACCGAGCCACGTGACGAGCGTATGCAACGTTTTCGCGTATGCGACCGCCTCGGCCGCGCTGCGCATTTCCGGTTCGGTGACGATTTCGAGCAGCGGCGTGCCCGCGCGATTCAGGTCGATGCCTGTCATGCCCGCGAAGTCTTCGTGCAGCGACTTGCCCGCGTCTTCTTCGAGGTGCGCGCGCGTGAGGTTGACGACCTTCGAGTACTCCGAAGTGCCCGTCTTTTCATTGGCCGGCACCTGGATCGTTACCTGGCCGCCCTGCACGACGGGAATTTCGTACTGGCTGATCTGATAGCCCTTCGGCAGATCGGGGTAAAAATAGTTTTTACGCGCGAAGATGCTGCGCGACGCGACCGTGGCGCCGATTGCGAGACCGAACTGGATCGCGCGCTCGACGGCGCCGCGGTTCATCACCGGCAACGTGCCCGGCAAGGCCAGATCGACGGGGCACGCCTGCGTGTTCGGCGCAGCGCCGAATTGCGTCGGGGCGCCCGAAAAAATCTTCGATTGCGTGGACAGTTGCGCGTGGGTCTCCAGACCGATCACGACTTCCCATTGCTTGGTCATGGTGCTCACACTCCTGCCGGTGCTTTGCGGTGCCAGTCGGTCGCGCGCTGGAACGCGTCGGCCACCTGCAACATCCGGGCTTCATTGAAATAGTTGCCGATGATCTGCAATCCGACCGGACGCTGCGCGTTCGCGCCAGCGCCAAAGCCGCAGGGCACGCTCATGCCAGGCAAACCGGCGAGGCTCACGGACAGCGTATAAATGTCGGCGAGATACATCTGCACCGGATCGTCGCCCTTTGCGCCCAGGTCCCACGCCACCGATGGCGCGACCGGTCCCATGATCACGTCGCACTGCTTGAACGCTTCCTGGAAGTCCTGCGCGATGATGCGGCGGATTTTCTGCGCTTGCAGGTAATACGCGTCGTAGTAGCCGTGCGACAGCACGTAAGCGCCGACCATGATGCGGCGCTTCACTTCCGGCCCGAAACCTTCGGCACGCGACTTCTTGTACATGTCGAGCAGATCGCGATATTCCGCAGCGCGATGGCCGAAGCGCACGCCGTCGAACCGCGACAGGTTCGACGATGCCTCCGCCGGCGCGATTACGTAGTAGACCGGGATCGACAGTTCCGTTTTCGGCAGCGTCACTTCGACCAGCGTCGCGCCGAGCGCTTCGTATTGCTTCAGCGCGGCGTCGATCGACGCACGCACGTCGTCGGCGAGACCGGCGCCGAAATACTCTTTTGGCAAGCCAATGCGCAGGCCGGCGAGCGGCTTGCCGGTGCCGTCTTCCTTCCACGGCTGGCCGAGATAGCGCGTGTAGTCTTCGTCGTCGCGCACGAGGCTCGTCGAATCGCGCTCGTCGAAGCCAGCCATCGCGTTGAGCAGTGTGGCGCAGTCGGCCGCGCTTTGCGCCATCGGGCCGCCCTGATCCAGCGACGACGCGAACGCGATCATGCCGTAGCGCGACACGCGTCCGTATGTCGGCTTGATACCGGTGATGCCCGAGAACGACGCCGGCTGACGGATCGAGCCGCCCGTATCGGTTCCGGTCGCAGCGGGCGCGAGGCGCGCGGCGACGGCCGCCGCGGAACCGCCCGACGAACCGCCCGGCACGGCCTGACGATCCCACGGATTCTGCACCGGGCCAAAGTACGAATTTTCGTTGGATGAGCCCATCGCGAACTCGTCCATGTTGGTTTTGCCCACGCACACCATGCCGGCCTTCTGCAGACGCTCAACCACGGTGGCGTCGAAGGGGCTCTCGTAGTTCGAGAGCATTTTCGAGCCGGCGGTGGATCGCCAGCCCTTGGTGACAAACACGTCCTTGTGCGCGATCGGCACACCGGTCAGCGGACCTCCGTGACCAGCGTGAAGCAGCGCGTCCGCGGCCTTCGCCTGCGCGAGCGTCAGATCCGCATCGACCTGGATGAAAGCGTTCAGGCTGTTGGCCGCGTCGATGCGCTTCAGATAAAGCTGCGCCAGCTCGACGGCGGAGCATTCCTTGGTCGCCAGTGCGGCGCGCAGTTCGGTCAAGCTTTTTTCATGCATTGCGTTTTGTCCTGGAAAGCGCGGCAGCGCGGATCGCGCTGCCGTGGAGGCGTTCGCTTGCGCGGCGGCAAGCCCAGTCGAGATATCGGCTATAAGCAAGACTGCGGGCGCAGGCCGCGGAACGGCATGCCGCTTGATGCATCGCCGCTCGCACGCCGCGCCGGGCTCGCCGCGCGGGTGTTACTCGATTACCTTCGGCACGAGATACAGACCGTCCTGCACGGCTGGCGCGGGGCGCTGGAAAGCTTCGCGTTCGATCGTTTCGGTCACCGCGTCGTCGCGCAGGCGCAGCGCGACGTCTTCGATCTGCTCGATCGGATGGGCAAGCGGTGCGATGCCCGTGGTATCGACCGCCTGCATCTGCTCGACGAGGCCGAAAAAGTCGTTGAGCTGGGCAAGCGTGTGTTCGGCGTCGGCGTCGGCCAGTTCGAGCCGCGCGAGATGCGCGATGCGCTTAACATCGGTCAGGGTCAAAGCCATGCAGTCACCGGAAAAAGTGGCAGGCCGCCGCAGCAGAAAAAGAGCGCTGCGACAGCGAGTTACGACGCGGGAGGAAGACCTCGAAAAAGGGGCCAGCGGCGGCAAAAAGTGCCGTCCGTTTCCTTCAAATCATCCAAAATTATAAGGTATCATTACGCGTTCGACCCAAACCCGGACCGACTTACCAAGGCCTTTCTGGACAATTCGTAAAGATAGTTCGGATATTTCTGGACCTGGCCTTGCACCGGCCTCCGGTAGACTCCCTCGCAGCTTCAAGTTCCGGTGGCGCCGCTTCGCCCGGTTGAAGCTGTTATTTTTTCCGCTGCCGCCCTGCGCAACGTTGCGAGGCCCGGCCCCAAGCGAGACAGGATTTTGAATGTTCGGTTTTTTGCGCAGCTACTTTTCCAACGATCTGGCGATTGATCTAGGCACCGCCAACACGCTCATCTACATGCGTGGCAAGGGCATCGTTCTTGATGAACCGTCGGTGGTTTCGATCCGCCAGGAAGGCGGTCCCAACGGCAAGAAAACCATTCAGGCAGTCGGCAAGGAAGCCAAACAGATGCTCGGCAAGGTGCCGGGCAACATCGAGGCGATCCGCCCCATGAAAGACGGCGTGATCGCCGACTTCACGGTAACGGAGCAGATGATCAAGCAGTTCATCAAAACTGCTCACGAATCGCGCATGTTCTCGCCGTCGCCGCGCATCATCATTTGCGTGCCGTGCGGTTCGACCCAGGTCGAGCGCCGCGCGATCAAGGAAGCCGCTCACGGTGCGGGCGCTTCGCAGGTGTATCTCATTGAAGAACCGATGGCCGCCGCAATCGGCGCCGGGCTGCCGGTGTCGGAAGCTACCGGCTCGATGGTCGTGGACATTGGCGGCGGCACGACCGAAGTCGGCGTGATCTCGCTCGGCGGCATCGTGTATAAGGGCTCGGTGCGCGTGGGCGGCGACAAGTTCGACGAAGCTATCGTCAACTACATCCGCCGCAACTACGGCATGCTGATCGGTGAGCAAACCGCCGAAGCCATCAAGAAGGAAATCGGCTCGGCCTTCCCCGGCTCCGAAGTCAAGGAAATGGAAGTGAAGGGCCGCAATCTGTCGGAAGGCATTCCGCGCAGCTTCACCATCTCCAGCAACGAGATTCTCGAAGCGCTGACCGATCCGCTGAACCAGATCGTCTCGTCGGTGAAGATTGCGCTCGAGCAAACGCCGCCGGAACTCGGCGCGGACATCGCCGAGCGCGGCATGATGCTGACGGGCGGTGGCGCGCTGCTGCGCGATCTGGACCGTCTGCTCGCCGAAGAAACCGGCTTGCCGGTGCTCGTCGCCGAAGACCCGCTGACGTGCGTCGTGCGTGGCTCGGGCATGGCGCTCGAGCGCATGGACAAGCTCGGCAGCATCTTCTCGTACGAGTAAGCGAGCGAGATCGATGTCAGTAGCGCGGATCTGGCAAACGGCCCCTTGCGGGCCGGTTTGCCGTTGGCTGGTCCAACCAGCGTCCGTACGCTGAACCCGCGTTTCCAGCGCGCCGCCGCCTCACCCAACCGCTTACGCCCCCGGCGCCGACCATGGAATACAGTCCGCCGCCCCTGTTCAAGCAAGGCCCATCCGCCCTCGCACGACTGTTGTTTTTTGTCGTGCTCGCGCTCGCCCTGCTGATCTCCGACGCACGCTTTAAAACGCTCGAAATCGTTCGCGGCGTGCTCGGCGCGGGTCTTTATCCGTTGCAACGCGCGGCGCTCGTGCCGCGCGACGTCTTCATGGGCGCAGCCGATCTGGCAATGACCAGTGCCACGCTGCGCGGCGACAACGAAAAGCTGCGCACGAGAAACCTCCAGCTCTCGCAGCAAGCCAATACCGCAGCCGAGCTCTCCGCTGAAAATGCCCATTTGCGCGCGTTGCTGCAACTGTCGCAGCGCGCGACCACGCAATCGCTGCCCGCCGAAATCCAGTACGACACACGCGATCCGTTCACGCAGAAGGTCGTGATCAACCGTGGCGCGCAGCAAGGCATCCAGAACGGCTCGCCGGTCGTCAACGAAGACGGCGTGATCGGTCAGGTTACCCGCGTGTTCCCGCTGCAAGCCGAAGTGACGCTGCTCACGGACAAAGACCAGGCTGTGCCGGTGCAGATCGTGCGCACCGGCTTGCGCAGCGTGATTTACGGCACGCCCAAGGGCGACACGCTGGACCTGCGCTTCGTGCCGATCAGCGCCGATGTTCAGACGGGCGACGAGCTCGTCACGAGCGGGCTTGACGGCATCTATCCGCCGGGGCTGCCGGTCGCCAAAGTGGTGCGCGTCGACAAACAGGCGGACACGGCGTTTGCGCGCGTGATCTGCCTGCCGATTGCACCGGTGCGCGGCGCGCGTCAGTTGCTGGTGCTGCACTATGTGACCGATGTACCGCCGCGTCCGGCCGAAGAGCCGGAACTGTCCGCAAAAGACGCGAAGGCGAAGAAAAGCGCGAAAGCGGCCGACAGCAAGGCCGCCGCCGACAAATCCGCCAAGCCGGCGGAAAAGCCCGCCGCCGACAACAACACGACGCCCAGGCCCGCCGCAAACGCGCCTGGCCAAGCCGGTAAAACCGCGCCGGCGGATCAGAAACCCGCTGCGTCGAAGAAACCCGCCGCCGCCGAAAAAGCGAAGCCGCAAGCCACGCCGGGGGCAAAGCCATGAACCGCCCGCAATATATTCTGCAGCCGGTCAATCCGTACTTCATCGCGTTCAGCCTCGCTGCGGCGTTCCTGCTGAACCTGATGCCGTGGGGGCGCCTGATCGGCGTGCCTGACTTCGTGGCGCTCGTGCTGCTGTTCTGGAACGTGCATCAGCCGCGCAAGGTCGGCATGGGCATCGCGTTTTTCCTCGGTCTGCTAATGGACGTGCACAACGCCAGCCTGCTCGGCGAGCACGCGCTTGCGTACACGCTGCTGTCGTACGGCGCGATCACGATCCACCGCCGCGTTCTGTGGATGTCGCTCGGCGTGCAAACTTTCGCTGTCATGCCGCTCCTGGTGATCGCACAACTGGTGCCATTCGTGATCCGTCTGTTGACGGGCGCGGCCTTTCCCGGTTGGGGTTACCTGATTGACGGATTCGTCGAAGCGGCGCTGTGGCCTGTCGCCAGCGTGCTGCTATTGATGCCGCAACGCCGGCCGGCCGACCCCGACGACACGCGGCCGATTTAACCAGGCGTCGAGCGCGCAGGCGGTTCTCGTGGAATTCACGTTTGCTCCCGCTCGTCGCCATCGCGTTCATGCCTTCCGGTTCGGGCCGGATCAGGCGCACACTCATGATGGCCGTTGCCCGGCCTTTTGCAGAATCGCATGACCGAATTCAAGGACACTCAGCAACAGCTCTCGAAGTTCCGCCTGCGCGTCGCGGCGGCGGGCCTGTTCGTGTTCGTCTGCTTCGGGCTGATCGGCTTTCGCTTTCTATTCCTCCAGGTGTGGCACTACAGCAAATACTCGCTGCAGGCCGACGAAAACCGCATCTCCGTCGCGCCGATCGTGCCGAACCGCGGCATCATCACTGACCGTAACGGTGTGGTGCTGGCCAAGAACTACTCGGCCTATACGCTCGAAATCACGCCGTCCAAGCTCGGTGCGCCGCTCGAAACAGTGATCGACGATCTAGCCTCGGTCGTGTCCATCGACGCGCGCGACCGCCGCCGTTTCAAGAAGCTTCAGGAGGACTCGAAGAACTTCGAGAGCTTGCCGATCCGCACACGGTTGACCGACGACGAAGTCGCGCGCTTCACCGCGCAGCGCTTCCGTTTTCCCGGCGTGGAAGTGCGCGCGCGCCTGTTCCGCCAATATCCGCTTGGGCCGACGGCCGCCCACGTGATCGGCTACATCGGCCGGATTTCGCAGCGCGACCAGGATCGTATCGACGACGCCAGCGATCAGAACGACAGCGATCCCGAACACTACGATCCGCGGCTGGATGCGAACAACTACAAGGGTACCGACTACATCGGCAAGATCGGCGTCGAGCAGAGTTACGAAACGGAACTGCACGGACAGACGGGTTTCGAGGAAGTCGAAGTCACGGCCGGCGGCCGGCCCGTGCGCACGCTGTCGCGCACGCAGGCAACGCCGGGCAACAACCTCGTGCTGTCGCTCGATATCGGCTTGCAGCAGGTGGCCGAACAGGCGTTCGCGGGCCGCCGCGGCGCGCTGGTTGCGATCGAACCAGCCACCGGCGACGTGCTCGCGTTCGTCTCCGCGCCGAGCTTCGACCCGAATTCGTTCGTCGATGGCATCGACCAGCAGACATGGGACGAGCTCAACAACTCGCCCGATCATCCGCTCCTGAACCGGCCGCTGCACGGCACTTACCCGCCGGGCTCGACGTACAAGCCGTTCATGGCACTCGCCGCGCTGTCGCTGCACAAGCGCACGCCGGGTTGGGGTTTCCAGGACCCCGGCTCCTATACCTTCGGCGGTCACACGTTCCGCAACGACGTGCGCTCGGGCCAAGGTTGGGTCGATATGAACCGCGCGATCGTCGTGTCGAACGACACGTATTTCTACATGCTCGCGCACGATCTTGGCGTGAACGCGATCGCCGGTTTCATGAAGCCGTGGGGCTTTGGCCAGATCACCGGCATCGATATTGCGGGTGAAGCGCGCGGCATCCTGCCTTCGACGGAATGGAAGCGCAAGGCCTACCGCAAGCCCGAGCAGCAGCGCTGGTACGAAGGCGAAACGATCAGCCTCGGCATCGGCCAGGGCTACAACTCGTTCACGATCCTGCAACTTGCGCACGCCACGGCCACGCTCGCCAACAACGGCGTCGTGATGAAGCCGCATCTCGTGCGCGACATCGAAAATCCGATCACCAAAGACACGCGCCCGGTCGTGCGCGATCCGAGCGACAAAATCGCCGTCAAGCAGTCGGACATCGACATCATCAAGCGCGCGATGGAGGGCGTCGTGACCAACGGCACGGCGTCGAAGTTGTTCATCGGCGCGCCGTATGTGGCCGCGGGCAAGACGGGCACGGCGCAGGTGTACTCGCTGCAAGGCGCGAACTACAAGGGCCACGCTGTCGCGGAGCATCTGCGCGACCACGCGCTTTTCATCGCTTTCGCGCCGGCCGAGCAACCGAAGATCGCGCTCGCGCTGATCGTGGAAAACGGCGGCTGGGGCGCCGAGGCGGCCGGCCCGATCGCGCGCAAGGTCCTGGACTATTACCTCGTCGGTAAGACCAAGCCGGGCGCGGAGGCGGCGGCAGTTGCGGCGGCGGCGTCGGCGACTGCGGATGCGTCCGCGCCCGAAGTCGGCGGCGCGCCGGCCCCGCTGGAGACTGGGCAACCGGTCAAGATCGCTGCGGGCTTCACCGCGTTGCCGATGCCAGGTGCGGCTTCCGCCGCGGCTGCGGCGTCGGCCGCAGCCGCGTCGGCGTCCGCGTCGAATGGTGCGTCGGCGGCAGGTATCGCGTCCGGTGCGGCGGCTTCGTCTGCCGCTGCGGCGACATCCAAGTCGTCGGCATCCCCGGGGGTCACCGGGCCGGCATCAAAGCTGCCCGCCTCGGCCACTACGGCTACGCCCGCCTCAGCAGCAAAGAACCCGGCGCCGCGCAAATCGGGCGCCCCGCATCGACCACGACCGGCGAGCGAGCCGGCGCCCGCCGCCGCTGCACGCTCGGGAGCCAATGCGCTCCGTGATACATCGCGCGATAACGGCACTCAAGCCACCTCGCCACGCCAGCCGGTTTCCGGCGGCATCGACGAGTAAGGAGAAAGGCATGCAATTCGACAAGCGCGCCTGGCTCGACCGCATCAAGCGGATGTTCGCAGGTTTTGATCGCCCTCTCGCACTGGTGGTGTTTCTGCTGCTGTGCGTAGGCATCGTCACCTTGTACAGCGCGAGTCTCGATATGCCCGGCCGCGTTGAAGACCAGTTGCGCAACATCATGCTGACGTTCGTGTTGATGTGGGCACTCGCCAATGTTCCCCCCACCACGCTGATGCGTTTCGCGGTCCCGCTCTATACATTCGGGATCGCGCTCCTGGTGGCGGTGGCGTTGTTCGGTCTCACGCGCAAGGGCGCGAAGCGCTGGATCAATGTGGGCGTGGTGATTCAGCCGTCGGAGATCATGAAGATCGCGACGCCGTTGATGCTTGCCTGGTACTATCAGCGACGGGAAGGCGTGATGCGCTGGTATGACTTCATGGTCGGGCTCCTGATCCTCGCGGTGCCTGTGGGTCTGATCGCCAAACAGCCTGACCTGGGCACTGCCGTACTGGTCTTCGCCGCCGGCTTCTTCGTCATTTACTTTGCCGGTTTGAGCTTCAAACTGATCGTGCCGGTGCTGATCGCCGGCGTGATCGCAGTCGGCTCGATTGCGGCGTTTCAGGACAAGATTTGCCAGCCGGACGTGCAGTGGCCGCTCATGCACGACTATCAGAAGCACCGCATCTGCACGCTGCTCGACCCGACTTCCGATCCGCTCGGCAAGGGCTTCCACACCATTCAGGCGGTGATCGCGATCGGCTCGGGCGGCCCGCTCGGCAAGGGCTGGCTGAAGGGTACACAGGCGCATCTGGAATTCATCCCCGAGAAGCACACCGACTTCATCTTCGCAGTCTTCTCCGAGGAATTTGGGCTCGCGGGCGGCGTCGTACTGCTCACGCTCTATATGTTGCTGATCGCGCGCGGACTTTATATCGCGGCGAATGGTGCAACGCTGTTCGGGCGCCTGCTGGCAGGATCGCTGACGATGGCGTTCTTCACCTACGCGTTCGTCAATATCGGCATGGTGAGCGGCATCTTGCCGGTGGTCGGCGTGCCGCTGCCATTCATGAGTTACGGCGGCACGGCGCTAACGACGCTCGGCGTGGCAATCGGTCTGATCATGAGCGTCGCGCGACAGAAGCGGTTGATGCAGAGCTAGCACGCTGGGCCATGAAACAAGCGGCCTTGCAACAAGCTGCGAGACGAGCTGCAAATAGGCCGCGCCGCAGGCTCAAAAGATAAGGGGCGCATCGCCAGATGCGCCCCTTTCGCTTACTGCGGTTTCACTTCCTTGTGATCCCGCAGTTGCGCGCTTAGTTGCTGATACTTCAAGCGCGCCGCCGGATCGCCCTGGGCCGCCGCAGCCGCGTAGTAAGCCCGCGCGACATTCAGATTCTTGTCGACGCCGTCGCCGCCGCGCTCGTAGAAAGAGCCGGTCACGTACTGCGCGGTCATGTCACCGCCCTCCGCAGCTTTTTTGTACCAGACGAACGCCTGCTTGTTGTCGCGATCGGTGCCGCGGCCATCGAGGAACTGATTCGCCAGCGCGAGTTCCGCCTGCACGTGTCCTTGCTGCGCGGCCTTCAGGAACCAGCGGTGCGCCTCGACTGGATCGCGGCCGACGAACTCGCCATCGTCGTACATCTTGCCGTACACATATTGCGCGTGCGACATGTTCGCGTCGGCGGCCTTGCGCAGCCATTTCTTGCCTTCATCGACGTTGACCGCAGTGCCTTCGCCGTTGAGCAGCATCATCGCGTAATTGAACTCCGCGAGCCGGCTGCCGCGCTCGGCGGCCTTGCGGAATTCGGCAAGCGCCGCGCCGAAATTGCCGGCGTTGTAGTCCGCAACGGCGGTTTGGGTCTCCGGATCGTTCGGCTTCGCGAGGCGGTCCTGCGCATGCGCCGCGACACCCGTCATCAACGCGGCCGTAACGACCATACGCGCGGCAACGCCTTGCACCATCCACTTCATGACCTCACCTCCTGCAACGCCTGCCGGGTTGCGCGCAACATCCACATGACGTCGGCGGCCAGAGCGATAAAACGGAAACCGGCATCGTGATGCTGTCTTGCACTTGCGGCGTCCATCGAAAAAATGCCGGCGGCAATGCCCGCCTTGTCCGCGGCGCTGACAATGCGCGCCATCGCCGCCTGAACATCGGCGTGCTTCGAATCGCCGAGATGACCGAGACTCGCGGCGAGATCGGCGGGTCCGACGAACAGGCAATCGACGCCCGGCGTCGCCGCGATTTTTTCGACTTCGTCGAGGCCGCGTGCCGACTCGATCTGCACGATGGTCGCGATCTGCGCGTTGGCCGTTTGCACGTAGTCGCGCCGCATGCCGTACGCCGCGGCCCGAACGGCGCCAGCGACGCCGCGCAGACCATTGAGCGCCTCGGTGCTCGGATATTGCGTGAGACGCACCGCGTGGGCCGCTTCTTCGGCGGACTCGATGTTGGGGAACATCAACGTGCGCGCGCCCGCGTCCATCACACGCTTGACGAGCCAGCCCTCGCTCGCCGGCAAGCGCACCACGGGTTCGCTCGGCAGATGCGCGGCGGCAATCGCGCGCAATTGCGAAGTCACGTCGCCGCTGTCGTTGGGCGCGTGCTCCATGTCGATCAGCAGCCAGTCGAAACCGGCGTGCGCAAGCGCCTCCGCGGCGGCATCGCTGCCGAGCGAGAGCCACAGCCCGAACAGCGGATCGGCCTCTTTCAGACGTTGCTTGAGGGGATTAGTGAAGGCGCTCATCGCCGCACTCCTCGACGATGACCAACTTCATTGCCTGACACGTGGGGAAGCGTGCTCGAAAGCCCGTGTGTCAGGTGAGTTCGGCAAAGAGCCAGGCTCGGACGCTGACGGCCCGGGTGCCTGCTGCGACGCATTGCGGTAACCGGCATGTCTCGCTCCGTGTGGTTATCGGAGCGATCATACCGTGACAATAACGCGGCGGTTGAGCGGCGTAACGTGCGCGAGGTTAGTCGCGAACGACGTCGGCCCAGCAATTCGGCGTCTCGTACAGACGCAGCTTGTGGAGGCGCAGATTCACGCCATAGTGCGCGTCGTAAATGTTCGCGAGGATGTCGAACGCGACAGCCGCGAGGTTTTCCACGGTCGGAATGCGGTCGAGCACGACAGTCTTGTGGCCCGCCATCGTTTCGAGGAAGCCGCGCACTTGCGTGTCGCCTTCATAGACGAGGAACGCGTGATCCCACTTGTCGACGAGATGCTCGACGGCGAGCGATTTCACGTCGGCGAAATCCATCACCATGCCGCGGTCGGGCGCGCCTTCCGTGTCGACCAGATCGCCTTGCAGCGTGATTTCGAGCACATAGCGATGGCCGTGCAGATTACGGCACTGGCTGCGGTGATCGGGGATGCGGTGACCCGCGTCGAATTCGAGTTTTCGTGTAATCGTCAGCACGGCAAATCAGGGAATATTCAGATACTTGTGGGTCTGCATCGACAGGCGCCATTGCGGATGGCGTTTGCACCAGTCGATCGCGAGCTTGGTGTTGATGTCGCGCGACGGGCCGTCCATTGGCTGGACGAGGAAATACTCGAAGTCGAGCTTCGCATAGTCGGACAGGCGCTGGTTGTCCTGCGGAATCACGACCTTCAGTTCGTTGCCTTTCGTGACGACGAGCGGCGCGTCCGCCTTCGGGCTTACGCAAATCCAGTCGATGGTCTCGAGCACCGGCAATGAGCCGTTGGTTTCAATCGCAATTTCAAAGCCGGCCGCGTGCAGTGCGTCGACCAACGGCGGGTCGATCTGTAGCATCGGCTCGCCGCCCGTACACACGACAAAGCGCTGGCCTTCACCCTCCGGCCATTGCGACGCGATCATCCGCACCAGGTCGTCGGGCGTGCGGTATTTGCCGCCGTTCTCTCCATCCGTGCCGACGAAATCCGTGTCGCAGAAACGGCACACGGCTTCGGCGCGGTCTTCTTCGCGGCCCGACCACAGATTGCAGCCGGCGAAGCGGCAAAACACGGCCGGGCGCCCGGCATTCGCGCCCTCGCCTTGCAACGTGTAGAAGATTTCCTTGACCGCGTACGTCATGCTGCTTTCTGCCTTGAGATGTACCTTAAGTACTTTGTGTACCTATAAACGATTGCCTGAGCCCCGGTGCTGCGCGGATTTGTTAGACCGGCTCGGTTACCTTTTCGCCCGCCAGATAAGCTTCATAACCACGCTTGCGCAAGCGGCAGGCCGGGCATTCGCCACAGCCGAAGCCCCACGCGTGCAATTCCGCCCGCTCGCCGACGTAGCACGTGTGCGTCTCTATGCGCACCAGCTCCACTAGTTCGTCGCCGCCCAGTTCGTGCGCGAGGCGCCACGTGTCCGCCTTGTCGAGCCACATCAGCGGAGTTTCGAGCAGAAAGCGCGAGTCCATGCCGAGATTCAACGCCACCTGCAAAGCCTTCATGGTGTCGTCGCGGCAATCCGGGTAGCCCGAAAAATCGGTCTCGCACATTCCGCCGACCAGCACCTGCAAACCACGCCGATAAGCGATGGCCGCCGCAATCGTCATGAACATCAGATTGCGGCCCGGCACGAATGTATTCGGCAAACCGTTAGCCGTGGCCTCGATCTCGATTTCGCGCGTCATCGCCGTTTCGCTGATCGAACCGAGCACGGACAGATCGATTATGTGATCGTCGCCTAGACGCTCGCCCCATGTTGGAAACGTGCGTGCAATCGCACTGCGGAACCCTTCGCGGCATTCGAGTTCGACGCGGTGCCGTTGACCATAATCGAAGCCGAGTGTCTCGACCGTTTCATAACGTTCAAGTGCCCATGCGAGGCACGTGGCGGAATCCTGGCCGCCGGAAAACAGCACCAGAGCGCTACGTTTAGCGTCTTTGCGGATCACCGTGAAACTCCGTGAATGATGAGTGCCGCGTCGCGCTGCGCGAGGTGCGCCCATGCAAGCAACGCGGCGCGACGCGAGCCGGCACTGCTGCCGGCCCAAAGCAGTATAGGCCGCGCCTTCTGCCTGCGAAGTCGCTGGGCGCTTATACCGTTGATCGTCGGGCGAGGGGTTCGGTGCGGATCGCGGCTTGCTCGTGCGCCCCGCGACGGGCGATGCACTCGCGCGCAAGTCCTTGAACTGGCGCGATTTTATCATGCGATGCCGAACCCCGTCGGGCGCGCCTCGACTCGCCGCCCGAAACGCTGAAGCACCCGATTCTTACCGCAAAAGGAAAAGCCCCAGGAATCTTGCGATTTCCTGGGGCTGAATCCTGGTGGCCTGGGACGGAATCGAACCATCGACACGCGGATTTTCAATCCGCTGCTCTACCAACTGAGCTACCGGGCCAACGAAGAACGAAATGATATCAAAGGGTCATCAACTGGACAAGCCCCCTTCCCGAAAAAATCCAGGGGTGAAATCCGCGCACATAACGCGTTGCTCACTCGCCTTTGTTCTTCCCGAGATCGACGCCGAGCTGTTTGAGCTTGCGATACAGGTGCGTGCGCTCCAGGCCGGTCTTTTCCGCGACACGCGTCATGCTGCCGTTCTCGCGCGCGAGGTGATACTCGAAGTACGCGCGCTCGAATGCATCACGCGCATCGCGCAGCGGAATGTCGAACGAGATGGATGCGGTTTGCGCAGCGAGCACGCCGCTGCCACCCATGCCGTCGGCCGACAGCATCGGCAACGCCGCGGCGGAGGCCACAGCCGAAGAATTCATCGGCGACGTCGACTTCGCTGCCGCACCGCCCGGCGCAATCGCCGCCGTGCCGCGCGCGAGACCCTGCTCGACGGCTTTCAGCAGCTTCTGCAACGCGATCGGCTTCTCCAGAAAATTCAGCGCGCCGATCTTCGTTGCTTCGACTGCCGTGTCGATCGTCGCGTGACCGGACATCATGATCACCGGCATGGTGAGCTGCCCTTGCGCAGCCCACTCCTTGAGCAACGTGACGCCGTCGGTATCGGGCATCCAGATGTCGAGCAGCACCAGGTCCGGCGCCTGACGCAAACGGAATTCACGCGCCTGTTGCGCGTTTTCCGCCGCCTCCACGACATGCCCCTCGTCGCTCAGGATCTCCGAGAGCAATTCCCGGATGCCCATTTCATCATCTACCACCAGGATGGTTGCCATTTACGCTGCCTTTGTCTGCACTGTTGCTTTTGTCTTTCCCTGCGACGCACCGCCGTGCGCAGGACGCGGTCCCGCTTCGGGAGCCGCGGCGTCGTCTGCCAGTTGAAGGAAGAGAATCGAAATCTGCGCGCCTTCGATGACATCGCCCGCTTTCATGCGATTGCGAATGTCGATGCGCGCGCCATGTTCGTCGACGATCTTCTTGACCATCGCAAGACCCAGGCCCGTGCCCTTTGCCTTGGTCGTCACGTAAGGTTCGAATGCACGCGTGAGAATACGCGTGGGGAAACCCGGTCCGTTATCCGACACTGTCAGACGTACCGCGACGCGTGCCTTGCCTTCCGCGTCGGGGTCTCCGTATTCTACTGTCCTCGTCTCGAGCAGCACACGCGGGCGCTCGACCTCGGCCACCGCGTCCTGCGCATTTTGCAGCAGGTTGTGAATCACCTGGCGCAATTGCGTTGCGTCGCCGCGAATGGCGGGCAACTCGGAGAGCTCGACCTGAATCGCGCCCTTGCCTTCCTCGATACCGTATAGGGTCAGCACTTCGCTTACGAGATCGTTCAGTTGCAGATGCGCGAGCACGGCCGGAGGCGTGCGTGCGTAGTCGCGGAAATTGTCGACCATCTGTTTCATCGCCGCGACCTGGTTCACGATCGTGGTCGCGCCGCGCTTGAGCACATCGGCGTCGGACGGCGACAGCTTGTCGGCGAGCTTCATCTGCAAACGCTCCGCCGAAAGCTGGATCGGCGTGAGCGGATTCTTGATCTCATGCGCGAGCCGTCGCGCGACTTCGCCCCACGCGATAGAACGCTGCGCGGAAATGACGTCGGAGATGTCGTCGAAAACCACCACATAGCCGGACGTCTGCATGTCCTGTGCGTCGCGATCGGTCGCCGACACGAGGCGCGCGCCGCGCACGAGCAACGTCAGCGGCTCGCTCTCGCCCGCCACCTGAACCGAGAACTGTTGCTGCCAGTGCCCGCCGTCGTCGTGACCGTCGCCGCTTGCCGCTTCGCGATCGGCAAACGCCTTGCGCACCATGCCGCCGAATTCGCTCAGCACGCCGATCTGTTCGAGCGCCGAGCCCAGCACCTCCTGGAACTGCTGACGGAAGATGCGCTCGGCGCCGCGATTCGCAGTAGTGAGCCGGAACTGACGGTCGAACACAAACACGCCGGCCGTGAGGTTAGCGAGAATACTTTCCAGATACGCCTTCGAATGCTCGAGCGCGATGCGATTGTTCTCGACCGCGGCGCGTGCTTCGGACAACTGCCGCGTCATCGCGTTGAACGACTGGGTGAGAAAGCCGAGTTCGTCGCGCGACTTGATCTCGCGCTTTGGCGTGTAGTCGCCTTCGGTGATTTCCTTCGTGCCTTGGGCGAGCAGGAACAGCGGCCGCGCAAGCTGATTGCCGAGCGCGAGCGCCAGCATCATCGCGATGAAAGTAGCGAGGAAGAGCGCGAGCGTCAGCGTGCCGATATACATCTTGCGCAAGCCGGTACGTCCGAGCGCTTTCTCCTGATACTCGCGATACGCGCGCTGCACAGCATCGGCGTTGCGAGCGAGCGATTGCGACACCGGCTGCGTGAGTTGCAGAAATCGCTCGGTGGGCTGCAGCAGCGACGCATTCGAGTCGGGAATGCGCTGCACGACGCGCAGCCGCAACGCGCCTTTACCGCCGTGTGCACGAGGATCGCCGTCGACTTCGCCTTCGATCGCCGCGTAGCCGCGGCCGCGCGCCTGGTCGAGCATCAGCGGCGTGGGCAGGTCGTTCGGCACGAGCGACGCGTAATTGCTCGATGCCTGCGCAACCACATGCATGTCGGGTGTCGCGCCGGACATGCTGCGCGTGGGCTCGACGATCGTCGCGTCCTGCACACCGAACTGGTCGCGCAGACGCAGCAGTGTGAGCGTCGTACCGGCTGCGTCCGCGCTCGCGAGCTGCTCGGACATCAAGCGGCCCTTCGTTTGCAGATCGGACAGCGACGCGTCGAGCATGCCGCGCCCCAGGTTCAGACCGGAGGTGAGCGCAGTTTCGACATTCACGTCGAACCACGACTCGATACTGCGCGACACGAACTGATACGAGACCACATAGATGATGCCGCCAGGCACTACGCCGACGAGCGCCATGAAGAACGCGAGCTTGGCGAGAAGCCGCGTGCCGAATTTACCCTTTCGCAACCGCGCAATGATGATGATGACGAGCGTCGCCACCACCAGCAGAAAGATCATCGCGACGATGAGGTTCGCGGCGTACAGCCACTGGTAATAGCGGTCGAAAAACTCAGTGTTTGCGCTTGCCGCGGCGAGCAGCACGAGCAGCAAGACGGC
The DNA here is from genome assembly GCF_000472525.1 of Paraburkholderia dilworthii. Classification (GTDB taxonomy): domain Bacteria; phylum Pseudomonadota; class Gammaproteobacteria; order Burkholderiales; family Burkholderiaceae; genus Paraburkholderia; species Paraburkholderia dilworthii. The sequence continues at coordinate 58,422 of NZ_AWZT01000003.1, forward strand.
CGTCACCGCGACCGTGGACACCAGCACGCGCACGACGATGCTGCTGACACTGGTGGCGGAGCGCACTCTATTTAGCACGTTCGGTCACCGTGAAAGTAAAACGCTTCCATTCAGAAGCGAGATTCCAGTCGCGGTTGTTCACCGCGTCAATCTGAAACGGCTTGGGCATCAATGCAATGTCGAGCTGCATGCGCACCGACGCGTTGTACGTTTCGCCGACGTGCACGTCATTGCGGTCGATCACATGCCACGAGGTCACATGTTTGATGACCGCAAGCGCATCCTTAAGCGTCGTGAAGCCGAGTTGCAAACCGCCGGACGACACGCTCGACACACGATACTCGCGCGTGAGCGGCTGAAACGACAGGCGAAGGCTTTGCGACACGTTCACCGGCTGCTCGTCGAACCAGTACCAGCGCGGCCGGCTCAATTCAAAGTCAGTCGTGAAGTAAAGCGGAATACCTCTATTGACCGCGTCTTCGAGATTGCTGTTCAGTTCGAAGTCGAAACGCGCGTCGAGGCTCCAACCGGTATTGTCGGCTTGCAGCGAAGCGCGCTGCACGGCGATCGAGTCGGCGTGCGCCGCACCGGGCGCAACGAGCCAGACGGCCAGCGCGACCCAAAGCACGGCAGCGAGCCGAAGCGGGAAGAAGCGTTTGATGGTCACCGTTTCTGAAAGCGCGCGTAGAAAAATCCGTCGTGGTCTGAGTTCGCGCCGGCGCTGATGTCAGCGAATTCTCCGGCATGGGAACCGGCCGATGTGTCGGCGGGCGCGCGGGCGACTGAAGGTAAAAGTTGCCCCGGCGCGTCCAATCGTACCGCATCCTGATGCTTGTTTCCAAACCACTGCGCCTGCAATTCGCCTTCTTCCGGAAAGATCGAGCACGTAACGTAGAGCAATTCGCCGCCGGGCTTAACCAGCGGCCAGAGCGCGTCGAGAATGCGCCGCTGTTCGTCGACGAGCGCGGGAATATCGGACGCGCGACGCAGCCAGCGAATATCCGGATGACGCCTCACGATGCCCGACGCCGAGCACGGCACGTCGGCCAGAATGCGGTCGAACGGCTGGTCGATGTCGTCGTGCCATTTGGACGGCGTGCCCGCGTCGCCGATACGCACTTCCGCCTCGAGCTTCAGGCGCTGCAAGTTTTCGCCGATGCGCCGCGCACGCGTCGCATCGCTTTCGAGCGCAACCAGTTGCAGGTTCGCCAGTTCCAGCAGATGCCCGGTCTTGCCGCCAGGAGCCGCGCACGCGTCGAGCACGCGCATGCCGTCGCGCACGCCAAGCAGTTGCGCGGCGAGCTGGGCGCCTGCGTCCTGCACCGACACCACACCGTCGTTAAAGCCGGGAATTCGATCGACAGGCATTGGCGCGGCAAGCTTCACCGCGTACTCGCCGGCTTTGCTCGCGGCAATGTGATGGTCCTCGAGAACTTGCAAATACGCTTCGACAGTCGAATGACGGGCATTCACACGCAACGTCAACGGACCTTGCGTGTTGCCGGCCGCGAGCACGTCTTGCCATGCGTCGGGCCATGCGCGCCTTACGGCGTCGATCCACCAGGCCGGGTAATTCCAGCGCGCGACTTCATCGGCTTGCGCGTCGTTCAGTAGCGCCTCGCGTTCGCGCAGAAAATTCCGCAGCACGGCGTTGACGAGCCCCTTCGCGAATGAGAACTCACGACGTGCGGCGATCACACTCACCGCCTGGTCGACCACCGTGAACGGCGTATAGGCGGCGCTGGCTTCATCGTCGATTAAAAGCGCGAGCGCGCAGGCAAGCACATGGCCGACATGCGGCGGCGGCGCCTTTTTGACCAGCCGCGTGATCAACCATTCGGCCGTCGCGAGACGCCGCATCGTGCGATAAGCGATGTCCTGCACCGCGCCGCGTGCAGCAGCGGCGCTGCCCTCGGGCGCGGATAGGAAAACGGATTGCAGCGCGGCCGGCAAAGCCGCGCCGAGGCGCACGGCGCCGACTGCTTGGGCGGCGCAATCGAGCGCAAAGCCGAGCGATTCCGGCGCGAGATGCAACACGGACAAGCGGGATTCGCGCGGACGCGCCGACGAAGAAGCAGAACGCGAAGAAGGCTTTGGGATCATGGGAAGACAAAGGCAGGCCGCGCGGTACGCACGACACAATGGACACACATTGTAGCGTGGCGCGGCTCGCGGGCTCGCCACCCGGCGTCGGCAGTCGGCGCGCGCAGTTCCGCCAATTAAAAAGGCGAGCCCAGAGACTCGCCTTTGGCTATGCCGCGCGCATCGCCGTTATTCGAAGCGCCCGGTTCGGGCCATTTCCATTAAACGCGCGATGCGTTCTTCAGTGGCCGGGTGCGTTGAAAACAGATTCGCGATGCTGCCACCGGCCAGTGGATTCATGATCATCATCTGCGCGGTAGCCGGATGCTGCTCGGCGGCAGGAAACGGAATGCCGCTCGCATAACGATGAATCTTGTCGAGCGCCGAAGCGAGCGCTTGCGGGTCGCCGGAAATCTGCGCGCCGCCGCGGTCCGCTTCGAATTCACGCGCGCGCGAAATCGCCATCTGGATCAGCGCGCCCGCGATAGGCGCAAGCAGCGCGACGGCAATGCCGGCGATCGGATTCGTAGGACGCCCGTTCTCGTCGCGGCCGCCGAAGAACATCGCGAAGTTCGCTAGCGCGGAAATCGCGCCGGCCATCGTGGCCGAAATCGTCGAAATCAGAATGTCGCGATGCTTCACGTGCGCCAGTTCGTGCGCCATGACGCCGCGCATTTCGCGCTCGGACAGCACGCGCAGAATGCCCGTGGTTGCGGCAACCGCTGCATGCTCCGGATTGCGGCCGGTAGCGAACGCGTTCGGCGCGTCTTCATTGATCAGATAGACGCGCGGCATTGGCAAGCCGGCGCGCGTGGAGAGCTCACGCACCATACGGTAAAACTGCGGCGCGCTGGTTTCGTCGACTTCCTGCGCGTTGTACATGCGCAGGACCATCTTGTCCGAGAACCAGTACGAAAAGAAATTCATGCCGAGAGCGATGACGAGCGCGATCGTCATACCGCGCGACCCGCCGATCATCCCGCCGATCACGATGAAAAGGGCCGTGATCGCGGCCATCAACATCGCGGTTTTGACCCAATTGAACATGTCTGCAACTCCTTGCCCTAACGCGGGGTTCATTTCCGTGCCGCATCATCGCGGCGCCTGATTGTAAGCGAAATGTTAGATATAGGCGCGCGCGGAAAATTCAATTATCTCGATGCGGTGGCGAGCTTGATTCCCAAGCCGACAAAGGCGCTGCCGACGCCGCGATCCAGCCACTTCTTGACCGACGGCTTGCCGGAGAAGCGCCGCGTGACACTGCCGGCGATCCACGCGACAAAGCTGTTCCACAGCATGCTCATCACGACGAACACGGCGCCGAGCGTGAGAAAAGCGAGCGCCTTGTGATCGGTGCCGGCGGTGACGAACTGCGGAAAGAACGAGACGAAGAAAAGCACGACTTTGGGGTTCAGTACGTTCGTCCAGAAACCTTGCAGGAACAGCTGGCGCAGCGACTTCGGGGCGCCGGCCGCGCGCGCTTCGCCGCGGGTTTCGTCGGCGTCGGGTTTGGCAAAAATGAGGCGTACGCCGAGATAAATCAGATAAATCGCGCCGACAAATTTGATGACCGTGAACGCGGTGGCCGACGCGGCGAGCAGCGCCGTCAAGCCGAACGCGCAAGCGAGCGAATGAACGCAGCACCCGGCCGAAATGCCGAGCGCGGACATGAGCCCCGCGCCGCGGCCCTGCGCGACGCTACGCCCGACGATATAAGCGGTATCCGGCCCGGGCGTCACATTCAACAGAAAGACGGCGACGATGAAAAACTCGAAATGGGTGATGCCGAACATGGGGATCCTCGAAACCTGAGCCTTCGCAGGAGGATTCTAACGCGCAGCGAGCGTGCAGCGGCCCCGTCGAGCATCGGCCGAACGGACGATATTCACGCGCCGCCGATCGGTGCTACTTTGCTTCGGGAAGCTGGAAACGCTGGCCCGTAGCCAGCGCAAAGCCGGCCAGAAATTCGCGCGCCGGCAGACGTTTGCCGCCGGGCTTCTGCAGCTGCGTAAGACGCAGCGCGCCTTGGCCGCAGGCCACGACGACACCTTCCGGTGAAACGCTCGCGATCGTGCCGGGCGCATCGCCGCCTTGCGCGTCTTCTTCAGCAGCAGCCCAGATCTTGATCGACGTGCCGTCTTCGAGAGTCGCCACGCCGCCTGGGAACGGATCGAACGCGCGCACCTGGCGGGCGAGCACCGAAGCCGGGAGGCTCCAGTCGAGCACGGCCTCGTGCTTGCCGATTTTTTCGGCGTAAGTCACACCGTCGGCGGGTTGCGGCGTGGACGCCAGGTTGCCGCTGCGCTCCAGTTCGACGAGTGCTTCGACGATCAACTTGGCGCCCTCTTGCGCGAGGCGGTCGTGCAGCGTGGCGGTGGTGTCGTCGGCGGAAATCGGCGTGCGTATTTCGGAGATCATCGCACCGGTGTCGAGGCCCGCATCCATTTGCATCAACGTGATGCCGGTTTCGGCGTCGCCCGCTTCGATCGCGCGGTGAATCGGCGCCGCGCCGCGCCAGCGCGGCAGCAGCGATGCGTGAATATTGATGCAGCCGAGCGGCGCGGTATCGAGCACTTCCTGCGGGAGGATCAGGCCGTAGGCAGCGACCACCATCACGTCGTGCGGCGTGGCGCGCAACAGATCGATGGCAGCGGCGGCCTCGGCCGGGTACTTCCCTGCACGGCGCAGCGAGGGCGGCTGCGCGACGGCAAGGCCGTGCTCTTCGGCGTAACGCTTGACGGGGCTCGCCTGCAATTTCATGCCGCGCCCGGCCGGGCGGTCAGGCTGCGTCAGCACGAGCGGCACCGGGAAACCGGCGCCGTGGATCGCGGCCAGCGCGGCCGAGGCAAATTCCGGCGTACCGGCAAAGACAACGCGCAACGAATGGCTCATGAGCAGGGGCGGAAGCAGGGAGCGGGACGGGCGCGCATTACATCGCGTGGGCGAGCTTCTTCATCTTGCTCTTGATGCGCGTTTGCTTCAGCGGCGACAGATATTCGACGAACACGCGGCCCATCAGGTGATCCATTTCGTGCTGAATGCACACGGCGAGCAGACCTTCGCAATCCATTTCGAAGGTTTCGCCCTTCTCGTTCAGCGCCCGCACGCGCACTTTCTCGGCGCGCTCGACGTTGTCGTAAATGCCCGGCACCGACAGACAGCCTTCCTCGGACAGCTTCTTCTCGTTGCTCGACCAGACGATTTCCGCGTTGATGAACGCGAGCAGTTGGTCGTGCGCGTCCGACACGTCGATCACGATCACGCGCTCGTGCACGTCCACCTGTGTCGCCGCGAGGCCGACGCCCGGCGCGGCATACATGGTCTCGGCCATGTCCGCAACGAGGCGGCGGATGCGGTCGTTGACCTTTTCCACCGGCTTCGCAACCTTGTGCAGCCGTTTGTCCGGGTAATTGAGGATGTTCAGTAAAGCCATGATTTCGAGTGTGATTTTCGGCGCCGCTGACCGTGGGAAGGCTCGCGTTGGCCATTCGGCCAGGTTGCCGGCCCGTCGCAATACGCACACGATAGATGGTGTCGAACCGATGCGATTCAACGCGCCACATGCGCGAGACGACGAGCCCGCGCGGGTGGGCGCGGCGCTGCAGTTATTTCGGATGATGAAAATTTTAGCATGGCGCCCGCCTGCCCGCCGGCCCTGTACGAGGATCGATCTGCAATGCACACCTTGCCTGCAACCCATCTTGAAGTCGCCGCGTGGCTGCGGCTCTCCCTTGCTCCGGGGCTGAAACCCGCGGCGCTGCGCGTGCTGCTGACAGCCTTCGGACTGCCCGAAGCGATCCTCCAGCAGGATCATGAAACGCTCGCCGCAGTCGCCGGCGACGCTGCGGCGCGCGCCACACTGGCTCCGGCGAGTCCCGAATTCGATGCTCAGCTCGGCGCGGTGATCGCATGGCGAGAGCTACCCGGCAACCACCTCGTGACGCTCGACGACCCGGCGTATCCGCCGGCGCTTCTCACCATGCCCGATCCACCGCCGCTGCTATATATAAAGGGCCGGCTCGATCTGCTGCATACCCGAGCCGTCGCGCTGGTGGGCAGCCGCAGCGCGACGCCGCAAGGCATGGAAGACGCCGAACGCTTCGCGCGGACGCTTTCGACGGCGGGCGTGACCGTCGTGTCGGGGCTCGCGCAGGGCATCGACGGCGCGGCGCATCGGGGCGGCCTCGAGGGCGCCGGCAGCACCGTCGCTGTAATCGGCACCGGCGCCGATCTCGTCTATCCGGCGGCGCACCACGCTCTTGCGCGGCAAATCGCGGTGCAAGGCGCGATTCTCTCGGAGTGGCCGCTCGGCACGCCCGCGCGCGCCGCCAACTTTCCGCAGCGTAACCGGTTGATCGCGGGGCTTGTCAGCGGCGTGCTGATCGTCGAGGCGGCTATGCGTTCGGGCTCGCTCATCACGGCGCGCCTCGCCAACGAGATGGGCCGCGATATCTTTGCGTTGCCGGGTTCGATCCACGCGCCGTTGTCGCGTGGGTGTCATCGGATGCTCAAGCAGGGCGCGAAGCTTGTGGAGACGCCCGAGGAGGTGCTGGAGGAATTGGGTTTTTCCAAAGCCGCGCCCGCAGTCGCGGGCGCCGGGCGGGAAAAGGCGTCGACGCAGGCGTCTCTCGTCACGGCGGCCGGCAGTGCGGCAATGGGCTCGGCGCAGCGCGAAGAGTCGACGCAAGCGGCGGCCGGAGAGGGCACGTTCAACGTGGTCGGCTCGCCAGGCCCGGACGCCGCACGGCTGCTCGCCGCGCTCGGCTACAGCCCAACGCCCCTTGAAATACTGGCCACGCGCACCGAGATGGACTACGCCGTTCTCCAAACGACGTTGCTCCAGCTGGAACTGGCCGGCCACGTCAGCGCGCTGCCCGGCGGGCGCTACACGCGAGCAAGCCACGGCTAAGCCACCTTGACCGAGCTTGACCACTCTCCGGGATCGGCCATGCTACATTCGCGCCAAAGCATTCCACAAAGCATCCGAGGAACCACCATGCCCGCGCTGAATCTCGACACCGACCAAGACCGGATTGCCGAGCGCGTCAACGAACCCGACACGCTGTTCGTTGCCTGCCTGTGCGCGGAATGGTGCGGAACCTGTCGCGAGTATCAGGAGGCGTTCGACAAGCTGGCCGAGCGGCACCCGGAAATCTGTTTCGCATGGATCGACATCGAAACCCATGCGGACCGCTTCGACGATCTCGATGTCGAGAATTTTCCGACCATCCTGATCGAAGACTCAGTAACGACACGATTTTTCGGCACCGTCTTGCCGCAGACGGCGATCGTCGAGCGGATGTTGTCGGACCTGACCGCATTGCCCGGCGTAAGCGGCGCGCCCAAATTACGGCCGGCGCTGACGGTCGCCTGAGCGCCCGCATGACGGTCGCGCAGGCCCTTGCGGCATGGCGGTTGCGACCGGCGCACAGCGCGTTTGCCGCAGCTTGCCCGATTGCTGAACGCGCAATTATGATGGCGCGCTTTTATGGCACTTGACACGCCGCTTTCGCGCCGTGTGCTATAAAGCGGTCGTTAATGGGTCGCAAGGTCGCAAACGAGAGTCGCGCCAACTGGGCGCGCTCAAGGCCACCAACCCGGATATACCAACCTCACATCGAGTCATGTCTAAAGCACTGATCATCGCCGAAAAGCCTTCCGTCGCGAACGACATCGCGCGCGCTTTGGGCGGTTTTACCAAGCATGACGAATACTACGAGAGCGACGAGTACGTGCTCTCTTCGGCAGTGGGCCACCTGCTGGAAATCGCCGCGCCCGACGAGTACGAAGTCAAGCGCGGCAAGTGGAGTTTCGCCAATCTGCCCGTCATTCCGCCGCATTTCGATCTGAATCCGATTGCGAAAAGCGAGTCGCGCCTGAAGGTGCTGACCAAGCTGCTCAAGCGCAAGGATATCGACCGCCTCATCAACGCATGCGACGCGGGGCGCGAGGGCGAGCTGATTTTCCGCCTGATCGCGCAGCACGCGAAAGCGAAGCAGCCGGTGCAGCGCCTGTGGCTGCAATCCATGACACCTGCCGCGATCCGCGACGGCTTCGCGCGTCTGCGCAGCGACGAGGAAATGCAGCCGCTCGCCGACGCCGCACGCTGCCGCTCGGAAGCGGACTGGCTCGTCGGCATCAACGGCACGCGGGCGATGACCGCGTTCAACAGTAAAGGCGGCGGCTTCTTCCTGACCACGGTCGGACGAGTGCAAACGCCTACACTGTCTATCGTCGTCGAACGTGAAGAGAAAATTCGCCGCTTTGTGCCGCGCGACTACTGGGAAGTGAAAGCGGAGTTCGTCTGCGCGGCCGGTTTCTACGAGGGCCGCTGGTTCGACCCGAAGTTCAAGCGCGACGAGTTCGATCCGGAGAAGCGCGACTCGCGTCTGTGGGCGCTGCCTGCGGCCGAGACGATCGTGGCGGCGTGTCGCGGCCAGATCGGTACGGTGAGCGAGGAATCGAAGCCGTCCACGCAACTGTCGCCTGCGCTCTTCGACCTGACCAGCTTGCAGCGCGAAGCGAACGGCCGCTTTGGTTTCTCGGCGAAGAACACGTTAGGGCTCGCCCAGGCGCTGTACGAAAGGCACAAGGTGCTGACCTATCCGCGGACCGACGCTCGCGCGCTGCCCGAAGACTATATGGATACGGTCACGCAGACGCTCGGCATGCTCAAGGAGAGCAACAACTATCTGCCGTTTGCCAAGCAGGTGCTCGATAAGGGCTGGGTGAAACCGAACAAGCGCATCTTCGATAACTCAAAGATCAGCGATCACTTCGCCATTATCCCGACGCTGCAAGCGCCTAAGAATCTGTCGGAGCCGGAACAGAAGCTTTACGACCTCGTGGTGAAGCGCTTCCTGTCGGTGTTCTTCCCGGCAGCGGAATTCAAGGTGACCACGCGCATCACGGAAGTGGTCCGTCATCACTTCAAGACTGAAGGCAAGGTGCTGGTCGAGCCGGGCTGGTTGCAGGTCTACGGCCGCGAAATCAGCGGTGAAGATGCCAACCTCGTGCCGGTGCAGAAGGACGAGAAAGTCAAGACCGACAGGATCGCCGCCCAGCAACTGGTGACGAAACCGCCTGCGCGGTACAACGAAGCCACGTTGCTCTCCGCGATGGAAGGCGCGGGCAAGCTCGTGGAAGACGACGAATTGCGCGAGGCGATGGCCGCGAAAGGTCTCGGTACGCCGGCCACGCGCGCCGCCATCATCGAAGGTCTGCTGGGTGAAAAATATCTGATTCGCGAAGGCCGCGATCTTATTCCGACCGCGAAGGCATTCCAGTTGATGACGCTGCTGCGCGGCCTCGGCGTAAAGGAACTGACGGCACCGGAGCTCACGGGCGAGTGGGAATACAAGCTGTCGCAGATGGAACGCGGCAACCTGCCGCGCGACGCGTTCATGCAGGAAATAGCCCGCATGACGCAGACCATCGTCAAGCGCGCGAAAGAATACGATTCGGACACGATCCCCGGCGATTACGCGACGTTGCAAACGCCGTGTCCGAATTGCGGCGGCCAGGTGAAGGAGAATTACCGCCGCTTCGCGTGTTCGAAGTGCGAGTTCTCGATTTCGAAGATTCCGGGCGGCCGCCAGTTCGAGATAGAAGAAGTCGAGGAGTTGCTGAAGAACAAGACGATCGGACCGCTGTCGGGTTTCCGCAGCAAGATGGGCCGTCCGTTCTCGGCGATCCTCAAGCTTTCGCTCGACGACGAAATCAAGAACTACAAGCTCGAGTTTGATTTCGGTCAGGACGCGGGCGGTGAAGACGGCGAACCGCCGGACTTCTCCGATCAGGAATCGGTGGGCGCATGCCCGAAATGCAAGGGCCGCGTGTTCGAGCATGGCATGAGCTACGTCTGCGAGAACTCGGTCGCGAGCCCGAAGACTTGCGACTTCCGCTCCGGCAAAGTCATCTTGCAGCAGGAGATCGCTCGCGAGCAGATGGCCAAGCTGCTCGAGGAAGGACGCACCGACCTGCTGACGAATTTCAAGTCATCGCGCACAGGTCGTAACTTCAAGGCGTTCCTCGTCAAGCAGAGCGACGGCAAGATCGGCTTCGAATTCGAGAAGAAAGAGCCGTCGGCCAAGACGGCTGCGAAGACCGCGGCGGCGAAGTCGGCTGCAAAGGCTGGTGCGGATGCAGAGTCGGACGAAGACGAGACAGCGGTCGCAGTGAAGGCAGCGCCAGCGGCGAAAAAAACCGCGGCGAAGAAAGCCCCGGCGACAAAAACCGCTGCAGCAAAGAAGGCGCCAGCCAAAAAGACGGCAGCTCGTAAAACAGGCTCCTGATCGAGCGGCAAGATGGCGCGGCCTGCGGCTTCTCCGCTGCGGCCCGCCTGGTCTGACGCTCACGATAAAAAAGCGCGATCACTTGAGGTGACCGCGCTTTTTTAATGCCCTTCGGAATGCGCTTCTACTACGCGCCCCGTATTGCGCACCGCCTTTACAGCGGCGTCAACGCCGCGGGCCGGGTACGGTTCGAGCTCTTGGCCAACGTCTTCGGCACCGGCGACAACTCGCTGTCCAGCAGTCGCGATAGTGGCTCGGCGCCGTCAAAGGCTTCCGGAGGCATCGACGAATCCGCCGTTTCGAACGACGCCTGCGAAGCCGGCCGCCCGACGCCGTCCTTGATCCACTGTTCGCCAAGCATGCTGTTCGGCGTCTGGCTAAAATGCTCGACCAGGTGATCGATGAAGGTGCGCACCTTCGCCGGCAAGTGACGACGGCTCGGATACGCGATGTTGATCTCGACTTGCGGCAAACGATAATCACCGAGCAAGCGCACCAGCCTTCCGCGCGTCATGTCGCGGCCGATCAGATAACTCGGCAGGATCGCGATGCCCATGCCAAGCAGCGCGAACTGACGCAGCATCTCGGTATTGTTCGCCACGATCACGTTCGACGGACGCACGCGCACTTCGCCTTCCGGGCCCGTAAACACGCGCTCATCGCCCCAATACTCGGAGGGCAGGCTCAGGCACGGATGCTCCAGCAAATGCTCGGGGCGCGTGGGCGTGCCGTGCTTCTCCAGATAAGCCGGCGTTGCGCAAACGGTCATGCAGCCGGTGGTCAGACGCCGCGTGACGATGCTCGCGCTACGCATGTGCCGGGCAATGACGACGCCTACGTCGAAACCTTCTTCCACCAGATCCACCTGGCGGTCGACCAGCGTCACGTCGGGAATGACTTTCGGATAGCGCTCCGCATAGGTCTGGAGCACCGGAGCGAGGTTGTGCAAGCCGAATACGACCGGCGCGACGATTCGCAACGTGCCGACGGGTTCGTGATTTCGCGCGACCACCATCTGCTCGACGTCTTCGAGTTCGTCGAGAATCTGGCGCGCGCGCTCGAGATAGACCTGACCGGATTCGGTCAGCGACAAGCTGCGGGTTGTGCGGTTCAGCAGTCGCGTACCAAGACGCCCCTCGAGGTCGGCAACGTGACGGGTGGCAACTGCGTTGGAAATATCCATCGCGCTCGCAGCGCGGGCAAAACTGCCGAGATCCGCCACTTTGACGAAAACTCGCATCGACTGCAAATGATCCATATGACGACTCCTGCCGTGTTACGGCTTCCTGACAATTGGTGATAACCATTGGAAGCGAACTAGGGATTCTCCTACGACTCGCGCAATCGTGCAGAAGTTGCCCGCAAAAGCGGAAATCTCGTCAAATTTTGTGCGACTGTGCGCCCTAGTGTGAGGCACCATCACTGATTGTTCCTTAATACGAAACAATGTGCTGCGATGCAGCTTGCGGCGGGTGTGTCTCCGAATAGACCGCCGGCCGCGCTCGCCGCCGTGGCGGCACTATGACGACAACGTTTCGTGACGCCGCAAATGAAAAAGCCGCCCGAAGGCGGCTCCCGCATGCGGAGTGAACGCTCACATGGTCAGGCGGCGAGCTTGCCTTCCAGTTGGCTCTTTGCTTGGGCCAATGCAGGCGGCAAGCCTTGCTGCAATGTGTCAAAGAGTTCGGCATGGAGGGCGAGCTCGGCCCGCCAGGCGGCGTCGTCGACCGAAATTACTTGCTCGAACTGCTCGCGGCTAAAGTCCAAACCACTCCAGTCGATGTCGTCGTAGTGCGGCGACACGCCGAACGCATGCTCCTCGCCTCGCGCCGTACCCTCGATGCGGCCAACCATCCAGCCCAGCACCCGCATGTTTTCGCCGAAGCCAGGCCACACGAACTTGCCGTCGGCGCCCTTGCGGAACCAGTTGACGCAGAAGATTTTCGGCAGCTTCGCATTCAACTGCTGCAAGCGCTCGCCCGTTTTCAGCCAATGGCCGAAGTAGTCGCTCATGTTGTAGCCGCAGAACGGCAGCATCGCGAACGGATCGCGCCGCACCACGCCTTGCTGGCCGGCGGCCGCGGCGGTCGTCTCCGAGCCCATCGTCGCCGCCATGTAGACGCCCTCGACCCAATTGCGCGCCTCCGTGACGAGCGGCACCGTGGTCGAACGGCGGCCTCCGAAAATAAACGCGTCGATCGGCACTCCCGCCGGATTTTCCCAGTCCGCATCGATGGACGGACACTGCGACGCCGGCGCCGTGAAGCGCGCATTCGGATGCGCCGCCTTGCGCCCACTTTCCTTCGCGCTCGCCGGCGTCCAATCCTTGCCTTGCCAGTCGATCAGGTGTGCGGGCGCTTCGTCGGTCATGCCTTCCCACCAGACGTCGCCGTCGTCGGTCAGGGCCACGTTGGTGAAGATCACGTTTTCCTTCAACGTCGCCATTGCGTTGAAGTTGGTCTTTTCGCTCGTGCCCGGCGCCACACCGAAATAGCCTGCCTCGGGATTGATCGCGTACAGACGGCCGTCCTTGCCCGGCTTGATCCACGCGATATCGTCGCCGATGGTTGAAATTTTCCAGCCGTTCAGCCCTTCTGGCGGAATCAGCATCGCAAAGTTGGTCTTGCCGCAGGCCGACGGAAACGCCGCGGCCACATGATGCTTGCGCCCCTCGGGCGAAGTCACGCCGAGAATCAGCATGTGCTCGGCAAGCCAGCCTTCGTCGCGGCCCATCGTCGATGCAATGCGCAGCGCAAAGCACTTCTTGCCGAGCAACGCGTTGCCGCCGTAGCCTGAGCCGTAACTCCAGATTTCACGCGTCTCGGGGAAATGAACGATGTACTTGGTCGGATTGCACGGCCAAGGCACGTCTTTCGCGCCCGCTTCCAGCGGCGCGCCGACCGAATGCACACACGGCACGAACTCGCCGTCTTCGCCCAACACGTCGTACACCTTGCGGCCCATGCGCGTCATGATGCGCATGTTGGTGACTACATACGGGCTGTCGCTCAGTTCGACGCCGATATGCGCGATGGGCGAGCCGAGCGGACCCATCGAGAACGGAACGACGTACATCGTGCGGCCGCGCATTGCACCGTCGAACAGGCCGTTGAGCGTTTCGCGCATTTCTTGCGGCGCGACCCAGTTGTTGGTCGGCCCTGCGTCTTCTGCGCGCTGCGCGCAAATGAAAGTGCGATCCTCGACGCGCGCGACATCGGATGGATCGGAACATGCGAGGTACGAGTTCGGGCGTTTCGCGGGATTGAGCTTCTTGAGCGTGCCGGCTTCGACCATCTGCGCGCACAGGCGGTCGTACTCTTCCTGCGAGCCGTCGCACCAGACGATGTTGTCTGGCTTGGTCATAGCGGCAACGCGCTGGACCCAGTCGATCAGTTTCCGATGTTTGACCCACTCCGGCGCCTGTACTGACGCTTTGACCGTGGGTTGTCCTTCGAATGATGGAAGATTCATCGACTTGTCTCCGTTTGTAGGGAATTGGAAAACGGTACAAGCCCGGCGATGCTGCATGCGAGAGGCATTTAACTGGTTGCGCCAGTTTCTACAAACCGACGCGCAATTGCGCAGGTCATCACGGGCTTCAACGCAGTCTGTTGGGCGAAGGCGCGCGGGACGGGCGTCTGCAACCGTCTGTAAAGCGGCTTGCCTCAACACGCAACAAACTGTTAAAAACGATGTCAATCGGCCTTGCCATAACGCTGTCGTTCTCCGCGGCAGCTTCTACGGTAAGGCATCCAGCCACACCGGCATGTGACCTGGGTCACATGGTGGGACAGTCAGCATAACACTCCGTTCCGCACCTTCCTGGTGCGGCGCAAGACACATACCATGAAGATTGCCATCCTCGACGATTATCAGGACGCCGTTCGCAAGCTCGATTGCTTTCAACTGCTGGCCGACCATGAGGTCAAAGTTTTCAACAACACCGTGCGCGGGCTCGGCCAACTGGCGAGCCGTCTCTCGGAAGTCGACGCTCTTGTTCTGATTCGGGAACGCACTCGCATTAGCTCGCAACTCCTCGATAAACTGCCGCGTTTGCGCATGATCAGCCAGACGGGCAAGGTGTCCAACCACATCGATCTCGCCGCCTGTACCGAGCGCGGCATCGCCGTGCTGGAGGGCAGCGGCTCCCCGATTGCTCCGGCCGAACTGACGTGGGCTCTTATCATGGCCGCGCAGCGGCGCATTCCGCAATACGTGGCAAACCTTAAGCAAGGCGCCTGGCAGCAGTCCGGCCTGAAGACGTCGGCACTGCCGCCGAATTTCGGTTTGGGTCAGGTGTTGCGTGGTCAGACGCTGGGCGTTTGGGGCTATGGCAAGATCGGGCGGCTCGTCGCCGGCTATGGCAAGGCGTTCGGCATGAACGTGTTGATCTGGGGCCGCGAGCATTCGCGCGAAGCCGCTCGCTCGGATGGTTACGGCGTCGCGGAAAGCCGCGAAGCGTTATTCGAGCAAAGCGACGTGCTGTCACTGCATCTACGCTTGCACGACGACACGCGCGGCATCGTCAAGCAGGAAGATCTCATGCGGATGAAGCCGACCGCGTTGCTAGTGAACACAAGCCGCGCCGAGTTGCTCGACGAAAACGCGCTTGTCAATGCGCTCTCGCACAATCGTCCCGGCATGGTCGCGATCGACGTATACGAAAGCGAGCCGATTCTGCAGGGCTATAGCCTGCTGCGCATGGAGAATGTGATCTGCACGCCGCACATCGGCTATGTCGAGCGCGAGAGCTACGAGCTGTATTTCAGCGCGGCGTTCCGGAACATCCTGGCTTTCGACGCCGGCGACACCGCTAGCGTGGCCAATCCCGAAGCGTTGCAGGGCGGACGCCGACGGTAAGGGCTAAAGTCAGGCGGCGATTTCGAGCAGATCGGGCATGCGTTCGAGGAAAGCTTCGCCGTCCGCGCGGCCGAGGTTGTAGGCATGCACCATTTGCGAAGGGCTAGTGTAGTCCCAGCTGGAAATCGGCACTTTGCGCGACGGTTGCACGTAAAGCCGCTGCTGCGCGCCGTGCGGCACGACGAACATCTGCGGCCGCGGATAGAGGCGCGTGACCATCACGAGCACGTTGCCGGGCGCGTCGGCGTCGAGCGCACCGACGGGCACGTTATCGACCATTCCACCGTCGAGCACCGGGCGGCCGTTGCGCCGTAGGACCGGCGTGAAAGGCGGCGTACTCGACGATTGCAGAATCAGGTCCGCGAGATCTTCGACGGTCGCGCAGTCCTGTGCGCGCACGAACTCGGGGTGAAAGCCGAGCGTCTGTCCGAGCGTAGGGTGCAATGTCTTACGCACGTATTTTTCGATGTTGTACGCGATCAGGCCTGCCGCGACGGCGCTGCGCGCGCCCAGCCAGCGCGGCAGATGCGAAACACCGATGCGAATTTCGGGCGCATCGGCAAGCGACGAAAAGTTCTCGCCGTAAATATCGAGCAGCGCCTGACGATAGATGCGGTAATGCGGGAACACGGACTCGCCGCGCAGCAGGTTGCCCCAATAGGCATTGCGCGAATTGTGGCGCAGCGCGTCTTCGTAATAGCGCATGACCCACTGCGAATCGCGCGTGTACAGCATGCACGCGGTGGCAGCACCGGCCGAAATGCCGGCGATGACGCGCGGACGCATGCGCAACTCCGGTTGCACGACGTCCCAGAAGCCCGCCTGCCACCAGCAGCGATTGCCGCCGCCCGCGAATACGACCTGATCGAACATCCTGATTTCCTCTAATGCCGCTTGGCGGCTCGTTTCAGCCGAGCAACGCGTAGGTCGTCGTCGCGTGAACTGCCATATTGCCGGTGTCGTCGAAGAGTTCGACTTCGCCGAACACGAGGTTGCGGCCCAGACGCAGCACACGCGCGGTGATCAGCACGTCGCCGTTACGTACGGCGCGCATGAAGCTGATATTGAGCGATACGGTGGTCATCGGCTTGAAGCCGCCGAGCGCAGCCGAAATGGCGACGATCATCGCGGTGTCGGCCGCAGCCATGAACACCTGTCCGCAGATGACGCCGCCCGAATGGCGCAGTTCGCCGGAAAAAGGCAGGCGAAGCGTGGCGCTGTCGGCATCGACCTTGACGGGGCTTAACGCTAGCGACCGGACCCACGGCGCGAGGACGCGGTCGAGCAATTCGGCGATCTCTTTGTCATCCATGACGATTCCCCGTTGAAAGCCGCGCGGCGCGGAGCGGCAAGTGTCCGCGACATGATACCGGGAGGCCGGACGCGACGCGTTTCCGACGGCATGGGTTTTGACGAGCGAAGGCTCTACACGGCCCTCGCGGTATTTTTAAGAAAACTGCTAACGGGGGCTTGGCAACGGTTGGAACATGCTGCATAATTTCGCTTCTGTTGGGGGCGTTAGCTCAGTTGGTAGAGCAGCGGACTCTTAATCCGTAGGTCGAGTGTTCGAGTCACTCACGCCCCACCAAAGAAATCGAAAGGCCGATTAGCGAAAGCTAACCGGCCTTTTTCTTTGGCCACGGCATCCGAAGGAGCTCAACGAACACCTCGCTACATCCCCTATCTCCTCACGAAAACCACGCGCTCCTGATCGCGCCCTCGTCCGCCGGCTGTCGCCCCAAACCGCAAGCCCAATTCGCCGCCTGAAAAATTTCCGATGCGTAACGAATTATTGCGAACTATTATCATCCGTGTAATGATACTGATTCTCATTTGAGAACAAGACGATGGGTCCATAACGCTTTGGGGCAGACAGTCCACCTGTCGGTGCTGCAACGGGCGTTGGCGTCCGTCGAATCAGAAAAATAGCGACAACGACAGGGTATCGAGATGTTCCGAAACACGCCTCTCGCGGCGGCCGTTCTGGTCGCGTTCGCGACGCCGCTCTACGCTCAAACGACTGCAACGACCGCGACCGGCGGCCAAAGCGCGGCACCAGCTTCCACCTCTTCGAGCCAGACAGCGGAAAGCGCCACCTTGCCCGCCGTCAAAGTGACGGGCCAAAACGGCACGTCCGCGGATTTCGCCCCCGACGTGTCGAGCGTCGGCGCAAAAGTACCAACGGCGCTGCGCGACATTCCGCAAGCGGCCGTCGTTGTGCCAAAGGCCGTGCTGCAATCGCAGGCTGCGAGTTCCTTCACCGACGCCCTGCGCAACGTGCCGGGCATCACCATCGGTGCCGCGGAAGGCGGGCAAATCGGCAACAACATCAATCTGCGCGGCTTCTCCGCGCGCACCGACATCTACCTCGACAGTTTCCGCGATCGCGGCCAGTACTATCGCGACACGTTCAACCTCGAATCGATTGACGTGTTGTACGGCCCGTCGTCGCTGTACTTCGGGCGCGGCTCGACGGGCGGCGTCATCAATCAGGTCAGCAAGCAGCCCACGCTCAAGCCCCGTGCCGATGTCTCCGTGCAGGCCGGCACGCATGACCGCTACCGCACGACCGTCGACCTGAACACGCCGATCACGTCGACGTCCGCGTTCCGGATCAACGCATTCGGCCAAAGCCTGGCTTCCTCGCGTGACGTGATGAAGAGCAAGGATTACGGCGTCGCGCCCGAAGTGAAATTCGGCATCGGCACGCCGACGGAAATCACGCTGTCCGCGCTGATCCAACACAACCGCGATCAGCCCGACTACGGCATTCCGGCGCTGAACGGTCATCCCGCGCCAGTGAATCGCGGCACGTTCTACGGCTTCACCGACGACCGCACGATCCAGGACGTGCAGACGCTCAACGCGCGCATCGAACACCGCTTCAACGACAACCTCAAGGTGCGCAACCAGACCCAGTTCAGCCACTACAGCACAGAAGCGCGCGCGACGAACGCGGCGTCGGTGCTGACGGGTCCGCTGCCGACGTCGACGGCTTTGACCAACGGCAATTTCACGACGATCGATCCGTCGCAACTGTTCGTGAAGTTGCAGGGCAAGGACCGCAACATCAACGACCATTCGGTCTACAACTCGACCGACATTCAGGCGAAGTTCAACACCGGCTTCATCAAGCACGAAGTCGTCGCGGGCGTGGATCTGAGCCACGAAACGTACAGCAACCAGAGTTTCGCAACCACCACGCCGGGCCTTCCGTCCAACACGATCGCCATCGTGCCGCTCGTCGATCCATCTTATACGACGCGTCCGTCGAATGCCAAAACCGTTGCGACGAACCTCGCCGAATCGAGCGCGAACGGCGTCGGCGTCTATGCGAACGACACCGTTTCGATCGGTGAACACTGGAAAATCGTGGGCGGCCTTCGTTGGGACCGCTACGAAGCGTCGATCCACAACTCGATCAATTCGCCTTCGTATGCGACGCAGACGAATTACTTCACTAGCGTGCGCGGCGGCGTGATCTGGCAGCCGGCCGACTGGCAGTCTTACTACGTGTCGTACGGCACGTCGTTCAATCCGTCGCTCGAAGCGCTCACGCTCACGAACAACACGCAGAGCCTGCCGCCGGAGCACAACAAGTCGTACGAAGTCGGCGCGAAATGGGATCTGCTGGGCGGCGGCCTCTCGGTCACCCAATCCCTCTTCAACATCGAGAAGACGAACGCCCGCACGCTGAACGCGGACGGCAGCTACACGCTCGACGGCGACATCCGCGTGCGCGGCTACCAGCTCGGCGTCGCTGGCCACATCACGAACAAGTGGCAAGTGTTCGGCGGCTACACGTACATGGACGCGACGATTCTCAAGGCGCTCGACGGCACCACCGGCAAGACGCCCGCGAACACGCCGCGCAACATGCTGACGTTGTGGACGACGTATGCATTCACGCCGCATTGGGAAATCGGCGGCGGTCCGATCTACACGTCCTCGCGCTATGCGGCGAACAACAACTTCGTGAAGGTCGGCGGCTACACGCGCTGGGATGCGATGGCTGCGTATCACGCGAAAAAGTACGACGTGCAGTTCAACGTGCTGAACATCACGGACAAGAATTACTACGACGCGCTGATTCCATCGGACGGCGGGCGCGCTGTGCCGGGTAACGGCCGCACGTTCCTCGCGACGTTAAACTATCGGTTCTTCTGATCGCCACAACGGGCGACCCACGCCACGCACGCCGCGCGCTTTGCTGCTGTCCGCTGTCACACAGCGGCAAAGCGTGCGGTTTCGCAGGAAAGTCCCACGATGATTGTCTCGATCCCCGACGTATTCAGCCCCGCCGACGCCGCCGCGATGCGCGCGCATCTCGAAGCGTCAACGGATGCCTGGGTTGACGGCCGCGCGACGGCGGGATATCAGGGAGCGCCAGTCAAGCGCAACCAGCAGATCGCGGAAGGCTCGCCGATCGCGCTCGAAATGGGCGACAGGACCATCGCGGCGCTCGAGCGACATCCGCTTTTTATCAGCGCGGTGCTGCCCAACAAGGTTTATCCGCCGCTTTTCAACCGCTACGAAGGCGGCATGCATTTCGGCAGCCATGTCGACGGTGCAATCCGTCTCGTGCCCGGCAGCGGCGCGCGCGTGCGCACCGACGTGTCGGTCACGCTGTTCCTCACGCCGCCCGACGAATACGAAGGCGGCGAACTGCTGATCGAAGATACCTTCGGCGTACAGGAAGTGAAGCTGCCCGCCGGCCACGCAATCGTTTACCCCGGCACCAGTCTCCACCAGGTGCGGCCGGTGACGCGCGGTGCGCGCGTGTCGAGCTTCTTCTGGGTGCAAAGCCTCGTGCGCGACGATACGCAGCGCGCGATGCTGTTCGATATGGACGGCGCCATTCAGCGTCTGAACGCCTCGAATGCGGATGACGCCGCGCGTCGCACGCTCGTCGGCTGTTATCACAACCTGCTGCGCATGTGGAGCGATACGTAAATTCCGGCAAACGGCGGATTAGCCCTGCAAGCTGGCTAGAGCGATGCGCATTTTTGTCCTACGCTTTAAGCGCGACGCGTAGCGCATCGGTATTTTCGGCTCCACAGCAATCTGCGAAAACTTCTTGATTCGCTGCGTCCGCATGGTCCTCCCGCGCAAATACAGTCCAACCGGCTGGAGGCTGATCGTGAGTCAAGCAATCGCCTGATCGAAACATCAGGCAGCCCGGGGACCGCCTCTTCGAATAGCGGCGCCACCGCCCGGCGCACTCTCATGGAGGATGACAATGTCGATTCGACTTGGAGAAGAAGCTCCAGATTTCACTGCCGAAACCACCGAAGGCACGATTCATTTTCACGAATGGATCGGCGACCATTGGGTGATTCTGTTTTCGCATCCGAAGGATTTCACACCTGTATGCACCACTGAGCTTGGCTACATGGCCGGCCTCAAACCCGAATTCGAGAAGCGCCATACGAAAATCATCGGGCTGAGCATCGATCCCGTCAGTGATCACCAGAACTGGGTGAAGGATATCGAAGAGACGCAGGGCCACGCGGTCAACTACCCACTGATCGGCGACGCTGATCTAAATGTCGCGAAGCTCTACGACATGATCCATCCGAACGCGAGCGGCGGCACGCGCACCGCGGCCGACAACGCAACGGTACGCTCGGTGTTCATCATCGGGCCGGACAAGAAGGTCAAGGCCATGCTCGTGTATCCGATGAGCGCGGGGCGTAATTTCGACGAAGTGCTGCGTCTGCTCGATTCGCTGCAGCTCAACGCAAAGCATTCGGTGGCGACGCCCGTGAACTGGAAGCCGGGGGACGATGTCATCATTCCGACATCGGTTTCAAACGACGATGCGGCGAAAAAATACCCGGAAGGCTTCAAAACCGTGAAGCCTTATCTGCGGTACGTGACACAGCCGCAGTGATCGCGGTGTAGTGAAGCCGGGCGCATCGCATGCGCCTGGTGTTTTTTACGACGCGGGCCACCGGAGCAAAAACGTGATGATCTTCCGGCAGCTATTCGACCAGCAATCGTCGACGTACACCTATCTTCTTGCCGACAGCACAGCGCGAGAGGCTATTCTGATCGATCCGGTTTTCGAGCAGGTGCGCCGCGATACCGCGCTGATCCAGGAACTCGGACTGCGCCTGCTTTATACGATCGACACTCACGTGCACGCCGATCACGTGACGGGCGCGTGGATGCTAAAACGCCGCACAGGTAGCGCGATCGCGATATCGGCCGCAAGTGGCGCGCAAGGCGCCGACCGCTATCTGAACCACGGTGACCGCTGCGCGTTTGGCACACGTCACCTTGAAGTGCGCGCGACGCCGGGCCACACGAACGGCTGCATCAGCCTTGCACTCGACGACGGCACGATGATGTTCACCGGCGATTGTCTGCTGGTCAGAGGCACGGGCCGCACCGACTTCCAGCACGGCGACGCGCGCGCGATGTTCCGCGCAATCCACAATGAGATATTCAGTCAGCCGGACACATGCCTGCTTTACCCGGCGCACGACTACCGCGGTTTAACTGTCACGAGTGTCGGTGAAGAGCGGCGCTTCAATCCGCGCCTGGGCGGTGAACTGTGCGAAGACGATTTCGTCGGATACGTGACGAACCTGCGTCTGCCGCATCCGAAGCAGATCGACATCGCGGTGCCGGCGAATCTGAAGTGCGGCGTCGCCGCGAGCGATCCCACGCAGGCCGCGGAGCCGGAATGGGCGCCGCTCGCGTACACCTTCGCGGGCATCTGGGAAGTCAGCCCGCAATGGCTGGAGGACAATCTCCGCTCAGTGCAAATCGTCGACGTGCGCGAGCCGGACGAATTCGACGGACCGCTCGGCCGCATTCCGGCAGCCCGGCTTATTTCGCTCGGCGATCTCGCCGCGCGCACGACGGAGCTCGGGAAAGAGCGGCCGATCGTGGCGGTGTGCCGTGCCGGGGGCCGTTCGGCGCAAGCCACGGTAATACTGCGGCAAGCGGGATTCAACGACGTCGCGAATCTCGCCGGCGGCATGCTGCGCTGGCGCGCGGAAGGCCGCGTCGTCGAAAATGCCGGTATGTAGGCTCGCACAGCAATTTCCTTCAATACACTCCGCCTCGCCGCCGATACCGTTGAGCCGCGTCAATCCCGCGCATTCACGTATCGAGGCACCCGATGTCCGCTTTGCTTTCTATGGCCGCGTTCGCGCTGGCTTCGTCGATTTCGCCAGGCCCGGTCAATGTCGTTGCGCTGAGCGCCGGCGCACAGCACGGCTTTGGCGCGAGCATGCGTCATGTGAGCGGCGCGACTGCCGGCTTCACGTTGCTGCTTCTGCTCATTGGCCTAGGTCTGCATGAACTGCTCGCGCACTTCCCCCATCTCATCAGCATCGTCAAATGGGCCGGCGTCGCGTTTCTGCTGTACATGGCCTACAAGCTCGCCGCCGATGATGGCCAGCTCGGCACCGATAAGCCGTCACGCGGTCCCTCCTTCACCTATGGCGCGGCGATGCAATGGCTCAATCCGAAAGCATGGCTCGCTTCGCTGGCGGGCATGGGCGCGTATGCAGCCGACGGTGACGGCAAACTCGTCTGGCAATTCACCGTGATCTACCTCGTGATCTGCTATGTGTCGATTGCAAGCTGGGCTTACGCCGGCACGTTCTTGCGCAAGTACTTGCAGGCGCCGAAGCGTGTCAGGTTCTTCAATCGAATCATGGCCGCGTTACTCGCCGCGAGCGCGCTGTATCTGCTTGCAACGTGATGCGCCACGAAGAGAGTAGCGGTGAGCGCCGGCACGATCTCAGTTGCGGTACTGCCCCGGCGTTGCCGCGACAAGCCGCTTGAACGTACGCTGCAAATGCGCCTGATCGGCAAAGCCCGCGTCGAGCGCCACGTCGGCGATCAGACGGCCCCGCCTGAGTTGAGCGCGGCTGTATTGAATGCGGCGATTGATCAGATAGGCGTGCGGCGTCATGCCGTAACGCTGCTTGAATGCGCGAATCAGATGCGATGCGGACAAGCCCGCCGCATTGCACACGTCCTCGAGTTTCAGCGAGCGTGTGCAATTTTCAGCGATGAATTCGGCCGCTCGCGCGATCTGGCGGCTCGCGTCGTCGGCGCAAAGAGGTGCGGGGTTCAGACGCTGTTGTACTTCCGAGAAAAACGTGGTCGCCGCGCTTTGTTTGCGCAGCAGGTCCGCGTGTGTGTCGACAAGAATCTGATGCAGCCTGTTCAAACCGCTGAATAGTGCCGCGTCTGTCGTCATGGTCTGTGAAAACGCACGAAACGCGTGGTTTTCGCCGAAGCCTAGTTCGTGTTGCAGGCCAGTGAGCCATGCAACGTCGAGGTGAAGCATTCGATACGACCAGCGCTCGTCGGCAACGGGATTGCACGCGTGTACATCGTCGGGATTCATCAGGACAACCGCGCCCGCGCCGGTCCATTCGCGCGTGTGACGATTCACGTACACGCTGCGTCCACCTGTGACAGCGCCGATCGAAAACGTTTCGTGAGAATGCTTCGCGTAGCAGATTTCGCGGCCGTCCTCGATGGAGCGCGCCTCGATGAACGGCAATGCCTCGCTACGCCAGAAACGCGGCTCGCATGCGCGCTTCGCGCGAATTGCCGCCTTTATAGTTCCGCTCATTCGCGCGCCTCCGGTTTTGCGTGGACCTCGCAGCAGCGACCGCAGCCGAAGCTGCAGCCTCAGCGAGGCCACTTATCGTAGCCGTCAAACGCTCAGCGAACAAGCGGACTCACGCGGTACGCGAACCGGGAACCGGGAACCGGGAACCGCAAACGATTACTTCGCCGAGACGTCGATATTGCCGAGGTATTTCGCCGCGAGCGTTTTCACGGTGCCGTCGGCCTGCACCTTCGCAATCGCCGCGTTCAGCCGCTCGCGCAGCGCCGTGTCGCCCTTGCGGATGCCGTATGCAATGCCGCTGCCGAGAATCCTGTCATCGCGCACCGGCTGTCCGACGAACGCGTAGTCTTTGCCATTCGGCTTCGAGAGGAAGCCGGTTTGTCCCGCGGGCGCCAGCACGAGCGTTGCGTCCAGACGCCCGGCGACGAGGTCCGTGTAGACCTGGTTCTGATCCTGATACGACACGACCGTGACGCCAGCCGGTTCCCAATGCGCCTTCGCAAACGTCTCCTGAATCGACGCCTGCAACACACCCACGCGTTTGCCTTTCAACGCTTCGGGCGTCGGCAGCAGACCGCTGTCGCGCTTTGCGATCAGTTGCGTCGGCACGCGATAGACAACTGTCGTGAAGTCGATCGTCTGACGGCGCTGTTCGGTTGCGTTCATCGCCGAGTTGATCGCGTCGAACTTGCGGCCTTGCAGCGCCGGAATCAAACCGTCGAACGACGTCTCGACCCATTTGCAGGTCATATGCGCGGCGGCGCATACAGCATTGCCGACGTCGATGTCGAGACCTTGCAGTTCGCCGCTAGGCCCTTTCGATTCGAACGGCGGATACTGCGCTTCGAGCCCGAAACGCAGCGTCGATGTATCGGCGGCAACGGCAGCAGACGAGGCCGCCATCGATGCGAATGCGCAGGCCAGCGCCAATAGAGGCTTGAGCAATTTCATAGCAGGTCCCTTTTCTCCGGTTTCGTTGTACTGCGAATGCACAGCGTGTGATGTTCAGCGACGCGACGGCGCAACGGTGCGGCGATCATACTGCGCCTGGATTTGCCGCCGTCGCGCGGACGCCCATCCACTTCAGATCTCGCATAAACGGCGCGCGCCTTCGATTAGCGTCGCGTCGTCCTTCGAAAAACTCAGGCGAATCAGGCCCGAATCGGTGCCGTCGCTGTAAAACGCGGACAGCGGTATCGTCGCGACGCGCGCATCGCGAATCAGGCGCAACACGAAATCGCTATCGCTTTCGTCGGAAAATCCGCGAAACCGCGCGAGCATAAAGAAGCTGCCCTCGCTCGGCAATAGCTCGAAGCGCGATTCGGAAAGCGCACGCGCGAGCAGATCGCGCTTGTGCTGATAGAACGCGGACAAGCCCAGGTAGCTGTCGCGATTGGACAATGCGTCGACGAACGCGTACTGCATCGGTGTATCGGCGGAAAACACCATGAACTGATGCACTTTGCGGATTTCGTTCATCAATTCGGCGGGGGCGAGGCAATAGCCGACGCGCCAGCCGGTGACGTGATACGACTTTCCGAACGACGACACAATTACGCTGCGTTCGGCAAGCTCGCTATCGCACGCCATGCTCTGATGTTTCGCGCCGTCGAACACCACGTGTTCGTAGACTTCGTCGGCGAGAATCACAATGTCCGTGTTGCGCGTGATCGCTTTCAATCGAGCGATGTCAGCTTCGCTCAACACGGTCGCGGTCGGATTGTGCGGCGTATTGATGATGATCATGCGCGTCTTCGGCGTGATCGCGGCGGCGACCTCGTCCCAGTTCACACGAAAATCGCTCAGCGACAGTTTGATCGGCACCGGCGTCGCGCCTTGCAGCCGAACGATCGGTCCGTAGCTGTCGAACGAAGGCTCGAAGTAAATGACTTCGTCGCCTGGGTGCACCAATGCGCTGATCGTCGAATAAAGGCCTTCGCTCGCGCTCGCGATCACCGTCACTTCGCTCGCCGGGTCGTAGCGCACGCCGTAGAGTGTGTGCACCTTGTCGGCGAGCGCTTCGCGCAGGGCCGAGATGCCGGCCATCGGCGCGTACTGGTTATGGCCGGCGCGCATCGCCTGCGCGACGCCGTCTATCAGCCTGGCGTCCGGCGCGAAGTTGGGCGCGCCTTGCGACAGGTTAAGCGCATCGTGTTGGGCGGCCAGTTGACCGATCACTGTGAAGATCGTCGTGCCAACGTCTGGCAATTTCGAGCGGGCTTGCGTGGCGCTCTTCATAAGGCTTCTCCCTATCTTCGTCCGGCGGCGAATTTGCGGCTGCGGATCGCGCGGCTGTCCATTCCGGTCGAGTGCCGGTCGTTGCGGCTGTTGCCGGTTGGATGATTAGGCATCAGCCAAAGAACCGTCACAATCGAAACTTTGTCATACGCGGCATGCGTTTATGTCATGGCGCGCGCCACGGCGCGTGCGCCCGGAGGAGCGGCCGTATATGGAGTTCGATGGAAGAAGAAGGAGGTACGGCGGAAGGTGGAACAGCTTTTAGGTATGACCGGAGGTGATGCGGCTTCGGGCGACAGTCGAAGCGGAGAACACGGCAAGGCGACCTAAGGGAAGGTGCAGCAGGTGCGCATCAGCAGTGAAAGCGGCCAAAGTGGCGAATGCGGTGAATGCCGCTGAGGCAGTCGGCGCGCCTATGCCGGCGCGCCGCCCTCACCGCTTCGTTGGGGAATCAGGCCTCGTCCATCAAACGGACCTTCACCTTCTTGCCCTTCACCTTGCCCGCGCTCAGCTTGCGCACCGCTTCGCGCGCGACGCTGCGTTCGACCGCCACATACGTCGACATCTCCGTCACGTTGATCTTGCCGATCTGCGACCCGGCGAAACCGGCCTCGCCGGTCAGCGCGCCGAGCACATCGCCCGGACGGATTTTTTCCTTGCGGCCGCCGAGAATCTGCAGCGTTTCCATCGGCGGCAATAGCGGCTCATTGCTGGCCGCGGTCAGTTCGGAGAGCTTGTGCCATTCGACTTCCCGCTTTTGCGCCTGCTCCAGACTGCCGACGCGCCCCATTTCGTTCATGCTCGCGAGGCTCAACGCCCAGCCTTCCTGATCGGCACGACCCGTGCGACCGATACGATGCACATGCACTTCCGGATCGGGCGTCACGTCCACGTTGATCACCGCTTCCAGTTGCGCGATGTCGAGGCCGCGCGCGGCGACGTCTGTTGCGACCAGCACCGAGCAGCTGCGGTTCGCAAACTGGATCAGCACCTGATCGCGTTCGCGCTGATCGAGTTCGCCATGCAACGCGAGCGCATGAAAACCTTGTGCGCGCAAAACGTCCAGCAGATCGCGGCATTGCTGCTTGGTATTGCAGAACGCGAGCGTGCTCACCGGGCGATAGTGGTTCAGCAACAGGCCGACCGCATGCAGACGCTCGTCTTCGGTCACTTCATAGAAGCGTTGGCGGATCTTCGTATTGTCGTGCCGCTCGGCGAGCTTCACTTCCTTCGGGTTCCGAAGGAACTGCTGACTGAGCTTGACGATGCCTTCAGGATACGTTGCCGAGAAAAGCAGCGTCTGCCGCTCCTTCGGGCATTGCTTCACGACCGTCGCGATATCGTCGAAGAAACCCATGTCGAGCATGCGGTCCGCTTCGTCGAGCACGAGCGTGTTGAGCGACTGCAACGGCAGGCTGCCACGCTCCAGGTGATCCATGATGCGGCCCGGCGTGCCGACCACGATATGCGCGCCGTGTTCGAGGCTCGCGGTCTGCGGACGCATCGGTGTGCCGCCGCACAAGGTCAGCACCTTGATGTTTTCTTCCGCGCGCGCGAGACGGCGAATTTCCTGCGTGACCTGATCGGCGAGTTCGCGCGTCGGACAGAGCACCATCGCCTGCACGGCGAAATTGCGCACATCGAGACGCGCGAGCAGCGCCAGCGAAAACGCCGCGGTCTTGCCGCTGCCGGTTTTCGCCTGCGCGATCAGATCGTGGCCGGCGAGCGCAATAGGCAGGCTCGCGGCCTGGATCGGCGTCATCTCGACATAGCCGAGTTGCGTGAGGTTCGCGAGCGCGGCGGGCGGCAGCGGCAACTGGCTAAACGGCGCGCCGGCGGTGGTGGGACTGTTCATAGGATGATGGCTCGTTATCGGGTGAAGGCTGGAGACTATTCGGCAACGGGGCCGGGAAAGGGGCGGCCTTCCATCTGCTCGTACAGCACCGAGCCGTCGTCGCCTTCGAAACGCTCGACGTAATTTCGCGCGCCGCACAGCGGGCAACGGAACAGCAGCCCCTGTCCCTCGTTTTTGATGACGACGTCCGACTGCTCCCACTGCGCGCCGCAGGACTGATTTCTACATGTGAACACGTTGCTTCTCCAACTGGATTCGATTATTGATTCGACGGGACGCATCAACCGAGATGCGTATGCCGCGCACGCGGTACGCTCACGTCCATTTCGCTCAGACCCTGCACGATGCCGCAATCTTCGACGGCCTGTTCGCCGTGACATTGCTCGCGCAGCGTGCGCAGTTGCGCCTTGAGTTGCTGCAGTTCGTCGATGCGCGTATCGACGTGCGCAATATGCTCGTCGATCAGATCATTGATGCCGCCGCAGCCGTTAGCCGGCGCGTCGGTCAGACGCAGCAGCGCGCGGATCTCGTCGTGGGTCATGTCGAGCGCGCGGCAATTGCGAATGAAGCGCAGCCGCTCGACATGCTTCGCGGTATAGCTGCGGTAATTGGCCTCGGTGCGCTCCGCTTCGGGCAACAGCCCTTCCTTCTCGTAGAAGCGGATGGTTTCGGTCGTGCAATGGGCGATCTTCGCCAATTCGCCTATTTTCATGGGCCCTCCCGATGCCGGCCTTGACCTTGTAGTGGCTTCAAGGTGTTTACTAGACCACAAATCGAACGAGGAAGCCACCATGCCGCACGCCCACGAGGCGAATGTTGATCAGGCCGAAGAGGCCAAAGCCCGCGCCCATAACCATGAAAAGCATCGACACGACCATGCGGGTGGAGGCTGCTGCGGCGTCTCGGCTCACCCTCCTGCGCAGTTGCGCACGCAGTTGCCGCCATCCGAAGTGGTGGGCAACGACGTGCGCACCGCGATCCGCATTATGCAAATGGATTGTCCGACCGAAGAAGCGCTGATCCGCAAGAAATTCAGTCGTATGCCGGACGTACGCAGCGTGGAGTTCAACCTGATGCAGCGCGCGCTGACCGTAGTGCACGCGCCCGATGCGCTCGACTCCATTCTTGCCGCGCTTCGTTCGCTCGACTTCACGCCCGAATTCGCGGGTCCTGAAACGCAGGCTTTGCAACCAGCCACTCAACAAGCCGCGCCCGGTCAGTCGAAACGCTGGTGGCCGCTCGCCTTCGCGGGCGTCGCCGCGGCGGCTTCAGAGGCGGCTGGCTGGCTCGGCGCGCCTGCCTGGGTGGCAGCGGTTCTCGCGGTCATCGCGATCGCGTCCTGCGGCCTGACAACGTACCGCAAGGGCTGGCTCGCGATCCGCCACGGCAACCTCAACATCAACGCGCTGATGAGCATTGCGGTGACCGGTGCATTGATCCTGCGTCAATGGCCGGAAGCGGCGATGGTGATGGTGCTCTTCACCGTCGCCGAACTGATCGAGGCAAAGTCGCTCGACCGCGCCCGCAACGCGATCCAGGGGCTGATGCAACTCACGCCCGAACAGGCGAGCGTGCGGCAACCCGACGGCAGCTGGCGGCTCACCGATCTGAAGGCGATCGCGCCAGGCGCGCTGGTTCGCGTAAAGCCGGGCGAGCGGATTGCGCTCGACGGAGAACTCGTCGCAGGGCGTTCGAGCGTGGACCAGGCGCCTATCACCGGAGAAAGTCTGCCGGTCGAGAAGGCCATCGGCGACGCCGTGTTCGCGGGCACCGTCAATCAAACCGGCTCGTTCGACTATCGCGTGACGGCCGCGGCGAGCAACACGACGCTTGCGCGCATCATCCACGCAGTCGAACAGGCACAACGCACCAAAGCGCCCACGCAACGTTTCGTCGATCAGTTCGCGCGTGTCTACACGCCGCTCGTGTTCGCCGTCGCGCTGGCGGTGGCGCTCGTGCCGCCGCTCCTGTTCGGCGGGATGTGGCAAGCGTGGATCTACAAAGCGCTGGTGATGCTGGTGATCGCGTGTCCGTGCGCGCTCGTGATCTCGACACCGGTGACTATCGTCAGCGGTCTTGCCGCCGCTGCGCGCAAGGGCATCCTCATCAAGGGCGGCGCTTACCTCGAACAAGGCCGCAAGCTAAGGCGCCTGGCGTTCGATAAAACCGGCACGATCACGCACGGCAAACCCGTGCAAACCGAATTCGTCATCTTCGCCGATGCCGATGCCGACGCCGCGCGTTGCCGCACGCTCGCCGCGAGTCTTGCGGCGCGCTCCGATCATCCGGTGTCGATGGCGATTGCGGCGGCGGCAAAGAACGACGGCGTGGGCAAAGTCACCGTCGATTCGTTCGAAGCGCTCGCGGGACGCGGCGTGCGCGGCGACATAAATGGCCTGACGTACTGGCTCGGCAATCATCGGCTCGCTGAAGAACTCGGGCGTTGTTCGCCGTCACTCGAAGCGCGGCTCGACGCGCTTGAACGTCAAGGCAAAACAGTGGTGCTGCTAAGCGACGCTGAGCGCGTGCTCGCGCTGTTCGCCGTCGCCGATACGGTGAAGAAGACGAGCTCCGCCGCTATCGCCGAATTGCACCGCGTGGGCGTTAGCACAGCCATGCTCACTGGCGACAATCCGCACACGGCTGCCGCGATCGCACAGCAAGTCGGTATCGACGAAGCGCGCGGCAATCAGCTACCGCAAGACAAGCTGGACGCTATCGCGCAGTGGTCGGCCGATGGCGCGAAAGTGGGCATGGTGGGCGACGGCATCAACGACGCGCCCGCGCTTGCACGCGCCGACATCGGCTTTGCGATGGGCGCGATGGGAACCGGCACCGCAATCGAAACCGCCGACGTCGCCTTGATGGACGACGACTTGCGCAAGATTCCGCTTTTCATCCGTCTATCGAAAGCGACGCATGCCGTGCTGGTGCAAAACATCGCGCTCGCGCTCGGCATCAAGTGCGTATTTCTGGTGTTGACCGTGATGGGTCTCGGCACTATGTGGATGGCTGTCTTCGCCGATGTTGGCGCGAGCCTGCTAGTCGTAGCTAACGGTTTGCGGTTGCTGCGCAAATAGACACGCGGAGAACACGCCGGGCGCCGCCGCGAGGCAACTACGACTAGTGCGCGAACGAGCGGCTGTTCATGGCCGGATTCGCGCCGATTGCGGCCTTCAAGGTATCCGAGGGCCGCATGCCGAAGAGCTTGCGGTAATCGGTTGCAAACTGGCTCATATGCCAGAAGCCCCACGCGGCTGCCACGTCCTGCACCGAGCGGGACTCGCGCGATGCATTGCACAGATCGCGCCGCGCGCCGTTCAGACGAATTACCCGCACATAGGTCGCGGGCGCCATGCCGAGCACATCCTGAAAGCAGTACTGCAGCGTGCGCCGGCTTACATGCAGACGTTCGCAAAGTTCCGGTACGCCGACCGCGCGATCGCGATGGGCGAGCACATAGTCGCGCGCATCCGAGACGATCAACTGACGGCGCGCGCGCATGGGTATCGTCACCGGTTCGGAAGATGCGGGTAACGCGCCGACGTCGAACAACGACGCCAGCACCGACGCCTGCAAGTTCTCGCGCGCGGACGAAGACAAGGGCGCAGCGCTCGCCGCGCTGTGCCGGAAAAGCTCACGCAGCCAAGCGCACAAGCGCTCCTTGCGCGCCATGCCGAGCGGCACGACTTCAGCCTGCGGCAACGGTTCGGACAGACCGACGCGCTCCACCTGCGCTGCGTAGCGGCGCAACACGTCGCCCTTCACGACCACGCCGAAAATCTCGTAGCCCGCCGACGTCAGCAGTTCGAACTCGATGCCGCCCGGACGAAACGCGAGCGCGTCGCCGCCAATGACTTGCGCGTCGATGCGACCGGAGCCTGCGCGGCTCGTCGGAATGCCGAACCAGTACGCGTCTTTCTGCACTTCGCAGGTTTGCCTCAACGTGTGGCTCGTCGTTTCGACAAAGACCTGCATGTGATCGAGGCACAACTCCGTCAAGCCGCCGACAAAGCTTCCCGCGGTCAACTGGTCGTAGGTCTGATGCCAGCCGTGAAGATTGCGCGCCTGTTCGTCCGCGTCGTAAGCGACGCGGGTCTGCACGCGAAAGCCCGGCTGTAGCGTGAGCGTGGCGCTTGTGCAGGCCGTTGCGCTTGCCGGGTTGCCGCTGGTGGTTTCGATCGTCATGGCGAATCCGCGCAATGGAGTATCGATGAGAAAAGACAAGGCAAGTCCCATGCCGATCGCGCGCACCGGCTTACCGCACTAATTGCCTCGTCACGCGCTCCGCCCTTGTTCAATTCGTGAACAGCAACAACCGCATTGATCAGAAACGACGCGCCACGCCGCCGTCGACTCAACGTAAAAACGCGCGACCCGGTGCGCCTATGCGTGCCACGCGTGCATGGCTCACCAGCCAGGTGCATTGGCATAGTTCTGGCTCTACGGTGACGCGGCCGACTTCAACGGATTGCAACCGCGCGCAGCATCGCGCCGGCTATAGCCCATTCAGACATGTGAGGAGCACACAGATGAATCACGCAGAGATGCAGTTTCTGACGACCGAATTCCCCTACAAGAAGCAATATGCGAACTTTATCGGCGGCGAATGGGTGAAACCCGCGGGCGGTGAGTACTTTGACAACGTATCGCCGATCACAGGCGAGCCGTTCACCTCGATTCCACGTTCGCGTGAGGCCGATGTCGAACTCGCGCTCGACGCTGCGCACCGCGCTAAAGCAGCATGGGGCAAGACCTCGACGACCGATCGCGCGAACATTCTGAACCGCATTGCCGACCGGATGGAAGCGAACCTGCAGCGTCTCGCGGTCGCTGAGACCATCGACAACGGCAAGCCGTTGCGCGAAACGATGGCCGCCGACATTCCGCTTGCCATCGACCATTTCCGCTATTTCGCCGGCGCCGTGCGCGCGCAGGAAGGCTCGATCTCGGAGATCGACGACGACACCGTTGCCTATCACTTTCACGAGCCGCTTGGCGTGGTGGGCCAGATCATTCCGTGGAATTTCCCTATTCTGATGGCCGTGTGGAAGCTCGCGCCCGCGCTCGCTGCCGGCAACTGCGTAGTGCTCAAGCCGGCCGAGCAAACACCCGCGTCGATTCTCGTGCTGGTGGAGTTGATTCAGGACCTGCTGCCCGCCGGCGTGCTGAATGTTGTCAACGGCTTCGGCCTGGAAGCCGGTAAGCCGCTGGCATCGAGCAAGCGCATCGCAAAGATCGCGTTTACCGGTGAGACCACGACCGGCCGCCTCATCATGCAATACGCGAGTCAGAACATCATTCCCGTCACGCTCGAACTCGGCGGCAAGAGCCCGAACATTTTCTTCGCGGACGTGATGAATCAGGACGACAGCTATTTCGACAAAGCGCTCGAAGGCTTCGCGATGTTCGCGCTGAATCAGGGCGAAGTGTGCACCTGTCCGTCACGTGTGTTGATCGACGAAAAGATCTATGACCGTTTCATGGAACGCGCGTTGAAGCGCGTGGCGGCGATCACGCAAGGTCATCCGCTCGACACGAGGACGATGATCGGCGCGCAGGCTTCGCAGGAACAATTGGAGAAGATCCTGTCGTATGTGGACCTTGGCAAGCAGGAAGGCGCTGAGTGTCTGATCGGCGGCGAGCGCAACACGTTGAGCGGCGAGTTGAGCAAAGGCTATTACGTGGAGCCGACCGTATTCCGCGGTCACAACAAGATGCGCATCTTCCAGGAAGAGATCTTTGGGCCGGTTGTTTCGGTCACTACATTCAAGACCGAAGACGAAGCGCTCGAGATCGCCAACGATACGCTCTATGGTTTGGGCGCCGGCGTATGGACACGCGACGGCACGCGCGCCTATCGCTTCGGCCGGCAGATTCAGGCGGGCCGCGTGTGGACCAATTGCTATCACGCGTACCCGGCACACGCGGCGTTTGGCGGCTACAAGCAATCGGGCATCGGCCGGGAAAATCATAAGATGATGCTCGACCATTACCAGCAGACGAAGAACCTGCTCGTCAGCTACAGCGAGAAACCGCTCGGTTTCTTCTAAGTGTTCGTGGTGTAGCGTTTCTTTGAGAGCGGGCCGATTGTGCGGCTCGCTGTGTTTCAGCGAGGGCACGATGGCCGACGAAAAAGAAGTAGCTCGCGTGATTGCCACTCCCGCCGCTATCGAGTTGATCGACAAGTTGCGCGCGGAACATGGCGAGGTGCTCTTTCACCAATCCGGCGGATGCTGCGACGGTAGCGCACCGATGATGTTTCCTCATGGCGAATTCATGGTCGGCTCGTCCGACGTCAAGCTCGGCACCATTGGAGGCGTGCCGTTTTACATGAGCGATTCGCAGTTCGAGTATTGGCAGCACACACAGTTGGTCATCGATGTGGTGCCGGGCAACGGCGGCATGTTTTCGCTGGAACGGCCAACCGGTCTGCGCTTTCTGACGCGTTCCCGATTGTTCGACGACGACGAGAACGCGTGGCTTGAGGCGCATCCGGTTCAGCGAGCCGATGCCTGAGTTAGCTTTGAGTCGGGTTCGGGTTTGAGCTCGTGCGTTTGTCATCACTGATCGCGCGCGCTGCCGGCGCGGCTGCCAGCAATGCGTCGCTATCGTCTTTCAGGCCCACGCCGGTGAGACCAAGGCGCCGTGCATGGGTTAGCAGATAGTGCAGCTTGTGCGCGGCTACCGGATAGTCGAGTCCTTCGGGACGCACGTTGGAAATGCAATTGCGTTGCGCGTCGCTGCAGCCCACTTTCGGCGCGTACGTGATGTAGACGCCGAGACTATCTGGCGAACTGAGACCCGGCCGCTCGCCGATCAGCACCACGACGATCTTCGCATTCAGCAACTCGCCGATTTCGTCGCCGAGTGCAACGCGTGCCTGTCTCGCGACGACGACTGGACCGATCGTCCAATCCGCGAGTTGCGGAGTGACCGCTTGCAGCAGCGGAACGGCTTGCCTGGATGCAGCAAACGCCGACAAGCCGTCGCCGATCACGAACACCACATCGGGAGATTCACCGGGCGACTGCGCGAGCGCTGCGCGACTTTCGTCGGATAAACGCCGCCCGAGATCGGGACGCCGCAGGTAGTGCTCGCGGTCGGGCGCCGCGCTATGCACATCCAGTGTCTTTACGTTTTGCGCACGCAGTTGCTCGTGCAATGCGTCGGCATCGAGCGGATGATGCACGGCGTCGCGCGCTTGCGCATGGGAAAGATTGAACTCGAGCAAAGGCGCAGTCGGCAAGCTGTTGCCTGCCCGACCCAAAGCGATGCGCGCGTTCGTGAACCGACGCAGCGCATTCCACGGGTTCTTGTCTACAAAGTCGCTCATTCGATGCCCATCCAGTCGCGCGCGCCCTCGAGCAGCGGTTGTTGTGCAGACGCGCTCAGCAATGCGCCACGCGCGTCGGCGATCTGCATCGACTCGAGCCATTCTTCAAACTCCGGCGCGCGGCGCAAGCCGAGCACGTCGCGCACATAGAGCGCATCGTGAAAAGACGTGCTTTGATAGTTGAGCATTACGTCGTCGGCGCCTGGAATGCCCATGATGAAATTGATGCCCGCCACGCCAAGCAGCGTGAGCAGGTTGTCCATGTCGTCCTGGTCGGCTTCCGCATGATTCGTGTAGCAGATGTCACAACCCATCGGCACGCCGAGTAGCTTGCCGCAGAAGTGATCTTCGAGACCGGCGCGCGTGATCTGCTTACCGTCGTACAGATACTCGGGGCCGATAAAACCCACCACGGTATTCACGAGAAACGGATTGAACTTGCGCGCGACCGCATAAGCGCGCACTTCGCAGGTCTGTTGATCGACGCCGAAATGCGCATCCGCCGACAACGCGCTGCCTTGGCCCGTTTCGAAGTACATCAGATTGTTGCCCACGGTGCCGCGCTTTAGCGACAGTCCCGCTTCATACGCTTCCTGGAGCAACGCGAGCGAGATGCCGAAACCGGCGTTCGCTTTTTCAGTGCCCGCAATCGACTGAAACACCAGGTCGACCGGCGCACCTTTTTCGATTGCAGCAATTGTGTTGGTGACGTGCGTCAGCACGCAGGATTGTGTCGGCACCTGATAGCGCTGCCGGAATTCATCGACCATTAGCAGCAGTCGTGTGATCGCGGCGAGATTGTCACTCGCAGGGTTGATGCCGATCATTGCGTCGCCGCAGCCGTACATGAGGCCGTCGAGCATGGAGGCCGCGATGCCCTGCACGTCATCCGTCGGATGATTCGGTTGCAGGCGCACCGACATGTGCCCCGGCAAGCCGACCGTGTTGCGAAAGCGCGTGATCACCGGGCGTTTCCGCGCCGCTGCGATCAGGTCCTGATTGCGCATCAGCTTGGACACGGCTGCGACCATTTCAGGCGTGAGGCCGGCAGCGATACGCGTGAGCGCATCGGCATCCGTCGTGGTACTCAAAAGCCAGTTGCGAAAGTCGCCCACCGTCAGATGCGAAATCTCGGTGAACGCCTGCGGCGAATGATCGTCGATGATAAGACGCGTGACTTCGTCGCTTTCGTATGGAACCAGCGCTTCGTTGAGGAAGGTGCGCAGCGGCACTTGCGCGAGCGCCATCTTTGCGGCGACGCGCTCCTCTTCGCTCGCCGCCGCCACGCCCGCGAGTTGATCGCCGGAACGTTGCGGGCTCGCCTTCGCCATGAGTGTCTTCAGATCGGCGAAGCGATAAGTTCGGCTGCCGATTGTCTCCGTATAGCTCATCTTTACGACTCCAGCGCCGCTGCGCGCGCAGCGGCTTCGTCCGTCATTCTTCGAGCAGCGCGTCCGCGGGCGCGGCCTCGCGTTGATGGCGCGTCGACAGGAAATAGACGTAGCCAAGCGCGAGGAAGATCGCGAATACCACTGCCACCAGAAAGTTGAAGTACACCATCGTTGCCAGACAGATCACCGCGGCCACCAGCGCGAACGCCGGAAAGACCGGAAACAGCGGCGCGCGGAACGGACGCTCCATGTTCGGCTCCGTGCGGCGCAGCTTGAACAGCGACAACATGCTGATGATATACATCACGATAGCGCCAAATACGGACATCGTCACGATGTTCGCCGTGAGCGTCTGGCCGCCGAACTGGATGAGCTCATCGCTGTAGATGGCCGCAATGCCGATTACGCCGCCTGCGAGAATCGCGCGATGCGGTGTCTTGAAGCGCGGATGCACCTTGGAAAGCCACTCCGGCAGATAGCCCGCGCGAGCCAGCGCAAAGATCTGCCGCGAATAGCCGAGGATGATGCCGTGAAACGACGCGACCAGACCGAACAGGCCGAGCCACACGAGCATATGCATCCAGCCGCTATGTTCGCCAACGATGAACTTCATCGCTTGCGGCAGCGGATCGTTGATGTTCGAGAGCTTCGTCCAGTCTCCGGCGGCCCCCGCGAAAACCATCACACCGATGGCCAGCACCACCAGCGTCAGGATGCCGGCGACATACGCAATGGGAATCGAGCGCCTCGGGTTTTTCGCTTCCTCCGCGGCCATTGCAACGCCTTCGATTGCAAGGAAGAACCAGATCGCGAACGGGATCGCTGCGAACATGCCGTTAAACGAGCCCATGCTGAAAGTGTCCGCGCCGGCCCAGCCGCCTTTCGTAAAGTTCGACCACTCGAAGCCCGGCGATACGACACCCATGAAGACCAGCAGTTCAAAGATCGCGAGCAATGTCACGCATAGTTCGAAAGCCGCAGCGATCTGCACGCCGACGATATTCAATGCCATGAAGACGAGATACGCGCCCATTGCTGCATGTTTCGGCTCCAGGCCCGGAAACTGCACGTGCAGATAAGCGCCGATTGCGAGTGCAATGGCCGGTGGCGCAAACACGAATTCGACGAGCGTCGCGGCGCCCGCCAGATAGCCGCCAGTCGGACCGAACGCGTGGCGCGCGTAGGCGAACGGGCCGCCTGCGTGCGGAATCGACGTGGTGAGTTCCGTGAAGCTGAAAATGAAGGTCGTGTACATCGCGGCAATAAAAATCGCCGTGACGACAAAGCCGAGCGTGCCCGCGCTCGCCCAGCCATAACTCCAGCCAAAGTATTCGCCGGAGATCACGAGACCGACCGCGATCCCCCATAGCTGCCATGTGCCGAGCGTCTGCTTCAACTCGTGATGCGTGACTTTTCCGACGTGCTGACTATTGGACTCTGATTTCATCGGGCACTCCCTGAGTTTGCCGCTTGTTCGACGTCGCAAGGTTTTGCGGTGAATGGGCGGACAGGCTTTCGCCGATGGTAGTGAGCCATTATTCGAGGTGTTATCGAAATTCGGCAAAGTTGGCGGGGGTTTATATCAATGGGCGCTTAAGTGGTTGCGCGTGAAATGCGCTGGGGATTTGCAGGATTTGGAAAACCGGTGCGTGGTATTTTCGCTTCTATTCCTCTGCTCGCATCCCATTGACGACCTGAACGCCGGCAACAACATGAACGGATCAGCGAGTCGGACCCGCTACGAGACACGGCTTGGCCGCGTGCTCGACCATATCTACGATCATCTCGACGAGCCGCTCGACATCAGTCGGCTCGCGGACATCGCGTGCTTGTCGCCATATCACTGGTCTGGCGGGAGCCCGGCATGAGCATCGTTGCGCGTGGATTTATTCCCGAACCGTTGACAGTTCCGATCGGCAATATCCTGCCGTCCAAACGCTTGTCGACTGGAGTGACGATATCGCGCAAGTTCAGGCAAATCATAAGCTCGATCGTAGAAGTGGGAATGATTGAGCCGCTGTCGGTCATGCCGGCTGGCTGTCACAGAAACAGCTTGCTGTGACGCGCATCGTCCTGCTGCTGGAACACGAACGCGGCCGCGACGCAATTGAGCCGACTCCAATCGAAGTGTCGCTAGCCGAGCCAACGTGGCGCGAGGACCACCTTATGCGCCTGCTGAAGGAACGGCTTACGCGGGTTGAACTGGCGGCCGCCGTGATTGCGCTCCAGCTCGTCGTGCAGGAAGTGAAGGAAGCGGAAGCCGCATCGGACTCGCTCTTTCCGGAGCCCGGCGGCACCGCGTCCGATCACGCTCGGCTGCTCGAACTGCTCGTCGCGCGTCTCGGCCCGGAAAACGTACTGCGGCCCGCGCCCGTTGCTGATCACCGGCCAGAGGTCGCCGCGCGCTGGGTGTCCGTGACGATATCTGCGGCAGCGACAGTCGGACCTTCTCGCAGAGTCCCAAACGATTGTTGAAACGATTTCGCTCGATCAACAGCAGTTCAGTGCTGTGAGTTAGTGTTGAAAAGTTCGCTCCGTTGTCGATAATATTCTCTGTCCATTGCCCACATCATCCACATCCCCAAAGAGAATCGTATATGCCCAATGCGTGAATTCCTAGCTACGGAGTAGCGCATCAAGTTCGGCAAGATCCTTGTAGAGACAAATTTTCGATGAAGAAGACTTTTTTACGTTGTTGCGTTGATCGTAGCTGCATGGCTCGCCATCAATACAAATATTCCGAACCCACCTGAATCGAGGCCCGGCAGCGATGAGTGGCTGTCATACCTGAGTCAACATTATTTTGATATCTCGGATGGGCAGGGACACGGTCCTGATCCCGGCAGCATGGAATGGCTAGGCTCCGTTGAAAGAAAGGCAAAGTTCACCATCCGCAGCAATAATTCAGATCGCCAACGTTACGAATTCATCCAGCACCAACTCCAACAACATACCTTTATCATCAACAACGCATTCACTTATAAGTCGAGCGGTTATCTTCTGCTCCCTTGCTTGTGTGTCTCTGCTCGGCAAAGGATTCGTTTTCCAAGCCAAACTCATTGTCACGAATCCCATCCTTCCAATTGGAGCCGATTACAGTAACGCGCACATGTCAAGGAAAATATTTCCGATTTGCGGAATTTAACAATTTGATCGGGACGCATTTCTAGTCGCAGCCACCTTTACCAGAAACGAATAAAGAACGTTTACTATCCTCTATCATCAGACTTAGAATCTGCCGGCGGGAAACAATACGTGACAAGACGGGGTGCAAAAAATGGGCGCAGCTGACCTGATCGAACAAATTCGTTCGGGAATCTTCCAGAATGAGCGTTTGCTTAAACTGGATACACCTATCGGTGCGAATGCGTTGCTCGTCCAGCGGGTAGTGGGAACGAGTCGCATAGGTCGCGATTACGCATTTACCGTCGACATCGCGTCTACAGACGAAAACATCGAACTCAAAAGGCTTATTGCGCAGCCGGTTACGCTATGGATCCAGCAAATCGACAAATCGTATCGGCCAGTGCACGGCTTCGTTCACACCGCTCGCCGGCTCGGCTCGGATGGCGGGCTGACCAGCTATCAAATCGCATTTGCATGCTGGTTGCATTTTCTGCGCTTCAGGCGTGATGCGCGCATCTGGCAGGACGTCACGGTTGATGAAATCATTACCAACGTATTCAATCAGCATCCTCAAGCCCAAGGCGCATTTCGTTTTGCGCTGAACAAGCCGCTGCAGCCGCGGTCATTCTGTGTTCAATACGAAGACGACTTGAATTTCGTCAATCGTTTGATGGAAGCCGAAGGCTGGTACAGCTATTTTGAACAGGCCAAAGACGGACAGTCGCACAAGTTGGTGGTGACGGACAATCTGGATTCGTTCAAACCTGCTTCACCGCAAAGCGTGGCGTTCTATCGGGCGGGCACAAACAGCGAAACCGACGCGCTCGTTCAATGGTCCGGTATCCGAACGCTGCAAAGCACCTCGCTTGTCACGAGTACATTCGACTATAAATCGCCGCAATATGCGAAAGGCACCAATATCCCGACGGTCGGCAATCAAGGTTCATTGCCTTCGCAAGCGGAAGTCTATGAATATTCCGGTGCGTACACTTATCGCGAGCAGGACCGTGGCGATGCGCTTTCGAAGATCCGCATGGAGGAGTGGGAGTCGCGCGCCAAGCGTTTCTATGGCGTAGGCGCAGTGCGGCGACTCGATGCGGGGCAGTGGTTTGAACTCGTCGATCATCCGGATCATTCAGGCGGCAACGAGCAGGAGCGGCAGTTCGCTGTGCTAGCAGTGGAGTGGGTGATCGAGAACAATCTGCCGGTATCACGTGGCGGTGCCGATTTTCCCCATAGTCTCCAGACCAAGGTCAACGCGACGCGCGCCAATTTCGGCCCTGCGCAGCCGTCCGCGCTGATTCCGAGCGGTGACGGCAGCACCGGCTTTTTCATGGCGACCATTGAGGCTCAGCGGCGCAGCATTCCGTTTCGCAGCCCGTTGGAGCATCACAAACCCGTCATGCCGACGCAGACCGCAACGGTCGTCGGTCCCCCGGGTGAAGAAGTCTTTACGGACTCGTTGAATCGCGTGAAGGTCCGCATGCACTGGGACCGGGTCAATAGCGGCGACGAAAAGGCATCCTGCTGGGTGCGCGTGTCATACCCGAATGCCGGCAGCAACTGGGGCGGGGTCTTCGTGCCGCGTATCGGTCAGGAAGTCATCGTCACTTACATTGACGGCGATCCTGACCGGCCGCTCATTACAGGCCGCGTCTATAACTCCGCAAGCTCGCCGCAGTGGCACACCCAAGGTCAGTTGTCCGGCTATAAGTCAAAGGAACATAAAGGCTCGGGGTATAACCAGCTAGTACTCGACGATTCCACCGGTCAGAATCGCGCGCAGCTTTACAGCACGCAAACCGCAGCACAGTTGAATCTCGGCTATCTGGTCTCGCAAACCGACAACACGCGTGGCGCATTCCGCGGCACCGGCTTCGAACTTGCCACCGACGCCTACGGCGCGATCCGCTCCCAGAAAGGGCTCTACATCAGCACGTTTGGCCGTCCGGCTGCGAGCGGTGAGCAACTCGACGCCACCGAGGCGCGCGGTCAGTTAACCGCAGGTCAGCAGTTGTTGAGCGCAACGGCGGACGCTGCGCAACAACACGGTGCAGCCGATATGCAAGCAATCGACTCGCTGAAGACGTTCACAAATGCCACCCAATCCAGTTACGGCGGAAGCGCTTCGCCTGCCTCGTCGGCTTCCTCCGCGCAGGGACAGGAGACGTCGGGCGGCACTGGGCAAGCCAACGGCTTCAGCGATCCCGTGCTGTTGCTCGCTTCCCCCAAAGGCGTAGGAATCACCACGCCGGAAAGCGTCCATATTCACGCGGGCGAGAACGCGACGATATCCGCGAACACCGATATCAACGTTGCGATCGGTAAGAGCCTCGTCGCAAATGCGGTCGATAAGATCAGCCTGTTCGCATACAAGCTCGGCATGAAACTGATCGCCGCGCGCGGCAAGCTCGAGATTCAGGCGCAGACAGACGGCATTGACGTTCTTGCAAGCAAAGGCATCAAGATTTCATCTTCCACCGATGCCATCCAGCTGAGCGCGGAAAAAGAAATTCTGCTCACGTCGGGCGGCGCCTATATCCGCATCAGCGGCGGAAACATCCAGGTTCACGCGCCGGGCCAGGTAGATATCAAAGGATCCGAACATTCGTTCACCGGCCCGACGCGCTACGACGGGCAACCCGCGACATTGCCCAAGAGTGTGGTCAACGACCAGCAATTCATCCTGAAGGACGAGACCACCGGCAACGTGATGCCGCTCGCGCCCTACCGCATCGAAAGCGGCGATGGTCAGGTGCTGGCTCGCGGCATTACCGACGCCGAGGGCAAAACCGTGCGGGTCTTCACCGGTACTCAGGAACAGCAGTTGAAGATGTTCCATGAGGACGATCAGGCCTAGGATCGACAACAACATGACGGGCGAGTCGAGATCAAATCATGAATAGTCAGAACGCAGCCGGGACAAGCCAATCGAACGCGCAGGAAGGCAGCACCGCCGACGCCAAGGGTAAGCAGCGGCCGCTCTTCTTTTTTTATCCGGATACAGCCGAGCTTTTCGAATGCCCGGTCGAATCCGTCGATGCCGTGGCGAAAGAGATTGCGCTGATGAGCCGGCTATCCGAAAACCTGATCGAGGCACGGCAAGCACTGGGCGTCGCGCACGCTGCGTGGCTGGAGCAGCAGGCGAACGTGGCGTTGCGCCCGCAACTTGAAGCAAACCTGAAAGAAGCGATCAAGAAAGAAGAGGCTGCCACTGCCGAAGTTCACGAGCAGCTCGAGGAGACGCCAGCCTTCAACAAGGATGGCGTGTGGGAGCTTTTGCCCTTGCGCAAGACTGCGGCCGGCAAAGATAAGTACAGCGGTCAGCGCTTTACGTACGTGCGGTCGTCGAAAGTGAAGAACCATTTTCGACGCTACAAGCTGGACTCCGACAAGCCCCAACTCAAGTCCTTTCTCGTCAAGGACGCGACGACGGGCAACTACAAGCTGGATCACGAGAAGATCCAGGAGAAGCTCGACGAAGCGTTCAAGAAAGCGAAGCTCCACGAATGGAAGACACCGCCTTGGGGCCGCGAGTGGGCGCCTGAGTTCGCCGAGGCATTCAACAAGGCCGCCAAATTCAAGTCACCGGACGATCCCAACGCAATGTGCGAGTTCTCCGGTGGCACTCAGATCCTGCGGTTGTTCGCCGGTGCTGGCGCGAGCGCCAAAGCGGAAAGCACCATCAAGTCGTTCGACGACCTGTTGCATCTGCGCGGCGAAGTCGCTGCATCGGCAAAAGCCAAGGGGGAAGTCGGCGGAGTGCTGGCTGACGGAAACATCAAAGCCACGCTTTATCTGCCGTGGAAATCCGGGCTCGAACTATGGATTCCGGCACCGACCGAGAGCCAGAGCGGCGCGATCTCGTGGAAGACCACGCCCGACACCACGCTGGGCTTCTTCAGGATCTCGCTCGCGGCAAAGGCAGAAGCTTCTTGCGGTGCGAGCCTCCTCGCGGAAGGCGGGGTCGAATTCAAAGTCGGCCGCGACGGTAAGACGCAGAAGGTCAAAGGTACGCGTGCTACTCGCAACGCGGCGCAAATGCAGCAGCCCAAACTCGATGTCACAAAGGTCGAAGTCAAGGCTGACGCAGGCGGTGATTTGAAGGCCTTTGCCGGCGTCGAGGCGGAGGCCTCCGTGGAAGGAGCATTCGAATGGCGGCGCCCGCAGGAAAAGGTCAAATGGACCTCGTTCGCATCCGTCAAG
Source organism: Paraburkholderia dilworthii (assembly GCF_000472525.1). Classification (GTDB taxonomy): domain Bacteria; phylum Pseudomonadota; class Gammaproteobacteria; order Burkholderiales; family Burkholderiaceae; genus Paraburkholderia; species Paraburkholderia dilworthii. Next base: position 102,415 of record NZ_AWZT01000003.1, read on the forward strand.
CCGGGCGTGAGCGGCCAGGCCGGCGCCGGCGCGCAGGCCGCGTTCCACATTACCTATGACGACAAGTTTCGCATTCTGATGAGGGCGGGCTTATGCGTCGGTGTTGGCTTGAAGGGCGAAGTGGAAGCCGCGGTCGACGTCGTCAACATGGCCGAGTTCGCCTGGTGGGCCAAAACCCAGATTGCCTATGCTGGCGACAAAAACCTTCAGTACTTCGCCAAGGACGCCTTCAGGACGTTCGTGGCGATGTACACGTTGGCGATTGCCAAGGGTAAGGAGATCGGCGCCTACGTCGGCAAACAGTTCGACGAAATGAGAACCGAGCTGACCGACTTTATCCGAACCCAGCCTCGGGCATTTCTGAACGCAATCAGGAACGCACATGACTCGCTGCTGAACAGTCTTGCGGAGGTGAAGGGTTATATCGTTTATGCGTTAAAGTCCATCGCTGACCGATTCGACGAATGGCGGCTGGAAGCGACCGATGCGATCAGCCGTATTCTGGCAGCCGCCCAGATAAGGAACGAACTGGAGAACGTCTACCAGTTCACCTCGTCGGAAATTGCGGTTAAGGGCAATGCGCAAGTTGCGCGCAATGAGATCGGACAGCTCCTCGGCACGAGCCAGTTGGCGATGGTGGAAAGCCGTATGCGTGTCGACCCGGCGCCGGGTTTCGGCTTTGTCTTCAACGATTCGGCCGCGTACCAGATGCAGCAAGGAACCGCGCTCGCCTGGATGGATCCAAAAACGACCGCGGGCGACGGCTCCCAGATGGCTTGAGCGGCGACATCGGTTCAATAGAGAATATAGGAGTGGTGCTGCATGGGTTATCGGTCGCGTCTGGCTCAAATGAAATCACGGGCGTTATTGGTTGCTGGAATATCGTTGCTGTTGTCGGGCAGCGTTTTTGCGCAGAAAGTCGATGTGAACGCACCCGCTGACAAAGATCGATTGATCCGCGAGATTACGACACCGTCACCGAAGAAGGACACGTGGGAACATCTCAGCACTGTGCTGAACTGGGGAACCGGTAAGCCGTACGACGACACCATCCGTATCTTGCAGGATTACTTCAAGTCGTTGCCGCCGCCGTCTAATGACGAACTCGCCAGATTCAAGGACAAGGTGCATCGCGAACTGGTCTTCGTCAAAGGCGGGCAGTTCCTGATGGGCGACTTCGGTCCGGAAAAGTCGCAGGAAAGACTGCCCTACTCCGCCAACGACGGTGCCGCGCCCGCACACAACGTGACGCTCGACAGTTACTCGATTCTCAAGCACCGCGTGACTTACGCCGACTATGACCTTTACACACGCGCCAATGGCTTGCCGCCGATCGCGATCAGCAAACACGAAGACCTGGAGTTCCGTTTTCCCGACTACCCCGTGGCGCATATCACGTGGCAACAGTCGCGCGATTTCTGCGCATGGGTCGGTAAGCTCGTGAGTCTGCCGGTCGATTTGCCGACTGAGGCGCAGTGGGAATATGCAGCACGTTCGCGCGGCGAATTGTGGGTGATTCCCAGTGCCGCGGTGCCGGTTGTCGACGGCAAATACAACCTCGAACAGCTCGACAACATCATCGACAAAATGGAAGAGAACGGCACCAGCCCGGAGCCGCTGGTTAGCCGGCCGGTAGGCACGTATGGCGACAATCGGCTGGGCGTGTCGGACGTGTTCGGCCGCGGCAAGGAATGGACTTATGACTGGTTCGACAAGAACTACTATAGCCACGCGGCGTCGCACGATCCGCGAGGTCCGGAGCGAGGCAGCCTGCGCAGCGTCCGGTATGCAACCGATAGCCGCACGCGACTCGTCATTGACCGCACAGGCTTCGCGCCCGATACCACGAAGGCCGATCTCGGGTTTCGATGCGTGCTCAACCAGTCTTCGCCAGCAGGTCAGTGAGATGCTCACGCACGCTCCAACCGGCCACTCATGATGAATTCACCCGCCGCCCCGTCGCCACACAGTCGGAGCACGCTCGTCATCCTGACGCTCAGTCTCGGCGCGCTGCTTTTTTCGCTGTGCTGGCTCGTGTCTTCGCTGATCGCCACGCATCGCATGACGGTCGCCGAAGGAACCGTGGTGAGTTACGACCAGGGCGGCCGGAACTGGCGTTCGTATCAACCCGTGATCGTCTTCACGACCGCACGCGGCGAGCGCGAACAGATCACGGGCCAGACGTCGTCGACGCAGCCGGCCTACGATATCGGCCAAACGTTGCGCGTGTTCTACGACCCTGCGAGCCCCGCACGCTCGGCGATCATCGACGACTTTGGGCAGCGCTGGTTTCCTGTCGGTGTAGTGATGTTGCTCAGCGTGGTGTTTTCAGCGATTGGCGCGATGATGTTCGTACTCGAGCGCGGCAACGTTAAACATGTCGGGCCTTCGTCGTACTCGCAGGGGAGGCGCAAACGCGGCCGACAGAATCTACTGATCTGCCTGATTCCGATTGTCATCGGCGCGGGATTTCTGCTGGGCGCTGCCGCTTCGGCGATGCGCGAACGGCAGATCATTGGAAGCTATACGCGCACGACTGGCAAAGTCGTCGAAGTCCAGGAAGCCGAGCGGCCTTATCAGCCGCGCTCGCACATGTACTCGGCGATTGTCGCGTTCAAAACCGCGACGGGGAAAGAAGTCACCTTTGCGCAGGGGTCGTCGTCATCGCATAACGATCTCGGCAGCGGTGACGAGGTCAGTGTTCTCTACGATGCGAATACGCCCGATCGCGCGATGATCGACAGCTTCTGGGAGCACTGGGGACTGCCTGCCATCCTCGTTGTCATCGGCTTGCCGTTCTTCGCCGTTGGTGTGTTTTTTGTCAGCACCGTCGACTTCAGCGGTGCGCGCCACAGCAAACGGACCTAGCTTTGAACGTGATTCGATATTCGAGATTGATGGCAGGTGACCTATGACTTCGATCGCATGTGAAGGCGATAGCACGTCGCACGGCGGCAAGATCGTTTCCGCTTCGGCGACCATCGGCGTCGGCGACAGCGGACGGCGCGCCGCCCGGCTCGGTGACCTAGTCCATTGTCCGAAATGCGACGGCACGTTTCCGATTGTGACCTCGCAGAATCCGGCAATGACCGTGGAAGGCGTGCCGCTCGCTTTTCATGGCGACAAGACCTCGTGCGGTGCGGTGTTGATCGCCGCGCAATCCGAGACCACCGGCAATGTACCTGCGTCGATGCAGGGCACGACGGCCGCGGCGGCGGAGTCCACAGTCGCGCCGACGCTGTGTCGCGAGTGCCTCGCTCATGCCGCAGAAACGGGCGCTTCGACTGTCGTGCGCTCATGATCCCGGCGACTCTCGCTGAACGGCTGGAGCGTTTGCGCGCGGATACGCCGGGGCTGCGTGCGTATGCGCTGGTCGATGGCCTGCAGTACGAACAGCATTTTGGCCGCAGCTTGCGGCGCCGCTGGGGCACTGTGCACACGCTTTTCGCCGGGACAGAAGATGAGCCATTGGCATCCGCTGGACCATGGCTTGTCGACATCGCGCAACCCGATGCCGACGTGGTGGCTTCACTCGATGAACTGGAAACAGCGCGGCCTGGTGTGATGTGGTTGTTCAGCACGCAGGATATCGAGTCGCTCGTGCGGACACTGCAATGCAAGCTCAACAGCAAACTGCCGAATGGCAAGATTGCGTTGCTCCGGTTCTGGGATCCGCGTGTTTTCGTGCCGCTCTTCAATGCGCTCGACACCGAAGGACGTCGCGCTTATTTCGGCGATGTGGAGGAGTGGCACGGCCTCGCGGACGGCAAACGCTTTCACGTCTCTCACCATGCTTGAACTGACCGCAGAACAATGGGCCGCTTTGTGCGCGAGCGACGAACGCAATTTCGTCGCGACAATTCGTGACGATATCGTGCGCGACGCCCCGCGTTACGCCGACGATCCGACCTTGCTCGACCGTCTGGTGCGCGCGTATGGAGACGCGAAGCGCATGGGCTTTCAGCAGGACAAGGAGTTGGTGGAGTTTCTTTATATCGAGGCGGATGTGCCGGAGTTTTATCGCAAGCCGGGGATCGCGGCCTGGCTCGCGAAGCCGGGACGACCGGTCGAGGAGCGGTTCGAGGATCTGCTGGCGGTGACTCGGCGGAAGTTGATTGATCGGGATAGGGAGAAGCGTTGATGGCTGTGTTGGCAATTCCGCTCATCGAAGGAGCGGGCGCGCTGCTCGCCGAAGCATTCCCCGCTTTGTTGGGCGGGACCGCGGTGGCGGGAATCCTGTCGCTATCCGGCGATCAGGCGCAAGACAAGAGCAAGACCCAACCTGTCGCGCGAACCATGCCGAAGACGGACGAAGCATGCAAGAAGTGTCCACCGGACGCGGGTAACCTCGTGACGCGTAACTGGAATATGTCCGATACCTCGCGCACGTATCAGGCGCAGGTGACAGGCTTCGCGCCGAATACGGAGTGGAATTTCAGCGGGCTCGACTTCGATGGGTTTCGTGCGTCGCTTTGCCAGCTGGAAGAGGCAAAGGCGAATTATGATCAGTTTTTTGATCCGGAGACGGGCAATCCAAAGCGATTCTTCCTGATATCTGGTGTTGAAAAAATGCGCAACCAGGCGAGAGAACAAAACCTCGTTGCGGCGGCCAATACACCGGCGCTGTTGCATTGGTACTTCATGCAGCCGCTCAGCTATCGGTACTTCACGCGCAGTTTTCGCACCACCGCGCCGCTGGTTAACACAGAATTGAAGCCACTTTAATGAGCACGAGCACAGAACGTTGACGAACATGGCCTTTCATCTGAATATTGACGTCACCTATCGCCTAGTTGCCCCGCAATTGCCGACCATCGAGTCGGAATACGGCCGACTTTGGCAGTTTGCGAAGGTCCTGACGCGAGCCGGCTTACCCGTGGACAAATGGTATCCAGCAGCGGATACGGAAAAAGCGTCACTGCTAAACGCTGCCTTCGATGCCAATGGACCGACCAGCGCGGCGATTGCCATGGCGAAGAATTCCGCTTTATCCAATGGCACCAGCATCAGGTCGCTCGGGGTATGGAATGGCCTGGAGGGAGACGGTGGAGCCGCTTTTTCCGACTCGCAAGGCATTGATAGTGTGTGCTCGGTGACCTTCCAGATGAAAGGCATTGTCGGATTTCAGCAGACAACGCTGGTGGCGGACGTTGTTTCGGAAGCAGCGCGCATCTGGTCCGCGTCGAGCGTTCAGGTCGGGCCATTCAAGTATTTTTCGCAGCAGCAGGTCTTCGAAAAACGACCCGGCGCCGGTTGGATGCTTTATTTGCCGAGAGTTTTCACCGCGCAGCAAGTGCCCGAGGCTCGCGACCTGATTCCGGTCATGGATGGTAAGCAGCGGATAGGCACCCTCATCGTCAGTGTTATCGATGAGCCTTTCTCTGCTTCAAATCCGGAGCATGTGAAGATCGCCAACGCAATTGAAGAGCGATTAGTCGATCAGGATTTGCTGCCTTTATTCACTGAACTCTAAGGTCAAACTCAAGTGGACCGACGGCATCCATTAGGCCCTGAGGTTCGTATTGATGTTCCGCCTGTCCTGGGCGGAACTGCCTGCCATTGAAACCGAGTATGAATCGCTGTGGCGATTTGCGAGGGCACTGCAACGCGCTGATCTTTCGATCGATGGCTGGCATCCACGCGCTTCCAGCGTCAAGGCTTCTCTTCGCATCGCGCTTTCGATAGCGCCGGACCTACCCCTGCCGCGCTCGCGATGCCGAAGGCCAAAAAGCAGGAGTATCCGGGAGTGGGCTCGCTCGGTGCCTGGAATGGCGTTGATTTGCACGGAATCCTGACCCCGCCGTGGGTCAGGATTCCGTGCAAATCAACAAGCGACCCTAATAAAATCATTAACAACCAGCGCTCTGGCATATGGCGGAAATCATCGAGGGTGGGTCGTCGAGCAGACCTACGGCAGGACGTCCTCAACGTCATGCTCACGAAAGGTTATCTCGCGAGGCTACTCGAGAACGAATCGGCGCATATCTGTCGCCCGCCGCTTAGGAGGCGAAACCGACAGCAAAAGAACCTATCTGCCTGTCCGAAATTAGTTGACCACTACAGCAGGACTCCGCTTCTTTTTTGTTTTTCTAACGATTCGCTAGATTGTGACAGTCGATCCTAGTCGCACGCGGCATTTCGCATTCCGAAACAATCCAACAGCAACGGTATGTTTGTCGGGGACACAACTCACTGCCATATCTCATAAACCGCCTCATTCTGAACTGCGGCGACCGTGCGGCGGGCAATCCCCAAGCCATCGGTCAGCGCCTCCTGCGGTGCACTTGTTTTGCATCAGTAGCATTCGAGCCAGCAAGCTGGAAGACCAGCATCGCACGCTCGGGCTCAAAATTCATGCGCTTCACAGTCCCCCGAAAGCGCCATCTCGCACGCGCGTTCACCGCGCACGGCAACCGATCCACTACTTGCTCAAGTTTGTCCAGTAATCGTAAACCTCACGCAATCGCGATCCTGATCTGGATCCTTCAATTATTCCCCACGCGAAAGCGTTAGCAACCCTTACAGGATTGCAGGGCAAAAAGCCGTCACCAACTATCACGGGCTGACCGAAATCACCAGCTTCTTATTTTCCAGTTGCTGCTTCCACTTGAGCGACGGAAAATTTTCTAGCGCCACTTGCCCGTAGTACATACCCACATAGGCAGCAAGTGTCTTTGTTTCGTCAGTCAGATCCCACGGTGAAGTTTCCGCCGATCCATCGTTGCTACTACTGAGTGCATCTATTTCCTGCTGCGATAATCTCCTTTTCTTGGCCTTTACGGAAAACCAATCGCCAAGTGAGTTCAGCGACTCGGGAGAATAGTCGGGATTCCAATTCTCGAAGCCAGGCGTGCTCCGCACAAGCTGCATCAGTTCTTCGATGCAATACGGCAAATTGCTCATGAACCACTCGTAAAATTCCTTTAGATCGCTCTTGCCCATCAATGTGAACGCCGTCGTCACCGGGGTATAAGAAGTCGAAAATTTCATAGTCAGTGCGTCACAATTTTAATCCCCGCCTTGTTGAGCGCGTCGCTCAACGCCGGAGATGGTCCCACTTGCCCCGTAACGGGGCTACGATAAAAATTCCATGTTACGCCATTCACGGCACCTGTATTTAATAGTTCCGCATCTTTAGCGACCTGTTGTGCTGTAAATGCGTCGTACGCGACGTATCCCACTTTGCCCTCATTCGCGACATTGCCCGGGGCGAGCTGATCGACCACGCGCGGCCCTAGAGTCGTTGGGAACGTCACTTGGGGCTGCCCCCTAGCGCTTTAAGCGCATCTTCCCCAATTTTCCCCGTAGCTCCAATACCCGTTGGCGGATTCGGGGATACGACTCGAGTCGAGCCATCTGTTGACAGTGTGTAGTAGTTGCCATTGTTACCGAGGTATATAGGATTTCCGAATGCATCGGACGTGCCGGTCGGCGAGTAACTTCCTCCTTTGGGACCCGTCACTGTGCCGGGGAGACGTCCGGAGCGGAGACCTTGTCAAGGTTCACGTTAAATCGGGAAAACTCACCATACTTGAATTTGACGACTTCGACTCATCGCCAACACCGCTGCTTCGGCGTCGCGTGAAGATACACCTGCGTACGCAGGAAATCGATGTGTTCGAGTATGCGGAAAACTACGAACCTACGCTTTTGCTTGGCAAATCGAAGTTTATCAACGACGAGTTCCCCGGATACGCACACCAGGCAGCTTTGGATGAACAGCTAGTACCCTTATGCCTATCGCTGCCCGAACATGGTCCGACCAAGTCCCAGTTTGAGCAATTGTTGCGCAATGAACGGATCGAGTTGTCCGGATTTGAGCTTCGACCCTCAGAAACTTTGCCAAGCTTGGACGATGCCTGCGGCAAATGGTACTCATATCGAGATCTGACTCGGTGCAGCGAGACAGCTCAAAGCACTGGGATTGACAACGCACCCCTTGTGCCTCAAAGCTACAACGCGCTGCTCGCACTCACTAAAAATATCGTTGACCCAATTATCGACTATTTTGGTCGAATCGAACTCACGTATGGTTTTTGCTCACCGCAGTTGGCACGTGCAATCAAGCGACAGGGCACAGGTCGGATCGCAGCAAATCTTGATCAGCACGCTGCCCACGAAGTCGACCGATCAGGGAATCTAATATGCTCGCGTGGAGGCGCCGCTGTCGACTTCCTGATCCGGGACGAGGACATGTATGCGGTCGCCGAGTGGATCGCGGCCAACCTGCCGTTTGATCGCATCTACATCTATGGGACGGACCGTCCAATACATGTCTCATTCAGCCCCGAACCGGCAAGACAGGTCGTATTCGTAGATCGGAGCGATGGAAAGGTACGCCCGTGGATCGTGCAAGACTTTTCCGTGCTTCCACGATGAGGAACTGACAACGGTATGTAACAGTATGTTCGATGGCATGTGAAAGGGCGGACATCGAGCCGCCTGCAGTGTCTCGATTCTTCGGGCATCAACCCCTGACGCAACACCTTGACCCGGTAAAGGCCGCAAGGCGGCCTCCACATTCGCGCTCGCCGCGCGGCGCTTCATCCCGGTCGAACCCGACGGCTTGCGTTCATCAGTCTCCAGCGTGCTCGCCTGAAAAAATATGGCTACATGCCCCCGACTGTCAACGGAAGCCGGAGGGAAGGGGGATCGAATCCATGACTCTGCATCGCGCAGCCCGATCTTGGGGCATTCGCGATTTCTAGCACTTACCCGTCTCATGTCTGTTGCGCCAGCCAATTGCTGTTACGACCTACGTCTCCAATAGCGGCGGCGGTCACCTCACGTCTAAAGTAGGCCAGTCTCATTAACTCCGTCCCACAGTCGCGAAACTGTGGCGCCAGTCGCACTTACTCTGGCGCCCTACGCTGAGAACTGACATCAAACATCAATATTCCCCGCCCGCAACGCATTAGACTCAATGAAAGCCCTACGCGGCTCAACATCATCCCCCATAAGCGTAGTGAAAATACCATCAGCCGCAATAGCATCCTCGATCTGCACTCTCAGCAAACGACGCACTGCCGGATCCATAGTCGTCTCCCAAAGCTGCCCCGGGTTCATCTCCCCGAGTCCCTTATAGCGCTGCTTGGAAACATTCCTCTCAGCATCGGCCAGCAACCACTTCATCGCAGACTTGAAGTCGCTAACAGCCATACTCCGCTCGCCGCGCTTAATGACCGCACCCGCACCAATCAAGCCCTTGAACGTATTAGCGGTATTGACCAGTTGCTGGTAATCAGCAGTCAACTGAAACTCTTCATCCAGCACGGAAATTTTCTGATTCCCATGATGCGTCCGCGCAACGCGCAGCGAGCGCAATTCACGCACCGGGTCGTACATTGTCGTGACGGTAACTTCGGGCTTCAGCGCGTCATCCCGCAACTTGGCCTCGAGCGCTTTAGCTGAAGCCTCGGCTGCATCTCCGCTGGAGAGATCAATAACAACCCCATCCATCACAGCCTCGAGTCCGCCCGCGTCGTACAACCGGCTCAATCGATTAACCACCGCCTGTGCCAGCAAATAAGCCCGGGCCAATTCGCCCAATGCATCGCCGGTAATCGCCGTCGCATTCTCGGAAGGCAACAGCTCCGAGCCCTGCAACGCAAGCTTCAGAATATGAGCATTAACCTCGTTCTCATCCTTCAAATACCGCTCGTCCTTACCCGCCTTGATTTTGTACAGCGGCGGTTGTGCGATATAGATATACCCGCGCTCGATCATCTCCGGCATTTGCCGATAGAAGAACGTCAGCAGCAGCGTTCGGATGTGCGCACCGTCCACGTCGGCATCGGTCATGATGATGATGCGGTGATAACGCAGCTTATCGAGGTTGTAATCCTCTTTGCCAATCCCGCAACCCAACGCGGTAATCAGCGTCACGATCTGCTCCGAAGAAAGCAGCTTGTCATAGCGCGCCTTCTCCACATTGAGCACCTTGCCGCGCAACGGCAAGATCGCCTGGAATTTCCGGTCGCGGCCCTGCTTCGCTGAGCCACCTGCCGAGTCGCCCTCGACGATATAAATCTCCGACTTCGCCGGATCCTTCTCCTGGCAATCCGCGAGCTTGCCCGGCAGACCAACGCCATCCAGCACGCCCTTACGCCGCGTCATCTCACGCGCTTTACGAGCCGCATCGCGAGCCCGCGCTGCATCGACGATCTTGCTGCAAATGATCTTCGCGTCGTTCGGCGTTTCAAGCAGGAATTCCTCGAGCGCCTTCGCGACCACATCTTCCACCGGCGCGCGCACTTCTGACGACACCAGCTTGTCCTTCGTTTGCGCGCTGAACTTCGGCTCCGGCACCTTCACCGACAGCACGCACGAAAGCCCTTCGCGCATGTCGTCGCCGGACGTCTCGACCTTCGCCTTCTTCGCGACTTCATGGTCGGCAATGTACTTGTTCAACACGCGCGTCATCGCCGCGCGCAAACCCGTCAAGTGTGTGCCGCCGTCGCGCTGCGGAATGTTGTTCGTGAAGCACAGCACGTTCTCGTTGTAGCTGTCGTTCCACTGCATCGCCACTTCGACACCTACGCCATCTTTCTCGCCGTTGACGTGGAAAATGGTCGGGTGCAGCACGCTCTTGGTCTTGTTGATGTACTCGACAAAACCCTTCACTCCGCCGACAAACGCGAAATCGTCTTCCTTGCCCGAGCGCTGATCTGTCAGGCGAATCCGCACGCCGTTATTCAGGAACGACAGTTCGCGAATCCGCTTCGCCAGAATGTCGTAGTGATATTCGACATTGCCGAAGATCGTCTCGTCGGCCATGAAATGCACTTCCGTGCCGCGGTTCTCGGTCTCGCCCACCACTTGGATCGGCGACACCGCCACGCCGTTGATCTCTTCGATCACACGGTTCTGCGGCACGCCACGGTGGAATTCCATGAAGTGCTTCTTGCCGTCGCGGCGAACCGTGAGGCGCAGCCACGCCGACAGCGCGTTCACACACGACACGCCCACGCCGTGCAAGCCGCCCGACACCTTGTAGCTGTTCTGGTCGAACTTGCCGCCGGCATGCAGCTCGGTCATCACGATTTCGGCAGCGCTGCGCTTCGGCTCGTGCTTGTCGTCCATCTTGAGGCCGGTCGGCACACCTCGGCCGTTGTCGGTGATCGAGATGGAGTTGTCCGCGTGAATGATCACCTGGATGTCGTTACAGTACCCGGCCAACGCTTCGTCGATCGAGTTGTCGAGCACTTCGAACACGAGGTGGTGCAAACCGGTGCCATCCGATGTATCCCCGATGTACATCCCCGGCCGCTTGCGCACCGCCTCCAGACCTTCGAGGATCTGAATAGACGAGGCGCCGTAGCTGTTGTCGGGTTGCGTATTGTTCGTTTCAGTCATGGATTTTTTCCGGTTCTGCATTACTGCTGGGTTGCTGCTCGGGACTTTTCAAAACGCCATAAAAACGCCAAAGGGGCGCTGCGCCCCTTGGTGTGTTCTGGTTTTTGGACGCGTTAGATGCGCATCGGCATCACGACGTATTTGAATTCGTCGTTCTCGGGAATCGTGATCAACGCGCTGGAGCTGGCGTCGCCAAGGCTCACTTGCAGCGTGTCCACCTTCAGGTTCGCGAGCACGTCGAGCAGATACGTGACGTTGAACCCGATATCGACGCTATCACCGTCGTACGCGATTTCCAGTTCTTCTTGCGCCTCTTCCTGATCGGCGTTGGTCGACATGATCTTCAACTGGCCCGGCTCGATGATGCAGCGCACGCCCTTGAATTTGTCCGACGTCAGAATCGCGGCGCGTTGCAGCGAACGCTGCAGTTCTTCACGGCCGATCACGAACTGATTCTTGTGCGACTTCGGGATCACGCGCTGGAAGTCGGGGAATTTTCCTTCAACCAGCTTCGACACCAGTTCAACCTGACCGAACGTGAACTTCACTTGCGTTTGCGCGATGTCAATGTTCAGCGTGTCGTCGATATCTTCGAGCAGACGCTGCAATTCCAGAATCGTCTTGCGCGGAATGATCACTTCCTGGCGCGCGAACGAGCCTTCGATCTTCATCGACGAAAACGCCAGACGGTGACCGTCCGTCGCGACCGCCATCAACTGGTCGCCGTCCACTACCAGCAGCATGCCGTTCAGGTAGTAGCGAATGTCCTGCTGGGCCATCGAAAAATGCACCATGCCAAGCAACTGGCGGAACGTCTTTTGCGGAACCACGAGGCTCGCGCCGTAGTCTTTAGCTTGTGCGACGGTCGGAAACTCATCCGCAGCCAGCGTTTGCAGCGCGAAGCGGCTCTTGCCGGATTGCACCGTCAGACGCTTGTCGTTCAGCGTGAGCGTGACCTGGCCGTCGGGCATGGCGCGCAGGATATCGAGGAGCTTTCGCGCCGCCACCGTGGTCGCCACGGAATCGCCGCCCACGCCGAAATCGGCGCGCGTGGTGATCTGCAACTCAAGGTCGGTCGACAGGAACGACACGTCCGGGCCGTTCTTGGTAATCAGCAAATTGGCGAGGATCGGCAACGTATGGCGGCGTTCGACGATGCCGCTCACAGTTTGCAGCGGCCTGAGGAGGTTATCGCGTTCGGTCTTGACCAGTTGCATAGAGTTCCTTCGTTGATATAACGGCCCGCGTGCCTTTCAGCCTTGTGAGGCATTTTTTCCGGCACGCAACCGCAGCTCCCCGCCGGCGCCACGCAGCGCCCGTCACGGCGTGAAATCCGCCCGCGGCCGCCGGGCGGTTAAACCTGTATTGTGCCTGAAAACGGAACCGCCTCACTAAAATGGGGGCGAGTTTGGAAATAAACAGGTCGTTTTTTCTGCCGCTTCCCTCCCCGGCCGCTCAGCCTTTCAGCGTCTGCTCCAGCACATGCAATTCGTGGTTCAGTTGCGCGTCCTTGCTGCGCTCATCGGCAATTTTTCGCACCGCGTGCAGCACGGTGGTGTGGTCGCGTCCACCGAACAGCTCGCCAATTTCCGGCAAGCTCTTCTGCGTAAGCTCCTTCGCCAGATACATCGCAATCTGCCGCGGCCGCGCAATGTTCGCCGGCCGCTTCTTCGAATACATGTCCGCGACCTTGATGCTGTAAAAGTCAGCCACGGTCTTCTGAATGTTTTCCACCGAAATCTGCCGGTTCTGCACCGTCAACAGATCTTTCAGCGCTTCTTTCGTCAATTCGATGGTGATTTCGCGGCCGTGGAACTTCGAGTACGCGAGAATTTTGCGCAGCGCGCCTTCGAGTTCGCGCACGTTCGAACGCAAATGCTTGGCGACGAAAAACGCGACGTCTTCGTTCAGGCTCACGAATTCCGATTGCGCCTTGCGCATCAGGATCGCGACGCGCATTTCGAGCTCGGGCGGCTCGATCGCCACCGTCAGCCCGGAGTCGAAGCGCGAAATCAAACGGTCGTCGATACCCGAAATTTCCTTCGGATACGTGTCGCTGGTGATGATCACCTGCGCCTTGTTCGCGACCAGCGCCTCGAACGCGTAGAAGAACTCCTCCTGCGTGCGCGACTTGCCGGAAAAGAACTGAATATCATCGATCAGCAGCAAATCGAGCGAGTGGTAGTAGCGCTTGAAGTCGTCGAACGCCTTGCGCTGGTACGCCTTCACGACGTCGGACACGTACTGTTCCGCGTGGATGTAGCGAATCCGCGCGCCGGCCTTGTCCATCAGAAGCTGGTTGCCGATTGCGTGGATCAGGTGAGTCTTGCCCAAACCAACGCCGCCATACAGAAATAGCGGGTTGTACGAGATGCCGGGATTGTCCGCGACCTGAATCGCCGCGGCGCGCGCCAGCTGATTGGCCTTACCGGTCACGAAGTTGTCGAAAGTCAGGACCGGATTAAGCTTCGAGCGCTCGTACATCGAGTCGTTGTCGCCGTTACCGTTCGAGCCGGCGCTCTGGCCCGGGCGCCATGTGCGGCGCGCCGCCGCGGCTTCGTTTGCGTCGAGGCTCGGCAGGTCCAGATCGGCGGCGTCTTCCGCCGCGGCGCGCGCGTTGGCGTTGTGCTCAGCTGCCGCGCGCGCGTTCGCGTTGAGGTTCGCCATCGCGCTATTGGCGCCGTTCGCGCGCGCGGCCTGCGCCGCTTGCACCGCGCCGACGGCTGCGTCCACGGCAGCGCCATTGCCGGCGCTACCGCCCATCGAATGTGGCGCGGAAACCGGACGCGCGGGAGCCGGTGCCGCTGCCGCGGGAGCGCGCATGCCGGCTTTCGGATCAAGTACGAACTGCACGTCGACCGGGGCTTGCCAGAAATCGCGGGCCATATCCGCGATGCGGCCGGAGAACTGGCTCTTGACCCAGTCGAGCTTGAAGCGGTTCGGCGCAGCGATGCTGAGCGTGTTCGCAGCGGCGTCGAAGGCGACCGGGGCCAACGGTTTGATCCACGTCACGTACTGCTGGGGCGTGAGCTCACGCTCCAGCAATGCGGAACAGTGTTGCCAGAATTCGTTCATCGAGTTGCTGTCGTTATGGTGTGCACGAGGGTTCGCCGCTGCCCCCGTCGCGCGCACGCAACAAGGCCCGGAACAGCCAGGCGTAACAGCCCCAGGCGCCTGTGCCACAAAGGGTTTGCGGGACAAGCGAGCCGGAGCGGCGTGCATCATTTTTGGGAAGTAAGGCGAGATTCTAACGCCAAACGGGAGGCGAAAGGGAGTTATCCACAGGGACGGATCATGTTCACAAGCGCACCGCGCGCTTGGGCGGCACCGGCTAAACTATTGACGGTCAACGCAAAACCGGTTTAAATAGCGGGTTCCGCGAAAACCAATTCAGTAAACCTCCGGCCATTGCGCTTTCAGCGATGATCGCGCGGTTATTTTTCGATCAAGTGAGAGCAACATGAAACGTACTTACCAACCTTCCGTTACCCGTCGCAAGCGCACCCACGGCTTTCGCGTTCGCATGAAGACCGCTGGCGGCCGCAAGGTCATCAACGCACGTCGCGCGAAGGGCCGCAAGCGCCTCGCCATCTAAGGCAGGCGAGCGGATTGCGCGCTGTGTCCGTGCCAGGCCTATCTGTGCCAGGCGACAGTGGTGGCGAAGTGGAACCGGCAGAGGCGCCGCAGCAGAGCTCCGCAGCGTTGCGAGCGCGAGCCGCCTTCCCCAAAGCCGCAAGGCTACTGAAAACGGATGAATTTTCATCCGTTTTTCGTTTGCGCCCGTGGCGCCGCACCGCCCATTTCGTGGTGTACGGCCGGCCTACCGGCAATGACGCACGCCTCGGCCTCGTGATCGGCAAGAAGTATGCGCCGCGCGCGGCTACGCGTAATCTGGTCCGTCGAATCGCGCGTGAAGCGTTTCGGCTGCGTCGCGCGGAATTTGGCGGTTGGGATGTGCTGCTGCGCCTGCATACGCGCTTTGACAGGAAGGCTTTGCCGAGTGCGTCGTCGTCGCCGTTAAAGGCGCTGTGCCGCAGTGAAATCGAGGCGTTGCTCGACAAGGCAGCGCGCGAGATTGCCCGTCGTCAGGCGCCGCCCGCGGACGCGCCCGGCACGGAATGACGCTCAAGTGACCGCCCGCTTTTTCGCTCACGCTGCCGCAGCTTCGGTAGCCTTGGCCAGCGGGCATCGTCCGGTACTCCACGTTGCGCGGCGCCGTCCTGCCGCACGAGCCATGCAAACGGTACTCATCGCTTTATTGCGCTTTTACAAGCTTGCCGTGAGCCCAATGCTCGGCAACCGGTGCCGTTTTTACCCTTCCTGCTCTGATTACGCGCGCGAAGCAATCCAGTATCATGGCGCCGCGCGCGGGACTTATCTCGCCGCCAGGCGTATTTGCCGCTGCCACCCGTTTTCCGCGGGCGGCATCGATCTCGTCCCGCCTCCCACTTCTGAAAAGCGCTGACGCGCCGTTCCATCGACACTGAGACAACGCATGGATATCAAACGCACCGTCCTATGGGTCATCTTCTTCATGTCAGCGGTCATGCTGTTCGACAACTGGCAACGCGACCACGGACGCCCGTCGATGTTCTTCCCCAGCGCCACGCCGACCAAGACCGTCGGCAGCGCCGCACCGGGAACCACGACGCCGGGAACCCAGCCCGCCGATTTGCCGGCCACCAATGCAGCAGCGCCGGCCAACACGCCGGCGGCCACGCAATCGCAACTCGTCAAGTTCAGCACCGACGTCTATAACGGCGAGATCGACACCCGCGGCGGCACGCTGTCGAAGCTGTCGCTCGTCAAGCAAGGCGACGGCAAGCAGCCCGATCTGGTCATCACGCTGTTCGACCGCACCGCCAATCACACGTATCTGGCGCGCACGGGTTTGCTCGGTGGCGATTTCCCGAACCACAACGACATCTACACGCCGCTGCCCAACCAGCCGCACGATCTGACGGGCGACGCCAAGTCGTTCCAACTCAGCTTCGAGTCGCCGGTCAAGGGTGGGCTGAAGGTCATCAAGACCTACACGTTCACGCGCGGCAGCTATGTGATCGGCGTCGATACGAAGATCCAGAACGTCGGCACTGCGCCGGTGAGCCCGTCGGTTTATATGGAACTGGTGCGTGACGATCAGCCGGTGGAAACGCCGCGCTTCTCGCACACGTTCATCGGGCCGGCTGTCTATACCGACCAGCATCACTTCCAGAAGATGACGTTCGGCGACATCGACAAGAACAAGGAAGATTTCGCGAAGCAGGCCGACAACGGCTGGATCGCGATGGTGCAGCACTACTTCGCGTCGGCGTGGATTCCGCAGCAGGGCGCGAAGCGCGACATCTACGTCGAGAAGATCGATCCGACGCTGTATCGCATCGGCGTCAAGCAGCCGGTTGCGGCCATCGCGCCGGGCCAAACGGTCGACGTATCCGCGCGTCTTTTCGCCGGCCCGGAAGAAGAGCGCATGCTCGAAGGCATCGCGCCGGGTCTGGAACTGGTGAAGGATTATGGCTGGGTAACGATCATCGCCAAGCCGCTTTTCTGGCTGCTCGAAAAGATCCACAGCTATGTCGGCAATTGGGGCTGGGCGATCGTGCTGCTCACGCTGCTGATCAAGGCGGTGTTCTTCCCGCTGTCGGCCGCGAGCTACAAGTCGATGGCGCGCATGAAGGCGATCACGCCGCGTATGCAGGCGCTGCGCGAACGCTTCAAGGGCGATCCGCAGAAGATGAACGCCGCGCTGATGGAGTTGTACAAGACCGAGAAGGTGAATCCGTTCGGCGGCTGTCTGCCGGTCGTCATCCAGATTCCGGTATTCATCTCGCTGTATTGGGTGCTGCTGTCGTCGGTGGAAATGCGCGGCGCGCCGTGGATTCTGTGGATTCACGATCTGTCGCAGCAGGACCCGTTCTTCATCCTGCCGGTGCTGATGGCTGTTTCGATGTTCCTGCAGACGAAGCTCAATCCGACGCCGCCTGATCCGGTTCAAGCCAAGATGATGATGTTCATGCCGATCGCGTTCTCGGTCATGTTCTTCTTCTTCCCGGCTGGTCTGGTGCTCTATTACGTGGTGAACAACGTGCTGTCGATCGCGCAGCAGTACTACATCACGCGCATGATGGGTCAGTCGAAGGCGAAGCCGGCGTAACGGCCGTCTGAAGCGGGGCGCTGCGGACTTTTATGCGCCGCATGCCGCCAGCGCTGCTGGCGCGACAAGTCATCCGCAAAAACAAAGCCGCCCGGTTCGAACGAACCGGGCGGCTTTTTTATAGCAGCTGCTACTAGAAGCGAAACGCCCGCTATTCTTCTTCGGCATCCTCACCGTAGAAGCGCACAATCATTTCCTCGACGAGAAAGCGATCTTTCGGCGTCAACGACTCGATCTTCGAGGCCAGTTCGATCGTTTCCTGCGACGGCGGATACTTATCGCCGCGCACTACGGGTCTGGCGACCGCGCCGGGCGAAGGTCCATAGTGGAGCCAATGCTCCTTCACGTTCAACCACTCGGCCAGCGTACGCAATTTGTCGGGCTTCGGAATCGTCGTACCCGTGAGCCACTTGTGCGCGGTTTGCGGTGTAACCGGACGGTCACCCCGATAGCGGAGGTTGAACTGTTCGGCAAGTTTGGTCCCACCGCGAATCTTCAGCGGCTCCAAGGTTTCCTTCAGCCTCTTGGCGAAGGCGGCTTTTTCTTTCGGGGTTGGCATGGGCCAGATTGTGCAATTCAGCGTCCTCCCAGTTGACAACTGATCAGGCTCATGTTTATCTTATTTGAGATGATTTTAGCTCGTATACCTCAACGCGTCGGCGATTCAGCAGGAATGTCAATTTTTGCGCCTTTTCGTTAGCTGGCTTGAATTTGCGCGATGCGTCTCTCCCGTTTAGTCTGGATTTGTCCTGGTGACGCAGTAACAATCCTAGCTTGGTTGGGTTCAATCTTAATCGCGCTATAAAAAGCGTGCGACGATCGCCGGGCGCGTCGCCGACCTGCGGGGCGTATGGCCCGCGTTACAATGCGCGGCGCCCCCGCAGATGCCCGCGCCGCCAGCCCTCTTCTCCCGATTTCGTCGCCCCGCTCATGCTGACCACCGATTCCGATCCGATCGTCGCCATTGCCACCGCGCCCGGGCGAGGAGGCATCGGCGTAGTGCGAATCTCGTTTGGACGCGCGGCCGAGGCCGCGGCGCAACCGCTGATGCAAGCGCTCACCGGCCAGGTGCTCGCGCCTCGTCACGCGAGTTACGTGCCTTTCATCGACGACAGTGGCAACGCGCTCGATCGCGGCATCGCCCTTTATTTCCCCGCGCCGCATTCGTACACCGGCGAGCACGTACTCGAGTTGCAAGGTCACGGCGGTCCAGTCGTGTTGCAACTGGTACTGCAACGTTGCATCGACGCGGGGCGCGGATTCGGTCTGCGGCTCGCCGAGCCCGGCGAATTCACCCGCCGCGCGTTTCTCAACGATAAGCTGGATCTCGCGCAGGCAGAAGCGGTGGCCGATCTGATCGAGGCGAGCACCGAGGCCGCGGCCCGCTCAGCGGGCCGTTCGCTCGACGGCGCGTTCTCGCGCGACATTCACGCGTTGGTCGAAGAAGTGATCACGCTGCGCATGCTGGTCGAAGCGACGCTCGACTTCCCCGAAGAAGAAATCGACTTTCTCGAGGCCGCCGACGCCCGCGGCAAGCTCACGCGGATTCGCGAGCGCCTCGCGCACGTGCTGGCCGAAGCGCGGCAAGGCGCGTTGTTGCGCGAGGGCCTGTCGGTGGTGCTGGCCGGGCAACCGAACGTCGGCAAATCGTCGCTGCTGAATGCACTTGCCGGCGCCGAACTCGCCATCGTCACGCCGATTGCCGGGACGACGCGCGACAAGGTCGCGCAGACAATCCAGATCGAGGGCATTCCGCTGCACATAATCGACACGGCCGGCTTGCGCGACACAGAAGACGAAGTCGAGAAGATCGGCATTGCGCGCACGTGGAGCGAGATCGAACGCGCGGACGTCGTGCTGCATCTGCTGGATGCACGCACCGGCATGACAGCCGAAGACGAAGTGATCGCCGGCCGTTTTCCAGTCGGCGTGCCTGTCGTGCGCGTGCTCAACAAGACCGACCTGGTGGGCTTGCCGCCCGAGACCCGCGCGCTCGACGCCGATCTCGATGTCAGCGAAGTCCGGCTATCGGCCAAACAGGGCGACGGCGTCAGCCTGCTACGCGACGAACTGCTGCGCATCGCCGGCTGGCAGGCAGGCGCCGAGAGCGTATACCTCGCGCGAGAGCGGCATCTGATTGCGTTGCGCGCAGCGCAGGAACATCTGGCGACGGCCGCCGCACATGCCGACCAGAACTCGCAGGCGCTGGATCTTTTCGCCGAGGAACTACGGCTCGCGCAGGACCAGCTCAACTCGATCACTGGCGAATTCAGCTCCGACGATCTGCTCGGAGTGATTTTCAGCCGGTTTTGTATCGGCAAGTAGTCAGGCGTTTGGCGGTTTGCGGCAGGACCACGCTGCAAGCCGTCCTGGAGCGAACTCGCCATTTACATCCGTCGCGAAACTCACCTAGCTGTAGACCAATACCGCGACCACTGCTTGGTACACAAAGGGAAACCGTTTAAACTCGCTTTTTCCGTATTAGCAGCCGAACATGCCGCGCCTAGCCGTCCCACTCACTGAATCCCAGATTCGCGCGCTCGAACCGCGCGTGACCCGCTACAGCGTCGCGGACGGTAACGGCCTCGTGATCGAGGTGATGACCACCGGCACCAAGGTATGGCGCTTCCGCTATTCGCTGAACGGCAAGCGCCAGCCGCTCGCCACCATTGGCGATTACCGGATGATTTCGCTGCGTGTCGCCCGAGCCAAGGCGCAGAAGTACGCGGAGCTCGTCGCGCAAGGCATTTCGCCGGTCGCCACCGCGCGGCGAGATCGGGGTGCCGAAGCGAAGGCAGACGTTCTGCGCGAAGCCGCCGAACTCTATATGTCGACGGAAATGGCCGGCAAGTCGGACGAGTATCGCCGCACCACCCGGCGTGCGCTCGACAAGGACGTGCTGCCCGCAATCGGCGGCATGCCGGTCAAGGCCGTGACGGCCGAGCATGTCGTCGCTATCTGCGACAGCATAAAAAGCCGCGGCTCCCCGAAAATGGCGCTGCACACGCGCAATGTGATCAAGCGCCTATACGAATATCTGATCGCTCGGCAGCTCGCGACAGGCAATCCGGCAGAAGTGGTGCCGGCGCGCTCGATCGCCACCTTCGAAAGCCGTACTCGCGTGCTGTCCGGCGAGGAGATCGGCGCGATGCTGTATTCGATCGAAGCATCGGGCATCCGTCGGCCGCTCAAGTTCGCGCTGCATCTGCTGGTGCTGACAATGGTGCGCAAATCCGACCTCGTGGAATCGACGTGGGATGAATTCGATCTCGGCAACGCGTTGTGGCGCATCCCGGCCGCGCGTCTGACGAAGGACGCGGACCAACTGGTGCATCTGCCGCAACAAGCGGTGACGATGCTGCGCGAGCTACATCTCAGGAGAGCCGGCAGGACGTTTGTCTTTCCGAGCGTCAGAGGCCACGACCGGCCAATTGCAAAGAGCACGCTCAACCAGGCCGTGAAAGCGCTCGGCCTCGACGTCGAGCATTTCGTTCTGCACGATTTTCGGCGAACCGCTGCGGCGCATCTGCGCGAGATGACCGAGCATGCGGAACGGGACAAAACTTCAGCGCAAACGCGACAGAACGCATCGCAAGACAAGTCCGCAGGCGACGTTGCCGAACAGCGTCGAATCGCGCAGCGTTGGGCGGACTTCGTCTACGCCCAGCTTGATGCAGCACGCAAGAGAGCCGGCGGCGCGGCCTGACGTCGCCAAAGCAAACCGGGCCGCGCGGCGAAGTATTCACGACGCTGCGAGTTGGTACACAACATCACACGCCGCCACTGCAAGTGCCGACGGAACAAGCATAAGAGCCCATATCGAGCAGGTTATGAAACGGCGCCTTTCAGCGAAGCGCGCCAAGCGAAATCAGACCTTCACGCGGCACTTTTTTACTTCAACCAATCGCCTACACTGAAGCAACGATGCAACCTTTGAAGGAGGCTGCCATGTCCGAATCGTTGATCGCTTACCTGCTCGGGCCGACGGTGATGCTGCTGGTCGGCGCGGCAATATGGGCGGTGTCCCATTACCACTACAAGGCGGGACCGCAAAAGCTCGAGCGCTGGCTCGATACGCATTACGCCGAGTGGCTTCATCACAGGCACTGAGCGGCAGCGCGACCACCGCGCCCAAAATGAAAAGGCCGTCGCGGTCAGCGACGGCCTTTCTGTCTCTAGTGCGCCTTTGCAGGCGCGCGCCCGCGACTTACCACCTCGGCGCGGGGTCGGCGTACTCGTATTGCTGCGGCGGCGCTCCGCATGCCACATATGCGCGCTGATACTGGTCGTAGCAGTACCCCGGCGGCGGCCCCGCGTAGACCGGCGCCGGCTGATACACCGGCTGCGCGTAGACGGGCTGCTGGTATGCAACCACTGGCGCCGGATTCAATACCGAGGTCACCACCGCGCCCAGCACGGCGCCGCCGATCAGCGCGCCCACCACGTCGCCGCCATTGCCATGAGCCGACGCTTGTCCCGTGACGCTCAAACTGCCCACCATCACCAAAGCCACCGCTAACTTTTTCATTTTTCGCTCCAGCCGTTGAGGCATGGAACGGATTGTCGACCACGCGCGGGGAAATAGATGCTGCAAGTGGTAACGACAGATTACCTGTGTAACGATCGCCGTCGCGGCGGCGGATGAACGTTGCGACGACCCGACGCGTTCTGCGCTCCGATAGACTGTCATGACAAGGCGCGCAATCAGGAGATAGAACGCAATGAGCTACGACGACAGCAACCCCTTCGCGAGGATTCTGCGAGGCGAATTACCGTGCATCAAAGTGGCGGAAAACGATGCAGCCCTCGCCTTCATGGATCTCATGCCGCAAGCGGACGGCCATCTGCTCGTCGTGCCTAAAGAAGCTGTCGCTGAAATCTTCGATTTGTCGGACGCGGCGACGGTGGCCTGCATACGCATGACGCAAAAGCTCGCCATTGCCGTGCGGGCGACGTTGCGTCCGGACGGCGTCTTCATCGGCCAGTTCAATGGCGCGGCAGCCGGCCAGACTGTGCCGCATGTGCACTTTCACGTGATTCCGCGCTGGGAAGGTCAGCCATTGCGCATGCACGCTCGCGACGTGGCGGATACGGACACGCTCGAAGCGCTGGCCAAACGCATTCGCGCGCATTGGCGAGCGGATTAGCCGCGACACGCGCCCGAAGACGGCGCGCGCGGGCATTAATGCAACCGCACGAGCGCCGCGTTACAGCCGATGCCGCGAACGACGCAGCGGATGGCGCCAGTCAAGGCGCCGAGACTTCGCGTGCATGGGGCGCATGTCGTGCAGATGCCTGTGCTCCTGCCACAATTCGTCGGAGAAAAGAAACGCGACAATCAACAGCGGGAGGACGAGAAAAACGCCCAGTATCAGGTTCTCGATCACGGTGGCCTCCGTTCACACGAGCATTGGTTTTTATTGTAGAGCACCACACGTACCCGCACTGCCGGCCATCGGTTCGCAATTCCAGCGTATGACGCACCGTCGGACCTGGCATCGTTTATCTTCTGCATTTACACCGTTATTTCGCCGATTTTATTCAGTCGACGAAACGACTTTGTGTGCGCCGCACCAAACGGCTTTCATGTTGTAGAAATCCGCTTAAATCGATTATCGCGTTAACGCTAATAAGGTCCGCAAAGCTTTAGTGGTTAAGCGAATCAAGAACACGGCCCTTTAGTTATCCCCGCTAATCTCACCGGTTTCGAGCGTCACCGAACCTTGTCGCAAATGCCGCGCGAGGTGCGACAATTCGCCGCTGTTGCGACCGCACACAAGATGTGCTTGTGGTTCTTTCGCGTTCTCCTAAAGTGCAAGGTGCGGGCTAGACGATGGAGTTAAATACATAGCTAACCTGAACATTCGGCCCGCACCGGAGGAACATATGAAAACTCGACTCGCCCTTGTTTTCGCCATTGCAAGTCTGGCTGCCGCAAGCGTTCAGGCGCAAGACGTCGTGATCAAGCCGCAGCAAACCATTCAGTTCAAAGCCAACGCGTATGGCTGTCTGTCGAAAGACAAACTCGACGCCGTCAATCAGCACGCGCAAGCCGGTGAACAGCAAAAGATGCAGGAATTCTTCTCCGGATATCAATGCGTTTCGACGCCGGAGAATTCGAGCTTCCGCGTCGTGCGTGTCGTCGGTCACGACTTCGAGTTTGTGAATGCCAGCAACAGCGACACGCAGGGCCTATGGGCGAACGATCGATTCATCAAGCAGTAACTTATAGAACGCCGGTACGCAGACGTTCCGGTAAAGCGCCGGAACGGGATGCGCTTATGCGAGTTCTCTGGCTTTAAATGCCGGAGACGCTGAGCTTGCAATTAAGGAAATCGGTTGGACATTTTCGAATGTCCAACCGATTTTTATTTGCGCGCGGCAGCGGCATGTTGCGCGACCCGCGAAAAAAAGCCGATGCGGTATATCGATCCGCATCGGCAGTACGCCTTCTCGCAAAGCGCAGGGAACAACCGTTGGCTCCTTAGGTGCGACTCGCTCCGCTCAGTGAGAATCGCGCGGCACCGGCGCGCCGCTCGATCCGACCAGGAAGTCGAGATCCGCGCCCTGATCCGCTTGCAGCACGTGCTCGACGTAGAGCTTGTAGTAACCGCGCTTCGGCGATTCGGGGGCCTGCCATGCGGCGCGTCGGCGCGCGAGTTCGTCGTCGGTCACCTCAAGGTGCAGGCGCCGCGCTTCGACGTCCAGTTCGATCATGTCGCCGGTCTGCACGAGCGCGAGCGGACCGCCCGCAGCCGCTTCCGGCGACACGTGCAGCACCACCGCGCCGTATGCCGTGCCGCTCATGCGTCCATCGGAAATCCGCACCATGTCCGTAATGCCTTTTTGCAGCACCTTCTTCGGCAACGGCATATTGCCCACTTCGGCAAAGCCCGGATAGCCTTTCGGACCCGCGCCCTTGAGCACCATGATGCAGTTTTCGTCGATGTCGAGCGATTCGTCGTCGATCTTCGCGTGCAGTTCCTCGATGTTCTCGAACACGACTGCGCGGCCGCGGTGCTTCAGCAGTTCCGCGGTGGCCGCCGACGGCTTGATCACCGCCCCATTCGGCGCGAGATTGCCCTTGAGCACCGCAATGCCCGCCTTCGGCTTGAACGGCTCGGCGAACGTGGTGATGACTTTCTCATCGTGATTCGGCGCGTTGCGCACGTTTTCCCAAATCGTCTTGCCGTTCACAGTAAGGGCGTCGCGATGCAGCAACCCTTGCTCACCCATCTGCTTCAGCACCGCCGGCAAACCGCCTGCGTAGTAAAAGTCTTCCATCAGGTATTCGCCTGACGGTTGCAGATTCACGAGACACGGCACGTTTGAGCCGAGCTCCCAGTCCTCAAGCGAAAGCTCCACGCCAATGCGCTTTGCGAGCGCGATCAGATGCACGACCGCGTTGGTCGAGCCGCCAATCGCCGCGTTCGTACGGATCGCGTTTTCGAAGGCCTGGCGCGTGAGAATTTTGTCCATCGTCAGATCTTCGCGGACCATGTCGACGATGCGCCGGCCGGCCAGATGCGCTAGCACCTGACGGCGCGCGTCGACTGCGGGAATCGCCGCGTTGTGCGGCAAGCCCATGCCGAGCGATTCGACCATCGAAGCCATCGTCGACGCCGTGCCCATCGTCATGCAATGGCCGCGCGAGCGGTTCATGCACGACTCGGCTTCGGTGAATTCTTCCTGCGTCATCGAACCGGCGCGCACTTCCTCGGACATCTGCCAGACACCGGTGCCCGAGCCGATATGCTTGCCGCGGAACCGGCCGTTGAGCATCGGTCCGCCCGACACTGCGAGCGACGGCAGATTGCACGACGCCGCGCCCATCAGCAGCGCCGGCGTGGTCTTGTCGCAGCCGACGAGCAGAATCACGCCATCCATCGGATTGCCGCGAATCGATTCCTCGACGTCCATCGAAGCGAGGTTGCGAAACAGCATCGCCGTGGGCCGCAGATTCGTTTCGCCAAGCGACATCACCGGAAACTCGAGCGGCAAGCCGCCCGCTTCGTGCACGCCTTTTTTCACGTATTCCGCGAGCTCGCGGAAATGCGCGTTGCAGGGCGTGAGCTCCGACCATGTATTGCAGATGCCGATCACCGGGCGTCCGTCGAATTCGTCATGCGGAATGCCCTGGTTTTTCATCCACGAGCGATGTAGGAAACCGTCGCGGTCCTTGAGGCCGAACCACGCCTGGCTGCGTAGCGGCTTTTTAGTCTGGTTCGAATCAGCCATGAAATCTCCTGTTGGCAAACATGTAGGGCAGGGCGCGTATCAATGCAGGCTTAGTGCACGCGCTTGCTGCGGCGGAACTGGTCGAACAGCACCGCGAGCAGCAGAATCCCGCCGCGAATCAGGTATTGATAGAAAGTCGGCACATTCATCAGACTCATCGCGTCCTGCACGGAGCCCATGATCAATACGCCGACCAGCACACCGGAAATCGTCGCGACGCCGCCCGTCAACGACACGCCGCCGAGCACGCACGCCGAAATCACGCCGAGTTCCAGGCCGACCGAAGTTTTCGGATCGCCGAGACTCATACGCGACGCAAGCATCACGCCCGCAAAGCCGGTCACGAGCCCTTGCAACACGAACACGGTGATCTTGATGCGCGTAACAGGCAAGCCCGCGAGCAGCGCCGCCTCGCTATTGCCGCCGACAGCCAGCACGTTTTTGCCGAAGACGGTTTTCTTCAGCAGAAAACCGAACAGCACGAAGCCGACAATGTTGCTCCAGATCGGATAGGAAATGCCGAGGAAAGAGCCGCCGCCCAGATCGAAGAAGCTCTCTTCCGAGATCATCACCGCGTCGCCGCTCGACGTGATGAAGGCCAGGCCGCGCACCACTTCCATCATCGCGAGCGTGACGATCAGCGAGTTGATCTTGTAGCGCGCGACCAGCACGCCGTTCACGAGGCCGACCGCGCCGCCCGCGAGCACGCCGGCCGCGACGCCGAGCAGCACACTATGCGTCGCGGTGATCAATGTGGAGGCCACGACACCCGCGAACGCCACGATCGACGCGACCGACAGATCGACTTCGCCGAGCGCCAGCACGAACATCATGGTCACGGAGATCGAGCCGATCAGCGTAACGGAGAGCAGCAAGCCCTGAATGTTTCGTGAACTCAGGAAGTCGGGCACGGTGAACGACAGCACTGCGAACAGGATGACGAACACCATCACGATGCCGGACTTGTTGATCAGATCCCAGGTCCGCGCGGCGCGCGCGCTGAAGCCCGCGGATGCGACGGCTGGCGTGGATGAGTCGGTTGAGGGTGTATTCATGATGTGTGTTCCGTTTCAATGCCGCGTAGTTCAGTTCAACGGCGCGATTCAGTTGCGTTCGGTTCAAGGCGCCTTCGTTCGTCCGGCGACCGTGGCGAGCATGTGTTCTAGCGGGGCAGCGCGAGCTTGATGAGCGCATCGGGTGTGGCCTGCGCTTTCGGCAGATCGCCGACCACGCGGCCTTCCTTCATCACGATCACGCGATCCGTCACGCCGATCACTTCCGCGAGATCGCTCGACACCACGATCACCGTGCGTCCGGCGTCCGCCAGCCCATACAGCAGCCCGTAAATTTCGCTGCGCGCGCCGACGTCGATGCCGCGCGTGGGCTCGTCCATCAGGAACACGTCGATGTCTTCCGCTAGCCAGCGCGACAGGATCACCTTCTGCTGATTGCCGCCCGAGAGCGTGCCGATCGGCGTCTCGCCATTGCGCGTCTTGATCGCAAGCTTGCCGATGAACTCCTTCGCGGTCTGCGCTTCCTTGCGGCCGTTGAGCACATTGAAGCGGCTGAAGTGCCGTCGGCAACTGATGTTGAGGTTGTCCGAAACCGAAGCGATCGAAACGATGCCTTCCTGCTTGCGATCTTCGGGACACAGCGCGACGCCCGCGCGCACCGCGTCGCGGGGCGTAGCGAAGCGCACGTGCTTGCCTTTGAGCGTGATCTCGCCGGCCGTGGGTTTGACCGCGCCGTAGATCAGCTTCATCAATTCGGAGCGCCCAGCGCCGACGAGTCCGAAGAAGCCGACGATCTCGCCTTTGCGTGCCGAGAAAGACGCGGGCTCACGCAGCCCCGGGCCCATCAATCCTTTTACATCCAGTTGCACGTCGCCGAGTTCGCGCGCGCGATAGCCGTATACGTCGGCGATCGAACGGCCAACCATGCAGCTGATCAGACGATCGCGGTCGAGTCCTTCGCCCGCATCGAACGTATCGATGCGGCGGCCGTCGCGAAACACGGTGACGCGATCGCATAGCTCGTAGACTTCATCCATCCGATGCGTGACGTAGATAATCGCGCGGCCTTCGGCCCGCAACGCGCGAATAATACGGAAAAGTTGCGTGGTCTCGCGCGACGACAACGAACTGGTCGGTTCATCGAACGCAATCACGCGGGCGTCGCGCATCAGCGCCTTGCCGATCTCGATCATCTGACGCTGACCGATCGACAGATTCTTCACCTGCTGCGACGGATCGATCTTTTCGCCGAGCCGTTCGAGCTCACGCACTGCGCGCGCGACGAGCGCCTTTTCATCCAGCACACCGAAACGATTCGGCAGCGCGCCGAGCATCAGGTTTTCGGCGACCGTCAGCTCCGGCACCAGATGCAATTCCTGATAGATGATCGCGACGCCCGCCGCAATCGCCGCCTTAGTCGTGGTGAACTGCTGCTCGACGCCATCGAGCGACAACGTGCCTGCGGCCGGCTGATTGACGCCGGACAGCACCTTGAGCAGCGTCGATTTGCCGGCGCCGTTTTCGCCCATCAAGCCGTGCACTTCGCCGCGCCGCACTTCGAGCGACACCTGGTCGAGCGCGAGCACGCCCGGAAAGCGCACGGTGATGCCATCGAGTTGCAAATACGGCTCGGTGGAAGCGGGCGCAAGCGAGGGCGCTTGCGCCGACACGGCAGCGTCGCCGATGGAAGACGCAGTGTGTGAGGACGTCATCGAAAAAACCTCAATGGTGGACAACCTGTGCGGGCCGCTCGCGCGTCGAGCAAATGCCCGATGCGAAAAGCGCGGCCCGCCGCGTGCAAACTCGAACGTGGCTTAAATGCCGAGTTCTTTACGCACGTCCTGCCAGTTGCTGCGCACCATCAGCTTGCCGGTGGTCTGCGTATCGGCGGGCGGCTGCTTGCCGTCCTTGATCCACTCCACGAGATTCTCGGTGCTCTCCTTGCCGTGCATCGTCGAGCTCACGGCGATCGTGCCGTAAAAGCCTGTCGGCTCCTTCTTCTGGAACTCGGCAAATGCCTCACCCGCACCGTTGATGCCGACGCCGATCACGTCCGACGCCGGAATATGCAACTGCTCGGTGGCACGCACGCCGCCCAGCACGCTTTCTTCGTTCAGCGCGAAGATCACCCACTTCTTGATGTTCGGATGCTTCGCCAATACCGGCGACGACGCGTTGAAGCCGCCTTCGTCATCGGTCGTTTTTTGCGGGGCGTCGAAAATGTTTTCCTTCTTGAAACCGCCGGCGAGCAGCGACTCTGTCGCGCCGTCGGTGCGCAACTTGGCGGTCGGCAGTTCGTAGTTCGTGATACGCAGCGCGCCGACTTCCTCGGGCTTCCAGCCGCGGCGCTTCATTTCTTCGGAGATGGCCTGACCGACCTGATTGCCGATCTTGAATGCGGACATGCCGAGGTGCGGCACGTTAGCGAGCGGCTTGCCGCTGGAGTCGACCAGCTGATCGTCGACGGTGACGAACTTCATGTTGTAGCGCTTTGCACGCGCCTGAATCGCCGGTCCGAGACGCACGTCGGGCGCGCAGATCACGAAGCCCTTTGCGCCTTGCGCGCCGAGGTTGTCGATTGCGGACAGCACTTTTTCGCCGTCCGGCGTGCCGATGTTCACCACCGAAAAACCGTCCTTCTGACCGAGCGCAGTGGCGGCTTTCTGTTCGTTGATGAACCACGCCTGTTCCGGCATCTTCACGAGGAAGCCGACTTTGAGCGGCTGGTCCGCGTGCGCGGAAAGTTGGGCGGCGAAGGGCGCCGCGATTGCGGCTGCGGCGATCGCGGTTAGCGTCAAACGGCGAAGCTTGCTGGTCATGTCTGTCTCCTAAGGTTGAAAGCTGCATTGATTTCGTTTGTGTGCAGCGAGGCGATACGCGGCGGCGTCAGCCGGGGCGTAAATCTGGGTTGGTAATCGTGGTGGTAACTGCGGCGGTAACTGCAGCGATAATCACGGGCAGGCGGGCGCCTAAGGCAAGGTGCGGGTGCGTCATCGCGATCAACCCGCCATGTAAGCCGTTTTCACGGCCGTCCAGAAGGCTGCATCGGTCGAGCCGTAAGCGGACGCTTTGCGCCCGCCGCCAGGCGCGTGATGCTCGACTGCCGTGGTCGGCAGATTGATCGTGACGAGGCCGCTATGCACGTGACGGCGAAAATGCCGCGCGCGGCTGAGCGAGCGCGTGCAGATGCCGGCGCACAGACCGTAAGCGGTGTCGTTCGCGAGATGCAGCGCGTGGTCGTAATCGTCAGCGCGCAGTACCACCGCAAGCGGACCGAAGATTTCTTCACGCGCAATACGATGCTCAGCCTCGCCGACGAACAGCGCGGGCTCGAAAAAGTAGCCACGCGTCGCGCGTTCTAGCCGCCGGCCGCCGTGCAGCAAGTGCGCGCCTTCCTGCTTGCCGATTTGCACGTAGTCGAGATCGCGTTCGAGTTGTGCGGCGTTCGCCACCGGGCCCATGTCCGTGCCGTGCTTCAGCGCATGATCGACGGTGAGCTTGGCAAGCTTCGCCTGCAACGCGTCGACGAACGGCTCGAACATCGCGTGTTCGACGATCAGCCGCGCTGCCGCCGTACTGCGTTGGCCCGTCGAGCCGTATGCGCCGGTCAATGCGGCATCGACTGCGCTGTCGAGATCGGCGTCGGCCAGCACGACGAACGGATTCTTGCCGCCCATCTCCAGTTGCACGCGCGCCTGGCGAGCGGCGGCGGTTTGCAGCACGCGCGTGCCGGTTTCCGCCGAACCGCTGAAGCTGATCGCCGCGATGAGCGGATGCGCGACGATCCGCGCGCCGACCTGCCGGCCGCTGCCCATCACGAGATTGAATACGCCCGCGGGCAAACCGGCGCGGCTCACGATAGACGCGAGCGCCGCCGCGCAGGCAGGTGTCGATTCAGCTGGCTTATAGACGACGCAATTGCCATGCGCGAGCGCAGCGCCGATCTTCGCCGCGGCGATCGCGAGCGGCGCACTCCACGGCGCGATGATGCCGACCACGCCGAGCGGTTCGCGTGTCATGTCGATTTCGACGCCGGCGCGCGCCGACGCAAGCGGTTCCGCGTACGCGCGCTGCGCGTCGGCGGCGAGCAGCTTGAATGTCTGGCCTGCGCGCGTGGCTTCGGCCAATGCCTCGGGTAAGGTCTTGCCGACTTCGCGTGCGAGCAGCCGCCCCAGTTCGTCGCGGCGCGCAATCATTTCGCTGCCGATCGCGTCGAGCGCGTCCGCGCGGCGCTGCGCCGAACTCAGCGCCCATTCGCGGAAGGCGGCGCTCGCTGCTTCGATCGCGCTATCGGTTTGCCGGACGTCGGCGCGAACATATTCGCCGACGGGTTCGTCCAGGTCCGACGGATTGAGCGAAACGCCCGTGGTCGCGCCCGTCTCCCATCCGCCATTGATGTAATGGCGCAGCGGGCTGGCAACGAGCGGGACGAGCGGATCGCGGTTCATCGACGGAAAGGCGCCACAAGGCTGGAAAGTCCACGAATGGTATGAGCGGGCGCAATAACTTTCCAATCCCTTTTTGAGCTATCCCGATAACAATTTCGATATGGCATGATTGAGGCCATTCGAGAAAACGAAGTATGGAGACAGGCGATGACGCGTAGCTACTCGAACTGGTTCGTGCGTGCGCGGCTAAAGACGCGGCAGTTGCTGCTGCTCGCGGCGATGGAAGAAGAGGGCAACGTGCGGCGCGCCGCCGACGTGCTCGGCATGACGCAGCCGGCGGCTTCGCGCCTGCTGAAAGAACTCGAAGACATGCTGGGCGTGAGCCTCTTCGATCGCACGCCGCACGGTATGCATGCGACGCTGTACGGCGAGGTGATGATCCGTCACGCGCGCATGGTGCTGTCGAACCTCAGCCATGCACACGACGAAATCTCGGCACTGCGCGCGGGTCTCGCCGGACAGGTGCGTATCGGCGTGATCGCGGCGGCGGCTGCCACGATGGTCCCGCGCGCCATTGCGAGCGTGAAGGAGCGCTATCCGCAGTTGCAGATCTGGGCTGAAGTCGAAACCTCAGACGTGATGCTGCCGCGGCTTGCCGAGGGTGAGCTCGACATCATGATCGGCCGCGTTCTGGAGCGGCAGAACCAGTTCAAGACAGAAGTCCGCTACGAACCGCTCGCCGACGAACCGCTCTGTGTGGTGGCGCGACCCGGCCATCCTCTGGAAAACGAAACCGGCTTGACGCTGCGCGGTATTGTCAATGCGAGCTGGGTGTTGCATCCGCCAGGCAGCGTTTTGCGGCATCGTTTCGACCTGATGTTTTCGCAGATCGGCCTGAATCCGCCGCAAAACGTGGTGAACACCAACAACTTTCTGGCGATTTCCAGTTTGCTGCTCCAAAGCGACATGTTGGCGGTTTTACCCGACGAAGTGGCACGTCAATACCAACAGTACGGCGTCCTGAAGCGCCTGCCGATCGATTTGCCGTGCAGGATGGATACATTCGGTATCATCACGCGCCAGTCGCACCTGCTTTCTCCTGCGGCCTCAGTGGTGCTGGACGCGTTGCGCGAGGCGGCCGGCGAGGTCTATGGCGTTCCCGCCGAGCAGGCTGTGGCTCGATAAATGCTCTTTCCCGTTCATGAGGCAGCCGGATAACGGCGCGGGAGGGACGCAACATGTACAACAAACACGGAAAACGGCAACGCGCCGTCGACGATTCATTTTCCGTTCGCTCCGCTGGGGCGAGCGTCTGGTTTAGCAACGGCATGGCTCTCAAATCGACTATTTACAAGGCGGAGTTACAGATCGCCAACATGGATCGGCACTACTACGCCGACCATTCGCTGACCATCGCCCGTCATCCGTCGGAAACGGATGAGCGGATGATGGTCCGCGTCGCCGCATTCGCGCTGTTCGCGCAGGAACGGCTCGAATTCTGCAAGGGATTGTCGGATGTCGACGAGCCGGATCTGTGGCAGAAGGACCTGACCGGCGCCATCGAAACGTGGATCGAAGTCGGCCAGCCCGACGAGCGGCGCATCGCCAAGGCGAGCGGCCGCGCGAACGACGTTATCGTGATCGCGTACGGCGGCCGTGCTTCGGATATCTGGTGGCAGGGCGTGCGCAACAAGGTTGAGCGCATGCGCAATGTGACGGTCTGGTCGCTCGGTGAAAACATCGCGACCGAACTCGGATCGCTCGCGCAGCGCACGATGCGGCTGCAATGCACGGTGGAAGACGGCGAAGCGTGGCTCGGCAGCGCCGATGCCGACGCGGTGAAAATCGAGTGGACGGCGTTGAAGACGCCGGGCAACGCTTGAAGGCGCCCAGCAACGCCTGAGGTATCGGCGGCCGGTGCGCCGACGGCTCATCTTTAGAGCGACGTCACCCGCGCCGCTTCCGGCGGCCCTTTCAGTTCGATCATGTTGCCTTCCGGGTCGAACAGATACAGCGACGGCCCGTAGCCATCCGCGCCGTAGCGCAGCGCCTGTTCGCCAAGCCGCGCGCCGTGTTGACCCAGATGCGCCTTAAGCGCTTCGGCGTCGAACGGTTCCACGCGCAAACACACGTGGTCCATGTTTCGCCCCGCGCCGGCCGTGCCGTTTTCCGCGCGATCGAGCTTCGCGCCGACCTGAAGCAGGTCGATCAGCGAGCGCCCCGCGCGCAACTGCGTGAGACCGAGTTCGCGCTGCTCCTTCTCCAATGTGCAACCCAGCACCTCGCAATAGAAGCGAGCCATGACTTCGACGTTCGACGCCCGAATCACCACGTGGTCGATCTCGCGAATATGAATCTTCATTATTGAACGCCTCCTCTGGCCGGGTCATGCAGCGGATGAACCGTTAGTTTATGAGAAAGCGGCGCATCGGAGAACGCGCGTCAAAGGGCCAGTTACGGAACGTAGAGACGAAAAAAAGCCCGCTCTATGTGGAGCGGGCTGAATCCATATCAGGAGGAGACATGGAGGAGACAGGTACTAATATACACATGGGCTTGGTGCGACGCAATAACTTTTTAAGGGAAAACCCGATACCGCGCGAATTTGTCGCACTTTGACGTGAAACGAGTGCCTGGCGGGCTTCCACGGACCGCCCGCCTACGAGGAACCGCAATGACACAGCAAGAACCGGAGCGTACCGTGTGGGCATGCGGCCTACATTGGTGAGCATCGACAGTACCTATCCGGGACCATCATGAACCGCATCATGCATCCGGCTGACCCCGACGCAGCCGCAGACACCAGCTGGAATTCCGACGACGAGCGCTGGGAAGCCGTCACTCGCCGAGATCCGCTCGCCGACGGCGCTTTCTTCTACGGCGTGAAGACGACAGGCGTCTTCTGCCGGCCGTCGTGCGCTTCGCGCCAGCCGCGTCGCCAGAATGTTGCCTTTTTCGCCGATCCCGGCGCCGCGCGCGCCGCGGGCTTTCGCGATTGCAAGCGCTGTCAGCCGGGCGGCTTGCCGCGCGAGCTCGAAATCGTGAACCGGGCGTGCGCAGCGCTCGACGCCGATCCGCAACAGCGTCTCACGCTCGCGCAATTGAGCGACGCCGTGCACGTGAGCCCGTTTCATCTTCAGCGACTGTTCAAGCGCGTGGTGGGTGTGTCGCCGCGTCAGTACCAGGCCGCGCAGCGCGGCGCTGCGTTGCGCGACGCGCTCAAAAGCGGCGCGGACGTGACGCGCGCCACGCTCAACGCCGGCTTCAACTCGCCTTCGCGGATGTACGACAGCGCATCGGCGGAATTGGGCATGGCGCCGTCGGAATATCGCCGCAAGGGCGCAGGACTGACGGTCCGCTACGCCAGCGCACCGACATCGCTCGGCTTCGTGCTGGTGGCCGCGACCGACAAGGGCATCTGCAAGCTAGGTTTCGGCGACGACGCCGCTTTCCTCGTCGACGAACTGCGCGGCGAGTTTGCCAACGCGGATTTGCTGGACGATCCCGAGCGGCTGGCACCGTTTATCGCGCAGATCGACGCGTATCTGCGCGGCACGCGTCAGAGCTTCGACTTGCCGCTGGATATTGCGGCGACTGCTTTCCGGCAGCGTGTCTGGGACGCGCTGCGGCGCATTCCGTACGGCCAGACACGCAGCTACACGGAGATCGCGGAAGCGGTCGGCGCGCCGCGTGCCGTGCGCGCGGTGGCGAGCGCCTGCGCGACCAACCCTGTCGCACTGGCTATTCCGTGTCATCGCGTCGTGCAAAAGGGCGGGGCGCTTGCCGGGTATCGTTGGGGCTTGCCGCGCAAGGCCGCGCTTCTCGACAACGAGGCGCAGCACGCGCACCACGTTTGCGCCGACGAAACCAGCCGTCCGGCGACCGCTTCTACTGAGACCCTGGCCACTAAACTGGATCACGCCGCGTGAGCACGCTTGACGACATTGCAACTCTGGAGCTGCCGTACAAATCGCCATTCGACTGGCCGCGCCTCTTACGCTTTTTCGGCGGACGCGCGACGCCGGGCGTCGAGGCCGTGGAAGACGGCGCGTATCGCCGCGCAATCGAATGGGCCGGCGACAGCGGCACACTCAGCGTGCGCCAGCATCCGCGCAAGCGCTGTCTTGTTGCGAGCATCGAAGGCCCGGTGAGCCGTCACGCCGACGCACTCGCGGCACCGATGGCGCGAATGTTCGACCTGCACGCCGATCCGAAAAAGATCGGCGCCGCCCTCGCCGCCGACCCTTGGCTCGCGCCGCTCATCGAGGCAGCGCCGGGCTTGCGCGTGCCGGGCGCGTGGTCGGGTTTCGAACTGGTGGTTCGCGCGATCGTCGGGCAGCAGATCAGCGTGAAAGGCGCGACCACGATCGTCGGACGATTGGTGAAGCGAGCGGGCGAGCGTATCGAAGGGCATCCGCATGAAAACACCGCGTGGCGTTTCCCCACGCCGCAAGCGCTGGCGACCGTGGACCTCGCTCAGATCGGCATGCCGGGCAAACGCGTCGCAGCGCTGCAGGGTTTTGCGCGCGCCGTCGCGAGCGGCGACGTGCCGCTCGATAGTGCAGGCGCCGACGCAAACAGTCTGCGCACCGCGTTGCTCGCATTGCCGGGCATCGGACCGTGGACGGTCGAGTATGTCGCGATGCGCGCATGGCGCGACGCCGATGCTTGGCCCGCGTGGGACCTCGTGTTAATGCAGTCGATCTGCGCGCGCGATCCGTCGCTCGTGCGACCGACACAGCAGCGCACGCGCACCGACGCATGGCGGCCGTGGCGCGCTTATGCGGCGATGCATCTGTGGAACGAAATAGCGGACCGCGCAGGCGCCGCGCGCGGCGGCTAGGTTTGCGCGGATTGGCTTGCGGAGTGGGCGGCACGGGCTGGTTAGGCCGTTTGCCTCGCTTCGGCCGTTTGAGCCGTTTCGGCAGCGGGTCGTTCGGGCCCGTTTGAGCCGTTTGAGCCGTTTGAGCCGTTTGAGCCGTTTGAGCCGTTTGAGCCGTTTGAGCCGTTTGAGCCGTTTGAGCCGCTCGGGCCCCTTAAGTCTCTCGAGCGCCTTGCGCCGCATCAGCCGCATGCGCCACATGCGCCGCATCCCCCAACCCACCGATGCCGGCAAAAAACCTACCGCGGCAACGCCCGCAATAACTCCGAGTCTTCACGGCTAACTTCGCGGATCCGTCGTCAAAACAGATGCCCCGGCGCGCTTCAACAGCCCGCCGGGGCGGGCTCAAGCAGGCGCCGTGGCGAGATGTTAAAGTGCCCGCTACTGAAAATTCCGCCGAACGTTGTCGACCGCACCATGCTGCCAGCGAGCAGCAAAGCGGCACATGGCGGCCGACAACGCCCGACTCGCATCAATGCCAAACACCACACAATCCCGCACGACCGACGCGTTCTCGCACCGCCTGTCCGTGCTGACTTCTGGCCCGCAACGGG
Organism: Paraburkholderia dilworthii; assembly: GCF_000472525.1. GTDB lineage: Bacteria > Pseudomonadota > Gammaproteobacteria > Burkholderiales > Burkholderiaceae > Paraburkholderia > Paraburkholderia dilworthii. Next base: position 138,999 of record NZ_AWZT01000003.1, read on the forward strand.
ATGCGCTGCTACACGGCCTGCGCGGCATCGAAAGAGAAAGTCTGCGCGTGACGCGCGACGGCCAACTCGCGTTGACGCCGCATCCGCGCGCGCTCGGTTCGGCGCTTACGCATCCTTCGCTGACCACCGACTATTCGGAGGCGCTGCTCGAACTGATCACGCCGGCCGAGCACGACGTCGCGCTGACGCTCGATAAGCTCGACAGGCTGCATCGCTTTGTGTACGCGGAACTCGGCGACGAGATTCTGTGGAACAACTCGATGCCCGGCCTCTTGCCCGACACCGACGACGGCATTCCGATAGCGAACTACGGCACGTCCAACATAGGCAAGCTGAAGTACGTGTACCGCATCGGTCTTGCGCTGCGTTATGGCCGCACGATGCAGTGCATTGCCGGCATCCACTACAACTATTCGCTGAGCGAGGAGGTGTGGCGGCTGTTGCATGCGGACCAGCAATCCACCGCGAGCGCCGTCGATTTCCAGTCCGACCGTTATCTCGCGCTGATCCGCAATTTTCGCCGCACGAACTGGCTGCTGATGTATCTGTTCGGCGCGTCGCCGGCGCTCGATCGCCGCTTCTTGCGCGGGCGCAAACATACGCTCGAAACGTTCGACGCCGACACGTTGTACCGTCCGTACGCAACGAGCCTGCGCATGAGCGATCTCGGCTACTCGAACACGACCGCGCAAGCCGCGCTGCATGCGGACTACGACACGCTGCCGGGCTATCTCGACGCGCTCGCGAAGGCCGTCAGCCAGCCGTATCCCGCGTATGAGGCAATCGGTACGCAGCGCGACGGCGAGTGGGTGCAGATCAACACGAACGTGCTGCAAATCGAAAACGAGTTTTACTCGACCATCCGTCCGAAGCGCGTCACGTATCCCGGCGAGCGTCCCCTGCATGCGCTGGCCGCGCGCGGTGTGCAGTACGTCGAAGTGCGCTGTATGGACATCGATCCGTTCGAGCCAGTTGGTATTTCGCTGGAAACGTCGCGTTTTCTCGACGCCTATCTGCTGGTGTGCGCGCTCGACGACAGCGCGCCGTTGCCGCCGCATCCCTACGCGGAGGCCAACCAGAACTTCGCGCGCGTGACGACGGAAGGGCGCAAGCCCGGCCTGGAACTGATTCGCGACGGCCGTCCGCTTGCGATGATCGAATGGGCCGAAGAACTATTCGTCAAAATCGAAGCGGCAGCGGCCGCGCTCGACGCATTGCACGGCGGCGACGCGCACGCGCGCTCGGTCGCGGTTCAGCGCGCGAAGCTGGCCGACGCGTCGCTCACGCCGTCAGCGCGCGTCTTGCAGACGATGCTCGACAAGCAGCAGAGTTTTCTCGAATTCGGTCTGGAACAAAGCGAAGCGCATGCCGCGTATTTCCGCGCGCGTCCGCTCGAGGCAGGACAGGCCCGGGAGTTCGCAGAACTGGCCGCGCAGTCGCTCGAGGAACAGGCGAAGCTCGAGCGGGAGGAGATAGGCTCCTTCGATGCGTTCGTTGCCGCTTATCGGGCGTACACGTTGAACCGCTTCAGCGTGTGAGCGCAGCGGTTCGCGCGCGGGCGGGAACCTAGGAGAGCGGCTCAAGTGACCGCTTTTTTATTGCGCGAAGCATACGCAGGTAACGGCTACGCAAAAGAAGCCGCCAGACATCGGCCTCATCGGCAAATTCTCCACGGCTTCCACGTTTCTCTGATGTAAACGAAACACCCTCCCCACGTTACGGTCCAAACTAATACGACACGCTTGCGAAAAGGGAGGATCAACGCGATGAAGAAAAGTCTGTTGGCCGCACTATGCGTTGCCACGGCAGCCGTTGCCGCGACAGCATGTTCGACGCAAGGACAAGTCGATCCCGATGTCATGCAGATCGCGACCAGGCCCCTGACGTGTTCGAACAAATCCGAATGCGACCTCTGGTGGCAGCGCGCGCAAACGTGGGTCACGAACAACTCGAAGTACAAAGTCGAATCCGCGACCGACACGCTGATACAAACTGCCGGCCCCGATGGCGGCAAGCGTGCGCTCGCGTATCAGATCACCCGCACGGCAAATCCCGACGGCACCGCGACGATCGGCTTCGCCGCGCATTGCGATGGATCGCTTGGCTGCAAGCCGAACCCTTGGGAAGCGGGCGCCGACTTCAAGCAATACGTGCGAGGCACAGCTGCGGGCGCACAGAAACCCGATGTGAAGCCGCCGCAGCCAGCGTCCACCGCCATGCATCCGGACGCGCTGCAAGGGCAGTCAGTCGCGCCTACGAATGGCGAAGCGGTCAGTCAGTGAGCGAAGCGTTGCGCGTCGCTCAGTGCCCCATCGAAGGACCGACACCTTTGCGCGGCTTCGTGATCCAGACGAGCACGGCAAGCACGACGAATGCCGCGCACGAAATGCGGAAGAAGTCGTTGGTGGCGAGCATATAAGCCTGCGCGGTCACCACCTGGTTGAGTTGCGCAGTGATGCTGTCGCCGGAAAGGCCGACACCTGCGAGCGCATTGGTATAGGCGTTCGTGTTCGCGGTGTAGACGTTCACGTTATCGACCAGCATCGCGTGATGGCGGATCGTGTCGTTCTCCCAATAGGTCGTACTGATCGCTGTGCCGATCGCGCCCGACAACGTGCGGAAAAAGTTCGACAAGCCCGAGGCGCTTGCGAGCCGTTCATCGGGCACGCTCGATAGCGTGATCGTCGTCATCGGCACGAAGAAGCAGGCCACGCCGATGCCTTGCACGATACGCGGCCAGATCACGTGATTGAACGGCACATCGAGCGTAAACGTGGAGTTCCAGAACGACACGAATGCGAACACGATAAACGCGAAACTTGCGACCACACGCAGGTTCAGCCGATGCATGTTCTTGCCGATCATCGGCGAGAGAAAGAGCGCGAGCAAGCCGACCGGCGCCGTGGCGAGACCGGCGAGCCCGGCGGTGTAGCCCATCACGGTTTGCAGCCATAGTGGAAAAATCACCACCGAGCCGAAGAAGGCCATGAAGCCGAACGAGATGATCAGCACGCCCAGCGCGAAGTTACGATCCTTGAACAGCGAAAGATCGACGACAGGCTCTTTCTCGGTCATCTCCCACACCAGCATGAACGCAATCGACACCACCGCGATCACCGCAAGCGTCACGATAAACGTCGAGTTGAACCAGTCGCGATCCTTGCCGAGGTCGAGCACCATCTGCAGGCACGCCACGCCGATCACGAGCAGCGTGAGGCCGACGGCGTCGATACGCTGTTGCGTCGTTTTTGTTTCGCGTCCGCGCAGCAGCACAAATGCGCAGCCCGCGGAGAAAAGACCGATCGGCACGTTGATGTAGAAGATCCACGGCCACGTGTAGTTATCCGTGATGTAGCCGCCCATCACAGGCCCGAAGATTGGCGCGCAAATGACGGTCATCGCCCACAGGCCCAGCGCGAGGCCACGCTTCTCCGGTGGATATGAGCGCATCAGGATAGTCTGCGAGAGCGGCACCATCGGACCGGACACCAGCCCCTGAACGAGGCGAAAAAAGATCAGCGACTCGAAGTTCTGCGCGAAACCGCACAGCGCGGACGCGATCGTGAAGAGCAGGACGGACAGCGTGAAGAGCCGCACTTCGCCGACGCGCCGCGCGAGCCAGCCCGTCAGCGGCACCGCGATCGCCGACGCCACGGAATACGAAGAGATCACCCAGGTGCCCTGGCTCGTCGCGACGCCGAGACTGCCGGAGATCGTCGGCACGGCGACGTTGGCAATCGACGTGTCGAGCACCTCCATGAAGGTGCCGAGTGCGAGCCCGACAGTAAGCAGCGCAAGCGCGCCGCCCTTGAGCGGCGCCGGTTCCGCGGCGGGCGGAGTGGCCGGTCGAGCTGCCGGTTCGGCAGCCTCGGAAGCCGTAGCGTCCATATGTTTTTTCTCCTTCAGCCCAGAAAGGTTGTCGTGCCACGTTTAACGCGTCGTGCGGATGGCATGCATACATGCCCCATCACACTCTGCCCAGACAGAGATCTGCTGCCAGCGACGCCCAGAAAAGGCGCCTTCAGGTTACTGCTCGCCGTCTTCCGGTGATGAATCTTGAAGCGTTTCGTCGGACAACTCGCCCGGCGAACAGAGACCGCAACCGGCGCTCGAACCCGGATCAATGCCGTTGGCGATGAAACGGCCCAGCAGATCGATGAGCGTCGCGAGGTCAGCGGCGGAAAAGCCGCGCAATTGTTCATTCAGCACCGCGGCGCCGATGCCCGGTAACTGCCGCGCCGCTTCCTGGCCCTGCGGCGTCAATTCCAGCTTCACCATCCGACGGTCGGCGTCGCTACGCGTGCGTGAGATGAAGCCTTTCTTTTCAAGGCGATCCAGAAGACGCGTCATGGAACCGCTGTCGTACGACATCACGCGCGACAACTCGAACGGCGTGTTCGCCCGGCCGGCGGCCAGCATCAGGATCACGCCGATCTGCTGGGCCGTCAGCCCGAGCGGCTTAACCGCCCGATCGGTGCGCTCGACGAGCACATTGCGGGCCTTCGACAGGTAATAGCCGAGACTCGAATCGAGCCGGATTTCATCCGCTTTGTAAGGACCGTCGGTCATCTTGGGTGTGGAGACATAGCACGCAGGGCGAAAGTTTAGCTGCCTGAGCAGAGAAGTGGATTCCAATTCTCGTAGGTTGTCACCGCGCGAGCCGCCGAAAAACAACAGCGCGCTTGTGCATCGCGCACAGTATCTTGAAATTTACTTGCATAGTCAATATTATACGAAGCAACGAGTTACGCGATCCGCGCCACCCGAGACTATGTTCTGACCGCTTTTTTGTCCGCCCCAAACCCAGGCGTGACCCCAAGGATGTTCCTCCCATGCTGTACCTCAAAAATACCCTCGGCGGCCTAAGCCGCTCATTGACCGATTCAGCCTTGCACAGCTTCCAGGGCCCGCATCGCTGGTGGAAACTCGCGTTGTTTGCCGTGCTGTTCGTATTGCCCGGCGGATCGGTAGGTGTCGCGGTATTGGCGTGGATCGAGCATCGGCGGGCGCGTAAGGGCTTGAAAAGCGCATCTGTCGAAATTGCGGCGACGCCCGCGCAACTGCCGGGCTCGGCAACCGGCAGCGTGCACAATGCGGCGAGCGCCTGCCAGGCGAGCGGCGACGCGCCTTGCCGGGCAGCCGCCGGCAAGCTCGCGCGCAAGACGACATCGACGGAATCGCGGGTCGACTCGCGGGGCTGATGCCTCGCCGGTAACAGCGCGTAACCTTCGCGACACTGTCGGTAACACACCTTCATCGCTCACCGCATTAACCTTTCTGTTTCCCGCGGCCAGCGGGCTCTTACGCTAACATGCCGGCAAACCATACCGGCCGACACCGCCATCGGCGGCGTCGCGGCGTCCAGAAGGAAATCAATGCATGCAGTCTGACCGAATCTCGTCCGCGCGGACATTTGCGCCTCGCGCTTTGACTCTCGCAGTCGCGGTGTCCGTCGCGGGCCTCGTCGCGGCCTGCGCCGTCGGTCCAGACTACAAACGTCCAGCCGCCGAGATTCCCGCCTCGTATAAGGAAGCCGCGCCCGGCTGGAAAGTCGCGCAGCCGGCGGATCAACACGACCGCGGCGCGTGGTGGACCATTTATCAGGACCCGCAGCTCAATACCCTCGAAGAGAAGCTGGACGCCGCCAATCAGACCGTCGCCCAATACGCTGCCGCCTATCGGCAGGCCCGCGCGCTGGTCGGCGAGGCGCGGGCTGCGTATTTTCCGACCGTTGGCCTGTCGGCGGGCGGCACGCGCTCCGGCAGCGGTATTTCGTCGAATGCGACGTCGACGAGCAGAACAAGCCGCTCCGGCGTGTACAACAGCTACAACCTGCAACTCGACGCCAGTTGGGAGCCCGATCTGTGGGGCTCCGTGGGGCGCTCGGTCAATGCGCAGAAGGCCGGCCAGCAGGGCGCCGCAGCCGACTTGGCGAACGCGCGTCTGTCCGCGCAGGCCACGCTCGCCCAGACCTATTTCGCGCTGCGTGCGCTCGATTCGAATCAGAAGCTGCTCGACGAAACCGTCGCCGCCTATCAGCGCTCGCTGCAACTCACGCAGAACCAGTACGCCGCTGGCGTGGCCGCGCGCTCGGACGTCATCCAGGCGCAAACGCAGTTGCAATCGGCGCAGGCATCGGCGATCGACAACGGCGTTCAGCGCGCGCAGGACGAGCATGCAATCGCGGTCCTCGTGGGTGAACCGGCCTCCACGTTTTCCATTCCGCCGATGCCGCTCACCGCGACGCCGCCCGCCGTGCCCGCGCAAATGCCGTCCGCGCTGCTCGAACGGCGACCCGATATCGCATCGGCGGAGCGCAAGGCTGCGGCGGCCAACGAGCAGATCGGCATTGCCATCGCCGCGTTCTTCCCGTCGCTGACGTTGTCGGCGAGCGGCGGCTTCGAAAGCTCGGTGTTCTCCCAATTGCTGACAGCGCCGTCCCGCTTCTGGACGGTCGGCCCGCAACTCGCGGCGACCCTGTTCGACGCCGGGCTGCGCCGTGCGCAGACAGAAGCCGCTCGCGCCGCGTATGACCAGAGCGTCGCCACCTATCGTCAAACGGTGCTGACCGCGTTCCAGGACGTCGAAGACAACCTCGCGTCGCAGCGCATCCTTGAACAGGAGATCGTGGTGCAGCAGCAGGCGGTGGAATCGGCGCGCCAGGCGCTTGCCATCGTGACCAACGAATACAAGGCGGGCACCGTGGGCTATGTCAACGTGCTCACCGCGCAGACCACGGCCTTCATCGCCGAGCAGAAGCTACAGACCATCGCGGGTCAGCGGATGGTGTCGTCGGTGGGTCTGGTGAAGGCGCTGGGCGGCGGCTGGGACGTCACGCAAATGAACCGCGAAACCGGCGATATGGCCGCGCCAGCGCCATTGCCGGCGTCATCGGCCGCGCCGGTTGCGCAGAACGCGAGCGCGCAAAAGCAAATGCAGGTGTCGACGAAGCCGCAAACGCAAAGCAAATAAAGCGCGCCGGGCGACGCATGCGCCGCCCGGGGCCGAAATGCGAAAGAGGCATGACCAGGAACCGGTCATGCCTCTTTTTAGATGCCTCTTTGCAAGAACTGACCGCGCTCGGCCAGCGCTACGCCCAGGTCAATGCACGAACGACAACGTAACCGTGTCCGGTCCACTCGGCCTTCCAAGCAAATTCAACAGTCCGGCGAGATTGTCGCGGGCCTCGGGGGCGGATGTAGCGGTTCCGCGAAACGAGGTCGAAGCCGGCGACACGGCGCCGCGGCCGTTCAGCATCAGCGGGCCCTTGATAGTGCGCAATTCGAGCGTGGACGACACGCCCTCCGCCTGAAACACGAGTTGGTACGAGCCGAGCGGCTTCACCGGCGAAACACGCGAACTCACGTCGCTCAGCGCGATCGTCAGTTGGCCGAACGCCTCGCGGTTGAAGCTGCGCCAGTCGGACCACGAGAGCCGCACGTCGCCCTGCAGATCGAGCGTGTTGAAAGGCGCACCGAGGCCGCTCAGCAGCGAAGCCGGCACGGCTATCGTGCCGGGCGTGACGTTGGCGCTGCGCAAGGTCGCATCGATGGTGATCGGGTCCGGCATCGCCTCGCTATGCCGCATGGTCATGCGCACACGGCCAGTGAAAAGCGGCCAGAATGCCGTGTGCCATTCGATCCGCCCCGGCAGCAGCGTCGCGGCGCTCATGTCGGAGCCCGCAGCGAGCATCAGCGTAGCCGAGCCGTGCCAGAGCGAGCCGGCCGGGTCGACCAGGTTCACGTGCCCGCCGCTCTGACGGGCAAACTGCGGCGTGATCCACGCCGCCGGCAACAACGCAAGCATCACCGCCGCGCTGGAGAACACTGCGATCAGCAGCCAGGGCAGGGCGGCGCGCAGGCGCCGCATCCAGTAAGTCATGCGAGACCCCGTGACAGCACGGTCATTTCGCCGTGGATGGCTGCAACGACGCAGTCAGATCCACCTGGCCGTCTGCTTTTAGCGCGGTCACGTGCGCTTCGGAGACCTGCACCTTGAACTGGCGGCGCACATCGTCGACCCAAGCCGTCCACGCGGGAAACGACGCGTTCTTCATCTGCACCTGCACCGCATTGCCGATTACCTGCACCTGCGTCGCCGCAAGCCCGTGATCGCTGAGCGACGCCAGGAGCGCGTCCTTCAGCGCACCGCCGGTCGGCGCGACGCCCTGAGCCGCCGCCGAAAGCTGGCGCGCTTCGTTAGCCTGCGCGGTCATCTGCGCGAGTTGCCGCTGCAAGGTCGGCAGCGATTCACGCAGACGCGCGCGCCCCTCCTGTGCCGGCGCCCACAGCACCGACCACGCGATCACCACCGCGAGCACACCGCCGCCCCACGTCAGCAACGCCTTTTCGCGGTCGGTTCGCTGGTCCCAGAAGCCTGCCCAGGTTTGAGCGAGTTCAGCTTTCATTGTCCGTTCCTGATGGTCCACTTGCCGGTATTGCTGTCGATCGCGCCGCTGAGTCCGTTACGCGCGAGGCGCGTGGCGAAATCGGGATCGAGCTTCACTTCGGGTTTGAAGGTGACGTCGAGACGCCGGTCGTGATAGTCGAGCGCGGCGATGCCATTGACGGGCACGGGCGGGAGCGATCTCGCGAGGCCATCGGCAAGCGCCAGGAAATCGCCGGGCGAAAGCTCACCCGCGGCCACGCGCAGCTGCTGCAACTGACGCGACATCTGATCGGGTGCATCGAGCACGACCGTCGTCTTCGGGAAGGTGTTCAGCAGAAGCTCGGTCATCTGCGCGCCGATCGCGTCGCGCTGGCGCGAAAGCATCAGCCACTGCACGTTCGCACCAATGATCGCGACGAGCAGCGCGCCGACTGCCAGCAGCACCGGCAGGCGTAGGCGGCGCAGCGTCGCGCGGTCGAGCCGCCACGGCTGCGACGCGAATTCGAACTGGCAGAGATCGAAGCGACACGTGAGCGCGCGGCGCGCAAGCTGCTCGAAGGGCAGCGGACTTGCGCCGTGCACATGCGCGGCGAGCCGCGCCGGACTGTTTGCGCCGAGACTTGGCTCGCTGCCCGGCACCTCGGTCAGCATATACAGCGAAACCGGCGTCGCGCCGGCGAGCGCGGCAAGCGTCGCGTTCACCGCGTTGGCGGGCACCGCGAGGCCTTCTCCTTGCGCACCGCGCGCAATCGCCAGTTCGACGCGCGGCATGCCGCTTTGGACGGCGCCTTCCAGCAGCATCGCTGGCGCGGTCTGAACCACGGCGCCGAGCACCGCCGCGACCATCGGCACGGCTTCCGGCGCGGCGTCGGTCGAAGTATTGGCTGCGCTCGCCACCGGCGCGGCGTCCCGTACCGATGAGCCGGCGCCCGCCAGTGCCGGCTCCGCCGCACTCACGGTTTCGGCGACTTCCGCCAGCACTGCGGGCAGCGTTGCCTCCGGCAGACAACGCGTGACCGGCACTGCGCGCAAACTGCGGTGACCGGCTGCGGAAAAAGCCTCGTAGATGAAGCGGAACCATCCGCGGTCGATGATCGCGAGCACCTGGCGCCCGCCCGCGGCCGGTTGCGAATCGACGGCGATATGGCAGGTTTGCGGGTCCTGGATCAGTTGATCCTCGACGATATTCGGTAACGCCTGGCGCAGCTTCGGACCGCGTAGCGGCGGCAGCGTGGCGGGCATCATCAGCAGGTCGCGCGCGGCGACCATCAGCACGGTCGACGTCGCGCGCGGCAGCAACGCAAGCGCCGAGCGCCCGGCGCGCTGCGTGCGTCCCGACTTGTCGAGCAGCACGAACGGCAGGTCCGGCAGTTGCCATTCCTGCGACGGCACCGCCGGATCACGCGGCGGCAATAAGACGATCAGCGTGCTCAAAGGCCACTCTCTCTGGGAAAGGCGTTATTCATAGTTGGTCTTGCACCCGCACGACACGTGTAGTGTGAGTCAAAGCGTCGCGATACACGAGCGTCGTGCGATCCACTTCGGCGCGCTCGTGCTGCACGCGGCCGTGAATGAAAAAGTAGTTCGTGTTGACGTCGAGCTCGTTCGGATCGATCGAAACCGACTGCACCCCCGCGCCGCGCAACGCAAGCTGCACGTCGGCGACGTTATGGAAAAACACCGTCTGCCGGCGCGCGACGAACGCCTGCGCGGACGACAAACTCATGCCCGGCACCACCGCCGCGATGACCTCGGCGGAGGCCGTGTTCATGTTGACCGCCGACACCGTCGGCAGCACGGTCACGAAAGGCCGCAGGCGCGCCACCATCTCCGGCGTGTAGCCGGGAATGTCGAGCAGCGAGTCGACGCTGGTCATTTGCAAGGGTGCGTGCGCGGCGCTGTCCTCGCTATCTTCGATACCGGGTTTGTCGGTGAAGCCGCCGCCCATTGCGCCGCCCTGGATGGGCGGCGTGGTCGATGTCGTGCCGGACGTCGACGTGACGGTCTGAAAACGCGTTGCCGACTGCGCGAGGCTGGCCCGCACCTGAACGGCGGTGTTTTTTGCGAGCTGGCTGTTCACGCCGAGCGACACGAGCAGACGCTGGTACGCGCCGATCTGCTCCATGTCCAATTGCATGACGCCGGGCGCGGGGCTCGCGACCAGGTTGCGCAGATTGAACCTGGCCTGAGCGTCTTCGATCGATCCGGACAGGTAGGTGGCCGCGCCTTGCTGCGCGCGCACCTCGCCGATCTGGCCGAGAAAGTCGGAGAGCCGCGTCTTTGCGATCGGCACGCCCCACACTCCGCCGAGATACGTGATGCCCGCCGAAGTATCGCCTTCCGAGCGAAGAATCAGACGCGTCCAGTCCAGCGCGCCGCGCGAGACCCATTGCGCCTGCGCGAGCAGGCGCTGATTCTCGATGCGGCGAACCTGGACCTGCTGGCGCCATAACATGCCGGAGACGAGAATCGCCGACAGCGCCACCACCAGCAACGCGCTGATGATGGCCGCGCCGCGCTGTTGCCCATCTTGTTGCCCGCGCTGCTGTCCGCGCTGTTCCACCAGCGCCGCTCGACGTTGTGCCAAGCCACGCGTGCCGTGGATCGAGGCCGAACAAACAATCGAACGTCGTGCATGAACCTTGGAGAACCTCATGTCATTCTCCGATCAGGAAAACACGCGTGATGGGCCGCGCGAGCGACTTCGCGCCCACGCTCACTTCGAGTCCGGTCACCGAGCGCGGCAGCGGCGCGTTGCCGAGCTGCGGCACCTTCAGGTTATTGTCCGCCTCCGTGATCGCGCTCTGCACGTCTTTCATCTGCGTGGTCCAGCCGACTCTCGGCACGTAGAGGCGCGCGGAAATCGCACCGACGCCGCCCATCAACGGCAACCCGGTCCATCCTTCGCCTTCGCCGCCGCGCAGCGCCGAGCGCAAATCGCCGACGCTCGCAAGCGGCGGCGACGCATAGCGAACCACGCGCCCTCCGGAGACGCGATAACGCACCACCTGCAACCGCGGCGCGGAGCCGGGCACGGCCAATTGCCGCACGATTTGCACCGCGCCGCCCGCGAGCGACACCGCGGCCTGGCCGGATTCGTCGTCCGAGGCGGCCTGACGCGCGTCGATACGCATCTGATCGAATAACTGCGCGAAGACGCGCTCGTCTTCCATTGCATTCGTGATGGTCTGACGGCCGCGAATGATCTGGTCGAGTCCGCGCCACGACAGCACTGCGATCACCGCCATGATCGCAATCGCGACCAGCAGCTCGATCAGCGTGAAGCCACGCGCGCCGACGCGGCGGCGGCGCTCAGAGCGACCTGTTGTTTTCATTCGCGACCACCGTGACCATCTGAGCGAGATTGCCGGAACGCCCAGGCATCGTCACCATGACTTCCACGCGACGAAACACCGGGTTCGGCGTTGACGTCACATGCTCGGTACAGATCAACTGCAAATTGCCTTGAGAACAATCGAAGCTCGTCGAGCCCACATTGGGCCATGCATGCGTGAGACGCAATTGCGCGAGCGTGTTGTCCGCGCTCCACCCGGCCAGCAAGCGCCGGTGAAGATCGGCCTCGCCGCTCGCGAGACTGCCGACAGCGCGCAACGATGCGGCCAACGCCACGGCAATGATCGCCAGCGCGACCAGCACCTCGATCATCGTAAAACCGCGCTGGCGGTTGACGGCCTTGCGCGCCGCCGTGCTGCTGCAACGACGCATGTCAGTGGACCTCGTAGCGGCCATTGCCCGTGCCGACAATTGTCGCGCGGCCCGCAGCGGAAAAAAGCGTGATGCGCACCGGCACGTCGATCGCTTCGGTGCCGAATACCACGCGGCTCGCTTGCGAACTCGAACCGGGATAGTCGATGGTCACGCCGGTCACGCCGCCTTCCCACTGGCGAGGCTTCAGTAGATCGTCTCGCAGCGGACGCCAGCCGTCTTCGGTGCGCATGTCGAAACGAAAGCCGCCGTCCAATGGTTGCCACGCGATGGGACGTGCGCGCACCTGTGCTTCGTCGCCGGCCGATTCGAACAGCAGCGCGAGACGCTGCGCTTCTTCGTTCAGGTCGGTGCGCGGATTGCGCGTCATCGTCAATGCGGTCAACGACACCAGCAGGCCTGCTATCACCAGCACCACCATCATTTCCAGCAGCGTGAAACCGGCCGCGTGTCGACGGCCGGCGCTTGCGCTCGTTACGCTCGTTGTGCTCGATGATGCGCTCCAACTGCCGCGGCGACGTGCGCGCGTAGCAATGCCGCCCGCGCGCAGCGGCGGGTCGATCATCACACGCGTTTCGCTGTCGCCTATTGCCACGAGCCCACATCGGCGTCATTGCCTTCGCCGCCCGCCTTGCCGTCCGCGCCGTAGCTGAACACATCGATCTCGCCGTGCACGCCCGGATTCAGATACTGATAGCCGTTGCCCCAAGGATCGTTCGGCAGACGTTCGAGATAGCCGCCGTCCTTCCAGTTGTTCGGCACGGGATCGGTGGCCGGCTTTTCGATCAACGCGCGCAGACCTTGCTCCTGAGTCGGATAACGGCCGTTGTCCAGACGATAAAGCTTGAGCGCCTGCATCACAGTGCCGATGTCCTGCTTCGCGGCAACGCGCCGCGCTTCGTCGGGACGGCTCATGATTTTGGGCACGATCAACGCGGCCAGGATGCCGAGAATCGCGATCACGACCATGATTTCGATCAGCGTGAAGCCGCGTTGACGACGGCTGCGCGGACCCGCGATTGCTGTGCGGCGAGTGGTCGACAGTTGCATAGCTTGCTACCTCATTTCAGGTGAATTTTCGACTGGGCGGAATTCGCGTCCAGCACTTTTGGTGCCATTGAACACGCCCGGCCGGTCATTTTAATGTCATGTAATCGAGGGGTTTCAACCCAACGCAATTTTCACAATAGTCCGTACAATGATGCGCATGAACGCCATCCAAATCCGCCTTCTGTCGCTTGCGCTGTTCGCCGTGTTCTGCGCGACGCTAACCTACTGGATCATCACGCTTACCACGATGTCCGGTGCGCCGTTGCCGGCAGCCGCAGCCCACGCGCAGCTCTCGACCGACCAGGCCGCCACACTGTTCGGCGGCCAGCTCACGCGCGGCGCGAACCAGGATGTGCATCTATTCGGCATCCTCGCTTTGCGTGAAGGCGCCGCGGCTATCGTCAGCGTCGGCGGCGAACCGCCGCGTGCGGTGTCGCTCGGCAGCACGCTGATGCAAGGTGCCAAACTCTCCGAAGTCCGCGCCCGCTCGATCGTTATCGACCGCAATGGCGCGCATTCCGAAGTATTTCTGCCGGCCAACGCAGCGGGTCCCACGATCTACGTTCGCTGAAACCAGGCAGGGTCTAGCGACGCGCATGCTGCTTCGCGTCGGCTTACGGCGTGGCCACCGCGCGATCTCGATGCGCCACCGCACCGGCTCCCTCGCTTAAGCCCGTCGCTTTTTGCCACCGCGCGCATGCGTGCCGCGGCACAGCCCTCACTGCACCAGATTGTTCAACTCGATGATCGGCAGCATCACTGCCAGCACGATCACCAGCACCACGCCGCCCATCGCCAGAATCAGCAGCGGCTCAAGCAGACTCGTCAGGAACATCGTGCGGCGCTCCAGCTCGCGCGCTTCGCCGTCGGCCGCGCGGTCCAGCATGGTCGTCACGTCGCCGGTCGCTTCGCCGGAGCGGATCAGGTGAACCAGCACGGGTGGGAAGGTCTTCGTATTGCCAAGCGCGCGTGAGAGCGACGTGCCTTCGCGCACGCGCACGATTGCATCGTCGATGTTGCCGCGCATCGCCGTGTTGCTGAGCGTTTCGGCCGCGGCTTGCAGCGCGCGCAGAATCGGCACGCCCGCCGCCGTCAGAATGCCGAGCGTGCTCGCGAAACGCACGGTGTTGTAGCCGCGCACCAGTTTGCCGAGCAGCGGGGCGGTGAGCAGCCACCGGTCGAACGCGAGGCGCGGGCCGGCTTGTCTTAGCGTCGAACGCACCAGATAGAAGAGCACGGCCACCACGATCAGCACGGCCCACCACCAGTTCCGCACGAAACCGGACAGCGCCATCATCATGATCGTGAGGACGGGCAGTTGTTGCTTCGTGCTCGCGAATACGTTGACGACCTGCGGCACCACATAGCTCAACAGAAAGGTAACGATGCCGAACGCGATGATCGTGACGATGGTCGGGTACGTGAACGCGAGCACGATCTTCTGCTTGAGCGCATTGCGTTGCTCGATGTAGTCGGCAAGCCGCGACAGCACGAGCCCGAGTTTGCCGGTATGTTCGCCGGCCGCCACCAGCGCGCGATAAATCTCGGGAAAGTCTTTCGGATGCTGCGTCAACGCATTGGCGAGCGAGTGGCCGCCGAGCACTTCGGCGCGAATCGCCGCCATCAGCTCGCGAATGTAGTCGCGCTCCGATTGTTCGGTGAGCACGGAGAGCGCTTCGTCGAGCGGCAAGCCGGCAATCAGCAGGCTCGCCAGTTGACGCGTGAGAATGGCCTGCTCGCGCTGCGACAGACGCCGCCCGAGCGACAGACGCTGATTGCGCTCGCCACGCGTGCGCGTGGCCGCCGGTTCCACGACGAGCGGCGTGAGTCCCTGCGAGCGCAGATTCGTACGGGCGCCGCGCGCGCTGTCGGCATCGAGCACGCCCTTTTGCGCCTTGCCCGCCGCGTCGATCGCTTCAAAACGAAATGCCGGCATGCGCTTATGCTCCGCCTGTCACGCGGATCACTTCTTCAAGCGACGTCAGTCCGGAAGCCAGCCAGCGCTCCGCGTCCTCGCGCAGCGTGAGCATGCCTTGCGCACGGCCGGCGGTGAGGATTTCGGCGTCGGACGCATTGCGGTGAATCAGCGTGCGGATTTCATCGTCGATCAACAGCAGTTCGTACACACCGCGCCGCCCTGCATAACCGGACTGACCGCACTTGTCGCAGCCGACGGGATGCCAATGCACGCGGCCGTCTTCTTCGACGCGCTGTTCGCGGCATACCGGACACAAGCGCCGCACGAGCCGCTGCGCCAGCACGCCCAGCAGCGACGACGCAAGCAGATACGGCTCGACGCCCATATCGGTCAGACGCGTGACGGCGGACGCGGCGTCGTTGGTGTGCAGCGTGGCGAGTACGAGGTGGCCGGTGAGCGAAGCCTGCACCGCGATCTGCGCGGTTTCCAGATCGCGGATTTCACCAATCATGATGATGTCCGGATCCTGCCGCAGAATCGAACGCAGCGCGCGCGCGAAGCTCATGCCGATCCGCTCGTTGACCTGCGTCTGGCCAATGCCGGACAGGTCGTATTCGATCGGGTCTTCCACCGTCATGATGTTGGTGGTCGCGGTTTCGAGCCGCGACATCGACGCGTACAGCGTGGTCGTCTTGCCCGAGCCGGTCGGGCCCGTCACCAGCACGATGCCGTGCGGCCTGCCGATCAGCTTGTCGAACTTGACGAGCGTGTCCGAACCCATGCCGAGCGCTTCGAGATTCAGGCGGGTTGCGTCCTTTTCCAGCAAACGCAAAACGGCGCGCTCGCCGTGGCCGGTCGGCAGTGTCGACACGCGCACGTCGACCGGACGGCCGCCCACGCGCAGCGTGATACGGCCGTCTTGCGGCAAACGCTTTTCGGCAATATCGAGTTGCGCCATGATCTTGATCCGCGAGATCAGCGCGCCGTGCAGCGCTTTCTTCGGACGCACGACATCGCGTAGCGTACCGTCGACGCGAAAGCGCACCACCGACGCATTCTCGAACGGCTCGATGTGAATGTCCGATGCCTGTTCGCGCGCCGCCTGCGTGAGCAGCGCGTTGATCATGCGGATGATCGGCGCGTCGTCTTCCGATTCCAGCAGGTCTTCTACTTCGGGAATGTCCTGCATCAGACGCGACAGATCGACTTCGCCTTCCACTTCGCCGACCACTTGCGCCGCGCTGCCATCGTGGCGCGCATACGCCTGGTTTATGGCCTGGGCGAGCTCGTCGGCGGGCAAACGCACCACCGACACCGCGCCGAAGTTGCGTGTGATTTCCGCGAGCGCGGCTTCGCTCGTGCGCTCGCTGATCCAGACTTCGAGGCTGTCGGCGTGCTGATGCGCGACCAGGATCTGGCCACTGCGTGCAAACCCGTACGGCACGAGCCGGGCGGCGATCGCGGACGGCGCCGCGCGCTCGGCATGGTCGGCATGCTCTGTCATTGCCGCCGATGCAACTCCGGCGGCCCGCGACGATGCCGGCGACGTTGAAGCTGACGGCGGCATGGACGGCGTATTCACGGCTGAACTCCTGGCGATGCGGTGGACGGCGCGACCGGCACCGGGTTGCTCTGCACGGCGCCATTCACCGCGGGCGCGGCGGGCATCGTGGAGGGCGTGACCGTATTCGGCTGCGGCGCGGATGAGCGCGGCTGAGCCTGCGGCGGCTGCATCTGCTGACGGCGCATCTGGTCGAGGTCGAACAGATTCAACGGCGAACCGCCCTGGCTCGGGCCGACGGGCATCGGCGGAACCACCGGATCGTCCTTGTCCTTCATCAGGTTATTGTCCTGACGGTACGCGCCCTGCACACCTTGAATATAGTCGTAACGATTGGACGTGACAGCCTGCGCGGTACCGCGATCGTTGATGATCACCGGGCGCAGGAACACCATCAGGTTCGTCTTGTTGCGGTTCTTCTGCTCGGAACGGAACAACTGGCCGATCCACGGAATGTCGCCGAGGAGCGGTACCTTGCTGTTGCTGACCTGGTAATTGTCCTGCATGAGGCCGCCGAGCACGATGATTTCGCCGTTGTCGGCGAGCACGGTCGACTGGATCGAGCGCTTGGTGAACTGCGGGCCGGCCGGGTTGGTCGTTGCGTTCGTCGTGCCGTTCACGATCGCCGAGTCTTCCGTGTAAAGCTGCAGCTTGAGAATGCCGCCGTCCGTGATCTGCGG
Organism: Paraburkholderia dilworthii; assembly: GCF_000472525.1. Taxonomy (GTDB): domain Bacteria; phylum Pseudomonadota; class Gammaproteobacteria; order Burkholderiales; family Burkholderiaceae; genus Paraburkholderia; species Paraburkholderia dilworthii. Next base: position 156,322 of record NZ_AWZT01000003.1, read on the forward strand.
TTTGACGTGCAGCGTCAGGCCCACATCGACGCGGTCGTAGGTGTTGAAGGCCGAGCTTGCATTGCCGCTCGTCAAGTTTGAATACGAACCCGTCTGGATAGGAATGTTCGTACCGACGACGATCTTCGCTTCTTCGTTGTCGAGCGTGATCAGGTTAGGCGTGGACAGCACGTTCGCGTCGGCCGTCTGCGAAAGTGCCTGCAACAATGCGCCCAGTCCTTGCACGCCAAAAACGTTGTGAATCCAGCCGATGTTCAAACCCTGCTGGACACCGGAACCGAGCGCCGTGGCGAGACCGCCTGTGGCTCCGGCCGCCGCGGCCTGCGCCGTCAGGTTGATGATGCTGTTGCTCGAACCCGTTGCGAGGTTGGTGCCGGCGAAAAGCGAATTGTTCGCGACCTGCCACTGAATGCCGAGATTGCCGCTCGTGTTCGAATTCAGTTCGACGATCAGCGCCTCGATATAGACCTGCGCGCGGCGCGCGTCCAACTGGTCGATCACCGTGCGTAGATTGCGGTACACGGGTTCCGAGGCGGTGATGATCAGCGAGTTGGTCGCCGCGTCCGCCTGGATCATGCCGCCCGGCTGATTCTCGTCGTTCTTGTCCTTCTCGCCGCCAAGCAGGCCGCCCGAAGAAGCGCCGTTGTTCGACCCATAGCCGCCCGCGCCGGCGCCGCCCATTGGCGACGACATGGAACTGGCGTTGAGTCCGCCCGAGGGCAGCGGCGGCGTTCCGGAAGCGCCCGTCGAATTGTTGCCACCGAGCGCCCCACCGCCGTTCTGGTTGAAGGAATTCGCTTCATTCGACCCTGCCGACGAACCGTTTTCGCCACCTTTGCCGAGCATGCCGCGCAAGGTCTTCGCGAGCTTGGTCGCCTCCGCGTTGCGCAACGGCACGACGTGCATGTTGCCCGGCATGCTGGTCGGCGCGTCGAGTTCGCGTGCGAGCGTTTTCGCGGCGGCAAGGCGCGCGCCGTTCGACGCACGGATCAGGAGCGAGTTGGTGCGCGGGTCGGCGGTGATCGACACTTTTAGCGTGGCGTCGGTGCTGCCGATCGCGCCCGGGTCGAGCATCTTGTTCAGTTGCGTGGCAATGTCGAGCGCGTTCGCGTTCTTCAGTTGCACGACCGACACCGACTGACCTGCCGCCGTGTCGACACCTGCGATGATCTGCGCGATGCGCCGCACGTTGTCCGCGTAGTCGGTCACCACAATCGTGTTGTTGGCCGGATAAGCCGCCACCGTATTGTTCGGCGAAATCAGCGGGCGCAGCACCGGCAACAGGTTGTTGGCGGACTCGTTCTTCAGCACGAATACCTGCGTGACGACCTGGTCGCCTCGCGCAGTCGGCGCGTTGCCGACGTAGGTCGGCACGCCTTGCAATTTGGCGTCGGCTTCGGGCACGACTTTCAGCACGCCGTGATCCTGCACCAGCGCAAAGCCCTGCATGCGCAGCGCGGATTGCAACGTCTTCAGCGCCTGATCCTCGGGCACTGCGTTTTCCGACACGAGATTCAACTGACCTTTGACGCGCGGGTCGACGATGATCGTCTTGCCGGTCGCAGCGCCTATCGCCTTGGCCACCTGGTCGATATCGGCGTTGACGAAGTTGAGTGTCACCTGCGCCTGTGCCGTCTGTGCGGTGATCAGTCCAGCCACCAGCAACGCCGTTGCGACGCGACGCAAAGCCATACGATTTCTTCTCATGGAATGTAATGTCGATGCCGGCAACGTCAGCCGCCGGCGGTCATGCAGCGCGGACATGGGAGCAGAGCGCCGGTCGGTCGGTCTGCTGGCCGGCCAGATGGGCGAATCCCGCCCTAAAATGCTGGCCATCCAATGTCCGAAAAAAGTGAACAGTAACAGTTTTTCATGTCGGATTTGTCACAAATGGAAAGGCTCCGTGAGTTTCCTCTACGATCCGGTCGCATCGTCGGGGCATTGAAAGGCAGGCGATACGGGCAGAAAGCCGGGCGAAAACTTCGTCTTTCGCGCTCTTATGTCGGTTAGCCAACTTGACGGGTATCGGCCTGCCGGTATCATACGAGCCGTTCGAGCCGCCGGTTCGCTGTTGCGGGCGCGGGTTTTCCCCGAGGTCGCGTCAACCCCCGGCCACCGTGCGCTTGCCGGCTTCGCGCGTCTGAACAATGGCCGATGCAATGCATTACGAAGCCTTACCCTTGCGGTTTGCCTAGTCTGCTTGACCGATGAAACGACCCTTTGTTACCGCCCTGGCAGGAATGACCTTGTTGGCCTTAGCCGGGTCGGCGCGCGCCGATTGCTTTGACGAAGCAGCAAAATATCAGAAGGTCAATCCGCTGATCCTGCGCGCGATCGCGTGGCAGGAGTCGCATAACCGGCCAGACGCGCAGCACAAGAACGCCAACGGTTCTACCGACTACGGCGTCATGCAGATCAACTCGATCCATCTGCCCACGCTCGCTCAATACGGCATCTCGCAAGGCACGCTGATGGAGCCGTGCAAGAACGTCTATATCGCCGCGTGGCACCTGCGCCGGCAAATGAACAAGTATGGCAATACGTGGCAGGCGATCGGTGCGTATCACTCGGAGACGCCCGCGCTGCGCGACAAGTACGCGCAACAGATCGCCGCGATTCTGCGCAAATGGAACTTGATGCCGGCTACGCGCTGAGCAGCCGTCGATTGGCCCGCGGTCTAGTCCGCCGGGCTACCTCGCGGTCCACTAACGGCCGCCGTCCGCTTGCCGGTTCAGGATTTGATGCACAATGCGGCTTCGTGCTGCCGCCGGCGCTCAAGCGTTGACAGTCGCTATCTTTACGCTCGCGAGCAACGCTTCGCCTGGCACGCCCTCCAATCCTCCAGCTTTTCCGTACAGCGATGAACCAGCCGCCATTGCCCGTCACCGTGCTCTCCGGTTTTCTGGGCGCCGGCAAGACCACGCTCCTGAACCACATCCTCGCGAATCGCGCCGGCTTGCGGGTCGCCGTGATCGTCAACGATCTGGCCGCCGTCAACATCGACGCGACGCTCGTGCGGGACGCCGCCGCACTCTCGCATGTCGAGGAGCAGCTAGTCGAATTGTCGAACGGCTGCATTTGCTGCACGCTGCGCGACGATCTGCTGGTCGAGATCAAGCGCCTTGCCGCCGAAAATCGCTTCGATGCAATTCTGATTGAGTCGACCGGCGTGGCCGAGCCCATGCCGATCGCCGAGACTTTCACGTTCGTCGACGATGACGGCGCGTCGCTTTCCGAGGTCGCGCGGCTCGACACGATGGTGACGGTGGTCGACGCGTTCAACTTCCTGCGCGATTACAGCTCGGCGGATGCGCTCGCCGAACGGGGCATCGCCGCCACCGAAGAAGACGACCGCACGCTGGTCGAGTTGCTGATCGAGCAGGTCGAGTTCTGCGACGTGCTGGTGGTGAACAAGGCCGATCTCGTCAGCGCTGACGAACTGACTCGCCTGCAACGCATCCTCGCGCGGATCAACCCGCGGGCGGTGCAGGTGGTGGGCCGCTTTGGCGCCGTGCCGCTCGAGCAGGTGTTGAACACCGGCCGCTTCGATTTCGACGAGGCGTCGAGCGCGCCGGGCTGGCTTGCGTCGCTGAATCATCAGCATGACGATGAGCACGGCCATAGCCATCACAGCGAAGCGGACGAGTTCGGCATCGGCAATTTCGTTTATCGCGCGCGCCGCCCGTTCCATCCGGAACGCCTGTGGGCGCTGCTGCATGAGGAATGGAAGGGCGTGTTGCGCGGCAAAGGCTTTTTCTGGCTCGCGACGCGTAATGACATTGCCGGTTCGCTGTCGCAGGCGGGCGGCGCGTGCCGGCACGGTCCGGCGGGCATGTGGTGGGCGGCCCAGGATCGCAGCGAATGGCCCGACGCGGACGACGAACTGGCCGCTGAGATTGCCGCCGACTGGTACGGCGCGCCGGACGATCCGAGCATCGGCGACCGTCGTCAGGAGCTCGTGTTGATTGGCGTAGGCATCGACTCGGCGTTCTGGTCCGCGAAATTCGACGCGTGCCTTCTCACCGACGCCGAATACGCGCTGGGACCGCAAAGCTGGCAGCAGTTTGCCGATCCTTTCCCCGCGTGGGATTTCGACGAAGACGATCATGATCATCATGACCACGATCATCACGGCCACGGCCATAGTCACGGTGACGGTGAGATCACGCATCGCCATGACTGAGCGGAGGCGTCGTTTGCCGCAGTGGTAGCGGCGACGCCGGTGGCGGCACGCCAACGCAGCGCGCTCGCCCAACTTTCGCGGACGAAAAAAAACCCGCCGTTGGCGGGTGTCAACTGCCTGGCAGTAATCTGCTTAGCGCTTGTTGACTGCGTCTTTGAACGCCTTGCCAGCCGTGAACTTGACGGTCTTTGCGGCCGGAATCTTGATGGTTTCGCCCGTCTTCGGGTTACGACCCGTACGCGCTGCGCGCTTGCCCGAACCAAAGCTGCCGAAGCCGATCAACTGGACCGCGTCACCCTTCGACACAGACTTCTTGATCACTTCAAGCAACGTGTCCAGCGTTTCACCGGTTTGAGCCTTGCTGGCGCCCGTCTGTCCTGCGACGGCGTCGATCAGTTCCTGTTTGTTCATTAAGGTTCCTTTCTGAGTTTAGGTTGACACGAACAGCGCGAACGCGCCGATTATACGTGCGCGCGCCGCGCCGTCGAGCAGCTGCGGCTCCGGAGCCCCTCCGGATCGAAAGCGCCGGACAGCGAGTGTCCGTCGGCCGTGCTGCCGCTCCCTTCGCGGCGCTTGCTATGATAGCGCAGCGCAAACCCAATCAGGACAAGGCTTTCGAAGAATTACGCGGTTTTGGAATAGATACAGCAAGGAAACGGAACATTTTGCTTATCCGGCTACGCCGCCGAGCCTGAAACCCAGTGTGGACGGGGCTTTGACGTTGGTTTTTGCCAACGCTCAGCGCGTCTTTTTCGCCGCCCGGCGAGCCGCGCGCGCGGGCGGTAACGTTCGACCCGCTTTTCGGGACGTCTCTTTCCGTCGCGCATGACCGATCCGCTGATCCCAGCCGTCCTCTCGTTCCGAGACAACGGCACGCCTTTTTCGCCTCTCTACGACGACATCTATCACAGCGCCGTCGGCGGCCTGGAGCAGGCCGACCATGTGTTTCTGCGCGGCAACGCGCTGCCCGGCCGCTGGCAGCGGCGGCGCATTTTCACGGTGCTGGAAACCGGCTTCGGCATGGGCATCAACTTTCTGATGACCTGGGCCGCCTGGCGTGCAGATCCGTCGCGTTGCGAGCGGCTTCATTTCGTCTCGACCGAAAAACATCCGTTCGCGCTCGCCGACCTGCGCCGGGCCTACGCCGCGGCCATCACCGATCCGGCGATAAGAGCACTCGCGCAAACGCTCGCGAACGAATGGCCGATGCTCGTGCCCGGCACGCATCGGCTGGAATTCGAGGACGGGCGCGTGGTGCTCACGCTGGTTTTCGGCGACGCGCAACAGAGCTTGCCGGACCTGCGGCTGCGCGCCGACGCGTTCTATCTGGACGGCTTCGCGCCGGCAAAAAACCCCGAACTGTGGACGCCCGCAATCTTCAAGTCGCTCGCGCGGCTCGCGGGCGAAGGTGCGACCTTCGCGACGTACAGCAGCGCCGGCGACATCAAGCGCGCGCTGACCCAGTGCGGCTTCGAGTATCGCAAGGTCGAGGGATTCGGCTGGAAGCGCGCGATGCTGGTGGGCCACTTCGCGCCGCGCTGGCGCGTGCGCCGTCACGAGCCGCCCGCACCGCTCGGACCGTTTTCGTCGGACGAACGGCATGCTGTGGTGATCGGCGCCGGGCTCGCTGGATGCGCGATGATCGAGCGGCTCGCGGCTCGCGGCTGGCGCGTGACGTCGCTGGAGCGGCATGCCTCGCTTGCGCAAGACGCGTCGGGCAATCCGGCGGGCGTGTTCCATCCCATGATTTCACGCGACGACAGTGTCGCCTCGCGCGTGACGCGCGCTGGCTTTCTCTACGCGCTCAAGCGTTGGGCCGAACTGGAACGGCTTGGCCACGCGCCCTCGCGCGGCGCGCCGGGCCTGCTGCAGATCGCCGACAACGACGACGAAGCCCGCTCGATGAGCGAAGCGATCATGGCGTTGGGCTACCCACCGGAGTTCGTCACACCCGTTTCCGCCGCGGATGCGCAAAAGCTCGCCGGTTCGCCGCTCGCGCGCGGCGGCTGGCTCTTTCCGCACGGCGGCTGGATCGATCCGGCATCGCTTTGTGCCGCGCAGTGCGCCGCGGCGGGCGATCTGCTCGAACGGCGCTTTGGCGTGGACGTGCGGCGCATCGAGCGTTCGGCCAGTCAGTGGACCGTGTTCGATACGGCGGGCGAGGCGCTCGTGCGCGCGCCGGTCGTGATCGTCGCCAGCGCTCACGATGCGGCGCGCCTCGCGGGCCTGCAGCACGCGCCGACTCGCAGCATCCGCGGCCAGCTCACTTTGCTGCCGCCAGGCTTCGCGCCGTCTCTCGGCTTACCGGTGATCGGCGAAGGTTATGCAATACCGCTGCCCAACGGCGTCACGCTAACGGGTGCGACTTATGAACTCGACGACACCGGCACGGCGCCTCGGCCTGCCGGTCATCTGGAAAACATCGAGCGCGTCGCGCAGATGCTGCCTGCGTTTGCCCGCTTTGCCGCTCACGCGGATCCAGCAGCGCTCGCCGGCCGCGTCGCGTTCCGCTGCGTGACGAGCGACCGCATGCCGATGATCGGCAACGTCGCCGACGAAGCGCTCGCCGCGCGCGACGCGGAGCGCTTGCGCGGTGCATGGCCGCTCGATCTGCCGCGCAACGAAGGCTTGTTCAGCGCGTTCGCTTATGGCTCGCGCGGTCTGGTGTGGGCGGCGCTCGGCGCGGAACTGATCGCCTCGCAGATCGAGGGCGAGCCGTGGCCGCTGGAACGCGACCTGGCAGAAGGCGTCGACCCTGCGCGCTTTCTGCTCCGTGCGTTGAGGCAAGGAAGCCTCCCTGGTTAACCGTCCGCGCGCGCGGCTCAGTTATCCACCGCAAATTGTGGATAACCGCGTTGTTTACTGGCGTAACTCGTGTGGAACCGTTGTGGACGTAAACGGGGTAACTCGGCCGCCGTCGAAATTCGCTAAAAGTTACCCTCGTATACGAGCCACGATCGCACACACTGTGCTTCCTGTTATGAAGTCTGCAACGCGCTGATTCGCTTCGGTAAACAACGGTTATCCACAGAATTCGAGGCAGCTTGTTAACTGTTACTACGTATACATACAGTAAACACGTAAACAGCAAGGCCTGAGCTGGATCACGCGCTACCGCCGACATCCGGCACGCCGGAAGGTGCCGTGCTAACGAGTCGGGTCACTGTCCTGAAAAACACATGAGGACAGCGCAAACTCCATCGGCGAGCGCTAACAACAAGCCGGCAATGAGCCCACGGTTGAGCCGATAAACGGTCGCTTTTTCCACGTCCCCGCAAGATAAAGTACGTTTTTACCGTTTTACCTGCATGTTCGCGTCTTTTCGGTTGAAGCTGAAAAAGCTATGGCACAATCGCCGTTCTTTTCCGCGTGGTGCCTGCTCCAGCGGTGCCCGCTGCAACGGAACGGTGCCGTTCAATCAGAATCTGATTCAACGTCGACGGCGTTCTTCACCGTGCCGTGCGCGTTGCTACGGCCGCACCCCTGAATGCGCCGCGCTCCCAGCGGCTGCGGCGCATTCGAATCATCCGATCGTTGAAAACTCGCAACGCGGATCACGCGAATCGATTTCGACAGTGAGCGCCTTGTGCGCCCGCCCGCTCGCCGGGCGCTGCTTCGTGTCATCTGCCGTTGCTGCAAAGGAGAACCCATAACGATGAATTCGGCGTTTTCATTTTTTCCAGCCTGGCCGCTCGCACCCGACGCCATTTTTTGGGCTGGCCTCGCCTTGCTTGCCGCCGGGCTGTGCGGTGAGCTTTGCTATCGCGCGTGGCGTTTGCCGCGTATTTCGGGCTATGCGGTCATCGGTCTGATTGCCGGCGCGGCTGGATCGGGGGTGATCGACGCCGACTCGGCCAGGGCCGCGCGACCGTTGCTCGACGTGGCGCTGGGCCTGCTGCTGTTCGAACTGGGTAGCCGGCTCGATCTGCGCTGGATTCGACGTAATCCGTGGCTGGTGATGTCGAGCGTCGCCGAAGCAACGCTGACTTTCGCGCTCGTTTTGCCGGTGCTGCTGTTCCTCAACGTGCCGCTGATGGTGGCAACGGTGCTTGCCGCAATCGCAATGGCGACATCGCCCGCAATGGTGATCCAGCTCAAGACCGAACTGCGCGCGGAAGGGCAGGTCACGCAGCGTCTGTTGACCTTGACGGCGCTGAACAGCATGTATGCGGTGGTGATCGAAAAACTGGTGTCGAGCTGGTTGCATCAGGAAGCGTACGGCAACGTTTTCGCGACGATCCTTCAGCCGCTTTATCTGCTGGTCGGCTCGCTGGTGCTGGCGTATCTGCTCGCGCGCACCTGCACGTTCTTTTATCGCCGGATGAACATGCAGGACGAGCATTCGTTCGTGGCGCTGTTCGGCCTCGTGTTGCTGGCGATTGCGGTCGCGCATCTGTTCAAGCTGTCGACCATTCTCGCGCTGCTTGCCGCCGGCATCATCGTGAAGAATCTCGAAGCGCGGCCGCAACTGTGGCCTCAGCATTTCGGCACCGCCGGGTGGCTGTTGACCGTGATTCTCTTCGTGCTTACGCTGACCTCGTTCGAGTGGAAAGACATCGCGCTGGGCGGTGTCGCGGCGCTGGGCCTGATTGTTGCGCGTCTCGTCGCGAAACTCGTCGGTGTGCTTGCGTTTGCCAAGCCGAGCGGTCTGAACTGGAAGCAGGGCATGGCGCTCGGCTTGTCGTTGTCGCCGATGTCCGCACTGGCCTACCTGCTGGTCGACGATACGTACAACCTTTATCCGAATTTCGATCCGCAACTTCGGGCGATCGTCATGTGCTCGATCGTCGTGCTGCAGATTCTCGGGCCGTGGCTCGTTTATCGCAGCCTCGCGCTGGTGTCGGAACGGCGCGAAGAATAAGTTTCGCGCTTCGGGTCACGCGTTATTCAAGCTATTCGCTTCAAAAAACGGCCGGGCATCTGAGAACTACCCGCCCGACATCACTCAGGGGACGCCATGTCACTCGAACCCTTCATCGATTCGAAGCCGTTCACTTTCGGTGTCGAACTTGAGATGCAGATCGTCAATACGCATGACTATGATCTGACCAAAGCCGGCTCGGATCTGCTGCGTCTCGTCAAGGATCAGAAGATCCCCGGCAACATCACGCCGGAAATTACCGAGAGCATGATCGAGTTGTCTACCGGCATTTGCACGAACCATGAACAGGCGCTTGCCGATCTGCGCAAGATCCGCGACACGCTCGTTTCCGCCGCCGATCATCTGAACGTCGGTCTGTGCGGCGGCGGCACGCACGCGTTCCAGCAATGGAGCGAGCGGCAGATCGTCGATACGCCGCGCTTTCAGTATCTTTCCGAGTTGTATGGCTATCTGGCCAAGCAGTTCACGGTATTCGGCCAGCATGTGCACATCGGCTGCCCGGATCCGGACAGCGCGCTGTTTCTGCTGCATTCGATGTCGCGCTTCATCCCGCATTTCATTGCGTTGTCCGCGTCGTCGCCATTCGTGCAGGGCGTGGATACCGGTTTTCATTCGGCACGCCTGAATTCCGTGTTCGCGTTTCCGCTGTCGGGCCGCGCGCCGTTCGTGCTGACGTGGGACAGCTTCGAGGAATATTTCTCGAAGATGGTCCATACCGGCGTCGTCAACAGCATGAAAGATTTTTACTGGGACATCCGTCCGAAGCCGGGCTTCGGCACCATCGAAGTACGCGTGATGGATACGCCGCTATCCGTGGATCGCGCCGCGGCGATTGCATGCTACATCCAGACGCTCGCGCGCCATCTGTTGCTGGACAAGCCGATCACGCCGCACGAAGACGACTATCTGGTCTACACGTTTAACCGCTTCGAGGCATGCCGCTTCGGTCTGGCAGGAACTTGTATCAATCCTCAGACCGGCGAACGGAAGACCATTTCGGAAGACATTCTCGAAACGCTCGACCTGATCGCACCGCACGGCGACGCATTGGGCTCGGGCCATGCGCTGGCTGAAATCGGCTCCATCGCGCGCGGTCAGAACAACGATGCGACGTGGCTAAGAGGCGTCGTCGAACAGGAAAAGTCGCTGCATGAGGCGGTCCGGCAACAGTGCCTGAAGTGGCGAGCCTGAGTAACGGAGCGCCTGCTTTGTGCTCAGCCGCAAGAAAACCCGCCGCGAGCGGGTTTTTTTTCGTAATTAAATTTCCAGTTCGGGGCCCTTAAGGTTTTTCCAATATGTACGTATACATACGTAGTAGTAGATAACAAGCATTGCCACCGACTGTGGACAACTGAATAATTCCCTGCAAAGTCAAGGCGCTGCGTAAACCATAAGTAGGCAGACGAGCAGTGCGCAGGCTGCGGTAAACGAGGACAACTTAAGGACTGGGAAACGGGTGCAGGCGGTTATCAAAGATCCGCGCACATGTATTCCCTAGGTTGTCCCGCGGTTATCCACAGCTTGCGTTGGATAACTTAGCTGTACGATTCGCCGCTCTCGCATAGAATGTCGTCTTAACTGCTTTGGCTTGCAAGGCGGTGGATTTTTGAGATAGTCGAAACCGTCTCGTCCTGTTTGGGGCGGGGCTACCCCACACAGGCTACGGGCGTTTCCGGCAAGCAATCGGCCGGCACCGCACAAAAGCTGTAAATAAACCAATCGAAGATTATGAGCGAAGGCGTATACGGAGAACAGGCAACCGGGCGAGTCACCCACAGCCTCTTGCGACTGAGCACGGCCATGCGAAGCCAGGCTTGGGAATGGGCGGAAGGCGCGGGTCTCACGCCCACCCAGGGCGAGATTCTGGTTTTGCTGATGCAGCGCAAGGGCCCGATGCGGCTCGGGGAAATCGCACGTGAAACGGCATTGACCGCGGCCACCACCAGCGACGCCGTCAGCACGCTCGAAACGAAAGGGCTGGTCGAAAAGCGCCGCGCGCTGGACGACGGCCGCGCGCTCGCCGTGCGCCTGACCGCTCGCGGCCGCACGGCCGCCAAGCGCGCCGCGCAATGGCCCGACTTTCTGGCCAAGGCAGTCGGCACCTTGCGCAACGACGAGCAAGCGATGTTCTATCGCACGCTGCTTAAGACGGTTCATCAACTCGAAGCGCAGGGTCATATTCCGCCGCACCGCATGTGCCTGAGCTGTACGCATTTCGAGCCGAGCAAGAATCCGAAGAAGACGCCGCATCATTGCGCGCTGCTCGACCTGAACATGGCGGATACGGACCTGCGTCTGGATTGCGCGGTGTATGAAACCGCTGACGTCGCTACCCAAAAGAAGACCTGGAAGATCTTCGCCCAATAAGGCCGCCGCTCTCCTGACAATCCGCTACACTGCAAAACCGACCCCCGACAGGCGGCCTTCGCCGCTTGCCAGCCGTTGGGCGCCGCGTAGCGGCTGGTCCGCAGTCAACCTGAAGGTGACAGGCTGATGAATCAGGAAGTTCTGGCCATTCGCCATGTGCACTTCGAGGACTTAGGCAATCTCGAACTGGTGCTCGGTGAACGCGGACGTCCGGTCCGTTATCTCGACGTCGGCTTTGCGCGCATCGAGGCACCGAACCCCGTCACGCCGTCGTTGATGGTGGTGCTCGGCGGCCCGATCAGCGCCACCGACGACGCGCTTTATCCCAGCCTCGTACCGCTGCTCTCGATGATCGAAAAACGCATCGAGGCGGGGCTGCCTACACTCGGCATCTGTCTCGGCGCGCAACTGATTGCGCGTGCGCTCGGTGCACGAGTCTATCCCGCGGGTCATACAGAACTCGGCTGGGAACCGCTCACGCTTACCGATGCCGGCCGTGCGTCGCCGGTGCGTCATCTCGATGGCGGGCATACATCTATGCTGCATTGGCATGGCGATACGTTCGATCTTCCCGCAAACGCAACGCGTCTTGCCTCCACGAGCGCTTGCGAGAACCAGGCTTTTGCTTGGGGCAGCCATGTGCTTGCATTGCAATGCCATCCCGAGATCCGCGCGGACCGCTTCGAGCCCTGGCTGATCGGCAATGCCGGCGAGCTTGTGGGCCGCGGAATCGACGCACGCCAGTTGCGCGCCGAAACCGCGCAATTCGGTCCGGCTCTTGAGGCTGCCGCCCGCCGCATGTTCGGCGAATGGCTGGATCAGGTGGAAGCGAAGCTCTGAAGTGAAGCCCTGAAGTACAGCCCTGAAGCGAAGCCCTGAGCGCGAGCATGTTGGCGGGATTGGCGTTAGGATCGCATTGCGAATTCGAACAGGTACCTTAAGCGTCGAGTCCGTCTGACCGCCTTGAATGCGGCGCGATCGACAGCCAGCACACCGACTTCTTATCGACATCTCCCCGCCTGCAGCAAACTACCCACGGTGCTATGCTCGTTCGCTCTCGGGTTCTTACTGGGCGTTGATCCATGAGCGCGCTATTTTCTCCACTCACGCTGCGCAGCGTGACGCTTCCGAATCGGATCGTCGTGTCGCCGATGTGCCAGTACTCCGCCGAACGCGGCGAGGCAACCGCGTGGCACATGATCCACCTGGGCAGTCTTGCGTTATCGGGTGCCGGCATGTTGTGCATCGAAGCGACGGCCGTCGAGCCTGACGGCCGCATCACGCCGGCCGATCTCGGTTTGTGGGACGACGTCACAGAGGCCGCGCTCACGCCGGTGCTCGCCGCAATCCGCAAGCATTCGCATATCAACGTGACGATGCAGCTCTCGCATGCCGGGCGCAAGGCATCGAGCCAGGCGCCGTGGGAAGGCGGCCAGCTGATTCCTGTATCGCAAGGCGGCTGGTTGCCGCACGCGCCTTCGGCATTGCCGCACAAGGCGGGCGAAGAGCCGCCGTTGGCGCTCGACACGCCAGGGCTGAACCGCATTCGCGAAGCATTCGCGGCGTCCGCGCGTCGCGCGGCGCGCCTCGGTATCGATGCATTGGAAGTGCATGCCGCGCATGGCTACCTGTTGCATCAGTTTCTTTCTCCGCTGGCCAATCAGCGCGACGACGACTACGGCGGTTCGCTCAAAAACCGCATGCGCTTTCCGCTCGAAATCTTCGACGTCGTACGCGCGTCGTTTCCCGCCGACAAACCGGTTGGCGTGCGTGTGTCCGCGACGGATTGGGTCGAAGGCGGCTGGTCGCTGGAAGACACGATCGCGTTCGCGCACGAGTTGAAAAAGCGTGGTTGCGACTGGATTGACGTTTCGTCTGGGGGCGTGTCGCCGTTGCAGAAAATTCCGCTCGAGCCGGGCTATCAGATTCCGTTCGCCAAGGCTGTCAAAAAAGCGACGGGGCTTACAACGATCGGCGTCGGGCTCATCACCGATCCGCTTCATGCGGAGCAACTGATCGAACAGGGCGATGCCGATCTCATCGCATTGGCTCGTGCGCTGCTCTACAACCCGCGCTGGCCATGGCACGCCGCCGCGCAACTCGGCGCGACGGTTGAGGCGCCTCCGCAGTACTGGCGTTCGCAACCGCGCGAGCAAAAGGCGCTGTTCGGCGAGATTTCGTTTGGACAAAGATGAAGCAGCCCATGCGCACGATGCAAGCGCACGTTTTTGACGGTTGAACGAAGCCGTCTTCAGCGTGTAGGATGCCGGTTGTGGCGCATGAGCGTCGCAGGTCGACGCGGCGCTCGAAGGGCGCCGCGTTTGCTATCAGCGCCAGAAAAAATCAGCGCGTCAGACGCGGGCGTTTTCCGACGGCTGCCGGACTTCATCCCAGTTCTTCACAAGGATTCATTCAATGAGTTCACGCAGGATCGCCGTGCGTCGTTCAGGTGTGCACGGCAAAGGCGTGTTTGCGCTCGAACCGATTGCGGCCGGCGAGCGGCTAATCGAATACAAGGGCGAGCGGATCTCGTGGAAAGAAGCGTTGCGCCGTCATCCGCATAATCCCGACGAACCGAACCACACGTTCTACTTCGCGCTCGACAGCGGCAAGGTGATCGACGGCAAGGTGGACGGCAACAGCGCGCGCTGGATCAACCACTCGTGCGCGCCGAACTGTGAAGCCGAAGAGATCGACGGTCACGTGTATGTCCACGCGCTGCGCGACATCGCCGAGGGCGAGGAAATTTTCTACGATTACGGCCTCGTGATCGACGCGCGTCAGACCAAGAAGCTCAAGAAGGAATACGAATGCCGCTGCGGCTCGCGCAAGTGCCGCGGCACGATGCTGGCGCCGCCCGAGAAAGAGAAGAGCGCGGCTAAAAGCGCGAAGCCGGCAAAGTCCGCTAAATCGGCCAAGGCGACGAAGGCCGCGAAGAAAGCCAAAAAGAAGTAACGCGCGAGTTGCCGGGTTCGTCATGCGAATGACGGCGAGACAGCCCGTTGGATGCAGACACTGCTACAGATCGACCGGCGCCGAATGCGCCGGTTTTTTTTCATGGTGCTGCATGTCGTCATTCGGCTCAGCTTGAACCGCGGAATGCACGAGCGGAATACGCACGATAAAACGCGCTCCGCCTTCCGCCGCGTCTTCGTAGTGCACGCTGCCATGATGCAACGCCATGATGTCGTGAACGATTGCGAGGCCCAGTCCGGCGCCGCCATCCACGCCGTTATCGCTCTGGCCGTCGCCGCGGAAAAACCGCTTGAACAGATCGGCTTGCTGCGTGTGAGGCACGCCGGCTCCATTATCTTCCACCACGATTTCGGCCATGCGTACGTCGTCGATCACGGTTTGCGACACGGTGACCGTGATGCGCCCGCCATCGAAGCGCGACGGCGGCACATACTTCAACGCGTTATCCAGCAGGTTCGCGATCACTTCGTGAAGCAGAATCGGATTGCCGCGCGCAATTAACGGATGGTCGTTGGCGGGATCGTCGAGCCGTTGAAAACCCAGGTCGATGTGCGAGGTCAATGCGCGCGGCACCCATTCCGCGCCGGTATCGAACGCGAGCGCGGCCATATCCACATTCACGAAGCGCGCAGCCTGCTCGGCCGGTTCCGCGCGCGCGAGAGACAGCAACTGATTCGACAGACGCACCGCGCGATCAGCCGCTGCACGCAGTTCGCGCACCGCGGCAAGCGTCTGCTGCGGATCGCGCGCAGTAGCCGCCTGCTCTGCATGCAGCTTGACGGCGGTGAGCGGCGTGCGCAACTGATGCGCGGCATCGGCGATGAACTTGCGTTGACCGTCGAGCGCGGTTTTCAGGCGGCCGAGCAGCGCGTTCACGGCACCGGTCAGCGGCCGGATTTCGACGGGCACATAGGTTTCGTCAACCGGTTCGAGCGACGTATGAGTTTGCCGGTTCAGCGAGTCCGCGAGATCGGTCAGCGGATTGAGCTGCTGATTCACCACTCGCCACACGATCACCCAGCCGGCGAGCAGCAGCAACAGCAGCGGCATCATGATTGCGACGAGGAATTCGGCGGCGATACGAAAACGGTGATGCACCGGCTGCCCGACTTCGACGACGATCGGGTTGCCGACCGGCTGATCGACCCGCACTTGCGCGACGCGCACGGTCACGCCCTGGTGCTGCGTTTCGAACACGTACGCGTAATGCATACGCCGAACGCTCGTGCCTTGCAGCGGAAGGCTTTTATCGCCGGCGATTTCTGTTTCGCCATTACTGATCCGATAGACGAGATGCTCGATCGGATCTGAGAACATGGCTTGCGCGAGCGGCGGCACGGTAATCGGCGCTTCGGGGCCGGCGATCTGGATCTGCTTGGAGATGGCGGTCGCGAGGTCGGCGAGCGAGCGATCGACCACATGCTGCGTGTACTGCCACGCGAGCCAGTAGGCGATGAGGCCGCTCATTAGCGCGAGCAGCGAAAGAGGAGCAGCTAGGCGCCGCAGCAGCGTGCGGCGCAGACTATTGGCGGCCGGCTGGGGCATGATCGAACGCGCGGGAAAATGGCAGGCGCAAGGCGCCGTGAAGTTTCGCCGGATGCCGGCGAATCGCGCACGCGGTGCGCGGCGCCGGCCCGGCGCCGTCAGGCCGCAAGCGAACTGCGGCCTTCACGACGATTATGCGGCCTGGCGGATTTCCTGCAACAGATAACCGAAGCCGCGCACCGTGACGATTTCGACACGGCAGTTTTCGAGCTTTTTCCGCACTCGGTGCACATAGACCTCGATAGCGGTGTCGCCGAGATCGCCGCCGAAATGCGTCAGATGGTCTTGCAGTTGCGCCTTGCTGACCACGCGGCCGTGGCGCAGCAGCAGCATTTCGAGCACGGCGAATTCGCGCGGCGACAGTTCGAGCGGCTTGTCGTCGTTGAAAATGCGGCGATCGACGCCCGACAGACGCACACCGCCCAGCGACACTTCCGGGCGTGGCATGTCGCCGTGCGGACCGCTGCGGCGCATGACCGCGCGAATACGTGCTTCGAGCTCGGTCGGCTCGAACGGCTTCAGCATGTAGTCGTCGGCGCCGGAATTCAGGCCTTGCACACGGTCGTTCAGTTCGTCGCGCGCGGTGAGGATGATCACCGGCGTGTGGCGATTGCTCTGACGGAAGCGCGAGAGCAGCGTCATACCGTCGATGCCCGGCAAGCCGAGGTCGAGAATCACTAGTTCGTGGCGATTCTGCGTAAGGGCCTGTTCGGCAAAAATGCCGTCGTGGACCATGTCGACGGTGAAGCCGGCTTGTTCGAGACTGCTTTGGATGCCGCGCGCGATGGGACGGTCATCTTCGATCAGAAGGAGTCGCATGGATTTCGCTCAAGTACAATGGGTTTAGGCCTTTGGGCAAGCGGTTCGCCGGGGCGCCTGCTGCACAGACCGTTCGTGGTGTGGCTGTGCCCAACTGGCGTAACCCAGCCACGAAGCAGTCGGCGAGCAGCCTGCTGGCGCACATCGGGTAATCGAAGCCATGTCCGAGATCAGCATTCACGAACTGGAAGCCGCGATCAACTTCTGGCGCGCCCGCTCACCTTCGAGCGGAGACGAACTCGTTCTGTGCAAGGAGGCAAGCGCGCTCTCCAAGCCGTATGCGTTGCTGATTGTACAGCGTCAGAACACGCTGTCGCGGGATCGTTTGGACGCGATTGCGAGGCAAGCCCGGGATTCTTACGTGCGCCTTAAGAATAGCCTGTAGAACTGAAGGTTTGAGTCCCGCGTTGCCTGCAAAGCCCTTTCAGTACGACGAATTCTTTAACGCGCGGTAATACTGTCGATAAAAACATCCTACATGCTAGACCTCGATCACTTCGACCTCGCACTCCTCGACGTGCTCCAGCGCTTCGGGCGCGCAACGCATCAGCAACTGGCCGAACAGGTGCCGCTGTCGCCGTCGCAGATCGGGCGGCGACTGCAGCGGCTGGAACAAATAGGCGTGGTGGACGGTTATCGCGTCGTGTTGCGACAGGAGAAGCTGGGCCTGGGCGTGACGGCGTTTACGAGCCTCAAGCTCAAGCATCACGGCGATTCGATCATCGAGCAGTTCCAGCAACAGATCGACGTACTGCCGGAGGTGCTGGAATGCCATGCGGTGGTAGGCGACGCCGACTATCTGCTGCGCATCGTCGCGCCTGACCTGAACTACCTGTCCACGTTCGTGATGAAAAAGCTGATGCGCGTGCCGGGCGTCGATAGCGTGCGCTCGAACATCGTGCTCACCACGTTCAAGCGCAATGGGCCGTTGCCGCTCGCCCATCTTTCTCCGGGAGCGGCCGCCGCGTGACGCACGCTTTGGCCGCGCGGCTCGTCTACGCCGCCTGCTTGGGCTCGCTGCCCGGGCTCAGCAGATCGACGTAGGCCACCGCCACCATGTCCGACTCCGGCACGCCGAGGCTCGCGAACATCGCGTGAGCTTCTGCGTGACCGTCTTCTTCATCGTCATCTTGCGCGAGTACCACTTCGAGTTCGACGAAGTCGCCCAGGCCGTCTACGCGATCAAGATGAATGCGCGTGCGCCCCGTCAGATACACATGCCGTTCCTTGGTCACGATACCGCGCGTGGTCAGCGCCGTGGCAAGCAGCGCGTGCATGGCTTCGGGGTTCGTGACGGGACTGCGCGTGTAATACGACGCCTTGGGCCCGTCGCGGTCGTCGCGCTGATAGAAGATCAGTTCCGCGGGCGTGCCGTCGTCGAACTGGCGCAGCTTCAGACGCCCGCGCGGCACGTCGTAGAAAAAATCCTGCTGGCGGAAGATCAGCGGCGCGTCCGGCGCGAGCTGCGCCGCGCGTTCGCGCAGTTGCTCGAAATGCTGCGCGCGGGCCTTTATTTCGATGTTGCGTGCCATGTCAGGCTCCTGTGGAGGAATGGAATGGTCGGCGGCTTCCGGTGTTAGCGGCGCTAAGTTGCCAGGAAGCGCAGGGTCGGTTGAGACGGAAAGCGGTGACGGCGGGCGCATCGGCGTGCGCGCATGAGAGAACCGCCAATCTAACAAAAAGTGCGTGACGCTGCGGTTTCAGTGGACATCGATCCGGCGGAAATTGCGCAAGCGCTGTCATGAGAACTGCTCATATCGTCGTCGCACGGTGTGCTCAGGTTCCGATCAGGTCGTCCATTGCAGTTCGGTCAGCTTCAGCGCGGCGGCTATCGCGGGTTCGTCCTTGCGTTCGGCAAGCGTGATGAAGCTAAGTTGCGTCGGCACCGTAATCCCTTCGACGATGGTCAGCGCATGCGCGTGGGCCTCGGCAATCGCAATCGCATCGCGCGCGAGCGTGAGGCCGACGCCGGATTTGACCAGATCGAGCATCGACGGCTCCTGGTCCACCTCCGCGACCTTAACCGGCTTCACGCCCGCCTCGCTGAAAGCGCGCGACAGCAAGCGGTTATGTGCGGAAGCCGGCGGCGTCCAGATCCACGGAAAGGCGGCGAGCGAGCGCCAGTCGCGCGCGCCTTTTACGCGGTCTTTCCAGCCGGCAGGTGCAAGCACGCGGTACTGGAACTGCGTGAGCGTGAGCGTGTGGAAGGCGGGGCCGTCGCGCGTGTCGTCCTCGGACGGTACGCCGATGTAATAGCCGACATCCAGCTCGCCCGCGCGAACCTGGTCGAGCACCCAACCCGACATGCCGTGCCGCAAAGCGGTCTCGATGTGCGGCCACGTCTCCACCAGTTGCTTCAGAAAACCGCCGAGGCGCAGAAACTCCGGGTCGAGAATGGTGCCGATGCGCAAGCGCCCGCGCACCTCCTGGCGCAGCGATTGCGCTGCTCGCTGGACGTCGCTCGCGGCGGCTAACGCGCGTTCGGCATGCGGCAGCAGCGCCTGGCCGTCGCGGGTCAGCGAAAGTCCGTGCGAGGTCCGCGTGAACAGCGTCACCGCCAGTGTCTCCTGCAAATGCTTGATTTGCAGACTGACGGCCGGCTGGGTCAGATGCAGTTGCACTGCGGCACGCGTAAGGTTGCCCTCGCGTGCAACGGTGACGAACGCGCGTAGCAGAGTGAGATCCATCCACTGATATTAACGCGGCTTATGGCGCAGTTGAGCATTACTCATTGGATTTCAGCCGCCGAAGCGCCGTACGCTGGCGCTTGAGCACGCCAGCGCGTTGGCGGAAGATTTTCTCAGCAGCCATCTTGAATGGCCCACAACCGAGAGGACATAACATGAGCGAGACATATCAGGACGAAACCGTCCGCACAGACGCCAGCATCCGGACGCTGACCCATTTCATCAACAGCAAGGCCATTGACGGAACGAGCGGTCGCTTCGGCGACGTCTTCAATCCTGCGCTCGGCAACATCGCCGCGCGTGTGCCGCTTGCGAGCGTCGCCGAAGTCGATGCCGCGGTTGCCGCCGCTTATGCCGCGTTTCCCGCATGGAGCGAGATGGCGCCGATCAAGCGGGCGCGCGTGCTCTTCAAGTTCAAGGAGTTGCTGGACCGCCATCACGACGAGCTCGCGGAATTGATCACGCGCGAGCACGGCAAGGTGTTTTCCGATGCGAAGGGCGAGGTGATGCGCGGCATCGAAGTGGTCGAGTTCGCATGCGGCATCCCGAATCTGCTGAAGACCGACTTCACCGATCAGATTGGCGGCGGCATCGACAACTGGAATCTACGTCAGCCGCTCGGCGTGGTCGCCGGCATTACACCGTTCAATTTTCCAATGATGGTGCCGTGCTGGATGTTCCCGGTCGCGATTGCGTGCGGCAACACGTTCGTGTTGAAGCCGTCGGAGCGTGACCCGTCGGCATCGAACCGTATCGCGGAACTGTTGAAGGAAGCCGGTTTGCCCGACGGCGTGTTCAACGTCGTGCACGGCGACAAGGTTGCGGTCGATGCGCTGCTCGTGCATCCCGACGTGAGCGCCGTATCGTTTGTCGGTTCGACGCCGATCGCCGAGTACATCCACACTGAAGGCACGAAGCACGGCAAGCGCGTGCAGGCATTGGGCGGCGCCAAGAATCATCTGGTCGTCATGCCGGATGCCGATCTCGATCAAGCCGTCGACGCGTTGATAGGCGCCGCGTACGGTTCGGCTGGCGAGCGCTGCATGGCGATTTCCGTCGCGGTTGCGGTGGGTCATATCGCCGATGAACTGATCGAGCGGCTCACGCCGCGCGTGAAGAACCTGAAGATTCTGAACGGCATGGAATCGGCTGCCGAAATGGGACCGTTGGTAACGGCCGCGCATCGCGAGAAAGTGGTTGGTTATATCGAGGCGGGCATCGCGGAGGGTGCGAAGCTCGTCGTCGACGGCCGTGGTCATCAGGTGGATGGGCACGAGAAGGGCTTCTTCCTCGGCGGCACATTGTTCGACAATGTGTCGACCAATATGAAGATCTATCGCGAGGAGATTTTCGGGCCGGTGTTATGCGTGGCACGCGTGCCGGACTTCGCGTCCGCGGTGGAACTGATCAACGCCAACGAGTTTGCCAACGGCGTGTCGCTGTTCACGTCGGATGGCGGAATCGCGCGCGCTTTCTCGCGGCAGATCCAGATCGGCATGGTCGGTATCAACGTGCCGATTCCCGTGCCGATGGCGTGGCATTCGTTCGGCGGATGGAAGAAGTCGCTGTTCGGCGATCATCATGCGTATGGCGAGGAGGGCGTGCGGTTTTACACGCGCTACAAGAGCATCATGCAGCGCTGGCCCGACAGTATCGCAAAGGGCGCCGAATTCACCATGCCGGTCGCGAAGTAGGTCGAGATGTTTGGCCTTCGGCGTCGATTTCTTGATCTCGTTGCGCGCCGAAGGCATCGATAAAACCGGTTATGCATTAGCCGGAAAGAATGATTAGGAGACTGAACGATGAGCCAGGCACAAGCCGCGTCTTCGGGGCGGCGTCTCGAAGGCGAGTTCGACTACATCATCGTCGGCGCCGGGACGGCGGGCTGTGTGCTCGCCAATCGCCTGACCGAAGATCCGGATGTGCAGGTCCTGTTGCTCGAAGCGGGCGGCAAGGACGACTATCACTGGATTCACGTGCCGGTCGGCTATCTCTACTGCATCGGCAATCCTCGTACTGACTGGCTTTATAAAACGCAGGCCGAACCGGGCCTGAACGGCCGCGCGCTTTCATATCCGCGCGGGCGCGTATTGGGCGGCAGTTCGTCGATCAACGGCATGATCTATATGCGCGGTCAGCGCGAAGATTACGACGAGTGGGCTCGCGTCACGAACGACGCGTCATGGTCGTGGAATTCCGTGTTGCCCGTTTTCAAACGCAGCGAAGATCACTACTCGGGCGCGAGCGAATCACATGGCGCGGGCGGACCGTGGCGCGTGGACAAGCAACGCCTGAAGTGGAAGATTCTCGAAGAGTTCTCGAAGGCCGCGCAAGAGACCGGCATTCCCGCCACCGACGACTTCAATCGCGGCGATAACACCGGCGTCGGCTACTTCGACGTCAATCAGAAGCGCGGCATTCGCTGGAACGCTTCCAAAGCATTTTTGCGCCCTGCAATGAAGCGCCCGAATCTCACCGTCATCACGGGCGCACACACGCAGCGTGTCGTATTCGAAGGACGCCGCTGCACAGGCGTCGAATACCGCGGCAACCAAACAGACTACCTGGCCAAAGCGCGTTGCGAAGTGATCCTGAGTTCGGGCGCAGTCAACTCGCCACAATTGCTCGAGTTGTCCGGCATCGGCAACGGCGCGCGTTTGCAGAACCTCGGTATCGGCGTGGTCAACGATCTGCGCGGCGTCGGCGAAAATCTTCAAGACCATTTGCAATTGCGCATGGCTTATCAGGTCGATGGGGTTCGCACGCTCAACACGGCGTCCGCACATTGGTGGGGAAAGCTGATGATCGGCGTGCAGTACGCGCTTTTTCAAAGCGGTCCTATGTCGATGTCGCCGTCGCAACTCGGTGCATTCGCAAAGTCGGACCGCGATGATCGCTCGCTTACGCGCCCGGACCTCGAGTATCACGTGCAGCCGCTTTCGCTGGATCGCTTTGGCGAACCTCTGCATCGGTTCAATGCATTTACGGCGTCGGTGTGTCAGTTGCGGCCGACTTCGCGTGGCAGCATCCATATCGAGTCTGCGGACGCTTCTGCGCCGCCGCTAATCGCGCCCAACTATCTGTCCACCGATTACGACCGCCACGTCGCCGCAAATGCATTGCGTCTCACGCGCCGCATCGCAGCGGCGCCCGCATTGGCCCGTTATCAGCCGCGGGAAATATTGCCGGGCATCGAGTATCAAAGCGAGGAAGAACTGCAACGTGCCGCCGGACTCGTCGGCACGACGATCTTTCATCCGGTCGGCACATGCCGGATGGGCACGACTGACGATCCGGGCGCTGTCGTCGACAACAGACTACGAGTTATCGGTGTCGACGGACTGCGCGTGGTCGACGCATCCGTCATGCCTACCATCACATCGGGCAACACGAACTCGCCCACGTTGATGATCGCGGAGCGCGCGAGCGACATGATCCGCGAGGATCGCCGGGCTCGCGTGGCCGGCAGCCTTACTGCGCATATGAGCCAGGCAGGTCAGGCCGTGTCGATGTCCGCTGTGTGACACGCGTTCTTGCAAGCGTGGCACGCCTCCGGCGTGCCGCGCATTCCTATCTCTACGTCGCATGCGTATCTGCGCATGCGTGTCTCCATTGAGAGACTACGGCCCGCAATCGCTCACAGGCGTCATCCACTAAGTGCAAATCCCAATGAATGCGCTGCATCATTGGCGCGACAATGGCAGCCATGCTGCGTGTTGCCCCAAGGATTACCGTCCGGATTGGTGCAGCACGCCAACGAGCGTGCACGGGGTGCCGCCGTCCAAATAAGTCGCGCAGAGCTTCGCGCGGAAGATCGTAGTGCTTCGCCTTACTCCGTATGGAAGGGAACATGATTCTCGGCGATACGATTCTCGAAACGCGCGGCCTCACTCGTGAGTTCAAAGGCTTCGTTGCCGTGAACGGCGTGAACCTGCGCGTGCGCCGTGGCTCGATCCATGCGCTGATCGGGCCGAATGGAGCGGGCAAGACCACCTGCTTCAACCTGCTCACGAAGTTCCTCGAGCCGAGCGCGGGCCAGATCGTCTTCAACGGCGTCGACATCACGAATGAGCGGCCGGCGCAGATCGCGCGGCGCGGCATCATCCGCTCATTCCAGATTTCTGCTGTATTCCCGCATCTGACGGCATTGCAGAATGTGCGCATCGGTTTGCAGCGCTCGCTCGGCACTGCGTTCCATTTCTGGAAGAGCGAACGCACGCTGCGCCAACTCGATGACCGCGCAATGGATCTGCTCACGCAAGTGGGCCTGACCGATTTCGCCGATGTGCTGACGGTCGAGCTCTCATACGGCCGCAAGCGCGCGCTGGAAATTGCCACGACGCTCGCGATGGAACCCGAGCTGATGCTGCTCGACGAACCAACGCAAGGCATGGGCCACGAAGATGTAGACCGCGTCACGGCGTTGATCAAGAAAGTATCGAGCGGCCGCACGATTCTGATGGTCGAGCACAACATGAATGTGATCGCCGGCATCTCCGACACCATCACCGTGCTGCAACGTGGCGAAGTGCTCGCCGAAGGCAGCTATGCGGAAGTGTCGAAGAATCCGCTCGTGATGCAAGCCTATATGGGGAGCGCCGACGCGGCGCTCGCCGGAGCCCACGCATGAATACAATCGCCGAGCGCGAAAGCCTCGAAGTGAGCGGCACCGCCGCGGGCGCTCCTGCGCTGGAGATTTCGGGTCTGCAGGCCTGGTACGGTGAATCCCATATTTTGCACGGTGTGGATCTGGCGGTGGACCGCGGCGAGGTCGTCACGCTGCTTGGCCGCAACGGAGCGGGGCGTACCACGACACTGCGCGCGATTATGGGCCTCACTGGCCGGCGCACGGGTTCGATCCGCATTGGCGGACGCGAAACGATCAACCTGCCCACACATCGCATCGCGCATTGCGGCATTGGCTATTGCCCGGAAGAGCGCGGGATTTTTTCGAGCCTCTCGTGCGAGGAAAACCTGCTGTTGCCGCCGCCCGTCGGCGACAAGGCGCACATGATGTCGCTCGAAGAAATCTATTCGATGTTCCCGAATTTGCAGGAACGCCGCATGAGCCAGGGCACACGGCTTTCCGGCGGCGAACAGCAGATGCTCGCTGTCGCACGTATTTTGCGCACCGGCGCGAGCCTGCTTCTGCTCGACGAAATCTCGGAAGGACTGGCGCCTGTCATCGTGCAGGCGCTCGCGCGCATGATCATGACGCTCAAGGCGCGCGGCTACACCATTGTGATGGTCGAACAGAATTTCCGCTTTGCCGCGCCACTTGCCGATCGCTTCTACGTGATGGAGCACGGTACGATTGTCGAGCACTTCGGGGCAAGTGAGCTCGAAAGCAAGATGCCGGTATTGCACGATCTGCTGGGCGTGTAGAGCGCGCCCGATTGCCTCTGATAACCACAAGCGAAGAACCAGGAGACAGGAATGAAAAAGAACCCACTCGCGCGGCTTGCTTCAGTTTGTTTCGCGGTCGCCGCCGGCGCCGCTATCACAATGAGCAGCGCGCAAGCGGCTGACGATGCCGTGAAGATCGGCTTCATCACAGACATGTCGGGGTTGTATGCGGATATCGACGGCCAGGGCGGCCTCGAAGCCATTCGCATGGCCGTCGCCGATTTCGGCGGCAAGGTGAACGGCAAGCCAATTACCGTGCTGTATGCGGATCACCAGAACAAGGCGGACATCGCGGCCTCGCGTGCGCGCGAATGGTTCGATCGCGAGGGCCTCGATCTGCTGATCGGCGGCACGAACTCGGCAACGGGTCTTTCGATGAACACCGTCGCCGGTGAAAAGCACAAGGTGTACATCAGCATCGGCGCGGGCGCCGACACGCTGACCAACGAGCAATGCACGCCGTACACGATTCACTATGCGTACGACACCACGGCGCTCGCGAAGGGCACCGGCTCGGCGGTGGTAAAGCAGGGCGGCAAGACGTGGTACTTCCTGACTGCGGACTACGCGTTCGGCAAGGCGCTCGAAAAGAACACATCGGATGTCGTGAAAGCGAGCGGCGGCCAGGTGCTGGGCGAAGTGCGTCATCCGTTGTCGGCGTCGGACTTCTCTTCGTTCCTGTTGCAGGCGCAGTCGTCGAAGGCGCAGGTTCTTGGTCTTGCGAACGCGGGCGGCGACACGATCAACGCGATCAAGGCGGCGAAGGAATTCGGCATCACGAAGACCATGAAGCTCGCGGCCTTGCTGATGTTCATCAACGACGTGCATAGCCTCGGCCTCGAAACGACACAAGGCCTGGTGTTGACGGATAGCTGGTACTGGAACAAGGACGCGAACACGCGCAAGTGGGCGCAGCGCTACTTCGACAAGATGCGCAAGATGCCGTCGAGCCTGCAAGCGGCCGACTACTCGGCGACCATGAACTATCTGAAGGCCGTGCAGGCAGTTGGTTCGACCGACGCCGACAAGGTCATGGCGCAATTGAAGAAGACCAAGATCGACGACTTCTACGCGAAGGGCTACATCCGTCAGGACGGCAGCATGATCCACGACATGTACCTGATGCAGGTGAAGACGCCGGCGGAATCGAAAGAGCCGTGGGACTACTACAAGATCACTGCGACGATCCCCGGCGAGCAGGCATTCACGACGAAGGCCGAAACGCGCTGCGCGCTGTGGAAATAAGCACGGGCTGAAGGTCTGACTGACGGCTGGCCGTCCGCGCGTGGGCGGGCAGCCGTCCGTTTCATTGCCGCGCGCGGCCCGCGTCACTAGCGCTTTTCGCGTGCCGGCCTGATCGTGCAAAACCGATCTCACCTTGACGATGGGTTAAGGCTTCAATGGACATCTTTGGCATTCCGCTTCCCGCGATGCTGAGCCAGTTGCTGCTAGGGCTCGTGAACGGCTCGTTCTACGCGATTCTGAGTCTGGGTCTTGCGGTGATCTTCGGCTTGCTGAACGTGATCAATTTCGCGCACGGCGCGTTGTTCATGCTCGGCGCAATGCTCGCGTGGATGGGGTTCTCGTATTTCGGCGTGCCGTATTGGGCGATGCTGGTGCTCGCACCGCTGATCGTCGGCCTGTTCGGCGTCGCAATTGAACGCTCGATGCTGCGTTGGCTCTACAAGCTCGATCATCTGTATGGACTGTTGCTCACGTTCGGGCTCACGCTCGTCGTCGAGGGTGTGTTCCGTTCGATCTACGGCTCGTCCGGGCAGCCTTACGACGTGCCGTCGGCACTTTCCGGCGCGACCAACCTCGGCTTCATGTTCCTGCCGAACTATCGGGCGTGGGTGGTGGTGGCTTCGCTCGTCGTTTGCTTCGCGACGTGGTTCGTGATCGAGAAGACGCGACTCGGCGCGTATCTGCGTGCGGGGACCGAAAACCCGAAGCTCGTTGAAGCGTTCGGCATCAACGTGCCGCTGATGATCACGCTCACTTACGGCTTCGGCGTGGCGCTCGCCGCGTTCGCTGGCGTGCTCGCCGCGCCGGTCATCCAGGTTTCCCCGCTGATGGGTCAGCCGATGATCATCACCGTGTTCGCCGTGGTCGTGATTGGCGGGATGGGGTCGATCATGGGCTCGATCCTCACCGGACTCATGCTCGGCGTAATCGAAGGACTGACGCGCGTGTTCTATCCGGAAGCGTCGGCGACCGTCGTGTTCGTCATCATGGCGCTTGTGTTGCTCGTGCGCCCGGCGGGTCTTTTCGGCAAGGAAAAATGATGCAGAGAAAAGTGCTCTACGGTTTGCTGCTGCTCCTGCTCCTCGCGGTGCCCGTGCTCGGCATCTATCCGCTCTTCGTAATGAAGGTGCTGTGCTTTGCGCTGTTCGCCGCCGCCTTCAATCTGTTGATCGGCTACACCGGGTTGCTCTCGTTCGGGCACGCGATGTTTCTCGCCTCGGCCGGCTACGTCACCGGCTACGCGATGCAGACGCTCGGCTTCTCACCCGAGCTCGGTGTGCTCGCGGGCACGGTGTCGGCGACCTTGCTTGGTTTTGTTGTCGGCATCTTCGCGATTCGGCGCCAGGGCATCTACTTCGCAATGGTGACGCTCGCCCTCGCGCAAATGGTCTACTTCGTATTCCTGCAAGCGCCGTTTACGCATGGTGAAGACGGCCTGCAAGGCGTGCCGCGCGGCAAGCTGTTCGGCGTGCTGGACCTTTCGTCCGATCTAGCCTTGTACTTTGTCGTGCTGGCGATCATGGTGCTCGCCTTCCTGCTAATCGTTCGGATCGTGCATTCGCCGTTCGGCCAGGTGCTGGTAGCGATCAAGGAGAACGAGCCGCGAGCCGTGTCGCTTGGCTACGATACCGATCGCTTCAAGCTGCTCGCGTTCATTCTATCGGCGGGCCTTGCAGGACTTGCGGGTTCGCTGAAGGTCGTCGTGCAGGGCTTCGAGACCTTGAGCGACGCTTACTGGACCATGTCGGGCCTTGTCGTGCTGATGACGCTTGTCGGCGGCATGGGCACGTTGTTCGGACCGCTGCTCGGCGCGGCGTTGATCGTCGCGCTTGAGGATCGCCTCGGCGATATTGGTGGTGCGCTCGCGTCGACAACGGGCATCGAATGGTTCCGCTCATTGGGCGAATCGGTAACTATCGTGACGGGCGTAATTTTTATTGCATGCGTACTTGCGTTCCGCCGGGGGATCGTCGGGGAAATCGTCGCGCGCGTGCGGCCGCTGCGTGCGTGAGGAGTCGACCCACCGCATTTTGCTTCGGTCTCCGATGTAATTGCGCTGCTATGCAGTATGGCAATGACAGCCCGCTTGAGCCCTTTTTTACGTATCATGCGGCAACGCGCGTTGAACTTGCCCCAATCCAGTGCCGCAGTGCACCACTAGGGTAATTGCTAGTTGTGGCACGTGAGGTGCTCGTTTAACCTTCATGCAGTTCTGATGCACCACGAATTTGCAGGTGGAGAACGAGGAGACATGAGGCACTAAGTGCCCACACGAAAGCGCTGTTGGATTGATATCCAACAGCGCTTTTTATTTTCCACTTGCCGAATAAACTTATTCAATCCTTTTGCTAACTCGGTGACCGTTTTATGTCGCCGATCATTGGCCCATTTCCCATGCTGAGGCCCTGCAAAGTGCTTGCAGCGTGCGGCTCGCGTCCGCTACACTCCTTATTCACCGACCGCTGGGTCGGGATTAAATTACGAATTTAATTCGAATTGTTTTAACGGGGCATAGAGGAGCGGGATGAAGTCGGCATTGCGTTGGATCAGCGTGGCATTGGTCGTCACC
Organism: Paraburkholderia dilworthii; assembly: GCF_000472525.1. Lineage (GTDB taxonomy): Bacteria > Pseudomonadota > Gammaproteobacteria > Burkholderiales > Burkholderiaceae > Paraburkholderia > Paraburkholderia dilworthii. The sequence goes on from NZ_AWZT01000003.1 coordinate 185,001, forward strand.
GGAGTTTCGGCTGCATGGAGCGGCCATGCATTTGCGGATGTGAAAATCGGCGTCACAGTGTCGGCAACCGGTCCTGCCGCATCGCTCGGTATTCCGGAGAAGAACACAGTCGCGCTGCTGCCCAAGGAAGTAGCCGGCCAGAAGATCGAATACATCGTACTTGACGACGCCACCGATTCAACTCAAGCCGTCAAGAACGCACGCAAGCTAACGAGCGAAGACCACGTCGACGCGCTGATCGGCTCAACCGTCGTGCCGAATTCGCTTGCAATGATGGACGTCGCTGCTGAAAACACTACGCCCGTGATCTCGCTCGCCGCTGCGGCGAGCATTGTCGAGCCTATGGATGCGAAGCGCGCGTGGGTCTTCAAGACGCCGCAGAACGACATCCTCATGGCTACGGCCATCGCTCAGCACATGGCCAATCATGGCGTGAAGACGGTCGCCTTCATCGGCTTCTCCGATGGTTATGGCGAGAGCTGGTTCAAGGAGTTCGGCAAGGCTGCGGATCTCGCAAAGATCAAGGTTGTCGCGAACGAGCGCTTCGCGCGTAACGACGCTTCTGTCACGGGTCAGGTGCTGAAGATCATGTCGCAGAACCCGGACGCAGTGTTGATCGCAGGCGCGGGCACACCGGCCGCATTGCCGCAGAAAACGCTCCGCGAGCGCGGCTACAAGGGCAAGTACTATCAGACGCACGGCGTCGCCAACAACGACTTTCTGCGCGTGTGCGGCAAGGACTGCGAGGGCACGTATCTGCCAGCCGGTCCGTTGCTCGTCGCTGAGCAACTGCCCGATTCGAACCCGGTCAAGAAGAGCGCGCTCGCCTATAAGCGGGCGTACGAAGGCGCATACGGTGCTGGCTCGGTGTCTACTTTCGGCGGTCACGCATGGGACGCCGGCCTGCTGTTGCAACGCGCGATTCCGCTTGCGCTGAAGAAGGGCCAGCCGGGCACGCCCGCGTTCCGCGAGGCACTGCGCACAGCGCTCGAAGGAACCAGGGAACTGCCTGCGTCGCACGGTATCTTCAACATGAGCGCGAACGACCATGCCGGTCTTGATCAGCGGGCGCGTGTGATGGTGGAGATCGTCGGCGGCAAGTGGAAGTTGTCCGGCGACTGAGCGAAGGCAAAGGGATAGGGGACCTCATACAAAAAGACGCGTGCAGTTGACGCGTCTTTTTTATTGCCCGTGCCGCGCCAAAAGTGTGGTTATGCGGCTTCAGGACAAACCCGCATTTGGGTCGCAGTCTATTGACCGTCAATGATGCACAACGCGATACTACTAACATGTTAGTGTTTTGTGCACGCTAGTTCGACAGGCATTCAGGAATCGCAGCAGCAGGCAGTGATGGCACGCAGCAGGGAGTGACATACAAGCGGCGCAGGCATGCGCGTTGAGCAGGGAAAACCATGCTTGGCATGCCCGAAGCCTATAACTAGATTCAGACACCCGGCCCACGAGTCGGATCACAGATACGCGCTTCAAGGCGTTTGGAGACTTGCAATGACAAAGACAAAGCAATGGGTACGCACTGGCATCGCAATGGCATTGATGTGCGGTGCGGGCGCGGCGTACGCTCAGGTAAAAATCGGCGTGACGCTATCCACGACGGGGCCGGCTGCATCGCTCGGGATTCCTGAAAAGAACACGATCGCGTTGCTGCCGAAGGAGATCGGCGGCAAGACGGTGCAGTACATCATTCTCGATGACGCATCGGACACGGGCAAGGCCGTGCAGAACACGCGCAAGCTGATCGACGAAGATCACGTCGACGCGATTATCGGCTCGACGGTCACGCCGAATTCGCTGGCCATGCTCGATCCTGCTTCCGAGGGCAAGACGCCGGTGATCTCGCTCGCCGCTTCTGCGGCGATCATTTCGCCGATGGACGCGAAGCGTGCATGGGCCTTCAAACCGCCGCAGAACGACAGCCTGATGGCCGACGCCATTGCCGATTACATGGAGCATCACGGCGTCAAGACGGTGGGATTTATCGGCTTCGCGGATGCCTATGGCGATAGCTGGAACAACGTATTTACCGCTGCGGCCAATGCACACAATCTGAAGGTCGTTTCCAACGAGCGATTCAACCGCACCGACGCGTCGGTGACCGGCCAGGTGTTGAAGACAATGGGCGCAAATCCCGACGCAGTGCTGATTGCGGGTTCGGGCACACCGTCGGCGTTGCCGGCCAAGACGCTCAAGGAGCGCGGCTACAAGGGCAAGGTGTACCAGACGCACGGCGTCGCCAACAACGACTTCCTGCGCGTGTGCGCCAAGGACTGCGAAGGCGAGATCCTGCCGGCGGGTCCGATTCTCGTCGCCGACCAGCTGCCGGACTCGAATCCGGTGAAGAAGTCGTCGCTGGCCTATAAGGCTGCGTATGAGAAAGCGTACGGCGCGGGTTCGGTCGCGACCTTCGGCGGTCACGCATGGGACGCCGGCCAGATGCTGCAACGTGCGATTCCCGAAGCGCTGAAGACCGCACAGCCGGGCACTGAGGCGTTCCGTGTGGCACTGCGCGGCGCGCTCGAAAACATCAAGGAACTGCCGGTCTCGCACGGCATCATGAACACGACCACGACCGACCACAACGGCCTCGACAAGCGCGCACGCGTGATGGTGCAGATCGTCGACGGCAAGTGGAAGCTGCAGAACGACTAATACAAAACCGGTACGCGCCTCTCGCGAAGTGCGGCACATGACGCCGCATTGCCATTCTGTTCGACGACAATGGCACCGACCGCCGCGCCGTGCTCCAGCGCGGCGGTCGTCTTTCAGGCATTGCAGTTCGATGGACGGCTGCGGATTCTTCCGCCACGACTGTTTCCAGTTTCGATTTCGACGCTTCAGAACGAGGAAGTATGGATCTATCAATTGCGGCGATCCTCGCGCAGGACGGCATTACCACGGGCGCCATTTACGCATTGCTCGCGCTCGCGCTGGTGCTGGTGTTCTCCGTGACGCGGGTGATCTTCATCCCGCAGGGCGAGTTTGTTTCGTATGGCGCGCTCACGCTCGCCGCGTTGCAGACACAAAAGTTTCCGGCCACCTGCTGGTTGCTGATGGCGATGGGCGCGGCCTGCTTCGTCGTCGAAGTGGCGGGGCTCGTGCGGCACGCGGAGCGGCGCCGCCATGCGGCCCGCACGCTGGCTCTGCTGGTCGGTAAGTATCTGCTGTTTCCCGTTGCCGTTTACGCGCTCACCCAAGGCGTTTTCCTACAGCCGCTGCCGATGATTGCGCAGATCGCGTTGACGCTCCTGATCGTGATTCCGATGGGCCCGTTCGTTTACCGGCTCGCGTATGAGCCGATTGCCGAGGCGACGACGTTGCTGCTTCTGATCGTCGCGGTAGCGGTGCACTTCGCGATGGTCGGCCTCGGGCTCGTCATGTTCGGCGCGGAAGGCTCGCGCACCACCGCGTTTTCGGACGCGACTTTCAACATCGGCAGTCTGTCGATTTCGGGACAAAGCCTGTGGGTTCTCGGGACAGCCGTTGTGCTGATCGGTGCGCTGTACCTGTACTTCGACCGCTCGATTTCGGGCAAGGCATTGCGCGCGACGTCGGTGAACCGGCTCGGCGCCCGGCTCGTCGGCATCGGCACGACGCAAGCAGGGCGCCTCGCGTTCACGCTCGCAGCCGGGCTCGGCGCGCTGTGCGGCATCCTCGTGGCACCGTTGACCACCATCTACTACGACTCGGGCTTCCTGATCGGTCTGAAGGGCTTCGTGGGCGCGATTATCGGCGGTCTTGTCAGTTATCCGCTGGCGGCGGCCGGCTCGATTCTGGTCGGACTGCTGGAGTCGTATTCGTCGTTCTGGGCTAGCGCCTATAAGGAAGTGATCGTGTTCACGCTGATTATCCCGGTGTTGCTCTGGCGCAGTCTTGCCAGCCCGCACGCGGAAGAGGACGAGGAGTGACGCGATGAAACGGATCATGAAAACCAGGTTCTTCTGGCTGTTCCTCGTGGTGCTGTTCGCGTTGCCGGTTTTGCCGCAGCCGATTCACGTGCCTGAGTACTGGGTAACGCTGCTCAACTACATCGGGCTCTATTCGATCGTTGCGATCGGGCTCGTGCTGCTGACGGGCATCGGCGGGATGACGAGTTTCGGGCAGGCCGCGTTTGTCGGCATCGGCGCCTATGCGACTGCGTACCTGACGACGCGCTTCGGCGTTTCGCCGTGGCTCGCGCTGATCGCGGGCGTGCTGGTAACGGCGCTGATCGCGCTGATGCTCGGCCTCGTGACGATGCGTCTGTCCGGCCACTTTCTGCCGCTCGGCACGATCGCGTGGGGGCTCGCGCTGTTCTATCTGTTCGGCAATCTGGAAATGCTCGGCAAGTACGACGGCATCAACGGCATTCCGGTGCTGAATGTGTTTGGCATCGACCTGGAGTCGGGTCGCCATATCTATTACCTGATCTGGCTGGTCGTGCTCGGCGCGGTGATCTCCGTTCAGAACCTGCTTAACAGTCGGCCGGGGCGGGCGATTCGTGCATTGCGCGGCGGCGGAATGATGGCTGAGGCGATGGGCGTGAATACCGCGTGGATGCGCGTGGTCATCTTCGTCTACGCGGCCGTGCTGGCATCGGTTTCCGGCTTTCTGTACGCGCATTTGCAGCGCGCGGTGAACCCGACGCCGTTCGGTCTGAATCACGGTATCGAATTTCTGTTCATGGCGGTGGTTGGCGGTGTGTCGCACGTGTGGGGCGCGGTGCTCGGCGCGGCGATTCTCACGGTGTTACAGGACTATCTGCAAACGCTGCTGCCCAAGCTGCTCGGCGAGAACGGCAACTTTGAAGTGATCGTCTTCGGCATTTTGATGGTGCTGTTGCTCCAATATGCGCGGCAAGGCGTCTGGCCGTTCGTCGCGCGTTTCTTCCCGCGCGGACCGCGCGCACATCTGCCGGACCATGCAGATGCTTTGCCGCAGCGCAGCAAGCCCAGGGCCGGAGAGAACCTGCTGACGGTAAATAAAGCGCGCAAACAGTTCGGTGGTCTCGTCGCCGTGAACGACGTCAGCTTCGAGGTGAAAGCCGGGCAGATTATCGGACTAATTGGCCCAAACGGCGCCGGTAAGTCCACTACCTTCAATCTCGTAACCGGGGTGCTGCAAGCGACGAGCGGCGAGATCACTTTCCGCGGGGAGCGTATCGACTCGCTCAGTTCACGTGAAATCGTCAAGCGGGGGATCGGCCGCACGTTCCAGCACGTCAAGTTGCTGCCGGGCATGACGGTGCTCGAAAACGTCGCGATTGGCGGACACTTGCGCGGGCATGCGGGCGTCTGGCGAAGCATTGCGCGGCTGAATAGCGCGGAAGAAGCCCGCCTGATGGCCGAAGCCGCCCGCCAGATTCGCCGCGTGGGACTCGAGCAGCACATGTACGACGAAGCAGGAAGTCTCGCCTTGGGCCAGCAACGGATTCTCGAGATCGCTCGTGCGCTGTGCTGCGATCCGACCTTGCTGCTGCTGGACGAGCCAGCGGCCGGACTTCGGTATCAGGAGAAGTTGCAGTTGGCCGATTTGCTGCGCCGTTTGAAGGCGGAAGGAATGAGTGTGTTGCTGGTCGAGCACGACATGGACTTCGTGATGAACCTGACCGATCGACTGGTCGTGATGGAGTTCGGCACGCGTATCGCGGAAGGCCTTCCGCAGGAAGTGCAGCAAGACCCGGCTGTGCTTGAAGCGTACCTCGGTGGAGTGGAGTGATGGATAACATGACGAATGCGGTTGCACCGATTCTGGATGTAAATGGCTTATCCGTCCGATACGGAAAGGTCGAGGCGCTGCACGGAGCGGCCATCAAGGTGCGGCCCGGTCAAATCGTATCGGTGATCGGACCGAATGGCGCCGGCAAATCCACGCTGCTTAACGCCATCATGGGCGCCTTGCCGACCACCGGTCATGCAAAAGGCGCGGTTCTATATCAAGGTGAGGATGTCAGCGCCGTCCCCGTCGAGAAGCGCGTGGCGCGCGGCATGTGTCTAGTGCCGGAGAAGCGCGAGCTTTTCGCGTCGATGACCGTCGAGGACAATCTCGTCCTCGGTGCGTATCGGCGCAAGCGCGCGGGCGAGCGCAATTTTCTGGACCAGATCGAGCCGGTATTCGAGCTTTTTCCGCGGCTGAAAGAGCGCCGCAAACAGGCGGCTGGGACGTTGTCCGGCGGCGAACGTCAGATGCTGGCGGTTGGTCGCGCTTTGATGGGCAAGCCGGACCTGCTGATGCTCGACGAGCCGAGCTTGGGTCTTGCGCCGCTGATTGTGAAGGAGATCTTTCATATCATTAGCGCTTTGCGTCAAACCGGCGTTGCGACACTTCTGATCGAACAGAACGCTCGCGCCGCGCTCCAGATTTCGGACTATGGCTACGTGTTGGAAACCGGCGAACTGGCGCTGGAAGGCGCGGCGGCGGAGTTGGCGCAGAACCCTCGAGTGATCGAAACGTATCTGGGACTGGCCAAAAAGGCCGCCTGACTTTCATTTTGACCATGTCGAAGCGGCGTGTTTCACGTGAAACACGCCGTTTTTATTTCGTTGGCCATTCGGCCGAATTCGGGGCCGAAACTGAACCCGCTATAATTCGCCAATACATTTTTCTTGAAGGCTCACGCGGCGATCCGACGTGAGATCCGCGATGCTTTTTCCCACAGAATTTGACGTTATCGTCGTCGGCGGCGGTCATGCCGGCACCGAAGCCGCTTTGGCGTCCGCCCGCATGGGCAATAAGACGCTCCTGCTGACTCACAACATCGAAACGCTCGGGCAGATGAGTTGCAATCCGTCGATTGGCGGCATTGGCAAGGGCCATCTGGTCAAGGAGGTCGACGCGCTTGGCGGTGCAATGGCCGCCGCGACGGACGAGGGCGGCATTCAATTCCGCATCCTCAATTCGTCGAAGGGCCCGGCTGTGCGAGCGACGCGCGCACAGGCCGACCGGCTGCTTTATAAGCAGGCGATCCGTCACCGGCTTGAGAATCAGCCCAACCTGTGGCTTTTCCAGCAGGCAGTCGACGATCTGATGGTTGAGGGCGATCGCGTCGTCGGCGCGGTGACGCAGGTCGGGATTCGCTTCCGCTCGCGTGCCGTCGTGCTGACAGCAGGGACGTTCCTCGACGGCAAAATCCACGTGGGACTAAACAATTACACAGGTGGTCGCGCCGGCGATCCAGCGGCTGTTTCGTTGTCGGCGCGTCTTAAGGAGTTGAAGCTCCCGCAAGGGCGGCTGAAGACGGGCACGCCGCCGCGTATTGACGGCCGCACCATCGACTTCTCGCAGCTGGAAGAGCAACCGGGTGATCTGGATCCGGTGCCGGTGTTTTCGTTTCTCGGCCGGGCGGAGCAGCATCCGCGGCAAATGCCGTGTTGGGTCACGCATACGAACGAGCGCACGCACGACATTATCCGCGGCGGGCTGGATCGCTCGCCGATGTACACGGGCGTCATCGAGGGGGTAGGGCCGCGGTATTGCCCATCCATCGAGGACAAGATCCACCGTTTCGCGTCGAAAGAATCACATCAGATATTTCTGGAGCCGGAAGGGCTTACAACGAACGAGTTTTATCCAAATGGCATCTCGACGAGCTTGCCGTTTGATGTGCAGTTGGAGCTTGTCCGGTCGATGCGCGGTTTGGAGCACGCCCACATCCTGCGCCCCGGCTATGCGATCGAATACGATTACTTTGACCCGCGTGGGTTGAAGGCGTCATTGGAAACAAAGGTAATTAGCGGCTTGTTCTTTGCGGGCCAGATAAACGGCACGACCGGCTACGAGGAAGCGGCGGCGCAGGGCCTGCAGGCCGGTATCAACGCGGGTCTGTTCGTTCAAGGCAGGGAAGCGTGGTGCCCGCGTCGTGACCAAGCCTATCTTGGGGTGCTAGTTGACGATCTGGTGACGCGCGGCGTGTCGGAGCCGTACCGGATGTTCACGAGCCGGGCCGAGTACCGTCTGAGCTTGCGAGAGGACAACGCGGATATGCGGCTCACCGAAGTGGGGCGAGAGCTCGGCGTGGTGGACGACGTCCGCTGGGATATGTTCAGCCGGAAGCGCGACGCTGTTTCACGTGAAACAGAACGACTGCGAATGACTTGGGTCAACCCCAAGACGGTGGCTGCCGACGAAGCGACCGCCCTGCTTGGTAAGTCCATTGACCACGAGTACAGCCTCGCCGACCTATTGCGTCGCCCTGGCGTGACATACGACGGAGTGTGTGCGCTTCGCGCCGGCGCATGCGCCGCACCCGGAACCTTGGCCGACGACGGCGTATTGCTGGCTCAGATCAAGGAGCAGATCGAGATCGGCATCAAGTATCAGGGCTATATCGACCGTCAGGCAGGCGAGATAGAGCGCAACGAGGCCCACGAAAGCACGCGTCTGCCGGACGACTTGGACTATGCGGAAGTTAGAGGTCTGTCGTTTGAGGCCCGTCAGAAACTGACGCAGTTCCGTCCAGAAACTATCGGCCAGGCGTCGCGCATTTCTGGCATCACGCCCGCGGCCATTTCATTGCTGATGGTCCATCTAAAGCGCGGGCTGGGGCGCCGTGCGGCGACGCCCGGTGAGCCCGGTGCCGACACGACGCCGGTGGCGCAATGACGTCGAAGTCAAAAGGAGGCGATCGGGAAGCGTTGGCGAAACTTCTCGCGGAGGGCGTGCGCGCACTCGGCCTCGACGTGAGCGACGCGCAATCGAGCAAACTGCTTGATTACGTTGCACTGCTGGCTAAGTGGAACGCCGTCTACAACCTGACCGCGATCCGCGATCCGCGCCAGATGCTGATTCAACATATCCTCGACTCCGTTTCGATCGTGCCGCATCTGGCGCAGCGCAATCCGCGTACCGTGCTCGACGTAGGCTCCGGCGGTGGATTGCCGGGCATCGTGTTGGCGATCGTTCGACCTGAGTGGAGCATCACCGTGAACGACATCGTTCACAAGAAAACGGCATTTCAGGCGCAAGCTAAGGCTGAGTTGGGGCTGAGCAATCTATTTGTCGTAACGGGCCGTGTGGAAACTTTGCAACCTGGCGCCGAAGTGCCGGCGAAGTTCGACGTAATCGTCTCCCGAGCATTCGCAGAACTCGCCGATTTCGTTACACTGGCCCGTCATCTGGTTGCGCAACAAGGCGCAATTCTCGCGATGAAAGGCGTGCGCCCGGATGGCGAGATCGAGCGGCTGCCCGCAGGCGCCCACGTGGAGCAAGTCGTTCGGCTCGACGTACCATTTCTCGATGCTGAACGCCACCTGGTCACGGTTTTTGTGGACGAAGCGAGCTAAGCGCCGTCATACGGATGCGGGGCCGTTCACAACTGACGACGTAATTACTTTTAAAGCGGCAAAAGGGACACTCCAACGATGGCAAAAATTTTCTGCGTTGCGAACCAGAAAGGTGGCGTCGGCAAGACGACGACGACAGTCAATCTGGCGGCGAGCCTGGCAGCGCAGGGACAGCGAGTGCTTCTTATCGACCTGGACCCGCAGGGCAACGCTACGATGGGCAGTGGCATCGATAAGGCGGCGTGTGCAAACACCGTTTACGAAGTGCTGGTGGATGGCGTCTCGGTGGCTGAAGCGCGGATGCGGCCCGAAGCCGTCGACTATGACGTGCTACCGGCCAACCGTGAACTCGCCGGCGCCGAAGTCGAGTTGGTCAGTGTGCAAAACCGCGAACGTCAATTGAAGGCGGCGCTTGCCACGGTCGAGGGCGAGTACGACTTCGTGCTGATCGATTGTCCGCCGGCTTTGTCACTGCTGACGCTCAACGGCCTGTGCGCTGCCCATGGCGTGGTGATCCCGATGCAATGTGAGTACTTCGCACTGGAGGGGTTGTCCGACCTCGTCAACACGATCAAACAGGTGCACGCCAACCTTAACCGCGATTTGAAGGTGATTGGCTTGTTGCGCGTCATGTTCGACCCGCGCATCACGCTGCAGCAGCAGGTCTCCGATCAATTGAAAGAGCATTTCGGTGACAAGGTGTTCGACGCGGTGATTCCGCGTAACGTGCGTCTCGCCGAGGCGCCCAGTTATGGTTTGCCGGGCGTCGTATTCGACAGGGCGTCGCGCGGCGCGCAAGCCTATGTGCAGTTCGGCGCGGAAATGATTGAACGGGTGCGCGCACTGAATGACGCGCCCCAAGCATCCTAAGCGGATCGAGGAAGCACGATGAATGCAGTAGCAAGAAAGAAGGGATTGGGCCGGGGCCTGGAAGCGTTGCTTGGCGGCAGCGCCGACATCACCGAGGCGGTGGCGATCGACGGCGCGCCGAACGTGCTGCCGCTCAGCAAAATGCAGGCGGGCAAATACCAGCCGCGCACCCGAATGGACGAAGGCGCGTTGCAGGAGTTGGCGGCCAGCATTCGCGCCCAAGGCTTGATGCAGCCGATCCTCGTGCGGCCCGTGTCGGCGGACAAGTACGAAATCATTGCGGGCGAGCGGCGTTTCCGCGCGGCTCGGCTGGCGGGTCTTGAAGAGGTCCCGGTACTGGTGAAGGACGTGCCCGACCAGGCCGCCGCCGCGATGGCGCTGATTGAGAACATTCAGCGTGAGGATCTGAATCCGCTCGAAGAGGCGCAAGGCATTCAGCGTTTGCTCGACGAATTCAGTTTCACTCATGAGCAGGCTGCGGAGTCGGTCGGCCGCTCGCGTAGCGCAGTGTCAAATCTCCTGCGGCTGCTCAATCTCGCAACACCGGTTCAGACGATGTTGCTCGCTGGCGACCTCGATATGGGCCACGCACGCGCGTTGCTCGCGGTGGACGCTGCGACGCAGATCACGCTGGCGAATCAGGTCGTCAACAAGCGCATGTCGGTGCGCGAAACCGAAAAGCTGGTGACGGCGACCACGAAGGCGGCGCCGGCGGTGAAAGCTCGCGCCAATCCGGACGGCGGCCGCGATACGAGACGACTCGAAGAAGAGTTATCCGATCTGCTCGCAGCAACCGTGAAGATCAAGCTCGGCCGACGCGGTCGCGGCCAGGTGCTGGTGGACTTCGGCGACCTTGATGCGCTGGAGGGCATTCTTGTGCGATTGCGCGGGAATGCGACGGCCTGAGTTTCGGTTGTTTCGAACGCGCCGCGGATAAGCGGCGGCGCCAAGCTGCCCGTGCGCCGCTTCTAGACACTGTCGTGCCCGAAGTCGCAGCCTTCCGTTGCGCAATCGGTTTAACGAATGGGCCAAAGCGTCGAACATCCGGAATCCTAACTAATCGCACTGTCACCAGCACGCGAGCGGCACAGCGCGTGGTGCACGTTCGAGGCGGAAGAGGGCAGCAGTCGCTCGCCTCGGCGGCCTGCAAAGTAAGCAATTTGCCCGCCCGCGCAGGCGAGTAGGAGATCACCCGTTGCGTTCCGACACCGCTCCTCAGACGCTCTTGCACTCGTTCGATAACGGCGGAATGTGCTCGTTGGACGCGCATCTTTTACCTCGGCGAGCCGGCCTTACAGTTGACATGCTGGTGTTTCTCCGGAAGCCTTTTCCACATCGCGAAGAGGCATTTCGCAGTGTTTATTGAACGGCCTAAAGTCTTGAATTGCCTGCAACTATCGCTTACAATCGCCCGGATTTAATTGCACGGCAACCCCGTAAGCGCAGCGAAAGCTCGCTGAGCGGAATGAGACTTTCGGAACACTGCGATGGCGGTCAAAGCGTCGAATCAAGCGCCGAAAAATGGGCGCGACGAACACCGCGATGAACGCACCGTTTCCGAGGCGTCCACCGCTCAGCAAGTCACGCGCGAAGAACCGTGGGACGCCGAGCAAGATAACAATATCGTTCCGCTCACGCGGGCCGAGGCTGAAAAGCTGTTTGGTCCTAATGTGAGCCGTCCATCGCGCGTCACGCCTTTCAAGGTCGTGGTGGCGCAAATGGTCTTGTCCCTGGGTGCAACGCTGGTATGGTGGCTGTTCTATGAGCCGCCGGGCGCTGCTGCGCTGTCTGCGTTCCTCGGGGGAGCGATTTGCTGGGTGCCGGGCGCATTGTTCGCGGCGCGGTTGAGAACGCTGAGCGGCGCCGAAACAGTAATGAGCTGGATGATCGGCGAAGCGCTCAAGATGGGGACAACGATCGCGATGTTTGTAGCCATCGCCTTCTGGTATCACGACGTACGCTGGGTTCCGCTGCTCGTGACATATCTCATCGCGCTCAAGACGTACTGGATTGCCTTGGCGTGGCGCTGAGGAAGCAACAGGCAACAGCAAAGATTTAGAGCCGGCGCGCGGCGCCGGCGAGAGCGTGCGGATAGGACACGATCCGCGCCCGGCGCGTTCCCGCAATAGAGCATTGCGGCGGGAGCGGCCTAAGACGATTTTCGACAATTTGGGTGGCTTTAACGATATGGCAGCTAGCGAAGGCACGCGCGCAATGGATCCGTCCGAGTACATCGCGCACCACTTGCAGAACTTTTCCACCGGACACCAGACGTCGATTTTCGACATTCACGTGTGGAATCTGGACACCCTTTTCTGGTCGGTCGTTTGCGGTCTGGCCACCATCATCATCCTGCATCTCGCTGCCCGCAAGGCAACGTCCGGCGTGCCGGGCCGTTTCCAGTGCGCGATCGAAATGCTGGTCGAAATGGTCGAGGATCAATCGAAGTCGATGATCCACGGCACGCGCACTTTCATCGCACCGCTGGCCTTGACCGTGTTCGTCTGGGTCGCGCTGATGAACTCGCTCGACTTTATCCCCGTCGACCTGCCGGGTCACGTAATCGGCTGGCTCGGTCTGTCCGCAGTCATCCCGCACCACCGCATCGTCCCGACGGCCGACCTGAACGGCACGATCGGCATCGCTCTCGGTGTGTTCGCGCTGATGATTTACTACAACTTCAAGATCAAGGGCGCCGGCGGCTTCGTGCACGAACTGCTGTCCGCTCCGTTCGGCGCGCATCCGCTCCTGTGGATCCCGAACCTTGCACTGAACATCATCGAGTTCGTCGCGAAGACGGTCTCGCTCGGCATGCGGCTGTTCGGCAACATGTACGCGGGCGAACTGTTGTTCCTGCTGATTGCCCTGCTCGGCAGCATCTGGAGCTTCGGCGCGGACACGACGGTGCTTGGCTTCATCGGCCATGTGATCGCCGGCACGGTGTGGTCAATCTTTCACATCCTGATCGTTCTGCTGCAGGCGTTCATTTTCATGATGCTGACGCTGGTATACATCGGCCAGGCACACGACACGCACTAAACCGCGCTGTCGTTAAAAAGAATCGTAGTTTTTCAAATCCCAGTTCCAACCAGTTCTAAAAGACTTTTCACAAAGGAGTGATCATGCAAGCTTTCATCGCCAACATCCAGGGTCTGACCGCCATCGGTATCGGCATCATCATCGGCCTGGGTGCAATCGGCGCCTGTATCGGTATCGGCCTGATGGGCGGCAAGTACATCGAAGCATGTGCTCGTCAGCCGGAACTGATGAACCCGCTGCAAACCAAGATGTTCCTGCTGGCTGGTCTGATCGATGCGGCGTTCCTGATTGGCGTTGGTGTGGCAATGCTGTTTGCGTTCGCGAACCCGCTGCTGTCGAAGCTGGCAGGCTGAGGTTCCTCGGAAGTTTGCGCCTGAGCTATAACTGGTGAAGGCGCAGGGCGGAACGGGCACTTGGGCGCTGATCGAATACAGAATCGATGAGCGCCTTGCCGTTTCACTTTCCGAACTAGCAACGTTTAAGGAAACACCGTGAATCTCAACGCAACCCTGTTTGCGCAAATGGTCGTGTTCCTGATCCTCGCGTGGTTCACGATGAAGTTCGTGTGGCCGCCGCTGATCAACGCCCTCGACGAGCGCTCGAAGAAGATCGCTGACGGTTTGTCCGCCGCAGAAAAGGGCAAGGCAGAACTGGAAGCCGCTCACAAGCGCGTTGACCAGGAACTCGCCCAGGCACGCAACGACGGTCAGCAGCGTATCGCTGACGCAGAAAAGCGCGCTGTAGCAGTCGCTGACGAAATCAAGGCTCAGGCACAAGCTGAAGCCGCTCGCATCATCGCCCAAGCGAAGGCCGACGCGGAACAGCAAGTCGTGAAGGCGCGCGAAACGCTGCGCGGCGAAGTCGCTGCACTCGCTGTGAAGGGCGCCGAACAGATCCTGAAGCGCGAAGTCGACCAGGCAGCGCACGCTGACCTGCTGAATCAACTGAAAGCCGAGCTCTGATCATGGCCGAACTTGCAACCATCGCCCGTCCGTACGCAGAAGCGCTGTTTGGCGTGGCCGAAGCTGGTGACATCGCCGCCTGGTCCACGCTCGTGCAGGAGTTGGCACAGGTTGCGCGTCTGCCCGAAGTGCTGTCGATCGCCTCTAGCCCGAAAGTAAGCCGCGCCCAGGTCAGCGAACTGCTGCTGGCTGCGGTCAAGTCGCCGCTCAAGGACAACGCGCAAGCGAAGAATCTGGTGCAAATGCTGGTGGACAACCATCGCCTGCAATTGCTGCCGGAAATCGCCGTGCAGTTCGAAGAGTTGAAGAACGCCCGCGAAGGGGCGGCCGATGTGCTGGTCGTCAGCGCATTCCCGCTCGAGGGCGCGCAGTTGAACGACCTCGTCGCAAGTCTCGAACGCAAGTTCAAACGCAAGCTGAAGCCGACGGTCGAGATCGACTCGTCGTTGATCGGCGGCGTGCGCGTGACGGTCGGCGACGAAGTGCTCGATACCTCGGTCCGCGCGCGGCTTGCCAGCATGCAAACGGCTCTGACGGCCTGAAGCGCCTCGCGCTGAAGCGGCTGGCACGCAACAGAATTGACTATCAGGAGCGAATAATGCAACTCAATCCCTCTGAGATCAGCGAGCTGATCAAGAGCCGGATCCAGGGCCTTGAAGCGAGCGCAGACGTTCGCAACCAGGGCACCGTGATCTCCGTGACCGACGGTATCGTGCGTATTCACGGCCTGTCGGAAGTGATGCAGGGCGAAATGCTCGAATTCCCCGGCAACACGTTCGGTCTCGCACTGAACCTTGAGCGCGACTCGGTCGGCGCCGTGATTCTGGGTGAGTACGAGCACATCTCGGAAGGCGACATCGTCAAGACGACGGGCCGCATTCTCGAAGTGCCGGTTGGCCCGGAACTGCTCGGCCGCGTGGTCGACGCATTGGGTAACCCGATCGACGGCAAAGGCCCGATCAACGCGAAGAAGACCGACGCAATCGAAAAGATCGCTCCGGGCGTGATCTGGCGTAAGTCGGTTTCGGAACCGGTTCAGACCGGTCTGAAGTCGATCGACGCGATGGTGCCGGTTGGCCGCGGCCAACGCGAGCTGATCATTGGCGACCGCCAGTGCGGCAAGACTGCAGTCGCAGTCGACGCGATCATCAACCAGAAGGGCAAGAACCTCTTCTGTATCTACGTCGCGATCGGCCAGAAAGCTTCGTCGATCATGAACGTGGTCCGCAAGCTGGAAGAAACCGGCGCGCTGGAATACACGATCGTCGTCGCCGCTTCGGCTTCGGAATCGGCTGCCATGCAGTACCTGGCACCGTACGCCGGTTGCACGATGGGCGAATACTTCCGCGACCGCGGCCAGGACGCGCTGATCGTTTATGACGACTTGACCAAGCAGGCTTGGGCATACCGTCAGATCTCGCTGCTGCTGCGCCGTCCGCCGGGCCGTGAAGCTTATCCGGGCGACGTGTTCTATCTGCACTCGCGTCTGCTGGAGCGTGCTGCTCGCGTCTCGGAAGACTACGTCGAGAAGTTCACCAATGGTGAAGTCAAGGGCAAGAGCGGTTCGCTGACGGCATTGCCGGTCATTGAAACGCAAGCAGGCGACGTGACTGCGTTCGTTCCGACGAACGTGATCTCGATTACCGACGGCCAGATCTTCCTGGAAACCGACCTCTTCAACGCAGGTATCCGCCCGGCAATTAACGCCGGTGTGTCGGTGTCGCGCGTCGGCGGTGCGGCTCAAACCAAGGTCGTGAAGAAGCTGTCGGGCGGTATCCGTACCGACCTCGCGCAGTATCGTGAACTGGCAGCGTTCGCGCAGTTCGCATCGGACCTCGACGAAGCGACCCGCAAGCAGCTGGAGCGCGGCCGCCGCGTGACGGAACTGCTCAAGCAGCCGCAATATCAGCCGCTGCAGGTGTGGGAACTGGCTATCTCGCTGTTCGCCGCGAACAACGGCTACCTCGACGATCTGGAAGTATCGCAAGTCCTGCCGTTCGAAAAAGGCCTGCGCGAATATCTGAAGTCGAGCCACGCTGACCTGGTCAAGCGCGTCGAAGATACCAAGGAACTCTCGAAGGACGACGAAGGCCTGCTGCACACGGCTCTCAAAGACTTCAAGAAGTCCGGCGCTTATTGATCTGCGAGTGATCCGCAAGGCATAAACGGACCTTGAAGCGGCGCGGGCCGCATGAGAATGCTCCCGCGCTGCTTCGATCGCTTTGCATGGGACCCGAGTGAGCGCTAAAGCGCTAACACGGGCCGACAAGGAGCAAGCAATGGCTGGAATGAAGGAAATTCGCGGCAAGATCAAGAGCGTGCAAAACACGCGCAAGATCACGAAAGCGATGGAGATGGTGGCCGCATCGAAGATGCGCCGCGCTCAGGAGCGCATGCGCGCTGCTCGCCCGTACGCCGACAAGGTCCGCGATATCGCTGCACACATGAGCCGTGCGAACCCTGAGTATCGTCACCCGTTCATGGTGTCGAACGAAGGCGCGAAGACGGCGGGCATCATCCTCGTCACGACCGACAAGGGTCTGTGCGGCGGCATGAACACCAACGTGCTGCGTGCGGCGCTGCAGAAGTTCAAGGAACTGGAAGGCCAGGGCAAGACGATCGAAGCAACTGCGATCGGCACCAAGGGCTTGGGTTTCCTGAACCGTTTGCGCGCCAAGGTGGTGTCGAATGTTGTGCATCTGGGCGATACGCCGCATCTGGAAAAGCTGATCGGCGCGGTGAAGGTGCAGCTCGATTTGTACTCGGAAGGCAAGGTTTCGGCGGTGTATCTCGCATACACGCGCTTCGTCAATACGATGAAGCAGGAGCCGGTGATCGAGCAACTGCTGCCGCTGTCGGCAGATCAGTTCGAGCGCAAGGACGAGCAGGGCGCAACGCCGAGCACACAGTGGGACTACATCTACGAGCCGGATGCGCAGGCAGTGGTGGACGAACTGCTGGTGCGTTACGTCGAAGCGCTGGTCTATCAGGCCGTCGCGGAAAACATGGCATCGGAGCAGTCGGCCCGTATGGTCGCAATGAAGGCCGCTTCGGACAATGCGAAGACGGTGATCAACGAACTGCAGCTTGTGTACAACAAGAGCCGTCAGGCCGCGATCACGAAAGAACTGTCGGAAATCGTCGGTGGCGCGGCGGCAGTCTGACCTTGACGGGTCAGTTGCACCGCTTCGTGTGCGCCCGCAAGGCGCACGTCCAGGCAACCGCCTCGGGCGATTCCATCGAAACAGCGCCTTTGCGCGAGTGAAGAATTGAGTATCTAAAGGAAAAGCGATGAGTACTACTGCTTTGGTAGAAGGCAAGATCGTACAGTGCATCGGCGCGGTGATCGACGTGGAATTCCCGCGTTCGGACATGCCGAAGATTTACGACGCGCTCATTCTCGAAGGTTCGGAACTGACCCTCGAAGTCCAGCAACAGCTGGGCGACGGCGTCGTCCGTACCATCTGTCTGGGTGCATCGGACGGTTT
This sequence comes from Paraburkholderia dilworthii, assembly GCF_000472525.1. Lineage (GTDB taxonomy): Bacteria > Pseudomonadota > Gammaproteobacteria > Burkholderiales > Burkholderiaceae > Paraburkholderia > Paraburkholderia dilworthii. The sequence continues at coordinate 202,635 of NZ_AWZT01000003.1, forward strand.
GCGTCGTGGCACGGTCGTGAAGAACACCGGCAATCCGATCAGCGTGCCGGTCGGCAAGCCGACGCTCGGCCGCATCATGGACGTGCTCGGTCGCCCGATCGACGAAGCCGGCCCGATCAACTCGGACGTGGTTCGCGGCATTCACCAGAAGGCTCCGGCGTTCGACGAACTGTCGCCGTCGACCGAGCTGCTGGAAACCGGCATCAAGGTTATCGATTTGATCTGCCCGTTTGCAAAGGGCGGTAAGGTGGGTCTGTTCGGTGGCGCCGGCGTGGGCAAGACCGTGAACATGATGGAGCTGATCAACAACATCGCGAAGGAACACGGTGGTTACTCCGTGTTCGCCGGTGTTGGCGAGCGTACCCGCGAAGGGAACGACTTCTATCACGAAATGAAGGACTCGAACGTTCTCGACAAGGTCGCGCTGGTGTACGGCCAGATGAACGAGCCGCCGGGCAACCGTCTGCGCGTCGCGCTGACCGGCCTGACGATGGCTGAGCACTTCCGTGACGAAGGCCTCGACGTGCTGTTCTTTGTCGACAACATCTACCGTTTCACACTGGCCGGTACCGAAGTGTCGGCACTGCTCGGCCGTATGCCGTCGGCAGTGGGCTATCAGCCGACGCTGGCTGAAGAAATGGGTAAGCTGCAAGAGCGTATTACGTCGACCAAGACCGGCTCGATCACGTCGGTTCAGGCTGTGTACGTCCCTGCGGACGACTTGACCGACCCGTCGCCGGCTACGACCTTCGGCCACCTGGACGCAACCGTCGTGTTGTCGCGTGACATCGCTTCGCTGGGTATCTACCCGGCAGTCGACCCACTCGATTCGACCTCGCGTCAGATCGACCCGAACGTGATCGGCGAAGAGCATTACTCGATCACGCGCGGCGTGCAGCAAACGCTGCAGCGCTACAAGGAGCTGCGCGACATTATCGCGATTCTAGGCATGGACGAACTGGCTCCGGAAGACAAGCTCGCCGTGGCGCGCGCTCGTAAAATCCAGCGTTTCCTGTCGCAGCCGTTCCACGTCGCTGAAGTGTTCACGGGCTCGCCGGGCAAGTACGTCCCGCTGAAGGAAACGATCCGCGGCTTCAAGATGATCGTTGAAGGCGAGTGCGACCACCTGCCGGAACAAGCCTTCTACATGGTCGGCACGATCGACGAAGCCTTCGAAAAGGCTAAGAAGATCCAGTAAAGGTCGGGCGTAAAGATGCGGGCGCCGAAGTCCGCGCGCAATGACTATCAAAGCGGTAGTTTTTGGCAAAGCCGGCGCCTCTCGCTACGCTCTACCCAGCCTTGCATGGGACGGGAGTGAGTGCGAACGCGCGAACTCTCGTCGAGCTTTGCATGGGACCAGAATAAAGCGCTAAAGCGCTAACTCTGGTCGCCACAGGAGTGGACACTTATGGCAACCATTAAAGTAGACGTCGTCAGCGCGGAAGAGCAGATCTTCTCGGGCCAGGCGAAGTTCGTCGCGCTGCCGGGCGAAGCGGGTGAACTGGGCATTTTGCCGGGCCACACGCCGCTCATCACGCGGATTCGTCCGGGTGCGGTACGCATTGAAGCTGAAAACGGCGACGAAGAGTTTGTGTTCGTCGCCGGCGGCATCCTCGAAATCCAGCCGGGCGCTGTGACGGTTCTCGCCGACACCGCAATTCGCGGCAAGGATCTCGACGAAGCCAAGGCCGAAGACGCCCGCAAGCGTGCGGAAGAAGCGCTGCAGAACACGGGCTCGAACCTCGAATACGCCACCGCGCAAGCGGAACTGGCGTACGCGACGGCTCAGCTTGCTGCGATCCAGCGTCTGCGCAAGCTGCGCGGTCAGAGCTAGACAGCGCTAGACGATACGTATCAGAGAAAAGGCAGCCCGCGTGGCTGCTTTTTTTTGAGCTTTACTTGACGTTTACGGAAAGGTCAGCGAGATTGTGGGACCGTTTGTTAGAACGCAGGCCACCACCGGCCGTGTCAGCGCGCCGACGTGCTGCGGGTAAGACTTGATGCCGGACAGGCACACGCCGGTGGCACAATCGGTTTCGAATTCATTTCAATAGGGCGATCTGCTCACGGAGACAGCACTATGGCAACGCAAGTGTCAGGCGAAGGCGCAATCATCGAACCGAAAGACGGTCTTTCATACGTCCGCGGATCGACAGCCATTCCGTTGAGCGAAGCGACGATTGGCGAGTTTCTGCGCGGCACCGTCGAGCGCTTCCCCGACCGGCCCGCCGTGGTTTTTCGTGAGCAGCGGATTCGGTGGACCTGGAAAGAGTTCGCCGACGAAGTAGACGTATTAGCCGCCGGTTTCCTCGCGCTGGGTATTGCAAAGGGCGACCGCGTCGGCATCTGGTCGCCCAACCGGGTCGAATGGCTGCTGACGCAGTTTGCGACTGCGCGCATCGGCGCGGTGCTCGTCAACATCAACCCTGCGTACCGGCTCGCGGAACTCGAGTACGCGTTGAACAAGGTCGGCTGCAAGGCGATCGTCGCAGCGGAGCGCTTCAAGACGTCCATGTACCTGGAAATGCTGCAGCAACTCGCGCCCGAGCTTGCGACGCACGCGCCCGGCGATCTGCACGCCGCACGACTGCCGGAACTGCGCTACGTAATCCGCATGTGCGACACCGAAACGCCCGGAATGCTCAGTTTCTCGGACCTGATCGAGCAGGGACGCGCAACGCTCGACGTCGCGAAGCTCGACGGGATAGGCTCGACGCTGTCGTGCCACGAAGCCATCAATATTCAGTTCACGAGCGGTACAACGGGCAACCCGAAGGGCGCGACGCTCACGCATAGCAACGTGGTCAACAACGCGCGTTACATCGCGATGGCCATGAACCTGACCGAGCAGGACGCGCTGTGCATTCCGGTTCCGCTCTATCACTGCTTTGGAATGGTGCTCGCCGTCCTGGCCTGCGTTTCGGTGGGCGCGAACATGGTGTTCCCGGGCGAGGCTTTCGACCCCGCCGCGACACTCGCAGCCGTCGCGCAGGAGCAGTGCACGGCTCTGCATGGCGTGCCGACCATGTTCATCGCCGAGCTCGATCATCCGGACTTTGCCACCTACGATCTTTCACGCCTGCGCACCGGCATCATGGCGGGCTCGCCGTGTCCTATCGAGACGATGAAGAAAGTCGTGTCCAGAATGCACCTGAACGAAATCACGATTGCGTATGGCATGACGGAGACGAGCCCCGTGTCGTTCCAGAGTTCGACCACCGATCCGCTCGACAAGCGCACCACCACTGTCGGTCGCATCCAGCCGCACCTGGAGGTGAAGATCATCGATCCGCTTGGCAACATCGTACCGGTGGGCGAGACGGGCGAGCTTTGCACGCGCGGGTATTCGGTGATGCAAGGGTATTGGGACGACGAAGAGAAAACGCGCGAAAGCATCGTGGACGGGTGGATGCACACCGGCGACCTGGCCACGCTCGACGCCGAGGGATACTGCAATATCGTCGGTCGCCTGAAGGATATGCTGATCCGCGGCGGGGAGAACATCTATCCGCGCGAGATCGAGGAATTTCTTTTCCGTCACCCCAAGATCCAGAGCGTGCAGGTTTTCGGCGTGCCGGACGCCCGATATGGCGAAGAAGTGTGCGCGTGGGTTGTGCTGCGCTCAGGCGAACAGGCGACAGCAGAGGAGATCCAGCAGTTTTGTCATGGGCAGATCGCGCACTACAAGGTGCCGAAGTACATCCGCTTTGTCGACGAACTCCCGATGACCGTGACAGGCAAAGTGCAGAAATTCGTCATGCGCGAGCGCATGATCAACGAACTGAAGCTGCAAGAAGGGAAGACGGCCTGAACTAGCTGCCCGATGACAGGCGTGCGATGACGCAAAGCTGGCTGATTGTTTGTGAGCGGCCCTTGCGCGAGTCGGTGAAGCCGATGGAAAGCGCCGCGTATACCGCCAAACAGCAAATCGCATCTAAAAGCACGTAAAAGATGCCATCTTGCAGTGAGCAAACGTTTGGCGAGACGAAAAAAAAGCGGGCCTGGAGCCCGCTAAAAACCACACGCTACGGGGTTAGCGCGAGGAGACCAAAGTAGGAACCGACTGAGCCGACGACCCGGCGTCGACTACGATCCCAACAGGGATGCCCCTTCACAGGGCTTCGGCATAAGCCGACCGGCAAGTGCATCGTAGCCGCTCACACCACGCACCCAGCCACATCCGTATTGAAACCGTTGAAGGCATTGTGGGCGAATTAACCAAGGTGCGCCGTAACAAAGTGTTTCAGGTTGTAACGCCCGTCAGATAAGGCGCTGCGGGATATATTGCGATAACGAGACGTTTAAAACGTAAATTCTACCGATGACTCAGCGGCAATGTAATACACCCGTTTAATGATATTCGCGAAGCATAGCGCCGCATAAACCGTTAAGCCCATTCCGCATGAAATGGTTGCGTCTGCATCTTTTTCGTCGGAAACCGCCGTTGTTACAAGTGGTTCCCCGTGCCTCAACAATTTTGAAGCGTAAAGCCGTAGCGGAAAGTGCAACGCAATAAACACGGTATGACCCGCTTCGCTTTTAGGGCCCGGTTCACAGCCTTGAGATTTTCGCCTTTGTTTGACTCCAGCCGGCTTTTCGCTAGCCGCGTTACACGATACGGCTGACAAACCGTTGCGATGCCGGCGCGGCCGCCAAACTTTTTTGATCAAACGTGGAAGACCGCGGCCAAGCCCTTAGCTCACTTCAACCATTTGTCTGAAATGGCCTGATACTCGCCTGTCGCGCGCGAGAGGTGTAGCCACTGATCAACGTACTGCTGGAACGCCACGTCGCCGCGCGGCAGCAGCCACGCTTTTTCGCCATACTGAAAAGGCTTGTCCGGATGCACGGAACAAAGGCCGGGGTTGAGCTTTTGCTGCAATAGGGTTTCCGACGCGTCCGTCACCATCACATCGGCCTTGCCCGCGAGGATCTGCTTGAAAATCGTCACGTTGTCCGGATAGACGCTCAGGTTGGCGTGCGAAAAGAACTGCTTCGCGAAGCGTTCGTTAGTGCCGCCCGGGTTGACGATCACGCGCGTTCCCGGCTGGTCGATCTGCGCGACGGTCTGGTATTTGTTGACGTCGTCGCACCGGACAATCGGCGTCTTGCCGTCCACCATATACGCCTGGGTGAAGAACGCACGCTTTTGCCGCTCGAGCGTCGGCGAAACGCCGCCCACGCCGATGTCGCATTTGGCGACGAAGTCGTTCATCAGATTGGACCAGGATGTCTTAACGTATTCCGCCTTGACGCCAAGCGATTTCGCCAACGACTCTGTCATGTCGATATCGATGCCTTCGAACTGACCGTCTGCCTTGTAGAACGAGTATGGTTTGTAGTCGCCGGTCGTGCATGCGCGCAGCGTGCCGCGGGCGAGAATTTCGTCGAGCCGCGAGGCTGTCGCGGCTGTGGCCGACGTTTGCGCCTGCGCCGTGCCGGTGTGCATCAGGACGCCCGCCAGGACGCCGAGCAGTGCAAGTGCTGCCTTCTTCATTGAGTCTCCTTGGTGTGTGTTGTTGTGTGATGAGGCTGTCGGATGATAGCCCGGCAATTCGCGGTTGAACATTGGCCATTCGGCCAGGTTGCGCCGCTGCGGCTCCTCGCGAAAATGCCCTACAAACCTCCGTGCATCGCAGTTATTGCCCGCATCAAGCGGGATGCGGCGGGCGCGGTCCGGTAAAATGCCTCTTTGCACTCAGTAGCATGCAACGTGGCCCATAAACTCCTGAACGACACTTTCCTGCGCGCGCTGCTGCGCCAGCCTACCGACTACACGCCTGTCTGGTTGATGCGGCAAGCCGGTCGCTACCTGCCGGAATACAACGCCACGCGTGCTCGCGCAGGCAGCTTTCTCGGGCTTGCGAAGAACCCGGCGTTCGCAACGGAAGTCACGTTGCAGCCCCTCGATCGCTACCCGCTCGACGCCGCGATTCTGTTCTCCGACATTCTGACGGTGCCTGACGCAATGGGCCTCGGGCTGGAGTTCGTCGCTGGCGAGGGGCCGACATTTGCGCGGCCAGTGCGCACCGAATACGACGTGGCGCGCCTCGCGGTTCCGGACATCGACGCCACGTTGCGATATGTGACCGACGCAGTGCGCGAGATTCGTACTGCGCTGACGGACGCGCAAGGCCGTCAACGGGTGCCGCTGATCGGCTTTTCGGGTAGCCCGTGGACGTTGGCGTGCTACATGGTCGAAGGCGGCGGCTCGGCTGACTTCCGCACCGTCAAGTCGATGCTGTATGCGCGGCCGGACCTGATGCATCGCATTCTCGAGATCAACGCGAACTCGGTGGCTGCTTACCTGAACGCGCAGATCGAAGCCGGCGCCCAAGCCGTCATGATCTTCGACACGTGGGGCGGTGCGCTCGCGGACGGCGCGTATCAGCGCTTCTCGCTGCACTACATCCAGAAGGTCGTGGATCAATTGAAGCGCGAGCACGACGGCGAAAAAGTGCCTGTGATCACGTTCACGAAGGGCGGTGGGCTGTGGCTCGACGAAATCGCGGACACAGGCGTGGACGCAGTCGGTCTCGACTGGACGGTCAACCTGGGCAAGGCGCGCGAGCGTGTCGGCGCAAAGGTGGCCTTGCAAGGCAATATCGATCCGTCCGTGTTGTTTGCGCCGCCGGCTGCCATTCGCATGGAAGCGCGAGCCGTGCTGGACAGCTTCGGCAATCATCCGGGCCACATCTTCAACCTCGGTCACGGCATCTCGCAATTCACGCCGCCGGAGAATGTCGCAGAACTTGTCGACGAAGTGCATCGTCATAGCCGCGCAATTTTAAGCGGCGCGCATGCACCGGCTTGATGCTGTAATCGTTACCGTTCTATGTTGCGTCGCAACGCGCTGGGCTCCGTCACTAAGGAAAAATTCGCACGGTGCGGGCCGTCAGACGGCGCTCTTGCAGTTGTCAAGACTTGACTTATACACATTCATCACGCTGCGGCGCGGTAGAAGCTTTAGTCATGTCCTGACCCTTGCAAAGTGCGGGCACATTTGATCTCTGCCTTGTCTGGCAAGGCTTTCGCGGCTTCCAGGAGAAGTGTGCGGCACCCCACAGAAGGCCGCTGTGACGCGGTTTCCGGGCTTTCCAAGCGAAGTTCTCAACAAAGTTATCCACAGGCAGTCGGGGTCGAGAGCAATTGTTCAGCCGAATCCAAAACTTAGCGCCGACTTTGAAGTTTTACTTTAAGTTCGGCCGCACGATTCATAGCCGCGCGATCTCGACTGCATGCCGCGGCGCTGTGACGCGGCTCGTCCTTGACAGCATTCACGCAGCCCAATGAGTGACGTATTCGTCCGCGTGGCACTGGATCACCCGCTGCCGACCCTGTTCGATTACCGCTGCGATGCGCGCCGGCCTGCCGTGCCTGGGACGCTGGTCAGCGTGCCGTTTGGCAAACGCGACGTGGTCGGACTCGTGTGCGAAGTGACTGCTCACAGTGAGGTCCCCGCCGATCGTCTGCGGACAGTGAATAGCATTTGCACTGCGTGTCCGCCGTTGTCGGCCGAATGGCTCGCGCTCGCGGCCTTTGCCGCTGACTACTACCAGCGCGGGCTTGGCGAAGTGGCGTTGCCGGCGTTGCCGCAGGCGCTGCGCGACGCCTCGCGCTGGTCACGGCTGCTCGCGCCGGAGGAACGCTACAGGCTGACGCCGGAAGGCCGTGCGGCGTTGCCGGACGCGCTGCCCGCGCGCGCCACTGCGCTGCGAAGCCTCGCACAAGCGCTCGCCGCGAGCGAGTTCGTCATTGCCGCCGATGCCCGCGCGGTGCATCCGAAAGCCATCGCTACGCTGGCTGCATGGCAAGCCGAGGGCTGGGTCGCACTCGAAGTCGTCGACGCAGCCACGGTTCCGCCGGCCGGCGCGACCGCGGCAATGCCTACGCAGACGCTCCCGACTCTCACCGACGAGCAGGCCGCCGCCGTCGAAGCGATTCGCGACGCGCGTGGCTTTGCGCCATTCCTGCTGCACGGCGTGACCGGCAGCGGCAAGACCGAGGTCTATTTACGCGCGCTCGCCGAGATTCTTGCCGCCGACGCAGACGCGCAAGCACTCGTGCTGGTGCCCGAAATCAATCTGACGCCGCAGTTCGAGGCGGCTTTCCGCTCGCGCTTCGCGGCGCTCGCGGACACGGCCATCGTCACGCTGCACAGCGGTCTTGCGGAAGGCGAGCGCGCGCGCAACTGGTTCGCCGCGCATGCGGGCCACGCGCGGATCGTGCTCGGCACACGCCTCGCGGTGCTTGCGTCGCTGCCGCGGCTCGCCATCATCGTCGTCGATGAAGAGCACGATCCTGCTTATAAGCAGCAGGAAGGGCTGCGCTATTCAGCGCGCGATCTCGCCATTTACCGCGCAAAACAGCTTGGCTTGCCGGTCGTGCTGGGATCGGCCACCCCGTCGCTCGAAAGCTGGTGGCAGGCCGATCAGGGACGCTACAAGCGGCTCACGTTGTCGCGCCGCGCGGTCGCCGATGCCGTGCTGCCCACCGTGCGCCTGATCGATCTGGAGGATGAGCGGCGGCGCGGACGCGCCTCAGTGGAAGGATTGTCCGGCCCATTGGTCGCCGCGCTCAAGGCGCGGCTGGAACGCGGCGAACAAAGCCTCGTATTTCTCAACCGGCGAGGCTATGCGCCACAGCTCGCGTGCGATGCCTGCGGCTGGGTCGCCGGTTGTCCGCGTTGCAGCGCATACGTCGTGCTGCATAAGCCCGAGCGCGCGCTGCGCTGCCATCACTGCGGGTGGGAATCGCGCATTCCGCGCTCATGTCCCGAGTGCGGCAATGTCGACATCGCGCCGATGGGCCGCGGCACACAGCGCGTCGAAGAAACACTGGCGAGCGCGGTGCCCGGCGCGCGCGTGCTGCGTATCGACGCCGACAGCACGCGTCGCAAGGGCAGCGCGCAGGCGCTCTTTTCCGATGTGCATGCGGGCGAAGTCGACATTCTCGTCGGCACGCAGATGATCGCTAAGGGACACGACTTCCAGCGTGTGTCGCTGGTGGGCGTGCTGAACGCCGACACCGCGCTCTTTTCGCACGACTTTCGCGCGAGCGAGCGCCTGTTTGCGCAGCTGATGCAGGTGAGCGGCCGCGCCGGCCGTGCCGGTTTGCCAGGCGAGGTGCTGGTGCAGACGCGTTATCCGCGCCATGCGCTCTACCATGCGCTCGGGCGTCACGATTACGTCGGTTTTGCCAATTCGACACTGGGCGAGCGGCGCGACGCGCACTTGCCGCCATTCGTCTATCAGGCGTTGCTGAGGGCGGAAGGCCGCACGCTCGAAGCCGCGCTCGCTTTTCTACAGCAGGCGGCCGCTGAACTGACAGGCATTGCGGCGGCCGAACGCGTGACCGTCTACGACGCAGTGCCGCTCACCATCGTCAAAGTGATGCATGTTCACCGCGCGCAGTTGCTCATAGAGAGCGCGTCGCGTGCCGCGCTGCAGGCCACGTTGCGCGCGTGGCAGCCGTTGCTGCGTGGTTTGAAGGGCGTGCTGCGCTGGAACCTCGAAGTCGATCCGCTCGATATCTGAGCCAGCTCGCGCGCCGTGCGCTTTGCCTCTGCGTGGCTCACCAAAACATCAATGTCGACATCGGCTGCGCGCCGTGCGGGCGCGCGCTCGCACCGTATTCGAATAGCTTGCGGCGGGCGCCGCGACGCGGGTCGCAGTCCGCGTTCCCAACATCGCCGATGCCCGCGATGAAACGTGCGCGCCGCGTGGCGCGAGTTGCCGATAGCGCGCGGATGATCTGTAGTCGCTGGAACAAAGCATGGTGGATCTCACGGTGTTCACTTCTTCGCGTTCCGGAGCCTGCCGGGCGTCAAACGCCTGACAAGCGCGCCAGCGGCTTGCGCGGCTTATCGAGCCGCCGCTGCGCTCAATCGTTCAATGCAGCTTGCGCCTCGCTGCTCGATGCACCCGACGTCGCGCGTGCCCGTCCTTCGGATGCTTCGCGTTTGCCTGAGCCGCCGGTGGCGCCGCGGATGAACAGCACGGCGCAGGTTGCGCACATCGCCCAGATGCCCAATACGACCAGCCACTTTTCCATTTCGCCTGTCCTCACACCCCGTGCTGTTTTTGTGCGCGCATGACGCCGCGCCCGCTATGTCTTCTATAACGGCGCGGCGGCCGGTTTGATAAGGGCTCGAGAAAAAGAAATGAGGCCAGGGAAAATACCGATCCTTACAGCCGCTCGCAGGCGCACCACGACGCGCCGCAAAGCCCCGTCACGTAAGGATTTCGCGTAGGTGCAACCGTTCGTTCGTACCGGTTGCACCTTTTTATTGAGAGAGGTACGATTCGCCCAACTTTTAGTCTTTCACCAGCATTTCGTCTGGTATCCAAGAAGGAAACATGGCTAGCACCACCCTTGGCGTCAAGGTCGACGACCTCCTGCGTTCCCGGCTCAGAGATGCCGCTACCCGCCTCGAACGCACTCCGCACTGGCTGATCAAGCAGGCGATTTTCGCTTACCTCGAAAAAATCGAGCAGGGCCAACTGCCGCCGGAGTTGTCGGGCGCAGCGGGTTCTGCCGATATGGCCGACGGCGCGGCGGTCGAACACGACGAAGACGGCGCGGCGCATCCGTTCCTCGACTTCGCGCAGAACGTGCAGCCGCAATCGGTGTTGCGCGCGGCGATCACGGCGGCTTACCGTCGGCCGGAGCCGGAATGCGTGCCGTTCCTGCTCGGTCAGGCGCGCTTGCCGGCCAACCTCGCAGGCGACGTGCAAGCGCTCGCTGCGAAGCTCGTCGAAACGCTGCGCGGCAAGAGCCGTGGCGGTGGCGTGGAAGGGCTAATCCACGAGTTTTCGCTGTCGAGCCAGGAAGGCGTCGCGCTCATGTGCCTCGCGGAAGCCTTGCTGCGCATTCCCGACCGCGCGACCCGCGACGCGCTGATCCGCGACAAAATCAGCAAGGGCGACTGGAAATCGCATGTCGGCCAGGCGCCGTCGCTGTTCGTCAACGCCGCGACGTGGGGCTTGATGATCACCGGCAAGCTGGTGACGACCAACAGCGAGACGAACCTCTCGTCGGCGCTTACACGTCTGATCGGCAAGGGCGGCGAGCCGCTGATCCGCAAGGGCGTGGATATGGCGATGCGCCTGATGGGCGAGCAGTTCGTCACTGGCGAAAACATTTCCGAAGCGCTTGCGAACAGCCGTAAATACGAAGCGCGCGGTTTCCGCTACTCATACGACATGCTCGGCGAGGCGGCCACGACCGAAGCCGACGCGCAGCGCTACTACGCGTCGTATGAACAGGCGATCCACGCAATCGGCAAGGCTGCCGGCGGCCGGGGCATCTACGAAGGTCCGGGCATCTCGATCAAGCTCTCGGCGCTGCATCCGCGGTACTCCCGTTCGCAGCAGGAACGCACGATGAGCGAACTGCTGCCGCGCGTGCGCTCGCTGGCGATCCTCGCGCGCCGTTACGACATCGGCCTGAATATCGACGCGGAAGAAGCCGACCGCCTGGAAATCTCGCTCGATCTGCTGGAAGCGCTCTGCTTCGATCCGGAACTGGCCGGCTGGAACGGTATCGGTTTCGTGGTGCAGGGGTACCAGAAGCGCTGCCCGTTCGTGATCGAATACATTGTCGATCTCGCGCGCCGCAGCCGTCACCGCATCATGGTGCGCCTCGTGAAGGGCGCGTACTGGGACACCGAAATCAAGCGTGCACAGGTGGACGGCCTCGAAGGCTATCCGGTCTACACGCGCAAGATCTATACGGACGTGTCGTATCTGGCGTGCGCGAAGAAGCTGCTCGGCGCGCCCGACGCGGTCTATCCGCAGTTCGCCACGCACAACGCGCACACGCTGTCGGCGATCTATCACCTCGCCGGCAACAACTACTATCCCGGTCAGTACGAGTTCCAGTGTCTGCACGGCATGGGCGAGCCGCTTTACGAAGAAGTGACGGGCCCGCTGTCCGCTGGAAAGCTGAACCGTCCGTGTCGCGTGTATGCGCCGGTCGGCACGCACGAAACGCTGCTCGCATATCTCGTGCGCCGTCTGCTGGAGAACGGCGCCAACACGTCGTTCGTGAACCGCATCGCCGATGAAAATGTCGCGATCCAGGACCTGATCGCCGATCCGGTCGAAGAAGCGTCGAAGATCGTTCCGCTCGGCGCGCCGCACGCGAAGATTCCGCTGCCTCGCAACCTGTACGGCGCGGAGCGCCTCAATTCGATGGGCCTCGATCTGTCGAACGAGCATCGTCTGGCGTCGCTGTCGTCGGCGCTGCTGGCGAGCGCGAATCATCCGTGGCGTGCTGCTCCGATGCTTGCCGACGATCAGATCGCCTTGGGCAATGCGCGCGACGTGCGCAATCCGGCGGATCATAGGGACCTTGTCGGCACGGTTGTCGAAGCGAGCGCTGAACATGTGAGCGCGGCATTGGCGCACGCAGTTGCCGCTGCGCCGATCTGGCAGGCGACGCCGGTCGAAGCGCGCGCCGATTGCCTCGCGCGTGCCGCCGATCTGCTCGAAGCGCAGATGCATACGCTGATGGGTCTCATTGTGCGCGAAGCAGGCAAATCACTCGCGAACGCGGTGTCGGAAATCCGTGAAGCGATCGACTTCCTGCGCTACTACTCGACCCAGATTCGCAGCGAGTTTTCGAACGACACGCATCGTCCGCTCGGGCCTGTTGTCTGTATCAGTCCGTGGAACTTCCCGCTCGCGATTTTCATGGGCCAGGTGGCCGCCGCGCTCGCGGCCGGCAATACGGTGCTCGCAAAGCCGGCAGAGCAAACGCCGCTGATCGCCGCGCAAGCCGTGCGCATTCTGCGCGAAGCCGGCGTGCCGGCCGGCGCGGTGCAACTGCTGCCGGGCGACGGCGAAACAGTTGGCGCCGCATTGGTGGCCGATCCGCGCACGCGTGCCGTGATGTTCACCGGCTCGACGGAAGTCGCGCGTCTCATCAACAAAACGCTGTCGGGCCGTCTCGATCCGGAAGGCAAGCCGATTCCGCTGATCGCTGAAACGGGCGGACAGAACGCGATGATCGTCGATTCGTCGGCGCTCGCGGAACAGGTGGTCGCGGACGTGATGCAGTCGTCGTTCGATTCTGCCGGTCAACGTTGTTCGGCGCTGCGCGTTCTCTGTTTGCAGGATGACGTCGCGGACCGTACGCTCGAAATGTTGACGGGCGCGATGCGCGAACTGACGGTGGGCAATCCGGATCGTCTGTCGACCGACGTCGGCCCGGTGATCGACGTCGAAGCGAAGCGCGGCATCGACGCGCATATCGCGGCGATGCGCGAGAAAGGCCGCAAGGTCGAGCAATTGCCGATGCCCGATGGCTGCGCGCAAGGCACGTTCGTGCCGCCGACGCTGATCGAGCTCGACAGCATCGACGAACTGAAGCGCGAAGTGTTCGGGCCGGTCCTGCATGTGGTGCGTTACCGCCGCAGCCAGCTCGATACACTGCTGGAGCAGATTCGCACGACGGGTTATGGCCTGACGCTCGGCATCCATACGCGTATCGACGAAACGATTGCACACGTGATTAGCCGCGCTCACGTCGGCAACATCTATGTGAACCGCAACGTGATCGGCGCGGTGGTCGGGGTGCAGCCGTTCGGCGGCGAAGGTTTGTCGGGCACGGGGCCGAAGGCCGGCGGTGCGCTGTATCTGCAACGCTTGTTGGCAACGCGCCCGGCGGGCTTGCCGAAGTCGCTTGCGCAGGCGCTGGTCGCGGATGTACCGCAAGCAGCGGAAAAAGGCGACAATCCGTCCGCCGCGCTGACCGCGCTGCGCGACTGGCTGATTGCCGAGCGCGAGCCGCAACTCGCCGCGCGCTGCGACGGTTATCTGTCGCATATGCCGGCTGGCGCAACGGCAGTTCTGTCGGGGCCCACTGGCGAGCGCAACACCTACACGTTGAGCGCACGCGGCACGGTGCTGTGCATTGCGTCGACGGCGAGCGGCGCGCGCGCGCAGTTCGCCGCAACGCTGGCTACGGGAAATCGAGCGTTGTTCGAGAGCGCCGCTGGTGAACAATTGGTGGCGCAGTTGCCGACCTCGCTAAAGTTTTACGCGAGCGTGCGCAAGAATGCCGATACGCCTTTCGACGCCGTATTGTTCGAAGGGGATAGCGACGAACTGCTGACGCTCGTGAAGGAAGTGGCGAAGCGCCCGGGACCGATCGTGTCGGTGCAAGGCGTCGCGTCGCGTGCGCTGGAAAGCGGCGACGAAGACTACGCGCTCGAGCGTCTGTTGACGGAGCGCTCCGTCAGCGTAAATACCGCAGCTGCTGGCGGTAATGCGAATTTGATGACGATCGGTTGAGCGAACCTCATCGATTGCCGTACAAGGAAACGCTGGGCCGCCCCCAAGTTTCCTTGCCCCCTCGGGGGCCTGGCGTAAAGCGTCAGGATTGGGGGCGGTCATTAAAAGGGAAGCGGTACGGCGATCCCGAAAGCCGCTCCATCCACACCTGGTACCAAGGAGAAGATATGCAACACAAGATGAAACAGCTGGCAGGCGCAGCGCTGGTTGCGGCGATGTCGCTGGCGGGGACGGCCAACGCTCAATCCACGGAAGACGTGAAGATCGGTTTCGCCGGTCCGATGACGGGCGCGCAGGCGCACTACGGCAAGGACTTCCAGAACGGCATTACGCTGGCAGTCGAAGACATGAACGCGACGAAGCCGGTAATCGGCGGCAAGCAGGTTCGCTTCGTGCTCGATTCGGCCGACGACCAGGCTGACCCGCGCACCGGCACGACGGTCGCGCAGAAGCTGGTGGACGACGGCATCAAGGGCATGCTCGGCCACTTCAACTCGGGCACGACGATTCCGGCTTCGCGCATCTACGCGAACGCGGGCATTCCGGAAATCGCAATGGCGACGGCGCCTGAATACACGCAGCAAGGTTTCAAGACCACGTTCCGCATGATGACGTCCGACACGCAGCAAGGTTCGGTCGCGGGCGCGTTCGCGGTCAAGACGCTCGGCGTGAAGAAGATCGTGATCGTCGACGACCGCACGGCTTACGGCCAGGGTCTCGCCGATCAGTTCGAGAAGGCCGCGAAGGCTGCGGGCGGCACGATCGTCGATCGTGAATACACGAACGACAAGGCTGTGGACTTCAAGTCGATCCTGACCAAGCTGAAGGCGTCCAATCCCGACCTGATCTATTACGGCGGCGCGGATTCGCAAGCGGCACCGATGGTCAAGCAGATGAAGGCGCTCGGCATCAAGGCGCCGTTGATGGGCGGCGAAATGGTCCACACGCCGACCTTTATCAAGATCGCGGGCGACGCGGCGAACGGCACGGTGGCATCGCTTGCCGGCCTGCCGCTGGAAGAAATGCCGGGTGGCAAGGACTACGTCGCGAAGTACAAGAAGCGTTTCAACGAAGACGTGCAAACGTACTCGCCGTACGCGTACGACGGCGCAATGGCGATGTTCAACGCAATGAAGCAGGCGAACTCGACGGATCCGGCGAAATACCTGCCGGTGCTCGCGAAGACGGCGATGCCGGCTGTGACGTCGTCGAACCTCTCGTACGACGCCAAGGGCGACCTGAAGAACGGCGGCATCACGCTGTACAAGGTTGTCGACGGCAAGTGGACGACGCTGCAAAGCGTGGGCGGGAAGTAAGCGTATTTCTGCTTGAGCTGCGCTGACGCACGAAGCGTCGCGTCAGCGGTAATGCCGTTCAGTTAAACACTGAACGGCATTTTTGTTTCCGGCCGGGAAATCATTGCAACGGTGCGCCGACGTTTTGGTCATCTATCCGCCAGCATTCGCGCCGCGCTTACTCCTTCAGACTCGCTTGCACGGCCGGGTCGTCGTGCGAGGTTGGTGCTTGCGTGGGACTGCCGAAGGCCTGGAAAAGGACCGCCGTGTCCGTCAGCCGCGCGCCCATGTAGCGAATCTCGTCGAGCCTTGCAGTGCGCCAGCGCTGTTCGCTCAGATGCACGGCCGTTGCGGGTACGGCGCCGGCGCGCAAGCGTGCCGCAGCCTGATCCGCGATGGTCTGTGCATCGTCGGCGGCTGAGTGGGCGGCATCGCACGCCTGCGCATCGTTGATGAGAGCCGCCAGCGCGTCCGACACGTTCGCGAATGCGGCAATGACAGTGGCGCGGTATTGGGCGACCGCCGCCTCATACGCGTGTTGTGCGCTGTGCCGTTGTGCCACGAGCGCCCCACCATGAAACAACGGCTGCGACAACGATGCGCCGACGCTCCAGATCGCGCCCGCGCCGGAGAGTGCCGGCAGCCATTCCAGTCCGGCGCGGCCGAACGCGGCGGTCAGCGAAATATCGGGGAAGAACCGAGCTGTTGCCGCGCCGACATCGGCTGCGGCCGCCCTCAACGTCGCCTCGGCGGCCTGAATGTCGGGGCGCGTCTTCAACAACGCTGAAGGGACGGTTACCGGTATCCGCCCGGGCAGATGCAGTTGGGCGAGGTCGATATCCGCCGGCGCATCATCAGGCGTGCGTCCGAGTAGCGCGGCAAGCGCATGGCTCGCGCTGGTCTGCTGCTGATGCAACGCTGGCAGGCCGGCCGACAGTGAGGAGGCGGCTTGACGTGCGATGAGCACGTCGCCGAATGCGAGCACGCCTGCGTCGTGCCGCTCCTGCGCTTCGTCTGCGAGTCTGTTCGCGAGCGCCACCAGTTGTTCGGTTTGCGCGATCTGTGCACGCGCAACGGCGGCCGCAATGACGGTGGTCACGATATTGGCGGCGAGTGCACGCCGGGCGGCGTCGAACCGGTAGGCCTCCTCGTCTACGCGTGCTGCGAGCGCAGCATTCGCGTAGCGCGTCGCGCCGAACAGGTCGAAGTTGTAGCTGCCCTGGAGCCGGCCCGCGAACACGTCATACCGATAAGCATCCGGCCCGGGCTGGATGAACCCGGGAATGCCTCCGCGCTGCGCGCCGTCGCCGAGATCGAGCGCAGGCCACAGCGTGCCGCTATTGGCGCGCCACATGTCTCGCGCGGCGGCGAGCCTGTGATCCGCCGCTTCGAGCGTCGGACTACTGCGCAGTCCTTCGTCGACGAGCGTATCCAGTGCGTCGCATCGATACAGCCGCCACCATGCGGGCACTGCTTGCGCCTGCTGGACGAACTGCTGGGCCGTCCCCTGCGCGGCCACGGTTCGTTCCGGGACGGGAGCCGCGCCATACTGAACCGGCTCCGGCATTGAAGGCGGGGCGCTTGTCGGTGCGTACGTGCAGGCGGCGAGATTCAGCAGCGTCGCGGCGGCCGCGGCGCGCGAGATGTTCCGGTGCGCGCGGGACATCATGCCGCTCCCTTTTCATCCAGCGCATCCGTGCCGCATTCGTCCGGACGCACGCGGAATGCCGCGGCGTAGAGTGCGGGGACATAGACCACGGTGAGCAAGGTTGCGCCGGTGATGCCGCCCATCAACGCGGTGGCCATTGCGCCGAAGAAGTTCGAGCTAAGCAGCGGCACCAGCGCAAGCACGGCTGCTGCGGCGGTCAGCATGATCGGGCGGAATCGCCGAACGGTCGCACCAACGATCGCTTCGCCGCGCGGCTGCCCCGACGCGATATCCCTTTCGATCTGGTCCACGAGTATCACCGAATTGCGCATGATGATGCCGAACATCGCAATGACGCCGAGCATCGCGGCGAAGCCGAAGGGTTTGCCAAACAGCAGCAATGCGACCACCACGCCGATGAGTCCGAGCGGAGCGGTCGTCAGCACCATCGCCACTCGAGACAGGCTTTGAAGCTGAATCATCAGCAGCGTCAGCACGACGATGAACATGACGGGAATCTGCGCGGCGATGGAGGCCTGTGCCCGTGCACTTTCTTCTGCCGGGCCGCCCATTTCGATGCGGTAGCCATCCGGCAACTGCGCGCGGAGAGATTCGAGCTTCCGGTCGATGGCCTGGCCAATATCGATCGCCTGCGCCTTGCCGCGAATGTCCGATTGCACCGTGACGGCGGGCTGATCGTTGCGCTCCCAGATGACGCTGTCCTCGAGCCCATAGCGGATTCGCGCGACCGTGGCCAGCGGGACCGCGCCGTGCGGCGTCGGAATTACCAGCGAGGCCAATCCGGCCGGGTTTTCTCTGTCGGCTCGCGGCGCGCGCAACTCGACGGCGATCAGCCGGTTACGCTCGCGGTATTGCGTAACGGAGTAGCCGGACAGCGTCATGGCGAGCAGATTTGAGATGTCTTCCGAAGTGATATCGAGTTCACGCGCCTTCACCTCGTCGATCTCCACTTTCACGGTGCGCTCGGACGGGCCATCGGCATTCAGATGCACGTCGCGGGTATCGGGCGACGCGCGCATGAGGGCTTCCACCTTGTGCGCAATAGCGCGCGCAGTGACCAGTTGCGGCCCGACGACGCGGAACTGGACCGGGTAGCCCACGGGCGGCCCGCTCTCGAGACGCATGAGCCGCGTTCTCAGCGCCGGGAAGCGTTCGTCGAGGATGCGCTCCAGTTTGCCCGCCAGCCGGTCGCGCTCCGCGGTCGACCGCGCGGTGACGACAAACTCGGCAACGTTCGGTTGCGGCAGTTGCTGATTCAGCGGCAGATAGAAGCGGGGCGCGCCGCTCCCGACGAAGCTGATCGAATGATCGATTTCAGTAAAACTCTTGAGTTCGTGTTCGAAGCGCTTTGCTTCGGACAGCATCGCTTCGAACGAGGCGTTCTCCGGAAGTCGCAGATCCACGAGTAGTTCCGGACGATCCGAGTTGGGAAAGAATTGCTGGGGCACGAGTGCGAAGCCCGCAAGCGAGATGATGAAAAGCAGCACGGTGGCGGCGAGTACGATCCAGCGCCGCGCGACGCACCAGCCGACCCAACTGTGCAGTCTTCGATAGAACGGCGTTTGGTAGACGGTGTCTTCCTGCGCCGAGGCATGCCCCGCGAAAGCCGCAGCGCGGCGCTCCGGCAGCAGCCAGAAGCCCAGCAGTGGAATCAGTGCGACGGCCGCTAGCCACGATGCCAGCAGCGAGATACTGGAGACCTGAAAAATCGCGCGAGTGTATTCGCCGGTGCTCGATTTCGCGAGAACGATCGGCACGAATCCGGCCACCGTCACCAGTGTGCCGGTCAGCATTGGGAATGCGGTGCTCGTGTAGGCGAATGCGGCAGCCCGCGCGCGGTCCCAGCCCTGCGAGAGCTTGACGACCATTGTCTCGACCGCGATGACTGCATCGTCGACAAGCAACCCGAGTGAGAGGACCAGCGTGCCGAGCGACACCTTGTTCAGTCCGATGCCGAACAGTTGCATGCAAAGCGTCGTCGCGGCGAGGACGACCGGCACCGAGATCGCGACGATCAGTCCGGCGCGCACGCCGAGCGACAACAGACTGACGGCAAGGACGATTGCAATGGCCTCAGCGACGGCCAGGAGAAATTCGTCGACAGAGTTCGCGACGGCATGCGACATATTGGCGACCGGCACGAGTGTCACTCCCGCGGGCAGCGTGGTTTGGAGGCGGCGCGCTTCCGCGTCGAGCGTGCGACCCAGGCGCAAAACGTCGCCGTCGGGTTTCATCGTGATACCGATGCCGAGCACCGGTTGCCCTTCGAAGCGCATCTGCGTGAGCGGAGGATCGTCGTAGAACCTTCTGCCCGGCGCTCACGGTATGCACGCCCTGCACGACGACCGTTTCGCCATCCTTCAGACCGGAGATGACCTCGATTGTGTCTGCGTCGAAGCGCGCGATCTGCACGCGTCGCAATTCGAGGGCTCCTTGCGGTGGAGTGACGATCCAGAGCGCGGGATTCGCGCCATCGTGGAACAGTGCCGTCGCGGGCAACGTATATGAAGCATTCGGCGCGTTGTGCGCGCCGCGGTCGTTCGTGATCGCGACGCTGGCCGTCATACCCGGGCGCAACGCGGCAGGCGGTTCGTCGATGCTGAACTTCACGCGATAGGTGCGGCTTTGCGGATCGGCCACGGGGGAGAACTCCCGCACGCGGGCGCCTAGCGGCGTATCGGGCAATGCGAGGACTGAGACCGTTGCCGGCTGTCCCATGCGCAATGCGCTGATCGCGGTTTCGGATACGTCGCTGATAGCGTCGATTCCGCCTTCCCATACGAGGCCGTAGATGGGCTGACCTGCGGAGACGTTCTGGCCGGTTTCGGCATATTCGGCGCTGATCACGCCGGCCCGGTCCGCGACGAGCGTTGCATAGCGCTGCTGACGCTGCGCGAGCGCGAGTTGTTGCCGCGCCTGTTCGCGCTGTGCGACCGCAGCCGCGTACGTATCTTTGGTCTGTTCCAGTTGCGCTTGCGCGATGAGTTGTTTGCGCGCCTGTATCCAGTCGCGCTCCAGTTGCAGTGTCGCGGTGTCGAGGTGCTCTTGCGCTGCGTTGAACTGGGCACGCGCGGACTCGGTCTGCGTCTGAAGATCCGCCGAGTCGATGCTCGCTAGCACCTCGCCGGCCTTCACGCGCGCCGAGCTTTGCGCGCCGCTCGACGATTTTTCCACCGAGACGGAACGACAGCGGCGTCGAATTACGCGCCTGGATTGTCGCGGGTAACAGGAGTTGCGGCGCCTGCGTACTGCGATGCACGGTCGCGGCCACGACCGGGCGCACCGCCGGCGCGGGTGTGTCCTTGCCGCCGCAAGCCGCGAGCGTGCTCATGCCGATGAGCGCCACCAGCGCAACGCCCCCGCGCATGGCGAACGGACGCGGCACGCGTACTGCGCGCACGCGCGGCCTCATGACGCAACCGCCTGGATCGCCGTGTCCATCAGCGCGGGCGTGCTGGTCGCAAGACAACACAGGCCGGGTGCGATCCTGGCGGAGATGTGGGTGAGCACTTCGCCCGGACCGATTTCGACGATATGCGTGACGCCCGCCTCTTCGAACCGGCGGATCGTTTCCGTCCATCTGACGGGATGGACGAGTTGCGCGACGAGAGCGTCGCGGATTCCGGCACGTGTTGCCCGCCGCAAGTCGCTGTTCTGCCATACCGCAAACGCAGGTTCGCCGATCTGCACCGTGCCGAGCACCGCATGCAACGCATCTGCTGCGGGGCGCATCAACGGCGAGTGGAACGGGCCGCTAACCGGCAGAGTCAGCACGATCTTTGCGCCTGCCTCGCGCGCATGTCGGCCGAGCCGCTCTATCGCCGCGACGTGACCGGCAACGACGACCTGGCCGGGGGCGTTGTAGTTGGCGGGCGCGAGCACGTCATGATGCGCGCACGACGCGCATAGCTGCCTCACGGTTTCGTCGTCGAGCCCGATCACGGCGGCCATGCCGCCGGTTCCGGGCGGCACGGCGGTATACATGGCCTCGCCGCGTGCACGCACGACGCGGATCGCGTCGGCAATCGTCAGCGCGCCGGATGCGACGAGCGCTGCATATTCGCCGACACTGTGGCCCGCTGCCATCGCCCCCGATACGCCGCCGCGCGCGCGCCACGCATTGAGTAAAGCGACCGAAACCGCAACGAGCGCCGGTTGCGTGTTATCGGTGCGGTTCAGTTCCGCTCCGGGACCGTTGCGAATCAAGCTCCAGAGATCCAGGCCGAGCACACGCGAGGCTTCGTCGATGGTGGATCGCACGGCCTCGTCGTCGGACCAGCTGTCGAGCATGCCGATGGCTTGCGAACCCTGGCCCGGAAAAACGTAGGCAATCTTTTTTTGCATGATGTCAGGAGGCGTTGGAGTACTGTGCAGCCGACGCGAGGTACCGGCACAGAGCGCTCGCGTCCGTGGGAGCGGCAGGACAGGCGTGTTCCGCATAGGCGAGCGCCGCCGCGACGTGCAGCAGGCCGATCGCGAGCGCTGCGGCTGTTGAGCGCAGTTCGAACGCCGTGAGCTGTCGGCCTGTGAGCGCAACGGGCACGATCATGACTGCGCGTGCAACGTATAGAAGCGCGATGACGGCGAGACCAGGGAGCAGGTAGGGCAGCGCCGGCATCCATCCCGCGGCGGCGAAGTAATAGGCCGCGAAGATCCCAAATGCGAGTGTGATCCCGGAGGTCAGCAGCGGCGGGAACGGCGATCCTCGCTCGGCCATCGCCGCGATCGTTTCGCCGGCGCCGAAGCGGCGGTAGGCGACGGGGCCTTTGACGATCACGTAGACGTGCAACAGAGCGACGAGCACGTCGGCGAAGGCGGCGAGAACCAGCAGCAGGTTGGTCATAGTTGTCCTAGAAGCGCAGCGTTGCCGAGACGAACGACATCCCGGAACTGCCGACCCAGAATCCGATCTGATCGCCGCGAGCGATCTCGCCGCTTTGCGCATGCAACGCGATCGCCGCGGGAATCGATGCGGAACCCACGTTGCCGTAAGCGGGATAGATGAAGCGGAGCGCGTCGCCAAAGCCAGCCTGATCGGCCCACTTGCGGTACTCGTCGACCGAGCCGCCCGAGTGCGGGAATACGACCTTGATCGCGTCGCGATGCGGTTGCAGCTTGCTGAGACTGTCGACCATGTAGCTGGCTGCCGCGTTAAACACCTGCGAGCCGAACGATGTGAAAGTGCCGAGGCCGTTGAGCGCGATGCGCTTGCTCGGTTGCGAGCGGCCCTCGTATCCGCCAAGCGGAATCGTGCAGAGATCGACGCCGCTTTTCATCGACGAGAAGTTGAATTCCCACGGTTCGCCTCCTTCCGCTCCAAGCACGGTGGCCGATGCACAGTCGCCGCCGCAATACGCCGAAAAGCAATAGGCGATATCGCGCAGACTGCTCAACTGAAAATTGCTCGGGTATGAAACGCCGCCCGGTACGTAGTACGACTCCGCGTTCACAACCAGTACGCGGCGGTAGCGCCCGGCGGCGAAGTGGCTTTGCGCGATGTCGCAGCTGCGCGTCCATGCCATGCAGGCGTCCACCACGTCGAAGCAATCGACGGAGTCCATGCCGAGCGCCTGCGCTACGAAATAGGCATCGGCAGGTTCAATGAACCCGCGGCAGTTGCCGGCATAGATCAGCAGATCGATGTCGGCGGCGGTGCAGCCCGCGTCAGTCATCGCGCGTTGGCATGCCTGCACGATGAGCTCGAGTGGACGCTCGTCGTCGGCAAACCAGAAACGCCGTTCCAGCTTCGTGCCTTCCATCATCGAGTTGATGTACTCGAGCGCTTTGTCGAGGTTGCCGTCGAAGCGGCTGCTACTGTGCTTGCGGATTTCTTCCAGCACGTCCTGGTTGCGCATTTCACGCGACGCCGGAAGAAACGAAATACCTTCTATATGCATAACTAATCTCTTTGAATGGAACTGGTTGAGCGGGCGCGGCGGATACGCTAGCGCGGATCGTTCATTGCGACGAGACTCGCGACGCTAACGACCGTTTGTGCGCCGACCCGCGCCGTTCCGCTCAACACAACGCCGTTCTCGAGCTGACGCTCGATGCGGGCTTCCACGGTAAGTACGGAGTCGAACGGTATGGTCGCGAGAAACTTCACGTCGGTGAGCGAACCGAGCACGATGTCGCACGGTCGCGAGTCGGCGCGAGAGAGGAAATACAGCGCGATGCCGGCCTGCCCGATCGACTCGATGGCGAGGCTGTGCGGATAGGTGTCGGGCTGCTGAGCGATGAAAAGCGGCGACGAGCGGTTGACGATCTTGCGGGCTCGCAACGTTTCACCGGCTACGTAGTCGTCGATCGTATCGAGCAGCAGGAAGGGGTAGCGATGAGGCAGAATCGCCGGCAATGCACGGTGCGCGATGCCGCGGCCCGGCTTGCGTATCTCGCACAGCGAGAGCGGACCATCGCTCGAAGGCAGCATGCCTCTGCGGCAAATGACGGAGGCGCGCGTCTTCATCGTATCGCCCACCCGGGCGACGGTGGCCAACTCCACTTCGTCGCGGCACTGCTTTCTGATCGACGCGGAGATTTCCACGACCTCACCGGGCACGATCGCATCTAGGTACTGAACGCGCTTGATGGCTACCGCGGTGGTCGACGGTCCGAGTACGGTTTGCGCGTGCTGGCGCGCCAACGCACACAGACGTTCGGCGATCAGAACGCCTGGGTAAATCGGATTGCCGGGATAGTGGCCGAGCGCGAAGATGTCGGTGCCGCTAACCGCTAAAAAGGCCGTAGCCTGTTCTGACAGGTTCGTTTGGGGAGCGGACGCAATGTCGTGAATCATCGGTTTCATCGTGTATTTACCAGTACCAGACGCAATCGAACTGCTGGATCAGTGACGGCAGGTCGGCATCGCCAACGAGCGCGACGCCCGCAATCAATTCGGCGTTCGCGAGGTGCAGGCGGAGCCAATCCGCCTGCCACGCGTAGAGCGGGACGCCCTCGCGCAGCAGGTCGCTTATGGTGCTTTCGTAGTGAGAGATGCCGGCGATATGCAGGTCGCCGACGGTGAGCGAGACGCGTGGTTGACCGGCGCGAGCGCACATGACCGTATCGCCCTTGAGGAGCAGCGCGGTTGCCGCGCCCATGCCGTGCATGACCCGGCTCAGCCAGACAATGTGACCGTACTGCTCTTCCAGGCTGCCGCGAAAAGCACGCTCGATGATCGCAAGCGAGCTTTTCGACCGGCGCTTTCTCGCGCGTGAGGGCGGGTGTGCGGTCGTGCTCACGATTTGACTCCGAGCACGAGTGAAACGTCGGCCTTGCTCAGGTAATGCTGAAACGTGAACGGAATCTTGATCTTCGCTTCGGGGATCTGCTGGGTTGCGCCGCGTTCCTCCATGCAATAGCGGCACACGAGCCAGTCGAGACGGCCATCCCCACCGTACTT
This sequence comes from Paraburkholderia dilworthii, assembly GCF_000472525.1. Classification (GTDB taxonomy): domain Bacteria; phylum Pseudomonadota; class Gammaproteobacteria; order Burkholderiales; family Burkholderiaceae; genus Paraburkholderia; species Paraburkholderia dilworthii. The sequence goes on from NZ_AWZT01000003.1 coordinate 227,298, forward strand.
GCGCATCAACGCCTGGATTACCTCGGCGGTGGTCGGATTACCGCCGACGGTTTCGGCTGTCGCGAAGGAATCGGGTGGGCGTATCAGCGAGCTTTGCGACAGGCCGGTCGCATAGCCGCAGTTCCAGACGGTGACACGGTGCCCTTTGGACAGCGCTGAATCGACCATGCGAAAAAGCGATGTGACCGTCTCACTCTGGAACGGCGTGCCCATCATGCCGAAGAAAATACTCGGCTTCGTATTCGACGAGTCCGCGGCGAGCCGGCGTGAAGAATCGGGCGATTCGGTATCCGAACGGTTTGCAACGCGCTGTGAGGAATTCATTCTAACGATGCCCTTGTCTTCAGGAATGCCAGATTGTCTTGATTGATGGATCAACCATTAGTCCGGTCAACCCGTCAACGCCAATTGGATTGGCATATGGGAGCGCTGCCGAATGCGCTATGCCTCGAAGATCCAGCGAGACGTCGTCGCACGTGACTTCGAACTGTGCCCCAAACGCCTGCCTGATTTGTGTCAGGCAACTGGAGCGGCGCTGTAACCACAGCACGCCGTTTTGCATCAGATGCAGATGGACCAGGGTGCCCTGGCGAAGCAGGCTGCGAGCCAGATCGAGGAAGTCGTCGCTATCGAGCGAGTCCGACGGCGAATGCGTTTCCACCAGCAGAACGCTTGGAATGGGAGTGGAGGCCATGCTTGTCATGCGCGATGTCCCTGTCGTTAGCCGCAACCGCCGGCGTGATCGAAGATCGCGTTCGTCGCAGCGCCTATCAACGCGGGCCCAGGGATGAACGCTTCTGTCGGCGCACCCGCCTCCGCCAGCGCACCGATGAAGTCCGGCAGCCGGTCCAGCCCCCAGTAGCGTTCACGTCCGACCGCGAAGAACGGCACGCCGAATGCGTGTGCATCGATACACTCGTGCAGCGCGGCGACGCCCAGTTCGCGCAGTTCACTCGACGCGTGCGCATCTGCGAGCAGTCCGGATGGCAGATCGAGCGACGGCGCGAGCGCGGCGAGAGTCTGCGGGTCGCAGATGTCGACGCCTTCCTGCCAGCGCAGTCGACACGCGGCGTCGATGAACTCCGGCCCCTTGTCCGCTGCCGCCGCGGCAAGATAGGCAAGATGCGGCACTTCCCAGTGCGGATCGGTGTCGATCGGCCAGCGCACGGTGAGTCCGCGCTGGAGACTGAGGCGCTTGATGTCCGAGAGAATGTATAAATGCTTCTCGCGCGACATCGTGCCGTAGAGGAACGCGTCGCCCCGTTCGCCGAGCCGGCTTTGGTTGTGTTCGTCCGGCTCCCAGAACGGCGCCAGTTGCAGCCGCTTCAGCAGCTTCGGGTAGCGCGTCTTCAGGTCGTGCCACGCGAGCCACGAATAGGGGCTGCGCAACGAAAAGAAGAAGATGGGGCGGCGGGCGGCCATCATGTCCTCGATGAACGTTCGCCGCGCAGAGCCGCAAGCACCTCGGCGTCGAACTCGACGAGCGACCAGTCCCGTCGGCTGTCGATCCTCGCGTAGCCGTGCGTGATATGACCCGACGCAGTGTGGACCAGCGAACCGTGGCGTTCCACATAGCAGTCCATCCGCGAGCGGTAGGTGGTGGCCTTGAAGATATCTTCCACGGTGAAGACCGTGTAAAGGGTGTCTTCCATCATCGCTTCGTCGAGCATTTGCAGATTCGCCGCGGGCACGACGGGAATCCAGCGCTTGTTCGCAAGCAGCGTGCGGATCGAAATACCTCGTTCGGCGACGAACAGGTCGAGCACCTCTTCCATCAGGCGCAGGTAACCGGAATGCTGAAGGCGGTCGTTGTAGTGACAGTAGAAGTACGGCACGTGCCACTTCCACACGAACGAATTGGTTTTGTCCGCGCCGAGCGCGATGCGCACGTCTTCGGCAACCACGCCAGGCTCGCGGGAGAGATTCAGCCCGCCCACCGACCGCCGCTCGCCGCGCAGAATGCGTGTGTGCGTGTACGGCCTGATGCGGTCGTCGGGAATTGCCGGACCGGCATGAGCCGTCACCATGCTGTCGTCGAAACGGAATAGAACGTTGACCTTGCCCGTCACCGCCTTCAACTCCTTGCCGTCACGCTCGATCAGCGCTTCGACGCTCATTGTCAGTTCCGTGTCGCCGTCGCGTGTCAGCGGCGTGACGTTGACCTGGACGTGATCGTCCAGATGAAGCGCATGAAGGATGCGAACGTCGGAATTGACGATCTCGAGACAAAGCCCTTTGTCCTCGTAAAGCGGCCGAGGGGCGAGGCCCTGCGCGCGGAAATGTTCGATTACTGCTTCTTCGATCAGATACATAACATGCTTGAAGCCGACCCATGTGCAGATGTTGGTGCCTTCGAAGCGCGGCTTGAGAATGGCGGTGGTACGTTGCAATCCGGTGCAAGAGTTCATGACAGGGTTTCCTGTTAGTAGTGCGGGTGTTGATGAAAGAGCCCGGCATGTTCGTCAGGCAGGCAAAACGAACGGGGTGCCGACGCGCCGGGCACGTGCGTGGCGACAAATTCCGTGACGAGCCGCGCCACGGTTTCGCGGTGGCTGTCTAGAAGAAAATGACGGGCGGCGGGCAGCAACCGAAGCTCGCATCGATGGATCGCGCTGCAAAGCGCCCGCTGGTCCGCCGGTGGCGACGAGAAGTCGTCGGCGCCGGTGATGACGAGCGTGGGCTGCGTCAACGCGCGCATATCCAGAGAGGGCATGCGGGCAAAAAGCCGCCAGAACTCCATCCAGTTGCCGACGCCGAACGTATCGCAAGCGGTCTCGACCATTCGCGGCAGCGAGTCGCGTGGGATCGGGCGTCCGCCGGAACGTTGGGTGATGCTTTCCGCGACGAACTGTGGAAATTCGCCGATGTAACGCCGCAGCAGTGCCCACGAGAACTCGGCTGGATCAGCCTTGAAAAAAGGCGACACGACGACAGACGGCGTACGGCGCGCGCAAGGGTGCCCGCTGGTCGCAAGAAAGGCGAGCAGCACGCTCGCGCCGAACGAGTGAGCGGCAAACGCGTCGGGCTGCAGTTCGAACGCGTTGACGGCCACCTCCAGCCACGCGTCGGGCGAGCGCACGCGGCCCCATTGATCGCCTTGTGTACCGTTCCACGGCAGATCGACGAGCACGAACCGGCAGCGATCCAGCAACGCCTCGATGACCGGCAGCCAGACGGTCGACGACTCCATCATTCCGTGGATCGCCACGATGACAGGAGCGTGCGGATCGTCTGTGCCGACTGACCGCACGGACAGGCTGTAGCCGTCGACCGGAAGCGAATAAGCTTTCACGAGTGCTGCGCCCCGGACGTTGCAGACGGAGCGTGCATTACCAGCGCGCCCAAGCGCCGGTCGCCCCACATGCCGCCAGCGACGAGAACTGCGCCTTCACATTGCTCGCCACTTTCCGCCGCCGCACGTTCGCGACAATTACAGTAGTGAGCGAGTTGCAGCAGTGCGGCGCTGCCATACGCCCGCGCGGCCACCGGTCCCAGATGCAACTGCGCTTGCGCGTCAGCGAACACTGGATCGCAGAACAGATCGGTGGCGGCTGAAGGTGGCGCATAGACGCGCTTTCCCGCATGGGACGCGAGCAACGAGCGCAGCGGGTGCGGGTGCCCCGAATCGGCGTGAGCATAGGCATAGTCGCCCAGCACGCCGTAGATCGGCGCCGACCTTTGCCGCGCGTGCTGCGCAGCCTCCAGCACGACGGCAAAGCTGCCTTCGAGAATGCGTTGCGGCTTGTGCGCGACCTGAGCGCCGCCGGTCTGCGCGAGGAGGCTTTGCAGCGGCAGCCCGTCGGCCTCGGTGGCAACGACGATCATCCGATGTGCGCGTCCATTGCGGATAGCGTTCGCCGCCATGATCAGCGCATCGAGCGAAGCGGAAGAACCCGAGCAGACAAGTAGATTGATTGCCTTCAGCCCGAAGCGGATCGCAACGGTTGCCGCGACGATGTTGCTCGATGCGTTCGGCAGGTCCATCGGCGTGGTCGCATCGACGTGTGCGAGGCGGATCGTCTCGGCGGCCGCGCACACGGTTCCGAGGTTGCCGGTATTCGATGCAACGACAACGCCAAATTGCGTGTCGTCGAGCCGCTCGATGTCCGCGCCGATCCAGCCCGCGTCCTGCAACGCGGCTTTCGCCGAGCACAGCGACATCAACGTGGCGGGCTCCTTGTAACGCAGGCCCTTTTTGCCGAGCTTTTCCTCGGGAGCGAACGGTGTCGCGGACACTGCGGAATCGGCGAGGGCGCGCGCGAGATCGACGGGATTGCCCAACGCCGGCAGTTCCCAGCCGCAACCCGTTACCGCAACCTCAAGGCGCTCTGAACGGCTCATTCCGACTTCTCCAGTATTGCGACCGCGTTGACACCGCCGAAGCCGAACGCGTCCACTTGCGCAATGCGCGCCTCGGGCAGCGTTCGCGCTTCGCCGTGAATAATGTCGAGGTCCGCGGCTTCTTCCATCGGATGCGAAAACCGCGCGGTGGGCGGCACCTGCCCCGTGCGCAGCGACTCAATCGCGGTGACCACACCGATCAAGCCCGATGCGCCAGAGGTGTGGCCGGTCATCGACTTGATAGCTGACAGCGGCGTGGCGCGTAATTGCGCGTCCCCCAAGGCGGCGCGCAGGGCGACCGCTTCAGTCTTGTCGTTGAGCGAAGTGCCGGTGCCGTGCGCCATGATGAAATGCACATCGGCCGCACCGATGCCGGCGCGCTCGTAGGCGTTCCCGACAGCGCGGCTGATGCCGTCGACGTCAGGCGCCGTCTCGTGATTGGCGTCGCAACTCGTGCCGACGCCGGCGAGCACTGCTAGTGCGCGCGCGCCGCGAGCGGCCGCATGCGCAGGCGTTTCCAGCACCACGGCGGCCGCTCCGTCGCCCATCAGCACGCCTTTGCGGTCACGGTCGAACGGGCGCACTTCGTCCGGATGAAGTGGATTTACGCGGTCGAGCAGGCCGAACATGCTCTCGGTGATCGTGTCGCAGCCCGCGACGATCAGACAGTCGTAAGCGTTGTCGCGGATGAAGTCTTCCGCGAGCGCCAGCGTGAAGTTCGACGCGGCACACGCGTTGCACACGGTGATCACGGGCAAGGCGATGCCTAGCGCGCTGTTGAGTGCGTTTTCGAAATGCAGTTGGTCGACAGTCATGGACCGGCCCTCGGTCCACGATAGTTCGAGTGAGCGCAGTTCGCGCAGACCGGTACCCACCAGCACCGCGCACCGCCCGGGTTCCGGAATGAGTGCCGCGTCCGCAATGGCATCGGCCACCGCCTTGGCGAGTAGTTCGCTTGCGCGCAGCGTTCGATCCGGGCCATCCGCGATTTCGTAGGCAAACCTGACGTTGAAATGCTCTGCCGGGAAGAATTGCAGCGGTTTGCGGCCCGAGATGCCGGCGCAGAACGACGCGAAACTGCTGGCTTTGTCCAGTCCCACGCAAGTCGTCATGGCGGACCCGGTAATCGTCAGTTTCATGTTGGAATCCTTATCAATGGGCCGCCGTGCGGACGATCAGGCAACCGGCATGTCCGTCCTCACTGGTGGCGAGGACGAGACCATGTGTCTGCTTGCCCGCGTCTTCCGCCTGCCCGAGCAGCCAGCCCACCGCGAGCGAAAAAGTGGCGCTATAGGTGTCGCCGAACTGCTCGACGAGATTGCCGCTGTCGGCCGCCAACTGGCTGCCGAACACATGCGTCGCGGCCAGCATTTCGAGTTCGCCGTTGCCGACGTCGGAGCTTGCGCACAGCACAGACCGGTCGATCTCGCGGGCCTCGATGCCCGCCTGCGCCAGCGCGTCGCCGATGCAAGCCTGAATGCCCTCGACAGCCGTGGCCCGCGCCGCAAGGGGATCGAAATAGCGGCCGTACTGCAGCGCCAGAATGTCGGAGACCGAACCGGAAACGGTGGAGGCGAGCGTTTGCGTCACGGTAGGGCCGGCCAGCGCGAACATGCTGCAACCCTCGCCGAGCGGCACGTCGCGCCGGCAGCCGTGAGCGATCAACTGGCGGTGTGCCCACGCGCTTTGCGGGCAAAGCTCTTCGACGCTGCCGGTAATCAGCATGTCGACGTAGCCGCGTCTTAACATCTGCGACGCGTACTTGAACGCCAGCAGCCCGGAGAGACGCCCGCCCGAAATCGTCGCGTTGACCGACTGCGCCTTGAAGCGGATGCCGCATTGCCCGGCTGCGCAATTCATCACGGTGTTCGGGAAGAGTGCTGGATTGACCAGAAACGGACGCGGCTGAATCAGCGATTCGCGCGTGAAATCGCTCGTGCTGCGAATGCTGCCCGTACTGGTGCCGACGACGAACCCCGTCCGGTCGAGCGGCACGCCGTCGGGGCGCCCCATTCGCTGGTGAAGCAGCGTCGCCGTGCTCAACGTAAGGGCTGTCGTGCGGTCAAGGGTGCGGATGCCCTTCGTCCCCAGGATCGCCGGCGCGTCGAAATAAGTGGGGCGATACTGGATGTCGGTGGGGAAATCGAGCGCCGCCAGCTCCGGTGAAAGCCCTTGGGGTGCGGCTGTCGCGTCGCCTGTCGCGCGAAACGCGCTTGAACCCGTGCCAACGGGAGATAGAGCTTCCCAACTGGCAATCTGAATCCCTAGGCGGTTCATGATTGAGTACCCTCGTCGTAGCGTGAGTAAATGGTGATTGCGTTGTTGCCGCCGAATGCGAAGCCGTTGTTCTGCACGACCCGAAGACGCGCGGCGCGTGAACGGTTCGGAACACAGTCGACGTTGCAGCCGGGATCGGTTTCCCGATGATTGATCGTGGGAGGAATGAAGCCTTCCTTGATCGCGACAGCGCAGGCGATGCTCGCAAGTGCGCTGGCCGCGCCCATCGTGTGTCCGATCATCGATTTGATCGATGAAACCGGCGGCATCGTGTCCTTGAACACTTCGTGAATCGCGCCGGCCTCCGTTACGTCGTTTGCTACCGTTCCGGTGCCGTGCGCGCATACATAGTCGATGTCTTGTGGCTTGACCCCCGCATTGCGATGGGCGATCTGCATGCAGCGCGCGATGCTGGCGCGATTCGGCGCGACCATGTGATCGGCATCGCAGTTCACGCCGTAGCCGAGAACTTCGGCATAGATAAACGCCCCTCGCGCAAGTGCGCTGTCAAGCGACTCGATGAGCAGTACGCCGGCACCTTCGCCTGTCAGGATGCCCTTGCGATGCGCGTCGAACGGCTGACACACTTCCGGCGCGATGGTGCCGAGCCGGTAGAAGCCCGCAAACGTCTTGCGGCAGATCGAATCGGCGCCGCCACATAGCATGAAGTCGGTGTCGCCGAGCACAATGCTGTCGTACGCATAGCCAATCGCGTAGTTGCCCGCCGAGCACGCGGTGGGGATCGTGACGGCTCCGCCGCGCAGCGCGAGCTCCTGCGCGACGGAAAACGACAGGCGATGCGACGGGACCTGACGAACCAGCTCGAAGTCGATTGACGGATAGCCCGAACGCACGGCCTGTTCCGTCAGCCTGTCGATAACCTGCGACTCGCCGTCCGTGGTGCCGATCGACACGCCGCAGCGAGTGCCGGACAACTGCTCCGGATCGATCCGCGCGTCCTCGACGGCCATGCGCGCGGCAGCGACCGCAAATTGCGCGCTGCGGCCGAGGAGCGCGGGCGAGACGTTACGGACCCAGCGGCCCGCATCGAAGCCGCGCACTTCACAGCCCTTGCTGGTCGCAAATCCGGCCGTATCGAACGACTGAATTTCCGATACGCCCGAAACGCCGCTGCGCAGGGCCTCGGTGAACGGCTTGACACCAATGCCTATGCTGCTGACTGCACCGATGCCGGTTATGACAACTCGCCGCATGCCTGTTCTCCTAAACGTCCAGTAGATGGGGACTCAGTCTTTCCAGTTGGCCGCTTCCCGCACGACGTCGTACACGCCTTCCAGGTTCACCATGCGCGTGAGCGCCGACTGCTGGATTTCGACTCCAAAGGTCTTTTCCAGGCTCGCGAGGATTTCGATGGCACGCAAGGAGTCCGCGCCGTGATCCTCTTTGAACAGGCTCGTCGGGCTCATTTCGGACGGCTCGATTTCGAGGATTTCGGAAACGACGTCTTTGATTTTTTCCAGACGCTCCGAGTGATTCAGTGTGGCGTTCATGACTTACTCCTTTGATTTCAGATTGATGGCGCTATGGACAAAGCGACATAGCGGCCGCGGTAAATGGCGAGCAACACGATATGGTTGCTGCCGGTGAAACTGGGAACGGCGGCGAGCAGCGGTGCAACCGCGCCTTCGTCGTCGAGCGGCAAGTCGTTCGGCGTGACGCTGAGGCCGGCGCACGCTGCCTGCCGCCTCCATGCCTGTGCGGTGTTTTCGCCGTGTGCGGAGCGGTCGCGGATCGCAACGATTTCTGGCGCAGCCGCCGCGCGTTGCGCTGCTGCGCGAAGGAACCTCGCCGCATCCTTTTGCAGAGGACGGGTCGAGCCATCGGCATGGTGTCCGCAGTGAAAATCCAGGATGGCCCGGCCCGATCTGCCTGGCTGACGTTGCAGGCAGACGCAGACGGCCCCCGGCGTGATCGGCGTGGTGTCGTGCGGCAGGGCTTCCTCTGCCCCGATTGCGAGCAGCGTGTCGGCTTTGCCCGCACGCAGGGCGAGAGCTCCGATCGCCAGACTTTCAAGTCCCGCCAGAAACGGCGAGGTCGATGTCGTGGCGAATGCACGCGCGCGGCTTTCGATCGATACGTAAGCGGACGCGATGTTGGCGGATACGTTCGGCGCCGAGATGGCATTGATCGTGCGGACACCGTGAGCCAGCACCTCGCGGTCGAGTCGATCGCGCACGGCGTAATCGGCCACCGTGGTCCCGATGATCACGCCGCGGCTCGTCTCGTCGAGCTCATGCCAGGCGAGATTTGCACCGTTGGCGAGACACAATCGCGCAGCCGCCACGCTGAAGCGTGACGTGTCGTTGAAGTAGCGGTGTTTCACGCCGGCGAGATGCGCCTGCGCGTCGACAGGCGCATTGTGGTCGATGCCCGACAAAGACATGCTCCACGGCGTTGTGCCGTCCCAGCACGAAGCGATACCGGGGGCGAGCACGGATAGCGCGCCAACGTAGATCGAGCTCATGCCGCCGGCTCCAGGATGACGGACGTGTTGCTGCCGCCGAACGCATAAGCGTTGATGAGGGCGTCCATGCCCGCGCGATGGTGTGTACTCGATGTATCCGGAAAGCGGATCGGAATCGCCGGGTCGGGTACTTCGATATGGCGCACCGCGGGCGTCTCGGCCGACGACATGGCCATCGCCGCGGCAAGCACGGCAAAGCAGCCGGAAGCGCCGGCAGTGTGGCCGATATGCGCCTTTATCGGCAGCACGATGAGCTTGCCGCTCGCGCAGTCGAACTTGTCTGCGAGCAGGCGTCCTTCCATCAGGTCGTTGGCGGGCGTCCCGGTGCCGTGCGGCAGGATCAGCCGGATGCGATCGGCGCCGAGAGCCGCTGAGTCGAGCGCACGTTCGATCGCGGCACGCACGTCACGCGAGTCCGGACCCGGCGACGTGGGGTGATAGGCGTCGCAACTGAGGCCGTATGCCCGCACGTGGCAATAGGACTGTGCGACGCGTTGCGCGAGCGTCGGCGAGACCAGCAGCATCGCGACCGCACCTTCTCCGAATAGCGTGCCTTGGCGCTGGGCGTCGAACGGACGGCAGCGTTGCGGGTCGAGCGCGGTCATGCGATGGAACGCCGTCTGGGTGACTCGGGAAAGCACGTCGGCGCCCACGACGCACATCGCATCGGCCATGCCGCTCGCGATGAATTCCGCTGCCAGTGTCAACGCGTAGAGGCCAGCCGAGCACGCGTTGGACACGGCCATAACCGGGCCGGAAAACGAATGGGGCGACGCGGCGGTCACCGTGTCGATGGTGCGATAGCCGTGATCGTCGGCAAAGTGCGTCGGGTGGCCGCCATGCCGACGACGCTCGGTCGTTTCCGTGTCTCCGGCTGCCGTGCCCAATATCAGGCCGAGCGTGGCCGTTGCGGCGATTTCGCCGCACCATCCTGCGTCGCGCAGCGATTCGTCGACAGCCGCGGCGACCATCCGGTCGAAGCGGCTCGGCGATGCGTCGCCGCTGTACCCGTTCGGCACGCCGGTCGCCGGGTAAGCGTGGCGCGGCGTATCGTCGATATCGGAAAGACCCCGTATCGCCGCGGGGACGGGCTGCCCGGGCGGTGCGAACAGTCCTCGCCAGAAGTTGACCGCGCCTTCGCCAAGCAGCGACACGGCGCCCACGCCGGCAATCGTCGCGAGCGGGGCCGAACGGTCGCCGCAATTCGAGGTATCAGGCATCGCCGGCTCCTCCTGCGAAGGCCGTGACGGGGACGCGGAAAACCTTCACACCGCGGTAAGTCGCAATCAGCCTGTCTGCGGCCCATGTCGTGCCGCTGAGCTGGGCCATTCGCGGCGATGCGAAATCGATCTGGATTTCGTGCTTCAGACGGTCTCCCGGATACGCGTTGTCTGCAATTTCGATATCGGCAAATTCGCCGAATACGACGATAGAACGCTGCGAATCCTGTTCGAGAATTCCGCGCTGCGCGAGAAGCATCCCGGCGCCTTGGCCGAACGACTCGGCCAGTAGCGCGAGCGGGTAGGCAAGCGCATTGCGTGCCGCGGGTTGTGCGATCTGCCGGTAGCACGGCTCGTTCAGCGTGATGTTCTTGAATGCGACGCAGCGGTTCTCATCGGCCGGCATCTCCATGTAGTCCACGAGAAGCATGGGGTAGCGCTGCGGCATGAGGCGCAGGATCTCCAGGGAGTCGAATGTATTCATGAGCGTGGCCCTGCAGTCATGACCAGGGTGCCTTTGGCGACGTTGCTGCCCGCACTGTCGAACGCAGCCCGAATGCGCACGAGGCCCGAAGCCGCGAGCGGCTGACCGGCGATATGCAATGTCAGACCGCATCTATCGCCAGGCACGATGGCTTTAGCGAAGCGGAACCGCTCGACGCGGACAAGGCGGCAACCGGAACTGCCGCTTTGCTCCAGCGCGAATTGGGCGGCGCGCTCGGCCATCTCCATCAGGAACACGCCAGGCAGCAGCGATTGCTGCGGGAAATGTCCGTCGAACACCGGGTCGCCTTTCGCAAACAGCCATTCGAAATGCCACGACGACTCGGACACGGTCGACCATGTTTCGGAAGTGCGCAAGGAACTGGCGGCTGAATTCAGGCAATGCATTTGCATGAGCGGTAGCCCTTAAATGACCATGCCGCCGTCTACCTGGAACACCTGCCCGGTGATATAGGTGCCCTCGTCCGAGAGAAGAAAACGGACCATTGCCGCGACTTCCTGTGGTGTCCCGAAGCGTCCCATCGGAATGCGTTTGCATGCCTCGGTCACGGCTTTTTCGCTGAGCGCGGCCGTCATATCAGAGCGGATGAAACCGGGTGCCACGGCGTTGACACGAACACCGTAGGCAGCGATTTCCTTCGCGAGTGCGCGAGTGAAGCCGATCATGCCGGCCTTCGATGCCGAATAATTGGTTTGTGTCGCGTTGCCGTAGACGCCCGCAATCGACGAGACGTTGACGATGCTCCCCGCCTTGCGCTTCACGAAGTGGAAAGCCGCCAGCCTGCTCAGGTTGAACACGCTGGTCAGGTTCGTGTCGAGCACCTCGGCCCACGCCTCGTCTCGCATGGCGAGCAGCGGAGCGTCGCGCGTGACGCCGGCGTTGTTGACGAGCGCATCCACGCGCCCGAAACGCGTGAGTACGGCATTGAAGAAGGTTCCGCACGCCTGAGCTTGCGCGACGTCGCACTGTACGGCGAGCGCCGGCACGTTCATCTCGTCCAGCATCTGCCGCGTGACGTGGGATTCAGGCCGCTCCGTCTGATAACAGTACGCGATGCTGTAACCGGCGGCTGCGAGCGCGAGGCAGATAGCCTGGCCGATGCCGCGGGAACCGCCGCTAATCAGGGCGACGGGACGTTCGGCTTGCGAAGATATTTGCATGGAGATGTCAGAAAGATGGGGTTCTACGCGCGAATGCGGCGTGGTATGAATGGCGGTCGCCTCCTGTGAGGCGCCTCTGCGACGCGTATCGGCTAAATGACTCCAATCGATTCCCTGGAAAACGTCGTGTGAAACAAGGCCATGATCGTGAATACGATCAAATACGCCGGTGTTCATCCACTCCGTAAACCGGCGATGCGCGGTGCTGCTCGAGCAAAGATTGGTAAAAGAAAGAGCATTCCAATAACAGCCCGTACGAAGCACTAACAGCACCGCGTCCATTACGACCCGATCGTTTAGCCGCGGCCGATGACAACCAAGGGGATGCGCAACATGGGTTGTCGTGCACAGGCATTCTTTGATCAGATGCCAGAGTTCATCGTTAATGCGGTTTCCATCGTCGTTTATCAGGTAACTCATTTTTTTATCGTTCCTTGGTGCTAACTTAACCGCACGCAGCAGCCGGTGCATCCCAATAGGAAATCGATTTGATAGGGATCGTGAATAAATGACGGTCCGACAACAGTTTCGCCAGATTTGGCGAACGTCTGATAATTGAGAAAATGCATATTCACAGATGCGGCTGCCGATTAACCGCGTTTGGCAGCGCCATTAAATAGGAATGCAAAGATCGTGCGAGGAGGAAACGCTCGGGAAATATGCGTTACGCTAAGGCGGCCATTGCGGACGCGGTGCGAAGCCCTGTCATGCTTCTTTTGTCGACGTCGTCGACTGGCTGTATGAGCGCGCATGCCGCAAGCGCCGCTGTGTGGGCGTTGGCCATACCCGTTTGCGCATGCGCGTTACGTGGGGCAGATCAGCGGAAGCGGCGGCACGCGCGATCCTGCAGATCGCGAGCCTGCCGCGCCGCCGGTTCACTATTCTCGCAACTTCCGCCCCTGCTCCCGAATCTGCTCCAACGTCGCGCCGGGAGTGCTGGCCTCCTGCGGCATCCTGATCTCTATCACGGCCGCCCGCTTAGCTTCCAATGAACGCTGCAGCGCCGGCAGAAAATCTTCGGTGCGCTCCACCGTTTCGCCATGCGCACCGAACGACCGCGCGAAGGCCGCGAAGTCCGGATTCGTGAGCCCCGTTCCATGCACGCGATTCGGATAGTGCCGCTCCTGATGCATGCGGATCGTGCCGAAGTGGCCGTTGTTCACGACGATGAATAGCACGTGCAGGTCGTATTGCATCGCCGTTGCGAGTTCTTGCGCGGCCATCATGAAGCAGCCGTCGCCGGCCAACGCCACGACTGCCCGCTGCGGATACAGCGACTTCGCGGCGATCGCGGCCGGCACGCCGTAGCCCATCGCGCCGCTTGTCGGCGCAAGTTGTGAGCGATAGTGACGATACGAGAAATGCCGATGCAGCCACGTCGCGTAATTGCCTGCGCCGTTCGTCAGAATAGCGTCGTCGGGAAGATGCGCGCGCAACTGCTGGATTACTTCGCCCATCTGTACATCGCCGGGAATGGGGCGAGGTTTGCGCCAATCGAGATACGCGCGATGCGCTTCTTCTGCTGCGCCGGTCCACGCGAGCTTATCGGCCGCAGGCTTTAACGCCACTAGCGCCGCCATGAGTTCCGGCATGCCGGAGACGATCGGCAGATCGGCGGCATAAACGCGTCCCAACTCTTCTGCGCTTTGATGCACGTGGATCAGTGTCTGCTTTGTCTTCGGAATGTCGAGCAGCGTATAGCCATTCGTCGTTGCTTCGCCGAGTCGCGGCCCGAGCGCGAGCAACAAGTCCGCGTCCCGGATGCGTTGCGCCAGCGCGGGATTGATGCCGAGGCCGACATCGCCCGCATAGTTCGGGTGCTCGTTATCGAGCGTGTCCTGGAAGCGGAACGCGAGGCCTATCGGCAATTGCCAGTTCTCGACGAAGCGTTGCAGGTCCGCGCATGCCTCGGGCGTCCAACCGCTGCCGCCCGCGATCACCATCGGCCGTTGCGCGGCATCCAGCAACTCACGCAGCTTCTCGATTTGCGCCGTCGACGGCGACGCGGCCACGCGCTGATAACGAGGTGCGCCAGGTACAACGTCGCATGCATCGCTCAGCACGTCTTCGGGCAACGACAGCACCACCGGCCCGGGCCGCCCCGATGTCGCCGTGTGAAACGCATGGCTCAGATACTCGGGAATGCGTTTCGGATCGTCGATCTGCGCGACCCACTTCGCCATCTGACCGAACATGCGCCGATAGTCGATCTCCTGAAAAGCCTCGCGGTCGAGATGCTCGCGGGCGCATTGGCCGATCAGCAGAATCATCGGCGTGGAGTCCTGAAACGCGGTGTGCACGCCGATCGATGCATGCGTCGCGCCCGGTCCTCGCGTAACGAGTGCGACGCCTGGGCGTCCTGTCAGTTTGCCAACTGCCTCCGCCATGTTCGCGGCCGCCGCTTCATGGCGGCAGACAATCGTCTGGACGCGCTCCGTCTCGTCGTGCAATGAATCGAGCACCGCGAGGAAACTCTCGCCGGGCACGCAGAAAACGCGTTCGACACCGTGTGTAAGCAAAGCATCGACGACGAGGCGCGCCCCAGTGGTTCGGGCGGCGGCAGTATCGGAAACGGGAGCATTCGGCAGCGACATTGCGGTGAGGCCTCCAGACAGTGCATGAGTGCGATGACATGCCGCATCGACTGGACAGTCAGCCGACCGGCGCTCCAACAGCTTACGCCGGGAGCATGCTCAGTGTCACGGCGCAGCGCAATGCGTGGCGGGAGCTGGCCCGACTGGCAGACGCACAAATAAAAAACGCGGACCCGAGGGCCCGCGTTACTTACATCGCGGAACACGCCGCGTTTGGCAATCAGCAGTCAGCAACCCGCAACCCGCAACCCGCGACCCGCGACCCGCGACCCGCGACCCGCGATCAGCGCGAGCATCGTGCACTCAACAATCAACACTCGACGATATTCACCGCCAACCCGCCGCGCGACGTCTCCTTGTACTTCGTCTTCATATCGGCGCCGGTCTCGCGCATGGTCTTGATGACCGAATCGAGCGACACGTAATGACTGCCGTCGCCGCGCAACGCCATGCGCGCCGCGTTGACCGCTTTCACCGACGCCATCGCATTGCGCTCGATGCACGGAATCTGCACCATGCCGCCGACCGGATCGCACGTGAGGCCGAGGTTATGCTCCATGCCGATTTCCGCCGCGTTTTCGACCTGCTTCGGCGTGCCGCCCATCACCGCGGCGAGTGCGCCCGCGGCCATCGAGCACGCGACGCCCACCTCGCCCTGACAGCCCACTTCGGCGCCGGAAATCGACGCGTTCAGCTTGTACAGAATGCCGATCGCGGCCGCCGTCATTAGAAAGTCGATCACGCCTTGCTGATTCGAGCCGGGCATGAAGCGCGTGTAGTAATGCAGCACTGCGGGAATGATGCCGGCCGCGCCGTTGGTCGGCGCAGTGACGACACGGCCGCCCGCGGCGTTTTCTTCATTGACGGCAATTGCGTAGAGGTTGATCCAGTCGACCATCGACAGCGGATCGCGCAGCGCAAGTTCAGGGTTGCCCGACAGCGCGCGATACAGCTGCGGCGCGCGGCGCTTTACCTGGAACGGGCCGGGCAGATTGCCGTCCGCATCTGGATTGTTGATGCCGCAGCCGCGCGACACGCACGATTGCATCACGTCCCAGATCTTCAGCAGACCCGCACGCGTTTCCTCTTCGGTATGCCAGACGCGCTCGTTTTCCCACATCAATTGCGCAATGCTTTTGCCGGTCGATTCGCACAGCGCAAGCAATTCGTTGCCGCTGCGAAACGAATGCGGCAATTGGTCGACGGCGGCGAGCACTTTGGTGTTCGGTGCGCCGGCCGTCACCACAAATCCGCCGCCCACGGACAGATACGTCGACTCGCGCAAGGTCTCGCCTTGCGCATCGAATGCGCGCAGCTTGAGACCGTTCGGATGTTCAGGCAGCGCCTGACGGTAAAACGAAATGTGATCCTTCTGCACGAACGGCACCTCGTGCGTGCCGAGCAATGGGAGCTTGCGCGTGGTGCGCACCGCTTCGAGCCGTTGCGCGATGGTGTCGGGGTCGACGGTGTCGGGCGCGTCGCCCATCAGGCCGAGCATCACGCCGCGATCGGTGCCGTGCCCTTTGCCCGTTGCGCCGAGCGATCCATACAGATCGACCTTCACCGACGCGGTGTTCGCGAGCAGCCCGTCACGTTCGAGCCCTTGCGCGAACATCAGCGCCGCGCGCATCGGCCCGACCGTATGCGAACTTGACGGACCAATGCCGATTTTGAAGAGATCGAACACGCTGACTGCCATTTACTGCTCCCTGCTGATCAAAGTTGGTTTATCGCGCCGGCATCGGCAAACACACGGCGAGCCACGCGGGCGGCGTCGGTGCAAGCTGTAGCGCGATCGGCGTATAGCGTCCGTCAAGACGCGCCGCCAGATGAAACAGTTCCGTCGCATTCTTCGGGTCCCACTGACCCGAGTAACCGGGCAAGCCGGCTTCGCGACGTTTTGCGTCGAATGCGATGCTCGAATGCACGAATTCCTCATGCGTCTTGCTGCCGGCCGCATACGGCGCGAGCCAGTTGAGCGCGGCTTGCAGCGACGCGCCGTTCGCGCCTTTCTCCGGCAGCCAGTTACGGTTGTGGCGACGCGCGGCGAGCGCCGCCGTGACGAGCGGCTGCAGATCGTAAGTGACGTAGTGCAGCGCGTCACGTTCGGTGAAATCGATCGTCGAACCATCTGGCTCGATGTTGTCGCCAACATGCTCGACAAAAAGACGCTGCGCCGCGTTGATCATCTTGCGGTTGTCGAGCGTAAAGGCGGCCATCGCTATCAGTTTGATCCGGTGACTCTGCCAGTTGTTCCGGTAATTGCCCTTTAAAGGACGCGGCTGCTCGTCGATCTCCGCGATATAGCCGTTCGCGAGCTTGGTGAGAAACGCCATCGACGCGTTGCGCGTTTTCACAGGCAGCGCGCTCGCGGTCATGTCGTACGCGAGGATCAGCCCTTCGAAATGCGTTTCGTCTATTGGATTGAAACTCGGTTGATAGGTCGTGACCCATGCGTACAGCAAGCGGTCGACGAGCTTCAGGTAGCGGTCGTCGCTGGTGGCGCGCCAGGCGAGCGCGGCGTCGCGCAGCAACGCGAGATCTTTTTCCGCCTCGACGCTCTGGTCGTAGATGCCCTCGTGCGGCAACGTGCCTTCAGTATGCAGTTTGGCCCGCGCATGGGGCTTGTCGTTCAGATGCGCGAGCACATTGCTCACCAGTGCCTTCACGCCGGGATCGGCGTTCGTGCGCTCGCTGGTTTGCCATGCGGGCGCCGCACAAAAATTCATCGCGGCCTGCGCCTGTCGCAGCGGCAGCAACACGGTTGCGCCGGCGAACAGCAAGACGCGGGCTTGCCGCCACGCCTGCACTCGCGTTGCCTCGGCCGGGCTTTGCATCAATCGCACCTTTCGCACCATGCGAAACTCCTCGTTGGGCTGATTCGGTGTGTGATGTTAGCCGTTTGCGGCGTGAAGCGACAGAAGCGCTCACCGCCCGCTTACAACGTGCGGGCGATGCGCGGCAACGGCGGTGTTACTCGTAATCGGCGACCGGCACGCAGGAGCAGAACAGGTTGCGATCGCCATACACGTTGTCCGCGCGGCCAACCGGCGGCCAGTACTTCTTCGCGATCAACGTGGGCAGAGGATACGCGGCCGTTTCGCGCGCATACGCATGCTTCCACTCGTCGGAGATCACAACTGCGGCCGTGTGCGGCGCGTGCTTCAGCGGATTGTCTTCGCGGTCCGAGCGGCCTTCTTCGACCGCGCGAATTTCCTCGCGAATCGCGATCATCGCTTCGATGAAACGGTCGAGTTCTTCCTTCGATTCCGATTCGGTCGGCTCGACCATCAGCGTGCCCGGCACCGGGAAGCTCATGGTCGGCGCATGGAAGCCGTAGTCGGCGAGGCGCTTCGCGACGTCGTCCACGGTGATGCCGCTAGTTTCCTTGATCGGGCGCAGATCGAGAATGCACTCATGCGCGACGAGTCCGCCGGGGCCCGAGTACAGCACCGGATAATGCGGCGCGAGTTTCTTCGCGACGTAGTTCGCATTGAGGATCGCGGTTTCGGTCGCGGCGGTGAGGTTCTTCGCGCCCATCATCGCGATGTACATCCACGAGATCGGCAGGATCGATGCCGAGCCATACGGTGCGCCGGATACTGCGCCGATGCCGTTCGGTGCGCGCTCGTAGCCCGACGAAATCTGGTTCGGCAGGAACGGCGCGAGATGCGCACCGACCGCGACCGGACCGACGCCCGGTCCGCCGCCGCCGTGCGGAATACAAAACGTCTTGTGCAGATTCAAGTGCGAGACGTCGCCGCCGAACTGGCCGGGCGCCGTCAGGCCGACCATCGCGTTCATGTTCGCGCCGTCCACATAGACCTGACCGCCGTGCGCGTGCACGATTTCGCAGATTTCGCGGACGTTCTGCTCGAACACGCCATGCGTGGACGGATACGTGATCATGATCGCTGCGAGCTTGTCGGCGTGCTGATCGGCTTTCTTCTTCAGGTCTTCGATATCGACGTTGCCTTGCGCGTCGCATGCCACCACCACGACCTGCATGCCGGCCATTTGCGCCGACGCCGGGTTCGTACCATGCGCCGAAGCGGGAATCAGGCATACATTGCGATGCGCTTCGCCGCGCGACGCATGGTACGCGTGGATGATCAAGAGGCCCGCGTACTCGCCTTGCGAACCGGCATTCGGTTGCAGCGACACCGCTGCGTAGCCGGTTGCGGCGACCAGCATTTCTTCGAGCTGATCGATCATTTCGCGGTAGCCGACGGTTTGTTCAGCCGGCGCGAACGGATGAATCTGACCGAACTCGGGCCACGTGACCGGCAGCATTTCGGACGTTGCGTTCAGCTTCATCGTGCACGAGCCGAGCGGGATCATCGAACGATCAAGCGCGAGATCCTTGTCCGACAGGCTGCGCAGATAGCGCAGCATTTCCGTTTCCGAATGATGGCGGTTGAACACATGGTGCGTGAGATGCGCGCTCGTGCGTTCGAGCGTGGCGGGGACGGAGGCCGTATTCGAAGCCGTGATCGCGGCGTCGAGCGCGTCGACTTGCGGCACGTCTTTCGCGCCCGCGGCTTCGGCGAACACGGCCAACAGATCGGAGAGATCGCGGCGCGACGTGGTTTCGTCGACCGACACGCCGACTTGCGTATCGCTCACGCGGCGCAGGTTGATGCGCTTCGCTTTCGCTGCGTCGTGCAGCGCTTGCGTGCGCGCGCCTGTGTCGAACGTGAGCGTATCGAAGAACGTTTCGTTGACTAGCGAGTAGCCCAACTCTTTCGCGCCTTCCGCGAGTAACGCGGCGATGCGGTTCACGCGCAGCGCGATTGTCTTCAGACCGCGCGGGCCGTGATAGACCGCGTACATGCTGGCCATGATCGCGAGCAGCGCTTGCGCGGTACACACATTCGACGTCGCCTTCTCGCGACGAATGTGCTGTTCGCGCGTTTGCAGCGCGAGACGCAGCGCGGGATTACCTTGTGCGTCGACCGTCACGCCGACGAGACGGCCCGGCATCTGACGCTTGAATACGTCGCGCACGGCAAGATAAGCCGCATGCGGGCCGCCGAAACCGACCGGCACGCCGAAGCGCTGCGTATTGCCGACGGCCACGTCCGCGCCCCATTCGCCAGGCGGCGTGAGAACGGTTAACGCAAGCAGATCAGCGGCGACCACTACATGGCCGCCCGCCGCGTGGATCGCTTCGGTCAGCGCGCGGTAATCGCGTACGTCGCCGTTCACGCCCGGATATTGCAGCAGCACGCCGAACGCATTCGCGGTCGCGGCTTCTGCTGCCGGTCCGACCTTCACTTCGATGCCGACCGGCGTGGCGCGTGTTTTCACGACTTCGATGGTTTGCGGCAGCACGTCGTCGGCGACGAAGAACACGTTCGACTTCGGCTTGCCGACGCGTTGCAGCAGCGTCATCGCTTCGGCCGCGGCGGTCGCCTCGTCGAGCAGCGACGCGTTCGAGATCGCGAGGCCCGTCAGGTCGACCACCATCTGCTGGAAGTTCAGCAGCGCTTCGAGACGGCCCTGCGAAATTTCCGGCTGATACGGCGTATACGCCGTGTACCACGCGGGATTCTCGAGCACGTTACGCAAGATCACCGTCGGCGTGTGCGCGTTGTAATAACCCTGTCCGATGTACGAGCGGAACACCTGGTTCTTGTCCGCGAGTTCGCGCAACGCGGCGAGCGCTTCCGCTTCGCTCTTTGGCTGCGCGAAGGGACCCAGCGGCAGTGGTTCGGTGCGGCGGATCGTCTTCGGAATGACGGCGTCGATCAGCGTGGCGCGCGACGCGAAGCCCAACGCTTCGAGCATCGCTTGCTGGTCGGCCGCATCGGGGCCGATGTGCCGTTCAGCGAAGGCGTCATGCACTTCGAGCGCGGCGAGCGAGAGAGGAGTGCGGTTCATCAGACGATCCGGGTGTTCGAGCTTCATGGGTGTTCCTGGCGGTGCGGCTGTCCGTGCTGGACCGTCCCCAAACCTGTCGCTTTGCGCAAGGTTTCCCTTACCGATCATGTCCAAGGGGACTTCCTTCGGGGCGCGGTCCGGCGTGTTTCACGACGGACGCGCCGCACCTGTCGGGTTATATAAAAGTGAATCAGGCGCCGATCGACTTCGTATACGCGTCGGCGTCGATCAAACGGTCCAGCGCCGCGTCCGAGGCCGGCTTGATCTTGAAGAGCCAGCTTTCGTACGGTGCGCTGTTGACCGAATCGGGCGTATCGGCCACAGCGGTATTTGCTTCGATGATTTCGCCCGAGACCGGCGCGTAAATATCCGAAGCGGCTTTGACCGATTCGATCACGGCGACCGTATCGCCGGCCGTGACCGTCTTGCCCAGTTCCTGGACTTCGAAGAAGACGATATCGCCGAGCGCTTCCTGCGCGTGGTCGGTAATGCCGACCGTCAGCGTGCCGTCCGCTTCGGTGCGGACCCATTCGTGCGATTCGGTGTATTTCAGATCGGCCGGGATGCTCATCGGATGCTCCTATGCGGTGTGATTCGGTATGGACTAAAGACTGGGAAAAGACGCACGCGCCGGCTGCTTGCAGCGGTTCAACTCGCTGCGAGCACTTTGCCGTTGCGCACGAACGGCAGTTTTACCACGCTTGCGGGGACGGATTTGTCACGAATCTGAACGTGAACGGTGTCGCCTGGCTGCACGCCTTTCGGCACGCGCGCAAAGGCGATGGATTCCTGCATCGTCGGGGAGAATGTGCCGCTCGTGATTTCGCCTTCGCCGTGCGGTGTGATGACCTTCTGATGCGCGCGCAGCACGCCTGCGGCCTTGCCGTTTTCTTTCAGCAGGATCAGGCCGACGAAGGCGGCGTTCGAGCCATCCACTTCCAGCTTGCTCTTGCCGACGAACTCGCGGGGCGAGGTGAGCTCGACAGTCCACGCGAGGCCGGCGTCGAGCGGCGAGATGTTGTCGTCCATGTCCTGGCCGTACAGGTTCATGCCGGCTTCGAGACGCAGCGTGTCGCGCGCGCCGAGACCGGCGGGACGCACGCCTTGCGCTTGCAGCGCATTCCACAACGCAACCACGTGATCCGCCGGCACGATGATCTCGAAGCCGTCTTCGCCCGTGTAGCCGGTGCGGGCGACGGTCAATTCGCCGAACGGCGCCGCTTCGATGCGCGCGGCGTTAAACGGCTTCAGCGCTTCGGTGGCGGCGCGAATGGCCGGCACGGTTTGCCATACTTTCTCGCGTGCGTTCGGACCTTGCACGGCGACAATCGCGAGATCGCGGCGCGGCGTGATCGTCAGATTGAAGCCGCCCTCGTTGAGTTGCTTGAACCACGCGATGTCTTTGTCGGCGGTGCCCGCGTTGACCACCACGCGGAAATGTTCTTCGCCGAAGTAATAGACGATCAGATCGTCGATCACGCCGCCGTTCGGGTTGAGCAGACACGAGTACAGCGCGCGGCCCGGTGTTTGCAGCTTTGCGACGTTGTTGGCGAGGGCATATTCGAAGAAGGCGCGCACGCGCTCCCCGGTGAAATCGACGACGCACATGTGCGAGACGTCGAACATGCCGGCGTCGGTGCGCACGGCGCGATGTTCGTCGATTTGCGAGCCGTAGTTGACGGGC
The DNA here is from genome assembly GCF_000472525.1 of Paraburkholderia dilworthii. Classification (GTDB taxonomy): domain Bacteria; phylum Pseudomonadota; class Gammaproteobacteria; order Burkholderiales; family Burkholderiaceae; genus Paraburkholderia; species Paraburkholderia dilworthii. The sequence continues at coordinate 249,447 of NZ_AWZT01000003.1, forward strand.
ATGTCCCAGCCGCCGAAATCGACCATGCGTGCGTTGAGCGCGCGATGGGTGGCGTTGAGCGGAGTGTGTTTGAGTTCGGTCATGGGGCCTCGGGCGTCTCGCGAAACAAAAAAGGCCATGCGGCGCCGCGCCTCGCGGCCTGTTGGCTGCGAGCGTGGTTCTGCATGGCCCCTCTGTCCTCGATACCTGAGAGATTGCGCTGCCGTGGCGATGACCGGTCACGGTGAAACGCGCGCCCCTTCGGTGGGCAGCTTGCCGGTTTGCATGGCGTATGCGACGCAAACGGCTACTGCCGCTCTCCAGAGTGCGAAAAACGGCGCCTCGATGCTGCGTGGGTGTTACGTGGGCGCGGGTTTTTCGACGCGGTCGGTCCTTTTGCCTGAGAGTTTGCGGGTGTGCCCCTTCGGCGGCGCGGCCTCTCGAATTCAGCGGCCAGCGCGCTCTCCCGACGCGTGCGGCGAATGTACGCGAGGGCCGGGGGCTTGTCAAATGAACGGCTTACTCGTCTTTATTTGCCCTTATTCGCCGATCGCGTGCGCCGCGCTGTCCAGTTCCTGGTTCAGCACACGCTGTTCATCGGCGGACAGGCCGCCGCCGTGTTGCGCGGCCATGTCGTGCGCCTCGCGCCGGATCACATCGAGCCGATGATGCAAGTCGTCGCCTTGCGGCGGCGGGTAATAGCCCTGATTTACGCGACTGTCGATACGGCGGCTGAGATTGTCGATGCGGCCGTCGACCTGATGCAGACGTTTATCGGCGATCTGTTGCGGGCTCGGGCGCGGCGCCGGCTCGGGCTGCGGTGCTACCACACAGGCGGCGAGCGAACTGAGCAATGCGCATGCGGCGAGGGCGCGGATGGAACGTGACATGGACTCTCCGTGAAATCGTTGTGATTATTGCGTTGCTGCTTGCATTGCAACGGGTCACGGCAGGCAAGCGCTGACCCGGAAGGCCGGCGCATTTGTAACGTTATATTGCTTTCTGGTTTGTCAGTTTTGCCGGCGCGGCGTTTTCGCCTGGCGCCGGCAAAACCGCGAACGCGCAACGCCGTTTAGCGAATCCGCTGGAACGGCAAGCGGATACCTTCGTCGGAACTGCGCGCCGCGAGTTCGATGATCGTCATGACGTCGACGGCATCTTGCGGACTTACCGGGAATTTCACGCCGTGCTGGATCGCGTCCGCTAGCGCGATGTAGAAGCTCACATAGTCGCCATTGCGCGTCGGCAATTCGCGTTCCGCTTCGCGATCACCGTCCAGCACGCGCAACGTGCCTGCGGCATTTCCGGCCGCGAAACCTTCGTCGCCCGGCCGCGAGCCGGCTTTCAACTGGTCTTCCTGCGTATCGAGCCCGTATTTCACATAACTGCCGCGCGTGCCGTGAATCGCGAACCTCGGCGCGACGATCGCCGTCAGTGCGCTCGCGTGAAGAATCACTTCGAATTCGCCGTAGCCCAACTGGATATGCATGTAGTCAGGCGCGCTCGCCTGATCGCGATGCGCACGCACCGTGGCAGACACCGTCTGCGGCGCGCCGAACAGCGCCAGCGCCTGGTCGATCAGATGCGGCCCGAGGTCGAACAGCAAGCCGCCGCCGCGCGACGCTTCCTCGCGCCAACGCTGACGCACTTCTGGTCGGAAACGGTCGAAATGCGATTCGTAGTGCGTGATGCGCCCCAATTCGCTGCTCGCGAGCAGATCGCGCACGGTCATGAAATCGCCGTCCCAGCGACGGTTGTGAAACGGCGCGAACAGCTTGCCCCGCGCGAGTGCGATGTTGGCGAGCGTACGAGCGTCGGCGGCGCTAAGCGTGACCGGCTTGTCGATCACGACATGCTTGCCTGCTTCGAGCGTGCGGCGCGCGAGGTCGAAGTGCGTGTCGTTGGGTGTGGCGATCACCACGCACTCGATCTCGTCGAGCGAGAGCAGCGCGTCGAGGTCGGCCACGACTTTCGCGTGCGGATAGTCGGCGAGCGCCACCTCAGGTTTGCCAGTCGCGATGGCGGCGACGCTGGCGCGACCGCAGTGCTCGATCACCGGCGCATGGAACGTTGCGCCCGCGAACCCGTAACCCATCAATCCAATTTTCAGCGATGCGGACATGCGTGTCTTCCTGCAAAAACGGCGCGCCGCTTTGCCACCGCGGCGGCGGCGCGCAACGCCGTCATTGTGGCATGGGCGGGACGGGGATTGAGACGTTGCGCCGTGCTTCAATGCACCGCCTTTTGTGCGCGACATGGCGGACGCCGGTTTCGTCCGCGGGATTCGTCGGCCGAATTTATCCGCCGATTTCATCCGTGTTAACATCGCTCCTCTCGCGCGAACCGAGGTGCGCCTGACTGGCTTCACAGCATGCGTAACCTGCGTTCCGGCAACAGCCGCCGCGCGGTATGTCGCCGGCTTCGCGACCGGCAATACTATCTGCGGCGCCTCGAGCGCCGCTTCAAACGGCGCGTGACGAGAACTCCGTCTGAACAGCCGCTTTTCAACCGCACTACCCACCCACAGACGATGTCCGCAGGCCTGAACCCCGCTCAAAATGAAGCGGTCCGTTATCTTGACGGGCCGTGTCTGGTGCTTGCCGGCGCAGGTAGCGGCAAGACGCGCGTGATCACGCAGAAAATCGCGCACCTGATCGAGGCAAAGGGCTTCGAGCCGCGTCACATCGCGGCCGTCACGTTCACGAACAAAGCCGCCGCCGAAATGCGCGAGCGCGTGGGCAAACTGCTCGAAGGCAAGACGCTGACCACGCCGGGCAAGGAAGGCCGCAAAGTGCCCGTCAATCAGTTGACGGTCTGCACGTTTCACTCGCTCGGCGTGCAGATTCTGCGGCAGGAAGCGGAACATGTCGGCCTCAAGCCGCAGTTCTCGATCATGGATTCCGACGACTGCTTCGGCATGATCCAGGAGCAAGTCGGCTCGACGGACAAGGGCTTTATCCGCAAGATCCAGTCGATCATTTCGCTGTGGAAAAACGGGCTCATCATGCCCGAACAGGCAATCGCGATTGCCGCGAATGAAGACGAGCACCAGGCAGCGATCGTCTATCGCAACTATGTGGCGACGCTGCACGCCTACCAGGCGGTCGATTTCGACGATCTCATCCGTCTGCCCGCCGAACTGTTCGCGAACAACGAGCAGGTGCGCGACCGCTGGCAAAACAAGCTGCGCTATCTGTTGATCGACGAGTATCAGGACACCAACGCTTGTCAGTATGAATTGCTGAAGCAACTCGCTGGCCCGCGCGCGGCCTTCACGGCCGTGGGCGACGACGATCAGGCCATCTACGGCTGGCGCGGCGCGACGCTCGAAAATCTCGCGCAACTCGGCAAGGATTTTCCGAAGCTGCATGTGATCAAGCTAGAGCAGAACTATCGCTCGACGGTGCGCATTCTCACGGCTGCGAACAACGTGATCGCGAACAACCCGAAGCTCTTCGAAAAGAAACTGTGGTCCGAGCACGGTATGGGCGATTCGATCACCGTCACGCCCTGCAACGACGAAGAACACGAGGCCGAGTCCGTGGTGTTTCGTCTGTCCGCGCACAAGTTCGAGCGGCGCGCGAGTTTCCGCGATTACGCGATTCTCTATCGCGGGAACTTCCAGGCGCGCATCTTCGAACAGGTGCTGCGTCGCGAGCGGATTCCGTATGTGTTGTCCGGCGGCCAGTCGTTCTTCGACAAAGCCGAGATCAAGGATATCTGCGCGTACCTGCGCCTGATCGCGAACGCGAACGACGACCCCGCGTTCATCCGCGCGATCACGACGCCGCGTCGCGGTGTGGGTAACACGACGCTCGAAGCGCTTGGCTCGTTCGCGGGCCAGGCGAAGGTGTCGCTGTTCGAAGCGGTATATATGGGCGGCATCGAGGCGCGTTTGTCGCCACGCCAGATCGAACCCATGCGCGTCTTCTGCGACTTCATGCAGCGCCTCACGGATCGCGCCGAAAAGGATGCGGCGGGCACGCTGCTCGACGAGTTGATGGACGCGATCCACTACGAAGCGTATCTCTACGATGCGTTCGACGAACGGCAGGCGCAAGCGAAATGGCAGAACGTGCTGGAGTTCATCGAATGGTTGAAACGCAAGGGCACGAAGGCTGAGCCGGAGAGCGCGGCTGGCTCGGCTGGTTCGGCCAACGGCGAGGCAACCGGCTACGACACGGCGGACGGCTTTAGCGACGCCGGTAAGAATCTACTGGGTTTGATCCAGACGGTCGCGCTGATGTCGATGCTCGAAGGTCGCGAGGAAGACCCGGACGCCGTGCGACTCTCGACCGTGCATGCGTCGAAGGGACTCGAATATCCGCATGTGTTTCTGGTGGGCGTCGAAGAAGGCATCATGCCGCATCGCGGCGGCGCCGACGACGAACCGGTCGACGACGCGCGTATCGAGGAAGAGCGCCGCCTGATGTATGTCGCGATCACGCGGGCGCAGCGCAGCCTGCATCTGAACTGGTGCAAGAAGCGCAAGCGCGCGCGGGAGACGGTGGTGTGCGAGCCGTCGCGGTTCATCCCCGAAATGTTGCTCGACGATGCGCCGCCGCCGACGCCCGAAGAGGCGCCGATGTCGCCGAAAGACCGGCTTGCGAGTTTGAAGGCGCTGTTGCAGAAGCCTTGAAGGTGAGGTTGGCGCGTGCGTCGGTAAGACCCCGCTGACCTGAGGTGCTTCGACGGTTTCGGCAGACAGGCGCGCTACAGTGGCGCGGCTGGTTCGTTGCACGTTCCCGCACCATCGAGCACGCCAACCGGAGACCGCCCGCATGACCTCGTCGACGCTCGCGCCGTACACACGCGCCCTCGAAGCCTACATCGACGCGAAAGACAACACGCACGCGCAACGCATGTCCGATGCGTTTGCTGCCGACGCCGAGCTCACCATTTCTCTTGCGACATCGGCGATCGCGTTTCCCGCGCGCACTGTCGGCATCGACGCGATCACGAAGACGCTCGTCACCGATTTTGGCGCGACATACACGCGTTGCCGCACGTATTACGTGTGCGACTCGCTGACGGTACGCGACGGTGCGATCGACGCGTTGCCGTGGCTCGTGCTGATGCGTGAACCGGCGGCGGGCGCCCTGCGCGTGGGCCACGGCGTGTATCGCTGGAGTTTCGATGACACGCCCGCCGTCAACCGCTTTCATATCCACATCGAACGCATGGACGTCGTACCGGACGCCGATGGCGCGTTGCTCGATGCGTTGCAGGAAGGCTTGAGCTATCCGTGGCTCGCGCCGGCCGAATTGCACGCGCGCTTCACAGAGTTTGCGCGGAGTAAGCCAGCGCTCGCATTTGTCGCCGCGTTCGCCGGTCCCGTCGACGCGCCTGACAGCAAGTACCTACCCATCTGAATCCGTCGAGCATGAAAAAATCCCTGCACCGCGACTGCGGTGCAGGGATTCGAGGCGCGCGGCGAACGGTGCCCGGCAAGCGGCGCCCGCAAGTCTTTGCGCGCCAGGGCTGCGCGTTACTTCGCGGCGCTGACCATGTAATCGACGGCGGCCTTCACATCGGCGTCGGAGGCGTTGGAGCCGCCTTTGGGCGGCATTGCGCCCTTGCCGTGTAGCGCGTAATTGTAGACGGTGTCCATCGGCTCCTTCAGACGCGGCGCCCAAGCTGCCTTGTCGCCGAACTTGGGTGCATTCAGCACGCCGGCAGCGTGACATGCCTGGCAGACCTGCTGATACAAGGCCTTGCCCGCTTGCGATGCATCCGCGCTTTGCGTGGCGCCGGCTGCGGGCGCCGCGGTTTGCGGAACGCTCGCCATTGCCGCCATCGCTGCGGCGGCCTGGGCCGCGCCTGCGTCGGAAGCGCCGCCGGCTGTTGCGCCGGACGCGCCCGAAGCGGCAGCAGCGCCGGACGCAGCCGCCGCGCCTGAGGCCGGTTGCGCCGGTTCAGCGAAGCTCGCGCCGGAATTGTTCGCCATGTAGGTCACTGCGCGGGCAATTTCAAAGTCGCTGTAGTCGTCAGGGCTCGTGCCGCCGCGCGGCGGCATCGCGCCTTTGCCGGTGAGCGCCGTGTGCAACAGCGTGTCGAAGCCTTGTGAGATGCGCGGCGCCCAGTCGGCGGTATTGGTGAATTTAGGCGCGCCTGCCGCCCCCGACGCGTGACAGGCCGAGCAGACCGCCTTGTAGACCTCTTCGCCGGTCTTGTAGACGCGCGGCGCGTTGGCGTCGCGAATGTCGATCTGAGCGATGGGCTTGATGCGGGCAGTGACCTCGGCTTCGGAGAGGCTGTCGGTGCCGGCGCCGGTGCGCGTCGAATTGTCGACGTAGTAAGCCAGCAGAACGATGATGATGATCGGCACAGCAAACCCGGCGATGACCGCGGCGATGAGCTGTCCAGGGGTTTTGATCGGGGCTCCGTGTGGTGCTTCGCTCATGCTTGTCTCGTCTCCGTGGGTATGTGAGCGGTACAGCGCGACGGCAACTTCTTGTTCTTGATCGGCCACGGACGATTATAGACGCAAGCTTTCGACGGCGGCGAGGGGCGCGGCGTGCTGTTCAGCAGGCGTTTACCCGCATCGCGCGAAGTGGCGCGAGGGCGCGCGAGAGCGGCGGAAAAGGCGCCGGACGCCGTTCGGTGGACGGTATGGCGGAAACCGGGTATCCTTTCGGTCTCGCTTTGGCGCCGCATTCGCTCAGATTGCCGCGCTTTCGCGTTTCTTGTGTGAAAGCGCCCGTAGCTCAATGGATAGAGTACTGCCCTCCGAAGGCAGGGGTTGCTGGTTCGATCCCAGCCGGGCGCACCAATAAACATTGGCTCCGAATCCAGGGTTTAGGCTAGGCCACCACGCCTAAGCCCTTTTTTATTTTCAGCCCGTCCGATTTCCCGCGCCATTTCCCGCATCATCCCCAACGCTTGTCCGCTCCGCCCAGTCCCGCTAGAATCCCCCGGTCACTGGGGAGTAGCCTTCCTTCACGCATCGTATGAAGGAGAGCGCGTCAACATACTTGGCCTGACGGGTCATGGCGCGTTCGACCGGGTCGGTTTGGCGAGACCATTGGCGCACTGCTTCGTTCTGGTCGGACGGGTCGCGGTGCGTCATGGGTTCGTCTTACGTCCGACCGCGGAGCCGCTGTGAAATCACGTTGTCCCCTGCCCAGTTTCCTCCTGCGCCATGTGCCGCGCCGCGCGTTCCCCATCGATGCATGGAGCCGCGCATGACCGGTCTTCTCATCGAACTGGCCATCATGCTGGTCGTCATTCTGGTGGCGGCCGAGCTTTTCACCAACGCGCTCGAACATCTCGGCGAGCGCCTCAAAATCTCCGAAGGCGTCACCGGCTCGCTGTTCGCGGCAGTCGGCACCGCGTTGCCCGAGACGCTGGTGCCGCTGATCGCGATCATCGGCGGCACGGCTGATCATGCCGTCAACGAGGAAATCGGCGTCGGCGCAATCCTCGGCGCGCCGCTGATGCTTTCTACGCTGTCCACTTTTCTGATGACGCTCGCAGTCCTGCGCTCGCGCGGCATCGGCGGACGTGTCGCGCCGGAGCGGTCGGGCTTCACGCGCGACCTCAACTATTTCCTCTTCGCGTTCCTGCTGGCGGCCGCCGCCATGTACGTGCCGCACGAGCAGAGAATTGTGCGCGTGCTGTTCAGCATCGCGCTCGTCGGCGTGTATGTCGCCTATGTCGTGGCGACGTTCCGCGCGTCGAACGGCCTCGTCGATGCCGGCCACGGCACCGAGGCGCCCGGCAAGATGATGCTCGCGCGCCTCGGCGTGCCGATCAATCTCGCGACCATCGCGATCCAGCTCGCGCTCGCGGTCGCCTTGCTGGTATGGGGCGCCGAGGGCTTCATCCACGGCGTGCGGGGCGTCTCGGAGGCGTTCGGCGTGTCGCCGTTGCTGCTGTCCTTGCTGATCATCCCGATCGCCACCGAATTGCCGGAAAAGGTGAACAGTATTCTGTGGATTCGCCGTGGCAAGGACACGCTGGCGATCGGCAACATCACCGGCGCGATGGTGTTTCAGGGCACGTTGCTACCGGCGATCGGCATTCTGTTGACGCCGTGGACGCCGCGCATCGAGGTCGTGACGGGCATCGTCATCACGCTCGCCGCGGCCGCCTGGCTTCGGCTCAATGCGCGGGAGCGTGGGGCGCCGGTGTGGGCGCTGCTTGTGTGCGGCGCGCTGTATGCGACTTATCTGGCGATCACGTTGAATCGCTGACCAGCGCGTATGGCGAGCGCTGGGTGGTGACGGCCGCCGCGCGCCGCGCCATCCGGACGCGTCATCGACATTCGAGCGCGGTGCTTCAGGCGCGGCGCTTCAGCCGACGAACCGTGAACCGTCAGTCACGCTGCTGCGGCAGCGCGCTCCTTCTCGTACTTGATGAGCTTTAACACGCGCGAATTCGCGAAAAAGCGGATGTAGTTCGTCGTCGAATAGAAGATGTCGGTCTGCCATTCGCCGCAGAGCAGATCCTTGCCGGTAGGATCGTCCGCGGGTTGCACGATCGTGTCGGCCATAATGCGGTTAATGCCCGATACGTTCGGGCCGGACTCATGCCACAGCGCGCTGTTCATGATCACGAAGTCGCCCGGACTCAATTCGGGTGTGATTTTCGGCCATTCGAAATCGAAACTGTCAGGATTGATTTCTCCTGCGTCGCCGAGCACGCCCAGCTTGTGCGAACCCGCGTAAAACGTCATGCCGCCGTTCTCCGCCTTCACGTCGCTAAGCGGCACGAACAGGCTGCACTTATTGAGGTTGCCAAGGTGATAGCAGCTATCCTGATGCAGAAACACCTTGTTCGAACTGAACTTATCCTTTATCACGAAGCGGTGGTTATACAGCGCCACATGCTCGCCAAAGACCTGTGTGCAGACCTTGGCGAAAGCCGGCTCCTTGTACATTACGGCTAGCTTCGGCGGCAATTGTTCCGTGAGGGAAACGGGATTTGCCTTGTTGACGGCGCGGTTTTCGGCCAGTTGCGCATCATAGAATGTCTGCCATTCCGCTTGCCATTCCTGCACCACGGCTTGCGGAATCGCATTGCGCATCACGAATACGCCGGTCTGTTTGAATACGTCGGGATTGAACGTATCGGAAGCGATCTGATCGATCACCGCCTCGACGGATGCCGGAATTTTTTTCATGTCCGAACTCTAAATGAACCGGAACGTCAGTTCGTTATCCTGCGTGTTTTTGAATTTGTTGCACTTCGCGAGGACGTTGTACTTCAGCGGAAAGAGCTCTCGCCCCGGCGATTCCAGAATGTCTATTTCGACGATGTCGAAGTCGCGCAGCAGAACGTTCCAGCCGTGCTCGGTAATGCGCCAGCAATCCGGCGACGGTCCGTGAATGCGCCAGTTCAGCGGCGCGGAAATCATCAGGTGGCCTTCGTGCCTGAGAATGCGGCGAATCTCTTTGACGGTATCGAATGGATTGAGCGTGTGTTCGATCACATCCATGCAGACCACCACGTCGTACGCGCTTTCTGGAATCGCCGCGTTGACCCTGGTAATGTCGCCGACGATCGTCGGCTTATAGGTGTCGACTACGTCGAACGTATCGACGCTGAAATTCGTGAAGCACTGGCGCACCAGTGAGCGGTCCTGCGGGCCGACTTCGAGCAGTTTGCCCGTCTCTTTCGAAAGCCGGTCGGCGGTCCGCCGCACGAAGGCATCCATATGTTCCCGGGTGAGTGGGAACGTGTCGTTGTCGAACTTTGATGGCGTGGCCATAGTGAACTCTCGCTGGGTATAGGCTTCAATCGACAGTGCGGGCCGTGCAAGGCGAAAGGTCTTCGTCGATCGATGTTTGAATCTGGTGCGGTACGGCAACACGCGCTTTGCTCAACGCCCGGCACGATTGCCTGAAATGGTCGATCTTCGCCTCTGCATCGGAGGCAAAGCGAAGCGCATTGCTCGACCAGCTTTCTTTGGGAAGCAGCTTGCAAACTTCGTGGTCTTCCTGGAACACCTGGCGGTTCATCCGGATAGTCGATTCGAAGAACGAACCGAGCATTTGCACGGCATTTGCATTCGCGGTATTCGATGCATACAGACGGCTCGTGAAGTGCGTACGGTCCGAGCCATTCGAAGACGGGAAAAAGTTTTGCAGCGAATACGAGTAACCGTACGTCGAGGAAATCATCGTGAACGGGAAGATATACACGCTCATATATCCCTCGTACTGGTAGTCGATGTCGAACAGCTTGCGCAGACGGCTCAATTGGCTCGCCACGCGCGAATTTCCGAGCGGCGCGTACCAGATCGAGTTAGCGCCGTCGAACACATTTTCGCCGTCGGCAAGTTGCAATGTGGCAAGCGTTTGCGTGTGGACGGCCGCAATGTGATACGGCTCCAGCGCATTCTCCACCGCGAGCGGCCAATAGCACTCGTAGTCGTAACGGTTCAGATCGACGCGGCGATCCACATTGAAAGAAATGTTCTCGAGAATTTCAGCCGTCCTTCCCAGCTGTTCGTATAAGCCCATGCGCGGCCTGACGGCGAAGAACACGAAATCGCCGCACCAATCCACCTTTAACGTGGCGAATCGTGCGCGGTCGATGTCGCAAGCCTTGAAGCGCTGCCTTTCTGGCACGATGACGCTGCCGTTCTTATACGTCCAGCCGTGATAGCCGCAGGTTGCGGGCCGATTGCCGTGCGCGTCCGTGTAGATCCGCGCGCCACGGTGGGGACACACATTGTCGAACGCGACGAGTTCGCCGTTATCGTTGAAGAGCACGACTTCGCCCGACGCGCCGTCGAACTTGATGAAATCGCCGTCGTTGGCAAGCTCGCGGCGATGACATGCCAGATGCCAGTATTCATCGAACAGGAGCTGATCCAGTGTCATCTCACAGCCTCCTGGCCGGAGCGGCGTATAGCACGGCGTCTTCCGGCACAGAGCGCATAACGATTGCGCCGGCACCTACTTTCGCGCGCGCGCCGATCTTGACCTTGGGCAGAATCTTCGCGCCGCTGCCGAAGAACACGCCTTCGCCGGTTTGTACATAGCCGGTTAGATCCACGTGCGAACTCAGCGTCGAGTAAGCGCCGAGCTTGACGTCATGGCCGACGCTCGACAGCACGTTGATCGCGACGAAATCGCCCACCTGGGCGTCAGCCGAGATCACCGCCTGAGGACATATCACCACGCCTTCGCCCAAAACGGCGGAGCGCGCGACGACAGCGCGAGGATGCACGAGCGTCGCGAACACGGCGCCACGTTCGCGCAGACGCGCGACCACGTCTCGCCTGGCTGCAGGATCGCCGATGGCGACTACGACGGCTTCGCCATCCTGCGCGCGATAGTCGTCGATGTCGCCACGCCATTCGAGCTGGTACGGATAACCTTCCAGGGCTGCCGGACTGGCGTCGAGAAAAGCGCTGATGGCGGGGCCGCTGCCCGCGTCCGCCGCATCTTGCGCCCAGTTGATCAGCTCGCGTGCGAAGGCGCCGCAGCCGGCCACGATCAATCGTTTCGTCATCACCGGACCTTGTATCCGCCGTCGACGACGAGCGTCGTGCCAGTGATCCAGCGGCTCGCACCGCTCAGCAGAAACAGCGCGGACTGTGCAACGTCGCCCGCTTCGCCGAAACCGAGCAGATGGCTCTTTTCGTAAGCGGCCAACGCTTCGTCGGGGCTGCCGCTCGTCAGGCGGTCATGCATCGCGGTATGTACCGCGCCAGCCGCGATCGAGTTGACGCGAATGTTGCGCGGAGCCATTTCGCATGCGAGCGAGCGAACCATTCCGTCGATGGCCGCCTTGGCTGCGGAATAGGCCGTCATGCCTGCCTGGCCGGTCGACCCCGCCACCGACGACATGAAAACCAGCGAGCCGCCATTCGCGATCACGTTCTTCTTACTGGCCGCGCGAGCAATGCCGAACGCCGCATAAAGGCTGCTGCCGAACACGTGTTCCAGTTGTTCCTGCTTCGTGAGCTTCGCGGGACGGATCAACTCGACGCCGGCTGCATGAAACGCGCCGGCAAACGTGCCGTGCGTCTCCGCTAGCTGGCCCAGCCATTCTGCGGTCTGATCGGCGTCATTGAGCGATGCGGCGGCCGTAGCGTGACCACTTCCTTCGAGGCCGGCGAGCGTCGCCTGCAGACGGGCGTCGTCGCGCCCAGCGGCAATCACGCGTCCGCCCAGGCTTGCGATCAGTGCCGCACTCGCCTGGCCGATGCCGGACGACGCGCCGGTGACGAGGTAGAGACCGCCGGCGAGGCAGTCTTTTGAGAAGAGAGTCATGTTTCGATGGTGTCCACGATAGCCAGCGGCCCGACATCGAGCGCCGCCGATGCCCACGAATAGCCGACGCCAAAGCCGAACATGCCCAGTTGCAGCGTTTCTTCTTTCAAGCGGTTTCTCAGCTCGGTCGTCATTAGCAGCGGAATCGACGCGCAGCTCGTGTTGCCGTACTCACCGATATTGGTCGGAACGCGCTCGGCCGGCAGCCCGGCCTTCTTGCTCAGATGCTTGAGCATGAACAGATTGGCCTGATGGAACAGGAACGCGTCGTAAGTTGCCTTGTCGCGGCCGGCAATTTCGAGTGTGCGCGCAACCAGCTTCGGCACTGCGTTTAGCGTGAAATTGAAGATTTCGCCGCCGTCCATGAAAAGGCATTCCGCCGATTTGCCCGCCATGCGTTCGTCGGCGGCTGTGTCGTAAGACTTGAAGCCGCCCGAGGGCACGATCAGATTGCGCACGCCCTTGCCGTCCGCGCCGATGATGAAATGCGCGGCCGCATCGCTTTGCGATGCTTCCAGCGCGGTCATTGTGCCGGCGTCGCCGAACAGCAACGCAGTGGAGCGGTCGGCCGGATCGACCAGCTTGCTGATGGTGTCGCCTACCGCCAGCAGAACGCGTTTCGCCGCGCCGGTCTGAATCAGGTTCATGCCGAGCCACAGCGCCTGTGGATAGCCCGAGCAACCCAGATTGATATCCAGCGCGAGGCACGAAACCGGTAGACCCAAATCCGCCTGCAACGCGAAGGCCGTGCCGGGCAAGCGGTAATCGGGCGTTTGCGAAACGAAGATTAGCGCGTCGATGGAGTCCGCCTGCCAGCCGAGTCCGGCCAGCAACTTTTCGCCGGCCTTGCGGCACAGGTCCCCGGCGCTTGTTTGCGCGTCTGCCCAACGGCGCCGGTTCACGCCAATCATCTTGACGACATCACGGACGGCCGACGCGTCGAACCTTTCCGCAAAGTGGTCGTTATCCACCTGCTTTGACGGCACGCACGACACCACACCTGCAATGCGGGCGCATTGCGTGCGTAATTCTCGGCCTGCGATGAAGTCCGGCGAGCTCATGCTTGACTCCTTAGGCTGCCTTCTTCGCGGTGCTGATCAGCGCTTCGATATCGGCAATGGTGTTGCAGTTATTCAGCGCCTGGCCGCTCAACATCACGTTGAAGCAGTCGTCGACGAGCGCAATCGTCGATACCACCGCGAGCGAATCCCAGTTGTGTTCGTGTAAATCGAGCTCCGGCGTAACGAGGCTTGCGTCGATCTCGAGGATTTCGGCCATCCCTTCGTAAAAGTGTTCCATGTCTGCTCCTACTAGTAATTTACAAGGCAGCCGGCCCATGAGTAGCCGACGCCAAAGCCCAACAACATCAATCGACTGCCATGCCGCAGCATGTCGTCGTCCTTCATCTGTTTCAGCGCGAGCGGAACCGTAGATGACACGGTGTTGCCGCATTGCTCCATGACGATCGGAAATTTGGTCTCCGGCACCTTCATTTTTTTTCGCAGCGCTTCGAGCATGAAACGGTTCGCCTGATGCAGCACGAAGAAGTCGATTTCCTCGCGGTCTACGCCAGCCTTCTCAAGCAGCGACGTCGCTGCTTTGGGCACTTCCGAAAGCGAGAACGCCATCACCTCTGCGCCGTTCATGTACAGATGCTCGTCCGTGCGCACATTGCCGGACGCGTCTTCTTTCTCGATTGCGCTACCGACGCTTTTCGGCTCGCGAAACAGTCCCGCTTTGACGATCAGGTTGCCCGCGCCACGGCCGTCGGTGCCGAACACGAATGGGCCGATCGACCCGTTGCCGTCTGTCGAGCCAATGATCGCTGTCGCGCTCGCGCCGTCGCCGAACAGGGTGCGCACACTCTTGTCGAGCGGATGGACGTATTTCGAATAGGTGTCGGCAGTCAGCAGAAGCACGCACCGCGCAGCGCCGGTTTCGACGAGGCCCTTGGCGAGCGAAAGCCCGTACACATAGCCCGAGCAACCGAGATTAATGTCGAGCGCGCCCGCGTGGGTTGCAATGCCGAGCCGGTCCTGCAACAGGCAGGCGGAAGTCGGCAGCACGTAATCAGGCGCCTGCGTACACAGAATCACGAAATCGATGTCCTGCGCGCTCACCGCGTTCTGGGCGAAGAGGTTGCGTGCTGCTTCGTACGCGAGGTCCGCAGCGGTTTGTCCGACCGATGCGATGTGCCGCTGGCGAATGCCGGTCTTGGCCAGGATCTTGTCCGCCGACCATTCGGGATAAAGCGCCGCAAGCTCTTCGTTCGTAAGGACCTGCTCCGGCAGGTACCCGGCGATATCGAGGATGCGCGCCTGCACCGGGCTCGATCGAATCGAGGAAGTCATGACCGGCAATCCGCGATGATGCCGATGATGCGATCGAGCATGCCGTCGGTGAGTGCCGGGAAAATCGGCAGACACAGCACCTGTTGCGCGGCCGCATGGGCGACAGGCAGATTTTCTCTACGCGCGGACGGAAGCCCGCGATAAATCGGAAAATCGGAAATCAGCGGGTAGAAGTAGCGGCGCGCGTAGATGTCGTGGTCGCGGAACTTCTGGTACAGCACGTCGCGGCTCACGGGAAATTCCGGCCCCACGAGAATCGGAAAGTACGAGTGATTTGCCACCTTTTCGCCGCCTTTCGGCAAGCAACGAATGCCGGGAATGTCGCGAAGCCGCTCGCGATAGATCGCGTCGATCTGCGCGCGGCGCGCGAGCGCTCCGTCGATGTGCTGCAACTGCAACAGGCCGAACGCGGCGTTGATCTCACTCATCTTGCCGTTGATGCCCGACGCCACCACGGTCACTTCGTCGACGAAACCGAAGTTCTTGAGGTGGTCGATGCGCTGCTTTGTCTTGGCGTCCTGGCAAACAATCGCGCCGCCTTCGAAGGTGTTGAACACCTTGGTGGCGTGAAAGCTCAGCACCGCCAGATCACCATGCTCGAGCACGCTGCCCGTGTCGGTCTGCACGCCGAATGCGTGCGCGGCGTCGTAGATCACTTTCAGGTTGTAGTTATCGGCGATCTTCTGGATGGCCTCGACGTCGCACGGCCTGCCGTAACAATGCACCGGCATGATCGCGGTGGTCTGCGGCGTGATGGCGGCTTCGATCTTCGCGGCATCGAGGTTCAGCGTGTCCGGATCGACGTCGACAAAAACCGGTTTGATGCCGTTCCACACTAGCGAATGCGCGGTCGCTACGAACGAATAAGGCGTCGTGATTACTTCGCCCGTCACGCGCAACGCCTGAAGCGCGGTGAGCAGCGCGAGCGTGCCGTTCGTGAACAGCGAAAGGTGTCGCACGCCGAGATACTTGCATAGCTCGTTTTCGAATTGCTGGTGAAACGGGCCACCGTTGGTGAGTACCTTGCTCTCCCAGATCTGGCGCAAATAAGGGATGAACTCTTCGAGCGGCGCAAGATGAGGCTGAGTGACATAGATTCGCTCATCGGCCTGCGGCTCGACCGCGCGCAGCGGCAAAGGTGCGTTCACTTCGTGTCCCCTTTATCTGCCAACGCCGGCGCCTGATTGACCGCACCGCCGATGTCGTCCATCGAAACTTCAAAGGCAGTGGCGGACTCGCCGGCGCACCAGCGTTGCCACATGATGCGCAACGCGCGCGAGACGCCCGCTGCGACCACATCCGGGCGGAACGCTGCTGACGCAGCGCAGCGTTCGCGCAGGCTCGTGCGGATTTCGGCGAGTGCGGGAATGTCGGACGCCAGCGACGCGCCGCGCGCCACGAACTCTTCCTTGTTCGCGACGACGAATTGTTCGAGACCGACGTGTGACATCCATGTCGTGCCGGCGCGGCTCGCCAGCGTGTTGCCTGCGATCGTCAACGTCGGTACGCCCATCCACAGCGAGTTCAGCACCGTGGTGGAACCCGTGTACGGAAATGTGTCGAGGCAGATGTCGACGTGAAAATGCTGTTGCAGATACACCGGAATGCTCGAGCGACGGCGGAAGGCGAGGCGCTCGCGGTCGATGCCTTCGGCAGTGAACCAGTCGATCAGCATCTGTTCGTCGTCATCGGTGGCGATGGCGCCCAGGAGCATCTTTGCGTTCGGTAGCGCGCGCAGCAATTCCGCCCACAAGGCGATCACATCGCGGCGCAGTTTGTTCAGCCGGTTGAAACTGCCGAACGTAATGTGGCCGTTATGCATGGCCGGCAGAATGTTGACCGGCGGCGCGCTCTTCTCGGGGAGGAACGTCGCGCTCGACGGCAGATGGACGATCTTCTCGGAGAACTGACTTTCCGGCGCGCCGAACGGGACGCCGTATTTGTCCACCAGGTAGTAGTCCATTGCGCTCAGGCCGGTGGTGCCCGGATAACCCATCCATGTCACCTGGACCGGTGCCGGTTTGCGCACGAAAGTCAGCAGACGGTTGCGGCCCGTGTGCCCGGAGAGATCGAACAAAATGTCGATGCGTTCGTTGCGGATCTTGTTGGCCAGTTCCGCGTCCGGCATGCCAGTGATCTGCTGCCACGAGTCGGCGCAGTCGCGCAGCAATTGCGTGTAGTCGTCTTCGGCGACGTGGTTGCTGTACACATGCAAGGACAGGCTATCGTCCTTGGCGAGATGCTCCATGATAGGCAGCAGGTACGACGCGACGGCGTGGCGGAACAGATCGCCTGAAACGAAGCCGATCTTCAGCTTGCGATCCGGCGAACGCTTGTTCGAATGATTCGGCCATTGCGCGCGCACCGGGTCTTCGTGTTGACGCGCAAAAGCGGTGTGCTCGGCGAACAGCTTGTCGTGCTGGATCGCGGGGTTGTGCGATAGCGCGAACAGATAGTTGTTCGCCGCGATGGCGTCTTTCGGATCCTTTTGCAGCGCGGTGCGGAACGATTGCTCTGCCTCCTCAACCAGACCGAGATCGAGCTGAAGCACGCCGAGCGAGCTATGCACGGACGCGTTGTTGGGTGCCAGTTCGATTGCCCGCCGCGAGGCGGCGAGGCCTTCGGCGACGCGTCCCTGATGAACCAGCACGATGCCAAGAATGCGCTGCGCTTCGGTGTTGTCGGGATTGATCGCGACGATCGCACGGCATTCCCGCTCCGACTCTGCAAGCTTATTTTTCAGGCGCAGCGTATCCGCGAGTACCGTGCGGGTTTCCAGCTCCTCGGGGATGAGTTCGGCGGCTTTTCGCAATGGCGCGAGCGCGTCGTCGTAGCGGCCCTGACGGTGCAGCGCGATACCCAGCCAGCGCCATGAGTTGCCGTCGGCAGGAAAGCGCTGCGTCAGCGACTCAGCGAGCTTGACCGCGTCGGCGATATTGCCTTTGTTATACAGCGACGTGAAGCGATTGGTTTCCTGCTGGCTGATGCGGCGTCCCGCGGCGATGTTCGTTCTGGCGGCCGGCGTATCTTGCGGCGACGCGGCTTCCGGAGAGTGCGGTTTTTCCGTCGCCACGGGAAACATTTGCACCGTCTGACCCGGATTCGCCATGCGAACGATCAGGCCGTCCACCGCCGGGCCGCTCAAACCCTGCTTCTGGCCCATCTCGAGCGCCAGCCACGCAGCGGCAGTTTCGCCTGCGTCGATCAGCGCGCTGATGTAAGCCGCCCAGTACTGGCCGTTATGCGGTTGCAGCCCGAGACATTGCTCGAAGAGCGGCAACGCGTCTGCTACGCGCTTCGTCTGACCGAGCAGCACGCCGAGGTTGTACATCACGTCGGCGCGATTCGGCGTGGCATCGAGAATGACACGATACAGCGCTTGCGCATCGTCGAACTCGCCCTTGTGGTGATGCTCGAGCGCCGTTTGCAACACGAGCGCCATGTCCAGTTCGAGTTGTTGCTCGGGCGTCAAAATTTCAGCAGGTGGCTGTTCGTACAGGAGAGTCATGATCTCGGCGCGGAATCGTCTATGGAGGAAATTGTGCTGCGGGGCACAGCTTTCCGATGCGCGGAGATAACGGTGAAAAGGCCGTCTGTTTAGCGTATGGACGAGGGTGCGGAAAGCCGTCAGGCAAGAAAAAAGCCCGCGCAAGGCGGGCTGAGGAAGCAAGCGCGCCTCACTTCGGCGCGGTCTTCTTGTTATTGTCGGGTTGGCCGGGGAAACCGGCTTTTTCGGGGCGTGGCAGCGTCGGGCTGCACGCTTGGTTGCATCTTACAAGCGGGCCATCCGCTGGTATTCGCCGGCCGCCTTGGCACGGCCAATCGCTGCTTCGAATTCGACGTGCAGTTCCTGCTGCGTGAGCCCCGCGTTGGCGACGAGCGCTGCGTCGATGGCCTGAATCTGGCGAATCATGTCGAGCGCGGCAGGCACCTGATCGGCAGTAAGCGACATGAGTAACGGCGAGCGCATTTCCGTCAGACGGGCGGCTTCCGGCCAGTCGGCGAGCGCAGCGGCCTGCTCGATTTGCCGCGTGATGGACAACACGCGTTCGACCAATTCCATCTGGTTCATGTTATGCGCCGTCATGGCTTAGCTCTTGTTGGTCGCCAGCGCGCCGGCGCTGTTCGTGCCGCCGAATAGCGCGGTCAGGTATTGCGAGTTGTTGTTCATGGTCGCCATCAGCGTGTTCAGGGCGGTGAACTGCGCCTGATACTGGTTCGTCAACTGCGTCGTGTAGTCGGCGAGCGCTGACTGCTGCTTGGTGATGCTTGCGAGGTCGGCATTCAGCGCGGTGTTGCGCGTGTCGATGATGCCGCCTGTCTGAGTGAACGTGGTGATGCTGCTGTTCAGTTGCTTGGCAATACCGTTAGTCGAGCTGAAGAGCGACGCGACCGTGGCCGGGCTACTCGTCAGCGCTGTGTTCAGCGCGTTATTGTCGACCACCAGGGTGCCGTCGGCGGGATCGTCCTTCAGCGTGATCCCGATCGCCGCCAATGTGGTCCCGGTGCTGCCCGAGCCGACCGAACCGCCGATGATCGTGGCCAGTGTGTTCTTGACCGTCTGCAACGTCGAGTCGCCCAACAACGGACCTTGCGACGACGCGCCGGTCGTGTACGACGTGAGCGCCGACATCGTCGTCACGACGGTGTTGTACAGGCTCACGAAATTATTGATTGCGGTGTTCTGCGCGGTGGTGTCCTGCGCAATGGTCAGCGTCTGCGTGGTGCCGGCCGATGCGGCCGTCAGATTCATTGTCACGCCCGCAATTGCGCTTGTCACCGAGTTGCTCGAACTGCTCGCCGCGATGCCGCCGACCGTAAACTCCGCGTCCTGCGCGTAGCCGCTCTGTGTCCAGGCCTGGGATGAGTTCGCCGACACGATAGTCGAGGTGCCGCCCGTCGTGCTCGCAGTCGACGCGACGCCGAGGCTCGACAGGCCAGTGTCACTGGTGACGTTGCTGGTCGAGACGTTGATGACGTTGGCCGCGCCGGAGCTGGCGGCACGCAGCACGAGGTGAGCGCCGTCCGTGCCGGTGACGATCGTCGCTGTCACGCCCGGGTTGCTGCTGTTCGCGTTAATTGCCGCGGCGATGCCGGAAAGCGTGTTGTTGCTGCTGTCGACGTTGATGTCCATCGACTTGCCGCCGAGCGAAATGGACAGCGTGCCGGTGCCCAGTTGCGTCGTGGCGCCAAAGGCCGCCGACGACAACGCTTGCGAGCTCGCAATCTGCGTGACGTTGACCGAGTAGGCGCCGGCCACAGCGCCGACACCGGCCGTCGCGGTCAGCCCGGTACCGCTGGCGGTTGCCGAGAACGTGCCCAGCGTCGTGCCGTTCGCGAGGTTGGTAATGCCCGACTGCAACGCACTCAGCGCGGAACTCAGCGCACCGTATCCGGAGAGGGTCGTGTTGTCGGCGGTCTGTTTTGCCGCAAGAGCCGAAGCTTGTCCGGCGATCTTCGCGTTCACGAGTGCCGTGACGAGCGTCGACACGTCCATGGATGAATTGCCCGTCGAGCCGCTGATGATCGATTGAGCGGCCGACTGCAGCGCAGAGTTTGCGCTAGCCGTAGAAGACGAGGTTGAGATCGTGGACATGCAGAGGCTCCCGGCGTCTGGAAATCTGTATCAGGTGGTGCGCGATGCTACATCATTGGAAGGCGGAAATGCACGCCGGGAGGCATGCCTCCCGTCGTTTTCAATCCGGCGATGCGCCCGCTCGCGCGCGGCGCATCGCCTCTACCGCGGCGGCTCTTACTGCAGGAGCTTGAGAACTTGCTGCGGGTTGGAGTTAGCTTGCGCCAACACCGAGATACCAGCTTGCTGCAGCACTTGTGCCTTGCTCAGGTTTGCCGTTTCTTGTGCGAAGTTGGCATCCGTGATTTGCGACTGTGCCGACGACAGGTCGGTCGATTCCGCTTGCTGCGAGGTAGCGATCGACGCGAAGCGGTTTTGCGCCGCGCCGAGTGCAGCTTGCAGCGTGTTGACCGTCTGCAACGCGTTGTCGATGGAGACCATCGCCTCGTTCGCACCCGTGACCGTGCTGATGTCGAGGCCCGAAACCGTCGGCGGCGCGTTGATCGCGTTGATCTGGTTGACCGCTGCGATTGCTGCCGACGATGCAGCGCCGGTCGTCGGAAGCGCTGCGGAGCTCAGTGCCAGCGTCGTGACGGCGGTGCCGGTGCCTGCAGCCGTGCCTGCGCTGAAGATCGCGCTTGCCACGCCAGACGAGATCGCGGTGTTGTTCTGGTCCGTGAACGTGTAGCCGCCCTTGCCATCCGACAGCACGTTGATCGACGTGATCGTTGCGCTCGAGCTGGTATATGCGCCCGTAGCGTCGAGGCTGACGGCGATCGTGCCAACCGTTTGACCCGTTTGTACGAGACCGCCACCGATCTTTCCTGCGGACATCGATTGGCTCAGGTCCAGGCTGATCGTCTGACCGACGTTCGCGCCCACCTGGAACGACACGCTGCCTGCCGAGCCGTCCAGAATGTTCGTGCCGTTATACGTCGTCTGCGACGCGATACGGTTCACTTCGGCGATCTGCGCCGACACTTCCTTCTGCAGTGCGGCCTGGTCGCTCGACGACAGCGAACCAGTGGATGCTTGCACGGCCAGTTGGCGGATACGTTGCAGGCTGGAAGTCAGCGACGACAACGCGCTCGATGCGGTCTGAATCATCGATACGCCATCATTCGCGTTCGACACGCCCTGGTTCAGGCCGTTGATCTGGCTCTGCATACGGGTCGAGATTGCGAGACCTGCTGCATCGTCAGCGGCGCTGTTGATGCGCTTGCCCGACGACAGGCGGGTGATGGCTTGCGACAGGGCGCTTTGCGAGCCGTTGAGGTTTTGCTGTGCAACCAGCGAGTTGATATTGCTATTGATTCCGAGCATGGAAAATCTCCTAAATAAGCCTGAGCCCAATACGCCACGTTGGCATCGGCGGAAGCACTCGTTCATTGCTGGCCGCCTCAGTGAAGGTTGACGGCCCTCTTAAAAAAAACTTGAGGGACTTTCTGTCATTGCGACCCAATTGTGTGGCCGGAAGCGGCACGTGGGCTCGGCGCCACAACGGTTTGCGGCTGGAATCGCGGGTGCGCTGCGGGATTTGAAAAGGCGGCGTATTCTCTTTTTCTCTTAAAATAAAGCCGGTAGAGATCACGCAAAGCTGCCGCATTGGATGTTCGGATGGCGAGTCACACCGGTTATGTTTGGAGGCAATGTATTTGGCCGGAATGCCGATTGGGGCAGCTTGGTTTTCGATCCTGGGTGCGTTCTTCGATGGCTTGCCGAGGGCTTTCTCAATACCACCGACGTCAGCGCGGCCTGCCGGAATATCCAGTCATTTCCGCCGTATTGCAGCTTGTATGACAGGGCTAGCGTCGCGGCCCGAGCCGCCGCAATGGCCTGGCGTAATCCCTAAACCCCTGGTAGCATGGAGAGTTTCCTGATATCATCGGGAGTGAATTGAGATCTTTGCCTGTTTCGTCATCGGTTTCTCGTTGATGAAAGGTTGGCGAAACGGCAGCAGGCGTGGCTTTGCAGTACGTCTGTCCGCGTTGCGCGGTGAGCTCCACGCCTCTCTTTTCCGGCCTCCGTGGCCGCTTTGCCTCTCGTTTCATTCGTGGTTTGGCCGGGGTTTCCCCGCGTTTGCCTGTTACTGGCCATGAATCGAAACGACCGGAGGGCCGGCGCGTGAGCGGTCTCCCGCCACGCAATCAAACCCATATCAAGTGATTGAGTTAGGAATTACATGACGACGATTCTTCTGAAGGAAAACGAGCCGTTCGAAGTGGCGATTCGCCGCTTTCGTCGCGCAATCGAAAAAAATGGCCTGATCGCGGAACTGCGTGAGCGCCAATCGTACGAAAAGCCGACTACGGCACGTAAGCGCAAGAAGGCTGCTGCTGTGAAGCGCCTGCATAAGCGCCTGCGCAGCCAGATGCTGCCGAAGAAGCTGCACTAAGCAAGCTTTTCAGCACGGTCAGAACGGCGGTGTGAGCTTCGAAAGAAGCCACATCGCCGTTTTGCTTTTGGCGTGCGGGATTAGCGTGGGCGGGTGGCGCCGTACGGGCCATGCGCGGGTCGACCAGAGCCGGCTGAGGCTTCCGTCCACGCAACGGCTGGGCGGAGCCCAGCAATGACTGCGCAACGGCGAGGCAAAGGCCAAGCAAAGGCCAAGCAAAGGCCCGGCGCTAGCCCCCCCGCTGGCCGATGAAGCCGTGCCGGTCAGGCGCCGAAATCCGGTCCGCCGCCTACCCGCGCCGCGGCTTCGTCACCGTCAAGCCGCGTTCTTCAGCTTGTGCGTCGACAGTCCGAATTGGCGCGCGATCGAGTTCAGGCGCTCGTTCCATTCCCACGTGCCAAACACGTCGTGGACGTTTTGCAGGCAACTCAGCAGGTCGACGGTGACCTGATCGTAGGCATTGATGCGCGCGCGCAGAAGCGCTTTCCTCAACGCGGCGACGCCGACGTCCATGTAAGCGGGCGCTGCGACTGGTGTCTTGCCGATATAGCGCACGGGCACCCCTTCAATGGCCGTCATATAGTCGCGCAGCTTGATGAAGTTTCCGACGGGGCAGCCGCCGCAATAACCGCGATAGGCGCCGACCCCGCGTGGCAGGAGCGCGGCGCGTCTCTGATCGAAAAGATGGTCGACAGCCCGGTCGAAAATGTCCTGATGGGTGAGAAAAGTGAGAGTTTTCATGTTGGTCTCGCAATGCCGCGCGGTCGTTACTCATTGTTGAGCGCCCGATTGCAGTATCTCGCCGACGTTGATTGCGCAAGCCCCGACTAGCACGAGGAAAAGCCTTCAATTCCGGGCTTTCCCGCGGCTTCGCAGCGTGACTCGGCCGGGATTCGTGGCAGCAAACGCAGCGGCGCTCATAACCGTATAACGACCAGCATCGGTGATAAGCGCAGCAGGGCTTTACCGGATAGCGCTTTCGGCCGGCGCGCCACGACCATGCAGACGGGCGAAGCTCAGCCAGCCGCGCGAACGGTATCGATCATCGGGTCAACCGACTTCTGCCAACCGCCCACAGTCAACCGGTTTTGCGAGTTCGTCCTTTCTTGCCGAGCGCGGCACAGCGGGCGCGGCACATGCAGGTCACTTCGTGGTCGTTCACCATGCCAACCGCCTGCATGAACGCATAACAGATGGTCGAGCCGACGAACTTGCAGCCATAGCGCTTCAATGCTTTGCTGAGTGCATCGGAAATTTCCGTCGATGCCGGCGCCTGCTTGTACGATGCCCATTCGTTCTGAATCGGCGTGTTGTCGACGAAAGACCAGATGAAATTGGCGAGCGACCCATGTTCCTTCTGGATCTGCTGTACGGCGCGCGCATTGGTGATGGCGGCTTCGATCTTGCCGCGATGGCGCACGATGCTTTCGTCCGCGACGAGCGCCTCCACATGCTCTGGCGTGAAACGCGCGACTTTGTCGATATCGAAGTCGGCAAACGCGCGCCGATAACCCGCTCGCTTGTTCAGAATCGTCGACCAGGACAACCCGGCTTGCGCGCCTTCCAGCACCAGCATCTCAAAGAGATGCTGGTCTTCGCGGGACGGCGCGCCCCATTCGGTGTCGTGGTAATGTGCGAGCGCTTCGCTCGATACCCAGTTGCATCGTTGTGTCAATTTAGCGCTCCCCGTCGTCATGTCGCTCGCCAGCATAGCGGAACGCGTGCGCACCGCAAGCTGGCCATTCGGCCAATTGCCGGATGGAAATAGACCTGCCACGCTATGGACATTTCCCAGCAAACGCATTTTTCTCGATGAACAAAGACCTCTTTCTGATCGGCGTCGACGGCGGCGGCACCGGCACGCGAATCGTGCTGGCCGATGTGCACGGGCGCGAGTTGGCGCAGGCGGCGAGCGGGCCGTCGGGCTTGGGCCTTGGCGTCGAACGCGCGTGGCAGGCCATTGCGGTGGGCTGTGCGGATGCATTCGCCAGCGCGGGCGCGGCGCTCGACTGGTCACGCTGCGTCCTCGGGTGCGGTCTCGCGGGCGTGAACAATCGCGAATGGCTTGCCCAGTTTCTTGCGCAGGCGCCCGCGTTGGCCGGACTGGCGGTGGAAAGCGACGCGTACACGACCCTGCTCGGCGCGCACGGCGGCGCGCATGGCGTAATTGTCGCGCTCGGCACGGGCAGCATCGCTGCGGCGGCCGACCGCGAGGGCGGCGAATGCCGGATCGTCGGCGGCTACGGTTTTCCGTCGGGAGACGAAGCGAGCGGAGCCTGGCTCGGAGTCCGCGCCATTGTTCACGCACAACATGCGCTCGACGGGCGAGGCCCGAACGACGAGTTTGCGCGGGCGCTCCTCGCACACGTCGGCGCCCGCGATCACGACGGGCTCGTTGTGTGGCTGTGCGAGGCCAACCAGACCGCGTACGCGAGCCTCGCGAGAATCGTGATCGCGCACCGCGCTCATCCGTTCGCGGCGGGGCTGTTGGGCGAGGCGGGCATTCAGATCGGCAAGATGATCGCCGCACTGGACGCATCGGCGGCATTGCCTGTTGCGTTGTGCGGCGGCCTCGGCGCGCCGTTGCGCCAATATGTGCCGCAGGTCTATCAGGCGCGGTTGCGCGAGCCGTTAGCCGACTCCGCACATGGCGGTTTGCAGTTGGCGCAGCGCGAAGCCGCGCGCCTTGCGGGCAACGCGTGAGCGAATGTTTGGTCGGCGTCCGGTGTCTGCCCGACCGCGGCGGGTTCAATGAGAGCGCAGAGTGCGCCGCGCACAAAGCGCTCGGGCCAATCTCTTCATCGACGGTAAAATACGGCCTCCGACGCTGCTCGCCTGCTCACTATGTATAAAGTCATCGCCACGGATCTCGACGGCACGCTGCTCAATGCCGACCATCAGGTTGACCCGTTCACGGTCGCCACCGTGCGCAAGCTGGAAAGTGACGGTGTGCAATTCGTAATTGCAACGGGCCGCCATTTCTGCGACGTCGCGGGTATTCGCGACATTCTCGGCATCAACCCATATTTGATCACGTCGAACGGCGCGCGCATCCATGCGCCCGACAACACGGTGATCCACGCCGACGACCTGCCGCCCGCCATCGTCCAACGCCTTGTGCAGCCCGAGGTGGTCGGCGAGCACGGTCGCGTGATCGTCAATCTGTTCGCCGACCAGGCGTGGCTGATCGACCGGGACGCACCGGATCTGCTCAAGTTTCATCAGGATTCCGGCTTCACCTATGAAGTCGCCGAACTGCTCTCACACGACGGCGTCGACATCGCGAAGGTTCTCTACATCGGCGATCCGGCGGATCTCGCAACGGTGGCGGCCAACCTTGCGCGCGAATTTGGCGACACGCTGTATGTGACGTATTCGCTGCCGGACTGTCTGGAGGTAATGACGTCGAATGTATCGAAGGGGCGCGCGTTGCAAGTCGTGCTCGCGCGCGTCGGCGTGGACGCCGCGCATTGTGTGGCTTTCGGCGACAACATGAACGATATCGACCTGCTCGAAACGGCCGGCCATCCATTCATGATGAACAACGCGAATCCCGATCTGATCACGCGCCTGCCGAACGTGCCGCGCATCGGAAATAACTTTGAAGCGGGCGTCGCGCATCATTTGCGCAAGCTGTTCTCACTCGACGACGAACTGATGGCCTGACGGCCTCCTCTCCTGAATGCAGCCGGCCCGCATCGCGCTTTTACGGATGCGGGCCGGTTCACCTAAAGCCAGACTATCTCAGGCTCTTTGGCCGACGGCACGACTAGTCGCGCCATCCGCCGCGGCGGTCGCCGTGATCGCCACGGTCGTCATGCCCCCAACGGCGGTCGTTCCGGTTCCAGCTGCGGTCATAACGGTGGTCGCCACGATAGTAGTCGCCCCGGTCATAGCGATGACCCCAGCCGCCGTTGCCGTAGTACACCGGTTGCGGTGCTGCGTAGACCGGCGCCGGACGCGTATAGACTGGCACGCCAAGCGACAGGCCGATATTCAGGTCTGTGTGCGCCTGGGCGGCGCCGCATGCACCTGCTGCAAGGCCTGTGGCAACCAGCAATTGAGTGACGATGCGTTTCATGTTGTTCTCCATGCAAGAGGCTTGCTGTGACGCGACGTATGTTTGTCGCACAGGTCCAATCTACGCATTCCGCCTCCCAAGTACTGCGACCAGATGTTACCGACTGAAAGCATCGTCGCAAGGCTGGCAAGCATGGGCGCGTGCTCTCCAGGCGTTGGGTTATCGCACACCATCAGGGGGAAGCCTGTCGCAGCAAGGGTTGGGGCGAGGGAGACAAAGCCGCCACGACATTGGCGGCGAACAGTAAGGTCGTTGAGAAGCGCGGCGCGTAATCGCGGCTTACATCTGTATAACCGGATTAATCAAATCGATTGGTCGAACGCATCGAAGCAGCCGCCGGCGCATCCGGCAACGCGCGAGCGGCGAAGTCTCGAACCGCTACGGCAAATCGGTCTTCACGCTGCGCGAAGAAAGACGATTGTCGAAGCCGCTGCTGCGCGTCTTGAGCGCGTGTCTGCACCAAAACAAAACGGGCGCCACAGCGCCCGCTTTCTGTTCAGCCAACCGGCCGTGATTAATCGAGCGCCAGCTTCTGCGCATTGCCGCTGCGGCTCTCCGCGATCAGCGGATACAGCACGCCAGCAACCACGGCGCCGATGATCGGCGCGACCCAGAAGAGCCACAACTGATCGACCGCAGCGCCGCCTACGAACAGCGCCGGGCCCGTTGAACGAGCGGGGTTGACCGAGGTGTTTGTGACCGGAATCGAAACAAGGTGAATCAGCGTGAGGCACAGGCCGATGGCGATCGGCGCAAAGCCGGCCGGCGCGCGCTTGTCGGTTGCGCCGAGAATGACGAACAGGAAGAAGCCAGTCATGACCGCCTCGCACACGAATGCCGCGGCGAGCGAGTAGTGGCCCGGCGAGCGCTCGCCATAACCGTTGCTCGCGAAACCGCTCGCGACCAGCTCAAAGCCGGGCTTGCCCGAGGCGATCAGTGCGAGCACCGCCGCGCCGAGCACCGCTCCGACCACCTGCGCGACGATGTACGGGAGCAGCTCGCGGGCCGGGAAGCGGCCAGCCACGGTCAGCCCGACGCTGACCGCGGGGTTCAGATGGCAGCCCGAAATGTGGCCGATTGCATAGGCCATCGTCAGCACGGTCAGCCCGAAAGCAAGCGACACGCCGACGAAGCCGATGCCGAGGCCATGCACTGGGCCGGCGAAGTTGGCGGCGAGAACCGCGCTGCCGCAGCCTCCGAGCACGAGCCAGAAGGTGCCGAACAACTCGGCAGCAAGGCGCTTTGACAACTGCATGATTGGCATTCCTAAAATAATTGATGCTCTAGAAGCAGGGAGACTGAGCGCACGCTCCGGGCGGGCACCTGTCTTTGAACGCCTAATTCTAGGGAAAGACTCGCCAATCGGTTGTCAAGAATTGTCAATGCAGGCCGGCTTTACCGATTATTCCTCGATAAAGCGGTTTTACAATTCATCGACGCTAAATAATTATCAGAAGATAGCGTACTAAATCGGTGATGGTATCCATTGCGAATTTTTATAATTACAGTTAGTCTGCGAGGCGAATGAGTTCTAAAGGGGAGAACCGGAATGTCTCAATACGCAGACCTGAAGGCGCAGATCGCCAAATTGCAGGCACAAGCAGAAGAAGCCCGCCGCACGGAAATCGACAATGTGATAGCCGACATCCGCCAGAAAATCGCCGAATACGGCCTGACCGCGCAGGATCTCGGCTTTGCAGTGGCCGCCAAGCGCGGGCGTCCGCCTAAGAAGGCGCCGCTGCCGGCTAAATATCAGGATCCGAAAACGGGTAATACATGGAGCGGACGCGGCAAACCGCCGAAGTGGATCGTCGGCAAGAACCGTGAACGCTTTTTGATTGGCGCAAGCTGAGTCGTTCGCGAGTGAGTGCGAAAGCGAATTGAAGGATCATCGCGAGTCCGCGTTTACTCGACTGTGCTAATCGGACATGGAAGCGCATCCACGCCGCCATTAAAAAGCCGCCTTTGCGAGGCGGCTTTTCTATAAATGAAGCGGGATAAGTCTGAGTTACCGTTCGCGCAAACGATTCACATGGAAAAAATCGGTGTATCCGGCTCGTCAATCGGAAAGCGCATGCGGCGTATGGGCTCGGACCGCGACCCAGTGCCACGCCGTTTCAAACGCGGGCATCCAGTTCGCGCGCTCATGCTCGCTCTCGTCAACCCACCGCGACCTGGCGAAGAATCGGCCGGCGCGTGGCTTCGATCAGCGCCGAATACCCGTCCACGTAGTTGCGCGCCATCGTGTTCGAACTGAAGCGGCGCTCGAACTGCGCGCGGATCTCGCTGCGCGACAACTCGTCCAGACGCTGGAGCGCGGCCACCGCGCCTTGCACGTCCTCGACGATATAGCCCGTCACGCCGTGGTCGATCACTTCCGGCACCGAACCGCGGTTGAACGCAATCACCGGCGTGCCGCATGCCATCGACTCGATCATGACGAGCCCGAACGGCTCGGACCAGTCAATCGGAAACAACAGCGCCTTGGCGCCCGACAGGAACTCGGGCTTTTGCGCTTCGTTGATCTCGCCGACGAACTCGACATGCGCTTGCGACAAAAGCGGCTCGATCTCGCGCTTGAAGTAATCCTGATCGGCCTTGTCCACCTTGGCGGCAATCTTCAGCGGCAAACCGCTTTGTGCAGCGATCTTGATGGCTGTATCGACGCGCTTTTCCGGACAGATCCGGCCGAGAAAGGCCAGGTATTCCGGCTTCTTGTGCGCTTGCGGCGTGAGCAGTTGCTCCGGCAGGCCGTGGTAAATCGTACTCAGCCAGTTCGCCTGCGGCAGCGGCAGGCGCTGCGAATCGGAAATGGAGACGACCGGCGCGCCGGAGAACGCGTCGAACACCGGCTGCAACTCGGGCAAATCGAGACGGCCGTGCAACGTGGTCACGAAAGGCGTGTCCATCGTCGAGAAAAGCGGGAACGGCATGTAGTCGAGGTGAAAATGCAGCACGTCGAACTCGTGCGCGACCCGGCGCACTTTTTCCATCATCAGGATGTGCGGGGCTAGCGCATCGCGAATCGTCGGATCGAGGCGCAGCGCACGAGGCCAGCACGCGTCGAGCTTGGCGGAAGTCACCGAGTCGCCGCTCGCAAACAGCGTGACGTCGTGACCCTCGTCGACCAGAGCCTCGGTGAGGTAGGACACGACACGTTCGGTGCCACCGTACAATTTCGGCGGGACTGCTTCATACAACGGCGCAATTTGTGCGATTCGCATGCGTTTCTCCTGTTCAATAGGGCTTCGCACAGCGGCGCTCGAGTAGAGCGAGGAGCGAATGCCTGACGGACGGTTGGGCGCGGTAAGCCGCCGCCCGGGGGTGCTCCGAACCTGCATCGGGTAATCCCTTAGCTTCATTATCGGGATCGGCCGCGCCAATTCGAGTTATTTTTCAAACGCTTAATGTTGTTACAGCGCGAAACACGAGGTGTTACATGCATCCAGACGTGTCCGCAGGTGTTTTTTGCACGTTGTGGCCGGCGAGGCCGGCACGCCGCAAAAGCGCCGCGCCTCTTTGCAGCAAGCGCCGAGCCCGCTCCTACATTCGAAATATTACGTAGTGGTGAAAACGTCTTATAATTCGCCTCACCATTGAACGGTGCAAATGACAGGGTTATAAAACTCACCGTTCGGTTCATTCCTGCGGAATCCAATATTCACCGCGCATTGCAAGCAGCAGCGCGGCGTGTCCGAATCCCACCAGACCTTTCTCCGAGCTCAGCCATGTAGGAAAAACTCCTACATGAATGACGGATTAATCCGTCAAACAAGCTGGGTGTCTGTCCGATTTTGTTTCGCTGCCCCTTCCGAGACAATGCTCGCAAGACCAGAAACGAGCCGATCGGTGCGGTTTAGCTGCGCGCGTTCGAGCAAACGTTTCCGTAACGGCCTGACCAGCCAGATACACCCCGGGGGAATCATGAGCGCGACAAGCGATATGCTCAATGAGATCAGAGAAGTCAACCTGTCTTATCTCCTGCTCGCGCAGCGCCTGCTTCGCGAAGACAAGCCGATGGGCATGTTTCGCATGGGGATTTCGGACCAGTTAGCCGATGTGCTCGCCAGCCTGTCGCTGGCGCAGACCGTCAAGCTGGCGGCGTCCAACCAGGTGTTGTGCCGCTTCCGTTTCGACGATCACGCCGTGTTGTCGGCGCTCGCGGACAAGGGCAAATCAAGCGCCGTCGCGCAAGCGCATTCCGCGATCCTGATGGCAAGCCAGCCGGTCGAGCAACTCGGCTGATGGTAGTCCGCGGCTCAAGGCAAGCAATCGGGACGGGAACGTAAAGCGGATGGCCTATAAAAGCGTCGTGCTCGAGGTCAAGGAAATCACCCTGGCCATCGAACTGATTGAACTTGGCGCGCGTCTGCAATTGCTGGAGGCGGAAACCAGCCTGTCGCGCGACCGGCTCATCAAGCTGTACAAGGAACTGAAAGGGGTTTCGCCGCCCAAGGGCATGTTGCCCTTTTCGACCGACTGGTTCATGACCTGGCAGCCCAACTTTCACTCCTCGCTGTTCTACAACATCTACCGCTTCATGGCCGACCACGGCGGCTGCGCGACGATCCAGTCGATCGTCAAAAGCTACCGGCTCTATCTGGAGCACGTGCAGTTACACGACGACGAACCCGTGCTGAGCCTCACGCGCGCATGGACGCTCGTGCGCTTCTTCGACTCGGGGATGCTGCAAATCACGCCGTGCTGCCGCTGCGGCGGCCATTTCGTCGCGCACGCCCACGACCCGAAGCAGGGGTTCGTCTGCGGACTGTGCCAGCCTCCCTCGCGCGCCGGTAAGACAAAGAAAGTTGCCGACGCCCGCGCCCGCGAGAGCCTCGCCGCGCTCGTGGCCTGATCCGCGAGCGGGTCGCCGGCCGCGCGGCCTGCGTTCATTCCCCGTCCAGTGGGCCTTGCCGCCCGGTTGATTGCCGCGCCTGGCCTCGCGCATCGCGCGTCCGGCTGCCAGCGCCCGCCTCTGGGTTTACACCGGCGCGCCAAGCCGCTTTTCCGTCAAAGTTTTCTGTTGCGTTGCCGTAAACCAGTTTAACGACGGTCACCGTCGCTTCTTTGTGAGGGCTCCGCAGTGCTGATTTTCGTGGGAACACTCGTGACGCTTTTGTCCGTTTTCGGCGGTTACGCGCTGGAAGGCGGCCATCTCGGCGCGCTGTTGCAGCCCGTTGAAGTGCTGATGATCGTCGGCGCCGGCGTCGGCGCGTTCATCCTCGGTAACGGGATGAAAACGATCAAGGCGACGCTGCGCGTCATTCCGACCCTGTTCAAGGGGGCGAAGTACAACAAGGACGTTTATATGGAGCTGATGGCGCTCCTCTACGTCCTGCTCGCCAAAGCGCGCAAGGAAGGCACGCTGACGCTGGAAGCCGACATCGACGATCCGTCGAAGAGCCCGATCTTCACGCAGTACCCAAAGATTCTCGCCGACCATCACATTATCGAGTTTCTGACCGACTACCTGCGTCTGATGGTGGGCGGCAACATGAACGCGTTCGAGATCGAAAGCCTGATGGACGAGGAGATCGAGACGCATCACCAGGAAGGCGAGGCGCCCGCGCACGCGCTGAACAAGGTTGGCGACGCCATGCCGGCGTTCGGTATCGTGGCCGCGGTGATGGGTGTGGTGCACACGATGGCGTCCGCCGACAAGCCGCCGGCGGTGCTCGGCGAAATGATCGCGCAGGCGCTCGTTGGCACCTTCCTCGGCATTCTGCTTTCGTACGGACTGATCGGACCGCTCGCGAGCGTCGCCGAGCAGCGCGTGACCGAGTCGACCAAGATGTTCCAGTGCATCAAGGTGACGATTCTCGCCAGCCTGAACGGCTATGCGCCGGCCATTGCCGTCGAGTTCGGCCGCAAGGTGCTCTTCTCGACCGAGCGTCCGTCGTTCGCCGAGCTCGAAGAGCACGTGCGCCGCGTGAAGGCCAAGTAAGGGCACGAGAGACGAACCGATGAGCAAGGACAAAGACCGCGCCATTGTCGTCAAGCGCGCCGCGCCGAAGAAGGCGGGCCACCACGGCGGCGCGTGGAAGCTCGCGTATGCGGACTTCATGACCGCGATGATGGCGTTCTTTCTGCTGATGTGGCTGCTGAGTTCGGCATCCACGGTGCAGTTGAAGGGCATCGCGGAGTACTTCAACCAGCCGTTGAAGATCACGCTGTGGGGCGGCGACCGCAGCGCGGAAGATTCGAGCATTCTGAAGGGCGGCGGCCGCGACATCTCGACCGACGCGCAGGGTGTGACGCGCTGGACGGACGGTTCGAACAATCGCGCCGAGCGCACGGTCTCGCACAGCAGCGAAGACTCGATGAAGCAGTTGCAGGGTGAGCTGGAGCGGCGCGAGCAGGTCCGTCTGCACGATCTGCAAGTGAAGCTGATGGCCGCGATCGAAGCGAATCCGGTGCTGCGCCAGTTCAAGCAGCAGATCCGTATCGATTCGACGCTGACCGGCTTGCGCATCGAGATCGTCGACTCGCAGAAGCGGCCGATGTTCGCGACCGCGAGAGATCAGGTCGAGCCGTACATGCGCGACATTCTGCGCGAGATCGGCCACACGCTGAACGACGTGCCTAACCGCATCATCGTGCAGGGACACACCGACGCCGCGCAATACGCGGGCGGCGAGAAGGGCTACAGCAACTGGGAACTGTCCGCGGATCGCGCGAATGCGTCGCGCCGCGAGCTGGTCGCCGGTGGTATGGACGAAGCAAAGGTGATGCGCGTACTCGGCCTCGCGTCGACGCAGAACCTGAACAAGGCGGACCCGATGGATCCGGAAAACCGCCGCATCAGCATCATCGTTCTGAACAGGAAGTCGGAGGAAGCGCTCAATCATGACGACTCCACCACGACGACCTTGTCGGACGACGCAGCCGGCTCCAAGCCGCTGCTGCAAAAACTGGCGCAGCCGGTGACGGTCGCGCCCAAGGTACCGGCGACAGCGCCGGCGGCTCAGTAACGGAAAGGCGGTCGCCCGGCTGCTCCATGCGCCTCACTGGCGCGGACAGCGAGGCGGCACATAGCGTAAGTGCAGCGAGGTTTTCATGATCAGGCATATCCTGGCGATCGACGATTCGGCATCGATGCGGCAGATTCTTTCCGCGACGCTGACGGCGGCCGGCTATGAGGTGACGCTCGCGGCGGACGGCGCGGAAGGGCTCGAAAATGCGCTCGCCGTGCGGTTCGACCTCGTGTTGACCGATCAGCACATGCCGGGCAAGACCGGCCTCGATCTGATCGCCGAACTGCGCGGCAATCCGGCTTACACGGCGACGCCCATCCTCGTCCTGACGACGGAATCGGGCGAGCCGTTCAAAGCCGCGGCGCGCGAGGCGGGCGCGACCGGCTGGATTGAAAAGCCGCTCGACCCGGACATGCTGACCGAACTGGTGGCGGCGTTGGCTGAGCCAGATCAGGCGTAAAGCAAACCCTAGACAAGTTATAGAAGCTCTCGACGCTGCGGCACGGTAGCCCAGGCCTAGACAGGAACTCTCGCGGTGACCCAGGCATGACACTCGACATCACTCAGTTCTATCAGACGTTCTTCGACGAAGCGGACGAACTGCTCGCGCAGATGGAGCAGTTGCTGCTCAATCTGGACATCGCGCACCCGGACCCGGAAGACCTCGCGGCAATTTTCCGCGCGGCGCATTCGATCAAGGGCGGCGCGGCGACGTTCGGCTTTACCGCGTTGACGGAGACGACTCACATCCTCGAATCGCTGCTCGACCGTGCGCGCAACAATGAACTCGTGCTGCGCAAGGACATGATCGACACGTTCCTCGAAACCAAGGACGTGTTGTCGGGCCAGCTCGCCGACTACCGCGCGAGCGCCGAGCCGGACACGGCGGTCGCGAAGGCGATCTGCGCGAAGCTCGAACAACTGCACGCCGAGAGCCGCGGTGCCGCGGCACCGGCTGCGGCTGCGGCCGCGGCTGCCGCTGCGCCGGTGGAAGCCGCGGTGCCCGCGCCCGTCGAGGACGTCGCAACAGTAGAAGAAGGCAGCCCGCCGGAGCACGTCGTCGAACAGGCGGTGCAGGCGGCTGGCGAATGGATTGACGGCGAACCGGCACAGACCGGGCAAGCCGAAGGAACCGGCGAAGCAGATCAGGAAGCCGGTCCGCATCTGAAAATTACGCTACGGGGCGTTGATGAGAAGGACCAGGAACTCCTTGCCGAAGAGCTGGGTAACCTGGGCAATATCGTCGGGCGGGTCAAGAGCGGCGGCGATCTGACGCTGTGGCTCCAGACCGATGTCACGTCCGACGACATCATCGCCGTGTGCTGTTTCGTGATCGACGAAAGTCAGATCTCGATCGGCCGCGGAACCGCACCGGCGGACGGTGCTCAGCAAGGCGAACCTGGAACGCCCGACGCTGAGCCTTCGTCTCCGGTGCAAGCAGTACCGGCGGCTTCGGCCGCCACTCATACCGTAGCACCCCTGGCGTCCGTGGCGTCTGTAGCGCAGCCTGCTTCGACGAGCAGCGCCGCCGAGCCCGCGCCGGGCCAAGCGGCTGCGGCCAGCGCACCGGCAGCAGCTCCCGCCACGGCATCGGTCGCGGCCGCGGCGGACAACGACCGCAAGGCCGCACGTCCGGCAGCGGCGGCAGGCGGCGCGGAAGGCAGCTCGATTCGCGTGGGCGTCGAAAAGGTCGATCAGCTGATCAACCTGGTCGGCGAACTGGTGATCACGCAGGCGATGCTCGCGGAAACCACCAGCACCTTCGATCCGGCGCTGCACGATCGCCTGTTCAACGGCATGGCGCAGCTCGAGCGCAACGCGCGCGATCTGCAGGAAGCCGTCATGTCGATCCGCATGATGCCGATGGATTACGTGTTCAGCCGCTTCCCGCGTCTCGTGCGCGATCTCGCGGCCAAGCTCGGCAAGGAAGTGGAGCTCGTCACCTTCGGTCAGGCGACCGAACTCGACAAGAGCCTGATCGAGCGGATCATCGACCCGTTGACTCACCTCGTGCGCAACAGTCTCGATCACGGCATCGAAACCGTGGAAGCGCGGCGCGCGGCGGGCAAGGATTCGACCGGCCAGCTCGTGCTGTCGGCGGCACATCACGGCGGCAACATCGTGATCGAGGTCAGCGACGACGGCGCCGGCCTGCGCCGCGACAAGATTCTTGCGAAGGCCGCGAAGCAGGGCATGCAGGTCAGCGAAACGATGACCGACGAGGAAGTCTGGAACCTGATCTTCCTGCCGGGCTTCTCGACGGCGGAGCAGGTCACGGACGTGTCGGGCCGCGGCGTCGGCATGGACGTGGTGAAGCGCAACATCCAGTCGATGGGCGGTCACGTGGAAATCACGTCGCACGCCGGCAAGGGCAGCACCACGCGCATCGTGTTGCCGCTCACGCTCGCGATTCTCGACGGCATGTCCGTCAAGGTCGGCAACGAAATATTCATTCTGCCGCTGAACTTCGTGATGGAGTCGCTGCAACCGCAAGCCGAAGACATTTACACGGTCGCCAACGGCGAGCGCGTGGTGCGGGTGCGCGGTGAATATCTGCCGCTCGTCGCGTTGCACGAAGTGTTCAACGTCGACGGAGCGAAGCAGGAGCCGACCCAGGGCATCGTCACCATCATGCAGACGGAAGGGCGCCGCTTTGCGATGCTGATCGACGAGCTGGTGGGACAGCAGCAGGTGGTCGTGAAGAACCTCGAAACGAATTACCGCAAGGTGCGCGGCATTTCCGCGGCGACCATTCTCGGTGACGGCCGCGTTGCGCTGATCGTGGACGTGGCGGCGCTGAACCGCGAGTCGCGCAACGCGCATGGCGCGGCGATGAGCCTCGCATGATGTCCGTCAGATTCGCCGTAACACTCATTCAACTCAATTTATCCCAACCGTTTGGGGGCTAACGTGGCAGAAGTCCAATCTATCAATTCGAGCGTCGCGAACGCGACGAATGGTCGCCGCGACGCGCAGCAGGCCGACGCCGGCGGTCAGGAATTCCTCGTCTTCACGCTCGGCGCCGAAGAGTACGGCATCGACATTCTCAAGGTGCAGGAAATCCGCGGCTACGACAACGTCACGCGCATTGCGAACGCACCTGAGTTCATCAAGGGCGTGATCAATCTGCGCGGCATCATCGTGCCGATCGTCGACATGCGCATCAAGTTCCACCTAGGACGCGTCGAGTACGACCACCAGACTGTCGTGATCATCCTGAACGTCGCGCATCGCGTGGTCGGGATGGTGGTGGATGGCGTGTCGGACGTGTTGACGCTCGCCGTCGACCAGATCATGCCGGCGCCCGAATTCGGCGCGACGCTGACGACCGAGTACCTGACAGGGCTCGGCACCGTCGATGGCCGCATGCTGATCCTGATGGACATCGAAAAGCTGATGACGAGCCGCGAAATGGCGCTCATCGAAACGCTCGGCGCTTAACGCCCGCGGCGTTCAGAAAAGTTTGGTACAGGGAGCATTGAGATGCTAAGCAGGTGGTCGATTCGCACATCGCTCACGCTAGTGGGGATCATTCTCGTCGCGCTGACCTTGGTGGTCGGCGTGCTTGGGCTGACTGCGCTAGGCAGCGCCAGCCGGTCGCTCGACCGTATCGCGCGCGGCGATCTGGTTGCAATTCACGCGCTCGACGACGCTTCGGCATATCTGCTGCGCTCGCGTGTGTCGCTGGATCGCTTCACCGCGCTGACGGCGGCGGGCGACACTGAAACGGCGAAGAAGGTTCTGGACCGCGCAGTGGAACTCTACGGCTTCAGCAACAGAAACTGGCAGACCTACGTCGACGCGCCGAAGGCCGGCCTCGAACAGGCGCAAATGGACGAACTTCTGGCGCGCCGCACAGCGCTCGTGCGCGACGGCATGGAGCCGGAGTTCGCCGCGTTGCGCGCGAACGATATGGCCGCGTACCACGCGATCGCCGATACGAAGATCAGCCCGATGTTCGTCTCGTACGACAACGCGGCATCGGCGGTAGTCAAGAGCCTGCAGCAACAGGCGGTGGATCAGCAGGCGGACGCACAGTCGAACATCTCATTGATGACGACGCTGATCGTCGCGTTCGCCGCGCTCGCGCTGCTGCTCGTGGTCGGCCTGCGCTTCGCACTGCGCGGCCTGATCGTGCAGCCGCTTCACGACGCAACCGAATGCTTCGAACGGATCGCCGCGGGCGATCTGTCGGAAACGATCGAAGTGAGAAGCCGCAACGAAATCGGCCGCCTCTTTGCGGGCATCAAACGGATGCAGGAAAGCATGGCGTCGATGGTGACCGCGGTTCGCAGCAGCACCGAGTCGATCGACACGGGCGCGCGCGAAATCGCAATGGGCAACACCGATCTCTCGCAGCGCACGGAGCAGCAAGCCGCGTCGTTGCAGGAAACCGCATCGAGCATGGAGCAACTGACGGGCACCGTGCGGCAGAACGCCGAAAACGCGCGCCAGGCGAGCCAGCTCGCTGTGAACGCATCGGACATCGCGACGCGCGGCGGGGATGTCGTGAGCCAGGTCGTCACGACGATGCAGGATATCGCGAGCAGTTCGAGCAAGGTCGTCGACATCATCGGCGTGATCGAAGGCATTGCGTTCCAGACCAACATTCTGGCGCTGAATGCCGCAGTCGAAGCGGCGCGTGCCGGCGAACAGGGCCGCGGCTTCGCGGTCGTGGCCGGCGAAGTGCGCAGCCTCGCCCAACGCAGCGCGAGCGCGGCGAAGGAAATCAAGGAACTGATCGGCGACTCGACCGACAAGGTGCAAAGCGGTTCGACGCTCGTCGGACGCGCGGGCACGACGATGGACGAGATCGTGCAGGCCGTGCGCCGCGTGACCGACATCATGGGTGAGATCAGCGCGGCGTCCGAGGAACAATCGGGCGGCATCGAGCAGGTGAATCGCGCGGTCGTGCAGATGGACGAAGTCACGCAGCAGAATGCGGCGCTCGTCGAAGAGGCGGCGGCAGCGGCAGCGTCGCTCGAAGATCAGACGCGCCAGTTGCAGGCCGTGCTGAGCGGCTGGAAGGTCGCCAGCAGCCCGGCTCGCAGTTTCGCCGCGCCGGCCCCGCCGCAAGTGAAGGCGCGGGCAGCCGTGAGCAAGAGCAAGGCTGTGGCGAAGAGCGCGCCGCGACCGGCGCATGGCGGGGCAGCGCAGCCGACGACAGCAAGTGCAGCAACGGCGAATGCAGCGACGGCGAGTGCACCAACGGCGAATGCACCAACGGCAACCAGCGCCGCGCCGGCTTCCGGCAAGCAGCAAGCGGGCGCCGCGCGCGTCGAACCGGCGCTCAAGCCGAAGACGCCCCGCGCCGCATCCGAATCGACCGCACGACCGGCCGCCGCAAGCGTCGCCTCGGCGGGCTCGGACGCGGATTGGGAAACGTTTTAGGACATGACGAACAAACATGCAGTCATTCGGTATATCGCACCATGCGGCGCGAATCATCGAAGCACGTTCAAACGGCGTGTCGCGGGCCGGCTGCATGGTGATGGAACTTGCGGGCGGGCGCGACCCCGCGAAAACAATCCCTTGCTCGCCGGCACTTCCGTCGGGCAAGCGTGATGGCTCGTATCGCAGGCAGGAACTTTCATGATGGCAACGCGCGCACAGCAACGCACCGACCGGGCAGAACCGGTCAGATCCGGCGAACAGGGACGTGATTTCGAATTCACGTCCGCGGATTTCACACGCATTCGCGAACTGATTCACCGCGGCGCCGGTATCTCGCTGTCGGATCACAAGCGCGACATGGCGTATAGCCGTCTCGCGCGAAGGCTGCGCGCCAGAAGTCTCGACTCGTTCAAGCAGTACCTCGATCTGCTCGAAGCGGAAAACGACCCGGCCGAGTGGGAAGCATTCACAAATGCGCTTACCACGAACCTGACTGCGTTCTTTCGCGAAGCGCATCACTTTCCGATCCTCGCGGATTTCGTGACGCGCCGCGCGCAACCGGTTTCCGTATGGTGCTCGGCAGCTTCGACCGGAGAAGAGCCGTATTCGATCGCGATGACGCTCATCGAAGCGCTGGGCGAAACCGGCGCACGCCAGGCCACGGTGCTCGCCACCGATATCGACACGCAAGTGCTCGCGAAAGCCGAAGCCGGCATGTACCAGTTCGACCAGGTGAAGCACCTGTCGCCCGAGCGGCTCAAGCGTTTTTTCCTGAAGGGCACCGGCGCACATGCGGGCATGGTCAAGGTACGTCCGCAAGTGCGTGCGATGGTGCGCTTCGAGCAGTTGAACCTCACCGACCGCGATTATCAGTTGCGCACGCAGTTCGACGCGATCTTCTGCCGCAACGTGATGATCTATTTCGACAAGCCCACGCAAGCGCAAGTACTCGGGCGCTTCGAACCGTTGATGAAGTCGGGTGGTCTGTTGTTCGCCGGCCACTCCGAAAACTTCACCTACGTCACGCAGGCTTTCAAGCTGCGCGGCCAGACGGTCTATGAACTGACGCGCGATGTTGCCGGCGCGCGCGCGCCGACGCGCACGGCAGCGACAGCGAGCAGCACGTCGACTAGCGGGGTGACGATATGAGCAGCGCCTTGCCGATCGCAACCAATCTCTACTACGACAACCACTTCCAACGCCCCGGCGTGAAGCTGTTGCCCAACGAGTTCTACACCACGCACGACGACATGGTGCTCGTCACCGTGCTGGGTTCGTGCGTCGCGGCCTGCATTCAGGACCGCACGGCCGGCATCGGCGGCATGAATCACTTCATGTTGCCCGACGACGGCGCGGAAGTCGGGCAGCCCGCATCCGATTCGATGCGCTACGGCGCCTACGCAATGGAAGTGCTGATCAACGAACTGATTAAGGCCGGCGGCCGGCGCGAGCGTTTCGAAGCGAAGGTGTTCGGCGGCGGCGCGGTGCTCGCTGGCATGACGACCATCAACATCGGCGATCGCAACTCGGAATTCGTGCGCCGCTATCTTGCGCTCGAAAAGATTCGCATCGTCGCAGAGGATTTGCAGGGCTCGCATCCGCGGAAGGTGGCGTTCATGCCGCGTACGGGCCAGGTGATGGTGAAGAAGCTGCGTCTGCAGCAGGACCCGGGCGTAGCCGAGCGCGAACAGGCGCTCGTGCGGCAAAGCGCCGAAGCGCGCGCCGAGCGGCTTGCCGCCGCGAGAAAGCGCGTCGAACTGTTTGCGACACCGGCGGCTGCACGGCCTAAGGTCGAGCTGTTCGGCTCTTCCGCTGCCGCGAAGCCGAAGGTCGAATTGTTCGGCTCCGGGAGCAACGCCGCCGCCAACCCCGCAGCGAACCCCGCAGCAGGCAGCGCGAACGCGGGTGCAGCGAGGCCGCGCATCGAACTGTTCGGCTCAGCCCCGCGCCCAATCAATTCAAACAACGCCAGAACCGCAGAGGAGGCGTGAGCGCTGTGCAAAAGATCAAAGTACTTTGTGTCGACGATTCGGCGCTGATCCGCAGCCTGATGACGGAAATCATCAATGGCCAGCCGGACATGACCGTCGTCGCAACCGCCCCCGATCCGCTGGTCGCGCGCGATCTCATCAAGCAGCACAACCCTGACGTGTTGACGCTCGACGTCGAAATGCCGCGCATGGACGGCCTCGACTTCCTCGAGAAGCTGATGCG
Source organism: Paraburkholderia dilworthii (assembly GCF_000472525.1). GTDB lineage: Bacteria > Pseudomonadota > Gammaproteobacteria > Burkholderiales > Burkholderiaceae > Paraburkholderia > Paraburkholderia dilworthii. The sequence continues at coordinate 290,637 of NZ_AWZT01000003.1, forward strand.
CTTGCGGCCGATGCCGGTCGTGATGGTGTCGTCGCTGACCGAGCGCGGCAATGAAATCACGCTGCGTGCGCTGGAACTCGGCGCGGTCGATTTCGTGACGAAGCCGAAGGTCGGCATTCGCGACGGCATGCTCGACTACTCGGAAAAACTCGCCGACAAAATTCGCGCCGCGGCGCGCGCGCGTGTGCGCCAGGCCGCGCCCGTTCATCATGCGGCCGCTGCCGCCGGACACGCGCCGGCCGCCGCTGCGCCGCTCTTCAACAATCCGCTGCTGAGTACCGAGAAGCTGATCATCGTCGGCGCATCGACGGGCGGCACCGAAGCCATCCGCGAAGTGCTCGTGCCGCTGCCGCCGGATGCGCCCGCCGTGCTGATCGCGCAGCATATGCCGCCGGGTTTCACAAAATCTTTTGCGCAACGCCTCAATGGTTTGTGCCGGATTACCGTTAAAGAGGCAGAGCACGGCGAACGTGTACTGCCGGGACATGCGTATATCGCCCCCGGCCACGCTCACCTGCTGCTTGCCCGCAGCGGCGCGAACTACATCGCGCATCTGTCGGACGATCCGCCGGTGAACCGGCATCGTCCTTCGGTGGACGTGTTGTTCCGCTCTGCCGCGCAGCACGCGGGCAAGAATGCGGTCGGAGTGATCCTGACCGGGATGGGGCGCGATGGCGCCGCAGGTCTGCTAGATATGAAAAAGGCAGGGGCTTACACCCTTGCGCAGGACGAGGCGAGCTGCATCGTGTTCGGCATGCCGCGCGAGGCGATTGCGCTCGGCGCGGCCGACGAAATCGCGTCGTTGCCGGATATGAGCCGGCGCGTGATGGCGCGACTTGCGTCGATGGGCGATCGCGTTCAGCGGGTATGATGCGCCGTTCGAATTGAGGCGGTCACACGCCGCACCGTGAATCAAGTAAAGGGAATCAAATGGATAAGGCAATGAAGTTTCTGGTTGTTGACGACTTTCCGACGATGCGCCGGATCGTTCGCAACCTCCTCAAAGAGCTGGGCTACGGCAACGTCGACGAAGCCGAAGACGGCCAGGCCGGTCTCGCGCGTTTGCGCGGCGGCACGTACGACTTCGTGATCTCCGACTGGAACATGCCGAACCTCGACGGTCTCGCGATGCTCAAGGAAATCCGCGCCGACGCCAACCTGAAGCACTTGCCTGTGCTGATGGTGACGGCCGAGTCGAAGAAGGAAAACATTATCGCTGCGGCTCAGGCGGGCGCGAGCGGGTATGTCGTGAAGCCGTTCACGGCTGCAACGCTGGACGAGAAGCTCAACAAGATTCTCGAAAAGATGGCCAAGACCGGGAGCTGATGTGAATCTGCCGACCAATGCACCAGGCGCCGAAGCGGTCAACGAGAGCGGCGACTTCGCGTCAGACCGCATTCTCGCTCGCATTGGACAACTGACACGCACGCTGCGTGATTCGATGCGTGAGCTCGGGCTCGACAAGCACGTCGAGCGCGCGGCCGAAGCCGTACCCGATGCACGCGACCGTCTGAAGTACATCGCGAACATGACCGAGCAGGCCGCCGAGCGCGTGCTGTCTTCGATCGATGTCGCGAAGCCGATTCAGGAGCAGTTGCAAAAAGACGCCGGCGAACTCGACGCGCGTTGGGAGCAATGGTATGCGGCGCCGATCGAACGCGCAGAAGTGCGCGCGCTGATGAACGATACGCGCGAGTTCCTGCGCGGCGTGCCCGCAGCGACCACCGCGACCAATTCGCAGCTCATGGAAATCATGCTCGCGCAGGACTTCCAGGATCTGACCGGCCAGGTGATCAAGAAGATCACCGACGTCGTGTATCTGATCGAGCAGCAGTTGCTCGGCGTGCTCGTCGAAAACATCGCGCTCGAGCGGCGCGAGCAGTTCGCGGCGCACGCGGCGGCGCTGGTCGCCGAAGTGTCGCCGACCGGGAGCCCGGAGCATCTGCTGAACGGTCCGCAGATCAATCCGGAAGGCAAGGCGGATGTCGTCCAGGACCAGTCGCAAGTCGACGATCTGCTCGCGAGCCTCGGTTTCTGAGCGGTCCGCGCACTTTCGGCGCAAGGCCAACCACTATGAATAGCAAGCCGCGCGCCCGCGCGCGGGTGCTGTTTATCGACACAAACCGCAGGCATACTACGAGGTCAAGCTGCGGCGCGGCCTGAAGGTGAACGCTATCACCAGCGGCCTGCACGAGGAGGCGCTCCTCGAAAATGCGGCCCCGTCCGTGCCCTATGATTTGCCTATATGCAGCCGGCCCGCGTGCAGCGCGCGCCGGCCAGCAGCCAGGGAGGAGTCTCGTTATGTGGAGTTGTGTACGTCGCGCCGGTTTCATTACGGCGCTTGTATTGCCTTGTTCGTTGCCGGCCGTGCAGTCCGCTCATGCGGCGCTCGGCGGCGCCCCCATGACACCCCCGACGGACGCGTCGGTTTCGTCCCGCACCCTCAAGGCCGCCGGCACCGCGGCGAGCGCCGTGATGCGCTCGGCCTCGGGCGCGGCTTCTTCCGCTTCGGCTTCAGCGTCGTACACCGTACGTGAGACCACGCTCGGCAATGGTACGGTGGTGCGCGAATATCTCGCCGCCGACGGCACTGTCTTTGGCGTCGCGTGGCGCGGTCCGCAAATGCCGGATCTGAATGAAATGCTCGGCAGTTACTTTCCTCAGTACGTCGCGGGCGTGAAGGCGGCGCGCGCGGCGCGCGGCGGCGCGCGTGGGCCAGTCGCGGTTGATCAGAGCAGCCTCGTCGTGCAGTCGGGTGGCCACATGGGCTCTTTCACCGGCCGTGCGTGGCTTCCGCCCGCACTACCCGCCGGCGTCAGCGGCTCCGACATCAAGTAACGGCGAGGACGAACGATGCGAACCATGCATATTGCGATGAAACTCAAGGACTGGATGCGAGTTGCGGCAACCGTCGTGCTCGTGTCGGCGCTCGCCGCATGCGGCGGTGGCGGCGACAGCGGCGGTTCCAGCTCCAGCAGCGGCTCGACAGGCGGCTCCACCGGAGGCAACACGGGCGGCAATTCTTCGAGCGGCTTGTTGCCGGCCAACCCGACCCAGCAGCCCATTGCGGCGACGGCCGCGAACACGGTGCCGATCACCGTCGCCCACGGCGTCAGCGGCGTCATCAACATTCCGACGATCAGCGTGACGATCTGTGTGCCCAACACGACGACCTGCCAGACGATCGACAACGTTCAGGTGGACACCGGCTCGTTCGGGCTGCGCATCGCCAGTTCGGCGCTCAATTCGACGATGCAGACCGGGTTGCCGACCGGTACGTCAACGAGTGGCAACCAGCTCGCCGAATGCGCGACTTTCGCCGACGGCTACACGTGGGGCACCGTGCGCACTGCAACCGTGACCATCGGGGGCGAAACGACGACATCGGCTGTGCCGTTGCAGATCATCGGCGACAAGGCGGCGAATACGACGCCGTCAACCGGTTGCGGCAGCGGCTCGGCGGAGAATACGGCGAGCGATCTGGGCGCGAACGGCATCATCGGCATCGGAACCGCGCTCTATGATTGCGGCACGACCTGCGCGAATGCGTCGACTGCGGCGACCTACAGCAATTACTTCTCATGCCCGGGCGGGACGTCCTGCACGCGTACCGCGGTTCCGCTTGTGAGCCAGGTGGCGAATCCGGTTGCGAAGTTCCCCGTCGATAACAACGGCGTGATCGTGCAAATGCCGCCCATATCGAATAGCGGCGCAGCGTCGGCCACCGGCACGCTGGTGTTCGGCATAGGTACGCAGTCGAACAATGCGCTCGGCTCCCTACAAACCTTTACGACCGATAACTACGGCGACCTGACCAGCAGCGTGTTCAACGGCAGCACGGTTACGGCGTTCCTGGACTCGGGCTCGAACGGCTATTTCTTCAGCGATAGCTCGCTCGCGCTGTGCGGCAGCAACTTCTCGGGTTTCTATTGCCCGTCAACCATGCAGACCCGCTCCATTACGCTGGCCGGTCTGAACAGCGCGAAGGCATCGGCCAGTATCGGCATCATGAGTGCGTCGGCGCTGTTCGGTAACGGCACTAACTATGCGTTCAACGATCTGGCGGGCCAAATCGGCGGGCTCGATGCATTCGACCTCGGTTTGCCGTTCTTCTACGGACGCCACGTTTATCACGGCTTCGACTTGCGGCAGAACGGCGGCACCCAGGCGCCTTTTGTGGCTTACGCAAGCTAATCTGCGGCAACGCAAAGCCTGACGGCAATCCACGACGCCCGCGCGAAGCAGCGCGGGCGTCGCTTTTTGCGGCGGCGCGAGGGCCTGCGCGGCGCGCGGCCCATCCCTCGAAAAGCCCCCGTTTCCCCGTCTTTATCCGCCGATCGCTGCTTGCGCCGAGCGGGAATAATCGCTCTCACTGGAAAGAGGCGTTGTGCCTCGGCCAACCGGAGAGCTTTGTGGCAGAGGAAAGCGACCTCGAAAAAACCGAATCAGCCACTCCCCGGCGCTTGCAGAAAGCGCGCGAGGAGGGGCAGATCGTGCGTTCGCGGGAGCTTTCGACGTTCGCGTTGCTCGCGGCCGGTTTTTTCGGCGTGTGGGGCATGTCGGGCAGCATCGGCGAGCATTTGCAGGGCATGCTGCGTGCGGCCTTCAAATTCGATCACGCCAGCGCTTTCGAAACCCATCGCATGATGATCGGCGCGGGCGCGGCGAGCCTCGAAGGGCTGTATGCGCTGCTGCCGATTCTCGCGTTCACCGGCGCTGCGGCCCTGCTCGCGCCGATGGCGCTGGGCGGCTGGCAACTGTCGGCGAAAGGGCTCGAGCCCAAGTTCGACCGCCTCAATCCGATCGCCGGCCTCGGCAAGATTTTTTCGATCAACGGACCCATCCAGCTCGGCATGTCGCTCGTGAAGACGCTGGTGGTGGGCATCATCGGCGGTACGGCGATCTGGAATCGGCGCGAGGAAATTCTCGCGCTCGCCACGCAACCGTTGCATCTGGCGCTGGCCAACACCGTGCATCTGATCGCCGTGTGCTGCGGGATGACGGTGGCCGGCATGTTCGTCGTGGCCGCGATGGATGTGCCGTATCAACTGTGGCAGTTCCACAAGAAACTGCGCATGAGCAAGGAAGAAGTGAAGCGCGAGCACCGCGAAAGCGAAGGCGATCCGCACGTAAAAGGCCGGATTCGCCAGCAGCAGCGTGCAATTGCCCGCCGCCGCATGATGACGCAGGTGCCGAAGGCGGACGTGGTGGTCACGAACCCGACGCACTTCGCGGTCGCGCTGCAATACACGGACGGCGAGATGCGCGCGCCGAAGGTGGTTGCCAAGGGCGTGAACCTGGTGGCCGCGCGGATTCGCGAACTTGCCGCCGAAAATAACGTGCCGTTACTGGAAGCGCCTCCGCTTGCGCGTGCGCTCTATCACAACGTCGAACTGAACCGCGAGATTCCCGGCCAGCTGTATGGCGCGGTCGCCGAAGTGCTCGCGTGGGTGTACCAGCTGCGGCGCTTCAAAACCGATGGCGGCGACGTGCCGGTCGCACCGACCGAACTCGATGTGCCCGCGGAACTCGACAAGGGCGGTGTATCGGATGAAGACGCCGATCAGGAAGCCGCCGACACGCTTAACCCCGCTAACGATGACGGAGCCTCCGCATGAACGCTCGCGCCGGTTTCCTCGCTCGACGGCCCGATGCCTTGAGCGGCACCAATTTGCGCGCCCTGGCCGGCCCGGTGCTGATCTGCATGATCCTCGGCATGATGATTTTGCCGTTGCCGCCGTTCCTGCTGGATCTGCTGTTCACCTTCAATATCGCGCTTTCCGTGATGGTGCTGCTCGTCAGCATGTACACGATGAAGCCGCTCGACTTCGCTGCATTCCCGAGCGTGCTGCTGTTCTCGACCTTGCTGCGGCTCTCGCTGAACGTTGCGTCGACGCGGGTCGTGCTGCTCGAAGGCCACACCGGCCCTGACGCGGCCGGCCAGGTGATCGAGTCGTTCGGCCACTTCCTCGTGGGCGGTAACTTCGCGGTCGGTATCGTCGTCTTTATCATTCTGATGGTCATCAACTTCATGGTGATCACCAAGGGCGCCGGGCGGATTGCGGAAGTGTCCGCGCGCTTCACGCTCGATGCGATGCCCGGCAAGCAGATGGCAATCGACGCCGACCTGAACGCCGGTCTCATCAACGAAGAACAGGCGCGCAAGCGTCGCGCGGAAGTCTCGCAGGAAGCCGAGTTCTACGGCTCGATGGACGGCGCGAGCAAGTTCGTGCGCGGCGATGCGATCGCCGGCTTGCTGATCATGGTGATCAACATCTTCGGCGGGCTGATTGTCGGGATGGTCCAGCACGGCATGGACTTCGCCGCGGCGGGCAAGAACTACACGTTGCTGACCATCGGCGACGGCCTCGTCGCGCAGATTCCGTCGCTCGTGATTTCGACCGCTGCCGGCGTGATCGTGTCGCGCGTCGCGACAAACGAAGACATCGGCACGCAGCTTACGGGGCAGTTGTTCACGAACCCGCGCGTGCTGGCGATCACCGGCTGCATTCTCGTGCTGATGGGTTTGATCCCCGGCATGCCGCACTTCGCGTTTCTGATTCTCGGTGGCGGTCTGATCCAGCTCGGTCGCACGATGAAAAAGCGCGCCGAGGAACGCAAGAACACGACGGCGCTCGTCGATGTCGCGCCGGCCGCGATCGCGCCCGTCGAAAACGCCGAAGCAAGCTGGGACGATGTAACGATGATCGACACGCTCGGTCTCGAAGTGGGCTATCGGCTGATTCCGCTCGTCGACAAGAATTCGGACGGCGAACTGCTCAAGCGGATCAAGAGCATCCGCAAGAAGTTTGCGCAGGAAATCGGCTTTTTGCCGCCCGTCATTCACATTCGCGACAACCTCGAATTGCGGCCGAACGGTTATCGGATAGCGCTTAAGGGCGTGGAAGTGGGCGTCGGTGAAGCATATCCGGGTCAGTGGCTCGCGATCAATCCTGGCCAGGTTTCCGCCGCGCTGCCGGGCACGCCGACGCAGGACCCGGCGTTCGGCCTGCCGGCCATCTGGATCGACACGAATCTGCGCGAACAGGCGCAGGTGTATGGCTACACGGTGGTCGATTCGAGCACCGTGGTCGCGACGCACCTGAATCACCTGGTGGTGACGCACGCATCCGAACTGCTCGGCCGCCGCGAAGTGCAGGCGCTGCTCGAGCGGATGCAGAAAGATACGCCGTCGCTCGTCGACGATCTGGTGCCGAAGACGCTGCCGCTCACCACGCTGCAAAAGGTGCTGCAAAACCTGCTGGAAGAAGGCGTGCCGATCCGCGACCTGCGCACGATTCTGGAAGCGCTGTCCGAGCACACGCCGAAGGTCACCGACGCGCACGATCTCACCGCCGCCGTGCGTCTCGCGCTCGGCCGCGCGATCACGCAGCAGTGGTTCCCCGGCACTGGCGACATGCAGGTGATGGGCCTCGACTCGAATCTTGAGCGCGTGCTCTCGCAGGCGCTCTCGACGGGTTCCAATCCGGGCCTTGAGCCTGGCCTTGCGCATACGCTGATGACCGAGACGCAGAAGGCGATGAACCGGCAGCAGAACCTCGGGCTCGCGCCGGTGCTGCTCGTGCAGCACGCATTGCGGCCGATGCTCGCGCGCTTCCTGCGCCGCAGCCTGCCGCAGCTGAAGGTGCTCTCGTATGCCGAAGTGCCCGATACGCGCAACATCAAGGTCGTAAATCTTATTGGCGCGCACGGGTAAGGCGTTGGGGCGAGCGTGGCGACTGCAATCGGGTGAGTTGCGATTGCTTCAGGTCTGGTTCGACGCTGGGTTCGCGGCTGCGTCGCGTCTGCTTCGCGGCTCGATCTACCGCCTGCTTCTCGGCCCGCTTCTCATCCTGCTTCTCATCCTGCTTCACGCTCGAAAACATTGACCGGCGCCCCCAACGCGCCGGTTTTCATTTCCGCGCCTGCCTTTTCATACCGCGAACGTACCGGAGCGTCCATGCTCCGCTCGCGGGAGTCGTGAGCCGTCGCGCGGCGCAGCGCTATTCGATAAGCGCAGTGGACGCGAATCGCGGCATACGTCCATCGTTCGAATTACCCACGTTTAACGGCCTTTATCCACCGATCGTCGGTCGACGGGTTTCGCAATAATGATCTCAATGGGAAGCGGTGTGTTGCCGGTCCGTCAGTCCGTTTACCTCATCGGGGGTCCAGCTTGAACATTCGTAAATTTATCGGTGCCACCAGCCGCGATGCGCTGCGTCTCGTGCGCGAAGCGCTAGGTGCCGACGCGGTCGTGCTCTCCAATCGGACGATGGACGACGGCAGTGTGGAGATCGTCGCCCTGGCTGACAGCGACCTCGCGGCGATTACGCCGAAGGCTCCGCGCGCCGATGCGAGCGCGGCGCAATTCGCATCGACGAATACGGCGGCCGCGCAACCCGCGCTGAGTGCACCGCGCGCGATGTCCGCCGCTCAGCCGATGCAGGCCAATCCGTACGCGAGCGGCATGCCGGACGTGTTCTCGTCGGTGTTCGGCGCGAGCCCGGAAGCCGGGACCGAGACGGCGGGCAGCTTCGCCGATTCAGCGCTAGCCGCCAGTCACGATGCACAGCCCGCTGCCCGAGTGGTGCCAAGCGCGGCCATGAATCCGGCGATGAGCTCGACCAAGGGCTCCTCCGCGCAGGCCGATACACGCAAGAGCGCATTGCCGGGCGCGTCGGCCACGGCCACTGCTGCCGCAAAGCAGGCGTCGGCGCCGCAATCGCAACAGATCCACGTCGGCCAGCCGAGCGCGCGCGCCGCCGCCGCGCGTTTGAACGAAGACATCCGCGCCGATTTGCTGAAGGCCGCAGGCGTGGCGTCCGGCTCTGCCGCACCGGCCTCGGACATCCACGCACCGCGCACGATGGCCGAATCGAATCCCTGGCTGATCGATCACGCGCGACGCATCGCCGCCGACCACGAGCCGCAAAGCGTATACAGCGCACGTCCCGGCGCGATGACGCCGGCCGCCGCGATGGCCAAGGGCCTCGGCGCCGCCGTCGAAGTGGGCAAGGCTGCCGCGCCGCAAGCGGATAACACGCCGGATTGGGCTCGCGAAGCCGCGCAAGTCGCGGCGCGGCGCGCCGCGCAGAAGATCGCACCCATGCCGCCCACCGCCGATGACGCCCGCACGCCTGCCGCTGTCGCCGAAGCGATCAAGGCGCGCATGGAGCAGGTGGTCAATGAAACCGTGATGAGCGAGCTTTCGTCGCTGCGCGGCATGATGGAAGAGCAGTTCGCGGGCCTCATGTGGGGCGACCGCCAGCGCCGCAACCCGGCGCATGGATCGCTCACCAAGCATCTGTTCGCCGCCGGTTTTTCCGCGCAGCTCGTGCAGATGATGGTCGCCAATCTGCCGGAAGAAGTCGACAACATGGACGACGGCATGGACTGGGTGCGCTCGGTGCTCGCGTCGAATCTGCCCGTCATGGAAGACGAAGACACGTTGATGGAACGCGGCGGCGTCTTCGCGCTAATGGGCCCGACGGGTGTCGGCAAGACAACCACCACGGCGAAACTCGCCGCACGCTGCGTGATGCGTTTCGGCGCCAGCAAGGTCGCGTTGCTCACCACCGACAGCTACCGGATCGGCGGCCACGAACAACTGCGCATCTTCGGCAAGATTCTGGGCGTGTCGGTTCACGCGGTGAAAGACAGCGCCGACTTGCAACTCGCACTCTCCGAATTGCGCAACAAGCACATCGTGCTGATCGACACCATCGGCATGAGCCAGCGCGATCGCCTCGTGTCCGAGCAGATTGCGATGCTGAGCCGCGCGGGTCAACCGGTGCAGCGCCTGTTGCTGCTCAATGCAACGAGCCACGGCGACACGCTCAACGAGGTCGTGCAGGCCTATCAACGCGCGCCTGATCAACAGCCGCTCGCCGGCTGCATTCTGACCAAGCTCGACGAAGCGACCAACCTGGGCGGCGTGCTCGATACGGTGATCCGCTACAAGCTTCCGGTGCATTACGTGTCGACCGGTCAGAAGGTGCCGGAAAACCTGTACGTCGCCACCAAACGTTTTCTGATCAAGAGCGCGTTCTGCATTCCGCGCGATCACTCGCCGTTCGTCCCGCATGACGAAGATGTTCCGGCCTTGCTCTCCGCGTTGTCCGCGCGTTCCACCGCTGAATTGCACGAGGTCCGCTTTGGATAAGCTCGTCTCCGATCAGGCAGAAGGACTGCGGCGCCTTCTCGCGCGCAGCGGCTCGCGCGCGATTGCGGTGACGGGCGGATCGCTGGGCGCCGGCTGTACGGCGACGGTGATGAATCTCGCCGCCGCGCTCGCGCAGCAGGGCAAAGACGTGCTCGTAATCGACGAGTGCCTGGGCGACAAGTCGGTGAGCGCGATGCTCGGCAACGTCCGCGGCGCGGGCAACTTTGCCGCCGTGATGCGCGGCGAGATGACGCTCGACGACGCGGCTTTGCGCCACGCGCTCGGCTTCTCGGTGCTGGCCGCCTCGCGTGCGCATCGCGAAGGCTATAGCTCGGCGCAACTCGGCGTGCTGCTGCACGGCTCGGCCGACATCGTGCTGATCGACGCGCAACTGGATCAGCAAGGCCACCTGTCGGCGCTCGCCATGCAGGCGCACGACGTGATGATCGTCACGCGCATGGCCGCGCAGGCGATCACCGACGCGTATGCATGCATGAAGCGCCTGCACTACACGCACGCCATCGCGCAGTTTCGCGTGCTGGTGAATTACGTGCAGAGCGTGGAAGACGCTCGCACCGCTTTTGCGAACCTGGCCGGCGTGGCCGGGCGCTACCTCGCGGTTGCGCTGGAAGACGCCGGTTGCATTGCCGCGGATGCGCGGATGGCGCGAGCCGAGGAGTTGTCGCGTTGTGTCGTCGACGCATTTCCGTCGACACCGGCTGCGCGCGACTTCCGGCACCTCGCAGCCGAACTGCAGTACTGGCCGATGCGGCCAGCGATGTCGTCGCAAACGCCGTGGATGGCGCCTGCGACAGTTACAGCGGCGCAACACGCCGACCAACCGTCTGCGCAGCACGCCTGAGAGGCGGCACAAGGACAAGGGGAGCACGATGTATAACGCTCAGGGAAAGATTTCCCAAGCCGATGTTTTGACGAAGTACGCACCGTTAGTGCGTCGCCTCGGCTTGCAGCTCGTGGCTAAAATGCCGGCCAGCGTCGATCTCGACGATCTGATCCAGGCCGGCATGATTGGCCTGCTGGATGCCGCGAGCCGCTACAAGGAAGATCAGGGCGCGCAGTTCGAGACCTACGCGAGCCAGCGGATTCGCGGCGCGATGCTCGACGAATTGCGCAGCAACGACTGGTTGCCGCGCAGCTTGCGGCGCACGTCGCGAGAAGTGGAAACGGCAGTGCACAAGGTGGAGCAGAACCTGGGGCGCTCGGCAAGCGAAACTGAGATTGCCGAACATCTGCAAATGCCGCTCGACGAGTATCAGTCGATGCTGCAGGACTTGCATGGCAGTCAGTTGATCTACTACGAAGACTTCGACCGTTCCGCGGACGACGAGCCGTTTCTCGACCGCTATTGCGTCGATCACTCCGATCCGCTGTCGGCCTTGCTCGACGATAGCCTGCGCTCTGCGCTCGTCGAAGCGATCGACCGCTTGCCGGAACGCGAAAAGCTGCTGATGTCGCTCTACTACGAGCGCGGCATGAACCTGCGCGAGATCGGCGCGGTGATGGAAGTGAGCGAATCGCGCGTGTGTCAGTTGCACAGCCAGGCGGTGGCGCGTTTGCGCACGCGCTTGCGCGAGATGGCTTGGGCTAACGTTGAGGCGACTTGAGGCAACCGGCGACTTAAGTGACGTGAGTGACCTGAGCGGCTTGCGTCGCGCGCTAGCGCCCCGCGAGGCGATTGAGTTGTGAAGCGAAGGCGTTACATGCGCTTTCTGTCATGCGTCCGCCATTTCATGCTCGGCCGCGAGCGCGAGAAAAGCGGAACGCGACATGCCCCGCGCCTGCGCGTATTCGTCGATGTCATGCACCAGCGCCTCAGGCAACGAGATGTTGATGCGTACCGCCTTCTTCAGCGCGGGAATATTCCGGGTAGTCACGAACCCCCATGTGAAACCCGCGTAGTCAGGATTACGCCGATGCTCGTCTAGCGTCAGCCTTGCGGGAATCGGCAAGCCTTCGTCGAGCAGCGTATCCAGATGCGCCTCGATCGCTTCTTTCGCGTTCGCGTAAGCCTCTTCCAGCGTATCTCCCGCCGAATGACAATCCGGAATATCCGGCACGATCACGCCGAACGCATGCTGCGCGTCGCCTGGCTCGATGGCGATCGGAAAGATCAAGTTTTTCATTTCAGCCCTGCCTGTTTCAAGATGCTGTTCAGCGTGCCGGGTGGCAGATCCCTTTTCGGATGAGGATGGTCACGAGCCCGGCTTTGAATGCATGCCGGAAATGATGATGACTGCCCGATATGCGGATGAGCCGCCACCCATCCGCGTGAATCAGTTTGACGACATCGGCACTGTTCATACTCTACTCCTCGCATCATACACACGATTACACAAACATCACGAGATAAGTTTCACTGCTACATCGCGACGCGTTCAAAGGCAGCCGCGAGTAGCCAAAAACTTCATTGAAAAAGAACGAGATTTGCCCGTGAGCGACGGATTCGCGCCGCCTGGCCGGATGGCCAACGCAGACGGCCAAGGCGGGGCAGGAATGCGCAAGGGGAGTAGAAAACAAAAAGGGCTCGTCGGGACGACGAACCCTTGCGGTCAATGGCTGAGTGCTTTTGCTGTTTGACTTACGCTTTTGCGATTCAACCGCGTCTCGTGCAGTTGCGCGCGAGCCGGGCGTCTTTGTGCGCGGCGCTAAAGTGCGTGAGGCCGGCGTGGGGATACGCCACATCGATCATCTTTCGTATGCCACCGGGGAACCCGCAGAGCACCGCCTGGTGTTACACCGCCGCGCGTACCGGAATGCGCCCGTCCGGGCCATAAAAGCCGGCCTTTTGCGGCATCGCCACCTGCAACGCCGTGAGCGCTCGCTGGTTATAGTCCATGCGCACGCGAATCAGTTCGCCGTTGCTCGTGTTCAAGCGGCGCGCGCGCTCGGCCGCTTTTTGCAGCAGCGACCATTGCGCGGCGAGCCGTTCGTCGGTGCTGGCCGCGAGTTCCATGCCGGCCCAGCCGCCTGGAAAGCCCATGCCGGCGAGCAGTTCGTCGCGACGGGTTTCGAGCTGTGCGAGCTCGCCGATCAGCGCTGTTTTCCTGTCGATGACCGGCGGCAGCAGTTCGACCGGCGACAAGGCGGTCAATGCCTTCGTCTCCAGCGTCAGAACGGAGGCGAACGCCTCCACGGCGGAATATTCTTCGGTAAGGGTGGCAAGCAGGGCGTCTTTCATCTCAACAACTCGCTGAAAACGGCGGCTCGCGCTTGATCCGCGAGCCGGGTTTGTCGAACGCCGCCCGGCCATTCACCGTACTTCGATGCGTCGATTAGTTGCCGGTCGACGAGGTTTTGCTTTGCAACAGTTCGCGTGCGGTGCTCAGCACGCCGTCGGCGATCTTGCCGGCGTCGATCTTCAGCGAGCCATCCTTGATGGCCTGCTTGATCGACTCGACATGCGCCGTGTCGATGTCGGCCGAGCCAGACGCCGCGAGGCTGCGCAGATGCTGCGACAGACCCGACAAGCTGACGCTGGCGTCGCCCGAACTGCTGGGGGCGGCTTGCGAGGCAGTGCTCGCGGTCTGCGCGCCGGTGTTCGCGGTCGCCGCGTCGCTTTGTTGCGAGCGGGACAGGGCGTCTTTCAACGTCGGCAGACTGGACTTGGTTTGGGAATCGACTTTCACGATTGGCTTCCTGAACGATTTGATTCTGATAACGGCAAGCGTCGATCAAAACTTTAGCGCAATCGCTGCTGCTTTTTCCTTGTCTATCAAGACGATCCGACCCTGAAGCGGGCGACTCGTGTGAATCGCCCGCGGCGCGTGAACCAGCCCGGCTCACAGTTGAATCTCCACCGTCGAGCCGTCTTTGACGACGCCCGACACGATCTGGCCATTGGCGGTCCTCACGCGGACCTGCTGGCCCGGCGACGCATTGTTCATCGCGCTGCCTTCCGACGAAATCGCAAAACCTTCACCGGCCGCGATCACGCGCACCGTCTGTCCGATCGACACCGCAGACGCGCTTTTCAACATGTCGCGGCGCAGCGGCATGCCGGCGGCAACGCGCGTCAACGTGACCGAGCCGACGGCCTGCGACGGGTCCGTGACGACAGCCTGCGGCAAGCCGGTCAGATCGCCCTCGCGCGCGACGAGGTCGGCGGCCGTGAGCACCTCGCCCGGCGACATCGCGCGGCCGGCCAGGTAGTAGGTGGCATGCAGCGAGATGCGCGCCTGCAGATAGATGGTCCAAGGACGCTGGCCCGCGCAGCGCACGCCGACGGTTACGCGCCCCCACAGCCGCGCGCCGCTCGGCATGAACGGCTCGAGCATCATGCAGGCGGCGAGACCGCGCGGAAACGCGGGCGCGACGGTGATATCGACTTTGCCTGGCAATCCCGCGGATTGCTGTTGCAGGAACGCGAGCGCAGCGGCCCGGATCGCTTCAGGGTCTTGCTGGCCTGGCGGCGGCGCGGGCTGGACTGGCGCCGCTGCGCGCAGGTTCTGCTGCGCGACCGCCGCCGGCGCGATGGGCCGCGTCGCGGGCATGCGGGCAGTCGGCGCCGCCGCAGCGCTGCTCGTGGAATTTGCCCGCGTGCTCGAACGCGCCGCGACGGGCTTGCCGTCCGGGCCGAACTGCGGCGGCTCGCCGCGCGACGCGAGAGTATCGAAGCCGTCCGTTACCGAAGATGCCAACGCTCCCGACGCTGCGCGGATAGCGACGCCCGCAGGCGCGTTGGCCGCGACCGGCTGAACACGAGTGGGCTGGCGTGTACCGTTCGCTTGCGGGGCCGGTGTCACGACAACCGGCACGACCTGGCGCGAAACCGGCATCGCATTGACGCGTGTCAGGCCGTCGGCCGGGCTGGCGCCATTTGCGGCGTTCAGGTTCGGGGAGTGGGTTGCGGCGACGGACCCCGCACGGTCGGGCGCAGGAATCGTGACAACACCGTTCGCGTCCGGCTTGAAACTGGTGCGGATCATTTGCGGCGCGGAAGGCGCATCGCCCGAGCCCGTAATGACGATCGAGCCGCTTGCATTGGCGGCGCGCGTGAAAGGATCGGCGTCGCGCGTGGCCGAACCGCGCGTCAGCGATTGAGCGGTGGCGGCGGCAAGTGTTGCAGCCGAGCCCGCGCGTTTCACGGGCGCTGCCTGCATATGCTCGGCAAGCTCAGCGAGCGCCGCCGGATTCTGCTCGTTCGGACCGGCAATCACGATGGGCCCGTCGGCCTCGCCGGCGTGCGCGGCATTCGCGAACAGCATCGCGGCGGCCGGCGCGCATAGCGCGGCGCCGCCAACCGCAGCCACGCCCAGCGACGAACCCAGCACGAGCCGTGCGGCGACACGCAGCGCGACCGCACACAGGCGATGCGCCGCCGCGCGTTTGGCGCGGTGCGTCGGATCGGAAGTGGGCTGGTCCATCGCGGTTCTCCATCGAATGCATTCGGTACGCCTTGCATTCTATTGAGAGCCCCCTTCGCGCAAACGTTGAATAGAAGCCCCCTTTCCCGGTTATTCGTCCGATTGCTGCTTGCGTTGCGCCCATAAGATGCACCTCATGCAAAAAGGTCTTCCCGGCTGATGCAGTCCTCACGCGAGGCGCACGGGAAGCCTCGGGACCGTTCTCCGGAGATTCTTATGCTGGACAAACTCGATGCCGAATTCGCCTTTGGACGTGAAGCGCTCGATGTGCGCGCTTACCGTCAGGAGCTCCTGTCGTCGAATATCGCCAATGCCGACACGCCCGGCTACAAGGCGCGCGACGTCGACTTCGCTTCGTCGCTCGCGGGCGCGCTGAAAAAGACTGGCGCGACGGGCCACGCCGCGTCGAATACCGCAACGCTCGCGATGGCCCAGCCGGCTGGCGTGACGAGCGGGATGTCGATGGCGTCGACGGCGCCCGGCCATATGTCCGGCAAGTCGACGTTGAGCCCGGCGGGCGGCACGCCTGACGACTACGGCAACCTGCAATACCGCGTTCCGACGCAGCCCGCGCTCGACGGCAACACGGTGGACATCGATACCGAGCGCGTCCAGTTCGCAGACAACACGTTGCACTTCGAATCGGGCATGACGGTGCTGTCGAGCCAGATCAAGACGATGTTGTCGGCGATCCAGTCGGGCTCGTAATCGGGCAACGGTGCGGGCTACGCTCAGCACGCAAGAGACACGCAGTACGCAAGAACAATCGCTACGGGAACCAGCTCGAAGCCGGCTTCGACCGGCGGCAACTGGTTGCATGGGACCGGAGTAACCGCTCAAGCGCTAACTCCGATCGACAACAGAGGTCAGGAAAACATGCCTTCCTTAATGAACATTTTTGGTGTTGCAGGCTCCGCGATGTCCGCGCAGTCGCAACGGCTCAACGTGACGGCGTCGAACCTCGCCAACGCGGACAGCACAACCGGCCCGGACGGCCAGCCGTACAAGGCCAAGCAGGTCGTGTTCGCGGTCGCGCCGATCGGCGGCGCGCGCACGGGCTCGGGCCAGCAGGTCGGCGGCGTGCAGGTCACCGGCGTGGTCGACGACCCGACGCCGATGAAGACCGCCTACGACCCCGGCAATCCGGCGGCCAACGCCGACGGCTACGTCACGCTGCCCAACGTCGACCCGGTGCAGGAAATGGTGAACATGATTTCGGCGTCGCGCTCGTACCAGGCCAACGTCGAGACCCTGAACACCGCCAAGACCCTGATGCTGAAAACGCTCACGATCGGAACCTGAGGAGAGCCCCTTGACCACTAGCACCACCATCGGCGGCAACGGCACGACCGTGTCACAGACGCTGCTCGATACGATGAACGGCACGAACAGCACATCGAGTTCGGCGAGCTCGACGAGCGGCACTTCCGGCACCTCGGCGACCGATCTGCAAAACACCTTCCTGAGCCTGCTCGTGGCGCAGCTGAAGAACCAGGATCCGACCAATCCGATGGACAGCTCGCAGATGACCTCGCAGCTCGCGCAGATCAACACCGTGTCGGGCATCAGCCAGTTGAACACGACGCTGAGCTCGCTTGCGACGCAGATGTCGGCGGGCCAGCAGTCGCAAGCGGCGCTGCTGATCGGCTCGACCGTGCTCGCGCCGGGCAGCTCGGTGTCGGTCGCAAGCGGCAAGGCCGGCGCGTTCGGCGTGCAACTCGCGAACTCGGTGAACGACCTGCAAGTCGTCGTGAAGAACTCGGCGGGCCAGATCGTCAACACGATCGACCTCGGCAAGCAGTCGGCGGGCACGATTCCGGTGGGCTGGACGCCGACCGATTCGGCCGGCAACGCGCTGCCCGACGGCACCTACACAATCAGCGCGGTCGGTACGATCAACGGCCAGCAGGCCACGGCCACCACGCTCGCGGGCGCCACGGTGCAAAGCGTCGTCATGCAGAACAACGGTACGCCGGGCCTCGTGCTGTCGAACGGCTCGACTGTCGGGCTGACCAGCGTGGCCGCGATCCTCTAATTCAGATTCAGTCAGTTACGACTTTCCAGACACGGAGACCGTCATGGGTTACCAACAAGGTTTGAGTGGTTTGTCCGCATCGTCGAGCGATCTCGACGTGATCGGCAACAACATTGCCAACGCGAATACGGTTGGCTTCAAGAGCGGCGCGGCGCAATTCGCCGACATGTACGCGAATTCGGTGGCGACGGCCGTGGGTAACCAGATCGGTATCGGCACGAAGCTCGCGCAGGTCCAGCAGCAGTTCTCGCAAGGCACGATCACTAGCACGAACCAGGCACTCGACGTCGCGATCAACGGCAACGGCTTCTTCCAGCTGTCGAACAACGGCTCGCTCGTGTACTCGCGCAACGGCGTGTTCCAGCTCGACAAGAACGGCTACATCACGAACGCGCAAGGCCTGCAACTGATGGGCTATGCTGCGAACAGCAACGGCGTCATCAACACGGCGCAGACGGTGCCGCTCACCGTGCCGACCGCGAATATCGCACCGAAGGCGACCACCAACATCGCCGCGGGCCTGAACCTGAACGCACAGGACCCGCTGATGCTCGGCACGCCGACCGTCACGCCGACGCTCGCCGCGGGCAGCACGCTGACGACGCCCGGCGCGACCATTACCAACACCGCTTCGGGCACGAACAACGACAGCTATACCGTCACGTTCACGAGCCCGACTGCTTACACGGTGACCGATACCACGCTCGGCACTACGACGGGCGGCACCTACACGGCCGGCTCGCCGATCTCGCTCGGCAACGGCCAGACGATCACGTTTAACGGTGTGCCGGCGAGCGGCGACGTCGTCGCGGTTGCGCCCACCGCCGTGGCCTTCGATCAGAACAGCTCGTCGACGTACAACTATTCGACCAGCACCACTGTCTACGACTCGCTCGGCGGCTCGCAGACGGTCAACATGTATTTCGCGAAGACCTCGGCCGGTACGTGGAACGTCTACGCCGGCGTATCGACGGGCGCCGCGTCGCTGATCGGTCACGCGAACTTCAATTCGTCGGGCACGCTGCTAGGCACAACCGACGCCTCGGGCACCGCCACTACCACGCCTTACGTGTTCAATTTCTCGGTGCCGACCACCGACGGTTCCGCGACACCGCAGAACCTCACGATGAACATCGGCGGCACCACGCAGTACGGCGGCAAGAACGGCGTGAATTCGCTACAGCCCGACGGCTATGCGGCCGGCACGCTGACGAGCTTCACGATCGGCGCCGACGGCACGCTGACCGGCAACTACTCGAACCAGCAGACCGCAGCGCTCGGCCAGATCGTGCTCGCGAACTTCTCGAACCAGAACGGCCTCGTCAATCTCGGCAACAACGAATTCCAGCAGACCTCCGCCTCGGGCGTCGCGCAGATTTCGGCGCCGGGCTCGACGAACCACGGCGTGCTACAAGGCGGCGCGGTGGAAAACTCGAACGTCGATCTGACGAGCCAGCTGGTGGATCTGATCACCGCGCAACGCAACTATCAGGCGAACGCGCAGACGATCAAGACGCAGCAGACCGTCGATCAGACGCTCATCAACCTGTAAGCGAGCAGGACGGACCCATCATGGATCGGCTGATCTACACCGCGATGTCGGGCAGCACGCAAGCGCTCGAACAGCAGGCTATCGTTGCGAACAATCTGGCGAACGCATCGACCACCGGTTTTCGTGCGCAGTTGGCGACTTTCCGCGCCGTGCCGATGTCGTTCGGCGACGGCAGTTCGATCAACGACAGCACCACGCGCACCTTCGTGCTGTCGTCGACGCCGGGTGCGGACTACACGCCCGGCCCGATCCAGCAGACGGGCAATCCTCTCGACGTCGCCATCGAAGGGCCCGGTTGGCTTTCCGTGCAAACGGCAGACGGCGGCGAAGCTTATACGCGCGCCGGCAATCTGCACATCGACCAGAACGGGCAGTTGGTGAACGCCACCAATCAGGTGGTGCTCGGCAACGGCGGGCCTGTTTCGGTGCCGCCGGGCGCGGAGATCACGATCGGCAAAGACGGCACCGTGTCGGCGCTCACGCCGGGCGATCCGCCGACCGCCGTGGTGACGGTCGATCAGCTGAAGCTGGTCAACCCCGATCCGCAAACCATGACGCGCGGCGACGACGGCCTCTTTCGCACCGCCGACGGCAATCCCGCCGACGCCGATCCGGCCGTGACGGTGGCGCCTGCATCGCTCGAAGGGAGCAACGTGAACCCGGTCAGCGCGATGGTCTCGATGATCACCAACGCGCGCCAGTTCCAGATGCAGACCAAGCTGCTGGAAAGCGCCGACAAGAACGATCAGTCGGCTAACCAGTTGCTCAGCTTTAGTTAACGGGCCGCCCCGCCCTGGAGAAGAAACATGAATCGCTCACTCTACATCGCCGCTACCGGCATGAATGCGCAGCAGGCGCAGATGGACGTGATCTCGAATAACCTCGCAAACGTCAGCACCAACGGCTTCAAGGGCTCGCGCGCGGTGTTCGAGGATCTGCTGTATCAGACCGTCCGCCAGCCCGGCGCGAACTCGACGCAGAACACCGAATTGCCGTCCGGCATCCAGCTCGGCACGGGTGTCCAGCAGGTCGCCACCGAGCGTCTGTACACGCAGGGCAACCTGCAGCAGACCGGTAACTCGAAAGACGTCGCCATCAACGGCCAGGGCTTTTTCCAGGTGCAGATGCCCGACGGCACGACCGCCTACACGCGCGACGGCTCGTTCCAGACGAACGCGCAGGGCCAGCTCGTTACGTCGAGCGGCTATCAGGTGATTCCCGCTATCACGATCCCGAACAACGCGACCTCGCTCACCATCGGCAGCGACGGCGTGGTGTCGATCACCGTTGCCGGCTCGACCAACAGCCAGCAACTCGGCTCGATGCAGATCGCCACCTTCATCAACCCGGCCGGTCTCGATGCGAAGGGCGAGAACCTGTTCGCGGAAACGGCGTCGTCGGGTGCGCCGAATGTCGCGCAGCCTGGCCTGAACGGCGCCGGTACGCTGAATCAAGGCTACGTGGAAGCATCGAACGTGAACGTGGTGCAAGAACTGGTGAACATGATCCAGACGCAGCGCGCTTACGAAATCAACAGCAAGGCCGTGACGACGTCCGACCAGATGTTGCAGACGCTCAGCCAGATGCAGATTTGACGCTGAAGTCACTGGGAATTAACAGGCTGTAAATCAGGCGGTAATCAAGATGTCGTACTTCACTCGTAATCCGGTTCATTCGCGTACTGCCGTCGCGCTCGCGCAGCTCACGCTGCTCGGCGCGCTCGGCGGTTGCGGCCTCGTGCCGAAGCAGCCCATCACGCAGCAGCCGATGACGGCAATGCCGCCGATGCCGCCGCAAGCGCAGGCGCCCGGCTCGATCTACAACCCGGGTTACGCGGGGCGGCCGTTGTTCGAAGACCAGCGGCCGCGCAATGTCGGCGACATCCTGACCATCGTGATCCAGGAAAACGTCAACGCGACGAAGTCCTCGGGTGCGGGCGTGAATCGCAACGGCACGACGAGCTTCGACGTGCCGACCGCCGGGTTCCTCGGCGGCCTGTTCGGCAAGGCAAACCTGAGTGCGAACGGCGCCAACAAGTTTTCGGCGACGGGCGGCGCGAACGCATCGAACACGTTCAACGGCACGATCACCGTGACCGTGACCGGCGTGCTGCCGAACGGCAACCTGATGGTCAGCGGCGAAAAGCAGATGCTGATCAACCAGGGCAATGAATTCGTGCGCTTCTCGGGCGTCGTGAATCCGAACACGATTTCGAACCTGAACGCGGTGTATTCCACGCAAGTGGCCGACGCGAAGATCGAATACTCCGCGAAGGGTTATGTCGACGAAGCTGAGAACATGGGCTTCCTGCAGCGCTTCTTCCTCAACGTGTCGCCGTGGTGATCATGGGTACTGTCTCAATCCGCTTCCACGCGTGCGCCGGCAAGATCGGCCGTGCGCTTGCCTTCATCGCGCTCGCGTGCGCGGCGCTGCCGGCGGCGCTGCCCGCTCACGCGGAGCGTCTGAAGGACCTCGTGCAGATTCAGGGCGTGCGTGACAATCCGCTGATCGGCTACGGGCTCGTCGTCGGTCTCGACGGCACCGGCGACCAGACAACGCAGACCCCGTTCACCACGCAGACACTCGCCAACATGCTGGCGAACCTTGGTATCTCGATCAACAACCAGGCGGCCGGTTCGAGCAACTCACAATCGTCGCTGTCGAACGTCCAGTTGAAGAACGTCGCTGCAGTGATGGTGACGGCGGTGTTGCCGCCGTTCGCGCGTCCCGGCGAACAGATCGACGTCACCGTCTCGTCGCTCGGCAATGCGAAGAGCCTGCGCGGCGGCACGCTGCTGCTCACGCCGCTGAAGGGCGCCGACGGCCAGGTGTACGCACTCGGCCAGGGCAATCTCGCGGTCGGCGGCGCCGGCGCGAGCGCGAACGGCAGTAAGGTGCAGGTCAACACGCTGGCTGCGGGCCGTATCGCCGGCGGCGCGATCGTCGAACGCGCGGTGCCGACGTCGGTATCGCAAGCGGGCACGATGCAGCTCGACCTGAACGAGATGGACTACGACACGACGCAGCGCGTGGTGGCGGCGGTGAACAACGCATTTGGCGGCGGTACGGCCACGGCGCTCGACGGTCGCACGATCCAGCTGCGCGCGCCGACCGATCCGGAGCAGCAAGTCGCCTTCATGGCGCAGTTGCAAAACCTCGACGTGAAGCCGGCGCAGGCCGCCGCGAAGGTGATCCTGAACGCGCGCACCGGCTCGATCGTGATGAACCAGATGGTCACGCTGCAGAACTGCGCGGTCGCGCACGGCAACCTGTCCGTCGTGATCAACACACAGCCGGTGGTGAGCCAGCCGGGCGCATTCTCGAACGGCCAGACAGTTGTGGCCAAGCAGTCGCAGATTCAGATGAAGCAGGACAACGGCGCGCTGAAGCTCGTGACCGCCGGCGCGAATCTCGCTGATGTGGTGAAGGCGCTCAACGCATTGGGTGCGACGCCCGCGGATCTGATGTCGATCCTGCAGGCGATGAAAGCGGCGGGCTCTCTGCGCGCCGACCTGGAAATCATCTAAGGAAGACAGCAGATGAATTCGGATACGACCAATTCCGCCGCAGCGGCGAACGATCTTACCCAGCGCTTCGCGCTCGACGTACAGGGCTTCGCGAAGCTGAGCGCGCAGGCCAAGGCGTCGCCGCAAGCTGGCATGAAAGTGGCCGCGCAGCAGTTCGACGCGGTCTTCACGCAGATGATGCTAAAGAGCATGCGCGATGCGACGCCGCAAGACGGCCCGTTCGATTCGCACGACAGCGCGACCTTCACGTCGATGATGGATCAGCAGTTGTCGCAGCAGATGTCGCAGAAGGGCATCGGCGTGGCCGACGCGATGCTCAAGCAGTTGATGCGCAACCAGGGCATGCAGGTGAGCGGTCCGAACGGAGCAGGCGGCGCGGGTGGCGCGGGTGGTTTAGCGGGCATGGCCAACGCGCTCGGCGGCGGCAGCGGCGGCGACGAAGGCCAGACCGCGGCGCTCAACGCGCTCGCCAAGGCGTACGGCAATGCGCAAGCCAACGGTCAGCTCGCGATGGGCAAGGGCTACTCGGCCAATAGCGCGCTCACGCCGCCGTTAAAAGGCGACGGCAGCTCGCCGAAGGTCGACGCGTTCGTCGACAAGCTCGCGGGTCCGGCGCAGGCAGCCAGCGCGGCGACTGGCATTCCGGCGCGCTTCATCATCGGCCAGGCCGCGCTCGAATCGGGCTGGGGCAAGAGCGAGATCAAGAAAGCGGACGGCAGCACCAGCCACAACGTGTTCGGCATCAAGGCGACGAAGGACTGGACCGGCAAGACGGTTTCCACCCTCACCACCGAATATGTGCACGGCAAGCCGCAGCGCGTGGTCGAGAAGTTCCGCGCCTACGATTCGTATCAGGAAGCCATGACCGATTATGCGAGCCTGCTCAAGGGTAATCCGCGCTACGCGCAGGTCATCAATTCCGCGCACGACGTGAAGGGTTTTGCGAACGGTATGCAGCGCGCCGGTTATGCAACGGACCCGCATTACGCGAAGAAACTGATGTCCATTATGCAAAAGATGGGCTGACCCGGCGTTAATGCGATCGGACGGCGGCGATTCGCCGAGACAGGCAGTTTGCTGAACAGGTAAAACCATGCACGCGACGGGGCCAGGTGCATGACAAGACGGACGAAGCCGGCTGCCGGAAGGTGGCCGGCTTACCCGCGAAAACGCATGCATGCATAGCGACGCAAAAAAGGCGACGCGATCGCGACCAGAAGGCGACGCGAACGGCACCAAACGCGACGAACAGGCGACAGACGATTTACAGACACGTTATCGGCGAGTTACCGGGGCTTTAACGTTTGCGCGAGATTATTCTAAATAAATCATTAGCGGCCCCTAAATTTTGGCTCGATACTGCCGCTAATCCGTTAGACCCATACCGGAAGCGTTAATGTCCGGTTGAATGTGCGTGCCGCGGTCGGGAATGAAAGACCGCGTGAAAGCCCCGGCAGGAGCTCTGGCACGTGCCCGCAAGAACATGCATACCGGCAAGCTCATGGAAACCAATCAGTCGAACGGCCAAACCGACACGCAGGTCCAGCCGCACGTTCCGCTAGACGACAGTGCACACGATTTTGGCCGCCGCAATCCACTCGAAATTGGCGTTCAACTGCGCAATCTCGTGAATCGGGGGGATTTCCTCACCGTTCAATATGCGGGCGGTCAGCTCGTCACGCGCCTGCTCGACGTCGACGTGCGCGGCCGCACCTTCACTTTCGACTGGGGTGCGTTATCCGATCAGAACCGCGGCCTGCTTGCCGCGGCGGACTGCCAGTTTCATGCGGCGCCCGAGGGCGTGCGCGTCGAGTTCGTCACCGGCACGCCGCGCGAAACGCGCTTCGAAGGTTTGCCGGCATTCGAAGCCGACTTTCCCCAAGTGCTGTTCTATGTGCAGCGCCGCGAGTATTTCCGCGTCGACGCACCGATTCTCGATCCATACGTGTGCAGCGGGCGTCTGCCGGAAGGCGATTCGTTCCGCTTCGAGGTACATGACCTGTCGCTGGGCGGCGTCGGCATGCGCACTTCCGACGAACGTGTCGCGGATCTGCCGATGGGCACGCGTCTGGACGATTGCGAGCTGTCGCTCGGCACGCTCGGCCGCCTGTCGCTCGACCTTCAACTGGTGTCGCATCGCTCGCTCGCGCTGCCCAACGGCACGCAACGTTATCAGCTCGGCTTCCGTTTTCTGACGCTGCCGGGCAGCGCGGAAAATACGCTTCAGCGTCTCATCACGCAGCTCGAAATGAAGCGCCGTTCGCTGGTTCGCTGAGCGGGCGGGCCGGACGCAACGCGCCGGCACAGGCCCGGTGCATCGACCTCGCAAACGTTGAAACAAACTTTGGCAAGCGTCGTGAATGGCCTCAATTTCCGGTCGCTCGAGCCGTTAAACAGTAAGTTCAAGTAACGCGGCGGCATGTGTGCGCTGTCGCCCTTCAGGATGACGCATGTCCAATCTCATCAATCTTGGCCTCAGTGGACTGAACGCAGCCCAATGGGGACTCACGACGACCGGCCAGAACATCAGCAACGCGTCGACGCCCGGCTATACGATTGAAACGCCGGTCTTCGCGGAAACGGGCGGGCAGTACACCGGCTCGGGCTATCTGCCGCAGGGCGTCTCGACCGTCACGGTCACGCGCCAGTACAGCCAGTATCTGACGACCCAACTCAATAACGCGCAGTCGTCGAGCAGCTCGCTCGCGACCTACAACACGCTGATCTCGCAACTGAACAATTTGATCGGCAGTCCGACTGCCGGCATTGCCAGCGCGGTCACGGGCTATTTCACGGGCCTGCAGAACGTCTCGAACAACGCTTCGAGCCTCGCCACGCGCCAGACGGCGATGAGCGGCGCGCAGACGCTCGCGAACCAGATCAACGCCGCCGGCCAGCAATATGACGCGCTGCGCGAAAGCGTCAACACGCAGCTCAGCAACACCGTTTCGCAGATCAACAGCTACACGCAGCAGATTGCGCAGTTGAACGGCCAGATTGCCGCCGCGAGCACGCAAGGTCAGCCGCCGAACCAGTTGCTCGATCAGCGCGATCTCGCCGTGTCGAATCTGTCGCAACTGATCGGCGTGCAGGTCGTGAACAGCAATGGCAGCTATGGCGTGTTCATGAGCAACGGCCAGCCGCTCGTGTCGGGCGGCAACAGTTTCAACCTGGGCACCGCGCCTTCGACGGGCGATTCCAGCGAACTGTCGGTGCAGTACCTCGGCCAGGCCGGCGCGAATCCGGCCGCCGCGCCGCAAGACCTTCCCGACAGCAAGATCGAAGGCGGCACGCTAGGCGGCCTCGTTGCGTTCCGCAGCCAGACGCTCGATCCGGCTGAAGCCCAACTCGGCGCGATTGCCGTGAGCTTCGCCTCGCAGGTCAACGCGCAGAACGCGCTCGGCATCACGCTCGCCGGCGTGCAGGGCGGCGCGCTGTTTTCGGTGGGCGGCCCGACCGTCTATGCGAACACGCAGAACACAGGCAACGCGTCGCTCAACGTGTCGTTCGCGAACCCGGCGCAGCCGACCACTGGCGACTACACGCTCGCCTTCAACGGCACGACCTACACGTTGACCGACAATTCGACGGGCAGCGTGGTGGGATCGGCGACCAACCTGAGCCAGCCGATCAACGGCCTGAATTTCTCGACCACCGGCACCATGAATGCCGGCGACTCGTTCACGGTTGAACCGACCCGCGGCGCGTTGAACAGCTTTGCGACCGCGACGACGGACGCCTCGGCGATCGCCGCCGCGTCGCCGGTTCTCGGCGCAGCCGCGTCCACCAACACCGGCACCGGCGCGATCTCGCAGGGCACGGTGGCGGCCGGCTACACGATGCCGAACTCGACCACCACGTTGACTTACGACGGCACCGGTCTCACCGGCTTTCCGGTCGGCTCCACAGTGACCGTGGCGGGCTCGCCCGCGACCACTTATCCGATTACGAGCGCGACGACTATCGTGCCGTATTCGTCGAGCACGGGCGCGAGTCTGACGATCAACAACACGACGGCCGGCCAGATGAACAACGTGTCGGTGACCATCAGCGGCGTGCCCGCTGCCGGCGACAAGTTCACGATCGGTCCGAACAGCGGTGCGAACAACGACGGCCGCAACGCGCTTGCACTGTCGAACCTGTCCACGGCGAAGTCGATGAACGGCGGTACCGTCACGCTGACGGGCGCATATGCGAACTACGTCAACGACATCGGCAACCAGACGAACCAGATCCAGACTTCGAGCACCGCGCAGGCTTCGCTGGTGACGCAGATCACCACCGCGCAGCAGTCGGTCTCGGGTGTCAACATTAACGAAGAAGCAGCCAATCTGCTTCAGTATCAGCAGCTCTATCAGGCGAACAGCAAGGTGATCCAGACCGCGCAGACCCTGTTCCAGACGCTGCTTGGCATCTTCCAGTGAGGCGTTGAACATGCGCATCTCCAGCACGCAGTACTTCACCATGAACGTGGCGACGATGAGCGATCAGCAAGCTCAATTGTCGCAGCTTTACGCGCAGATCTCGAGCGGCGTGAGCCTTTCCACGCCATCGGACAATCCGCTTGGCGCGGCGCAGGCCGTGCAGTTGAGTTCGACCGCGACGAGCCTCGCGCAATACACGAGCAACCAGAACACGGCGCTTGCGTCGCTGCAACTCGAAGACACGACGCTTGGCAGCGTCAGCAGCGTGCTCGAAAACATTCATATGCAGGTGCTGCGCGCGGGCGACGGGGCGCTCAACAATGGCGACCGGGGCTCGATCGCGACGGAACTGCAAAGCTTGCGCAACCAGTTGATGACGCTCGCCAACGCAACCGATCCGCAGGGCAACTATCTGTTCGCCGGTTTCCAGAGCGCCGCGCAGCCGTACACGACGAATTCTGCCGGCGTGGTCACATATTCGGGCGACACGGGCACACCTGCCGTGCAGATTACGGACTCGCATGTCGTGCAGACCGGCGACAACGGCATTTCGATCTTCGGCAGCGTTGCGCCGATCGGCACGAGTGCGGTGCCGGCCGCGACCGCGGGCAACACCGGCACGGGGGTGATCAGCACGGTGAGCCTGACCAATCCGGCTGATCCGACGAACACGAACACGTACTCGATCAACTTCACGTCGTCGACGACTTACACCGTGAGTCAGACCGATCCTGCCACCGGGACGGTCACGACGAGCGGTCCGCAGGCGTTCACGGCAGGCACGGCGATCACGCTCGGCGGCCAGTCGGTATCGATCAGCGGTGCGCCGAACGCGGGCGACAGCTTCTCGGTGACGCCCGCGACCCAAGGCAGCATGGATGTGTTCGCGAATCTGAGCCAGTTGATCACCACGCTGCAATCGCCGATCTCGGGCGGCGCGTCGACGGCGAGCTTCCAGAGCGCGCTCACCACCAGCATGACGCAACTCGAGAACACGATGAACAACGTGACGACCGCGCAGGCGACAGTAGGTGGCCGTGAGCAGGAGGTGAAGGCGTTGCAGACAGTCACGCAGGCCAACACACTGCAAACGGCCAGCAACCTGTCGGACCTGACGCAGACAGACCTGGTCAAGACGGTCGGCAAATACACGTTGGCGCAAAACGCGTTGCAAGCGGCGCAGCAGGCGTTTGTGAAGATCCAGAATATGTCGTTGTTTCAGTATCTGAATTGATTGCGCTAGTGAGTAGGTTTCAAGGATGAGCGGCGCAAGCCGATAAAAAATCACAGGCGGCCGCGCAAAGCAACTTTCACTTGCTGGCCCGTCCAGTTAGCGACGGCTAGCTTCTGCTCCAGGGGCTTTGTCTGTCGGCGAGTCTATGACCAGACGGCGAGGTAAAAAACCACATAGAAAACGGCGGTCGCCAACGCCAGAATTATTGCTGACGCCGCAAGTCGGCAAAGGGTGATCCTTCGCCCTAGCCAAAAGCCAACGATAGCCCACCCAACCGCAGGGCCGACAATAAATATGGCGATAATTGCGTAAGTCCACCACGGGACAATGCAGTGTTCAATGTCCCAGCAGCCATGCCAGCGAGTGGATATCAGCGGCCATGAAAATCGTTGTGCGACCCTGCTAGCGAGCACAGCGAACTGCCAGGACGCCAACAAGCCAACAGCGAGATAGAGCACGGACAATCCCGCACGCTTCATTTGATCTCCCAAAAAAGAATTTGCCTCGACTTTCAAAGATCTGAATACCACGCGGAAGAAAGCCCGATGCGGAATCTGAAGAATGAAGTTATCCGCCCGCTAGGGCCGGGCGATGTTAACGTATCCTTATTCCACAGGTCGATATGGTCGCCGCTGGTTTGTCCGTGGCTATCTGTATCTCTGGCCCAGTAACCCGAGAAATAGACGATACCTGTACGCCCCTTCACCTTTGTTTGCCAGTCCGATCCCGTGACGTCTTCGGGCGAGCGTAGCCCGGCAAATGGGCGCAACTTAATCCAATCTGCCATCTCGCGAGCACGAAGGGCCGTTCGCTTACCGTCGATTCGAATTTGGCCTTCGCCACGAAACGATTTCATTTCGATTCCGACATTGTGAAGCGTAATGCTTAGCCGAATCGCACACTGATTGTCAGCGTATTCCGGCACCTCGCCGGTTTTCAGGTCAATGAAGGGATCCTCTTTGTCTGGATATGCGGACCATAGCTCTTGAAAAGTCAGAGCCTTCAACTGCACTTCCCTGGCTGAATTCGGCCTGGAGTTAGTCGTAACCACTGTCCGGTTGTTCGGCATGTTTCAAACTACTCCCTGTCTTGCAAGGGCTTCATCGCCCCAATACACGGTGTAATCGCTCGCGGCGTGGGTGTGGACTCGCGGCAACCGCGCGCTACGGTCCAGTCGCCCTGAGAACGCCTGCCCATCTGCTGTTTCAATCAGATACGGATAGCCTTCGAATGAGCCGCGCCCAATCGCTGTGACCTGTTCGTCATACGTGCCGGTCATGACTGACTCGACGCCGCCGCGAAGGGTCTCGCTTGAGACGACCACGCTCATTGATTCGGCCATGTCGTCGCATCATGACTCTCCAGCAAGTGTGGCGATGATATGCGGCGGCGATGCGCACCCGCACAAGACGATATCGCGGTCGGCGGCAGTTTCACCCATGAAATCGATACGGCCGGGGCCGCCGGCCTTCGCAACCGTGCCGGTGCTCTTGCAGGCTTCGCAGTAGGCCGCGCCCCCGATCAGTGCGACCTGGTAATCCCCGTCGCCGATGGTGAAGGTCGGTCCGGCATACGGGAGAATCTCGCCGCCGCGTTCCAGCCGATCGCCGACTACAGCGATTCGACGCATCATGATTCCGCAGCCCGTTCGATGCTCGAGGTCCGCGCCAGCATGTCGCCAGTCAGCGCTTCACCGCAACGATGCGAGGCAGACAGCGCAAGCGGATTGCCGTCGCAGATCACGGCAAACTTCGCGCCGGTCGCTGCGAACAGACACGTCGTTTGATTCTTCTGCTTTTTCTGCATGCTCAAGTCTCCAGCCCGGATAGGTCACTCCGCTGCATCGAGGGACAAGCGGGTCCCTGCCGCGGCAACGCATTACCCGGCAAGACTGGTTGACAGCCATATCAGACGACTCCGAAAACGAATGACACATCCACACCTGTTGGCGAAGTGCAGAATTTTCACGCGTTTGTTTCCGCGTTGACTATTCGGCGCGCGGATTGGACGTCAGGAGCGGTTTCTCCTTCCGCAAATAAAAAAGCCGACCTCCACGGTCGGCTTCAACGTCATTCGTTCTCGCGAGTTGGCGGCTATACACCGCGGGCTATTGCCTCGCGCACTTCGCCGCGAATCACGTCGGCGAAAATCACGACGGCGAAAATGCCCCGTTTATCTAAACCCCAGCGCAACACGTCCCATCTGATCGATGCCCATTTCGAACAGACGCGTGAAGAACGGAATCATGTTCGGGATCATCAGTTGCAACAGCAGCATGCCGATCAGCATGGTGAGCGGAAAGCCGATCTGGAACACGCCGATTTGCGGCGCCGCGCGGTTGAGAATGCCGAGCGAGAGGTTCGTGATCAGCAGCGCCGCGACCACCGGCAGCGACAGCAAAAGTCCTGCGGAAAAGATCGTACTGCCGAAATTCGCGAGCGTGCGCCAGCCCGGCGCACCGAGAATATTCGCCGACACAGGCAGCGAATTGAACGCCGCGAGCAGCGCGCTGATCATCTGAAGATGGCCGTCGATCACGAGGAATACGAGCATCGCGATGGTGTACATATAGCTCGACAGCACCTGGCTCGAGCTGCTGGCTTGCGCGTCGAAAAAAGTTGCGAAACCGAGGCCCATGCCGAGGCCGACGAAATCACCGGTAGCACTGATCGCCTGAAAGACAATCTGCATCGTCATGCCAAGCGCAATCCCGATCAGGAACTGATTGACGATGATCCACACGCCCTCGGCGGAAAACACCGTGACTTGCGGCAGCGCGCCGAGCGTCGGCGCGACGATGATCGTGACGAAAGCCGACAGGCCGATCTTCACGCGCATCGGCAGCGCACGGTTACCAAGCACAGGCGCAGTCGCAACCAGCGCGAGAATCCGCACGAACGGCCATAGGAACGCGGTGAGCCAGGCGTTCAGTTGCGCGTACGTGACGGAAAACATGTCGGAGGCGGGGCTTGATTCAAGAAGGAAGACGCGGCTCAGTTAACGAGCGTCGGAATGCTGGTGAGCGTCTGGCGCAGATAGTCGAGCATGGTCGTGAGCATCCACGGACCGGCGATCACCATCGTGACGGCAATCGCGAGCAGCTTGGGGATGAACGACAGCGTGGATTCGTTGATCTGCGTGGCGGCCTGGAACAGGCTCACCACCAGACCGACCACCAGCGCGACGAGCAAAAGCGGAGCAGCGAGCAGCAGGCCGACATACATGGCCTGGTGCGCGAGCGTCATGACGGATTCTGAATTCATGGCGATTCAACCGGAAGCTTGAACAACGTGAAGGACGTGAACCACGCGAGCGCGCAGAGTGCGGCGCGGTCAAACAAAACTTTGCGCGAGAGAGCCGAGCAGCAGTTGCCAGCCGTCGACGAGCACGAACAGCATCAGCTTGAAGGGCAGCGAAATGGTTGCGGGCGACACCATCATCATGCCCATCGACATCAGCACGCTCGCCACCACCATGTCGATGATGAGAAACGGAATGAAGATCGTGAAGCCGATCTGGAAGCCGGTCTTCAGCTCGCTCGTAACGAACGAGGGCACCAGCAGCGACAGCGGCACATCTTCCGGACCTTGCATGGGCGCAGCGTGCGAGATGCGCGCGAACAATGCGAGGTCGCTTTCGCGCGTCTGACGCAGCATGAAGGTCTTGAACGGCGCGAGACCGCGGCTAACCGCCGTCTCCATCGGAACCGTGCCTTCGGAGAAGGGTTTGTAGCCGTCGGTGTAAGCCTTGTCGAGCACCGGCGACATCACGAACAGCGTGAGGAAAAGCGCTAGACCGACCAGCACCTGATTAGGCGGCGTGGTGGTCGTGCCAAGCGCCTGGCGCAGCAGCGAGAGCACGATGATGATGCGCGTGAAGCTCGTCATCATCAGCACCATCGCCGGCAGAAACGACAGCATCGTGAGCAGCAGCATCGTCTGCACGCTCAGCGAATATGTGGTGCCGCCATTCGGGCCCGGGCTTGTGTTGAAGGCGGGCAAGCCGGCGGTTTGCGCACACGAGAGCGTCGGTAGCGCAAGCAGCAGCGCGGGCAATGCGACGGATGCGAACGGAGCTGCGCGGCGCAACGTGCGGATCACTTTGGCGGCGACGCGCGAGGTGCCGCTGGATTGCGCGCAATGCGCCGATTGAAGACTGAACTGCATTACCGAACCCCGTTGCCTTGCCCGTTGAAACGTTTGCTCACTTCGCCTTTCAAAGCGTCGCGAAAGCGCTGGCCGAAGCTGCCGGTCAACGCGGTGCCTGCTGCGCCCGGCGTGCCCGCTTGCGCATTGCCTGCGGTCTCGATCGCGACCGAACCGGCCGGCATCGTATGAAGCAGGCGCACATTGCCGGGCGCCGCGCCGAGCACGAGCCACGTATCACCGATCTCGACCACTGCGACGCGCTCCTTGCCGCCGAGCGACGTGCCGCCGACCGTCTTCACGAGGCCGCCGCGACTACCCGGCTGCAAGCCGAAGCGGCGCGCGAGCCACGCGCATCCGAACACCAGGCCGATGACGACCAGCAGGCCGACGATCGTTTGCAACACCGCGCCGACGCCGAGCGCCGGAACGGCCGTGCCCGCGCCGACACCCGACGCGATTTTCGCTGCGTTGTTGACCGCGTTCATGTCGGCCGCGTAAGCGGCGAGCGGTGCGCACACCGTGCAGAACACCGCGCTCGCGCTGAGCACTGCATGCACTGCACGGTTGGAAACATGACGCGACGCAGGGAACACGGCGCGGCGGGCTACGGCTTTCATCGATTCAACTTCCGGATACGTTCGGACGGCGTGATGATGTCGGTCAGGCGAATACCGAACTTGTCGTTCACCACCACCACTTCACCTTGCGCGATCAGACAGCCGTTGACGAGCACGTCCATCGGCTCGCCGGCCATGCCGTCCAGTTCCACCACCGAACCTTGCGCGAGTTGCAGTAGGTTACGGATCGCGAGCTTGGTGCGGCCCAGTTCCACGGTCATCTGGACAGGAATGTCCAGAATCATTTCGATGTCGTTGCGCGTCGAGCTCGGCGCGACTTTCGACAGCGGCTGAAACACGCCGGCCGTAGTTGCGCTGATTTCGCTCGTGTTGTCGTTCTGCTCGGCGAGCGCGCTCGCCCAGTCGGCGAGCGCCGCGTCGTCTTCGGCGCTCGCTGCGTCGGCTGCAACCTGCGCTGCGGCGGCGTTCAGCTCGTCCTCGGGCTTTGTGTTC
The DNA here is from genome assembly GCF_000472525.1 of Paraburkholderia dilworthii. Taxonomy (GTDB): domain Bacteria; phylum Pseudomonadota; class Gammaproteobacteria; order Burkholderiales; family Burkholderiaceae; genus Paraburkholderia; species Paraburkholderia dilworthii. Next base: position 324,176 of record NZ_AWZT01000003.1, read on the forward strand.
AGATCACTCATATCCACCTTCCTTCATCGTGTCGGCTGCGCTGATCATCTTCTGCACGCGCAACGCGTATTGACCATTGAAAATTCCGTAGCCGCATTCCATCACCGGCACGCCGTCGACTTTCGCGGTGATGTGCTCGGGAATGTTGATCGGCAGAACATCGCCCTTGCGCATGTTCAGAATCTGTTCGAACGTGATCGGCACCTGTGCGAGATCGGCGGTCAGTTCCACTTCTGCTGCCTGCACCTGCTGCGACAGCACGCGGACCCAGCGACGGTCGACTTCGAGCGCCTCGCCCTGAATCGGCGACGACAGAATGTCGCGGATCGGTTCGATCATCGAATACGGCATGCAGATGTGCAGCGTGCCGCCGGTCGTGCCGAACTCGATCGAGAACTGCGTGACGATGACGATTTCGTTCGGCGTCGCCACGTTCGCGAACTGCGTGTGCATTTCCGAGCGCATGTATTCGAATTGCAGCGGACGCACGCTTTTCCACGACGCCGCGTAATGTTCGAACGTCAGATTGAGCAGCTTCATGATGATGCGCTGCTCGGTCTGCGTGAAATCGCGTCCTTCGACGCGCGTATGAAAACGCCCGTCGCCGCCGAACAGATTGTCGACCACGAAGAACACGAGGTTCGGATCGAACACGAACAGCGACGTGCCGCGCAACGGCTTCACGTGGACCAGGTTCAGATTGGTCGGGATCGGCAGGTTGCGTGTGAACTCGCTGTACTTCTGCACCTTCACCGGACCGACGGAGATTTCCGCCGAGCGCCGCATGAAGTTGAAGATGCCGACGCGCAACAGGCGCGCGAAGCGGTCGTTGATGATTTCGAGGCCGGGCATCCGGCCGCGGACGATGCGTTCCTGCGTCGCGATGTTGTAGGGACGTACGCCTACACGCTCGCTTTGCTCGGCTTCAGAGTCGGACTCGCCGGTTACGCCCTTGAGGAGGGCATCGACCTCCTCCTGGGACATGAACTCTTCGTGGCCCATTCCTTATTCCTCGTGCATACCGTGGCGGTTGATGATGGCAGTGCTGGACAGCGTCACGACGGACGTCACTGCACGACGAATTCGGTGAACAACACGTCCTGGACGTGGATCGGCGCGGCACCCTTGTCGGTCGGCTGCTCGATCAGCGTCCGCAGTTCGGTGGAAAGCGCGTGCTTGCCTTCGAGCGGCGCGAGTTCGTCCGGATGATGGTTCGACAGCGCGAGCAGGATACGGCTGCGGATTTCGGGCATGTGATCGGTGAGTTCCTGCGGCGTCTTCGGGTCGCTGAGCTTGAGCGTGAGGCCGATGCGCAGGAAGTGCTGCTGGCCGTCGTCCGATTGCAGGTTGACCGTCATCGATTCGAGCGGGAAGAACGTCGGAGCGGGAGCCGGGGCCGGCGCTGCTGCGGTGGCGGCGGCCGGAGCGCGTTTGGACAGGAAGAACCACACCCCTGCGCCGGCGGCGCCGGCGGCGACGATAGCGATGAGGGCGATCAGGATGATGCGCTTCAAGGGGCCCGGGGACGCGGGCGCGGCTTGCTGATTTGCGGGAGTGGTAGCCATGAGGTTTGCTTGCTTGCCGTTAGTGCTGGTGATAGTGATTGTTGTTGATTTGCCTGCGGCGCGATGGGTCGAACAGAAGGGTTAATGCGGGCTATCTCTAGTTTTTGGCCCGGTGGAGCGGGGCTTTTTGTTTGTGGTTTTTTCTGGATTGGGTTTGGTTTTTTTATCTCGGGATTTTGGTGTTGGGCTGGGTTTTTTAGGGTTCTTTTCTTGGCCTTTCCTTGAATTCCTGGTGGTCTATTGGTGTTGCCTCTGTGCGGGGCGGCACTTACTTTCTTTGCCGCCGCAAAGAAAGATAAGCAAAGAAAGCGGCTCACACCGCCAGCTCGTAGGTGGATCCCCCGGCTTGGAAGGGGTAGTGGT
>NZ_AWZT01000022.1 GCF_000472525.1 Paraburkholderia dilworthii
CAATGTTCTGGTCACCATGAGTAGTGAGCGGTTTCGCGGGGAAGAAGAACGCGGAGCGAGCTTTCGGGATGAATTGACCCGCCGAAATCCGAAGCTAAGACTCGTCGATGCCAGCGGGGGGCACGGCCTCGACAGGGAAACGGAGAAGCGAGTCAAGCGGGCCGTTGATGCAGAGCGCAAAATTGTCGCGGTCTATTCGATGGGNGGAGGCAACGTTGCAATACTCCGTGCGCTCGGCNCGCTGGGTCAGGCGCCGAAATGTTTTATCGGGCATGACCTTGACAAAGATAACGTTGACTTGCTGCGTGACGGCAAACTGAGCGCTGTGTTGCATCACGACCTCCGGCAGGATATGCGCAGCGCGTGCCACTCCATCATGCATTTTCATAAGCTGTTGCCGGCGTCGGCCGTCGACCTGTCCTCGTCGGTCGTTGTGATTACGCCGACAAATATCCCTCAAACTGTCGAGCATCGCTTTGCAGGCGTGCGACCGGCAGGTACCTGAAAGCAAAGCAAGGAGGCCCAACTAAGGCCGCCTGCTTCAAAGGCAGCATATTGTGAGACAGGCTGCGTTCGCGAGATACGCAGGACAGTACGACCGCAAGTTTCCAATCGTTTCTTGGCCCAGCGGAAGCGGGTGGCTTCAATAGGTCTCCACTAACTGACAGCCTTTGAAGCCATAGCTTCAGGCGCGTTCGGTCGAGTCTAAACGACATCGTCAGCGACGGCAGCACAGTGTCAAAGCTGCCCGCGAAGGATATCCCAGTTGCGTCGAGGTGCTCGTTGACGATGGACTCAGCAACAGCGTCAAATAAGTTCCGATGCTCGCACTGGAACCGCCGGTTCAGGTTACGTGGACGAACCTGATGGGCGTCTCAGGTGTGGGGTATCCGGTATCCGGGTAGCAACCATCCGGGCGCAGAAATGGCGGCCCTTCGCGATGAGTTGCCCGAATCGTTCGAAGAATTTTCAGGAGCGCGCCTTCAATGTCTGGCTTACGCGACTGACAAATGACCTTCCCAAGACCGTGCCCCAATTTGCGATGGCTACCGGTGTGAGAAAGCTTTCGCCGGCCCCAAAGAATCGGCTAGAGGCGTGGTTGAAGAAATCGTGACGACCAGGAATGTTAATCAGGAGCGGGATAGCAAGGGGTAGGGACTAATTTGGCACCAAGTACGTTGTATTCCACTAAGCGCTAGACGAGCCCGGGGGCGGCCCCGGTTCGTCGGATCGAAGAGAGTTCCAGCGGATAGTCCGCGCGCGTCAGCGCGTCAGCGCGTCAGCCCTTGAGATCGTCGGGCACTTTACCACCGTTCTCCGCGAGCTTCTGCATGACCTGCTTGTGCAGCCAGACGTTCATCGCGGCAGAGTCTTCGGTGCTTCCGGTGTAGTGCAGTTCCGATGCCAACTCCTTGCGAGCCGCGAGGCTGCTGTCGAGGCCAAGCAGCTTCAACAGGTCGACGATGGACGTCCGCCAGTTCAGTTTTTCGCTGCTGCTTTCCTGCATCCTGGTGAGAACGGCTTCGACGTCGACCGTTGGCATTGGTGTGACCGGAGGCTGTGAATTTCCGGCGGCGGCGGTGGAGGGCGTCGGTGGCGTTCCCGCCGGAGCATTTGCGCTGCCGGGCGCCGCGGTGGCCGCGGCCGCCGCGCCGGCTACCGCGCCGGAGCCGGTGTTGGCGGGATGATCGTGTGGGAAGATCTTGTTGAGAATTGTCGAAAAAATACTCATTTGTCGCTCCTGGTTCGCGCCGGTCAATGCGGCCGGCGTGTGAGGCGCGCAACGCTCATGCCTGTGCGGCGCACTTTGATGCGGGGCGTCGCCGGTGCTGTGGCTTGAACTCGTCAATGCGTCTAGTCGCGGCGACCGGGAATAATCGTCGTCCTAACTAATAAACCCGAGCGCAACTACGAGGCGTCAATGCATTCCTGAAGGCACGGTGCTTGCTGAATCTTCTCCACTCAACGGAAGAGAGGGAGGTTCAGATGGCCGAGTCTTATCAAAACACGAGTTCGGGTTCCGCCGATGCATCGCGCGACGACAGCCTCGCGGCAAGGTCGAACGGCAGCGATGAAGCGCGTGCACGCAGCGCGCTGAAACTTTCCGAGTTGAAGGACAGGCTTGCCGGTGCGCAGGACGTAGTGAAAACGAAATATCGGGTCGTGTCCGAATCCACCGATGATTTCGTTCACGACAGTCCGTGGAAAGCGGTGACGATGGCGCTGATCGGCGGGCTCATCATCGGTATGCTTGCTGCCCGCTAACGCGCCGTTCCGTGATTTAAAGGTGATTTGAAAAACGCTTGCCGCCTGGGTCCACTGTCCATGCCACCGCATTGCAACGCGGTGGCATGGACGTTCAGGTGCCTGCTGCGGCTGGCGCGCTAATTTGCGTCAGTGCTCGCTTGGCCGGATGGCGGGGTCGTCCTCGACGACGTCACGGGTCGCGGACCAGTACGGCTGCCGGTTGTAATAACTGTAGGTCGACTCGCCCCACGCGATATCAGCCATTGCCGGCCAGTGATCCTTGTCGAAGCCTGGGTCGTCCTTCAGTCGCTGCGCCGTGATATCGACGAAGAAGCACTTCTGATCGGTATCGAGCGTCAGCGCGCTCCACGGAATGGCGTGCAGGTTAGCTCCCATTCCGAGGAAACCGCCTTCCGATAGCACTGCATAGGCGATGCGTCCGTTGCGGACGTCCAGCATGATGTCGGAAACCTTGCCGACATGTTCGCCGTCCGAAGACATCACCTTGGTTCCGTCGAGCGTCGCCGCGGCCATTACATCGGGCCCCGGACCTTCGCCGATGCCGCCGCCGACAATTTTCGCTCCGCCGCCAGCGGCGCCTTGCGGGTTGATTGAGCCCATCTTTCACCTCCTTACGGTTAAAGAGTGCGCAGAGTGGGCGCGCAAGCGTTGTGCCCGCCGGGCGCCGCGTGAGAGCGGCACGCAGCGACATCGTCGCGCAAGAAGGGAATAAGAGAGGGCGCACGCGCGAAGCCGCGCCTAGCGAGAGAGCAACGTAACCGTGGCAATACCGAGCACCGTCATGATCAGCGAGGCGCCCACGTGAATCGCGACTTCGCCGGCGGCCCAGCCAAGGCGGCCGTCCTGCAGATGCTGGACGACTTCGGCGGAGAATGTGGAAAAAGTGGAAAGACCGCCCATCATTCCGGTGATGACGAAGAGCCGCCACTCCGGCGCAATATGCGGCGCGCGCGCGAAGCCCGCGACAGCCACGCCGATCACATATCCGGCGACGACATTCGCCGCGAAAGTGCCGAGCGGCAGCGACGGAAAGAGGCCGTTCAGGCGCAGGCCGAGAAACCAGCGAAACAGCGAACCGAGTGCGCCGCCGATGGCGACCGCGAATATCGACCAATACATGAGTGGGGCCTGGCGAAACGGGAGTGAACAGGCCGGGCTGAGCGGCGAACACGCAATGCCGCTCGCGCGCCGGTCTGGCGAAGCAGGCATCGTTCAGCACCAGGCGGTGAATGGGATATGCGATACCGATGCCGCGGCAAACCCCATTGGACAATGCCTTTTTCAGCGCGCAAGTCTAACATTCGCAGTTCGATGTGGACAGGTCGCATCGAGCCGCGGATGTCAGACGCGCGCGCATCGCTCACGGCCTCAGCCGAGACTTTCGCGCTCCGGCGTCGCGGAGATCTTGTGGATCGACAGGTCGGCGCCGTTGTATTCGTCCTCCTGGTCGAGGCGCAGGCCGACGGTCAGGCGAATCGCGCCGTACACAAGCGTGCCGCCGAGCGTCGCCACGACGATTCCACCCAGCGTGCCGATTAGCTGCGCGCCGAACGAGACGCCGCCCAGCCCGCCCAGCGCCCTCAAGCCGAAGATGCCGGCTGCGATGCCGCCCCAGGCGCCGCACAGGCCATGCAGCGGCCAGACGCCGAGCACGTCGTCGATGCGCCAGCGGTTTTGCACGCACGTGAACATATAGACGAACAGCACGCCGGCCACACCGCCCGTAACGAGCGCGCCGAGCGGGTGCATCAGGTCCGAGCCGGCGCACACGGCGACCAGTCCGGCGAGCGGCCCGTTGTACGTGAAGCCCGGATCGTTGCGTCCGGCGAGCCACGCGGTCAGCGTGCCGCCGACCATCGCCATCAACGAATTGACGGCGACGAGGCCGCTGATCTTGTCGACGGTCTGCGCGCTCATCACGTTAAAGCCGAACCAGCCGACCGCGAGCACCCATGCGCCCAGCGCGAGAAACGGAATGTTCGACGGCGGATGCGCGGCAATGCCGCCATCGCGCTGATAGCGGCCGTGGCGCGCGCCGAGCAGCAGCACCGCGGGCAGCGCGACCCAACCGCCGAACGCGTGCACGACGACGGAGCCGGCAAAGTCGTGGAACGGCGCGCCGAACGCGTGGGTGATCCAGTCCTGCACGCCGAAGCGCGCATTCCACGCGATCCCCTCGAAGAACGGATAGACGAAGCCGACCAGAACGAACGTCGCAAAGAGTTGCGGGTTGAACTTCGAGCGTTCGGCGATACCGCCGGAAACGATCGCAGGGATCGCCGCGGCGAACGTCAGCAGGAAAAAGAAGCGCACGAGTGCATAGCCGTTGTGGGCCGCCAGCGATTGCGCATTGCCGAAAAACTGCACGTCGTACGCGATCGTATAGCCGATGAAGAAGTAGGCGATCGTCGAGACCGAGAAGTCCACCAGAATCTTGACGAGTGCGTTGACCTGGTTCTTCTTGCGCACCGTTCCGAGCTCGAGGAATGCGAATCCCGCATGCATCGCGAGCACCATAGCGGCCCCGAGTAGAAGAAAGAGGGTATCGGTGCCGGTTTTCAAGCTTTCCATCGATTGTTCCGCTCGTGCCAAAAAGACGGGCACCGAACGCAAGAAGCGGGCCAAAACGGTGCTCTCAGGCGCAGGCCCGGTGCAAAGCGGCACCGAATGGGATTTATCAGGCCGGCTTATCTCCCGAGCGCTTCTATGCGCACCTTATTGGGCTCTGGCACGCACAAGATATGTGCGTCGATGTGCCTTTTTGGTTCGCGCGAACCATCGTGGACCGGAAGTTTTCGTTCTGCTTACGCGAACTGCCTGCGTGCTGATCTGCGCCACGTCAGGTTCGCGCCCAAGGTGTCAACCCGTCTTCCGAGCGGGCCCTCGCCTGTGGCACGATCCTTTGTTTCTGAAGCAAACGCCGACATAATGTGCCGTACCGCGCACGATCTGCCGGCTCACACCTCCAATGCGCACGCATGCGACTCACCACTAAAGGCCTGCTGCTGATCGCGATCCCGGCTGTATTCGAGCTGGCGCTGCTGTCCGGGCTGGTCAAGGCGCAGTCCGACGCTGCCGAGGCCCAGCGCCGGGCTATTCATGGGCAGGAAGTGATGCGCCAGACCGCGGCGATCGTCGATCCCGTGCTGGGCGAGTCCGTCGCGCTGCGCGGCGCGGTGCTCGCCGCCGACAACCGCTTCGTGACGCCGCTGTCCGTGTGGGTCGATGTCGATCGCCGCATCGATCAACTCGCGGAACTCGTCTCGGACAATCCCGCGCAGGTCGAGCGTGTGGTCCAGGTGCGTCAGGCGGTGCAGGCGTATCGCCAGTGGTCCGATCGCATACAGGACATGTTGCATTCGGGGCGCCGCAACGACGTCGTCGACCGGTTTCGCGAGTTGGCTCAGGCCGATGCGCTCGATCGCTTCCGCGAGCAGGTGGCTGCCTTTCAGGCAGAAGAGCGGCGCGTCGACACGCAGCGCGCGAGTGTCGCCGATGCCGCGCGCGAGCGGCAGCAGACGCTCGTCGGCGCAGCGGTGTTCGGCTCCCTGCTGTTCGTGGCGCTGGCCGTGTGGCTTTTCACGCGCGGCGTGCGCGGCCGGCTTGCGCTTCTGTCCGACAATGCCGGGCGCCTCGCGGGCAACGAGCCGCTTGCGCCCATCACGCCCGGTCACGATGAGATCGCGCGTCTCGATCTGACCTTGCATGAGACCAGCCGGCGTCTGCTCGAAGCGGAGCGCATCCAGGCGCGCTTTCACGCCGACCTCGCGCGCCGTGCGGACGAACTCTCGCGCATCAACGAGAGCTTGCGTCAGCAGACGCAGGAAAACGAGATGTTCATTTATAGCGTGTCGCATGATTTGCGCGTGCCGCTCGTCAATCTGCAAGGCTTTTCAAAAGAACTGATCCGCGCCTGCGAGGAACTGCGCGCGGCCGTCAGCGACTCCTCGCTCGCGACGCAGACGCGGCAACGCATCGAGCGGGTAGTCGACGAGGATATCGGTGAAGCGCTGCACTATCTGCAGACGGCGGTGCTGCGCGCGTCGCACATCATCGACGCGTTATTGCGGCTTTCACGTATCGGCCGCGTCGAATACAGGCAGCAGAAAGTCGAGGTGCACGATATCGTGCCGCGCGTGATCGACGCGATGCAGGGATCGATTCGTGCCCGGCGTGCGCAGGTGCATGTCGGCGAACTGCCGGCGGTGTGGGGCGACCCGACCGCGCTCGAGCAGGTGTTTGCCAATCTGATCGGCAATGCGGTGAATTATCTCGACCCGTCGCGCGAAGGCCGGATCGAGATCGGCACGACGCCGGCGCCGCCCGGCGTGCAAACGCTGCGGATCTTTTACGTGCGAGACAACGGTTTGGGCATTCCGGCGATTGCGCTGCCGCGGCTATTCAATGCGTTTCAGCGACTGCACGGCACGGCGGCTGCGGGCGAGGGCATCGGCCTTGCGCTCGTGCGGCGCGTCGTCGAGCGGCACGGCGGACGGGTGTGGGCGGAATCGACGGAAGGCGAAGGTACGACGTTCTATCTGTCGCTGCCCGAGGCCGGCGCACGATCCGCATCGACGGCTGGCGAAGCGCGTGCCGCGGCGGCGCAGGCCGCGAACGATCAGGCGATGCGAGGCGAGCAGGGGAATGCACGGATGGGGCCTTGAGTTGGGCGGTGGGGTTGGGCTCTTGATTCGGACGCTCGATTCGGCTCTTGACTCGAGCCTTCAAACCGGGCTCTAAGGTGTGGCCCTAAGCCGGGTCCTCAAGCCAGGCCCAAGACGGCCCGAAGTCAGGCCCTTAAGCCGCGCTCATGAACTGGGTGCTTAAGCCCGTAGCACATCAAGGCGGCTGGCGGCGCGGTTTGAGCACCGCAGCCGATTAGCAAGAAACAAACAGACGGCGCGACTTCAGCAGCCGCCGGCCGCGAATCGACCAGTAGCCGCCGCACGCAAGCAGAATGGCGACGACGAACACCACTTCCTGAAGCGTGAGCCGCAGACCTAACAGACCGTCGAGCGCGAACACGCAGCGCGCTACGATCAGCGATGCTGCCCAGACGGAGCAGGCCGCCTGCGCCAGCATCCGCGTGCCCGCGAGGCGCCGCGCGCGGTTCTCGCGCGACCAGCCGGCGGGCGTGCGTGCGCAGCAAAAAGCAATCGCCGTCAAGGTGACGGCGAGAATGACGATCCAGTCGATCAGTTCCATCGAAAAGCGCTCCAAAGTCAGCCCGTGACTATAGGAAGGCCCACCGGTGCGAACCATAGGACGACTCTCAAATGCCGCGCCGGCTCGCTATCGCCGCGCGCGGCGCTTGAACTGGCTCAAAGCTCGATACGCGTGCCGAGCAGAACGAGGAACTGACGCAGCCACTCCGGATGAGCCGGCCAGGCAGGTGCAGTCACGAAATTGGCGTCGGTGATCGCGGCGTCGACCGGAATGTCGGCGTACTCGCCGCCGGCCAGTTTGACCTCGGGCGCGCACGCCGGGTACGCGGAAATGCGCTTGCCGCGGATTACATCGGCGGCGGCCAGCAATTGCGCGGCGTGACAGAGAGCGGCGATCGGCTTGCCGGCTTCAGCGAACTGCCGCACGATATCGACCACTTTCGGATTGAGCCGCAGATACTCGGGCGCGCGCCCGCCGGCGATTGCAAGCGCATCGTACTGGCGCGGGTCGACATCTTCAAACGACGCATTCAGCGCGAACAGATGCCCCGGCTTTTCCGTGTACGTCTGATCGCCCTCGAAGTCGTGAATCGCGGTCTTGATCCGATCGCCCGCTTTCTTGTCGGGGCACACGGCGTCGACCACATGTCCTACTGCCTGCAGCGCCTGAAACGGCACCATCGTTTCGTAATCCTCGGCGAAATCGCCGGTGAGAAACAGAATCTTCTTTGCCGCCATCGTATGCTCCCGTCGATCAATGGACACAGCGCTTGCTGCGATTGCGCCCGGCCAGTCTACCGCACAATGTTTGACAGAACGGCGACTGCGCCAAGGCCCACCAGTTGCGTCGATTTGTCCTGCATGAATTCGTTGCGCGGCGCTCTTTGGCAACGGCGTATGATGGGCGCGTTTTCGTCAGCTAAGCCGCCTCGCGCGGTTCAAAATACACATGACTTCATCTATCCGTTCTCCGCTGCTGCGCCGTGCCGCCGTGGTCCTCTTCATATTCGGCGGTCTCGCGGCCTGCCAGAAGAACGATGCGTCGGCGGGCCAGGTGGCCGGCAAGCTCAACGACGCTGCGCAAGCCGCCGGTCAAAAGCTCGATCAGGCGGCCAGCTATGTAGGCCAGAAGGTCGATGAGACGAAATCCGCTGCCCAGCAGAATGTCGAATCGGCCTCGGCGCCGTCGGTAACCGTCGACCCGAATGCGCTCGCTTCGAGCGCGCAAGCCAATCTGCAAAACGCCGCCAGCGCGGCCAACGCGCAACTCGGCAAGGCGGCGTCGCTGACCGGCCAGAGCCTCGAGAACGCCGGGCGCAAGCTGCAGGAGTGGTCGGCGCAGAGCACGGCTTCGTCGACGAGCGCGGCTGCATCGTCATCCGGTTCGGGCTACGGCGGCGACGCGCAAAAGCAGATGGACAAGTGAGAGGCGCATGAGTCCGTCGAATCGCATGCGCTCGGTCGAGCCGTTTGGCATTGCGCTTCACATTGCATCTGGCTGCGTGTTTAACAGTACGTTGAGCGACAGGATCGACAGCACGTTTGACATTGCCGGTAAGTGTAATTACTATGGTTACACATTGTCGTCGCAAGGCGGGTTGTTGTGAACACGAGTAGCCGGTTTGCATTTGCGGTGCATGTGCTCGCACTGCTGTCGTTGCAGGAGGGCGCGCCGCTTTCTTCGGAGATGATTGCGGGCAGCGTGAATACGAATCCCGCGCTGATCCGGCGGCTGTTGACCATGCTCGCCGAGGCGGGCCTGACCACCTCGCAACTCGGCGCGGGCGGCGGCGCGCTGCTCGCCCGCGCACCCGAGCAGATTTCTCTCCTCGACGTGTACCGCGCGGTCGACGACGCGCAGTTGTTCGCGCTTCATCGCGAGGAGCCGAATCCGGCGTGCATGGTGGGGCGCAATATCCAGGTCGTGCTGCGCGGAATCATCGACGAGGCGCAGCAGGCTCTCGAGGCGTCGCTCGCGCAACGAACGCTGGCCGATGCGACAGCGGACCTGCGGCGCGCCGAGCGGGCGAGGGAGCGCAAACGGCGGCCGCACGCATGACGCGAACGCTTTGACCGGGAAGCGCGCGCGTCGATTGACGACATACCTGCCAATAAGTTTTTTCGTAATGACGCATGGGGCCTGAGCCCTCTTTTTTCCAATGTATATGTAACTAACTAAGTTACATATAAGTAATAACAGGAGCATTGAAATGAGCAAACAATTGAAGATCGCATTGTTCGGCGCCACCGGCATGATCGGTTCGCGGATCGCGGCCGAAGCGGCCCGTCGCGGGCATCAGGTGTCGGCGCTCGCGCGCAACCCCGCGCGCGTGCCGGCCGACGTGCCGAATCTGAATGCGGCGCAAGCGGACCTGCTCGACGCAGCGAGCGTCGGCGCGGCGGTGCGCGGTCACGACGTGGTGGCGAGCGCCTATGCGCCGCCGCAAGACGACGTCAGCGTGCTCGACAAGGTGACCCGCGCGCTCGTCGACGGTGTGCGGGCGGCGGGCTTGAAGCGGCTCGTCGTGGTGGGCGGCGCGGGTTCACTTGAAATCGCTCCGGGCAAGCAACTTGTCGATACCGAAGGTTTTCCGGACGCCTATAAGGCCGTCGCGTTGGCTCATCGCGAAGTGCTGGGCTACTATCGCGGCGTCGCGGACCTCGACTGGACGTTCTTTTCGCCGGCCGCGCTCATCGCTCCGGGCGAGCGCACCGGTACGTTCCGCACCGGCACCAACTCGCTGATTGCCGACGCGCAAGGCAATAGCCGCATTTCCGCCGAAGATTACGCAATCGCCTTCGTCGACGAACTCGAGCAGGGCCGTTTCATTCGCCAGATCGCGACGGTCGCTTATTGAGCGTGGATGCGGGCTCGTTGCGCGGCGCGGCGGCGGGGCGGCCACCGCGCAGCAGGTCTTGAGAGTCCCACGCGATGGGCGGCCACCGCGCAGCAGCCTAGCCCGTCCGGCGCCGCGTGCTTGCATGAATTCATGCAAGCGTCCTAACAATCGGTTACGCATGTCCGGTTGCCGGCGGGCAAACTGAGGCTACACTGGCGTCTCCCGTTTTCTCACGGATTGCCATGCAGTCATGCCCGTCGCGGCGTGAGTCCGAGGCTGCGCCGTCAAACGGCGGGCTTTCTGCGATTCGCGCTGCATTTCTTCGATTTTTCGCTTATATCGGATGTGTGCTCCGTAGCGGCGCGCGTGCGCGCGGCGCAGGCCGGTTCAGCGCCCGTTGCGCGGCGATCTGCGTCGTGCTCATTGTTTGCGCCGCGTGCATGCCCGCTGCCGCGCAGGCCGCCGGCGCCGGCGCCAGCACGCCCGTCATACCTGCGTTGCAGAGCCTGATCAACAGTGCGACTGTGGCGCCCGCATCGGCCGCGTCCGGCGCATCGGCTGCGGATGCGGCGTCCGCGCCGTCGCCCGCAAGCCAGGCGGAAATCGCGCGTTCGCTCGACAGCGTGATCGCCACGCTCGATAACGACCGGCAACGCAGCGCGCTCGTCGCCCAGCTGAAAAAACTGCGCGACGTCTCCCGAACCGTCGGCCCACTCGCGCCCGCACCTGCGCAGCCGAGCCCCGGTCTGCTCGGCGCAATCGCGTCGGGCATCGCGTCATTCGAATCCGACGTGCATGAAGGCCGCACGCCTGTGCGCTACTGGGGCGGGCGCTTCAACGCGGCCGGCAACGAGCTCTACACGATCATTTCCGGCCAAGGGCACGAAAGCCTCGGCCGCATTCTCTTTTCGATGTTCGCGATGCTGGCCGGCTGGGGCGCATGCGCCGCCGCGCTGATCTATCTCCAGCACAGGCTCTACCGGCGGCTTGGCATCGTGATCGGCCTCAATCCAAATCCGACCACACGCGAGCTGCTGATCTTCGCGTTGAGGCGCGTCGGGCCGTGGATCATCGCGTTCGTCGCCGCGCTGCTGTTCGTGCGCGCGATGCCCGATGCGCTCGGCCGCACGCTCGGCATGGTCGTGGCGTACGCGATTGTCGCGGGCGCGGTGTTTTCCGCGATCTGCCTGATCATGTTTTCGCTGTTCGGCTCGGGGCACCGGCGAATCGCGGTACGTCTGCTGATCGATCACGCGCGGCGCCTGCTATTCGCGGTTGGCATATGCGGCGCGCTCGGCGACGCCGCGGTCAACTACGACGTCGCGCATCAGCTCGGCTCGAATCTGGCCGCGCTGATTTCGACCGCCGCCAACATGACGGCCGCCGTGCTCACCGGCTATTTCGCGCTCGCGTTCCGCCGGCCGGTCGCGCATCTGATCCGTAACCGGCCCTACGAGCAACGTAACGATCATAAGGCGGCGACCGATGCGTTCGACGTGCTTGCAGCGCTCTGGCACGTGCCGGTTCTCGTGCTCGCGACGGCGTCGGTGGTCGCCACGCTCGGCGGATCCGGTTCGAGCGAGAACGTGCTACAAATCTCAGTGGTGACGGCGCTGCTGCTCGTGCTGGCCTTTTTCCTGTCGGCCATCGTGCTGCGCATGACGCGTCCGCGCAGTCCGCGCGCGCGTCGCCGCTCGCCTTACTTGACGCGCTTGCTGCGTTTTTGCGGCACCTTGCTGACGCTTTTCATCTGGCTGTTCTTCTTCGAGCTGGCGGCGCGTTTGTGGGGCGTGTCGCTCGCGGCGGTCGTCGAGGAAAACGTCGCCGCGCGCGGCATCGCCCATGCGGTGACGGCCATCGTGGCCACTGTGTTTATCGCGTGGCTGCTGTGGATTCTCGTCGACACGGCGATTACCGAGGCGCTCAACCCGGGCAGCGCGCGCAACAAGTCGCGCAGTCCGAGCATGCGGGCCCGCACGATGTTGCCGCTCGTGCGCAACGTGCTGCTCGTCAGCATCATGACGATCGCGGGCATCGTCACCGCGGCGAATCTTGGCATCAACGTGACGCCGCTGCTCGCGGGCGCCGGCGTGATCGGCCTTGCAATCGGTTTCGGCGCGCAGTCGCTCGTGACCGACCTGATCACGGGGCTTTTCATCATCATCGAAGACACGATTTCGGTGGGCGACTGGATCGATGTGGACGGCGGCCATGCAGGCACCGTCGAGCATCTGTCGATCCGCACCGTGCGCCTGCGCGACGGCCAGGGCGCGATTCACGCGATTCCGTTTTCGCAGATCAAGATCGTCAAGAACCTGTCGCGCGACTTTGCTTATGCCGTGTTCGAAGTGCGAATGTCGTTCTCGACCGACGTCGACGAAATCACTCAACTGATTCGCGAAGTCGGCGCCGATCTGATGGCCGATTTCCGTTACCGGCGCGAAATGCTCGGGCCAATCGAGGTGTGGGGCCTCGACCGTTTCGATCCGAACTGGATGGTCGTCAAAGGGCAGATCAAGACGCGGCCGCTGCAGCAATGGAGCGTGGCGCGGGCGTTCAATCTGCGGCTGAAGCGCAAGATGGACGAGGCGGGCATTGAAATTCCGGTGCCGCAGATGCGCTTGCACGCGTCGTCGAAAGATAGCGAGGGCCAGCCTTTGCACGACGATGACATGCGCGAGGCTGCTGGGCACGAGCCCAAGCATGCGGGCGAGCACGAGCATGCAGGCGGGCATGTGGAGAAGGCGCCGGCAATGCGCGGCGCGCATCCGGCTGTCGTGGTGGCGCGCGATGTGTCGCATGAACCGCGGCCGGCTCCGCCGCCGACCGGACAGACGGCGCCGATTCCGCCGCAAATTCCCACGGCGGGCGAGGGCAAGGCTTGATTGTCGAGCGAGGCCGGAAGATGCCGCCGCTAGCGGAACGGGCTCGTAGCGCAATGCGCATCGCCTACGAATGAACGGCTGCGTCCAGCTACGGTTGATAAGCAGGAAACTCGATACGATGAGCGCGCAAACGCTCGGGCATTGACGCGCGCCTGCGGTCAGACAAGCGCGGGCGCGGCGCGCACCACATCGTTGACGTGGGTGCCGATGTGCGCGCCCGGAACACCGTAAACATGCAACGACACAGCAGGCGCATCGCTGCTATTGCCCAGCCGATGAATGCTGCCGCGGCCGCCCCGCACGAACGACACCGCGCCGCGGGTGCGCGCCTGCGAGCGCGTTGCCATTGCGCAGTCCTGCGTGTCGTCCCATTCGAAAACCGTTTCGCTCAACGCGCCGTCGATCACCGCGTATCCGCACCAGGTTTGATGCGCATGCACGGGGCTCGCCTGATGCGGCAGCCAGACGAGCGCGGCAATCGCATAGCGACCCTGCGGATCGGCGGCAAGCAGATGCCGCCGGTAGTTCTCCAGCGATGCTTCGCGTTGCCCGGGCTTTAGCAGCGTGGGATCCGCAACAGCTTGCGCGAGAGCAATGCGCATGCTGCGCGCGAAGAAGGTGCAATGCGACGGTTCGCTGACATGCGCGCAGGCTTCGAACATCGCGTCGAGCGCGTTACACAGTCGTACGAGAGGCTCGTGATCAACGGCGTGCGACACGGCGTCGCGCTGACGGCGAGCTTGCGCAAATGCATCGAGGAGGCGAGCGGGGGAAGAGTGATCGTGGTTCAAGGCGGTTGAATGGCAATCGCTGCCGATGTTTTTGAGTTCACACGTTTATACCGTTTTGTCCGGAGAAAGAGTTTCCATATAATTCCCCCTGCAATTTGAAAAGTAGAATAATTTCCTAAAGGGGCGAGACGATGGGAATGGATATCATCGACCGGAAGTTGCTGGAGTTGTTGCAAGAAGACGCGACCATGCCGATTGCCGAACTGGCACAGCGGGTGAACCTGTCGCAAACGCCGTGCTGGAAGCGGCTCCAGCGTCTGAAGGAGACCGGCGTCATCCGCGCGCAAGTGGCGCTGTGCGATGCACGCAAACTTGGTGTGGGCACAACGGTCTTCGTCGCTGTGCGCACGAATCAGCATACCCAGGCGTGGGCGCAAAGCTTCACGCAGGCGGTGCAGGACATTCCGGAAGTCGTCGAGGTCTACCGGATGAGCGGCGAGACGGACTATCTGCTGCGCGTGGTGGTTTCCGACATCGACGACTACGACCGCGTCTACAAACTCTTGATCGCCGCCGTTCCGCTGTATGACGTGAGTTCGAGCTTCGCGATGGAGCAGATCAAATATTCGACGGCGCTGCCGGTGCGGCCTGCCGCCGTCGTGTAGGGCGGCGCTAGAGCGAGGCGCGCGGTTCGCCGCAGACAGACCGTAGCGCTTCGCCATGCCGTTCAGCCCTGCCGGCTGCAAGGCGAGTGCAAGGTGCCTCGGCGTAGAATGCCGCCTTCTCCGCTATCTTCCGCGATTTGCCTCGCGGTCCGAGCCGTCTCATGAACAAACCGCCGCGCAGGAAAAATCCGACCTTGGGCATCGCCGTATTCATCGTGGTCGCGGTACTGCTGGTCATCGCCACGCTGTTCTACAACGCGATCAAGGAAAAGCGCGAGTT
Source organism: Paraburkholderia dilworthii (assembly GCF_000472525.1). Lineage (GTDB taxonomy): Bacteria > Pseudomonadota > Gammaproteobacteria > Burkholderiales > Burkholderiaceae > Paraburkholderia > Paraburkholderia dilworthii. Next base: position 14,835 of record NZ_AWZT01000022.1, read on the forward strand.
CGAGAGCGACAACGCGCCGGCGGCGTCCATTTCATCGGGCGCGGCGGCGGCGGCGACTGCGACGAGCGCGGCGGCTACCGCTGTTAAGCCCGCGAGCGGCACGGCACAGTGAGGTTGCCGCGCGCTCATCGTGCATGAGCGCCGGTAGGCCTATCAAGGGGTGTGTCGCGCGGGGCAGGGGAGCCTCCGCAGTGCGTGTGTCGAACGAGCGTCCGACGATATGTCGGACGAGCGTCGGACGTCTCTGGCCCTGCCGGGCTTATGTCGGACCCGTTCCGATCGCGTCACTCGTCACTCATCAGGCAGGCGAATCACGCTCGCATCCTTGCGAATCAGCGCCGACGCCGCCAGCATCTGCTTGCATTGATGCGCGAGCAGCTTCATGTCGTGCACTGCATCCGCCGAATAGTCCTGCGACTTCTCCGCCTCGACCACCATGTTGTCCAGGTCGCGCGTGAGTTGCTTTATCTGTTCGGCTTGATCGCCCGGCGGCGTACTGCCTGCTTCGGCCTCAGTGAGATTGTCGCGCACGAGGCTCAACGCGCGTTGCAGCGGTTGCAGCGGTCGTAGCGACACGCCGTCGGCCTGTTGCGCGGACGTGCGCAGTAACGGCGCGGCCGCTGTGATCTGCGAAGCGAGCACATGGCTGCGCACCAGCAGCCCGTTGAGTTCGGGCACGAACTTCTGCGCCGATTTCGGTTCGAGCATCATTCGCTGAAACGCCTGTCCGAGATTGGCGAACGCGACGTGGACGTTCTTGCGCGCGAGCCGGTAACGGTAATCGCGATCGAGTGCGGTCGCCGCAGCCGCGGCGGCGGGCGATGCGCCGGCGACGGGCTTCGCCGTCGTATTGCCGAGCGTTGAAACGCCCAAGCCAGCCAGCGCGTTTCGTCCCGCACCGGTCTTTGTTTGAGCGCTGGTATTTGCCGGATCGCCGGTTTGCGAACTGTTTTGACCGGCGTCTCCGACTACGCGGGCTGCAACTGCCCGCGCCGGCTTGCCTAAGTCGATGGCCGGATCCGCCATTGCCGCGACCGGCGCCCGCGCGCCGGCTTCCGTCACCGTGGCGACCGCGGCGGCGGCCGGTTTGCCGCTCCACCACCAGCTTGCTTCAAGAAACTGACGGGTGGCGCCGATCATATTGTTGACGAGCTTGCCCATCAGACGATATTCCCAGTACGGGAACAGGTGGCTCGCGGCAATCGCGATCGCGCAGCCGACCACCGTGTCGATCGCGCGTTCGCCGATGATGCGCATGCTGCCCGGCGCGAGCAGGTGAAACATCAGCAGCACATACGATGAAGTGAACACCACGCTCGCGGTGTAATTGAACAGCAGCAGGCTGTAGCTCATCACCATCGACGCGAACATGACCACCAGCAGAATGTGCGGCTCCTTCACGAAAATCATCAACGCGATGCTCGCCGTACAGCCGATCAACGTTCCGACGATCCGCTGCCCGTTGCGCTGTTTGGTCAGCGAGTAGCCCGGCTTCAAAATGATGACGGTGGTCATCACGATCCAGTATGCGTTGGTGAGCGGCAGCAGGCGACCGAGCCAGAAGCCGACCGCCACCGCGATCGTCACGCGCAGTGCATGACGAAAGCTCGGCGAGGCCATCGTCAGGTTCGAGAAAATCTGGCCGAACGGCACGCGGCGGCTCGACACAAAACGGTTCAGCGCCTGGTCGAGACGCAGCTCGGTTTCCGTCGTGCCCGGATCGCTCGACAGGCTCTTGCGCATCTTGTCGATCAGACGCGTGGCGCTCCAGATGCGGCGGAACGTGGACGACACCGCCGAATAGGCCTCGGGATTCTTCGCTGGCAATTCCTGCTTGCGCATCAGCTCGATCTCGAACTCGATTGCGCGCAACTCGGCCTTCAAGTTCACGCGCGTGCGGGGCGCATGGTTTTGCAACACAGCGAGTCCGATCTCCTCGAGATCCGCGGCGGCCTTGCGGATCAGGTCGCGGTAGAACACCAGCAGGTCCGTGCCGCCGAAGGTATTGCGCACGAGCGGATAGTCCGTATGCGCGCCGACAAATAGCTCGTGCAGATCGACCGTGTTGATGAACAGATTGAACAGCATCGCGCGGCGCGGCTCGAGCTTGCCGCTTTTGAGTTTCGGCAGATTGCGCAGCACGATGTCGCGCGCGGCGTCCTGCCGTTCCACCGCGGCAATCTGCTTGTCGACCAGATCGCGATAACACTCGTCCAGGTCGTTATCGAGATCGTAGAAAGCGGCGCGCGCGAGCAGATAATCGGCGCAGGCAAAGACGCTTTCTGCCAGCGCCTGCTGCTCGATGCGATGCATCATCCAGCGGCTCACGGCGGTCGACCAGTACGTGTACCAGAGACCGCCCAGAAGAATCCACGACGCGTTGACGAGCGCCTGCATCGGCGTGAAATGCTCCTCCAGCGTCATGATCATCATGAACAGCGTAGCGAAGCTGATCTGCGGCCAGCGGTTGCCATACACCACGATCAACGAAAGCACGAACGTGAGTGGCACCACGGTGCACCACAGCGCCACCGGGTTTACGGTGGCAAGACCGGTGGCGAGCGCGGACAGAAAACCGATTACCGAGCACGCCAGCATTTCGTTGTGCTTGTACTTCAGCGGACCGGGCATATCGACGACGCACGCACCGAGCGCGCCGGTTGCAATCGTGAAGCCGAGCTCGCGGTTGTGAAACACGATCAGGCACAGCATCGCTGGCAAAGACACACCGACCGCGATACGCAGGCCGCCATAAAAGTACTGGCTGTAGAGGAATTTTTTTATTTCAACCGAATAGCGCATCGACTGCCTGATTCCATTCACTGACAAAAAGCGGTTGAAGGTACAAGCCCGGAGACAGCCCCAAAACTGCCGACGAGTCTAACTGATTTTGTGTCTGATCTGACCTCGTCCATTCGGCCAGGTTCTATGCGGCGAGCGGCTTTGTTATGCTGTCGCTTCAATGTCTGCCGCGTTTTGCGCGTTTGTCGCAAATGCGGCAAAGCCACGTCGCCTCGTCCCGGATCCATGCTCCAGCTCTTCTACTCGAACCGCTATGAAACGCTTGTCGGCGCGCTGCTCGACGACCTTGCGCAAGCGCCGTCCGATGCGTGGACCGCGCAGCCCGTGATCGTACCGAGCGCCGCTGTGCGGCGCCGGCTCGAGCTCGATATCGCCGCGCGCCAGGGCATCTGCGCGAACGTCAGCTTCGGTTATCTCGCACAGTGGCTGTGGGCGCAAATCGGCGGTGTCATCGAGGTGCCGCGGCATTCGCCGTTCGCGCCGGACCGGCTCGTGTGGCGCTGCTATCGGTTGTTGGGCGATGCGGACGAGGCGCTGCCGTGGAATGCTTCGCCGCGCTTGCGTACCTATCTCGACGCAGCCGATGCATCGATGCGCTATGAACTGGCGCGGCGCGTGGCGACCGTGCTCGATCACTATCTGACCTATCGTCCGGAATGGCTGCTGCAATGGCAAAAGGGCGGTTCGATTTTCGCTAGCGGCGCGGCGGACGGCACGGTCCCGCGCCTCGTCGGCGCGAGTGACGCGGCGCGAGAGGACGAACGCTGGCAAGCGGCGCTGTGGCGCGCGGTGCTGACCGAACTCGCCGGCGACGCGCAAACGCCCGCCGCCGCATTACCGCCCGCGTACCGCTTTCTCGATGAGATCGGCACACTCGATCTCGACGCCATCGCCAAAGCGAATTGGCCCGAAGCGGTGAGCGTATTCGCGCTGCCCACCATGCCGCCGCTGCACGTCGCATTGCTGCGCGCGCTGTCGCGTTGGGTCGACGTGCGTCTGTACGTCATGAACCCGTGCCGCGAATTCTGGTTCGACGTGGTGAGCGAAGGCCGCGTTCAGGCGCTCGACGCGGCAGGTCAGCTCGACTATCAGGAAGTCGGTCATCCGCTGCTTGCGGAGTGGGGGCGTCAAACCCAGGCGCAGTTGCATATGCTGCATGAGCTCACCGAAAGCGCGGCTTCCGGCGAGACGGGAGACTTCTCGGAGAATCCGGAACCGAGCTGGCTCGCCGCCGTGCAGAACGGCATTCTCGATCTGCGTTCGGAGACGGAAGCCGACGAGCCACCGTACGAGCACGGCATTGAAGTTCACGTGTGTCACAGCCTCTCGCGGCAGCTCGAAGTGCTGCATGACTGTCTGCTCGGCTGGTTCGACGAATTCGACGATCTGCAACCGTCGGATGTGCTTGTCGCCGTATCCGATCTGGCCGCCGCCGGTCCATTGATCGACGCGGTGTTCGGCACGACACCCGTTGGTGATACGCGCCGCATTCCGTACCGGATTACCGGCTTGCCGCCTTCGCAGGCCAATCCCGTCGCGCGCCTCGTGCTCGACTGGCTGGCTTTGCCCGAACGCAGCGTCGGCGCGCCGGACCTGATCGAATGGCTGCGCGTCGACGCGGTTGCCGTGCGCTACGGGATCGACGCGAACTCGCTGGAAGCCGCGCAGGAATGGCTAGCGGCGGCCGGCGCGCGCCGTGGGCTGTCGCCTGCCGAGCCGAGCGGCGAACACGTGCCAGTTGCGCGTCATACCTTCGCCGATGCGCTGACCCGTTTGTACCTCGGCTATGCAATGCCGGACGGCGGCGAGCCGGTCGATGCCTGGTTACCTGTCGAGGGCGCCGACGGTTCCGACGCGGAGTTGCTCGGCCGCCTGTCGCGTTTCGTCGACGATATCGATAGCTTCGCGGCGCGTTGCGCGAGCGAACAGACACCGGCCGAATGGACGCAATTGCTGCTCGAAACGCTCGCGCAGTGTTTCGACGGCGGCGTGGAATTCGCGGAGTCGCTCGCCGCCGTGCGCGACGCGATCGACACGATGGGCGACGCGATGCAGGCCGGCGCGCAGGAGGTCACGATGCCCGCGGCGGTCGTGCGTGGCGCGCTCACTGAAGCGCTCGATGATCCCGCGCGCGGCGGCGTGCCCTGGGGCAGCGTGACGTTTTCGTCGCTCACCAGCTTGCGCGGTTTGCCATACCGCGTTGTCTGTCTGCTCGGCATGGACGACGGCGTATTGCCGAGCCTCGCCCGCGCCGACGAATTCGATCTGATGGCCGCGTTCGGCAAAGCCGGCGACCGGCAGCGCCGCGACGACGAGCGCAATCTCTTTCTCGATCTGCTGCTCGCCGCGCGCAGCCGCCTGTTTATCGCTTATACCGGCCGCAGCATTCGCGACAATGCGCCGTTGCCGCCGGCCGCGCTCGTCGACGAACTGCTCGACTATCTGGCACAGGTGTCGGCGGGCGAGGGCGCGAGTCCCGCGCAAGTCGAGCATGCGCGCCGCGCGTTCATTGTCGAACATCCGCTCCAGGCGTTCGCGTCGGAGTACTTTGCCGCGCAGTCCGAGCTTTTTACCTACGACGCCGATCGCGCGGAACTCGCCACCTTGCTGGCGGCGCCGCAACAGCGGACCGCCATGCCGTTCTTCGATCAACCGTTGCCGCCGGAAGATGCCGTGCCCGTCGCGTTCGACGAATTCGTGCGCTTCTGGCGTCACCCGGCGCGCGCACTGCTGCGCGATCGCCTCGGCATTGTCTTGTCGGACGCGCAAGGCGAATTGCTCGACACCGAGCCTTTCGAACTCGATTACACAGGACGCGATGCATTGGCCGGGCGTCTGTTGCCCGTGCTGCTCGATGCCGACATCGAAGACGACGATCTCATGTTCGAGCGCGTACGGCGCGTTGCGGAGGCGAGTCCCGAGTTGCCCGGCGGCGCGACCGGCGCGGTGTGGCGCGCGCGGGAACTCGGCGCGTTGCGCCAGCTCGCCGACAGTGTGCGCCGTGAGGTCGCGGCGGGTGTCGAACGTTTGCCGTTCGTGCTCGACGTCGCGCCGCGCTGGCCGGATCACGCGGACGTTGCGGGCGAGCTGTTCGGCGCTCATGACGCGCAGCTTCGCGAAGCCGCTCTAACGCCGCTGCAACTGCTCGGCACGTTGAATCTGCTGACTGAAACCGGACAAGTGATCTTTCGCTACGCCAAACCCACCGCGCGCGACTATCTGTCTGCATGGCTCGCGCATCTCGTGTACTGTGCGGCTCGTCCTGACGGTCCGCGCCGCACTGTCTGGCATGGCAGCGGTGAGAGCTTCGAGCTCGCGCCCGTTGCTGCGCCACTCGACGAACTCGCGCCGCTCGCGGCGCTGTTCAGATCAGGGCGCAGACTGCCGCTGCGTTTTTTCCCGAAGAGCGCATGGGCGAAAGTAAGCGAAAGCGATTCGGCGGCGCAGGGAGTATGGATCAACGACCGCGTGCGCGGCGAGTCCGACGACCCGGCATTGCGCATCGCGCTGCGAGGTACGTCGCTCACGCTCGACGAACCGTTTGGCAGTCTCGCGTCGATCGTTTTCAAGCCGTTGCTGCAGCATCTGCGGAGCGTGTCATGAGCGGCGCGCTGCATCCTCATGCGCTCGTCGCTGAAGAGCTCGATGTATTCGCGTGTTCGCTCGACGGCGTCAATCAGATCGAGGCGTCGGCGGGCACCGGCAAGACCTGGAACATCTGCGCGCTCTACGTGAGGTTGCTGCTCGAAAAGAATCTCAACGCTGATCAGATTCTCGTCGTGACCTTTACGAAGGCCGCGACCGCAGAATTGCACGAGCGCATTCGCGGGCGGCTCGCCGAATTGCATCGCGCGGTCGAAATGGACGATGACGGCGGCGACCCGTTCATTCGCCGTCTTTTCGAAACGACGCTCGCGCCTGAGCGTGGCATCGACCGTGACGCGGCATTGAAGGTGGTGCGCCGCGCGCTTCGCACATTCGACCAGGCGGCGATCCACACCATCCACGCGTTTTGCCAGCGTGCGTTGCAGGAGGCGCCGTTTGCGGCCGCCATGCCGTTCGCCTTCGAGATGGAAGCTGACGACGCCGCTTTGCGCTTCGAAATGGCCGCCGATTTCTGGCGCGAGCAGGTCGAGCCCGTCGCGCATGCGCATCCTGCATTCGCCGCCTGGCTTGTGGCTAAGCGGGCAGGCCCTGCGTCGCTCGACGAACAACTCGCGCGGCGCCTCAAAAAACCGTTGGCGCAACTGCGCTGGGGCAGGACCGAGGGCGAGGCAAGCGCCGATCCCCAAGCCGGTTTCGACGCTGCGTGCGAACTGTGGCATGCGGAGCGCGATGCGATCATGCGGCTTCTCGAACAGGCGCAAGACCGTTTGAGCAAGACCACGCACAAGCCTGATCATGTCAGCGCAGCGATTGCCGCATGGACCGAGTATTTCGCTCAGGGCGATTGCCATGCACCGCCGCCGCGGGCCGCGCTGAAATTGACGGCTTCCGCGTTGAAAAAGGCCACCAAGGTCAAATTCGAACCGCCCGAGCATGCGTTCTTCGAACACGCGGAAGCGCTGGCGGCGGCCGTCGTTGCTTCGGAAGCGGCGCAACGCGCGCGCTGGCTCGCGTTGATACAGACGTGGCTCGACTACGCGCCCGCGGAACTGGTGGCGCGCAAGCGCACGCGCCGTGTCGTTTCGTTCGACGATCTGCTGTCGAATCTGTATCGGGCGCTTGCCGCGCATCCCTGGCTTGCGGATGCATTGCGCGCACGCTATCCGGCTGCGTTGATCGACGAGTTCCAGGATACCGATCCGCTGCAGTTCGCAATCTTCAACCGCATTTTTGCGCCGACGGGTCCGCTCTTTCTGGTCGGCGATCCGAAGCAGGCCATCTACAGTTTTCGCGCGGCGGATCTGCACACGTATCTGGCGGCGCGCGCGTCGGCTTCGGCGCGCTATACGCTGGCCGTCAACCAGCGCTCCACGGCGCCGATCGTCGAAGCGTGCAATCGGGTCTTCGAGGCGAACCCGCAGGCATTCGTGCTCGATGGGCTCGACTATCAGCCGGTGCGTGCCGGCGAGCGGCGCAGGCCGCCTTTCGTAGACCCGGATGCTGACGCTGGCGACTTCCGCATCTGGACGCTGCCGCAGGGCGAGAACGCGTTGACCAAACGCGAGGCCCAGCGCGAAGCGAGTGAGGCGTGCGCGGCTGAGATCGTGCGACTCCTGCGCGGTGCGCGCGAGGGCACTGTGACGATCGGCGACGCGCCGCTCGCACCGGGCAACATCGCGGTGCTCGTGCAAACGCACAAGCAGGGCAGCCTCATCAAACGCGTGCTGGCGGTGTGGGGCGTCGGCAGTGTGGAGCTCGCGCAGGCTTCGGTGTTCGCAACGCTCGACGCCGAACAGATCGAGCGCGTACTTGCGGCTGTCGATACGCCTGGCGACCTGCGCCGTTTGCGCGCGGCGCTCGCAACCGACTGGCTCGGTCTCGACGCCGCGGCGCTGTGGCGTCTCGAACAGGTTGCCGACGCACCCGCCGTCGCGGACGATCCCGCGCACGCGGCAGACGCAATGGGCTGGGTCGAGCGGTTTTCGCGCTACCGCACGCTCTGGCATGAGCGCGGCTTTGCCGTCATGTGGCGAACGCTGATGCGCGAGCTGCGGGTCGCGCAACGGCTCGTCGCCGCGCCGGACGGCGAGCGGCGTCTTACCAACGTCAATCATCTTGCGGAGCTCACGCAGGCGCGCGCGGCTACGCAGCCGGGCATTGCGCCGACGTTGCGCTGGCTCGCCGCGCAGCGCACCCAGGGTGGAGGCGAGGAGGCGCAACTGCGGCTGGAGTCGGACCGCAACCTTGTGCAGATCGTCACGGTGCATAAGTCGAAGGGGCTCGAATATGCTGTCGTGTTCTGTCCGTTTCTGAACGACGGCGGCTTGCGCGAGCCGCCGTCATCGGGCCTGCCGGACGCGCGCGAGTATCACGATCCGACCGGCGACGCGGTGCTCCACTACGGCTGCGACGACGAAGAGGCCGAACGCGCGGCCCGTCACGCGGCGCGCGAGCAGGCGGCCGAACGGGCGCGGCTCGTCTATGTTGCGCTGACGCGCGCGGTATACCGCTGTTATCTGGTCGCGGGCACGTATCTGTCGTCGCGGTCCACGAAAGAGTCGCGACGCAGCGTGTTGAACTGGCTGGTGGCCGGCAGTGGCTACAACTTCGACGACTGGCTCGCCGATCCGCCCGACGAGGCTGCACTATCCGCGCGATGGCAAGCGTTGGCGGGTGGTCCGATCGCATTGCAGGCGTTGCCGAAGGTCGAGCGCCGCAAGCCGCTCGAGAGCACGCAGGAAAGCGGCGTGGACAAACGCGCGCGCACCAATCGCCGGCCCTTGCGCGATCAGTGGCGCATGGCGAGTTTCAGCGGTCTGATTGTCGCGGGCAGCAAGGCCGAAGAGGCGCAGCCGCCGGTGGAGGACGTGCGTCCCGATCACGATGAAATCGCCGATGCGCTCGTTGCGGCGCCGATGCCGGTGTCCGCGCCGGCGCCCCAGTCACCGCCCATTGCCGCCGACGACATTCTTGCGTTCCCGCGCGGAGCGGCGGCGGGCGAATGTCTGCATCGCATGTTCGAGCTTGCGGATTTCAGCGACTCGAAAACGTGGCCGGATGCGATCCGCGGTGCGTTGCGCGAGCGCCCCGCGCCGGCGTCACCCGAGCTTGCTCCGCGTTTGCCGGCGATGATGCATAGGCTGATCGCGGACGTCGTCAGCGCGGAGCTCGTGCCTGGCATGACGCTGGCGCAACTGAATCCGCGGCGGCGTCTGAATGAACTCGAATTCCTGTTCGCGGCGCCATCGCTCGATTTCGCTGCGCTGCGAGAGTTGCTAGTCGCGCACGGCTATCCGGACGTCGCGCTTGAGCCGGGCGTGCTGCGAGGTTTCGTGAAGGGATTCATCGACATGATCGTCGAACACGACGGACGCTTCTGGATCGTCGACTGGAAGTCGAACCACCTGGGCGATACCGCGCAGGATTACGCAGCCGCGCCGGTCGAAGCGGCGATGGCGAGCCACGCGTACCACCTGCAAGCGTTGCTCTATACGGTGGCGTTGCATCGTTATCTGAAGACTCGCGTGCGCGATTACGCGTACGAGACGCACATTGGCGGCTATCTGTATCTGTTCGTGCGCGGCGTTCGTCCGCATTGGCGCGACGCCGGGGCGCAAGCCGGCGTGCATGTCAGGCGCCCCGCATTCGAACTTGTCGCGCTGCTCGACGCGGCGATGATCGGAGGCGCGGCATGAGCACGTTCGATCAAACGGTGTCGGCGCCTCTGCAACTCGACGATCTCGGCGTCAATCTGCCGGCGCCGGCGGATTTCAGCATTGCGCTAGCCGAAGGCTTCGCGCGGCGCATCGGCGCATTGGCGCGGCGCGGCGGGGCATCGGCGGAAGCGGTCAAGTGGGCGGCGCGCGCTGCTTTTGCGGCGAGCCGCGCGACCGCGGAGGGGCACGTGTGTGTGCCGCTTGCGGCGCTCGCGCGCCGGTTCGAGGCGTCCACCGCCGAGGTGCGCGCGGCCTTGTTCGCGAGCGGCATGGCGAGCGATGGGTTCCAAGCGGCCGCCGCGCTACGGCCGCTGGTGATCGACGCACAAGGGCGGTTGTACCTCGCGCGTTACTACGACTACGAGCGGCGTCTCGCGCGCGCGCTGGTCGCGCATGCGGGTGTGGGTGAGAGCGCGTTCGAGGGTGCACGCGGCGCTGCTGATGCGGTTTTGCGGGTGGCTGAGCACGGCGCAGAAGTGGTGCGCGCAGGCGATGGCGGACGAGCCGGCGTAGAAGCGGGCACTGCCGGCGATAGCGGGGTGAACGCGGACACCGGCGCCAACGTGAAGGCAAGCACCAACGCCAAAGTGGACTCAAACGCCAACGCCAACGCCAACGCCACCCAAACACTTGACCAACGCCTTCTACGCTACTTCGGCCCTCCCAAGGACGAAGAAGTCGACTGGCAGCGTGTGGCCGCAGTCATGGCATTGTCGGGGCGGCTCACCATCGTCAGCGGCGGTCCGGGCACGGGCAAGACCACGACGGTCGTCGGCGTGCTCGCGTGCTTGCTCGACGCGCACGCCGATCTGCGGATCGCCTTGGCGGCGCCCACCGGCAAGGCGGCGCAGCGCATGCAGGAAGCCCTGCTTGCGCGTGCCGGAGATTTGCCGCCGGAACTCGCCGCGCGTTTGCCGCAAACTTCGTACACATTGCATCGTCTGCTCGGCTCGGGACCGGGCGGGCGCTTCCGGCATCATCGCGACAATCCTCTGCCTTACGACGTCGTGGTGATCGACGAAGCGTCAATGATCGACGTCGCGATGGCCGCGCATCTGCTGGACGCGATCGCGCCGCACACGCGGCTCGTGATGCTCGGCGATAAAGATCAGCTCGCGGCTGTCGAAGCCGGCGCCGTGTTCGCCGAATTGAGCGCACGGCCCGCATTCAGCGCGCAGGGCGTAAAGCGAATTGCCGGTGCGCTGGGCATCGGCGAAATGCGACTGACGCAAGCGCTGCCAGGAGTCGCGGAAGACCTCGACGAACAGCCGGATCGCCTTCTGCAAACCGATCATTCGGCAGATCGTGCATCCGATCTTTTCGATGAGCCACCCGACGACCTCTTCGCCGAGCCCGGCACGGTCGGCAACCTCGGCGAACCGCGCAATGCAGATATGTACCTCGCCGATGCATCGGGCGGCATTGCACAATCCGCGATGCCGGCTCAGCCGTCGCAAAACCCGCTCGCGGATTGCGTCGTCTGGCTGGAGCGCAATTACCGGTTCGGGCTCGAATCGCCGATTGGCCGTTTGTCGCTTGCGATTCGCAATGGCGCGGCAAGCGCAGCACTCGACGTTCTGCTTGCCGACGCCACGCAACATGCCGCTTCGCTTCACGAAGACGCGCAGGTTGCGCTGGCCGAACGCACCGTCGAACGCCTGTCGGCCGGCTTCGCTCCGTACGCGAATGCGCTGGCCGCCGTGCTCGCCGCGGGGAACCCGGACCCGTTGCCGCTATTCGACGCGTTGAATCGCTTCCGGGTTTTGTGTGCAACCCGCTCGGGCCCGCGCGGCGTCGATCAGGTGAATGCGCTAATGGCCGCGCAGGTGCGGCGTTCGGCGGGCGTCACGCTCGCGGTCGGTGCCCAGTGGTTCGCCGGGCGGCCGGTAATGGTCACGCGCAACGACTATGCGCTGGGGCTCTTCAATGGCGACATCGGCATTGCGTTGCCTGGCGCGGGCGGCGCGCTACGAGTCTATTTCCGGACCGGCGACGGCGGTCTGCGCGCCGTGTCGCCGGCCGCGCTGCCGCCGCACGACACTGCGTTCGCGTTGACGGTTCACAAGTCCCAAGGCTCGGAGTTCGAGCATGCGGTGTTGATGCTGCCGTCCACATTCAGCAGGGTGTTGTCGCGCGAGCTGGTTTATACGGCGATCACCCGCGCGCGTGAGCGCGTGGAAGTGATCGGCGCGCGCGCGGTGCTGGCGCAGGCCATTGCGACGCCGACCGAGCGGGACTCCGGTCTCGCCACGAGAATCACGGAGGCATCGCGCGGACGTTAGCCGCTGAATCGCGATCGCGCGAGCCAGCGCTTCAGCGGCCAACCGGGCGCGAACCGTGCGCCCGTCCGTTCACGCTGCACCGTTTTTGCCGCTCCGGCCGATGTCGCAGATCGTGCTATGAGCCGGACCGGACGGGCCCAGAGCGCGACGCTTGCGCGGCTATGTACACTTGCATTTCTTCCTCGATCTCGCGTCATGACATCCCGCTATCCCATTCCGTTGAACGAAGTTGAGCTGACCGCAGTGCGCGCGCAAGGAGCGGGCGGACAGAACGTCAACAAGGTGTCGAGCGCGATCCAGTTGCGCTTCGACGTGCGGGCTTCGTCGTTGCCCGAAGTGCTCAAGATGCGCCTGCTCGCGTTGTCCGATCGCCGGATCACGCGTGAGGGCGTGGTGGTCATCAAGGCCCAGGAGCACCGGACTCAGGAACTGAACCGCGCGGCGGCGCTCGCGCGGCTAGATGAACTGGTGGAAAGCGTGAGCGTGACGCGCAAGCCTCGCGTTGCAACGCGACCGACGCGCGCATCGAACGTGCGGCGTCTCGAAAGCAAGTTGAAGCGCAGCGAGATCAAATCCGGCCGCAGCCGCGTGGACGACTAGCGATGTCGTCCGCCCGGGCCCGATCCTGTTGCAAGCCCGCTCGGCACCTTCGGCACCGTCGGCACGAAGTCGACGCACAGCACATGCGTGTTGCCGTCACGCTCGAAGGCGAGCGCTGCGGTGTAGCAGTCTTCGCCATCCGCGAGCGAGTAGTGCGGACCCATCATCGCGACGCGTCCGCGCGCGGCCAGTGCATGCTTCAGATACGCGCGCCGCGACCAGTTGCTGCGACCGCTGCTCGCGAGCGGCGCAAGCCGCTGCGGAGGCGGCGACACCGAGGCCGCCGTCACTGATTCCTGAGTCTGTTGACCCTGCTCGTCGGTGATGAATACGCGGCGTGCTTCGCTCAGATGCCACACGTTTTGCGCCGCCTGGTCCAGATCGCCGGTGGTCTTGTAAGCCTCGGCGGCCGCCAGCACCGCTTCGGCGAAGCCTTCGAAGCCGAGCTGTCTGTGACGCGCGTGCGCGCGCTCGTAGTCCGCGAACTTGCCCCACATCGACTCGATCTGTGCCGGCACGCCCGCAATCGCGGCCTCGACAGAACCGTTCGGCTGGCCGAGCCAGAAGCCCTGCACGAAATCGACGTCGGCCTGCATCAGGATCATCAGTTCCTCGTCCGTTTCGACGCCTTCCGCGAGCACCAGCGTGCCGGACTGATGCAGCATCGCGATCAGGTGGCCGATCATCGAGTCGTCGCCTTCGCGTTTGCCGGCGCGCGCGACGAGCGAACGGTCGAGCTTGACGATGTCCGGCCGGAAGCGCCAGACGCGATCGAAGTTCGAAAAGCCGGTGCCGAAGTCGTCGATCGCGATCAGGAAATCGCGCGGATGCGAGGCGGCGAGCATGCTGGCGACGGCGGACTCGTCGTCGGCGGGCTGCTCGAGCACCTCGATCACGATACGTTCCTGCGGCAAGCCGAAGTGTGCGGAAAGCTCGTCGATGAACGTGCGCTGCGGCCAGCCGGTTTCGAACACCTGCGGCCGCGTATTTAAAAACAGCCATCCTGTACTGACGCCCTGTTCCATGAAATTCGCGACATGCAGGCAACGCGCGATGCGGTCGATCTCGCGCGCGTCGGCCGCCGAACGGGTGCCTGAGAACAGAACTTCGGGCGACACCGGCAAGCCGACAGGATCGAACGCGCGCAGCAGTGCCTCATAGCCGACCACGCATTGATGCGTGACCGAGAGCACCGGCTGAAACACGCTGTGCAGCGTGAGAGCGCGCCACGTTGCGGTCCAGCCCGATTCATCCCGCACGAGGTGCGGAAGCAGGCCGCTCAGACTCACTTCGCTGACGGATGGCATAAAGGCGGGCATGAGAGCGGACATGGTGGCATCACGGCAATCGGGTGACGGGGCGCGCACGCGGACTCGGCGTACAGCGAATGTGCAACGGAATATTCGACGCGCACGCCCGCACGGCGAAGCGGATCGAACCCTGGGACTCGAGGAGCAGTACCAGCCATGCGGGACTCCGGCGGAGTGGTCAAAATGAGTCTAGCAGCCGGCAATTCGCACGAATGTGCGGGCTATCACAGAGCGGCGAAGCGGCCGCGCGGCACGGCGAACCTGTTTGACCGCGCGCGGATGACGCAGGCCGCGGCGTCTGGCGTGCGTAGCCGGCGCTCACTGATATTCAGGCTTGCGACAATTGCCGCCGATCGCCATCGAGCATTCGTAAGCTTGCATGAGCCGAGGGTAGCAGGGCGGCACGTAGATGCCCGCCAAACTTCAGTCGGCGACGGTACTCAGACGTTAGGCGGATCGGCCCGAGTTGCGTCGGCGGGGCGGCGTGAGTGCGTTGCGTCGCCGCCTGCAGCGTCGGCGGGCGGCGGGTATGCTGCTGCTTTTCGTGAAATGGAGAGGAAGGATGTCGGAAATCGCGGTAGTCGCAATTTCAGTGGCGAAACCTGGCTACGAAGAGCAGTTGCGCGAGGCGCTCGAAGGCATTGTCGGCCCGACGCGCAATGAGCAGGGTGCGCTTCAGTACGATCTGCATCGGGACGTTCAGGAGCCGCGCCGGTTCGTATTTTTCGAGCGCTGGGAAAGTCAGGAGGCGCTCGCGGCGCATGCGAAATCTGCGCACATCAGGGCCTACAGGGAGGCGGTGGCGGATTGGGTCGAACACGCGGAAATTCGCGTGGTGTCGAGAATCGTGTAAGTCGTCCACGCGCGGTACGGAGCGTCTTCCCTGCGCCGGGTGGCTCGCAAGGCGAGTGATTGCCGGGCGGATGCGGCCCGCGCGACACTCGCCGCAGACGTCAATGCGTGGCTTGTGGCACGTCGAGGATCAGGATGATGGTCCAGTCGGCTTCGCCATCGTGATGATACTGGCGCTCCGCGACGATAAACGGCTGCTGCTTGCCGTCCGGACCCAGGAACAGCACGTCGCCTTCCATCGGCAGGCATTCGACGGGCGGCAGCGCAAGGAACGCTTCCTGACCGCCGCGCGGCATCAGTTTTTCGATTTTGCGGGATGCTGCTTCAGTCCATTCGATATCTAGCTGGATGTTGCTCATGCTGTCCTCCGCACCAGGGTGCGCACGGGTTAGATTCCGGCAGGGCGCCGGTCGGTGCGCGACTTTAGCATACCGGGCTTGGGGCGCCGGCCGGTCCATTAGACAATAAAAAGCCGAAACCGGCGGCGCCGGCTTCGGCTTTTCCACGTCGCGCCGAGGGCGCAGGTGCGGTGACGCAGTGCGCCGGGAACGCTGCTGCTCGCGACGCTCGTGACGCCGGCGATCGCGCTTACGAGCTCGACGCGTCGGCTTTCGCACCCTTCTTGTGATGATGCGGCGACATCTTGTGATGCTTCATGGGCGCGGCCGGTGCGCTTTCCACGGTTTGCTGGCGGCTTTGCAAATCCTGCGCGCGTTGTTCGACGTCGGCAGCCCTTGCCGGGTCGGTACTCATCGTGACGCCGCCGTCCTGTGCGTATGCCGCGCCGGCTACGGCGCCGAGGGAAATCAGGATCGCGAGGGACACTTTCTTCATTGCTACCTCCGCAGAGTGGTTGTGGACCCGAGTACTTGTCTGCCCATTCGGAAAGACAATGTATTCTAGGCAGCAATATCCGCTCCAGATGGCGGTGTGTAACGGCCGGCGCGATTGCTTACATCTTGTTACTCCTAGCCGATGCAGGATGCTTAAATGCACCGCTCGAGGGTTCATCGTCGCTTGCGCGTCTGTCGGACTCGTTCGCATGGCTAAGTGAATTAGCTTCCGTGCGCGAATCGCGCTTTCAGAACAGCCCAATGGCGCAATACACATGGAATTGTGCAATGCCGATCAGCTCATGCAAGGCGATTTCCGCATTCACCAGATTGGAATAGCGCGGCAGCAAGCCGAGACGGGCACGGCGCACGCTCGAGATCAATGGCTGCGGCGCGAGGCCGAAATGGCGAAAGTCGAGCAACGCGCGCGGCATGTGATACGCGGACGTGACCAGTATCAAGGAATCGTAACGTGACTGGCCGACAATAGCGGATACGTTGCGCGCGTTTTCATACGTCGTGAGGCTGCGGTCTTCAAGGACGATGTCCGCACGCGGCACGTGTTCGCGTAGCAGGTACGGCAGATAGGTGTCGGCTTCCGTTGCGGCATGCCGCTGTGGATTGCCGCCGCTGACAATCACGCTGCAGGTCGTCGCGGCGCGCTTGCATGCCGCGTAGTTCTTCGCGCTGAGCGTAATGCGGGTGAGCACGTCGCGTGGCGGTACGAGCACCCTTTCGCGGTTGTACACCGTGCCGCCCCCGAGCAGGATGATCGCCGTGCGCGGCGCGAACTCGCCGAGCGCGCTGGTTTGCACTTGCGGTTGCGCAAGATGCAGCAACGGAGCGGTGAGCCAGCCGGCTGAAAGCAGCCAGAACAAGGCGATTGTGCAAAAGGCGAGGGGGCGTCGAGCGCGCTTCCATATCACGATTGCTGCAAAAAAAAGCGCCAATAAAGTGAATAGAATCAATTTAGATGGGGTAACGTATGTCTTTCGGGATTAATCTTCGAGCCTGCTATCGCGCCGCAGCGGTTGCATCGTCGGCTCGCGGGTAGAACGCTAACATGCCGTTCTCACGGGGGTTCCGAAACCAAGACCAGGCAGCACCTGGCAGAACTCGGTCGTAGCGCTTACGGCCAGCTTCCAGCCACGGGCGGGTGCCAAGCGCGTCACTGGTGGCGCGGTGACGTGTTGGCATAGATGTGTCATAGCTGCACTTTAAGAAAGAAGTGAGATGACCACGTATTCCAACGAAGCGGTACTCGAAGCGCTGCGGCGAGCGCAATATCGCCAGGTGCCGTGGGCCAAGCGCCCCGGCGTTTTCCAATATCTTCGCGCGTTGGGCCTCATGGACACCGTTCGGCAGCGCACCGTCGCGCCGGCGCCGGGCTTTCATGCTCCTGTCGACATCGCCGTCCTCACGGATCGCGGCCGCGCCGAATTCGCGCGGCTCTCACACGACGAAGGCCTTCTCACCTGGACCGCGCAGCGAATGAACGACTATGTCCTCGCTGCAGCAGAAACGCGCTCTGCCGCGCCGCTCGAAGCCCGCACATAGCGGGGCGGCGCAAACTAGATGGGCGTTGCGTGGCTTTGGCCTAAGGCGCGTTATGGCGTCAGCGCCTAAGGGCCTACTAAGGGCCTAAGCGCCTTATCGGCCGAGCTCGCACGGCTGCTGTCGGGTCATCGCGTTACACGCTCAGTTTTCCGGCCGCGCCTCGCGGGCGGAGACGGCTTATGCCTTTTTCCTTGCATCTGTAACCACTCAGCCTTGCAGCGAGCGCCAATCCGGCGCTCGCAAAAAAAAGCCCGTATCACAAGGATACGGGCGTACCGGAATTACTGCTGCCACGCTGTGCTAATGGCGTTAAGTCAGACCGGTCGCGTGAGTTGTGGTTCCCGGATATTCGCTTCCCATTCGTCGCGCTCGCCGGAGCGCACGGCGCAACGGGCGCGCATGGCCGGCCCGGCCGCCTAACGGCGCCTCGAGGGCTCAGCGTGCGGCGATTCCGGTCGCGTGCGCACATTGCTCGCGATATCGCCGCGCAAGTCGCCCCGCGGCGCAGGCGGAGTGAAGTCGCGGCTACGCGCGGCGCTTTGCTGCCACGCCTCGACGGAAGCCGTGCGATCGGGCCGCCAGTTCCAGCCTTGCGGGCGCTGTTGACCGAGCGCCGATGCGGCCATTGATGAAATCACAATGCCGCACAGAAGCAGTGACATTGGTTTCATGCTGAGCTCCCGTCCAAGCCCCCTGGACACCAGGCCTGTTTGCATACGTATAAGGTATGTCCACTGACGAAAGCACGCTGTAAGTAATAGTAAATGGATGTTTCACCCGCAACTCTCGCGCAGCGTCAGGCGTCTGAGGCGGCACAAAGAAGCGAAAGGCAGCGCAAGCGGGCGAAGGGCGACAGCGGCGGACGGCCGTTTCGGGGCAGTCGCTCTGATGCCGGCAGACATCGACGGCGATTATTCAGGGGATCGTCGAACCGTGGGCGTCGCAAGGAAGCCGCCGGGCCAGACGCCGGGCGGTCAGATATGCTCCGGGCGCCCGCAGGCGCCCGGAGAAAGACGATTTTACTCAGGCCATCTTGACCGGCGCGCGCCACGATTCCGGGTTGGTCCAGAATGCGCCGCGCAGACGGTCGCGGCTCGGCGGCGCCGGCGGCTTCGCGGCGGTCGCGCCAATGCGTCCGCGCAGCGAGATTTCGCGCCCGCTCGTGCCTAGTCGCTTGACTATTTCGGCGAGCGTACCATCGGCTTGCCACTCGTCGAAACGGCGGCGGCAGGTCGGCGGTGACGGATAGCGGCCCGGCAGTTTGGACCACCCTTCGCCTGTCGATAGCACCCACAGCACGGCGTTGACGACGGCGCGCGCTTCGACGCGCGGTCGACCGCGACGCTCGCTCCGTGCTGGCTCCGCACAGAACAACGCCTCGACCAGCGCCCACTCGTTGTCTCTCAAATCGTCGAACAGCATCATGTTTCACCTCAGCGAAGCTAACTCCGGTGCGCTGCCCCGCGCCGCGCACTCTCCATGCACTCGATAGGCGAGTGCCAAGGGGTCGGGTTTGCCACGGTCTGCTATGCAGTCAGAAGTCATGGCGCCGACCCTGTGTGCATGTAAATGCAGGATGTGTGCCAAGTTGAGTCCAACCGCCTGAAAGCCCTGTGACAGCGGGCCAGCGCGGGCGCTAGCTAGGGCCGTATAAGAATCCAAAAAACCCATCTCGCAAATCGGGACAATCACCAATCTTGTGCACCAAGGCCCGCGCGGCGTGCGTTTGCGCCTCTTTGCTGCATTGCAGCGAGTACCCAGGAAGCCGGTGCCGGTTGGGCTCAGCGGTTACAATGCGCATCAAAATATGTCATTGATGAATCGACTAAATGAATGTAACGCTGCGCCAGCTAAGGGTTTTCATCGAGGTCGCGCGCCTGCAGAGCTTCAGTCGCGCGGGCGAGGAGATCGGCTTGACGCAGTCCGCGGTGAGCCGGTGCGTGCGTGAGCTGGAGGGGGAAATCGGCCTCAAACTGATCGACCGGACGACGCGCGAGGTGCAACTGACCGACGTCGGCGGCAATTTGGTGTCGAGCGTGTCGCGTCTTTTGACGGATCTCGACGACGCGTTGCGCGAGATTCGCGAAATGGGCGAGCAGCGTCGCGGACGCGTTGTCGTAGCCGCCAGTCCGACCGTCGCATGCCGGCTGATGCCTCGCGTGCTGGCGTCGTGCGGGGGGCGCTATCCCCACATCGCGCTCGGCTTGCGCGACGACGTGCAGAGCGACGTGGTGCGCAAGGTCAAATCGGGTGAGGTGGATTTCGGCGTGATCATCGGCCCATTCGCTTCGGACGACCTGTTGAGCGAATCGCTGATGACTGACTCTTTCTGCCTCGTATGTCGGGACGATCATCCGCTCGCGCAGAAGAAGCAGGTCGGCTGGGCCGATCTCGAAGGTCAGCAACTGGTGATGCTCGATTACGCGTCGGGCAGCCGGCCGATCATCGACGCGGTGATGCAGGAGTACGGCGTGAACGCCAGCGTGGTGCAGGAGCTGGGGCATTCGGCGACCGTTTTTGGGCTCGTCGAGGCTGGCATTGGCGTGAGCGTGCTGCCGTGGCTCGCGTTGCCGTTGCCGGCGGGCGCCGCGCTGACCGCGCGCCCGCTAATGCCGCGGGCCGAGCGTACGGTCGAACTGGTGCGGCGTCGCGATCGCTCGCTGTCGCCGGCGGCTGAGGCAGTGTGGAATCTGATCCGCGAATTGCCGGCGCGGGCCGAGGATCTGGTCTGATCCGACGCACGGACGGCACCCTTTCGCGCTCGCGTTGCAACAGCTGTCGAGATGCTTCTGGTCGGCTGCCGTGTGCCTCTGCCTGTGTGCGGCTCGATGTTTCAGTATCTGGCGCTGGGCTAAACTCGCGTCTGCGCTCACTGCGGCATGTGCCGGGCCCATAGCGCTTCAACTGACATAGCTCTTTCTCTATCTGGATATCACCTGGAAGCTTCGATGAGCGAACCGGAATTCCCCGCGCGACCCCATCCCGATGCGCGCGACGCCGTGCGCGCGCTGCGTCCCTCGCAGATCCGTGAAGTGGCCAACGCCGGCTTTGGCGTGGCCGATATGCTGCCGTTCTGGTTCGGCGAATCGGACCGCGTGACGCCGGCCTTCATTCGCGACGCCGCGAGCGCCGCGCTGTCCGCAGGCGCAACCTTCTACACGCATAACCTTGGCGTTGCACCGCTGCGCGCGGCGCTCGCGGATTACGTCAGCGGACTGCACGGCGAAACTTCCCCGAACCATATCGCGGTGACGAGCGCAGGCGTCAACGCGCTGATGCTCGCGGCGCAGCTGGTGGTCGGCGCGGGCGACCGCGTGGTTGCAGTGACGCCGCTGTGGCCGAATCTGGTCGAAATTCCGAAAATTCTCGGCGCGCATGTGGAAACCGTCTCGCTCGGCTACGGCGAGCATGGTTGGCAGCTCGACTTGGAGCACCTGCTGGCAACCCTCACGCCCGACACGAAAATGCTGCTTGTCAACTCGCCGAACAACCCGACCGGCTGGGTGATGAATCGGGAGCAGCAGCGCGCGGTGCTCGCGCATTGCCGGCGGCACGGCATCTGGATCGTCGCTGATGAGGTCTACGAGCGTCTTTATTATCCGGAGGACCACCCCCACGACGGCGAAAGCGCCGCGCTCGCTCGCACCGCGCCGTCGTTTCTCGATCTCGCCACGCGCGACGAGCGGGTGATTTGCGTCAACTCGTTTTCCAAGGCGTGGCTGATGACGGGCTGGCGGCTCGGCTGGATCGTCGCGCCCGCTGGCTTGATGGGCGACCTGGGCAAGCTGGTGGAGTACAACACGTCTTGCGCGCCGGCGTTCGTGCAGCAGGCGGGAATCGCCGCCGTGCAGCAGGGCGAGCGCTTCACGCAGGAACTGGTGCGCGAGCTGAAGGCGTCGCGCGATCATCTGGTGCAGGCGTTGTCGGCCGTGTCCGGCGTCGACGTGAAGGCACCTCCCGGCGCGATGTATCTCTTTTTCTCGATGCCGGATGCCTCGCGCAGCCTGGAGCTGTGCAAAGCGATGGTCCGCGAAGTAGGCTTGGGGCTCGCGCCGGGCAGCGCCTTTGGTCCGCAGGGCGAAGGCTTTTTGCGCTGGTGCTACGCGTGCGACACCGCGCGGCTCGACGCCGGTGTCGAGCGCCTGAAGCGGTTCGTAGCGCAGCATCGGATGACATAGTCTGCCGTGGGTGCGCGAGGGAACCTGGGCGACAAGCGCGGATCTGACAAATGCGCTTGCATTCTGTAGGCGGCCGTCGGCCCAGGTGTTACGCGGCAATGCGCCGGGCATTTTGTCCGGGGGTTCAGCTTTACGCACCGATTGTTTTTGCGTAATATGGCGCTCAGTCACGCGATTCCTGTCCGGAATATCGCTGCTCCGTCCGGCTGGGTTTGGCTCGATAGTCTGTTTCGCCTCCCCCCGGTGCGTGCTCCCATCAATATGACCGATCAGAATCGGGCGAGCGCGTCTTCAGTTCCACATCGTCTGTTTGATCCGGTTCTTTGACCACAGGGTCTGACCTAGCTGCATGAATACCCAAGAGGCGAAGATCGTCCTCGAGACAGCCTTGATCTGTGCGCAGGAGCCGTTAAAACTCGGCGATTTGCGCAAGCTCTTTGCCGACGGCGTGTCGGCAGACACCGTTAGGACTCTGCTCGAAGACCTGAAACACGATTGGTCGGGGCGCGGTGTGGAGTTGGTCGGGCTGGCGTCGGGCTGGCGGTTTCAAAGCAAGCCCGCGATGCGCTCGTATCTGGATCGTCTGCATCCCGAGAAACCGCCGAAATACTCGCGCGCGGTGCTCGAAACGCTCGCGATCATTGCATATAGGCAACCGGTTACGCGCGGCGACATCGAGGAGATTCGCGGTGTGACCGTGAACACGCAAGTCGTGAAGCAGCTCGAGGATCGCGGCTGGATCGAGGTCATCGGGCATCGGGACGTGCCGGGACGTCCGGCGCTGTATGCGACCACGCGGCAGTTTCTCGACGACCTCGGTTTGCGGGCGCTGGACGAACTGCCGCCGCTCGCCGACCCGTCGGCGCAATTGAACGCGGATCTACTCGGACAACACGCAATCGAGTTTTCCGACGCCGAAGCCGCGCAGGTACTTGCGTCGAATGAAGTGAACCCGGGCGACGCGCCTGAACAGCCGGAGATAGCCGGCGCAGAAGCAACAAGCGGCGCGCAACGGGTGGCAGGAACAGAAATCGCTGCGCAACAGACTGAAGGGCGTGAAGTGCAGCATGTCGAGGGTGTGCAGCGCGACGCTGCTGAACCGGTGGAAGCGGTGGCTGAGAGCACCGATAACCCCGGTAGCATTGAGAGCGTCGGCAGTCCCGAGACTGCTGAACACGTCGCGCCCGAATTCCAGTCAGCGCCGGAAGCGGCAGATGAACCAGACGGGGCGGCTTCGCAGACGCACACGGAAGCGCCAAACGTTGCACCGCTGTCCGGCGCCGCGCAGCCCGAAGTGAATCAAGATCCGGCCTCCCAGGCCGATCTGGCAATACCCGCGCACGGTTCGGGCGTACTCCGCGATACGGAGCACGCCGCCGAACCGAACCCGACCACGGCGGCGCGCGGCGATCACGAAGATCGTCGCGATGCTGCACAGGACGCAGGCATTCTGACCGACGACGAACCCGAGTCGCGCAGCGCCTGACGTAACCGAACTTTTTTTGCCGCGCCCGCAACGGGCGCGCGCGACCTGACATTTTGAGGTTGTTTTGACACATACCCACGACACCGATTCGTCCGAATCCGAGCGCGCCGTGCCGTCGGCGCGCGCTGACGAAACGCGCACCACGCAAGCGTCGGCAGGCGACAGCGAGCGCCCGGCGCAGACCACGGAAGCAGACGGCGAGGACCGTCCGCGCCGCGGCCTGCGTCGCGGACCGCGCAGCCTGATTGCCCGGCGCCGCGCCGGCGCCAAGACGAAGGCGGCGGAAGGCGCGCCCGGACAGGCAGCGCCTGCTGTCGCCGAAGCTCCGCCGGACGGCGAAGTGGTGGCGAAGGTGCGCATACCGCGTAAAGAGGGGGGTGCGAAGGGGCAAGGGCCGCGACGCAATGCGGGCGGCCAAAAGCGCGAAGGCGCAGCACGCGAAGGCGCGCCGCGCGAGGGCGGCCCACGTGAAGCCGCTGGTCGCGAAGGCCAGCGGGAACGTCAGCCGCGCGCAGGCGCTCAGCGCCAGAATCGCCGCGGCGGCGAAGTGCCGGCGGCCACGGCAGGGGCCGACGCGACTCAGGACGACCTGTTCTCGTATGTCACGTCGCCTGCCTTCGACGCCGACAACAGCACGACGGGCGGCGTGCGCGCACCGATGCTGCGCCGAGGCAAGCCGGCCGCGCCCAAGCGCGTGCTTGCCGCCGACGACGACGCGCCGAAGCTTCACAAGGTGCTGGCTGAAGCCGGCATGGGTTCGCGCCGCGATATGGAAGAGTTGATTGTCGCCGGCCGTGTGTCGGTGAACGGTGAGCCGGCTCACATCGGCCAGCGCATCATGCCGACCGACCAGGTGCGCATCAACGGCAAGCCGGTCAAGCGCAAGCTCGCCAACAAGCCGCCGCGCGTGTTGCTGTATCACAAACCGACCGGCGAAATCGTGAGTCATGCCGATCCGGAAGGGCGTCCGTCGGTGTTCGACAAGCTGCCGCCGATGAAAACCGCCAAGTGGCTCGCGGTCGGCCGCCTCGACTTCAATACCGAAGGTCTGCTGATGCTGACCACCTCCGGCGATCTGGCGAACCGCTTCATGCATCCGCGCTACAGCGTCGAGCGTGAATATGCGGTGCGGGTCGTCGGCGAGCTGGCAGAAGGCATGCGTCAGAAGCTGCTGCACGGCGTCGAACTGGAGGACGGTCCGGCGAACTTCCTGCGTATCCGCGACGGCGGCGGCGAGGGCACCAATCACTGGTATCACGTCGCGCTCGCGGAAGGGCGTAATCGCGAAGTGCGCCGGATGTTCGAAGCCGCTGGCCTGATGGTCAGCCGCCTGATCCGCACGCGTCACGGCCCGATTTCGCTGCCGAAGGGCCTCAAGCGCGGCCGTTGGGAAGAACTCGAAGACAACCAGGTGCGCGCGCTGATGGCCTCGGTGGGACTCAAAGCGCCGAGCGAGGAGCGCGGCAGCCGCGGCTCCGCGCCGGAGCGCAAGCAGCCCGATCCGATGCAGACGTCGATGGGCTTCATCAGCCGCGAACCGGTGCTCATGTCGCATAGCCGCTTCGAACAGCAGCCGCGCGGCCAAGGCCGGCGCGGTGCGGCGGGCGGCGGGTTTGGCGGCGGTGCCGGCGCGGGGACGGGCTTTGGAGGCGGTTACGGCAATCGAGGCGCTGGCCGTGGCGCGGGCGGCTTTGGTGGCGCGGGCGGCGGCGCGGGTGGTCCGCGCGGTGGCCGTGACGTCGACGGCAATCGCGCGCCTTCCGGTGGCGCCAATCGCGCGGCGGATGGCGGTAAGCGTGCCGGCGGCAACGGCCCCAATCCGGGCGGCGGCAATCGTGCGCCGGGTGGCAATCGGCCGAATTCAGGCGGTGGCAATCGCACGGGTGGCGGCAACGCCAATCCCGGCGGTGCGAACCGTGGCGGCGGCGCACCTCGCGGCCGTTCGCGCGGGCGATAATCGCTAGCATGATGGCGCTTAGGGATCGCGTTTAAAGCACGACGAGCGCTTGCGAGCCACGTTCTAACGAGGAGCCGCAACGGTCGCCGGCATGAGCCGGTCGGCGGGCGTCCTTGCGTTGGCAAGCTACATATGAAGGCTGCGCGGGCGGAAGTAGGGGCAGGTCACTCTGCCCCCGCCTTGCAATAGCCGGGAAGCGCCGCCATATCGTCCAAAGATTCCCATGAAATCAAGCGGAAATGCGCTTGGCGCGGCGTTCTGCGGTTTGCGTTTGTCCTGAAAAATGGCTACAATCGCGAAGTCGCTGGGCGTGCGGCTTTTTATGTGCGGCTCAGGTGCGACCACCGGTAATAAGATGATGGGCGTTTAGCCCATTTTTTTTTGCCGCTAAGTTCATCGTGGTTCGTCATCTCGGGTAGCACGAACGTGCGCCGGCCAGGCGCGCGGCCCGCATTGGTTGTTTGCAGAACAAGCGGCAGGCTCGCTGCGCGAACATCTAAGAGGGCACTGTGCAACTGACGGAACTGATTGAAACCACGGTCGTGGGACTCGGCTACGAGCTCGTCGATCTCGAGCGCACCGGGCGCGGCATGCTGTGTATTTATATCGACCAGCCGGCCGGCATCGCGATCGAAGACTGCGAGAAAGTCACGCGTCAGCTCCAGCACGTACTGACGGTCGAAAATATCGATTATGAGCGACTCGAAGTATCGTCGCCGGGGCTCGACCGTCCGCTGAAAAAACTGGCGGATTTTGAACGCTTTGCAGGCAGCGAAGTGGTAATCACATTGAAAAAGCCATTGGACGGACGGAAATCGTACCGGGGTATTTTGCATGCTCCGCAAGGCGAGACCATCGGTCTGGAATTTGAAGGGAAGGAAGGCGCCGCGATGCTCGATTTCACGCTCGCGGACATGGACAAAGCACGCCTCGTTCCGAAAGTTGACTTTAGGAGCCGCAAACAATGAGTCGCGAAGTGTTGATGCTGGTGGATGCGCTGGCACGCGAGAAGAACGTCGATAAAGACGTGGTATTTGCCGCGCTCGAAGCGGCTCTCGCTTCGGCCTCCAAGAAACTCTTCGAAGAAGACGCGGATATTCGCGTCCATATCGACCGTGAAAGCGGCGAGCACGAAACGTTTCGCCGCTGGAAAGTGGTGCCGGACGAAGCCGGTCTGCAGGAACCGGATCAGGAAATCCTGCTGTTCGAAGCACGCGAGCAGAAGCCCGAAATCCAGCTCGACGAATACATCGAAGAACCGGTGCCGTCGATCGAATTCGGCCGTATCGGCGCGCAGGCCGCCAAGCAGGTGATCCTGCAGAAGGTGCGCGACGCCGAGCGCGAGCAGATTCTGAACGACTTCCTCGAGCGCGGCGAGCACATCATGACCGGCTCGGTGAAGCGTCTGGACAAGGGCAACTTCATCGTCGAAACCGGCCGGGTCGAAGCACTGCTGCGCCGCGATCAGTTGATTCCGAAGGAAAACCTGCGCGTGGGCGACCGCGTGCGCGCCTATATTGCAAAGGTTGATCGCACCGCACGTGGTCCGCAGATCGAACTGTCGCGTACGGCGCCCGAATTCCTGATGAAGCTGTTCGAAATGGAAGTGCCGGAAATCGAACAGGGCCTGCTGGAAATCAAGGCGGCGGCGCGCGATCCCGGCGTGCGCGCCAAAATCGGCGTGGTCGCTTATGACAAGCGTATCGATCCGATCGGCACCTGCGTTGGCATTCGCGGTTCGCGCGTGCAGGCGGTGCGTAACGAGCTCGGTGGCGAAAACGTCGACATCGTGCTATGGTCGGAGGATCCCGCTCAGTTCGTGATCGGCGCGCTCGCGCCGGCAGCCGTCCAATCGATCGTCGTCGACGAAGAAAAGCATTCGATGGACGTCGTCGTGGACGAAAACGAACTGGCGGTCGCGATCGGCCGCAGCGGCCAGAACGTGCGTCTTGCCAGCGAACTCACCGGCTGGCAGATCAACATCATGACGCCGGACGAATCTGCGCAAAAGCAGAATCAGGAACGCGGCGTTCTGCGCGACCTGTTCATGGCGCGTCTCGATGTCGACGAGGAAGTCGCTGACATCCTGATCGACGAAGGCTTTACGAGCCTCGAAGAGATTGCCTATGTGCCGCTCAACGAAATGCTCGAAATCGAAGCGTTCGACGAAGACACCGTCCACGAACTGCGTAACCGCTCGCGCGACGCGTTGTTGACACAGGCGATCGCGAACGAAGAAAAGGTCGAAAATGTAGCGCTCGACCTGAAGAGCCTGGACGGCATGGACGCCGACCTGCTCGCGAAGCTGGCCGAACATCAGATCCAGACGCGCGACGAACTCGCCGAGCTGGCTGTGGATGAACTGGTCGAAATGACCGGAATGGAAGAGGATGCCGCTAAGGCGTTGATCATGAAAGCACGTGAACATTGGTTCCAGTGAGAAATGACCATGGCGCACTAAATTGAACGCGGCCGTCAGGCCGCATGACCCGATGCTAACCGCAAGGAATCGGTCCTTGCATTAAGAGGAATGAATGGCGAGTAACAACGTAGCCCAATTTGCCGCGGAACTGAAAATGCCTGCAGGCGTGCTGCTCGAGCAGCTGCAGGCGGCAGGCGTCACAAAAGCGAGCGAAGCCGACTCCTTGTCCGAAACGGACAAGGCGCGTCTGCTCGACCACTTGCGCAAGTCTCACGGCTCGACTGATGCAGACAAGCGCAAGATCACGCTGACGAAACGGCATACGTCGGAGATCAAGCAGTCCGATGCGACGGGCAAAGCTCGCACCATTCAGGTCGAGGTGCGTAAGAAGCGTACCTTCGTCCGCCGCGACGAAACCTCCGCTGATGGCGGAGATGCATCGAATCATGTGGTCGAGGCCGCCGAAGTCGACGAGCTCGAACTCCAGCGCCGTGAAGAGCAAGCTCGCCACGAAGCCGAGCTGCTCGAGAAGCAGGCTCAGGAACTGAAGGCTCGCCAGGAGCAACTCGAACGCGAAGAGGCCGAACGTCAGGCGCGCGAGCAGGCTGCGGAAGCCGAACGTCGTCGCGCGGAAGAAGACGCGGCGAAGAAGCGTGCTGCGGCCGAGGCCGCAGTTCGCGAGAAGGCCCAGCCGGCACCCCAAGTCGCGAAGGCTGAAACGGCGCCTGCCAAGGCAGCAGAGCCGGTGGTCGCGAAAGACACCGAGCAGGACGACGAGCGCGCTGCAGCGGAACGCGCGGCGCAACGCGAAGCGGCAAAGAAGGCGGAAGACGCTGCGCGTCAGGCTGCCGAGAAGGCGCGTGCCGAACAGGAAGAAATCGCCAAGCGCCGTGCGGCGGCTGAAGCCGAAGCGCGCGCGATTCGCGAAATGATGAACACGCCGCGCAAGGCGCAGGTGAAGGCGCCGGAACCGGCACCGAAGCCCGCTGAGCCGGCCAAGGCCGCGGAAGCGAAGGGCACGCTGCACAAGCCGGCGCGTCCGGCTGGCGAAGCTCCGGCGCGTCCGGCAGCCCGGAAGCCGGCTGCGGCCGCTCCGGCTGCTACGACCACGCCCTCCGTCGGCGACAAGAA
The DNA here is from genome assembly GCF_000472525.1 of Paraburkholderia dilworthii. Lineage (GTDB taxonomy): Bacteria > Pseudomonadota > Gammaproteobacteria > Burkholderiales > Burkholderiaceae > Paraburkholderia > Paraburkholderia dilworthii. Next base: position 43,567 of record NZ_AWZT01000022.1, read on the forward strand.
GAAGCCGGGCGGCAAGGGCGGCTGGCAGGACGACGCAGCCAAACGCCGCGGTATCAAGACGCGCGGCGATACGAGCGGCGGCGTCGACCGCGGCTGGCGCGGCGGCCCGAAGGGTCGCGGCAAGCATCAGGACCAGAACACTACGTTCCAGGCGCCGACCGAACCGATCGTGCGTGAAGTGCACGTGCCGGAAACCATCACCGTCGCCGATCTGGCGCACAAGATGGCGGTGAAGGCGTCGGAAGTCATCAAGTCGATGATGAAGCTCGGCCAGATGGTCACGATCAACCAGATGCTGGACCAGGAAACGGCGATGATCATCGTCGAGGAACTGGGCCATCACGCGGTTGCGGCCAAGCTGGACGATCCGGAAGCCATGCTCGTCGAAGGCGAAGTGTCGGACGCAGAGGCATTGCCGCGTCCGCCGGTCGTCACGGTCATGGGTCACGTCGACCACGGCAAGACGTCGCTGCTCGACTACATCCGCCGCGCGAAGGTTGCAGCAGGCGAAGCGGGCGGCATTACGCAGCACATCGGCGCTTACCACGTCGAAACGCCGCGCGGCGTGATCACGTTCCTCGACACGCCGGGTCACGAGGCCTTCACGGCCATGCGTGCCCGCGGTGCGAAGGCAACGGACATCGTCATTCTGGTGGTCGCAGCCGACGACGGCGTCATGCCGCAAACGAAGGAAGCGATCGCCCATGCGAAGGCAGGCGGCGTGCCGCTCGTCGTCGCGATCAACAAGATCGACAAGCCGGATGCGAATCCGGACCGCGTGAAGCAGGAACTCGTCGCGGAAGGCGTCGTACCGGAAGAATACGGTGGCGATTCGCCGTTCGTGTCGGTGTCGGCAAAGACCGGCGCGGGCATCGACGACCTGCTGGAAAACGTGCTGCTGCAAGCCGAAGTGCTGGAATTGAAGGCGCCGATCGAAGCACCGGCCAAGGGCCTCGTTATCGAAGCGAAGCTCGACAAGGGTAAGGGTCCGGTTGCAACGATCCTGGTCCAGTCGGGTACGTTGAACCGCGGCGACGTGGTGCTGGCCGGTAGCGCTTACGGTCGCGTGCGAGCCATGCTGGACGAAACCGGCAAGCCGACCAAGTCCGCTGGCCCGTCGATCCCGGTAGAAATTCAGGGTCTGTCGGAAGTCCCGCAAGCAGGCGAGGAAGTCATCGTCATGCCGGACGACCGTAAGGCGCGCGAAGTCGCGCTGTTCCGTCAAGGCAAGTTCCGCGACGTCAAGCTGGCCAAGCAACAGGCCGCGAAGCTCGAGAACATGCTGGAGCAGATGGGCGAAGGCGAAGTGCAGTACATGCCGCTCATCGTCAAGGCCGACGTGCAGGGCTCGCAGGAGGCGTTGGTGCAGTCGCTGCTCAAGCTTTCCACCGACGAAGTGCGCGTGCAGATCGTGCACGGCGCCGTGGGCGGTATCAGCGAGTCCGACGTCAACCTGGCAACGGCTTCGAAGGCGGTCATCATCGGCTTCAACACCCGTGCGGACGCACAGGCTCGCAAGCTGGCGGAATCGAACGGCGTCGACATTCGCTACTACAACATCATCTATGACGCAGTGGATGAGGTGAAGGCCGCGATGTCGGGCATGCTGGCTCCGGAGAAGCGCGAAGTCGTCACAGGCACGGTCGAAGTGCGCCAGGTCTTCAAGGTGCCGAAAATCGGCGCGGTGGCCGGCTGTATGGTCACGGACGGTTTCGTCAAGCGCTCGTCGTCGGTGCGCGTGCTGCGCAACAACGTCGTCATCTTTACGGGCGAGCTCGATTCGCTCAAGCGCTTCAAGGACGACGTGAAGGAAGTCCGCCAGGGCTTCGAGTGCGGTATGTCGATCAAGAACTTCAACGACATCGTCGAAGGCGATCAGTTCGAAGTCTTCGAGGTCACCGAAGTCGCGCGTACGCTGTAATTCACGCGGCACGGTTCCAGGGGCGGAGCGGGCATCAACGCCCGCTCCGCCCGTTGTTTTTGGGCCTGCCGTTTCGCGCGCCCGCGGCCGTCGCGCCGCGCGCATGCCGCGATCTTTTTGAACCTCGCGGCCCGCGACCTTTTTGCATCCGTCAGATCGGATCACACAACACCATGCCTAAAAAACGTTCTTCACCCAATCGCAACGTTCAGATCGCCGATCAGATCCAGCGCGATCTGTCGGAGCTACTGCGCGAGGTCAAGGATCCGCGCATCGGCATCGTCACGATTCAAAGCGTCGAACTGACGCCGGACTACGCGCACGCAAAGGTCTATTTCACGACATTGACCGGCGACCCGCAGCAGACGCTCGCGGCGCTCACGCATGCGGCCGGCCATCTGCACAATCAGCTATTCAAACGCCTGCATATTCACACGGTGCCGACGCTGCATTTCCATTACGACCAGACGATCGAGCGCGCCGTCGAAATGTCGCGTCTGATCGACGAGGCGAACGCGAATCGAGCGAAAGACGACTGACTAAGCGCAGTCGGCCCACGCGACACGAGCCGCGCTGCAACCGCCGGGTCGTAGCGCGCTCGATGCTGTTCCGGATTCCATAGAAAACCCGTCTTCCGACATGACCGCACCTCAACGCCCCCGCGTGCCGCGCCGCGCGCTCGACGGCGTGCTGTTGCTGGACAAGCCGCTCGGCCTGTCGAGCAACGACGCACTGATTCGCGCCAAGCGTCTCTATCTGGCAAAAAAGGCGGGCCATACCGGCACGCTCGATCCACTCGCCACCGGCTTGCTGCCGCTGTGTTTCGGCGAAGCCACCAAGTTCTCGCAGGACCTCCTCGAAGCCGACAAGACCTACGAGGCCACGATGCGCCTCGGCATTCGCACGACCACTGGCGACGCCGAAGGCGAGCCGGTCGACACGCGCGCGGTGACGTGCGACGAAGCGGCGGTTCTCGCCGCTTTGCCGGCGTTTCTGGGCGAGATCGTTCAGGTGCCGCCGATGTACTCGGCGCTCAAGCGCGACGGCAAGCCGCTCTACGAATATGCGCGCGCAGGTCAGACAGTCGAGCGGGAAGGGCGTCAGGTGACGATTCTCGCTCTGAAACTGCTCGCTTGCGCGCTGCCCGATGTGACGTTCCGCGTCACGTGCAGCAAGGGCACCTATGTGCGCACGCTGGCGGAGGATATCGGTGAGGCGTTGGGTTGCGGCGCACATCTGGTTGCCTTGCGGCGCACCGGTGTCGGCGCACTGACGCTCGAGCATTCGGTGACGCTCGACGCGTTATCGGACGCAACGGAGAGCGAGCGCGACGCGTGGTTGCAACCGGTCGACGCGTTGCTGTCGACGTTCCCCTCGGTGCATCTCGACGAAGATGCGACGCGCCGCTTCCTGCACGGCCAGCGCTTGAAGCTTTCGGAGCTGGTACTGAACGATGAAGCGGTGAATGCGCCACGCGTGAGAGTCTACGCAGCGCAAGGCCGTCTGCTGGGAGTTGCAAAGCAGGGCGAGGGTGTGCTCGCACCCGAACGTCTGGTCGTGACGACGGAGAGCTAATCCGGTCACAGCGCGAAAACAGTAACCGTCCGACCACGCCCGTTCTTGACAGCATGTTGATATCGGACAGTTGAACGCAGCGCGCTGAGTTCAGGCGGCGTCGTGGTGAAGCTGATCAGCGACGACCCATGGCAACAACTCGTCGACGCGATTGACAGGATGCTCGGCGATGCGAGCGATGACGTGGCGCAGGTAGGCCTCGGGATCAAGGCCGTTCAGTTTGGCAGTGCCGACGAGGGTATAGATTGCGGCGCCACGTTCGCCGCCGCTGTCGGAACCGAAGTGCAGGAAGTTTTTTCTGCCGAGAGCGACGGCACGTAAAGCGCGTTCGGCTGCGTTGTTATCGATTTCCACGGCACCGTCATCGATGTACAGCGTGAGCGCTGCCCACTGATTCAGAGCGTAGTTGATGGCTTTGGCGGTATCGCCTTTTTGCGACACCGTAGCCAATGTCGAGCGCAGCCACATCTCGAAGGCATCGAGTAGCGGCCGCGCCTGCTCCTGCCTGACACGTCTTCGTTCGTCCGGTGGCTTGCCTCGAATTGCGGTCTCAATTGCGTACAGTTCGCCGATCCGGCGCAACGCTTCAGTGTTGACTTCGTTTCTGCGCGCGACGAACAGATCGTGGAATTTTCGACGCGCGTGCGCCATGCATGCAGCCTCCCGCACATCACCACTTTCGTAGATCGCGTTGTACCCCGCGAACGCATCGGCCTGCAACGTTCCGCTGAAGTCCTTCAGATGGGCCTGCGGATATTCTCCAGCCCTTGTAGGACTGTATGCGAACCAGACCGCTGGCGCGTCCTTGGAGCCCGCCGGCCGGTCATCCCGGACGTATGTCCAGAGACGTGCGGTACGGGTCTTGCCATTGCCGGGCTCGAGCACCGGTACCGGGGTGTCATCCGCGTGGATCTTCGAGGCGGCCATCACGTATCGGCGAACGACATCGACCAGTGGCCGGAGCAACGCACTGCACTGGCCGACCCAGTCCGCAAGTGTCGAACGGCTGAGTTCCACGCCGTCTCGCGCATAGATCACTGACTGTCGGTACAGGGGAAGGTGGTCACAGAATTTGCCGACCAGAACATGTGCGAGCAACCCGGGTCCGGGCATGCCGCGATCGATTGGCCGATTGGGTGCAGCCGCCTGCACAATGCAATCGCAACAAGTACAGGCCTTCTTGAGTCGGCGGTGACGAATCACTCGCCAATGCCCCGGTACATAGTCGAGTTGCTCGGAAACGTCCTCGCCGAGGTCGCCAAGCGCGCCACCGCATTGCGGACAGCACGCGTCCTCGGGCTGATGTACAACGTCTTCGCGGTGGAGATGTTGCGGAAGCGGCTTGCGCCCCGTCGACTTGCCGGTCTCAGAGCGAGGCCTTGTTGGTGTGTCGACCGTTGCCGCGCCATCGTCGACCTGCAGATCTTCAAGACGCAATTCGAGTTGCTCGATCTGACGATCAATCTTCTCTGACTTGCGCCCGAACTGCATGCGCTGCAGCTTCGCGATCCACAGCTTCAGGTGCTCGATCTCGAGCGCCCGGTCGGAGAGTGTCTTCCGGAGCATCGTTACAGTGTCGCGCAGACCCGTGAGCTCGCCTTCGTGCTCACGTAACGCCGCCTCACGCGCGATCAAGAGAGCCTTCAAGGCCTCGATATCGTCCGGAAGGGTAGCGTCGCTGGATGCCATGCACGCAGTTTACGCGCGTGCATTGCGCCATGCCTGCGTTGTCACATACGTTTACAAAGCGCTGGAGGGGCGCGCTGCATCGACGGGCTGTCGCCAGTCGAAACCTTCGAGTAGGAGGCCAAGTTGAGCGCTGGTCAGCGAAACAACACCGCCGTCAGCACGAGGCCACGCAAAGCGCCCGCGCTCCAGGCGTTTGGCGAACAGGCATAGGCCGCCGTCGCGCCAGTACAGGCACTTGATAAGGTCGCCACGTTTGCCCCTGAACACGAAGATGTGGCCAGAGAATGGATCTTTCGCCAGCACGGTCTGCACCTTCGCGGCCAGGCCGTCGAAGCCGCAGCGCATATCCGTAAATCCGGCGGCAACCCAGATGCGCGTGTTTGCGAGCGGATCAATCATCGGCTCAGGCACTGGATCACCACGCGCAGCGTGTCGGGATCGACGCTCCTTTCAACGTGTATCTCGCCTCGTGGCAACTGGATACGTATCTTGCCGGGCATCGATACCGGAGCCACACATGCTGCCGGTTCGGCCACGCCGCTGTCACCGGCCTCATCCACGGTGACTGGCAGCAACGCGCATTCGCGACCGTTCACGCCAAGGCGCCCATCCAGATACTGCTTGCGCCAGTCGAACAGCTGATTCGCATTCAGGTCGTGACTGCGCGCAATCTCCGCCACCGAACGTCCACTGGATAACGTCTCTTCGACGATCTGCCGCTTCTCGTCCACGGTACGCCGACGATACTTCCGGGCGCCTTTGATTTCGGTGAATTCAGTCACTCTGTCCATGATTCCTTTGTGGACACAGTCACATTTGTGCCCCGGGAAAGCATGGCTTCGCCTTCATCAGCCGTCTATACGGTCGGGGTCGGACGGTTACCGAAAACTCATCGGACGCGCAGACGGGATAGGCAACGCAGCGAGCTTGTCGGGCCGCTGCAATGAAAAAGGCGGAACCGCTATCGAGCGGTCCCGCCTTTTTTCCATCGCCTGACTATTGGGGAATAGAACGCGGAATCAATGCGCCGCCGCGGCTGCGGCACCAGCGTCGCCACCGGCTTTTTCCGGCTTCGTGATCCAGATCAGCGCAATCAGCGCCACGAAAATGCCGGCCGAAACGAAGAACAGGTCGTTCACGCCTAGCTGCGCGGCCTGCTGCGTGGCCATCGAATTGAAGAGCCCGTACGCTTGCGGTTGACTGTAGCCGGCCGCGCCCATCTGCCGGATCGACTGGTCGAAGACCGGGTTATAAGCATTAGCGCGCTCAGTCAATTGCGCGTGATGCATGATCGTCCGATGATCCCACGCCGTCTGGAAGATCGACGTGCCAATACCGCCGCACATTATCCGCACGAAGTTCGACAAACCCGAGGCCGCCGGTATGCGATTACCCGGCAAGCCCGACAGCGTGATCGAAACCAGCGGGATAAAGAACCCAGCCATGCCGATGCCCTGGATCAGCGTGGGCAATAGCAGCGAGTACGTATCCACGCCGGTCGTATAACGCGAGCGCATCCAGAAGCACAGCGCGAACACGAGGAACGACAAGGTCGCGATATAGCGCGGATCGGTGCGCGGCAATATCTTGCCCGTGATCGGCGACAGCAGCACGGCAAAGAGTCCGACCGGCGCCATCACGAGACCGGCCTCGGTCGCCGTGTAGCCGATATCGGTTTGCAGCCACAGCGGCAGCAGAACGAGATTGCCGAAGTAGAGCCCGTAGCCGACCGACAGCGCGATCGTGCCACCCGTGAAGTTGCGTTTGCTGAACAGCGACAGGTCGACCACCGGATGCTCGGCCGTCAATTCCCACACGATAAAGAACGCGAGCGCGATCACCGCGACCAGCGTCAACACGACGATTGTCGTCGACGAAAACCAGTCGAGGTCCTTGCCCTTGTCGAGCATGACCTGCAACGAGCCGACCCAGACGATCAGCAGGCCCAGACCGACGCCGTCGATCGGCGCTTTCCTGATGACGGAATCGCGGTTGCGAAAGATCACCCACGTTGCTAGCGCGGCGACAGCGCCGACCGGAATGTTGACGTAGAAGATCCAGGGCCACGAGATGTTGTCCGAAATCCAGCCGCCCAGAATCGGGCCGGCAACCGGCGCGATCAGCGTGGTCATCGCCCACATCGAAAGTGCCATCGGCGCCTTCGCTCGCGGATAACTCGCGAGCAGCAGCGTTTGCGACAGCGGAATCATGGGGCCCGCCACCGCGCCTTGCAGCACGCGCGAGGCGAGCAGGAAGGGCAGTGTCGGCGCGAGGCCGCACATCCATGACGAAATCACGAACAGCACGATCGACGCCATGAAAAGGCGCACCTGGCCGATGCGGTCAGTGAGCCAGCCGGTGAGCGGCACTGAGATCGCGTTGGCGACCGCGAACGACGTGATCACCCACGTGCCCTGGTCGGCCGACACGCCCAGGTCGCCGGAAATGGACGGGATCGAAACATTCGCGATCGACGTGTCCAGCACATTCATGAAAACGGCGAGCGACACCGCGATGGTGCCGATCACCAGTTGCGCGCCCTCGAGCGGCGGATGAGGGACCTGCGCCTGAGCCTGAGCCATTCAAAAAGCCTTGTATGAGTCGCCGCGCGGCTTACATCAGTTTTGCAGCAGCGGGCTTGCCGGTGCCCGACTGCGCGGCTTTCTGCGTGCCTGCGTTCGGACCGGCGTTTTCCGCGATGATGCGAGCGATTTCCGCGTCCGCTTCGTCGCCGTATTTGGCGAACACGTTGGTCTGATAGACGGTGTTCTGCGCGTCGCCGAGCTGGCCGCCGTTCGCATCCTTGATAGTCACGTCGGCTTGCATGGACAGGCCGATACGCAGCGGATGCTTCTCGAGTTCCTGCGGATCGAGCGCGATACGCACTGGCAGACGCTGCACCACCTTGATCCAGTTGCCGGTGGCGTTCTGCGCGGGCAGCAGCGAGAACGCCGAACCCGTGCCCGCCGAGAAACCGACGACCTTGCCGTGATAGACGACCGACGAACCGTACACGTCGGCTGTCAGTTCGACCGGCTGGCCGATGCGCATGTGCTTGAGCTGCACTTCCTTGAAGTTCGCGTCGACCCAGACGGCGCCGAGCGGCACGATGGCCATGAGCGGTGTGCCCGGCGACACGCGCTGTCCGACCTGCACCGAGCGTTTCGCGACGTAGCCGGTGACCGGCGCGGGCAGCATGTTGCGCGCATTGTTTAGATACGCGTCGCGGACTTTCGCGGCGGACGCCTGCACGTTCGGGTGATTGGCGATCGTTGTGTTGGCGGTCAGCGCGCGGTTGGACGCCAGTTGCTGCTGGGCGGCCTCCACGGCGGCTTGCGCGCTCTTCACGGCGTCGCGTGCGTGCGAGATTTCCTCCTGCGACACGGCGCCGGTCTGTGCAACCGTCAGACGGCGCTTCAGATCGTCTTGAGCGCGCGACAGGTCTGACTGGCGTTGTGCCACTTGAGCCTGATACTGGTTGTCGTCGGCGAAGAGACCGCGTACCTGGCGCACCGTCTGCGCGAGGTTCGCTTCGGCCTGTTCGAGTGCGACGCGAGCGTCGGCCGGATCCAGCACGACAAGCGGGTCGCCGGCCTTGACGGTTTGCGTGTCGTCCGCGTTGACCGCGACCACCGTGCCGGTGACTTGCGGCGTGATCTGCACGACGTTGCCGTTCACGTAGGCGTCGTCGGTGTCTTCGTGGAAGCGGGCCACGAGGAAATAGTAGAGGCCGTAGGCAATCGCGGCGATCAGAATCACGATGACGAGCAGCGTCATCATGCGCTTGCGTTTGCCGTTGTTCGCCGGTTGTGCCGGTTTGTTCGGCTGTGCCGGCTGGTTGTTAGCCGCGGGCTGCTGGGGGGTGCTCATTGATGTGCTCCGGGTTCTCTCAAACGTCGTCGTTTATTCGGATGTTCGTGTGTGGCTTGTTGCAGTCGATCCTGTTGCGTTCAGTCCGCTCAGTTCGCCGCTGCGGTCGTGGCCGTAGCCGTGGCGCCCGATGTTGCCGCCGCCGGTGCGGGCGCTGCTGCGGGCGCGGGTGCCGGCGCGTCCGTCGGCACTACGAGGCCCGTCTGCGTTGCGTCGAAACCGCCGCCGAGCGCCTTGACGAGGCCGATCTGCAAATCGCGGCGGCGCATCTTCAGCGCCGTGACGGCCTGCTCGGCCGCAAGGCGGTTCTGATCGGCGGTCAGCACTTGCAACTGCGGCGACAGGCCAGCCTTATAGCGGATCACGGCGAGTTGATACGCCTTTGTCGACGCGTCGAGCGCGCGCTGGGCGTCGCCCGATTGCTGGTCGATCGAGCGGATCGACGACACTTGCGTCGCGACATCCGACAAAGCGTTGATCAGCGTCTGGTTGTAATTCGCGACGTCCAGATCGAAATCGGCGTAACGGCCCTTCAATTGCGAGCGCAGCGCGCCGGCGTCGAAGATCGGCAAGTGAATCGCCGGGCCGAATTGCATCTGACGGCTGCCGGCTTTCAGGAAGCGGCCCCAGCCAAACGCGTCGAAGCCGAAGCCCGCCGCGAGATTCACGTCGGGGAAGAACTCGGCCTTCGCTTCCTTGACGTCGTGCATCGCCGCTTCGACCTGCCAGCGTGCCGCGACGATGTCCGCCCGGCGCGCGACGAGGTCCGCCGGCAGGTTGTCCGGCAATGCGACCGTGGCGCCGGCGCCGAGCACCGGTTGCGTGATCTGCAATCCACGGTCCGGGCCCTTGCCCAGCAGCGCGCCCAATTGATAGCGCACGACGGTGATCTGACCGTCGAGGTCGGTCAGGTTCGACTGACTGGTCGCAATATTGCCGTTCGCGGTCTGACGTTCGACATTCGTGTCGAGGCCGGCGGCGACGCGCCCATTCGTGATGCGGCCAATATCCTGGCGATTGGCGATCTCGCGTGCGGCGATGTCGCGCAACGCATAAAGCTGGGCAAGCTGGTTGTACGTGCTCGCCACCGACGCCGCCAGCGTCACGCGCGCCTGCTGCATGTCCGCCTCGGCCGCCTTTTCTTGCGACACAGCCTGGCCGAGCCGCTGACGATTCTTGCCCCACAGGTCGAGGTCCCACGAAGCGCTCGCGAGCACGTTGTTCTCGCTATACCAGGCGCCGCCGTACGGAGGCGGGTAGAGCGCGTTGCCGGAGAAAAGCTCGCGCGTCCACGAATAGCTGCCGTTGACTTTGGGATAAAGCGCCGAGCGCGAGCTTTCGATGTACGACGAAGCCTTTGCAAGGCGCGCCTGCGCCTGCGCGATGGACGGGTTGCCTTCCAGCGCTTCCGAAATCAGCTTGGGCAACTGCGGATCGCCGAACTGGTTGGCCCAGTCGAGCGACGGCCACTGGCCGCCCTGGCCTGCGAGACTCTGCGTGGATTCATACTGCCCCGGCGACGAGATCTGCTTGTCGCTTTTGACACCGAAGTAGTTCGCGCACCCTGTGAGGGCGAGCGCCGTCACCACGGCAGCGACGGCGGCCCGGCTCGAAAGCGCGGACGCGGACAGGGAAAGGGATTTCATCGCTCGACTCTTGAGTGGAATGTAATGATGGACGCTGCAAGCAATTTATTACGATTTGCTGTCGCTATTGCTTGCCGCATCACGAGTCAATCCCGCGTGTTCGCCGGAATTGATCAGCACGCGACGCAGCATGCTCTTCAGAAAGCCCACTTCTTCCGGGGTAAAGCCCGAAAGCAGGCTGTCCAGCACACCGTTGAAGATCTTCGGCATTTTTGCTGCGATCGCGTGGCCGTCCGGCGTCAGCGCAAGCCGCACGACCCGCCGGTCTTCGTTGCTGCGCACCCGCGTGAGCAGGCCGCGCTTTTCCAGACGGTCTATCAGACGCGTGACCGCACTTGCGTCAATGCCGTATTCGCGGGCCAGCTCGGCCGCCAGCAGGCACTTGCCGCTCGCCACCATGAACAGGATGCTGCCCTGCTGGCTCGTGATGCCAAGTTCCGCCATGCTGCGCTGGGTAACCAGGTTCGACATGGTCGATTTCACGCGCGAGAGCAGATAGCCGACGCTTTCGCCTAGCTGATATTCGCTGATCTCCGGCGCTGGAATTGAGGACGGCTCCGTCATGATTCTCGTGCGAATGCAATGGTTGACTAGGCACGATTATAAGAGTCGGATGATTGACGCGGCAAGCGTTATTACAGCTTAGGCAAAGAATTTTCCGCGCTCAAGCAAGAATCGGCGCGTTTTCACGTAGGACTGCTGGAAGTTCCCGGTAGATCTTTGCTCATGGCCGAAGCGCCGCGGCAGCGTCGGCTATCGGGGAATACCAGAAACCGTCACCGGTGCGTGCTATAATGTTGGGTTCCCAAAAGTGCGCTTTGGGCTTGTCGTGGTGTTGTCCTCACATTGCTCTCATAAAGAGTAAGCGGCATGAGCAAGCGGCGCACTCAACTGTCTTCAGGTTTCCTATGACCCGCGCCCTACGCAACATCGCCATTATTGCCCACGTCGACCACGGCAAGACCACGCTCGTCGACCAGCTCCTTCGCCAGACCGCCACGTTCCGTGACAACCAGCAGGTTGCCGAGCGTGTGATGGACTCGAACGATATCGAAAAAGAACGTGGTATCACGATTCTTTCGAAGAACTGCGCGGTCGAGTACGAAGGCACGCACATCAACATCGTCGACACGCCGGGCCACGCCGACTTCGGCGGTGAAGTGGAGCGCGTACTGTCGATGGTCGATTCCGTGCTGCTGCTGGTGGACGCGGTCGAAGGCCCGATGCCGCAAACGCGCTTCGTGACCAAGAAGGCGCTGGCGCTCGGCCTGAAGCCGATCGTCGTGATCAACAAGGTGGACCGTCCGGGCGCGCGCATCGACTGGGTGATCAACCAGACGTTCGACCTGTTCGACAAGCTGGGCGCGACCGACGAACAGCTCGACTTCCCGATCGTCTACGCATCGGGCCTGAACGGTTATGCGGGCCTTACGCCGGACGTGCGCGAAGGCGACATGCGCCCGCTGTTCGAAGCCGTGCTCGAACACGTGCCGGTGCGCGCAGCCGATCCGGAAGGTCCGCTGCAACTGCAGATTACCTCGCTCGACTACTCGTCGTATGTCGGCCGTATCGGCGTCGGTCGTATCACGCGTGGCCGCATCAAGCCGGGCATGGCGGTGGCGGTGCGTTCGGGTCCGGATGGCGCGATTCTGAACCGCAAGATCAATCAGGTGCTGTCGTTCAAGGGCCTCGAGCGCGTGCAGGTGGAGTCGGCTGAAGCGGGCGACATCGTGCTGATCAACGGCATTGAGGAAATCGGCATCGGCGTGACCATCTGCTCGCCGGAACAGCCGGAAGCGCTGCCCATGATCACCGTCGACGAACCGACGCTGACCATGAACTTCCTCGTCAACTCGTCGCCGCTCGCCGGCCGCGAAGGCAAGTTCGTCACGAGCCGTCAGATTCGTGACCGCCTGATGAAGGAATTGAATCACAACGTCGCGCTGCGGGTGAAGGAAACCGGCGACGAAACGACGTTCGAAGTGGCGGGCCGCGGTGAACTGCACCTGACCATTCTCGTGGAAAACATGCGTCGTGAAGGCTACGAGCTGGCGGTGTCGCGTCCGCGCGTGGTGATGCAAGAAATCGACGGCGTGAAGCACGAGCCGTACGAAAACCTGACCGTCGACATGGAAGACGCCCATCAGGGCGGCGTCATGGAAGAGTTGGGCCGCCGCAAGGGCGAAATGCTCGACATGGCTTCCGACGGCCGCGGCCGCACGCGTCTCGAGTACCGTATTTCGGCGCGTGGCCTGATCGGTTTCCAGTCGGAATTCCTCACGCTCACGCGAGGCACGGGCCTGATGAGCCACACGTTCGACTCGTATCAACCGGTCAAGGAAGGCTCGGTAGGCGAGCGCCGCAACGGCGTGCTGATCTCGCAGGACGACGGCGCGGCCGTCGCTTACGCGCTGTGGAAGCTGCAAGATCGCGGCCGCATGTTCGTGTCGCCGGGCGAGCCGCTGTATGAAGGCATGATCATCGGCATTCACAGCCGTGACAACGACCTGGTCGTGAACCCGATCAAGGGCAAGCAACTCACCAACGTGCGCTCGTCGGGCACCGACGAAGCTGTGCGCCTCGTGCCGCCGATCCAGATGTCGCTGGAATACGCGGTCGAATTCATCGACGACGACGAACTGGTCGAAGTCACGCCGCAATCCATCCGTCTGCGCAAGCGCTATCTGAAGGAACATGAGCGCCGCAGCGCGAGCCGCAAGGGCGCGGTGGATTAAGTAGCGCTCAAGCGGTCCCGGCCGCTTTGCTCAAGCTGTTGGACGGAAGCCACCCTCGGGTGGCTTCCGTCATTTTCGGGAGTGGTAACGGCGTTGTGAGCAGTTGCCGCAGGTTCGCTGTCCGTTCTCCCCGTTTGTCCTGCTTTGCCGCAAAAGACCTTCGCGAATCGCGACAATTGCCGCCGAAGCCCGTCGCTACGGGCCCGAGCGGCAATCCGTCTGCTATCTGGACTATCGGTTCTGTGATATGCTCCCCGGGTGCCAGTTTTAGGTCCTTCCAAGCAAGACTTGATTCGCGCAATCCGCTAAACGGTCAGGCCGTGTCGCGGAAGGTTCTGTAACCCGCTATTTCTCGAGAAACTCGAAGAAAGGTGAGCGTAAAAATGATGAAGCAACTCCAGTCGAACTCTTATCTGTTCGGCGGCAATGCTCCGTACGTAGAAGAAATGTACGAAGCATATCTCGACAATCCGGCGTCAGTGCCCGAGAACTGGCGCAGCTATTTCGACGCGTTGCAGAACGTTCCTGCATCGGACGGCACCAATGCCAACGACGTGGCCCACGGCCCGATCGTCGAATCGTTTGCACAACGGGCCAAGGCCAATGCCTTCATCCCGCGCACGGCAACCGGCGGCGAAGACCTCGCTACCGCGCGAAAGCAAGTCTATGTGCAGTCCCTCATCGGCGCATATCGCTTCCTCGGCTCGCAATGGGCCAACCTCGATCCCCTGAAGCGCCGCGAACGTCCCGCAATCCCCGAACTCGAACCCGCGTTCTACGACTTCACCGAAGCCGACATGGACCAGGAGTTCAGCGCCACGAATCTGTACTTCGGATTCGAGCGCGCGTCGCTGCGCGAGATCGTCAAGGCATTGCGCGACACGTACTGCGGCACGATCGGCGTCGAGTACATGTACATCAGCGATCCGGAACAGAAGCGCTGGTGGAAGGAAAAGCTGGAGTCGATCCGCTCCACGCCGAATTTCTCGAACGAGAAGAAAAAGCACATCCTGAATCGCCTGACGGCCGCTGAAGGCCTCGAGCGCTTCCTCCATACCAAGTACGTCGGCCAGAAGCGCTTCTCGCTGGAAGGCGGCGAAAGCTTCATCGCGTCGATGGACGAAGTCGTGCGTCACGGCGGCGCCCGCGGCGTGCAAGAAATCGTTATCGGCATGGCTCACCGTGGCCGTCTGAACGTGCTGGTCAATACGCTCGGCAAGATGCCGGCTGATCTCTTCGCCGAATTCGAAGGCAAGCACGTCGACGACCTGCCGGCCGGCGACGTGAAGTACCACAAGGGTTTCTCGTCGGACGTCTCGACCGAAGGCGGCCCGGTTCACCTGTCGCTCGCGTTCAACCCGTCGCACCTCGAAATCGTCAACCCGGTGGTGGAAGGTTCCGCGAAGGCGCGTATGGACCGTCGCGGCGACGACAGCGGCCTGCAAGTGCTGCCGGTGCAGATCCACGGCGACGCGGCATTTGCCGGCCAGGGCGTCGTGATGGAAACGCTGAACCTCGCGCAAACGCGCGGTTACGGCACGCACGGCACGCTGCACATCGTCATCAACAACCAGATCGGTTTCACGACGTCGGATCCGCGCGACTCGCGCTCCACGTTGTACTGCTCGGACGTCGTCAAGATGATCGAAGCGCCGGTGCTGCACGTGAACGGCGACGATCCTGAGGCAGTCGTTCTGGCCACGCAACTGGCTATCGACTTCCGGATGCAGTTCCACAAGGACGTCGTGGTCGACATCGTCTGCTTCCGTAAGCTGGGTCACAACGAGCAGGACACGCCGGCTGTCACGCAGCCGCTGATGTACAAGACGATCGCGAAGCACCCGGGCACCCGCGCGCTGTACGCGGAAAAGCTAGTGCAGCAAGGCGTGATCACCGCGGAAGAAGGCGAGGAATTCGTCAAGGCCTACCGCAAAGCGATGGACGAAGGCCATCACACTGTCGATCCGGTGCTCTCGAACTACAAAAGCAAGTACGCAGTGGACTGGGTGCCGTTCCTGAATCGCAAGTGGACCGACGCAGCCGACACGGCCGTGCCGCTCGCGGAACTGAAGCGCCTCGCCGAGCGCATCACCACGGTCCCGGAAAACTTCAAGGTTCACCCGCTGGTCGAGCGTGTTCTCAACGACCGTCGTGCGATGGGCCGTGGCGAAGCGAAGCTCGACTGGGGCATGGGCGAGCACCTCGCGTTCGCGTCGCTGGTCGCGTCCGGTTATGCGGTGCGCCTGACCGGACAGGACTCGGGTCGCGGCACGTTCACGCACCGTCACGCGGTGCTGCACGATCAGAACCGCGAGCGCTGGAACGACGGCACGTATGTGCCGCTGCAGAACATCGCCGAAGGTCAGGCGAAGTTCACGGTGATCGACTCGGTGCTGTCCGAAGAAGCGGTGCTCGGCTTCGAATACGGTTACTCGACAGCTGAACCGAACACGTTCGTCGCGTGGGAAGCGCAGTTCGGCGACTTCGTGAACGGCGCACAAGTCGTGATCGACCAGTTCATCTCGTCGGGCGAAGTGAAGTGGGGCCGTGTGTCGGGCCTGACCATGCTGCTGCCGCACGGCTATGAAGGTCAGGGCCCGGAGCACTCATCGGCGCGTATCGAACGTTTCCTGCAACTGTGCGCAGACCACAACATGCAAGTGGTTCAGCCGACCACGCCGGCGCAGATTTTCCACCTGTTGCGCCGTCAGATGATCCGCCTGTTCCGCAAGCCGCTGATCGTCGCAACGCCGAAGTCGCTGCTGCGTCACAAGGAAGCGGTGTCGGATCTGTCGGAACTCGCGAAGGGTTCGTTCCAGCCGGTGATCGGCGAAGTGGACGAAACCATCGACGCGAAGAAGGTCAAGCGCGTGCTGGCGTGCTCGGGCCGCGTGTACTACGACCTCGTTGCGCATCGCCGCGAAGCGAAGGCGAACGACGTCGCGATCGTCCGTATCGAGCAGCTGTATCCGTTCGCGCACAAGCAGTTCGAAGCGGAAATCAAGAAGTACGACAACGCGACGGAAGTGGTCTGGGTGCAGGACGAGCCGCAGAATCAGGGCCCGTGGTTCTACATCGAGCACCATCTGAAGGAAGGCATGAAGGAAGGACAGAAGCTGGCATACAGCGGCCGTCCGGCTTCGGCTTCGCCGGCAGTCGGTTACTACGCGAAGCACTACGAGCAGCAGAAGGCGCTGGTCGAAGGCGCTTTCGGCCGCCTCAAGAGCGCGTCGATCGCTAAATAAAGAGAACAGACGAACCGGGAAAGCGCAGCGCGCTTTCCCGTGCCGCGTTCAGCGACCGATAAAGGTCAAGGCACGGCACGCAGGGTTCGCAGGCGGTCGTCGTTCACCGCGCCGTCACCCGATACGTATTCAGGATATTCATAATGGCTATTGTTGAAGTCAAGGTTCCCCAGCTGTCCGAGTCGGTCTCGGAAGCCACGATGCTGCAGTGGAAGAAGAAGCCCGGCGAGGCTGTTGCTCAAGACGAAATTCTCATCGAAATCGAGACCGACAAAGTCGTGCTCGAAGTGCCGGCACCCTCGGCCGGCGTGCTCGCGCAAGTCATCGCGAATGACGGCGACACCGTCACGGCCGATCAGGTCATCGCCAAGATCGACACGGAAGGCAAGGCAGGCGCTGCCGCTGTCGAAGCGGAAGTGAAGCCGGCTCCGGCCGCCACGCCCGCTCCGGCCGCTGCACCCGCGCCTGCTGCTCAGGCCGCATCCGCAACGGGTGCGAACACCGCTGCTTCGCCGGCTGCCGGCAAGCTGATGGCGGAGAAGGGCCTGTCGTCGGGCGACGTCGCCGGCACGGGCCGCGACGGCCGCATCACGAAGGGCGATGTGCTCACCGCAGGCGCCCCCGCAGCGAAGGCTGCACCCGCACCGGCTGCGGCACCGAAGGCCGCAAAGCCGTCGCTGCCGGACGTCAAGGGACCGGCATCGGCCGACCAGTGGCTGAAGGACCGCCCGGAGCAACGCGTGCCGATGTCGCGTCTGCGTGCGCGTATCGCTGAGCGTCTGCTCGAGTCGCAGCAAACCAACGCCATCCTGACCACGTTCAACGAAGTGAACATGGCACCGGTGATGGACCTGCGCAACAAATACAAAGACAAGTTCGAAAAGGAACATGGCGTGAAGCTCGGCTTCATGTCGTTCTTCGTGAAGGCGGCCGTTCACGCGCTGAAGAAGTTCCCGCTGGTGAACGCGTCGATCGACGGTAACGACATCGTCTATCACGGCTACTTCGACATCGGTATCGCTGTCGGTTCGCCGCGCGGTCTCGTGGTGCCGATCCTGCGCAATGCAGATCAGCTGAGCCTCGCCGAAATTGAGAAGAAGATTGCCGAGTTTGGCCAGAAGGCGAAGGACGGCAAGCTGTCGATCGAGGAAATGACGGGCGGCACGTTCTCGATCTCGAACGGTGGTGTGTTCGGTTCGATGCTGTCGACGCCGATCATCAACCCGCCGCAGTCCGCGATTCTCGGCGTGCACGCCACGAAGGAACGCGCTGTGGTCGAGAACGGCCAGATCGTGATCCGCCCGATGAACTATCTGGCGCTCTCGTACGACCACCGGATCATCGACGGCCGCGAAGCCGTGCTGTCGCTCGTCGCCATGAAGGATGCGCTGGAAGATCCGGCGCGCCTGCTGCTCGACCTGTAAAACGCCGCTTCTGTCGGCGTCCCGGCTTGCGATCTCGCGAGCCGGCGCCATATGAAGCATCAGGCAAGCATCATGTCTTAAGCATTCCGCAGTACAGGAACGGCGCGCGCCACGAAGCGTGGCCGCGCGCCGTTCCGTCATCAAAAGGATTGTTATGTCCAAAGAATTTGACGTCGTTGTGATCGGCGCAGGCCCTGGCGGTTATATCGCCGCCATCCGCGCAGCGCAGCTCGGCAAGACCGTCGCATGTATCGAAAAATGGAAGAACCCGGCCGGTGCGTTGAAGCTCGGCGGCACGTGTCTGAACGTGGGTTGTATTCCGTCGAAGGCGCTGCTTGCGTCGTCGGAAGAGTTTGAAAACGCATCGCATCACCTTGCTGACCACGGCATCTCCGTGGAAAACGTGAAGGTCGATATCTCGAAGATGATGGCCCGCAAAGACGGTATCGTCGACAAGATGACGAAGGGCATCGAATTCCTGTTCCGCAAGAACAAGATCACGTGGCTCAAGGGCCACGGCAAGTTCACCGGCAAAACGGATGCCGGCGTGCAGATCGAAGTGAGCGGCGAAGGCGAAACCGAAATGGTCACGGCAAAGAACGTGATCATTGCAACCGGTTCGAAGGCGCGCCATCTGCCGAACATTCCGGTCGACAACAAGATCGTCGCGGACAACGAAGGCGCACTCGCTTTCGACACGGCACCGAAGAAGCTGGCCGTTATCGGCGCAGGCGTGATCGGTCTGGAGTTGGGCTCGGTGTGGCGCCGTCTGGGCGCGGAAGTGACCGTGCTCGAAGCGCTGCCGGAATTCCTCGGCGCGGCTGACCAGGCGCTCTCGAAAGAAGCCGCCAAGCAGTTCAAGAAGCAGGGTCTCGACATTCACGTCGGCGTGAAGGTCGGCGAAGTGACGACCAGCGAGAACAGCGTCACGATCAATTACACGGACAAGGACGGCAACGCGCAGAAGCTCGAAGCGGACCGCCTCATCGTGTCGATCGGCCGCGTGCCGAACACCGACAACCTCGGTCTCGAAGCGATCGGCCTGAAGGCCAATGAGCGCGGCTTCATCGACGTCGACGATCATTGCGCGACGGCCGTGCCGAACGTGTACGCGATCGGCGACGTGGTGCGTGGCCCGATGCTCGCGCACAAAGCCGAAGATGAAGGCGTGCTGGTTGCCGAGATTATCGACGGTCAGAAGCCGCATATCGACTACAACTGCATTCCGTGGGTGATCTACACCGAGCCGGAAATCGCGTGGGTCGGCAAGACGGAACAGCAACTGAAGGCTGAAGGCCGCGAAGTCAAGACGGGTCAGTTCCCGTTCATGGCCAACGGCCGCGCGCTCGGCATCAACAAGGCGGATGGTTTCGTCAAGATGATCGCTGACGCGAAGACCGACGAACTGCTCGGCGTGCACATCATCTCGGCGAACGCATCGGACCTGATCGCGGAAGCCGTGGTGGCGATGGAATTCAAGGCGGCGTCGGAAGATATCGGCCGCATTTGCCATCCGCACCCGTCGCTGTCGGAAGTCATGCGCGAAGCGGCACTCGCCGTGGACAAGCGCGCGCTGAACATGTAATCGCGCGCCTGACCGAACGCAACTCCGGCATTCTGGCATCACCACGAGGCGGGCGGGTTCATTCCCTCCCGCCTTTCTTTTTGCAGCAACACGATGAACGTCACCGAATACTACGAAAAAGAACTGCAGACGCGGGGCTATCAATCCGACCCGGCGCAACGCGCGGCGGTGGACCGTCTGCAGCGGTGCTACGAAGAGTGGGTCGAGTACAAATCGCGCCGCTCGAACGCGTTCAAGAAGCTGATCAATCGCCCGGACCCGCCGCGCGGCGTGTACATGTGGGGCGGCGTGGGGCGGGGCAAGAGCTTCCTGATGGACAGCTTCTACATGATCGTGCCGGTACAGCGCAAAACGCGGCTGCATTTCCACGAGTTCATGCGTGAAGTGCATCGCGAACTGGAAGAACTGAAAGGCCAGGCCGATCCGCTCGACGAACTCGCGCGCCGCATTGCGAAGCGCTACCGGCTGATCTGTTTCGACGAATTCCACGTATCGGATATCGCGGACGCAATGATCCTTTATCGTCTGCTCGACAAGCTGTTCGAAAACGGCGTGCAATTCGTGATGACGTCCAACTACGATCCCGACACGCTGTACCCAGACGGCCTGCATCGCGACCGCATGCTGCCGGCTATCGAGCTGATCAAGGAAAAGCTCGACGTGATCAATGTCGATGCGGGCATCGACTACCGGCAGCGCACGCTGGCGCAGGTCGAGGTATATCACACGCCGCTCGGCGCGGCCGCCGACAAGGCGCTGCGCGATGCGTTCGCGCGGCTCGCCGCGGTGCCTGACGAAAGTCCCATCCTGCACATCGAAAAGCGTGAGCTGAAGGCGCTGCGCAAGGCCGATGGCGTCGTCTGGTTCGACTTTGCGACGTTATGCGGCGGTCCGCGTTCGCAGAACGACTACCTCGAACTAGCGAGCCGCTTCCATGCGGTGATCCTGTCCGCGGTGCCGCAGATGTCGGCGCGCATGGCGTCGGAGGCGCGCCGCTTCACGTGGCTGATCGACGTCTTTTACGACCACAAGGTGAAGCTGCTGATGTCGGCTGCCGTGCCACCCGAGCAGCTTTATGTCGATGGCCCGATGGCCAACGAATTCACGCGCACGGTGTCGCGGATCGTCGAAATGCGAAGCAAGGAGTATCTCGATGCACCGCGCCGGATCGTCGATACATCGCTGACCTGAGCGGCGCTTCGGCGGGTTCCCGCAACTCGCCGGCGGCGCTTTTGCGATAGACCGCCTCGCCTCGGGCTAGCGGACCAGGTCGAAAGGCGTATTTTCAGGATTCGGATTGCTCTGATGTTGCGGCTTTGGGCGACTGGCTATCTTTGTCAAGTATCTGACCAAGGAGAAACCAGATGAACCCCTACCGTGACATCAACGACGAAGAGTGGCAACGCATTGTGCCATTGTTGCCCGAACTGCGCCCGCGCTCGGAATTGCGTGGTCGCCCGCTTGCCAATACACGCTCCGTTCTCAACGGCGTGTTGTGGGTGATGTACAGCGGCGCCACCTGGTCCGCCATGCCCCGCAAATACCCGTCCTATCAGACGTGTCATCGCCGCTTCAAGGCATGGTACGGATCCGGCGTATTGAAGCGCGTCATGGAGCAGCTGTTCGGCGCCGCGAGCGAGGAACTCTGCGCAATGATGGAAGCGCGCATGCGCACGCACGTGAGCGCGGAACAGAAAAGCGTCGTTTCAGCGGAGAAAGCGTCGGCTCCGGTAGCGCCCTCGGTGTACACCCCGGCAGCGGCCACCCCCTTGCCGTCTTTTCCGTTTGCCTTCACGTCGCCCTTCAAACACGCTGCATGACGACTCAAATCACGCTACATCACGTAGAAAAACGGCCGAACGGTAGTATCGTCTGCCGTTTCTCTTTCTTTCCGGTCACGTCGCTAATGCGTGCGGATACGGGCCGGCATCATTGCTGACGAACCCACGTTTGCGAACGGCCGAGCAGCGACACGCCGATATAGCCGCGCACCACGAGCTTGTTGCCGCCGTCTTCCAGATGCATCTTGCACTTGTACAACTTGCCGTTTTCCGGATCGAGAATCTGCCCGTGATCCCAGGCATCGCCGTCCTTTTTCATCTCGCTGATGATGGTCATGCCGAGAATCGGCTGATCCTTGCGCGCATCGGTGCATGCAGTGCAGCGGCGATCCGGCTGATCGTTCGGACCGAGACCTTTGATCACCTTGCCGCTGAGCGTCCCATTGCCGTCCTGCGAAATCTGCACTAATGCCTTGGGTTGGCCGGTGTGGTCGTCGATGGTCTGCCAGGTGCCCACGGGAGTGTCCGTCTGCGCCATCGCGGTGACGGCGCTTGCGACCAGCACGCCGGCAAGCGCGGCATGTTTCGCTGTACGAAGTGCGATCGCGCGAGCGCTTTCGATGAACTGCATCATTGTCTTCCTCCTTGATAAAAGACGGCGCGATCATGCTCGCGCAGCGTTATCGACATCGCGTGAGGTAATACTGCGAGCCGTCAGGCTCGCGATCTCGCGTGATGCTTCCGGGTTCTCCTGACGCTCGCGGCGCGCGGCCGGATTTGCGGCTCTCGTGTGGCCGCTTCATGACGTCAGCGCAGAATACGTGAAGTGTGCGCGAAAGTGCGCGCACCGTTTGATAGTGGAACCTCTAGTCGGGCCGCGTCGCGTCCGCGCTCAGTTCAGCTGATACGAAAACGTAGCGTTGATGCGCGGACTTCGCGACGCGCTTTCCACCGGGGCATCCCCGACCGCTTTGGCCACCGACAGATCCAGGCTGTAATATTTCGCGTCGCTGACCCGGAAGCCGAATGCGATCGACGAAAGCCTCGACGGCGAGGGCGTCCCCGCATGCAGATAGACGCGCGCCATATCGAACGAAATATACGGCGTGAAAGTGCGCAGGTACGTGAAACCCGGCGTGAACGCGCGGTTGATCTCCAGCATCGCGCCCCAGCCCGAATCGCCGGATGCCTCGCCCGGCTGATAACCCTGCGCGAAACGCTGCGCCCCGAAGGCGATCTGCTCGGAGGTCGGCAGAGAGACCGGGCTGTACTGTCCGGTAAGCGAGATCGCCGTGCCGATTTTCAATGGCCACTCGTTGGTTTGCGAAAAACTCGCACCGGTACGCACGAAATTGATCGAAGCCGGATTGCTGACGCTCGTGCCAGGCACGTTCGAATCGCCGGACTTCGACGCGCCCAGAATGTCGAAGGCCTTCGCCACGTTGATACTCGCCCGGCGTACCTGACCGGTCTGCACACTCGTGTAATCGGCCTGCAACTGCATCACACGCACCTGCGAGCGCAGGCCGATCTGCGCGCCGTTCTGCTGGTTGTGATAACGGTCCTCGTCGTGCGACGCATAGACCGAGGCGGTGCCGGTCACGCTCTGCGTGTTGCTCAGGAGGATCGGGTAGGCGAGCGAGCCGCCAATCTTGTCGTTGATGACCGTGCGTTCGACGTACGACGGCAAGCCGGGATTGTCGGTCGGATTGCCGCGATAGTGCGACGCATCGATCTTCGAAATCAGGCCGTTGCTGCCGATCGGCACGGTCGCATGGGGGGCCAGATAAGTGACGTTATCGCGGCCTTTCGGCAGGAGCGCCGACACGCTCAGTTGCTCGCCGAGCGCGGTGAGACCATTCTCGGTCGCGGTGAGCAAGCCTTGCACGCCGGGGTGGTTGAAGTCGATGCCCATGCTGATGTCGAAGGGCTTGCGATCCACGTTGAGCTCGAGCGTGGTCGCGCCGTCCGTGTTCTGCGGCGGCGGTACATTCGCCGCGACTTTCACGCCGGGCAGCAGACCCAGCACGTTGATATAGCGCTCGAAGGTCGCGCGCCGCAGCGGACGGTCCGCAGTGATGTGATCGGCGATCGCGCGGATCTTGTCTTCCACCGCGCCGGCCTTGCCCGTCACCTTGACCGCGGACACATAGCCTTCCACCACAGTCACGCGCACGACGCCGTCCGCGAACGTCTGCGCCGGGATGAACGCAAACGAGAGCGCAAAGCCGCGGTCCTGATAGAGCTTCGTTACGCCGTTGGCCACCTGGATCAGATCGCCGATGGTCGTGTCCTTGCCCACGAGCGGCGTGAAGCGCTGCGCGACGTCGTCGAACGGGATCGACTTGACGCCTTCGACCTGTACGCGCGTCGGCGTCAGATGGCGGGCAAGCAGCTCTTGCAACTGAGGCGCCTGCGGCGCGATCTGCATCGTGACGTTGGGGCCTTTGTCGGGCGCCTTGATCTGCGGCAGCGAGTCGAGCGGGTTGCCGCCTGCCACCCCGGCCGGACGCGATTGCGCGTGCGCGAGCGGTTGCAGTGTGCTCGCCACGATCGCCGCGAGCACGAAGGTCCAGGTGCTGTCGTACCCGAGTTTCATCGGATTGTCCTCGTACACCGTCTTGTTTTACGAGCGTCTGTCTTTGCGCGGCATGGCCTTGCCGCTTGACTGCGCTCGCTTATGTGTGGCCGGACGCGTGTTGCGGTCCCACCCTGTATTACGTCATCTGCTCCGCGAAGCTTGAATGCGGATGCGACAGCGCCCAGCCGCAAGCGAGCTGACTGTCGAGCCGAACGATACCGGAAGCCTCACGACGACGCGGCGTGGCGGACAACGGATGACGCCCGCAGCCGATGCCATGCACGTCGCGTCGATACCGCTTATGCGGACTACTTATGATTTACCGGCACGAGGCCACCGAGCAGCGTCGTCAGCCCGCTTGCCGGGCTGCTCGAGCCGCCCGTCGAACCGGTTGAGCCGGCCGAGCCGGCCGTTGAGCTCAGCGTGCCCGTCAGTTGCCCGAGCAGAGCGGTCACCGGCCCGAGCGCCTGGCCGCTGCTGCCCGAGCCGCCTGCGGCGGCGCCACCAGCACCGCTGGTGACGCCGGACAGCACGCCGCTAAGCGGCGATAGCGGGCTTGCTGCGCTGCCTGTGCCGCCCGGCGCTGACGTCAGCGAACTGAGCGGTGCGCCGCTCAGTCCTGAACTGAGACCGGCGAGAGGTGTGCCGCCGAGCAGCGTCGACACCGAACCGAGCGGATTGTCGCCGAGACCGAGACTTGCAAGCGTGCCTTGCAGCGGGCCGAACGGGCTGCCGTTCGACGGCGCTCCATTGACCACGCTCAGGTTCGTGCTGCCGACGAGGCTCGTAATCAGGCCCGGGATCGGCAGCGCGCCATTCGGGCCGTTCTGATTGACGAGGCCCCCGGCGTTAATCACGGAGTTGCCGAGCGAGCCGACCAACGCACCGACATCGGCGCCAATGGGATTGCCGGTCGTCGAGCCCACCTGCGAGCCGGCGGAACTCAATGCGCCGCCGACCTGAGCCAGCACGCCGCCAATCGGAGCGCCGAGCCCCGTCTGCGTGCCGACCGCCTGGGTGACGAGGCCGGCGGTCGTCACAAGGGGTGTGATCGCGGTGCTGACCGGCTGCGTGATCTGTTGGACGGGTGCGGAGCCGAGCGTATTGCCAAGCGTCGCGCCGCCCGCGTTCAACGCGCTCGCGGTGGTCGAGAGGACGCCGGCGAGCGGCGTCGTAACCGGCGACAGCGGCGCGAGATTGCCGCTGCCGAGGCCGTCGACGGCGGTACTGAGCCCTTGCACGACACCGCTCGTCGAACTCACCACCGAGCCGAGACCGGCCGCCGTCGTGCCGACAGGGTTCGACGCAGTGCCGATCTGGCCAACGCCGCTGCTGAGCGCATCGGCGAGCGAGTTCAGCGTAGTGCTGGTCGCCGACACCGCGCCGCCGAGCCCTTGGGTGACTTGCGGACTGAGGCCGGGGATGGTCTGTGCGGCGATCGCCGAGCCGAGGTCGTTGGTCGTCATCGCCGCGCTGGTGACTGCCCCCGAGGTGCCGGTAGTGGTGGTGGTCGTGCCGTCACCGCTGCCCGACGAGCCGGAGCCGCTGCCGCTTCCGGTACTGGATGTCGTCGGCGGCGAGTTGACGGTGCTGCCGCCGCACGCCGCGAGTAAGCCTGCGACGGCCACTGCGATCAACGGGGCGCGCAGCGATATGAAAGTCGCCGCGGTGGTGTGGCGGTTAAACAGGTGGTGCGTGGACATGTGTGCTCCTCAATGCCTCGTGGCGTCGTGTGTGATGTTCGAATGCACCGTTTCGACGGATGTCGGACGGTGTGCCGCGTTTTCAGCGGCTTTTAAAGTCAGGTTCAAAGCCGGGTTCGAAGCCGCGCTCAGACCGGGTACTCAAGGCGGCTCAGAAGCAGCCTCAGGCCCGGGATGGAACGCGGCCTGGCGGGGCCCGCGGGACGCGCCGATCTGCGTTGATCGCGTGCTTATCGCACGTCTCGCAGCGCGGCGCGTGTTCCATCGCGTGTTGCGATATGCGCTTGGATACGCGTTCCAACACGCGTTCCAACACGCGTTCCAACACGCGCTCCAACACGCGTTCCGTTTCGCGAGCGAGTGCGCCTACTTCTTCGACAACCCACCGAGCAGCCCGCCGACCAGCGAGGTCACAGGCGCAAGCGGATTGTTCGTCGTAGCGTTGCCCGAGTTCGCCGTGAGCGACACCCCTGCGGTGACGGTGCCCGGCGCGCTCGACGTTGCCGCCGCAGCGGGCGCCGTGACGCTACCGATCGCACTCGTGACCGTCGACAACAAGCCGGTGACGGGAGCGAGCGGGCCGCTGCTGCCGCCCGCCGCGCTGCTCAACCCGCTCGTCACGCTGGAAAGAACACCGGTAACGGGCCCGAGCGGACTGGCGCCGCTCGATGCGCCGCCGACGGCGCCGGTCAAGCCGCCGAGCAGACCGGTAACCGGACCGAGCGGGCCACTGCCTGTGCCTCCCGCGAGCCCGCCGAGCACGCCGGTGACCGGTGCCAGCGGGCCACTGCCTGTGCCTCCGCTCAGGCCACCCAGCAGGCCGGTCACAGGTGCCAGCGGGCCGCTGCCGGCGCCTCCCGTCAGCCCGCCCAATGCGCTTGTCAGCGGGGCGAGCGGGTTTCCGCCGGTGCCGCCCGTCACTAACCCGCCAACGGAAGCGATCGTCGTTCCGGTATCCGTCACGGTACGTCCGAGCGCGGTCGTGACAGGATTGCCGCCCGTCGCGCTCAACAGCGCGCCGGCCTGGCCGAGTCCCGCGCCAAGCGTCGACAGCAATGTATTGACCGGCGCTCCGAGGCCGGTCGTATTGCCGACTGTCTGCGTGGTCGCCGCGACCATCGACGTGATCGGCGTGATCGCGGTGAGCGTTTGCGTGACTTGCTGAACCGGACCTGTCGATAGCGCCGTGGCGAGCATGCTGCCGCCGTTGGTAACGGCTCCGCCGATGGTCGTCACCGCGCCGCCGAGCGGCGTCGTGATCGCCGACAGAGGAGCCAGCGGGCCGCTGCCGAGGCCTGTCACGAGGCTGCCCGCGTCTGTCACAGCGGCGCCGGCATGTCCCACGGCGCCGCCGACGCTCGACACCGTCGTGCCGAGCGCATTGCCGCCGGTGCCGAGCTGCCCGAGTCCCTGCGTCACGCCGCTGCCGAGCGTCGACACGGTCGAGCCGACTTCCTGCACGATGCCGCCCGCGGCCTGGGTGGTTTGCGAGCTCACACCAGGCAGCGGCTGGGAGCCGATTACCGTGCCGATGCCGGTGACGGTCGAGCCGACGTCGCCGACCACGCCACCGGTGTTGCCCGCGACAGTGCCGATTGCGTTTGCCACCGGTGTCGTGCCGGGATTCGTTCCGGGGTCGGTGTGCGTACCGGGGTTCGCATTGGTATTCGTATCGGCGTTCGTTGTGCCGCCGGAGCCGGCGCTGCCCGAACCGGCCGAGCCCATCGAGCCGCTGCCGCCGGTCGTCGATAACGTGCCGCCGGCCGAACCGCTGCCATTGCTACCGGTGCCTGAACTGAGGCTCCCGGAGCCTCCGCAGGCGCCGAGAGAAAGCATTGCCGCCACACTGGCCGCAATCAGGGTTGCCCGCAACGTGGTGTTGGCCGTGTCGATTGTTTGAATGTTCATGTCGCCCTCGCATCGCATGTGTTGTCTGGTTGCTGCTGCGAGCTTTCTCTGCAGGACCCGTGCCATTTGAACTGATCAATAGCGAGGAATTTTCAAAGGCGCGCCGCAGCGCCTTAAGCAATAAGGCGCGGCGGAATTTGATGGAGCGTGCGCTAAATGAGAAGGCGCACAAAAAAACGGGCCTGCGGCGCATTTTCGATGCATGCGTAACGTAACGGACCGCGCGCGCCGTTACGCATTTCGCCGTAACGCGAGCGAACGTGGCGCCGACGCGCGATTGAAACGTCCCGTTCAAACGGATAATTAGTGCATCGATTCAAAATTATGGTTAATACTATGTGCTGCAACGCACGAACCGCCGTTAACCTATGTGCACGAGAAGAGCAGACGCGCGCAGAAGTCTCGGGAACAGAACAATTGCTTAAATAAGTTTGTTCGGCTATAAAACGCGGAAGTTCGACGGATACACGAGGGAGGTGGGTTATCGAACAGACAGCTCATGAGACATCCGTTTTATCGAAGACCGCGGCAACGCCGGGCTGCTGCAATGCAGTAGGCAATACTGGGAACGAGAGACCCACGGGCGCCATGCGTGCGAGGTTCGCCGCCGGCTGCGGCACACAGAAAGATGAATAAATCAAAGACCGAGGGTAACAATGAAAAAGTTCACCACAAGCTTTCTGAGAGATAACCGGGGCGTTACAGCGCTGGAATATGGCCTCATTGCGGGCCTTATCGTCGTCGTTATTGGCTCGACTGTGCAGGGTCTGGGTACGCAGCTCAATGCGGCATTTCAGACGGTCGCCGGGCTTTTGCCGAAATAGAAAACGGTGCAGGTCTCGGCGAGTAACGCAAGCTGCTAGCGAATTGTTAATTCATTTAGCCACACGCGATTTATTCGCCGTAAAGATCCTGCCTGATAGGCCGTACTCGGACTGCAATTGCTGTCCGAATGGATTTATTCGCCTATCGAGTCCGACATGCAAGTATCCATCGCGCTTTTTATATTCCTGGTCTGGTGTGCGTGGGTCGCAATTTGCGATTACCGCAGCCGGCGTATTTCCAATGCACTTGTCGTTATCGGTTTGATAACGGCGTTTACGTGCGCCTTACTCGGCATTAGCCCGTTCGGCATTGCCGCGAGTCGGGCTGCGGCCGGCGCGGCTGTCGGTCTCGTCGCGTTGTTGCCGTTTTTCGCAATCGGCGTGATGGGCGCGGCGGACGTCAAGGTGTTCGCCGTACTCGGCGCGTGGTGCGGCGTCCATGCGCTGCTCGGGTTATGGGCCGTGGCGAGCGTCGTCGCCGGGCTGCATGCGGTGTGGGTGCTCGTCGCCGCCCGCACGCGTGTGGCCGCGCTGCTTGAACGCCGCTCGCCGACGTTCGAACTGGCAGGCCGGCGCTCGACGCCGTTTGCCGCATGTCTCACCGTGCCGTTGACCGTATGGCTCGTCACGCAGGTCGTTCTAGGAGCCGCCCGATGAGCCTGCGTCCGCCACTCGCGCACAGGCCGCCAGTTCCGCGCCGTGCAGAGCACACATGCCACGTGAAACGCGCGACACGCGTGATGCATGCGATGCATGTTCCACACGCGACACGCACAATGCGCATGCAACGCGGCGTCACTGCCATCGAATTCGCGCTCGTGTTTCCGCTTTTTTTCTGCGTGTTCTACGCGATCGTGACATTCAGTCTGATCTTCGTCGCGCAGCAGAGTCTCACGCTTGCGAGCGAAGAGGGCGCGCGCGCCGCACTCAATTATCAGAAAGCGAATGACGTCACCGCCGCCGTCAACCTGCGTGCCGCGGCTGCGTGCACGACGGCAACCAATATGGTCGCGCAAATGATCAGTACGGCCACATGCCAGACGGCGCCCGCCGCATGCAGCTACCAGCCGTCCATGACGTGCATCGGCGTGACGTTGACTTATGACTACGCGGCGCATCCGCTTATTCCCAACCTGCCTCTGCTCGGACTCGTGCTGCCCGACAACCTGACCAGTACCGCCACGGTGCAACTCAATCCGGTGAACATACTTTGACTTACGCACACGCTCCAGTCCCGCCAGGTGCAACTCGCTCACCCGCGCATTCGGGGCGCCTCGCCGGATGCGGTCCGTGGCGCGGGACATCATGCTGAAGCTGACCCGCATCGCTGCCGGCGCGCTGATCGCCCTCGCACTGTTGCTAGGCCTGTTTGCCGTGACGCTGTTGCGCCGGCCCGCGCCGGCGCCCGTGGCGTCCGTCAGGCAAGCGGTCTTCCCGGTTGTCGTGGCCACCCGCACGCTGCCCGCGGGCAAGCCAATCGCCGCGGACGCGCTGCGCGTGCAGCCGTTGCCGATCAATCCGAACGGCGCATTCGCCGATCCGTCGCTGGTTGCCGGCCGGGTGCCGGCAGCCGACATCGGCGCGGAGTCGCCCGTGCTCGAGGAACAACTGTCGTCGGGACTCGCGGAGCGGATCGAGCCCGGCGAGCGTGCATTGGCGGTGCGCGTCGAGGAATCGAACGCGGTCGGCAACCGCTTGCGGCCGGGAAATTTCGTCGACGTGTTCTTCACGCTCAAGCGCGACGGCAATATGGGCAGCAGCGGCGAGATCGAGCATACCCAGGCGCGTCTTCTGCTGTCGAAGCTGCGCGTGCTCGCGTTCGGCAATGCAACAGCCACCGGCGACACGTCCGGAGATCCGAACGCAATGGTGCGCACCGCGGTGCTGGCAGTGCCGGTCGCGGACGTCGACCGCCTCACGCTTGCCGAGACATCCGGACGGCTAGTGTTCGCGCTGCGCAATCCGAAGGATCCCGAAATAATCGACGCGGGCGCATTCACGCCGCTGCCTGCCGTGCTCAAGACCGCGACTCAAGCGGGCGGCGCCGCGCCGCTGCAGGATTCGACACGCGCGGCGGCCGGCGTTTCGCTCGACGCGTTGTCTGGCGGCGCGGGCCGCGCCGCGCCGCGCACACCGGCTGCGCCGCGCCTGGCCCCGGCCGTTGGCGGGGCCGCGGGCCACGCGGGCGGCGGAATCGAAGTGATACGGGGTGGGCGCGCCGAAACGGTCGCCCGATAGCGGTCTGAGGGAGCGCGCGGCCAGCGCGTCCATAAAAAATGAACAAACGCATTTTCGAGTACGGAATAACGGCGCTGCTGTGCGGCTCGTCGATGGCCGCGTCGTCCGCAAGCCTTGCGGAGGGGGCTGCTCAGCAGATCGACGTGGTGGTCGGCTCACAGCAGCCGCTCGCGAGCGGTCATACGCTGCGGCGCGTTGCCATCGGCGATCCGAGCGTCGCGGACGTACTCATCATCAAGGGTGACAAGACGGGCGGCGTACTGCTGATCGGCAAGTCGCCGGGCAGCACGAACGTGATGTTGTGGGAGCAGGGCAAGGACACACCGCTGTCTTATGTTGTGAACGTGAGCTCGGCGGCGGCGAAGACCTTGCTGGGGCCCGGCACGCCTTCGGTCAACGTGCTCGGCGAGACCGCGCTGATTTCGGGCACCGCGCCGACGATGGAAGTGCATCAGCGCGCAGTGGCCGCCGCCAACGTCGACGCGCATCAGCGTGCCGCGCTCGGCGGCGCAGCGAACGGCGGCCCGCCGGTCAATGCGAACTACTCGCGCGGCAAAGGCGGCGATGTCGCGGGCACGGCGGGCGGCACCGGTGGAGCGAGCGGCGGCGCGCAGGTCTACGACATCTCGACGATCGCGACGCGCTCGGTCGTGCAAGTCGATGTGCGCGTGGTGGAGTTCAGCCGTACGGTGCTCAAGCAGGTCGGTCTGAACATTCTGAAGCAGAACAACGGTTTCACGTTCGGCTCGTTCGCGCCGTCGGCGCTCACCTCGGCGACCTATGGCGCGGCGGCATCGTTTGCTTCGGTGGCGCCGATTTCGTCGGCGTTCAACCTCGTGTTCAACTCGGCCACCCACGGATTGTTCGCTGACCTGAGCCTGATGGAGAGCAACAATCTCGCGCGGATTCTCGCGGAGCCGACGCTCGTCGCGCTGTCCGGACAGAGCGCGAGCTTTCTCGCGGGCGGAGAGATTCCCGTGCCGATTCCGCAGGGCCTCGGCACTACGTCGATCGAATACAAGCCGTACGGCGTCGGGCTCACGCTCACGCCCACGGTGCTCAGCCCGCAGCGCATCGCATTGAAGGTTGCGCCGGAGGCGAGCCAGCTCGACTTCGCGAACGCGGTGACGATCAGCGGCGTGTCGGTGCCCGCGATCACCACGCGCCGCACCGATACGACGGTCGAACTCGGCGATGGCGAAAGCTTCGTGATCGGCGGGCTGATCGACCGCGAAACGATGTCGAACGTGGCCAAGGTGCCGCTGCTCGGCGATCTGCCGGTGATCGGCGCGTTCTTCAAGCAGCTCAACTATCAGCAGAACGACAAGGAACTGGTGATCATCGTGACGCCGCATCTGGTGTCGCCGCTCGCGAAGGGCGCGACCTTGCCCGCCACGCCGGGCGAGCAGGCCGAACAGCGCAACGCACCGGTGTGGCGCTCGCTGTTAGGCGGCGTGGCGGCGCGCGACGCGGCGCCGGGATTTTCGAAATGAACGCGCGCGGACCGGCGCCGGGTTGGCTCGTGCATAGGTGTTGTCGTCGGGAGGTAGACCCCCTTGCGTCGCAGGTATGCCGCAGCGGGCAACGCAAGGCAGAGGCAGGGGTGTTTGCGCCGATGCCGCAAGAGGATGGGCCTGATGAACGCAAGAACGCACTCATTGACTGAGAGATCCGTCACCGACTACTTCATGTTCGCGTCGCTCGCCGACGAGCATGTGCATTGGCTTTCGCAGACGTTGCTCACGGCCGGGGCGGTCGAAGCGGTGACGCTCGATCCGTCGATGCTCACGCAGCGTATCGCGACGCTCAATCCCTCGCTCGTCTTCGTCGACTTCTCGGGCGGACGCGGCGCGGCGGCGAGCGCGGCGACGAGCGCCGTGCGCACGCAGTACCCCGGCTTGCAGATCGTGGCGATCGGTTCGCTGGCGGAGCCCGAAAGCGCGCTCGCCGCGTTGCGCGCAGGCGTGCGCGACTTCATCGATCTGTCGGCGCCCGCCGCCGACGCGCTGCGCATCACCCAGCAGGTGCTCGACAATCTCGTCGAACCGGTGAGCCGGCACGGCCGCGTGACCGCACTGCTCGGCGCGCGCGTCGGCATGGGCGTGAGCACGCTCGCGACGAATCTGGCGGTCATGCTGCAAAGACGCGACGCGCAACAGGGCAGGCAGGCGGCGCTGCTCGACCTCGGCTTGCCGGCTGGTGACGGTCTGCTGATGCTCAACACGCGCAGCGATTTTCATTTCGTCGAAGCCGTGCGCAATCTGCGGCGCTTCGATCAGACCTTCGTGCACACGGCGCTGTCGCATCACGCGAGCGGCCTCGCGTTCACGACACTGCCGCCCAATCTCGCCGACATGCGCGAGATTTCGTACTCGTCGTCGATCAGTCTGCTCAACCGGCTGCGGGCGTTTTTCGACCAGCAGATCGTGGATCTCGGCGGCTTTTCGAACATGGAGTTTATCGCGCACGTCGTGCAGTCTTCCGACGAAGCGTGGCTCGTCTGCGATCAGGGCGTCGCGTCCATCGTGTCGGCGGTCGGCGTGCTCGAAGCATTGCGCGAAGCGGGCGCCGATACGGCCAACGTCAAACTGATCGTGAACAAGTTCGATGCCGATCTCGGCCTCGCGGCCCCGCAGATCGCGCAGCGCCTCGACATCCCGCTCGTCGCGAGCTTGCCGGACCGGCGCGTCGCGCTTGGGCAAACGGCGAACCAGGGCCTGCTGCTCGCCGACGCCGGCGCGCGCGACCCCTACATCCGCGCGCTCGAATCCTTGATCGAGCGGCTTGCCGGTCCTGCCCACGCGAGCGCGCCGGTGCGCGGCAAGTCCGCATTAGGTGCGCTCAAGCGCTTTATTCCTACTTCCTCCAGACGGTCATAGACGATGGCAAAAGAGATCGAATTCGCCGACAACGCGCCGTCGTTCGCGCAAAGCCAGCAGTTCCAGGACATCAAGAACGCCGCGCACGAACATCTGCTCACGCGTATCGAGGAGCTGGGCTCGGAGTTCGGCCGCTGGTCGCGTAACGCGATCAATCAGTTCGTCGATCTGGAAATGGACAGCTTCGTGCGGCTGCGGCGCATTCCGATCAACGAGGCGGAGGTTCGCGCAATCGCCGAGGCGTTGACGAAAGAACTCGCGGGCTTTGGCCCGATCGAGGATCTGCTCAACGATCCCGCCGTCGAGGACATTCTCATCAACGGCTACAACGATGTGTACGTATCGCGCCACGGCATCCTGACGAAGATACCGGTGCGTTTCGCCGACAACCCGCACCTGTTGCGCATCGTGCGGCGCATTCTCGCGCCGATCGGGCGGCGTCTGGACGAATCGAATCCGATGGTCGACGCGCGCCTGCCCAACGGCGGGCGCGTGAACGTCGTGATCGAACCGTTGTCGATCGACGGCCCGATCGTCTCGATCCGCAAATTCCGCAAGGACCCGTTGCGCCCCGACGATCTGCTCGGCAACGGCACCTACAGTCCCGAAATCGGCGCGCTGCTCGAAGCGGCGGTCGAGGCGCGCTGCAACGTGCTGGTGTCGGGCGGAACGAGTTCGGGCAAAACATCGCTGCTCAACGCGCTGGCGTTTCATATCCCCGAGCCGGAGCGCGTCGTGACGATCGAGGACACGGCCGAATTGTCGCTGAACCATCCGCATGTGGTGCGGCTCGAAAGCCGTCCGGGCGGCTTCGACGGCGCCGGCGTCGTCACGATCCGCGATCTGTTGCGCAATACGCTGCGGATGCGGCCCGACCGCATCATCGTCGGCGAAGTGCGTGGTGGCGAAGTGCTGGAAATGCTCCAGGCGATGAACACGGGCCACGACGGTTCGATGGGAACGGTCCACGCAAGCTCGCCGCGCGAGTGCCTGTACCGGCTCGAAATGCTGGCGGGTTTCGCGGGCTTTCAGGGCACGGAATCGAGCCTGCGCCGGCAGATTGCCAACGCGATCGACTTCATCGTGCAGATCGGGCGGCTCTCGAATGGACGCCGCCGCATCCTGTCGATCACCGAAGTGACCGGACTCTCCGACAACATCATCGCGACGCAGGAGCTTTACCGCTACGAGCCGGTGCTGTCGGCGGACGGCGAAGAGCTCGATCGATGGGTTTCGCTCGGCATTCATCCGCATTCGCCGAAGCTCGCGCGCTTCCGCCAGCCGCTCGGCGGGGCGGTCAACGCGGGCGATGGAGGCTTCGGCGGCGGCGGTTTCAGTAGCGGCGGCGGCTTCGGTGGCGGCTTCAATGTCTAGCGCGGCCTTGATCGTTGCCGCGCTCGCGCTCGTCTGCGCGGCGGGCGCGCTGCTGATCCTGCAGCGCGGCGCACGACGCAAGGAGCAGGTGAGCGCCGAGCGCTTCATCGATAGCCGGATGAGCGCCGCGCCGAGCGCCGCGATGGGTGCCGCGATGGGTGCCGCAGGCGCGCCGCGCGGTGCTTCGGGTCTCGCATTCGGGCCGGGCGGTGGCGCCGCGGCGGCATCCGCTTCCGCGCGCCGCGCTGCGCCCGGCGTGGCGTTCGCGCCGCAAGCGCCGGCGGCCGACGCAGGGTGGCACGTCCATATGCGCTATCTGAGCGCACGCGCGCGCTACGCGATCGGCGCGATGCTCAACCGCGCCGGTTTGCGCAACGCGCGGGCGTCGCTGCTGGTCGTTGCCGCCGTCGTCGCAAGCTTATGTCTCGTGGCCGGCAGCCAGGGCGGGATGCTTGCCGCCTGCGTCACGCTGTTCGGCTGCGCGGTGTTCCTTTACTTCATGATGTCGATGCGGGCAAGCCGGCGCCGCCAGGCGATCGTGAGGCAACTGCCGTCGTTTCTCGACGGCATCGTGCGCCTGATCACGCTCGGCAACAGCGTACCCGCCGCGTTTCAGGCGTCGCTGCAAACCACCGAGGCGCCGCTGCGCGAATGCCTCGATCACGTTTCGCGGATGCTGAGATCGGGCGTCGAGATCGACCGCGCGCTGTCCCACGTCGCGGTGCTGTACGGCGCGCGCGAACTGGAACTGGTGGGCGCGGTGCTGCGGCTGTCCGTCAAGTACGGCGGACGCGCCGACGTGATGCTCGACCGCATGTCGTCGTTCATGCGAGATCTCGAGCAGGCGCAGCGTGAACTCATCGCGATGTCATCGGAGACGCGGCTCTCGTCGTGGGTGCTGGGTATGCTGCCGGTCGGCATCGGCGGCTTTCTGATTCTGACGAACCCGCGTTACTTCGGCTCGATGTGGTTCGATCCGGGCGGCCGCCAGCTTCTTTATCTCGCGTTCGCACTGCAATTGACGGGTGCTTATCTGCTCTACCGGCTTGCCCGGCTAAAGGCATGACGATGCAGCCGACCGAACTCATCGCGCTTGCGCTCGCTCTCGCCGCGGCTGCGTCGCTGCTGCTTGCGGGGTTGCTGATCGCGCGTCTTGCCGCCGCGCGCCGCAGCGCTCGCACGCTCGCACATGCACTCGACGCGCGCGCGCTGCAAAGCGCGGTTGCTGCGACGTCGCGCGGCATGCAAGACGCGGGCGATGCGGCAAACGGTGTGAATGCGGGTCACACGGGTCACGCGGGCCGCGCGGCGGCTGCGGGCTATGCGTCCAATGCGACAAGCGCGCGCAGTGCGTCGACTGCGGCTGGTGCAGCAAACGTGTCGAATGCGGCGAACGCGTCCAATGCGGTGAATGGAGCGAACGGGGCGAATGGGGCGAATGGACTGAGCGCGTCGGCCTCGCGCAGCGCCGCGCCAAACGGGATGCGCGCGGGCGGAATGAAGGGCTTCCTCGAAAGATGCGCGAATGCCGGCACGCGTTGCCTCGACACGTCGGTCGGGCGGCAGATCGTGGCGCAGGAAGATCGGCAACTCCTCGAACAGTGCGGCTTCGTGAATGCCCGCGCGCGCGGACTTTTCCTCATCGCGCGGATTGCCGGCGCGATCCTGCTGCCGCTCGCGGCCGGTGCGCTCGGACACACGTATGTCGGCGGCCCGCGCTATCCGCTGCTTGTGATCGCCGCTTTGGTATGCGGCGTAATGCTGCCGAAGGTGGTGTTGCGCCGTCGCGCGGCGGCGCGCCGCAGCGCCGTCGTCGACGAACTGCCGATGCTCGTCGATCTGTTGCGGCTGCTCCAGGGCGTCGGGCTCTCGTTGGATCAAAGCCTTCAGGTAATCGTCAACGATTTTCGCGGCGTATTGCCGGTGCTGTCGAGCGAACTCGAGATCGCGCAGCGCCAGTTCGCCGCCGGGCGCACGCGCGAGCAGTCGCTGTCGCGGCTTGCATCGAGCTTCGGCAACGAAGACTTGCGCGCGGTGGTGCGCCTGCTGATCCAGGTGGACCGCCACGGCGGTGCGGTACAGGAACCGCTCAAGCAGTTCGGCGACCGGCTGCGCGAAACGCGCCGCGCGATGCTGCGCGAACGGATTGGCCGGATGACGGTGAAGATGACCGGCGTGATGATCCTGACTCTGCTTCCCGCGCTGATGATCGTCACGGCGGGCCCGGGCGTGTTGTCGGTATCTCACTCGCTCAAGGCGATGCATCGGTAAAGGAAACGGCGATGAGATTGATCAAGACACCGAAGTTTTTCACGCATGCGACATGTTGCGTCTGCGCGGCGTTGGCGCTCGGACTGCTGGGCGCATGCGCGTCGAAGGAGTCGGGCTATGGCGTCGGTCCGCAAGCGGAGCGCCAGGCGATGCTGCGCGAGGCCAATCGCGATCCCGCGCCCGACACGCCGGGCATGTATCTGGGGCTGATAGACCGGATGCAGTCGCAAGGGCTCTACTTCGCGTCGCTCGCACATATCGATGCGTACGAGAAACAGTACGGCGTCACGCCCGATTCGATCCTGCTGCGCGCGGACGCGCTGCGTATGACCGACCAGCCCGAGGCGAGCGCGTCCGCCTATGCCCAGTTGTTGCAGACGCCGCTTGCGTCGCGCGGTCATCGCGGGCTTGGGTTGCTCGCCGGCGCGCAGGGCGAGTTCGGACGCGCGGCAGCCGAGTTGCAACAAGCGGCGCAACTCGCGCCCACCGATCCGGTCGTGCTCTCCGATCTCGGCTACGCGCGCCTGCGTGCGGGCGATGTTGCCGGCGCACGCGTACCGTTGATGAAAGCGGCGCAACTGGATTCGGCCAATCCGAAAATCGTCAGCAATGTTGCGCTCTTTCTGCTGGCGAGCGGCCAGGTCACCGACGCGCAGACGCTCATGAATCAGCAAAAGCTCGCAGTCGACGTGCGCGCGGCAATCCGCAGCGACGCGGCGAAAGTCGCCGCCGCCGAGAGCGGCGCGCCGCATTCGGGGGCGGCAGGCATGTCTGCTCCGCGAAGCTTGCAAGCCGCGCCGGCGGGCACCGTCGCGAGTACGCAGAACATGATGGAACCGGCGCCGCGCGTGCTGCAACGGTTCGCACAATGACAGGCGGCACAGCCGCGGGGGCAGCATGAAAAACACGGAACACAAAGGGGTACGCAGGCGGCTTGCGGCGCGCGCGCTGATGTCCGCGCTGGTGCTCGCGCTGGCAGGCGGCAGACCAGCCAGCGCAGGCGCGCAGTCCGCGGCAACTGGTCAGCCGCCGGTCGAGCGCAGCGAGGTCGGCCACTCGACCTCGGCATGGCTCGACCTTCAACGCGGCAACGCGCAAGCCGCAACCCCGCAGCCGATGCTCGGCGAAGAGGCGGGGCTCGCCTATGCGCGCTACATGCAGTCGTTCAGGTCGCGGATTCCCGATCTGTACGGCTCGGCGCTGAGCCAGGGCAGCGGCGGCGGACAGGCCGCCGGCATGACCGGACAAGCGCCGCAGAACTGATATGCCACTACGCGTTCCCACTCGCCGCGATTCGCGATGCGTTCGACCGATGCGCATGCGTCGTTGCTGCACTGTCGGCGCACGCCGCAGCCAGCGCGGCGCGATCGCATTGCTGGCCGCGGTGTGGGTGAGCCTCGCGATCATCGCGCTCGGCGCGGTGGATATCGGCCACTTCTATTACGCGCGTCGCGATTTGCAGCGCACCGCCGATCTCGCCGCGTCAGCAGGCGTGCAACTCATCGGCAGCGCGGGCGGCTGCGCGACGGCGACCAGTACCGCGCAACTGAACGCCACCGCCAATGGCCTGCCAGCCGACGGCATCGTCCAGACCACCTGCGGACGGTGGGACCCGTCGGCCAACGCGGGCGGTTCGTATTTCGTCGCGTCGGGCGCGCCGCTCAACGCGTTGCAAGTGGTGGTCGGCCGGCCAGTGCCGTTTCTGTTTCTGATCGGCCAGACGCGCAATCTGACGGCGAGCGCCGTCGCGCAGGCCACCAACATTCGCTCTTTTTCGCTGACCACGTCGATTGCGAGTTTGTCGGGCGGTCTCGTCAATGGAGTGCTGAACGGTTTGCTCAACACCAACCTGAGTCTCGACGTCGCGTCATATCAGGGGCTCGCGACCGCGCAGGTGAAGCTGTCCGATCTGGCGGCCGCATTGGGCGTCGCCTCGATGTCGCAATTGCTAAAGGCGCAAGTGACGGTTGGGCAACTTGCCAGCGCTATGGCCACCGCGCTCGGTCAGGGCAATCTGGCGAGCGCGAGCGTGAGTGCGATCAACGGGCTGCAGACGATCGCGAGCGCGTCGACGGGTTCGACGAGCATCAACCTCGGCGACAAGACGGGCACGAGCGGTTTGCTGGCGATTGGCCTCGCCAATCCGGAAGCGGCGGCATCGGCCACCGTCAATGCGCTCGACGCGCTGATGGTCGCGGCCGAGATCGCACATGGCTCGGCGGCTGTGAACCTCGGCACCGCGCTGAACCTGGGTCCGCTCGCGAGCGTGACGGCGCAGGCGCGGGTCCTGCAACCGCCGGTGATCGCGGTCGGCGAGGCCGGCACTGACGCAAACGGCAAGCCCCGCACCAGCGCGCATTCGGCGACCATCCGGCTGTATCTGAACGTCAAGCTGCTCAACGTCAGCATTCCGTCGCTCGTCAATA
This sequence comes from Paraburkholderia dilworthii, assembly GCF_000472525.1. GTDB lineage: Bacteria > Pseudomonadota > Gammaproteobacteria > Burkholderiales > Burkholderiaceae > Paraburkholderia > Paraburkholderia dilworthii. Next base: position 83,242 of record NZ_AWZT01000022.1, read on the forward strand.
TCAGCGCACTGAATCTGCCGATTTACCTCGAAGTCGCGCAGGGCACCGCCGATCTCCAAAGCACGCAATGCTCGACGCAAAAATCCACCAGCTATAGCTGGGTCTCGGCGAAGCCGGGCCTTACGACGCTGTGCGTGAGCGGCGATGCATCCAGTAATTTGACGAACACCACGGGGCCGGCAAGCTGCTCGCAACCGGCGCAATTGACCTCGGTCAGCATGCCGCTGATCAGTCTGAACGCGATCGATGTGTCGGTCGGCAACTCGCCGGCGAGCGGTTTCACTGCGACTTTTCAGGCACAGCAACAGACCGTCTTCAAATTCAACAACGTGACTGGCGACAGCGACGACTATCAAAGCACCGACACCAACGGCCTTGGCTCGGCGGCAGGCGGTCTCGTTAGCCAGCTCGCGAGCGGCCTTGCAGGTTCGATGCATGCGACGGCGCTTGGTTTAGACGTCACGGCCCTCGCCGGGCCGCTCTTCACCGGGCTCGCTGCTTTGCTCACGCCCGTGCTCAATTCGCTCGACCTGCTTCTCGTTCCGCTCCTGCAGCTCCTCGGCGTGCAGGTCGGCGTCAGCACGGTTCACGACCTCGGACTTGCCTGCGGTCAGGCACAACTGGTTTATTGATTCGGCGACCATGAGAACCACCACCAAAATCGAGGAACTCGATATCTACGTCTGGGAGGGCAAGGCCGACATCGTCGACCGGGTCGCGCGCTGCATGGCAAGCTTCGACGTCGAAGTGATCCGCGCGGACGACATTGCGGTTTCGCCCGAGCGCACCGCGCTGCGTCCGTCGCTTGCGATCATCAGCGTTTCGGTGATCGACAGCGGCGCGCTGATTCTGCGCGACTGGCAGGCCGCGCAAGGTATTCCGGTCGTGTGGGTCGGCGCCGCGCCGCGCGACCACGACCCTTCCATGTATCCGGCTGAGTATTCGCACGTTCTGCCGCTCGATTTCACCTGCGCCGAACTGCGCGGCATGGTGACGAAGCTGGTGCTGCAAATGCGTGCGCACAGCGCGAAGACGCACGAGTCGGACGCGATGATCGCGAACTCGGAGTGCATGCAGGCGTTGCTGCACGAAGTCGACACCTTCGCCGACTGCGACACGAGCGTGCTCGTGCACGGCGAGACCGGCGTCGGCAAGGAGCGCATTGCGCAACTGCTGCATGAAAAACATGGCCGCTATGGCAAGGGCCCGTTCGTCGCGGTGAATTGCGGCGCGATTCCGGACGGGCTGTTCGAGTCGCTGTTTTTCGGGCACTCGAAGGGCTCGTTCACCGGCGCGGTCGTCGCGCACAAGGGCTATTTCGAGCAGGCTGACGGCGGCACGCTGTTCCTCGACGAAATCGGCGATCTGCCGCTTTACCAGCAGGTCAAGCTGCTGCGCGTGCTCGAAGACAGCGCCGTCACGCGAATCGGCTCGGCGACGCCCGTCAAGCTCGACTTCCGGCTGGTGGCGGCGACCAACAAGCATTTGCCGCAACTCGTGAAGGACGGCACGTTCCGCGCGGATCTCTATTACCGGCTCGCGGTGATCGAGCTCAAGATTCCGTCGCTCGAGGAGCGGGGCGCGGTCGACAAGATCGCGATCTTCAAGGCGTTCATTGCGCAGGTGGTGGGCGCGGACCGTCTCCCGGATCTTCCCGATTTGCCGTACTGGCTCGCGGACGCCGTCGCGGATACATATTTTCCCGGCAACGTGCGCGAGCTGCGCAACCTGGCCGAGCGGATCGGCGTGACGGTACGCCAGATCGGCGCGTGGGATGCCGCACGCCTGCAGCGTCTGCTCGCGCTCGCCCGCACGACCCAGCCGGTCCCGGCCGGGAGCGCGGCCGATGTACTGGTGGACCGCAGCAAATGGGACATGGCCGAGCGCAGCCGCGTGATTGCCGCGCTCGATGCGAACAGCTGGCGGCGTCAGGACACGGCGCTCTATCTGGGCATCAGCCGCAAGGTTCTGTGGGAGAAAATGCGTAAGTACCAAATTTTCGACGAAGAACCCGAGGCCCGCGAAAGTGAGTAATAATGAGACGATTGGGAACTAAAACAAAAACTGTCGAAGCAGGAATTACATGGACCGAAAGTCGAAACTGCGACAGATCGCCGTCGGCGCGATCATGGCGTTGGGGGTAGCACAAGGCGCATGCGCTCAGGCTCAGCCTGAGAACAATGGAACATCGGGTGTGGTTGCCCAAGCGGGTACGACAACCGCGCTGCCGGCCACACCGCTGCCGGCGCAGACACAAGTTCAGACCTCCGCACTCACGCCTGACGAAGCAAAGCAATCCGCTGCGGGGAACGTCGCGGAATTGCAGCAGATGATCAAGGGCTCCGAACTCAGCGAATTGCGCACCACGTACAACGGCAGCTATGGAACCAGCTTGCTGTTCCACGGCAAGGAGATGACGTACTACGTGGCGTTGTTCCAGCAGAAGAACTTCTGGCGCGTGATCAAGACTCAGGACGCGGCGCGCGCCCAAATGATCTATCGCGATTTCGTGCGCCAGACGGTGCAACTGTCGGACGTTGAAATTCGCCGCACGCAACTCGAGGCGCAGAAGGCGTTCACCGAACGTATGATTGCGTTATCGCAGAACCGCGCGAACCGTCTGCAAGCCGATCTCGACGTTGCCCGCCAGCAGCAGACCATTGTGGCGAACCAGCAGCAGCAGACGCGCGCAGAAGCGGTGGCGCTCGCTCAGCAGAAGGCTTCCGCGCAGGACCAACTGCGTGCGGCCCAGCGCCAGGTGCGCGAACTTCAGCGGCAACTCGAAAGCGGCTTGCCCGTTCACTGAGCCAGGCCGTCTGACGGCCCAATCCAGAGCCGGGCGCAACGGCGCCCGAACGCCGCCCGGCCTGGTGACACGACGCATCGGCCGGACAGCATTCCCCTTCGCGCCAATCGCGCGCCTGCTTACCGCCTGGCTTCTTCAGCGTGCGGTTCACTTCGCGCAGCGGGGCTAGCGCGGCTTCTTTTTCTCCACCGGCTGATCCTTTTCCGACGCCCGATGCGGCTGGTTCTCATGGACCGCGATCGGGTCGCTTGCAGGGAAGCTCTCTTCCAGCGCCTCATCGAGACGGCTATCGATCGAGTCGATTTCCGGCTCCGGCTGCTTTCCCGCGGATGGCGACGCACTGTGCTTCTTGCTCGTCATGACAGGCTCCCTCTGAACTAAGTCGACGATTGAGCATAGCGCAAAGGCCGCACCGGCGTCATTGGCCGCATGGCATAGGGCGCACACGTCGGCATTCGTTCGGGAGCGCGCGCATCGGCGCCGGCCGCGCGAGCCCAAACATTGAAAAAGAGTTTGAAACGTGAGTGTATGGGCTCGTTTTCCGAGTGTCGCAGGAACGCAGCGCGGAAAAAACAATCACTGACCGCTCGCGTGGACCGTTCGGTCGGCCAGCCTGCCGCGAACCTGCAATCTCCGGCCTGGGAGGACCGCAAACGTAATCGGCTAACGAAGCCGCGAACCACGAGGCAACCAAAACCATGAACAGAAAACCGTTGCGCCCAAAGCGTTTCAACGCTTCACACGTGGTGGAGGCAGAGTTGGAGCATCTGGAATGGGCGACGAAGCAACCGGCACAACGGATGCTGGACCCCGGCTACTGGCGGCGTCGCGTGTTGGCGGTCAAATGCAGGTTTGAGCTAACAGAACAACAGGTGGCGAGGGTGGAGAAAATTCTGCAACGGCTCGCTGCTCTGACGGAGTAACCGGCGCCGCGCGGGCGCCCGGTTGCCGTTTATGCGTGGCCGCCGTTGCTGCCGCCGCCACCGTGATTGCCGTGGTTGCCGCCGTCGCCACCCGTGCCGAACAGGCGCCGGCGGCGCGTCACGACGACGGGGGCGTCCGACGCGCTGCCGCGCTCGGTCGTGGGCCGGTCGGACGATGGCGCACCGTACGATTCGCGCGGTTCACGCGGTTCCCGATGCTCGCGCGGCTCACGCGAGCCGTGCGGCCCGCGCGTGGTGTGTTCGCCATGCGACGGACGGCCCGCGCGCGGAGCCGGACGGGTTCCGGTATCGAGCTGGACCGTCGAGATAGCACGCTTATAGATGCCTTGCAGGCCGACCGGCGTGCGCAGCATCACCAGGTACTGATCGAACGACTCGATGCACCCTGTCAGGCGAATGCCGTTGACAAGATAGATCTCAACGCGCTTTCGTTCTTTGCGCGCAGCGTTCATGAAGTCGTTTTGCGGATGCGATTCTGCGGAAGCCATTGGACAATTCAGGTTAGAAAGACGGTTGTTCGCCGCGATTCTACCCTGTGTGGGGGCAGAACGCGCGGTGGGCGAACTGCGTTCACTATAACGGCTTGCGCTGACATAAGCACCTGATAACTATTGGCTGTAACGTTGAGTTACGAAATCCGCCGGCCAGCGCACGGCTTCTTCGGCCACAGGTCGCGCTTCGCTGTGCCGATGGCGGAAAAAGCTGGCAGGAGAGGCGGCACTGGGGAATAAATCGCCGGTCGGCAGCGTTTAGTCAGGGATGGTGGTCGGGTGGTAAAGCACCAACTCTGGTCGACCGCCTTGCATGGGACCAGAGTAGGCGCTTTGCATGAGGTGGGAGTAAGTGCTAAAGCACCAACTCCCACCGACAGCTACAGCACCAACTCTGGTCGACCGCCTTGCATGGGACCAGAGTAGGTGCTTTGCATGGGGTGGGAGTAAGTGCTAAAGCACCAACTCCCACCGACAGCTAAAGCACCAACTCTGGTCGACAAAGGAGACTCACATGAAAGCAGCTCGCATTCTCAGCGTCACGATCATGCTGTTCACGCTCGCGTTGGGCTCGCTCGCCACCAGCGCCTGCACGTCCACGGCCGACAACAGCGCGTCCAGTACCAACGGTGGCAGCGGCAGCGGCGGCGGCTACTGAACGCCGCGCACCGGGTGAGTTTTGAAGCCGAAGTGATCTCGTGGCTCCCGCAGCTGCGCCGCTATGCGCGCGCGCTGACGGGTGACCGCGCATGGGCCGACGACCTGGTACAGGATACGGCGGAGCGCGCGCTCGCGCGCTGGGCGGCATTCCGGCCCAACAGCAACCTGCGCGCGTGGCTGCTCACCATCCTGCGGCATCTTTATATCGATCAGCTACGCGGCCGCCGCGAGATCGCCGTCGACGAAGAAAGCGCCCCCTGGCGCAATCTCGAAGCGCCGCCGCGCGAGGTCGACGGTCTCGTGCTGCGCGATCTTCAGCGCGCGCTGTATTGCCTCCCGGTCGAACAGCGCGAGGTGCTGTTGCTCGTCTGCGTGGAGGAACTGACTTATCAGGAGACTTCGAAGGCGCTTGGCGTGCCGGTCGGCACGGTGATGTCGCGTCTGTCGCGCGCGCGCGAACATCTGCGCGTGTTGCTGGAAGAACCCGCTCAGGGGCCGGCGCACAAGGTGCCGCCGCTGAAAGTAGTGAGAAACCCGCGATGAATAACGACTACGATTCCAGCTTGCCCGACGGGGTGGACCTGCGAGGGCTGTCGGCGTTTGTCGACGGTGAGGTGTCGGACGCGGAACGCGAACGCATCGCGATGCTGCTCGACGCGCATCCGCAAGCCGCTGTGCGCGTCGCCGCCTGGCGCGCGCAAAAAGCTGCGCTGCGGGTCTTGTGCGGCGTGCCGCGCGAAAACACGCATCGCGCGCCCGAGAACCACGCCGAATCCACCGCACGCGCAGCACATGACGCCGATGAACCTGCCGTCATCGTGCTGCGAGCGCGCACGCCGTGGTGGCGGCGAATGGGAATGGCCGCATGCTGGCTCGCAGTGGGCGCGGGCCTCGCGCTCGCGCTGGGACCGCTCGCGCCGCGGTTGACTGGCGGCGCGTGGAGCGGTCTCGGTGCGCAGGCGCCGAGCTTCGCCGAACGCGCTGACGTCGCGTATGCAGTCTATACGCCGGAGCGGCGGCATCCAGTGGAAGTCGCGGCGAACGAAGAAGAGCATCTGATCAACTGGCTCTCCAAACGCCTGAACCGGCCGCTTTCGGTGCCGTCGCTACAGGAGTACGGCTATTCGCTCGTGGGCGGCCGTCTACTGCCCGGCGAAGCGGGGCCGGCCGCGCAGTTCATGTACGAGAACCGCACCGGCGCGCGGCTCACGCTATACGTGACCGGCACTGCGCGTGACGAGACCGCGTTTCGCCTGCTGCGCGACGGCAACCGGCGCACCTTCTACTGGATCAGCGACGGCATGGGTTACGCGCTGTCGGGACCGATTGCGGAGGGCAAGCTGCGCTCGATTGCCGTCGACGTGTGCAGTGCGCTCGGCGGCAAGCCCGAAGCGTGGCAGTAGCGCTCGCTGCTGCTTTGCGCGATGCTTGCTGTATCCGACGGCTGTGTCCACGGTGGCTCGTCGCGCATGTCACGCGCGCCGCGCTGACGCACCAGGCGTCGGCGAGTGCACGAACAAACGGGCGCGAGCCATTTCGCCTCTGAAGGAGACTTCTTGATTCGCAACCTGCCGCCGAAAGTCTCCGCCGCGCAGTTCGACCGCGCGCTCGCCGCCTGGCGGTCGATTGTCGGCGAGCCGCACGTCGTCAACTCGGCGGCCGGTCTCTCCGCCTATCTCGATCCGTTCGCGCCGGGCGAGCGCGAGGCGTTCGCAGCGAGCGCCGCGCTGCTGCCCGCATCCGTCGATGAAATTCGCGCGGTGCTGCGCGTGGCGAATCAATACCGCATTCCATTGTGGACCGTCTCTACGGGGCGCAATTTCGCGTACGGCGGCGCCGCGCCGCGTCTGACTGGTTCGGTCGTACTCGATCTGCAGAGGATGAACCGCATCGTCGAAGTCAACGAGACGCTCGCCTACGCGCTCGTCGAACCCGGCGTGAGCTACTTCGATCTGCATGCGCACTTGCGCGACAAGGGCTACAGGCTGTGGGTCGATCCGCCGGCGGCGGGCTGGGGCAGCGTGGTCGGCAATACGCTCGAACGCGGCTTCGGCTACACGCCATACGGCGATCATGCGGCCACGCAATGCGGGATGGAAGTGGTGCTGGCCAGCGGCGACGTGTTGCGAACCGGGATGGGCGCAATCGACACGAGCACCGCATGGCAGCTTTACCAGCCCGGTTACGGACCTTCGTTCGACGCAATGTTCATGCAGTCGAACTACGGCATCGTCACCAAGCTCGGCGTCTGGCTGATGCCCGCGCCGCCCGCGTATCTGCTCGGTGAAATCCAGTTTCACGATGAAACCGATCTCGAGGCTATCGTCGATATATTGCGGCCGTTGCGGCTCGACGAAACGATCCGCAACCAGGCGGTGATCGAAGGCGGCTTGCGCCGCGCAGCCGGATTGTCGGCACGCGCGCAATGGTACGACGGCCTTGGCGCGATGCCCGAAAGCGCGGTTGCCGCGATGCTCGACAAGCTGAACGTCGGCCGATGGAATCTGCATTTCGCGTTGTACGGTACGCTCGAACTGATCGACGCGCGCTACGCGATCGTGCAGCGCGCATTCGCACACGTGCCGCACGCGCGGTTTTTCGCCAGGCGTTATGCGGGCGATGCACAGCCCACCGCAGGCGGCGACCGCAATCTCGCCGGCATCCCTGCGATGAGCGCGTTTCGCATGCTCGACTGGCGCGGCGGCGCGGGCGCGCACGTGGACTTCGCGCCGGTGTGTCCCGCGACCGGGCGCGATGCGCTGCGCCAATACTTCATGGTGAAGGCGCGCGCGGCCGAATATGGCTTCGATTACTACGGCGGCTTTACGGCGGGCGTGCGTCATCTGCATCACATTTTTGCGGCAATCTTCGATCGCGACGATGCAAGCCAGGTCGAGCAGGCCAGCGCGTTGTTGCGCTCGCTAATGAGCGATGCGCGCGCGGCCGGTTACGGCCAATATCGCGCGCATCTCGCGTATATGGATTTCGCCGCCGCGCAATACAGCTTCAACGACGGCGCGTTGCTGCGGCTGTCGGAAACGATCAAGGACGCGCTCGACCCCAACGGCATTCTCGCGCCGGGCAAGCAGGGCATCTGGCCGGCGGCGTGGCGCGAGCGGCGCGGTTATACGTGAGCATCAGGCGAGGCGTCAGATAAGCAGGACGCGAGCACCAAGTCAGCATTAGACAGGCATTACTGAGGAATCAGGCGAGTATTGCGTTCGCTGCGTGACATAACAGGCGGATCAACGCATGGACCGGCGCACCTTCATGATGACGAGTGCATGGTTTTCCACCGCGGCGGGCTCGGCGTGGCTCTCACTTGCGCACGCTGCGGCGCGTGGCGCCACATTTGCGATTGCCGATTCCACGCTCGCGTTCAGTGCTGCGTTTGCCCGCTACGCCGCCGCAATTAAATTGCCGATATTCGAAACCGGCGACGATGTCGGCTTGCTCTGGCACACGAAGCTTGCGCCGAAGTTCGGTGCGTCGGCAAACGAAAACACCGCGCCGTGGCTAATAGGCGTGACGCGTGCATCCGACTATTTCGTGCTCAAGGAACTCGCCACGCGTGCGACGCATCGCATTGAGCACAGCCATGAGCACAGTCACGAGCGAAACACTCAGTCCGCTCACGTGAGCTTTGTATTCGCCCCGCGCTAGAATTTATAAGCCTTGTTTTTCGCATCGAAAGTCGAATCGTCGAAATTTTTCGGCGTGATCGTTTCGAACACGATCTTCTCGAAGATGCGCCCATCGTTGTCATAAGACTCGACCGTGCGGAAATACGGGTGCCGCAAATCGAGCCCAAGCGTTTCTTTCTTCGCATAGAACTGCGGCTGGCCCGTTGGCGTCTCGAATGTGAACGCGACTATGCGCACGCCGTCGATCGTATTCACTTCGATCTGCGTGGAGCGCGGCAAGCCGGCCTCGATATATTTCTTGCCCTCGGCGAGATATTGCCCGGCAATATATTCGGTGCCGAGATCGCGCACGTCATGATTAGATTGGGAGCGGGCGAGGGCTCCGTTCAGAGACGTCCATAACGGCATCACGTTCATGATGCCGCCCAGGTGTCCGTACATTTCGTCCGTGCGTTTGGACTCGTCATAGATGATTTCCTGGCCTGCATGCGCGCCGTCGGGCAGCCACTTCGCGTAGATGCGCAGCGGGTCGTGCGCGACCCGCACGAGCATATGGTCCGGCTTGTCGGGCCACTTGCCGCGAATGCGTTCCGACCGCGACATCGTGAATTCATACGACGCGTAGCCGTTCGGCCCTTCCTTGATATAGCGCGGCAGCGCGAGCGGATCGAGCGACTTGAAGAGCGCGACAAGTTGCTCGTCGTCGAGCGCTTCGAGCGCACCGCTCTGTTGCGCGGCGCGCAGCCATTTGACCTGCTGATCCAGCGTCAGTTTGCCGACCTGCGACGCCGGCGTGGAAGGCGCCTTGACGGCGCTCGCGGTTTCGAGCGGCGGCGGCTTGTCGTCGTTTTGCGCGAATGCGGGCGCTGCCGCCAAGCTCGCCGCGCCGGCCATCAGCGCGCCGAGCAACAGTGTGCGAAAGCGCAACGTGTCAAAGCGCAACGTGTGCGGCGCGTTGCGAAGCGCCGCGCGCGCTGACGCCGTGCCGCAGGCGTTAGCGCCAGCATCGTTCTGCATGAAACGGACAATGCGCAGACGTGCGAACAGGCGGTGCGTCATCGAACTCTCCGAAAGGGTGGCGCAAGACATCATGCAAGCGCCTTGCCTGTCAGGCAGTCTTTTGCTTCGCGAGTTCCTCGTCACGTAGCGCGCGGCGCAGAATCTTGCCGACGTTCGTTTGCGGCAGTTCGTCGCGGAACTCGACGACCTTCGGCACCTTGTACCCTGTGAGATTCTTGCGGCAATGCGCGATCACCTGCTCGGCGGTCAAAGACGGATTGCGCTTCACGACAAACACCTTCACGCGTTCGCCCTGCGCGTCGTCGGGCACGCCGATTGCCGCCACCTCGCGCACGTCGGGGTGCGCCGCGATCACGTCCTCGATCTCGTTCGGATAGACGTTAAAGCCCGACACGAGAATCATGTCCTTCTTCCGGTCGATGAGGCGGATGAAGCCGCGCGAATCCATCACGCCGATGTCGCCGGTGGCAAGCCACCCTTCGTCGTCAATCACCTTCGCCGTTTCTTCCGGCCGGTTCCAGTAGCCCTTCATGACCTGCGGCCCTTTCACGCACAACTCGCCCGCTTCGCCGATGTTCGCCCAGCTGCCGTCGTCTTTCCTGAAGCGGACCTGCGTGGAGGGCGCGGGCAGACCGATGGAGCCTTCGAAATCGCGCAAGTTCGAGATGTCGACGGGATTCATCGACACGATCGGCGAGCATTCGGTCAAGCCGTAGCCTTCGATAATCGGCTTGCCCGTGACCGCCTTGAAGCGCTCGGCCACCGACCGTTGGGTCGCCATGCCGCCCGCCATCGCGAGCTTCAGGTTGGAGAAGTCGCGCTTGCGGAATTCCTCGTTCTCGAGAAACGCGTTGTATAGCGTGTTCACCGCCGTCATGCCGGTGAATTTTTCGTGGCGGATGATCATCATTACACGCTTCATGTCGCGCGGATTCGCGATCAGGATATTGCGCCCGCCGAGGCCCATGAAGATCAGCGCGTTCACCGTCAGCGAGTAGATGTGATAGAGCGGCAACGGCGTGAGTACCGTTTCGACCTCGCCGCTCAACTGACCTTCGGCCCACGCCTTCGCCTGTAGCAGATTGGCGATGATGTTCCGGTGCGTGAGCATCGCGCCCTTCGCGACGCCGGTTGTTCCGCCGGTGTACTGAAGAAACGCAATGTCATGATGCGTCGGCCGAACAAGTGCGAGCGGCCGCGTATATCCGATGGCGAGCGCTTCCAGTAACGGCACGGCGTTCGGGAGGTCATACGCGGGCACCATCTTCTTCACGTGGCGCAGCATGAAATTGAGCAGACGTCCCTTGAGATTGAGGCCGTCGGCGAGCAGGTCGCCGAGTCCGGTCACGATCACGTTCTGCACCTTGGTGCCCGGCAGCGCGTCCTGCACCGTCTTCGCAAAGTTCTCGAACACGATGATGGTCTGTGCGCCGCTGTCCTTCAATTGATGCGCGAGTTCGCGCACCGTATAAAGCGGATTCACGTTGACCACCACGGAGCCGGCTTTGAGTACGCCAAAGAGCGACACCGGATACTGAAACGTATTCGGCAGCATGATCGCGACGCGCTCGCCCGGCTTCACGCCGATGCCTTGCAGATATGCGGCGAATGCGGTCGCCTTGCGGCCGAGTTCGCCGTAGGTCATGCTCGCGCCGACGCTCACGTACGCAACGCGCTCGCGGAACTGTGCGATGCATTCGTCGAAGAACTGTACGACGGACTCATATTTGTCGACGTCGATTTCATGCGGCACGTCGGCGGGGTACGACGCGTACCAGATGCCGTCGGTGTTGGGCGCTTGATCGGAGCGTTCGGTTGCGCCGTGCGTCGCCTGAGAAACTGCCGCCTCGTCCGCATGAGCGGCCCCGGTTGCCTGATTCGCAGCGGCAGGCGAGGGCGAGGCTTGAGTGGGCTGGGTCATCGGTCGTCTCCTGAAGCCGTGGCTTCAACTGTTTTGTGCTGGCCCTCAGCGGTCCAGCATCTTGCTGCATGTTTCCGGGCGTTGCTTGCCATCGCTGCATGCTGCCGCGACGTTCAGCGCTCGACTATCGCCACCACGCCCTGGCCGCCCGCCGCGCAGATCGAAATCAGTCCGCGGGCGGTGCCCGCCGGCTTGTCGAGCTGCACGAGCATCTTTGCAAGGCCTGCGACGATGCGCCCGCCCGTCGCCGCGAACGGATGGCCGGTCGCCAGCGAGCCGCCGTTCACGTTGAGTTTCGCGCTGTCGATCGAGCCGAGCGGGCCGTCGAGGCCGAGCTGCGTGCGGCAGTATTCGTCATCCTGCCACGCCGCGAGCGTGCACAACACCTGCGCCGCGAACGCTTCGTGAATCTCGTAGAAATCGAAGTCCTGCAACCTGAGTCCGGCTCGTGCCAGCATCCGCGGCACTGCGTAAACAGGCGCCATCAGCAGACCTTCTTTCTTGTCGAAAAAGTCGACCGCCGCGGTTTCCGACCAGCTCAGATACGCGAGCACCGGCAGCCCGCGCCGCGCGGCCCATTCCTCACTCGCGAGCAGCACGGCGGACGCGCCGTCGGTGAGCGGCGTCGAATTGCCCGCGCTCAGCGTGCCGGCGTCACGGTCGAAGGCGGGCTTCAGCGCGGCGAGCTTGTCGAGCGTGAGGTCCGAGCGCAGATTGTTGTCGCGCGCGAGTCCGCGATACGGCGTCATCAGATCGTTGACGAAGCCGCGCGCGTAAGCTTGCTCCAGCTTGCGGTGGCTCTCGTACGCAAGCACGTCCTGCGCTTCTCGCGAGATATTCCAGCGCTTGGCCATCAGTTCGCAATGCTCGCCCATCGAAAGACCCGTACGCGGCTCGCCGTTGCGCGGAAGGAGCGGCTTGAAGAACATGCCCGGCCGCAGCTTCGCAAGCGCGCCGACGCGCTGGCCCGCACTCCTGCCGCGATTCGCTTCTAGCAGAATCTTGCGCATCTTTTCGTTCACGCCAATCGGCGCATCCGATGTCGTATCGACACCGCCCGCGATGCCGACCTCGATCTGCCCCAACGCGATCTTGTTGGCGACGAGTATCGTTGCTTCGAGCCCCGTACCGCAGGCCTGTTGAACATCGTACGCGGGTGTTTCCTTCGCGAGTGTGGTGGACAGCACGGATTCGCGCGTCAGATTGAAGTCGCGCGAATGCTTAATGACGGCGCCCGCCGCGACTTCGCCGAGACGTTCGCCGTGCAGGCCATAGCGGTCGATCAGTCCTTGCAGCGTGAACGTCAGCATGTCCTGATTCGACGCGGTTGCATACGCGGTGTTCGAGCGGGCAAACGGAATCCGGTTGCCGCCGATAATCGCGACGCGGCGCACGGGTGGCAGCGGGTAGGGCATGCCTGGCTCCTTCAGCATGTTGTCTGTTTAGAGGACTTGCGGGCATAAACGCGAGTACCGCTATCGGTAAAAACATGCTCGCGGTTCATTGCAATCTCCATTGCATGCGGCCGCGCAAATGCGGTTTTTCTCCGGCGATGTCGCGCACCTCGATATCGCGTTCGATCAACGAAGACGACGCGCTCCACAACGACGCTTCGCCAGGCAGCAGCATCGGCAGCTTGAATTCGGCGCTGAGCGTCGCTTCGGCAAGCGGTTTGGGCGGTTGCAATGACGATGCCGCGCGCGCGAGCGTCCACATGCCGTGCGATATCGCGCGCGGAAAACCGAATGCCTTCGCAGAGAGCGCGCTCAGATGGATCGGGTTGTAGTCGCCCGACACGCTCGCGTAATCGCGGCCGAGTTGCGGCGCCAGTTGCCAGCGCGCGATGCGTTGCAACGCCGCGGTATCGACCTGAAGCGGATCGAGCTGTCCGCCGCTCGCCGCCACGCCGCGTTTCAGATAGACGCTGTCGCCGTCCCACACCGCTTCGCCGCGCCGGTAGATGCGCGTATGCAGCAGGAACGCCTGACCTTTGTCGTGACGCAGCAGTGCGCCGAATTCCACTTCGACGCGCAGCAGATCCTTATACGCGAGCGGCCGGCGCAGGCGCACGTGATTGGCCAGATGCAGCAGACCGACCGCGGGCCACGGAAACGCCGGGTCCGTCAGCATCAGCAGATGCAATGGAAACGCCAACAGATGCGGATACGTAAGCGGCACGCCATGCTCGGGAATGAAGCCGCACACGCGCGAATAGCGCCATGCCGGCCCTGGATCGAGCGCGACAGCGGGGCGCACGAGGCGCAACGCGGGCAGCTGCGTGGGGCGTCCGCGTTTGACGATGCCCGACAACGCGCGCGCATAGAGCTTCGCCGGTGTCGGCAAGGTTTCGACGACGACGGTCCTCGGCCGCACTGCATCATGTGGCGCGAGCTTCGATGCATGGTGCCCGCCGAACGGATCACCGGGTTCATCCATGCTCATGCTCCGATCAGGCTTTGTCCGCACACGCGCACGACCTGGCCGCTGATGCCGGCCGACCCCGGATGTGCGAGCCACGCGATAGTCTGCGCGACGTCGACCGGCAGGCCGCCCTGACTCAGCGAATTCATGCGGCGACCGGCTTCGCGAAGGGTCAGCGGCATCTTCGCGGTCATCTGCGTTTCGATGAAGCCTGGCGCGACCGCGTTGATCGTGATGCCGCGGGGGCGCAAGAGCGGCGCCATGCTTTGCACGCGGCCGATCACCCCGGCTTTCGAGGTCGCGTAATTGGTCTGGCCGAGATTGCCCGCAATGCCGCTGATCGACGACACGCCGACGATGCGCCCGCCGTCGCGCAGAATGCCCGCCGCGAGCAGCGCGTCGTCGATGCGCTCCTGCGCGCACAGGTTGATGTCGATCACGCTTTGCCAGGCTGCGCCGGTCATCTTCGCAATGGTTTTGTCTTTCGTGATGCCGGCGTTGTGCACGACGATGTCTACGCCGTGCTCGTCGAGCGCGGCGGCGATCTGCGCGGGCGCTTCGGGTGCGGCGATATCGAACGCGAGCGCCGTGCCGTTCAACTGGTGCATGGTGGCGTCAAGCGCGTCGCGCGCGGCCGGAATGTCGATGCCGATCACATGCGCGCCTTGCGCCGCAAGCACGCTGGCGATGGCCGCGCCGATGCCGCGCGCCGCACCCGTCACGACCGCGCGCTTGCCCGCGAGCGGCTGCTTCCAGTCGAAGGGCGACGCGGTGGCGTCAGTCTGCGCTGCGCGCGCCGTGCGGGAGTACGAACCATCGGCGGCGATCCGCACGACCTGACCGGACACATAAGCCGAACGCGGCGACAGGAAAAAGCGCAGCGTGGCTTCGATGCAATGCTCGGCGCCTTCGCCGACATACAGCAGGTTCGCGATGATGCCGCGCCGTGCTTCCTTGCCGAGCGAACGCGTGAGACCTTCCAGCGCGCGTTGCGCGGTCCATTGACGCGGACTCGCGCACGCTTCGGGCGGCCGGCCCAACACGATAATGCGCCCGCGTTGCCGAAGCGAGCGCAGCGTGTCGTGAAAGAACGCGTGCAGCGGTTCCATCAGGCTGCTGTCGTCGATACCGCTCGCGTCGAAGATCAATGCGGCAAGACGCGTGGCCGAGCCGGAATCCGCGGGTTCGAAGCGCCCTGTCATGAGACCGTGGCGATGCGCGAGCGGCATCCACAATCCGGCGCTTTCGTGCGCGACGCTCGTCACGCCGATGCTCACCACCAGGTCCGCGAGCGAATCGAGCAGATGCGGCTCGCGCCCGGCGCCAATCGCGATCAGTCCGCCGAACTCGGGCTCGTCGGCGCGATAGCGGCGCAGCACTTCGGGTTTCGGCAGCCCCAGCGAACGCGCAATGCGCGCGCCGAACGGCGAATTGACGAAGTTCAGGTAAGAGTCGTTCATATTGTTCGTTGCTCCGCTGGACGCGCCCGCACGTCTGTCAGTGTGCACTGAGTTTGGTGCATCGGCGTGCCTCGCAGCGAGGTTTTTTCATGCGATTGCATGAGCATCCATTGGAATCACAGCGCTGCCTCCATGACGTTTTCGAGCGCGTCCTTGCGTTGTTGCAGATTGACGAGCATGCCGAAGTCGGCGGGGAAGTCGTCGACCTTTACGACTTGTGCGGCATAGCGCGCGTAATCGTCGAGCACGTGCCGCTCGTCGGTATCGATCAGGTCTTGTTGCAGTGCGGCGTCGGCCCATGCGGCGAGTTGGGGGAGGCTTTGCGGCATCGGTTCGAGGCGCCGCTCTTTCACCGCATCGCGCAGCTTCTGCTCGATCTGCGCGAAGCGCGGATTCAGTTCGAACACGAGTTCGCCACAGCCGAGCGCATCGACGTCCGGGTGCGGCACGTATGAGTCCGATACGAGCCGGTTACGCGCCGCGCCGGGCGTCTGCATCAGTTCGGCGATCTTCCCGCCAAGGAGGTCGGACGGTTCGCGGTGCGGCAACCCGAACGGGAACGCGAGCCCGCGCACGAGACCGGCGGCAACGCGGTTCGGATAGTTCGCGAGCACGCCGTCGAGCGCATGTTGCGCGCGGTACAGCGAATCTTCGACGCCCCAGCGAACGAGCGGCAGATCGTCTTCCTGACGGCCTTCGTCCTCGAAACGCTTGAGCGTCGCGGAGATCAGATAGAGCTGCGAGAGCACATCGCCAAGACGCGCCGAGATGCGTTCGCGGCGTTTCAGATCGCCGCCGAGCACGAACATGGAGACATCCGCGAGCAGCGCGAACACGGTGGCGAGCCGCGTGGCCGCGCGATAGTACGTGTGAAGCGGCGCATGAGCGGTGCGCGGCCTCGCAATGAACGCGCCGCCGGTCATGCCGTAGACGAAGCTTCGCACCACGTTCGAAAGCGTGAAGCCGACGTGGCCGAAGAATGCGTCGTCGAAATCGCGCAGCGCTTTGGCACGGTCCGCTTCGCGCGTCGCGCTTATTTCCTTCAGCACATACGGATGGCAGCGAATCGCGCCCTGGCCGAAGATGATCAGGCAGCGCGTGAGAATGTTGGCGCCTTCCACGGTGATCGCAATCGGCACCTGCTGATAGGCGCGCGCGAGAAAGTTGGACGGTCCCATGCAAATGCCCTTGCCGGCGGCGACGTCCATTGCGTCGTTGATCACCATGCGGGCGCGCTCGGTAATGTGGTATTTGGCGATTGCCGAAATCACCGAGGGCTTTTCGCCGAGATCCACCGCATGCGCGGACAGGCGACGCGCGGCATCCATCACATACAGATTGCCGCCCATGCGGCCGAGCGCTTCCTGCACGCCCTCGAATTTGCCGACGGCCGTGCGGAACTGGCGGCGCACTGCGGCGTATGCGCCGGTGCCGCGCACGGCGATCTTGGCCATCCCCACATTCGACGAAGGCAGCGAAATCGCGCGGCCCGCCGCGAGACATTCCATCAGCATGCGCCAGCCGTTGCCGACCTGAGCGCGTCCGCCGATCACCCAGTCGAGCGGAATGAAGACGTCCTTGCCCGAGTTCGGACCGTTCTGGAACACCGCGTTGAGCGGCCAATGACGGCGGCCGATGTTCACGCCAGGATGATCGGTCGGAATCAGCGCACACGTGATGCCGGGTTCGTCGCTCGCGCCGAGCAGACGCTCGGGATCGAGCGCGCGAAACGCAAGGCCGAGCACGGTCGCAATCGGCCCGAGCGTGATGTAGCGCTTGTCCCACGTGACGCGAAAACCGAGCGTCTCGCGGCCTTCGAACATGCCCTTGCACGCGATGCCGACGTCGGGAATCGCGGCGGCGTCCGAGCCGGCGTACGGACTCGTCAGCGCGAAGCAGGGGATTTCTTCACCGCGCGCGAGGCGCGGCAGATAGTAGTTCTTCTGCTCGTCGGTGCCGTAGTGCATCAGCAGTTCGGCGGGGCCGAGCGAGTTCGGCACCATCACCGAGACGGCTGCGGCCGAGCAGCGTGTAGCCAGCTTCATGATGACCTGCGAGTGCGCGTATGCGGAGAACTGCTTGCCGCCGTACTGCTTCGGAATGATCATGCCGAGAAAGCCGCGCTCCTTCACGAACTGCCACGCTTGCGGGGAAAGATCCTGCCACACCATCGTGGTTTCCCAGTCGTTCGCGAGATCGCACAACTGCTCGCATTCGTTGTCCAGGAAGGCCTGCTCTTCTGCCGTCAATGTCGCGGGGCCGTAGCCGAGCAGCTTGTCCCAATGCGGGCGTCCGGAGAAGAGCTCAGCGTCCCACCAGACAGTGCCGGCTTCGATCGCGTCGCGCTCGGTCGGCGACATCTCCGGCAGGATCTTGCGGAACATGTCGAGCACCGGCCTTGCGAGCCAGGCGCGGCGCAACGGCTTGAGCGCGAGCACGAGGGCTGGGAGCACAAGTACGATCGCAAGCAGCGTAGTTCCGGCCGCGCCCGCCGCTCCGCTCATGCGTGCGGCCGCGACCCAGACGATCATGAAGGCAAGCCACCAGAGCGCGCGCGCCTGAACGTACACGAGTGCGAGAGCGCCGACGACCAGCAGCAGGATGAACCACGACATGACGTTTCCTCCCTGTTTCTATGGTGCGCGTGAACGCATCCACGGCGCGTGGACGGTTCGTGTTTTTTATCGATGTGCGCGAGCGGCTCGCCTGTATTCGGCGTAACGCCTGCACTTGTGCAACGGTCGTTGCGGGTGCCGCTTTTACGTCGCGCCGTACAACGCCCGCTGGAACGAACAGGCTTCGAGCGCGCCGCCGCGATGCTCGCCGTCGAGGCCGGAAGATTCCGATGAAGCAGGCGAAGCAGACGTGCCCGACGAAAACGCTGAATCCGCCCCCGATGCCGACGCTAGCGAGCCCGAGCCGCCATCGCCATGCGCTTTATCCGCCGCATCCCCCGCACTCTGCCCGCTGCCGTCGATAACATTGCCCGCGCCTGTATCGTCTGCGTCGCCGAGCACGGCAGCGAACATCGCCAGTTGCGACGCATCCGGCAGCGGCGCCTTCAGCGCGGCGACCATCAGCGACGCGAGGCGTGCGATCAGTTGCAGATCGTTCATCGACTTGCCTTGCGAGAACTCGGAGATCAGGCTGTCCGTATCGGCGCCCGCGAGCACGCCCGACAGCGCGCCGATGGCAAAGTGCAGCCGCCAGCCCAGTTCCTCGCGCGGCAAATGCGGCAGCGCGCGCTGGAACGCATCGAAAAAGCGCACCGCCACCGACGCATAGTGCCCATTCAGAAAGTCGCGAATGAACGCGGACGGGTCCGTATAGGCGCGGCCGAGCAAACGCAGGAACGCCTTGCCGCCGACGCGTGGATCGCGCGAAAGCCGCAGCGCCGGAATAAACATCGCGCCGAGCACATGCTCGCAGGTCAAACGCTCGCCGAGCATCTGGTCGAAGCGATCGAGCAGCTTCACGCGCTCCTGGTTGAGCCGGTCGAGCCGGCGCGACAGCATCGAGTGAATCAGCGATTCCTTGCTGCCGAAGTGATAGTTGACCGCTGCAAGATTGACTTCGGCGCGCGAAGTAATCTGGCGCAGCGACATGGCCTCATAGCCGCAATCGATGAAGAGCGTTTCAGCGGCGTCGAGGATGCGTGACTTCGTATCGCCGGCGTGCCGGCTTGTTGTGCGACCTGCCATGTTGCGTCTCCAGTTGCCGGGCGCCCGGCCCGCAAACAGGCGATTCAAATGTGTATTTGAAACAGCCGTTTTTTTAGGATAAGAAGGATGATGAATCTGAGCAAGGGTTGGCTGTCGATTAACTCCTCTAGAAGACATCGCGATTGCATGCGCGCCTTGCATTCACGTCTTGCATGCGCGTTTCACATGCGCTTTGCACACGTCTCGCACATGTTTTCGCGCGCGCAAATAAAAAGGCCGTTCCGACGAATCGGAACGGCCTCGTATGAATGAGTAACCGGGTTGGCCTGCGCTCGCGCGCTATGTGCTGCGGCACAGGCTGCGTGCCGTGGCGGTTCGAGCCGCCTGTTCGTCTATTGTGCCCGATAACCGCGCGGCGAAATAGCTGTTTGGTACGAACGCTTAAAGCGGCCCTCCAACCGGAGTTCCTTGCGGATGGGCGCCGACATGTTGGGCCGACTGTGTCATGTCGATGCCGCGGCGCTCGCGGCTAAACGGAATCAGCGCGCAGATCACGACGGCGACGATGCCGATCACGACTGCCATCACGAGCGCATAGTTGTTGCCGTGCGCTTCGGCTGCGCTCGCTTGCAGCGGACCGTTTACCGACGCAATCAGATTGCCTAGCTGATACACGAGGCCAGGAAAGGTCGCGCGGATTTCATCGGGCGAGATCTCGTTCAGATGAACCGGGATGACACCCCACGCGCCTTGCACGGAAATCTGCATCAGGAATGCGCCCACCGCGAGCAGTACCGGAGTGCTCGAAAAAGCCCACAGCGGCAGCACCGGCAGTGCAATCAGCGCGGCGATGAAGATCGCGCGCTTGCGTCCGATCTTCTCCGACAACATGCCGAAAAAGAGCCCGCCGCAGATCGCGCCGATGTTCAACGTGATGGTGATCAGGGACACCGTATGGGCGCCGAACTGATGCTGCACGCGCAGGAAAGTCGGGTACAGATCCTGCGATCCGTGCGAGAAGAGGTTGAACGCCGTCATCAGGACGATCGCGTAGAGCGACAGCTTCACGTTCTGCTTCAATGTCGCGACGAGGCCGGGACGTGCCTGTTTCTCGAGCGTCTTGAAGGCCGGCGATTCCGGCACGTGCGCGCGAATGTACAACACGAGCAACGCGGGCAGCACGCCGACAAAGAACATGCCGCGCCAGCCGATGTACTGATAGAACACGCCGAACACGACCGAGGCAAGCAGGTAGCCGCTCGGATAGCCGGCTTGCAGCAACCCGGAGACGATGCCGCGCGATTTCGGCGGCACGGTTTCCATTGTGAGGGCGCCGCCCACGCCCCATTCGCCGCCCATTGCAATCCCGAACAGCGCGCGCAGTACGAGCAAGGTGGCGAGGTTCGGCGAAAAGCCCGACAGCAATTCGAGCAATGAGAAGCATGCGATGTTGACCATCAACGTAGGCCGACGGCCATAGCGGTCTGCGAGCCAGCCGAAAATCAGCGCGCCGACCGGACGCATCATCAGCGTCAGCATAATGCCGAATGTGACTTCGGGGATTTTGGTATTGAATTCCGCCGCGATATCTTTCAATACGAACACCATCAGAAAGAAATCGAATGCGTCGAGTGTCCAGCCGAGATAGGCGGCGATCGTGACGTTTCTCTGCTCCCGTGTCCAGCTCATTGAATATTCTCCTGGTCTCCAATAACCCGCGTTCTTGGCACAAGTGCCCACTGCGCCCGGTGGGATGGGCTTCGAGCGCGAGTGTACGCTCACCGTTAAGCGGCTGCAGGAATCCGCGCAACTTTATCGGTATTAATCCTGGGAGCAAATATCGTGCTGAATGCGCGATTGAAGCGAAATGTCGGTTTAATGTAATTATTGTATTGACGATGTTTGTAGGAGCGTTGGTAATATGTAATGGATTTATTGCCGATGGCATTCTGGTTCCGGTCGAATTGACTTCGTGGCTTCGGACACTTCAGGGGTGTAAGGCTTCTGATTGGCCGTAGCGCAACGGTAGAATGCCCGCGAACCCCGACTGTCGAGGTCCGCCATGGAACTGCCGGAAAACACGATGAGTGACACGATACAAGCGCCGTTTTCCATCCTGTTCGTCGACGACGACGAGATGTCGCGTAATCATTTTGCGCGCGCCGTCCGTGACGATTACCGCGTGCACCTCGCCCAAGGCGCCGACGAAGCTATGGCGCTGCTTCAGGAGCTCGGTCCTGAAATCGCCGTGCTCGTCACCGACTTCCGCATGCCTGGCCGCGATGGCGGTCATTTGCTGCGCGAGGTCGCGCAGGCGTATCCGCAGATCGTGCGCATTCTGGTTACTGCCTACGCCGACAAGAACATGCTGTTGCAAACGTTCAATACGGGCGACTTGTTCCGCATTATCGAAAAGCCACTTCGCACGGAGTCGGTGCGCGAGGTTCTGAAGCACGCGGTGGCGCGCTACGCCGAGCGGGAAACGCGTCAGCAACGGCTGCTCGCGATGGACGAGACGCTCGCGTTCCTCGCTCACGAACTGAATACGCCGCTTGCCGCCATATCGCTTTTTGCGCGCTCGATCGAAAACGATGTCGCGCAGGAATACGACCGGCAGCGTCAACAGGATATTGGCGCCGCGGCCACGTCGATGCTCAATAACGCGCAGTATTGTCTGACGCTGATCTCGTCGTTCTGGGCGACGGTGCATAAAAGCGGCGGGCGGCAGTCGGCAACTGGCGGCGCGATGCGTGAAGTCAGGGCGACGCGCCTGATCGCCACGCTCGTCGACTCCTATCCGTTTGCCGGCTCGCAGCGCGAATGGATCGGCGTCGACATGCAAGGCGATTTTGTCGTCCACGCGATGCCTAATTGCGTGGCGCTCGTGCTGTCTTCGCTGATGTCGAATGCGTTGCGCGCGCTCGACGGTTGCGCGGCGCCTTCACTGCGCATCGAGGTGGTCAGCGAGCCTGAGCCGGAAATCCGCCTGCACGACAACGGTCCCGGTATCGCACCGGAGATCAAGGCGCGCTTGCTGCTCGATCCCGTCACGACCCATGCGGGTCGTGGCGGTCACGGCATGGGCATGATCTTTTGCAACCGCATCATGCAGTCGTTCGGCGGCGGGTTGCGGATCGAATCGACGGTCGGCGAGGGCACGACCGTGACGATGCGCTTTCCCGGCATCAGAGGCCGGGTACATGACGGCGCGGGCGAACCGGCACCGGGCAGTCACGCCGCTTGAGGCAAAGCGCTAATTTTCGCGCACCGCGATACCGTTCGCGCTTGTGGTCGTGTTCGTCCTTGTGGTTGCGCTCGTGCTCGTGCTTGTGGGCTCGCCCGGCGTTTGCGGCTCGTCTCGCCCCGCGTTTGCCGACGCGACGTAGCGATACAGCGCATCCGCCGAACGCTCGCCCAACGCGTCCATTCTGTCGAGCCAGTCCGGCTCCGCGGGCCATTCTCCTTCCAGCGTGCGTGGATAGATGTGCCGCGCAAACTGATGCAACGCCTTCGCTCCGACGTTGCCGCTCGCGCCGAGCAGCCGATGCAGCGCGCCATGCGCGGCGTCGAAGTCGCCCTCCGCGACGTTCGCGCGAAGCTGTGCGATCAGTGCACGGATCTGCTCGATGCCGTTTGCGAAGGATTCGTCGACGAGACCGAGTGCCGTGAGTTCTCGAAGATGAGCAGTATCGAGCAGATCGCTTTCGCGCACCACGGCGGAACCGTTGCTCGGGCCGGCCGCCGCCGCTTGCGCAGGCAACCCCGAGGATCCGGGCGAGCCGGGCACATTAGCCGATAGCGGTAAGCGCTGCGCCTCGACCGGCGCGCTGCCACTGCCACTTCCGCCGCGCTGCTGCGCGAACTGTCTCGTCAGGCATGCATAGAGCGAGCCGACCTGCACCGGCTTGATCATCACCTCGTTCATGCCCGCGCTGATGCAGGCCCGCACCGAGCCGATATCCGACTGGCTCGTCAACGCGATAATCGGCACGCTTGCGTACTCGTCCGTGCGCGCGCGAATTGCCGCAGCCGTTTCCAACCCGCCCATCCCCGGCATGTTCATGTCCACCACGATGGCGTCGATCACGACAGCTTCGTCGAGCCGGTCCAGCACCGCCTGCCCATATCCAGCCTCGACGACGCTCGCGCCGAAGCGTTCCAGATACGCCTTGGCGACGAGCCGGCTGTAATTGTCGTCGTCGGCGACGAGAATCGACTTGCCGGAAAAATCGTCGAACCGCTGGTTCAGATGGCGCCGGTTGCCGTTCTCGAAAAGCGCCTGCAGCGACGTGAACAGGTCCATCACGCTACAGGACTTGCTGATCATGTCGTCCATGCCGGCCCGGCGTGCCAGCACGCGCGCGATGTTGCCCGGCTCGGACGTGTAGGCGGCGACAAGCACGTTCCAGTTGGGATGATCGCGCTCGGCGCGCAATTGCTCGGTGGCCGAGTAGCCGTCGAGGATCGGCATGTTGACGTCCATCAGCACGAGGTCGTAAGGCGACGCGCCGCGCAGGATCGCTAGTGCGTTGGCGCCGTTTTCGGCTTCGCTTATCTCGGCACCCACCTTCGACAAGCTGCGCCGGGTGCGGGTGCGCTGAGCGGCGTCGTCGTCGGCGAGAAGGATGCGTTTGCCGTTGAGCACGGCCGTGGCGCGCTCGACGATCGCGCGCTCGTGCGCGGCCACTTCATTTTCCGTGACGGGCGGAAATTGCAGCGTGAATTGCGTGAACTTGCCAAGCTCCGACTTGCAGGCGATGCTGCCGCCGAAAGCGCGCATCGCGCGCTGACAGTAGGCGAGTCCGAGACCCGTGCCCGCCGAGTTGCCCGCGGTGCGAAACGGCTCGAACAGATGCGGCAGGATTTCCGGCGCGATGCCGCTGCCTGTATCGCGAACGGTGACGCTGTGCCGGTCGACGGTGAGCGTCAGCGTGGCCGAAGGAAGCGGTGCAATGTGATGCAGCGCGTTCTTGATTAGATTGAAAAGAGTGAACAGGTAGACGGTTTCATCGACCTTGAAGGTGAAATCTTCGAGCACCGCGAGGCGGACTTTGCTGCGCTCTTTCTTGTCGGCGAAGCCGTATTCGTCGAGCGCCTTGCGCGTGGTCGCCGCGGCACTCAGGTAAGTGAGAGAGTCCGAGCGGATCTGTTTGGCGCTGACTTCATCGAGCGTCATTGCAATCACGCGCAAGCCGCGCTCGATCGACAACTGCCCGTGCGCAAGATGCCGGTACAACAGCGCCGCGTTGGCACCGGACAGCGCGGGTACGCGGCCATGTTCGGCGAGGGCGGGCAGCGTCTCTTCCACACGATCCAGGACGTGTTTCAACTGGCTGAGCGGATTGCGCATTTCATGGGCGATCGAGCCGGCGAGCGCCTGTAGCGCCCGGTTCTTTTCGACGAAGATGCGCCCCTTGCTGATCGCATGGCTGAAGGCCATGCTGCACAATACGACGACCGGCAGCACCGCGAGGTCCGACTGATTCGCCGTGCTTAGTACGATTGGAGCAGGCGAGCTGGCTACGGCGGCCAGCCCGCCCGACAACATGCCGATGCCGATACAGCCCATCAGCAGGAATGGGTTGTCGATGCACAGGGCCATGATGAAGATCATCATGACCTCGGTCATCATCCACATGGTGGAGAACGAATTCCGGATCGCGAGGAACGTGCAGACGAACGGCAGCACGTAGATCAGGCAGACATGCCAGTAGATCAGCAGGTACTGGTTGAACCGTCCAGGCCAACGCGCCTGAAAGATCAACGGGATGCAGATGAGCGCCGCGCTCAAACGTAGTGGCAGGTTGTCGTACGGCTGCGGCAGGACGTAAGTCCAGACGAGGTAATAGATGGGGTGGCACACGAGGCCGAGCACGCCTCCCCATCGAATTGCAAACCGGCTTCGTTCCAGCACGTCGTGCATGCTTTCGCGCGGTATTAGCATCTGGCCTCCAGTGACATGTACGACCCCGTCAATTCATATTTGCCGTCACGCCCAGATCGAGATTGATCGCCGAGCCGTCCTTTCCGTGAAAAGGTCCGACCGAGAATCCGTACTTTTTCAACAGGCCGTGAGTGTAGGAGACCGACCACACGGGCGGGCTGCCGATGATGAAGTCGGAAGCGATGCCTTCCTGCCAGGCGGCATAGCCCTCGGCGAAACAGGTATAGCAGTCGCGCGTGCTCGGCAGCCTGAACGGGAACCTGGAATCGAGGCCGGCCGGGCCGCGCGCGAAACATTCAATATATAGCGTATGTCCGCGAGACGCGAGTTCCGCTTCCACGCTCGCGGCGCGAGGGTGGGAGTCGTCGATCCAGAAGCGGGCCCGTTTGAGATCGGAGGCGGTGAGATAGGGCACGCTGGTGCTGCTTGCCAGGATCGCGCCGTCGAACTGCGGTAACGCCGTCTCGGGGTTAAAGGTGTGGACCGAGACCCTGGTGCGTCCAAGCAGGTCCGCCGCCATCAGATCGCGTGCCTGGTCCGCGAGCAGATTGATCTTGTCCGGCAAGTCGATCAGCACGAGTTCCTTCGGCGCTTCCTTGTAGAGCAGGTACTTCGCGACCGTCGTGCCGAGCCGTCCCGCCGCGCCGAAGAGCGCGAGCTTCGTGTTGCCGAACTCCAGATCGAGTTCGTTGCAGCAGTGAGTCGCCCAGTCTTTCAGCATTGCGGCGGTGGCCGCGTGGCCGGTCGTGATATGCGGCGGCTTGGTCTGCCGCGGCAGCGCACCATAGTTGCACGCATACGGCGTAGAGGCGCCCATCGCGACCATGTTCAAACCCGCCTGCCGCGCCAGTTCGAGCGCGGGGAAGAACTGGGTCTCGCGAAACCGCTTGATGCCGCGCGCGCTGCCGAGCCAAAGCTCGAGCGGGACGGGGCAGGCGATGTTCGCGCCGATCATCTGCGAGCCCGAAAAGATCGGCGATGCAATAAACGGCCTGGTGCGCCAAAGCTCTTCTTCGAACGACTCGTTGCGGGTTTTTACGTTGTGAAAGGAGAAAGAAAGCGTATCCCAGTCTGTAGCGTGAAAAAGAAAGCCGACACCGCCCTGGCCCGTCGGCAGATTGTCGCGAATCTGCTCGGGGTGGATCGTGTGTTTGAGTGTCAAGGGCGCACTGGACGGTTGCGGTGTGGCGGTGCTGCGCCCGTCCTCGGTGGCCGATATTTCGTTGTAAAGGGACGTTCCCATGTGGTTTTTTCCTTTTGTGGTTGATCCGCGCTGCGAGTCAGCGCGGCTTCGTCGACCGGCATTGGCCGACGATCCATCAACTCTAGAGAAATCCAATAGTTTTTGTCCGTGTGTTCGTGCGCATCGTTGGTTTGGCGGTTTGGCGGTTTGGCGGATGGTGCGGTGCTGCTGTCCAGCGCTGGGCGCGCGGGTCGGGTCGCCTCGCCGGCTGGTCGCCTGTCAGTTGGCGTTTGACCGTTGATGGTCTGCTTGTGCTTGCTTTTGCCTCTGCTTTTGCTTTTATATCGAGCTCGGCGTCAGGCCTAGGCTCAGGCTCAGGCTTTTCTCAAGTTCCCCAGCCTGCTCAGCCTGCTCAGCCTGCTCAGCCTGCTCAGCCTGCTCAGCCTGCTCAGCCTGCTCAGCCTGCTCAGCCTGCTCAGCCTGCTCAGCC
>NZ_AWZT01000023.1 GCF_000472525.1 Paraburkholderia dilworthii
TGGTTGCCGGCGCTGCCTTGCTCCGCCTCGCTCTCCAGGTGATGCGTCAGCTCCGCGGCCAACATGCGCTCAGCCAGTTGCTTCTTCAGTCGCCCGGCCAGGCCCGATTCCCCGAGAACCGACTCGGCGTTCCTGTTCTGCACCTGCGCCAGCAGTTGATCGATCAGCTCATNGGGGAACAGCTTCGGCGCCTTCGGGTTCTTGCTCTTCCTGGTCACTGTTGTTTCGGTCATTGGACGTTATTTCCGTTATCGTCTCATGACCTCGACACACTAAAAATCTGACAGGCTCCGCGTCGCTGTTCGCGGCTTGCTTGTGATCAGCGCCAGGCTCTGCGGGGCCCGCCGCGCCGTGGTGGCAGCCGCGCCACCGGCGCGCTGCCGCACTGCGCCACCGGGATACCGCGATACCATGCCACCGCCACGCTGCCATGCCGCCGCGACACCTGCACACCGGCAACGCCGCAAGCCCCAAACCCGCAAACCCGCAAACCCGCGCGTCGCCTCCCGCCGCACTCACCGCCGCCCATCCCACCGCACTCACCGCCGCCCATCCCTCATCCCCCAGCACCCGCCTCCTCGACGCCGCCCAAGCGCTGGTTCTCGGCAAACTCGCGCAACGCGGCTGCGGTCTGCGGATCTGCCGGAAAGAACGCCTCGATTGCGAGTTCCGACAACGTCACGTCCACCGGCGTGCCGAACACCGTCGTCGTGCTGAAAAACGACAGCACGCCAAGCGGTGTGCGCAACCGCAGCGGCACGGCGATCTGATTGAGCGGGCTATCGTCGGTGCTGGGCGGCTGCGCTCCGGGCGGCGCCGGGTAAGCCGCGAGTTCGTCGCGCAACGCACTTAGCGTTTCGTCGGCGCTCACGTCGATCTGACGTTGCAGCCGCGCGAGCACGTGTTCTCGCCACGCGTGCCAGTTGACGATCGACGAAGCAATGCCATCTGGATGCAGGCTCAGGCGCAACGCATTCACGGGCGGCGCCAGCAGATCGGGACTCGCGCCCGAAAGCAGCGGCGCAAGCGCATTGTTCGTGGCGACGATGGTCCAGTGACGGTCGATGGCGAGCGCCGGATACGGCTCGTGTCCCCTCAGCACCAGTTCCACGGCCTCGCGTGCGGCGCTTAGCTGCGGGTCCGACAGCGGACGCTCGCGAAACAGCGGCGCATAACCCGCAGCCATCAGCAGCGCATTACGTGCGCGCAGCGGCACGTCGAGGCGCTCGGCAAGATGCATGACCATCTCGCGGCTCGGCATCGCGCGGCCGGATTCGACGAAGCTCAGGTGCCGCGTCGAGATGTCAGCTTCGGCGGCAAGCAGCAACTGGCTCATCCGTCGCCGCTGCCGCCATTCACGCAGCAGATCGCCGACGGTGCGGCTGGCCGAGGGCGGTGTCGACGGCGCGCTTTGCGCAAGAGAAAGTGTGTTCATGCCACCGATGATAGCCAAAGCGCCGCTGCGATCCATTACCCGCGAGGTAATGCGCTCGACGCGTTGCCGCGCGCTGCATTGACCGCCACTCGCCGCGCAACGATTACCTGCCACGTAATCGACGCGCGGCCCGCTAACCGCGAATCTTCACTCCGAGCCAGCCGCATGCGACCTGTATGCCGAGCGTAGCGCTCAGACATTGACAATGAAGGAGTTTCAGATGAACGCGCATACCGATCTGATCGACCGTTATTTCGACGCATGGAATGAGACCGATGGCGCGCGCCGTCGCCAACTGATCGCCGCGACCTGGGCGCCGGACGCCGACTACCGCGATCCGCTGATGACCGGCTCGGGCCACGACGGCATCGACGCGATGATCCGTGCGGTGCAGGAGCGCTTTGCGCATCACACGTTTCGCCGCTCGGCCGACGTTGACGGTTTCGGCGACCGTCTGCGTTTTTCGTGGGAGCTCGTCACGCCGGCAGGCGAAGCCATCGTCAAGGGCTCCGACTTCGGCATGGTCGACGCGCACGGCCGTCTTCAGACGGTGACCGGCTTCCTCGATCAACTGCCCGCAGGCGCTTGAGCACGCATGCGCCGCAGCCTCGCCACCGCCCATCTTTCGCTGGAGACGATCATGCACGAGCCCGTTACCGTGCCGGCTCATTCGCCTGTCATCGGCCTTGCCCGCTGCGCGCATGCCATCGACGCGCTGTGCGGCGCAATCGTCGGCTTCGCGCTGCTCGCCGGCACGCGCGCGTTCATGTTCACCGCGTTGCTCGGTTGGCGCGAACCGGTGCTGGGGGGCGCGGGCCTGGCGCTGCTTGCGCTCGTCGGATGGTTGCGGTGGCGCTGCGGTTGCGCCCCGGCGGCGGGCCGCGGCGCGTGTGAGCAGATCTTCGGTGCGCGCAGGAATCTCTCCGAAGCGCGCAACGTTGCTTGCTACAATCGATTGCCGCAATGCGAGCCATTCGAATAACCGCAAGCAACTTGCATGGAGACACAGTGCTTAAGAATCTCGATCCTCTGCTCAACGCCGACATACTGCATGCGCTCCGCTCAATGGGTCACGGCGATGAACTCATCATTTGCGACGCCAACTTTCCAGGCAGCGCCGTCGCGCGTTCCACGGTGCTCGGCAAGCTGCTTCATCTCGATGGCGTGAGCGCGCCGCGGGCGATCCGCGCGGTACTCTCGGTGATGCCGCTCGATACATTCATCGATCAACCCGCGTCGCGCATGGAGGTCGTCGGCGAGCCGCATACCATTCCGGCCGTGCAGCGTGAGGCACAGATCGAGGTCAACGCCGCCGAAGGCCGCGACGTACCGTTTGCGTCCATCGAACGGTTCGCGTTTTATGAGCGTGCGCGCAAAGCGTATTGCGTGATCGCCACGGGCGAGGAG
Organism: Paraburkholderia dilworthii; assembly: GCF_000472525.1. Lineage (GTDB taxonomy): Bacteria > Pseudomonadota > Gammaproteobacteria > Burkholderiales > Burkholderiaceae > Paraburkholderia > Paraburkholderia dilworthii. The sequence goes on from NZ_AWZT01000023.1 coordinate 2,843, forward strand.
CGCGGCTACGGCTGCTTCGTCTTCACGAAAGGCGTTCTGCTTGCGCCGGACGCGCCGCGCTGATCAGCGCTGATCCGTGCTCATCTGCGCTGACAGTCGCTGCGTGCCGCTTTCGGGTGCTCAGGCGTTTGTCCGCCTTGGAAAGCGCGGGCAATGCACATATGCTCAGAGGCAAAGTAGGGAACTGCGGCCTTTGAGCCGGGTCTGCTGCTTATTCATCTACAGGAGTCCCTCATGACGCGTCCCGTCGATTCCGGCGTTATTCTCATCGCACGTATCGCCCTTGCCGTTCTGTTCCTGTGGGGCGGTGTGATGAAACTGCTGGGCTATGCGGGCTTTGTCGGCTATCTGCATTCGAAGGGCGTGCCCTTTGTGCAGATCGCCGCGCCGATCGCCACCGCGGTTGAGGCATTGGGCGGGCTGCTGCTGATCGTCGGCTTCAAGGTGCGCCCGCTCGCGCTCATCATGGCGGTTTATACGGTGGCCACCGCGGTCCTCGGCCACGACTTCTGGAACGTGACGGACGCCGCCTTGCAGCGCGACATGGTGATTCACTTCTGGAAAAACATTGGTATTGCCGGCGGTTTTCTGCTGCTGTTCGTGACCGGCGCGGGGCGTATCAGTATCGACGGTGCGCGCGCGCCGCGCGGCGGATTGGGGCTCTGAGCGCACCACGTTCAGCGATCCCCTGCTGGTTTTGCCTGGCTGTCGTATTCCGGCTGCAATCAAGGGAGCAAATATGATTCAAAGTTTCGAGCAATCCGTTGGCGGCAAGGTGTTGCAGTTGTGCGCGAGTCTCGGAGAAGGCCCCACGCCGCATCGCGTGATCATCAGCCTCGCGGAATCCGCGAAAACACTCGTGGTTCTGGATGCGTCCGGGTTCCTGGGCGCAATCAAGGCCGAAATCGAGGAGCCGGAAAAACTGATCGCCGACGCGATCAGCAAGGCGCAAAACGAAGGGCTGATCGAAGCCGCTATCAATACCGGAACGATTCAGGAGGCGTCGCTGTAGAGCGAGCCGGGCTGCGTCACGCGCGGCCTATTCATTGCTGACGATCCACCGCTCATGCCCTGCTGACTCTCCCCGAGGCGTTTAAGCCGCGGGGGTCTTTTTTGTGGTCCGCGAAACCGCGCGGGCCCAAGGCCCAAGGGCTAGGGTGCAAGCTCAGCGCGAGTTGCCGACACGCGCGGAATCTGCTTCACGCGGCGCCTTCGACGACGAATGCGGCTGCGGATGCACGAGGCAGCTCATCACGCCGCCAAACACCAGCAGGCCGACCGAGATCGCGGTCGCCGCTTGCATCCCCGAGACGATTTGCGTGGCGGCCGAGCCGCTGGCGAGCGCGCCGAACGCGGCCACGCCTACCGCGCCGCCCGCCTGGCGCGCCGTGTTCAGTACCGCCGATGCCGTGCCCGCGCGCCTCGCTTCCGCCGATGCCAGCACGGCGGTAGTCATCGCCGGGACGGCCAGCCCCATGCCTGACGGAATCAGCAGGAACGGCAGCAGCAGGCCGATGAGCGGCGTGTTCGCGTCCACCAGGTGTAGCAGGCCGTAGCCGAGTCCGGCGGTGACCGCGCCAGCGATCATCGGCACCCGCACGCCGAAGCGGCCGACCACCCAGCCGCTCGCGACATTCGAGATCAGGAAGCCGCCCGTCAACGGCAGGAACGCGAGGCCGGCCTGCAGCGCCGTGTAGCCGCGCACTCGCTGGAGGTAAAGGCTCAGCACGAACACCATCCCGTAGTAGGTCATGTTCACGCAGATGCCAAATAGCACGGCCGCACTGAAGCTGCGCTTCGCGAAGAGCGAGAGCGGCAGCATCGGCGCGGGCGCACGCGCTTCGACGGCGACGAACGCGATACCGGCGAGCGCCGCGAGCACGAAGCCGCCCGCGACGAGCGGATGGCCAAGTCCGAGGGGCCGCCATTCGATCACTGCGGCGACGAATGCGGTCAAAGCGACGATGGCGAGCGACTGGCCGCTCAGATCGATGCCGCGCGGAGCCGCGTCTTTGTTTGCCGCGGGTGGCGGGGCCGCGCGAGTGGCTTCCGGCCGCGGCACCCACAGCAGCGTCGCCAGAAAGCCGGCGGCGCAGATCGGCAGATTGACGAGAAAAATGCTGCGCCATCCGAAGGCCGCGATCAGGAGGCCGCCTGCCACCGGGCCTGCCGCAATGGAAATCGCGCCCGCAGCCGTCCAGAGTCCGACCGCGCGAGCTCGCAGTTTCGGGTCGTGTCCGTACGACTGGTTCAGCAGCGCGAGCGAGTTCGGCAGCATCGCGGCGGCGCCGACCCCTTGCAGCGCGCGCGCGGCAACCAGCATCGGGGCGTCGAGAGCAAGTCCGCAAGCCAGCGACGCCAGCGCGAACAGCACGATGCCCGCCGCGTACAGCCGGCGCGCGCCGAAACGGTCGCCGAGCGCGCCAGCCGACAGCATCAGCACGGCGAACGCAAGGGTGTAGGCGTCGACGACCCATTGCAGGCCGGCGACATTCGCATGCAGATTCGCGCCGATCTCAGGCAGCGCGATGTTGACGATGGTCACGTCGAGCTGCGTGACGACGAAGCCCACGCTGACGGTCGCGAGGACGCGGCCGAGGGCGGGCGGAACGGGAGGTTTTGAGGGGTTCATGCGCTACATCGTAGGCCCGATGCGGCGCCCGATGTTTCGGCTTGGCGTGAAGTGTGGATGTCGGTGGAAAATGGCGAGTGTCGTGTTCAGGCGTGAATGTGGGGCCGAGCTGGATGTCGTGTGTAGGCGGACACGGTGCACGAAGCGAAGGGCAGCCGCCAAGGGAAACGCCGCATGGAAGCGCCGCATGGAAGCGGGACACTACCCGAAGCGAAACACTGCCCCCAAGCAAAGCACCACCCGAAGCGAAGCACCACCCAAACACCACCACCCAAACAAAAACGGCGCGCCCCAAGCGCGCCGTTCGTTCACAACCGCAAGCGCTGGATCAGCGCTTCTGCGGCGCGTCCTTGATGAACAGCGTCGTCAATGCCCCGACCACACAGATTGCGCCGACATACAACGGCGCGGCCATCGGGTTCGACTTCATCATCAGCGACACGGCGATTGGCGTAAGGCCGCCGAACACCGCATACGCGACGTTGTACGAAAACGAGATGCCCGAAAAGCGCACGGCGGGCGGGAAGGCTTTCACCATCACGAACGGAATCGCGCCGATCACGCCGACCAGCAGCCCCGCCGCGCCGTACAGCGGCACGAGCGCCGAGGTATCGACGGCGAGTTGCTGGAACATCAGGTAGTAGGTCACCGCCAGCGCGAGGCCGCCGACGAAAATCGTGCGTCCCGCGCCGATGCGGCCGGCGATCGAACCCGCCATCACGCAGCCGATGGTCAGGCACAGCGTCGCCACGCAGTTCGCCAGCAGTGCGGTGGCCGGCACAATGTGAAACTGCTTTTGCAGCAGCGTCGGTGTCATCAGAATCACGACGACGATGGCGGCCGACAGCATCCACGTGAGCAGCATCGAGACGATCACCGCGCGGCCGTGGTCGCGCAGCACGGCCTTGAGCGGCACTTCGGCGGCAATCGCCTTGCGCTGCTTGAGTTCGGCGAACACCGGCGTCTCGTGCAGCCAGCGGCGCAGGTAGACCGAAAACATGCCGAACACGCCGCCGACGAGGAACGGGATGCGCCAGGCGTAATCGGTGATTTCGGTGGGCGCGAAGTTGCGATTGACCGCGGAAGCGATCAGCGAACCGAGCAGAATGCCTGCCGTCAGGCCCGCCGTCAGCGTGCCGCACGCGTAGCCGATGTGGCGCTGCGGCACATGCTCCGAGACGAACACCCACGCGCCCGGCACTTCACCGCCGACGGCCGCGCCTTGCATCACGCGAAACAACAGCAGGAGAACGGGCGCCATCACGCCGATGCTCGCGTACGTGGGCAATAGGCCCATCATCAGCGTCGGCACGGACATCAGCAGCACGCTCAGCGTGAACATGCGCTTGCGGCCGAACAGATCGCCGAAGTGCGCCATGATGATTCCGCCGAGCGGCCGCGCGAGATAACCGGCCGCGAAGATGCCGAACGTCTGCACCTGCCGCAGCCAGTCCGGCATCGCGGCCGGAAAGAACAATTGGCCGATTGCCGGCGCGAAGAATACGAAAATGATGAAGTCGTAGAACTCGAGCGCACCGCCGAGAGCGGCGAGGCCGAGCGTCTTGTAGTCGCTGCGCCCAAGAGGGCGTGGGGTGACAGCCTGCGCTCCACCCAGATTTGTCGCTTGCATTGCTATGTCGTTGTCTTGAATTGGAAACCACGTGTGGCGTGGAAAAACGGCGGTCGTCGGGCGAGAAGTGTGGCAACGGCTGGGTAGAGCGCGGGACACCGGCGCGCCGGCCCGGGTAGGGCGGCGCGATGACGAAAAGAAGCCAGCGCGGGATTTTACAGGATGGCGGCGTCTCGATTCGGGAAGTGCTTAATTAGATTGGGAAAAGTTCCGTCGGTATCGCGATTTCGCGATGCCCCGACCGCGCTGCGCGTTGCATGGAAGGTCGTTGTAGTCCGTCGGCCGTTCGGCGACCGGATTCGTCTGAGCAGCCTTTAAATTAGGATTGATCCTATGGGATAGGCCACAGGCGCCTTCGAGAATCGCGTCCACGCCATCTGTTAAGAGTAATCCCATGCGCATTGCCATTCTTCAACGTGATCCCGTCATGCGTCAGTCGATTGAAAAAATTCTGACGAATGCCGGCCATACCTGCGCAGGCTACGACGATGGGCTCACCATGTCGAAAACGCTTGCCCGGTCCACCGTGGATCTGCTGGTGCTCGACTGGCATGGCAGCCGTCTGTCGGGCACCGAGGTGTTGAGGACGGCGCGTGCGGTCGGCGGCGACCGCGTGCCGGTGATCTTCGTGTCGACAGACGCGTCGGAGGAGAGCATGGTGCGCGCCTTCGTCAACGGCGCCGACGATTACGCCGCGCTCCCGCTGCGTCCGGCGGAGTTTCGCGAGCGCGTCACGGCGTTGTTGCGGCGTGCGTATCCGGACCGCTTCAGCACCTCGAGCTTCGACGTGGGCCCGTACCGTTTCGACACCCATCGTCAGATCGTTCTTCTGCGCGGCCAGCCGGTCCCGTTATCCGGCACGCAATACCGGCTGGCTTCGCTGTTCTTCTCGAACATAGGCCGCGTGATGTCCCGCGATCACATCTTCGCGATGGTCTGGGGCCGCGAATTCCGCGAGTTCACGCGCACCATCGACAGCCATGTGTCGCGGCTGCGCCTGTTGCTCGAAATCGAGCCGCAAAACGAGTTCCGCTTGCAGCCCGTTTATAAGAGCGGTTACAGGCTGCTGCATCTGCGCCACGAAGAATCCGTGCATGCGCACCCGCAGGCCGCCTGACGTTTTTTCATTGCATTGGCTTAAAGGCGCGGCAATTCCGGCCGTGTTTCGAGCGCCTTGCGAATCAACGCTTCCACGGTCGCGCGTTCGTCGCCCGCAAGAGGCAGGCGCGGCGGGCGCACCGGCTCCGTGCCGAGGCCGACCATCGTTTCGGCGAGCTTGATGTTCTGAACGAGCTTGTGTGAGACGTCGAGCGCGAGCAGCGGGGCGAACCAGCGGTAGATCGCCCGCGCTTCTTCCAGCCGTCCCGCTTTCAGCAGTTTGTAGATCGCCACCGTCTCGTGCGGAAATGCGCACACGAGACCGGCCACCCAGCCATGCGCGCCCATCAGCATGGCTTCCATCGCGAGATTGTCGACGCCGCACAGAATGGCGAAGCGGTCGCCGACCGCGTTGATCAGATCGGTCACGCGCCGCACGTCGCCGCATGATTCCTTGATCGCGACGATTTTCTGCTCGTCGGCGATTTCCGCGAACATCTCGGGCGTCATGTCGACGCCGTACGCGAGCGGATTGTTGTAGATCATCAGTGGCAGCGCGCTTGCATCGGCGACGCTGCGGAAATGGTGCAGCGTCTCGCGCCGGTCCGAAAGATAGCGCAGTCCCGGCAGCACCATGAAACCGTTCGCGCCGCGGCGGCTGCCGGCTTCGGCCTGGCGGCAGGCGTCGAGCGTGCTGTTTTCCGCGATGGTCAAAAGCACAGGTACGCGGCCGCGCGACGCTTCCACTGCGATGTCCAGCACCTGGAGCTTTTCGTCGAGCGAGAGCGTCGACGCTTCGCCGAGCGATCCGCAAACGATGATGCCGTCCACGCCCGCGTCGATCTGCGCTTCGATATTCTTGCCGGTCCATGCACGGTCTATGCTGAAATCCGCGTTGAACTTGGTGGTGACTGCGGGCAATACGCCTTCCCAGATATGCGCCACGACTGCTCTCCTGAATGTGATGAGTTCAAGCGCAGTGTAAGCAGCGAAAAGGCTGACGTCTTGCGTCAATCGCGCGTGGCGGATGACGATTTCGGCATAGGGCAGATTTTTTGGGCTTGCGCCGTCCACGCTCGACGGCATGTTTCGCGGCACATTCGTTAACCGGGGATGCGGCGGAGATCTGTGCGAGGGAGTGTAAGATGACCGAGCCACGTCCTTGGGCGAAGCGCGGCTGATGCGCCGCCGTCGCCGTTTCGAAGCGCTGCGCTTTCGCGCACATCCTGGCTGCCGCTGACATGCGCTATGCCGAAATCGTCACAATCCGCGCGCAGACGCACCAAGACTCACGCGTGCGCCGTTCCTACCATGTGCGTCATGAAAACGCTCAATATCATCGACTCGCACACCGGCGGTGAACCGACCCGCCTCGTGGTGTCGGGTGGCCCGGACCTCGGCGACGGAACGCTGGCGCAACGGCTCGACGTATTCCGCACGCGCTTCGACGACTGGCGCGCCGGGATTGTCACCGAACCTCGCGGCTCCGACGTCGTGGTGGGCGCGTTACTGTGCGAACCTGACGACCCGTCGTGCGCGGCCGGCGTGATCTTCTTCAACAATGTTGGCTATCTGGGCATGTGCGGTCACGGCACGATCGGCCTCGTCGTTTCGCTCGCGCATATGGGGCGAATCGGGCCGGGGCGTCATCGGATCGAGACGCCGGTCGGCGTCGTGGAAGCCACGCTCAACGACGATGGCAGCGTTGCGGTGCGCAACGTGCCCGCTTATCGTTATCGCAAAGCGATTCAAGTCGATGTGCCGGGACATGGCGTGCTGACGGGCGACATCGGCTGGGGCGGCAACTGGTTCTTTCTCGTCGCGGAGCACGGCCGTCCGCTGGAAGCTGCGCGCATCCCCGAGTTGACCGCCTTGAGCGCGGCGATCCGCGACGCGCTGATCGCGCAGCAGATCACCGGCGCGGACGGCGCGCTGATCGACCATATTGAACTCTTCGGGCCCGGCTCGCGCGACGGCATCGACAGCCGCAGCTTCGTGCTGTGTCCCGGCAATGCGTACGACCGCTCGCCGTGCGGTACGGGCACGAGCGCGAAAGTCGCGTGCGTCGCGGCGGACGGCAAGCTGGCCGAGGGCGCGGTATGGCGGCAGGAGAGCATCATCGGCAGCGTGTTTGAGGCGAGCTATCGCTATGCCGGCGATGGCATTCCAATGGTTCCAACCGGTTATGACGTGCCAGCGATCCCACTCAGCCAGGGCGCACCAGCAATTCCACCCGACGGCACACCGGTCATCCCCACCATCACCGGCCACGCGCATATCACGGCGGAAGGGCGGCTTTGCTTCGACGGGCGCGATCCGTTCGCATGGGGCATCCGCACGGTATGAGGGCGGACGCGTTGATCGTCGGCGCGGGGATTGTGGGCGCGGCCTGCGCGGCCGAACTGGCCGCGCTCGGCATGCGGGTCGAGGTGCTCGACGCGCACGGCATCGGCGGCGGCGCGACGGCGGCGGGCATGGGCCATATCGTCGTGATGAACGACTCGCCTGCGGAGTTCGCGCTGTCCCGCTACTCGCGCGAACTGTGGCTGCAACTCGCGCCGCAGTTGCGCGCGCGCGATGCGTTCGCGCGCTGCGGCACGCTCTGGCTCGCCGCCGACGACGAAGAGTGTCAGGCCGCCCGCGCGATGCATGCCGCCTACGAAGCGCAAGGCATTTCTGCCCAGTTGCTCGACGCGCCCGCCTTGCGCGCGTGTGAACCGGCGGTTGCGTCATCGCTCGTCGGGGGCTTGCGCATCGAGCATGACTGCATCGTGTACGCGCCAACGGCGGCGCAGTGGCTGCTGACGCAATCACCGGCGTCCGCGAATATCGGCGTGCGGCGCGGCGCGCGGGTCTGTTCAGTCGATGCTGCCGGCGTAATGCTGGCGAATGGCGAGCGGCGCAGCGCGGCGCACGTGATCGTCGCCAATGGCCTCGGCGCTCAGGCGTTGCTACCTGAACTGCCGCTGCAACCGAAAAAGGGCCACCTGCTGATCACCGACCGCTATCCCGAACTGATCCGGCATCAACTGCTGGAGCTCGGCTACATCAAGAGCGCGCATCATGCGACCGGCACGTCCGTCGCGTTCAATGCGCAACCACGGCCTACGGGGCAACTGCTGATCGGCTCGTCGCGCCAGTTCGGCACGACCGACCCGGCGGTCGAGATGCCTGTGCTCGCGCAAATGCTGCAACGTGCCGCGCGCTATCTGCCGACGCTGCCGCAGTTGAACGGCATTCGCGCATGGACGGGCTTTCGCGTGGCGTCGCCGGATGGCTTGCCGCTGATCGGTCCAGCGGGCGAGCGCGCGCCCGGCGTGTGGCTCGCCGTCGGTCACGAAGGTTTGGGCGTGACGACTTCGCTCGCGACGGCGAAATTGCTCGCGGCGCAGATCGTCGCAAGTGCGGCGGCGATTCCGGTCGAGCCGTATTTGCCAAGTCGTTTCGTGCATGAGGTGGCGCATGACTGAGAACGGCGCGGCGCGGCTTCGTTTGAACATCGACGGCGTCTCTATCGAGGTTGACCCGGGCACGACGGTGGCCGCGGCGCTGGTTATCGCGGGCGCAAAAAGCGGGACGCGCGTGTCCGTCGGCGGCGAGCCGCGCGCCGCATTCTGCGGCATGGGCGTGTGTCAGGAATGCCGCGTGACGATAGACGGCCGCGCGCATGCGCTCGCATGTCAGACGCTGTGCTGCGACGGCCAGACGGTGCGCACGCAGAGAGAGGGCGCGCGATGACCCCGCACTTCGAAGTGGTCTGTGCCGGCAATTCGCTGCGATGCAGGTCGGGTCGGGCCGCGTGCGCAAGGCGATCATCAAGATGACCCACCACTTCGACGTCATCGTAATCGGCGCCGGTCCGGCCGGTCTGCATGCGGCGCTTGCATCGGCGCGCGAAGGCATAAGCGTCGCGTTGCTCGACGACAATCCGCGCGTCGGCGGCCAGATCTGGCGTCAAGGTCCGGGCCATTCGCAGCTGGCGCCGCTGCAAAACCTGCTCGCCGCGTTGAGTCGCCGCAGCAACGTCACGCACTTCCCGTCGACGCGGGTTATCGCGCCGCTCGCGCCGCGCGGGCTGCTGGTCGAATCGGCGGAACAGGGCGGCATGTGTCTGACATACGGGCGCCTGATTCTCGCGACCGGCGCGCGCGAGCGCTTGCTGCCATTCGAGGGCTGGACGTTGCCCGGCGTGACCGGCGCGGGTGCATTGCAAGCGCTGATCAAAGGCGGCCTGCCGGTGCGCGGAGAGCGCGTCGTGATCGCCGGCAGCGGCCCGCTGCTGATCGCGGCGCTGGCTACTGCCCGCGCGGCGGGCGCACGGGTGCTCGCGGTCGTCGAGCAGGCGTCCAGCGTCGATGTGCTGCGCTTTGGCGCGTCGCTGATACGCGAACCCGCGAAGCTGCGGCAGGCGTTGAGCATGTCGCGCGGTTTCACCAGCGTGCACTACTGGACCGGCAGCATGGTCGCGGCGGCGCACGGAAAGGGCCGCGTCCAGCAGGTCACGATCCGGCGCGGGCGTGGCAGCGTAACGCTCGATTGCGAGCGGATCGCGTGCGGCTTTGGACTGGCGCCGAATGTCGCGCTAGCTCAGGCGCTCGGTTGTGCAATCGATGAAGCGGGCGGCATCGCAATAGATGCCGCCCAGCGCACCTCGGTCGACGGCGTGTTCGCGGCCGGCGAATGCACCGGCGTCGGCGGCGCGGAGCTGGCGATAGTCGAAGGCGAACTCGCAGGCTTGACCGCAAGCGGCGCAACGTCGGATTGCAGCGCACTGCACGCGCAGCGCGAGCGCTGGCGCCGCTTTGCGACGCGCGTCGAAAGCGCCTTTGCACTGCGGCCGGCCGCGCGCACGACCCCCGTCGACGACACGCTGCTGTGCCGCTGCGAGGACGTGAGCGTCGGCGAGGTACGCGTGTTCGACAACTGGCGCGACGCGAAGCTGCATACCCGTTGCGGCATGGGAGCGTGCCAGGGAAAGGTATGCGGGCTCGCCGCGAGCGTGTACTTCGGCTGGCCGTCGGCGATGCCGCGTCCGCCGTTCAGCCCCGCGCAAATCGGCACGCTGATCGCGGCAGGCAGAGAGCCGCCGCCGGTGGAATGACTCGCGCCGCCCGTCGCCGCCGAGCGGATATTGTCGGCGAGTAGGCCGCTTTATAATCGACGGCGCATGCACCGCGAATCGATCGCAAGCCAACGGCCCGGCATGCAGCGCTTACGCCTGTGCTCTCATAAACGGCTCGGACCCACGGGACTTGCACGATGAACACGCTGGCTCATCAGTTATCACCTGACGAAGCAATGTTGTCCGGCATGCTGTCGCACTTCAGGCAGTTGGAGCCCGTATTCGATGCGCTGCCCGACGTCGTTTTCTTTGTGAAGGACGCCGACGCACGCTATGCGCTTGTCAACCGCACACTGGCTTCGCGCTGCGGTTTCAAGGAAAAGGCGGCGCTTCTCGGCAAGACCGCGGAAGACGTGTTTCCACGCCGCTTCGGCCGCATTTACACGGCGCAGGACGAGGGCGTCATCCATGTCGGCAATCAGATGATCGATCAGCTGGAATTGCATCTTTACCCGGGGCGCCAGCCGGGCTGGTGCCTGACCACGAAGCAGCCGTTGCGCGACGCGGCGGGCATGATCGTCGGGCTTGCCGGCATCTCACGCGATCTGAGAGCGGACGAAAGCAGCCATCCCGCGTATAGCCGGCTCGCGGCGGTGGTGCAGTTCATCCAGGAAAACTATGTGCAGCCGTTGAACCTGAAGCAGTTGGCCGTGATGGCGGACATGTCGGTCGCGCAACTTGAGCGCTATTTCCACAAGGTTTTTCATCTGACGCCGCGCCAGGTTTTGCTCAAGACACGGCTCGATGCCGCCACCGCATTACTGGTCTCGCACGACAAGGTAACCGATGTCGCCGCGTTATGCGGCTACACCGATCACAGCGCCTTCACGCGTCAATTCAAGGCGACCGTCGGCGTCACGCCGACCGAATACCGGATGCTGCTGCACGGCACTTCGCGGAGTTGAGCCCTGGCATATGGTTCGCCGCAAGCATCACTATTACGTGTACGTCGTCGCACTCGACGACAAAGTCTGGAACGAGGCGCGCTTTCGCCGCGCGAATCCGGATTACCGGTTCGACAAGCCCTGCGTGTATGTGGGGATGACCGGGCTCGATCCCGATCTGCGCTTTGACCGACATAAGGCCGGCATTCAGGCCAATCGCTATGTGCGCGACTATGGCTTGCGCCTTGTGCCCGAGTTATATGAAGTGTTCAATCCCATGCCGTATCGCGGCGCACAGGAAATGGAAGTGGAACTGGCGATTGGACTGCGCGAAGCGGGGTACGGCGTATGGCAGGCGTAAAGTATGGCAGGCGTAAAGCGTGCGTTATTTCACGCCTAGCCCGCGCAGCACGGCATTGCCTTCGGGCGTCAGGCGGATGCGCGAACCGCCCGCTTCGTTCGAGATCGTTTCGATCAGGCCGGCTTCGTGCAGTTGCGGAATCTCGGGTTTGGCGGATGCGTCGATAGGCGCGTGCAGCAGAAGCAGCAGCGTCGCCAGTTCGTGATGGCTCAGAAGACGGCGCAGAATCGTGGGGCGCCTCGCCGGTGCCGGTGTGTCGTTGGTATTCGGTTCGGGCTGGTTCATGGTGCGCACCTCGTGCGGGATAGTGTCCGAGGCATCATGCGGACGAAGTCTTAAACGATTCTTAAGAACCATTGTCCTGTAACACCGTGACACGAAGATGGCACCGGCGCACCTTACCCACGCTTAACAGCCGTGCTTTTTCGGCCGACTGGCCGCGCTCTCGCTTACGGCGCGCAGGTTTTCCCAGCCGTTTCGATCCACAGATTGTTCACGTGGCGTTTGCCCGCGTAGAAACGGTAAGTGGTCGCGCCGTTGTCGCTGCGCACCTTGACGATGTTCGAATCGCCGAAGTCCAGCATCTGGCCTTGCGGGATCGACGTGGATTTGAACGCGGCGTCGTGGTTGGAGGCCAACTGCGTCAGGCAGGCGACGACATCGTTGACCGAGCGCTGCGTGGTGGTGTCCGTGACCGGCTCGCCGGCATCCGGGTTCTTCTGAAAGTAGGCGCAAGCGCTGAAAAGCAGGGGAATTGACAGGACTACGGCAAACTTCTTCATATCTCTCCTGGCGTTTCGTTCGGCGGCGGTGGGGCGCGGGTTCGAGCTCGAGGCGTCGCTGGCGGGCGGGAATCCCATGTGGCCGTGGGATTGAGCGATTCAGCCAACTCAGCCAGCCGCGGACCGCGACTCAAAGCGCCATTATATCGGGGCGAAGGCGCATCCCCGGTCGACGCCGCACTGGACGTGCCCACACCGCCGCAAACCGCTTTACAGTCGATGCGACGCAAGCCGCGGCGGTTTGCGTCCGCATCCTCGAAACGAGCGCCCAGGATGCGGTCTATTTACGCCGCTGCGCCTGTGCGGCGAGCCGCACCGCCGCATTGCCCGCCCCGTAGCCGTCGTAACCGCCGCGCCGTTCGACGATCTCCATGAAGAAGCGCTGATCGAGCTGTTCCGTGTAAGCGTGGAAAAACTCGCCGCCGCGTTCATCGCGGTCGTAGAGGATATTGTGCTCGCGCAGCGCTTCGAGCATATCGTCCGGCAGCGCGTAGCGGGCGGCGAGATCGTCATAGTAATTACGCGGGATGCGCAGCACCGGCAAGCCATCCGCGACGAATTCGGGAATCGCGCCGAAAATGTCGTTGGTGCTGAACGCGACATGATTCAGGCCCGAGCCGTGATAGGTATGCAGCGCCTCGGCCACCGCCGTATGGCGATCGACCGAAGCGTTCAGCACCACGCGAACCGAGCCGTCGCGGCTGCGCAGCGCGCGGCTGCGCACGAGGCCATAAGGATCGGGCACGAGCACGCCGGGCTCGGCCTGAAAGCCGAAGGCGGTGCGCAGAAACAGCACCCACGTATCCAGCGAATTCGCCGGCACGGCGAGGCACACGTGATCGATGCGGGTCAGCGGCCCTACTTCAGCCGGGCCGTTGACGTCCGTGAGCACGAAGTCGGCTTCGAACAACGTGGGCTGATCGGGCGTTTCGTCGACAAAATAATTCAGGCTGCCGTCCGGCGCCTGCACGGCGGGCAGCACCCGTTCATTCGGGCCAATCTGGCCGGAGAACGGCGCGTAGCCGAAGCCGGCCGCGCGTCCGAATGCCTGATTCGCGTCGTCCACGCGAAACGCCGACGCGCACAGCGACAAGCCGTGTTGCTGGAAGAACGCATTGGCAAACGAGTCGGGCTCCGCGTTCAGCACGATCGACGCGGCGCCGTGCTGATACAGCGTCACATCTTTCGAGCGATGCCGGCCCGCCTGACGAAAGCGCAGCTTGCCGAGCCAGTCAGCCAGATGTGCACGCGTGGTGTGGTCAACCGCGAATTCGAGGAACTGATAGCCGACGTGCGCGGGCGCCGCCGGCGATTCGTACAACTCGCCGACTGGCTGCCGCGCGGCTTGCAGCAGCGCACGCGTTTGTTCTTCGAGAAACAGCAACGAGCGATGGCCGTCTGCAGCCGTGATGTTAGTGGGCGCGGCGCGAAAGCCGTCGTTGAAAATTTCGAGCGACAGGGGGCCGTTGTAGCCCGTTTTGACGACTTGAGCGGTGAAGTTGGCGACGTCGAAATCGCCCTGCCCCGGAAAACAGCGGTAATGGCGGCTCCATTCCAGCACGTCCATCGCGAGCTTCGGCGCGTCGGCGATCTGCACGAACGCGATGCGCTCGCCTGGAATTTCGGCGATGGCGTCGACCGTATCGTTGAGCGACAGCGTGTGAAAGCTGTCCAGCACAAGTCCGAGATTGGGGTGATTCACCGCGTTCACGAGCTTCCATGCGTGCCGATAGGTCTTGACGTGCCGGCCCCATGCGAGCGCTTCATAGCCGGCGATCACGCCGGCCGCTGCCGCGGCCTGTGCAAGTGCGCCGAGCTGGTCGGTCATCAGCGCATCGTCGCAGACGGTGTCCGGCGACACATTGCTGCACACCAGAATGCGATCCGTGCCCAGTTCGTGCATCACGTCGAACTTGCGTTTCGCACGGTCGAGATTGCGCGCGAGGCGCTCGGCGCTTACGCCGTCGAAATCGCGGAACGGCTGAAACAGCATGATTTTGAGGCCGAGATCTTCGGCGATACGCCGCACGTCGGCGGGCGAACCGTCGAAATACAGCAAATCGTTCTCGAAGATTTCGACGCCCTCGAAGCCGGCCGCCTGAATCGCCGTCAGCTTTTCTACGAGGGTGCCGCTGATCGACACGGTGGCAATCGAACGTTGCATGAACAGCTCCTGCAAAAACAGTCGGACGGCAGTCGGGGAACGCGCGTGGGGCTGAGGAACGGCCGGTGCGGCGATGCTGCGGTGCGCAAAGTGGACTATTCCGTTAGTCGGTGAGCAAGCGACAGGCCAGAATCGTCCATAGTAAGTGGATTTTTCGACAGTCTATACAAACTAACTAGATGGTACAAATTCGTATAAACCCCGAATGACGGAAGCCGCTCATGCGCGCACACTTCGCTATACGTTGAGAAGCGTTTCGCGCCTTGTGGCGATCCGCTTCATTGTTCGAGTTTGCTGCAACTGCGTTGGATACGGCGTGAGTAAGCGCTAAAGCGCTAACTCAGGCCGACAGCTTTGCATGGGGCCTGAGTAAGCGCTAAAGCGCTAACTCAGGCCGACAGGAGACGATGTCATGAGTTTTGCGTCAGTACTGGTCCTCAACGGACCCAACCTCAACCTGCTCGGCACACGCGAGCCGGCCATCTATGGCTCAGAGACACTCGACGACGTTGCGAGACTTTGCCGCGATGCCGGCGAGCGCCTCGATCTCTCGATCGACTTCTGCCAGTCGAACGCCGAGCATCAACTGATCGACTGGCTGCACGCGGCGCGAACGAAGGTCGACGGCATCGTCATCAATCCGGCTGCGTACACGCACACGTCGGTGGCAATCGCCGACGCGCTCAGCGCAATCGAAAAGCCCGTCATCGAAGTGCATATTTCAAACGTGCATCGCCGTGAACCGTTCCGTCATCACTCGTATGTGTCGGCGGTGGCGGATGCAATCATCGTCGGTTGCGGCACGCAGGGCTACGTGCTCGCGCTGGAGCGGATGGCCACCATCCTCAAGAACAGGGCGGCGAAATGAACGTGCCAATCAATGAACAGGCGAATGCAAAAACGAGCGCACAGGCCAGTGCAAATTCGTATCTGGTCGGCCTGATCGGCTCGGGCATCGGCGGTTCGCTGAGCCCCGCGATGCACGAAGAAGAGGGCAGCAAGCTCGGCTTGCATTACGTGTACCGACGCATCGACCTGGAAGCGTTGAAGCTCGACATCGCAGCGCTGCCCGATCTGCTGGTCGCCGCCGAACGCATGGGCTACAACGGTCTGAATATCACGTACCCGTGCAAGCAGGCGGTCATTCCGCTACTCGATGAATTGTCCGACGATGCGCGTGCACTGGGCGCGGTCAACACGGTGCTCTTCAAGGACGGCAAACGGATCGGGCACAACACGGACTGGTCCGGTTTTGCCCGCGCGTTTCGCCGCGGTTTGCCGGACGCGGCGCTCGAACGCGTGGTGCAACTGGGTGCGGGCGGCGCGGGCGCGGCGGTCGCTCACGCAGCGCTCGCGATGGGCGCGCAAACGCTGACGCTTTTCGACGTCGACGCCGCTCGCGCTGCGTCACTCGCGGCGGAATTGCAAAAGCGCTTTTCGGATCGGACGGTCACCGCGGGCACGTCGCTCGGCGAAACGCTCGCGGCCGCCAACGGGCTGATTCACGCGACGCCGACCGGCATGGCGAAACTGCCCGGCCTGCCGTTGCCCGCCGAATTGCTGCATAGCGATCTGTGGGTGGCCGACATCGTCTATTTCCCGATTCGCACGGCGCTGTTGCAGGCGGCCGAAGCGCTCGGCTGCCGCACGCTGAGCGGCGGCGGCATGGCGGTGTATCAGGCAGTCGACGCGATGCGCATTTTCACCGGGCTCGAACCCGACGCCGAGCGCGTCTATACGCATTTCCAGTCGTTGCTGGAACGCTAACCGGTAGCGCACGCCGGTAAATGACGGATACATAATCAGTTAGAGGAGACTACAACCCTATGCCGCAACCGACTCAAACCGGATCGGCCGACGCCACGCGTCAGGCCGGCGCAAGCGCAAGCACCGCGCGCCGCTCGAACGCCCGCTACCAGATACTCGGGTTGCTCGCCGTCGGCACGATGATCAACTATCTGGACCGCACGGTGCTCGGCATTGCCGCGCCGCAGTTGACCAAGGAACTCGGCATCAACGCCGCGTTGATGGGGCTGCTGTTCTCGGTGTTCTCATGGAGCTATGTCGCTTCGCAGATTCCCGGCGGCCTTTTTCTGGACCGTTTCGGCAGCAAACTCACTTACTTTCTCTCGATGACTTTCTGGTCCCTGTGCACGCTCGCGCAAGGACTCGTGCACGGCATCGCCGGACTGTTCGTGTTTCGCCTCGGTCTCGGCGTCTCCGAAGCGCCATGCTTTCCGACCAATAGCCGCGTGGTCGCAACGTGGTTCCCGCAGAGCGAACGCGCAATGGCGACGGGCACGTACACCGTCGGCGAATATATCGGCCTCGCGTTTTTCAGCCCGTTTCTCTTCATGCTGATGGGCGCGTTTGGCTGGCGTTCGCTGTTCTATGTAGTGGGCGGCGTGGGTATTGTCTTCGGCGTGATCTGGTGGCTGCTGTATCGCGAACCGCGCGATCATCCGTCGGCGAATCAGGCGGAACTCGACTATATCGAAGCAGGCGGCGGTCTCACGCAGCGTCACAAGGATAGCGACGCTGCTGCTGCGCCCACGAAAAGCGGCTTCGAATGGCGCACGATTGGCCGCCTGCTCAAGCACCGTCAATTGACGGGCATCTGTCTCGGCCAGTTCGCCGGCAACTCGACGCTCGTGTTCTTTCTCACGTGGTTTCCGACGTACCTCGCCACCGAACGTCATATGGCCTGGCTGAAGATCGGCTTCTTCGCGATCATGCCGTTTATCGCGGCGTCGATTGGCGTGATGTTCGGCGGGCTTTTCTCCGACTGGCTGCTGCGTCGCGGGAAGTCGGCGAACGTCGCGCGCAAGCTGCCGATCATCGCCGGCCTGTTGCTCGCGTCGACCATCATCCTTGCCAACTATGTGGAGAGCAACGTCGCGGTGATCGCGATCCTGTCAGTGGCATTTTTCGCGCAGGGCATGGCGGCGCTCGGCTGGACGCTGGTGTCGGACATCGCGCCTGAAGGGTTGCTCGGCGTGACGGGCGGCATCTTCAACTTCGCCGCGAATCTCGCGGGCATCGTGACGCCGCTCGTCGTCGGCTTTATCGTCGCGGCGACCGGGTCGTTTGTCGGCGCGTTGGTGTTCATCGGCGTGGTCGCATTGATTGGCGCGCTGTCGTACATCTTTATCGTCGGCGATATCAAGCGGATCGTGCTGGTGGATTGAACAGCCGGTTAAACGCAGTTCGAGTGCACAAAAAACGGGATGTGGCGCAGGCCACGTCCCGTTTTACATTGCGGACCGTAAAGTGAACTGCAAGAGACGCGTCAATTTTCCTTGCGCACAAAACGCAGCACGGCATCGACGATCATCGCGCGATGACGCGCGCGCAATCGCGGATGCGACGGGTCGCGTCCAAACGCCGTGCCGAATGTGTGACGATTACCCACGCGATGAAAGCATAGCGAGCTGATCAGCAAATGCAGATCGATTGCGTCGACGTCGCTGCGAAACTTGCCTGCCGCGACACCGCGTGCAAGCAGGTCTTCTATCGTATGAATGACGGTGACGTTGCGGCCTTTGAAGCTCTTGACCTGTTCGACATACTTCGCGCCGTTGATGTTCTCGATCGTCACGAGGCGCACGAAATCGCGCTGGCGGTCGTGATAGTCGAATGTGAATTCGACCAGCGCGCGCATGCCCTCGACGGGGTCGAGTTCGCTGACATGCAGATCCTGTTCGAGCGCGCGAATGTCGCCGTACACCTTTTCGAGCACCGCCTGGTACAACCCTTCCTTGCTGCCGAAGTAGTAGTACAGCATGCGCTTCGTGGTATTCGTGCGTTCCGCGATCGCGTCGACGCGCGCGCCCGTCAGTCCCATCGCGGAGAACTCCTGGGTCGCGACGTCGAGAATATTGCGCTTCGTCTGTTCGGGATCGTATTTACGTCGGGCGTCGCTACGTCGCGCGTCCTTGCGCGGTGCGTCGGACGGGATGCCGTTGGTATCGGGCTCGGCGGCCTTGCTTCCCTTTTTCATTGTGTATTCGAGCGGCAGTGACCGCGCATTCTAGCATGGTGAAAATAGCCTCTGGCGCGGGGTTTTATGCATAAAGCGCAGCGTATCGAAGTGGCCTCGCGGCGTTTCGGGCAGCCCGCGCGCAAGCCGGCTGCATCGATGCCGGACTGCCTCAGCCAGTCGCACAGCGGCGCTTCGTGCTTTCAGACGCAACCGCGATG
This sequence comes from Paraburkholderia dilworthii, assembly GCF_000472525.1. Taxonomy (GTDB): domain Bacteria; phylum Pseudomonadota; class Gammaproteobacteria; order Burkholderiales; family Burkholderiaceae; genus Paraburkholderia; species Paraburkholderia dilworthii. The sequence goes on from NZ_AWZT01000023.1 coordinate 21,716, forward strand.
TAGCCGGTGGCGCGATCTGTTTTCAGACCGAGCCGCGAGCCCGCCTGCGGCGCGCTGCGAAAATGTCGCGCGCTTGCATCGCGGTGTAGGTCAGCTGTGCGGCGGCGAGACCGACTGCGCCATAGGCGGGCGTCAGGCCAAATTGAGCGAATGCTTCGGGCACCGGACGCTCGCCCGCAATCGCCGCGGCAAGCAGTTCGCCTGAGACAGTGGTCGGCGCCATGCCATGTCCGCCGAAGCCGACCGCATGCCACACCCCGTCCGCGCTACGACCGATTTGCGGCATCTTGTGACGCGCGTAACTCATCAAACCGCCCCACGCGTAGTCGACGCGCACGTCATGCAATTGCGGATACACCTTCAGCAGATCGCGCCGCAGCAATCGTGCGATGACTTCCGGCGCGCGATCGCGCACCGAGATGCGCCCGCCCCACAGAATGCGCGTGTCGGGCAGCGGCCGGTAGTAGTCGAAAGCGAAACGGGTATCGTAGACGGCCGCGCGCGTGTTGATCGCATCTTGCAGACGCGCGCCGAGCGGCTCGGTCGCCATCACGTAAGTCGCAATCGGCAGCACCGCGCGCTCCACCTTCGCATAGACGTTGCGTGCGTAGCCGCCGCCCGCCATTACGACGTGCCGCGCGTCGATGGCGCCTTGCAGCGTGTGCACGACAAAGTGCGCGCCGTCGCGCTGCATACGTATTACAGGCGACTGCTCGTGAATTCTCACGCCTGCCTGGGCCGCTGCATCGGCGACGCCAAGCACGTATTTCAGCGGGTGAAAGTGAAACGCGTTGCGCTCGAAGAGGCCGCCGTGATATCGGCGCGTTTTCAATTGCGATGCAAGCTGTTCGGCTGTCACCGGTTCCCAGTCGACGCCGAATGAATTGCGCATGAGACGCCGCTGCGCCTCGAGCCGCGCGGGTTCGTCGAACCAGTTTGCGAGGATGACGCCGGCGTCGGTCGCATCGCAATCCATGCGGTAGCGCGCGATGCGGGCACGCATCAGATCGACCGCTTCGGTAGTGAGCGTGTATAGCTCGCGCGCGCGGACTGCACCAAGCGTTTTCAGCAATTCCGCGCAATCGAGGCTGTAGCCGCCGAACACGAAGCCGCCGTTGCGCCCGGACGCGCCATAACCGACGTGCCGCGCTTCGAGCACTGCGACGTCCGTGATCCCGCGCTCAGCGAGCCCCAACGCTGTCGACAGCCCCGCAAGCCCGCCGCCGACGATGCACACGTCCACACTATGCCGCCCGGCGAACGGCGCATAGACAGACGAGCGTGTGACGGTGGCTTCGTAAAAGCTTTCCATAGCGGCTAGCGTAGCGGCAATCGCGTGTCCGCGTCCAGCCGCCGCGCAGACTGCGTCAGCGTTCTATCGCGCCGCTAAGGTTCTTTATCGAGCCCAGCGCAACACCAGCGGATCGAGCCGTCGCGCGACTTTCAGCAATCCTTCACGCGTGGCCGGATGCATTGCCGGCAACGGATGACGTACCGCGTCGGAGCGAATCACGCCGCCTTCCTTCATCAGCGCCTTGCACGATGCGAGGCCGCCCTGGCGGTTCTCGTAGTTGATCAGCGGCAACCACTGCTGATAGTGAGCGGCGGCGGCTTCGGTGTCGCCGGCGGCATAAGCGTCGACGATCAGACGGATGCCGTCGGCGTAACCGCCGCCCGTCATCGAACCGGTTGCGCCTGCATCGAGATCGGCCATCAGCGTGATCGCCTCTTCGCCGTCCCACGGTCCGACGATCGCGTCGCCGCCTAACTGGATGAGTTCGCGCAGCTTGTTCGCCGCTTGCGGCACTTCGATCTTGAAGTACGACACATGTTCGATCTCCCGAGCCATGCGCGCGAGAAACGGCGCGGACAACGGCGTGCCGCTGACCGGCGCGTCCTGGATCATGATTGGAATATCGATCGCATCGGACACGGCGCGGTAGAACTCTTCAATGCCGCGCTCGCCGATGCGGATCGTCGCGCCGTGATAAGGCGGCATGATCATGACCATCGCGGCGCCCGCCGCTTGCGCGCGGCGGCTGCGTTCCGCGCATTGATGCGAGCTGAAATGCGTGGTCGTGACGATGACCGGCACGCGACCCGCTACGTGATCGAGCACGAGGTGCATCAGCGTGTCTCGCTCTTCGTCGGACAGGGCAAACTGTTCGGAGAAGTTCGCGAGAATGCACAGACCATTCGAGCCCGCATCGATCATAAAGTCGATGCAGCGCTTCTGGCCTTCGAGGTCGAGCTGACCGGCGTCGTCGAAGATAGTGGGCGCAACGGGGAACACCCCGCGCAATGCTGCGGCATTGATGGTTTGGGTCATGATTCGGGCGCTTTTTTAGAAGTGAAAAGGCGGGTGTGGATGTCTCCATTGCCGACTATACGGCTACGTGGTCCACGGGGTATATTGAATTGTTTCCATCCTGTGATCGCTTTTACGACTCACGTGGCTTTCATGAAAAACACATTGAACGTTTTGCTGGGCAAACTGCGCATGAAGCAACTGCAATTGCTGATCGCGCTCGACGACCAGAAGTCGCTGCATAAAGCAGCGGGCGTCATGTCGATGACGCAATCGGCCGCAAGCAAGGCATTGCAGGAACTCGAATCGATGTTCGAGGCGCCGCTTTTCGAGCGCTCCAAAAGCGGCATGATCCCGAATCAGCTCGGGCATTGCGTGATCCGCTACGCGCGTCTCGTCGCGACCGACCTCGCCGCGCTATGCCAGGACGTCGCCGAAATACGCTCCGGGCGCGGCGGGCGCCTCGCGATCGGCGCGATCATGGGCGCGATTCCCGATTGCGTTATTCCGGCCATCAATCAACTCCATGCGGGGCAGCCGAACCTCTCTATCGAAGTGGTGGAGGACACGAGCGCACGCATGCTCACGCAACTCGACGACGGCCGTCTCGATCTCGTGGTCGGTCGAGCGGCGGTGGCCGCCGATCCTTCGAAATACCAGTATCGTCCGCTCGCCGACGAACCGTTGTCCGTCGTGGTCGGGTACGGTCATCCACCGTTGCGGAGGAAGGAGGTGACGCTCGCCGATCTGGCGGATCACCGTTGGGTGATGTACCCGTCGCATATGCCGTTGCATGCGTTGCTCGAACGCGAAATGGATCTCGCCGGGCTGACGATGCCGGATAACCCTATCTCCACGGCATCCACGTTCGTGACCGTCGCGCTGCTGCAAAACACTGCCGATCTGGTGTCGTTGTTGCCGACGGCGATTGCTGAAATGTTCGTTCGGCAAAAAATGCTGCGCTTAGTGCCGGTCAAGCTGAAGTCGCCTTCGCAAACTTTCGGCGTCGTGACGCGCAAAGGCGGTGTGTTGTCGCCGCCTGCCGGGCAGTTCGTCGAATTGCTGCGGCAGCAGACCGGATTGCAGGAGAAGGTGCGGGACGAAGCCCGGCAGCAGAACCCGAAGCCAACGCCGAAGCGCAACCCCGCCCATGCAGCGTGAAGCGGAAAGCTGCCGGATCTGGCAGTTGGCCGGCGCATTGAAGACGTCAAATATCGCACGGCAATTCGCACTTTGCTATGTCCTCGCAACGGGTGTTGTAGCGGCGACACTGGGGGTAAATCCGAACCAATAGCGCGTACGTCCCCGCGCTACACTCCTTTGAAGGGCGTCGGGTGGAAAAGGCCGGCGCCCGTCCGGGGAGAGCAGTCATGAATCGGCCATCGGTTCGGTTTCCGCTTCGCGCCACCGGCACCAGCCCGGTGCGCAAGTGGTTCAAATGGGCGCTGGCGGCCGCGTTGCTGCTCGGGTTGGCGTGGGTTGCGCGCTTATGCCAGCTCGAAATAGAAACTTCCCGCCTAGAGGCGCACTACCTCTCCGAACTCACACGCGACGTCGGCTTTTCTGTCGACGATGGTCCCAGCCATTCCATCCGTTTTCCCGAGGCCGACAAAGGTCCCTACGACACGCGCCTCGGCTACGCATTGCTGCCGTCCATCCAGCAGCGCCTGCTGCAACGCGGCTTCGAAATCACCGCGCAGGCGCGCGATTCGGAACGCATGCTTTCCCTTGCGGATAGAAGCCTGTTCCTGCCTTACGCCGAAAAGGACCAGGCCGGCTTACAGCTTTTCGACGGCACCGGCACGCCGCTTTTTAGCGCGAGCTTTCCGGGGCGCGTGTACGGCGACTTCGAGGCGATCCCGCCTGTCATCGTTAATTCGCTGCTGTTTATCGAAGACCGCTACCTGCTCGATCCGGATCAACCGAATCGCAATCCGGCCATCGACTGGGGACGTTTTAGCCGCGCGTTGGTCGATCAGGGCGCACGCGTATTCAATCATCATCAGGCGACGCCCGGCGGCAGTACGCTCGCCACGCAGATCGAAAAATTCCGCCACTCGGCGGGTGGACGAACCGCGACGCCGCCGGAGAAGCTGCGTCAGATTGCGTCGGCTTCGGTGCGTGCCTATTTGAACGGCCCGCAGACCATGCCCGCGCGTCAGCAGATCGTGGTGCATTATCTGAATTCGGTGCCGCTGGCAGCACAACCGGGCATTGGCGAGATCAGCGGCATGGGCGACGGTCTGGCCGCGTGGTACGGCCGCGATTTCGCGGACGTTAACCGCATACTGAGCGCGCCTCTGACCGCAGAAAACCTGCCGAAGCAGGGCGAGGCGTTTCGCCAGGTACTTTCGCTGATGATCGCCCAGCGCGCGCCGTCGTATTTCCTGCATCGCGGTTATGCCGAACTCGAACGGCTGACCGACAGTTATTTGCGGCTGCTCGCGAACGGCGGCGTGATTTCGGCCGCACTGCGCGACTCGGCGCTTTCGGCGAACGTCGGATTGCATCGCGCGGCGAGACCCGTGGAAAACGCGGGCTCGTTCGTGTCGCGCAAAGCCGTCACGTCGATGCGCTCCAATCTGCTCGCCGCGCTCGGTATTCCGAGCTTCTACGAACTCGACCGGCTCGATCTGCAAGCCACCGGCACGCTCAACAATGCCGTGCAACAAGCCGTGAGCGAGCGGCTTGCCGCTGCGGCAACACGCGACGGCGCAAAGGCTGCGGGTCTCGTCGGCTTCGAAATGCTGCGCGCAACGGATGACCCGTCGAAAATCGCCTACAGCTTCACGCTATTCGAGCGGCGCGACGGCGCCAATCTCGTGCGTGTGCAAACGGACAGCGTGAACCAGCCGTTCGACATCAATTCCGGCGCGCGCCTGAATCTCGGTTCCACTGCAAAACTGCGTACCGTAGTCACGTATTTGCAGATCGTGTCCCAGTTGCATGCGCGTTACGCTGCTCGCAGCGCGGCAGAGCTCAAGACCATCAAGCCCGATCCGAACGATCAGTTGACACGCTGGGCGCTGGACTACTTGTCGCGCACGCAAGATCGCTCGTTGCAAGCCATGCTCGATGCGGCCGTAGAACGCAAGTATTCGGCGAGTCCCGGCGAAACCTTCTACACGGGCGGCGGCGCGCAGAGCTTCAACAACTTCGATTCGGACGACAACAGCCGCATTCTCACGGTTCGTCGCGCGTTCCAGCATTCCGTGAATCTCGTGTTCGTGCGGATGATGCGCGACATCGTCCACTATGAAATGGTGCAAACCACCGGGCCTTCGTCGCAATGGCTCGGCGATCCGGCGATCCGCAAGATGTATCTGACGCGTTTCGCCGATCAGGAAAGCCGCGTGTACATGAATCGTTTCTACACGAAGTATCACGGCAAAACCCGCGAACAGGCATTGGCGCTGTTGCTGCTCGGCGTGCGGAAGTCGCCGCCGAAAGTCGCCACCGTGTTGCGCAGCGTCGCGCCCGACGAGTCCAATGCGTGGTTCAACGAGAAGATGCGCGCCGCACTGAAAAATACGCCGGCCGCTTCGGTGCTCGACGACGAAGATCTTGCGAAGCTTTACGCCAAGTACGCAATCGACCGCTTCAATCTGAACGACCGCGGTTATATCGCAAGCGTGCACCCGCTCGAACTATGGACACTCAACTATCTGCGCGCGCATCCAGACGCCACGCTCAATGAGATTCAGAGCGCAAGCAGCGATGTGCGTCTGTCGACGTACTCGTGGCTCTTCAAGACCCGTTACCACGCAACGCAGGATCGCCGCATCAAACGCATGGTCGAATTGCGCGCGTACGATGCAATCGGCAAATCGTGGCAGGCGCTCGGCTATCCGTTTGCGACGCTTACGCCTTCGTATGCCGCGGCAATCGGCGCATCCGGTGACAGGCCAGCCGCGCTTGCACAACTGATCGGGCTGATTACAAACGATGGCAACAAGGTCCCGACTGAGAGCCTCACGCGACTGGACTTCGCGAAAGACACGCCGTACGAAACGCATTTCCGGCGAGCAGCCGTCGCGCCGCAACAGCAGCTTTCGCCGGAAATCGCGGGGGTTGTCAAAGGCATGTTGCGCGATGTCGTGACGGGTGGAACGGCGCGGCGTCTCGCGCAAGGCATCACATTCCCGGACGGCCGCACTATGGAGGTGTACGGCAAGACCGGTACGGGCGATCAGCGCTTTAACGTGTTCGCCAAGGGCGCGCGCCTGATCGAGTCGCGCAAGGTGAATCGCAGCGCCACGTTTGTGTTCGCTATCGGCGACCGCTTTTACGGCACGCTGACCGCGTGGGTGCACGAACCTTATGCGGCGCGCTATGAATTCACGAGCGCGCTTTCAGTGCAATTGCTGAAGTCGATGGCACCCGCGTTGCAGCCCTTGCTGGAATCTGCGCCTGCAAAGACCGCTGCTATCTCGGTGAGGAAGGTCACCGCGCAGTGAAGCGCCGTTGACTATTAATAGGCGGGCTCGGTCGCAGGTTTGAGAAACAGTTCGTGCACCGGCGCGAAATGCGCGTAGAGCGGCAGAATCGCGCCGCCCATTGCACGCGCGTCGGCGCCGATCGCACCTTCCAGTAGTTGCGGGCGCACCATGCCTTCCCATTCGAATCTATCTAACACGCGCTCCGTGCGGCGAATGATTTCACGCACCATTTGCCGGTCCAGTTCGCCGTCGATCACGACCGCTTCCAGATCCAGCAACGCGGCCGCATTGGTGAGCGCGTTGGCAATCGCGGGGCACGCGCCATCGAGCCATTCCTCGGTATGCCGCCACATTTCCGGCGCCAACGCGCGATGATCGTGCGCGGCGGCTGCCGGTTTTCCGGCATCGCTCAACAGGCGCTCGAGCACAAAGCCGGAGGCCGCGTGCAGCAGTTGCCGCGCGGGTTTGCGCGCGCTGCTGTCGCGCAGCGGAATCGAACCGACCGCGCCGGCGTTGTCGTGCGGCCCGCCATGCAGGCGGCCGTCGATCACAAGACCGCCGCCGATAAACGTGCCCACGAACAGATACAGAAAATTGTGAATGCCGCGCCCCTGGCCCATCACGAGTTCGGCGGCGCAGGCGGCTGTGGTGTCCTTCGCGAACTCGACCGGTAGTCCCGTCATGGCCGCGATGCGCGAGCGCAAGTCGATCTCGTGCCACGCGTCGAGCGCGTCGGGCGGCGCGCCGAGAAAGTCGCGCCAGCCGCCGAGCCACAACGGTGCGGCTACGCCCACGCCGACCACTTTGCTCGCGTTCGCACCGAGCGCCTGATTCACGCGCGCGAGCTTGCTTTCGAGCGCGGGAAATAGCGTGCGCGGATCCGGATACGGGTACTCGAACACATCGCGGCATACGACGCGGCCTGCGAAATCCATCGCCAGTACGTCGAGACTGCGGCGCCCCACCTTGATGCCGATCGTGTAGGCGCCGTCCGCGCGCAATGCAATCGGCACCGACGGCTGGCCGATTTTGCCGCGCACGCGAGCCTGCTTTTCGAGCAGGCCGTCGTCGATCAGACGGTCGACGATCATCGACACCGTCTGCATTGAAAGACGCGTTAGGCGTCCAACGTCGGCTTTCGGCATCGGTCCATGCAAACGGATTGCCTGAAGCACGATGCGTTCGTTGAATTGCCGCATGCCGACCTGGTTCGAGCCGACGGTGCGTTTGAGGGGTGGACGCACGCCCGTGGTATCCATGCTCACGGTCCCTCAGCGAAGTGACTGCATCATGCAATCGCCTTGACGTCGGCCTCTTTCGCGCCCGTCATGATCGCGACGGCCTCCGACATGTGCACGTCTTTGGTATTGACGAGCGCGGCGCGCCGGCCCAACCGCTGAATATGGATGCGGTCCGCCACTTCAAATACATGCGGCATGTTGTGACTGATGAGAATCACCGGCAGCCCGCGGTCGCGCACGCGGCGAATCAGTTCGAGCACCATGTTGCCTTCCTTTACGCCGAGCGCGGCGGTGGGCTCGTCGAGAATCACCACGTGCCGCGCGAATGCGGCGCTGCGTGCTACAGCGACGCCCTGACGCTGGCCGCCGGACAGCGTTTCAACAGCCTGACGCATCGAGCGAATGCCGATTTGCAGGTCCTTCATATGCGCGGTCGCTTCTTCGAGCATGCGGCGTTTATCGATCATCTTGAAGATCGAGCCGCGCCAGCCCGGTTTCACCAGTTCGCGTGCGAGGAAAAGGTTTTCAGCGATGCTCATGGCCGGCGCGACCGCAAGTTCCTGGTACACCGTCTCGATGCCTTGCGCGCGTGCATCGAGCGGACTGCGGAATTTGACGGGCTTGCCGTCGAGCAGAATCTCGCCCTCGTCGGGCACCGTCGCGCCGGAAAGCGCCTTGATCAACGACGATTTTCCCGCGCCGTTGTCGCCGATCACAGCGAGGATTTCGCCGGGTAGCACTTCGAAATCGCAGCCGTCGAGCGCGGTTACGCTGCCATAACGTTTGACGAGGCCACGCGCCTGCAAAACGGGCAACGCGGCGGAAGCGGAAGTAGGTGTCGACATGACAGGCTCCTGTCGGCCTGAGTTAGAGCAAAGCGCTCACTCAGGCCCCATGCAAGATAGTTACGGTTGAGTGCTCAACCGCGGCGATGAGAGAGTTTGTCCGCAGCCACCGCGAGAATCACCAGCATGCCGGTGATCAATACCTGGTAGACCGAAGAAACGCCGATCAAGGTCAAGCCGTTGCGAAACACGCCGACAATCAGCGCCCCGAGCAGCGTCCCCGCGATCGAACCGCGTCCGCCGAAAAGACTCGTGCCGCCGAGCACTACCGCAGTGATGCTGTCCAGGTTCTCCGTTTGCCCCGCTTGCGGATCGCCGACGCCGGTGCGCGACACCGACAACAACGCTGCGATGCCGTAGATCGCACCGGCCAGCGTATAGACCGTCAGAAGGATTTTCTGCGACGATAAACCCATCAGCCGCGCGGCCTCGGCGTTATTGCCGAGTGCATACAGATGCCGCCCGGGAACCGTATCGCGCAGCACGAACCATGTGCCCAGATACATCAGTAACGCGAGCACCGTGCCATAAGTGACGTCTGCGGGGCCGAACCTGAACGTGTTGCCGAAGAACATCATCGCGTCCGGCAGGTTCGATACGCTTTCCGCATTCGAATAGATTTGCGTGAGCGCGAATGCGATGTTCAGCGTGCCAAGCGTGACGATGAATGCGGGCAACTTGATGCGCGTGATCAACACACCATTCAACAAGCCGAACAGCGTGCTGGCGCCGATGCCGCAAAGAATCGCGAGCGCCGGCGGCAGACCGAGCGTCACCGCGAACTTGGTCATGATGATGGAGCCGAACGCCATGACCATGCCGCACGAGAGATCGATGCCGCCCGTCAGCACGATCAGCGTCTGACCAATTGCAATGACTGCGACGACCATCGTCTGCTGCAGGATGAGCGACAGGTTCTGGAACGACAGGAAACGGCTGCTCTGCGAAATGAAGAAAGCGCATGCCAGCACGAGCGCAATGAGCGGCCCGACTTCGGCGAGCGACGGCAGGCGGTCGGAGAAATGGCGCGGATGGCCCGCGGGCGCGGAAGGAGTCGACATGATGGATGTCCTCGAGACATGAGCGTGGCATGCGCCACGCGGCAAATCATCCGGCGGCCCGCCAAGCGGACCGCCGTACAGTGCGCGTTACTTGTTGCCCCAGCAGTTGTCGAGGCCGAACTTCGTATCCTTGCTGTCGATGCCGGACATCGGCTTGTCGGTGATCAACGTCACGCCCGTGTCCTGGTAGCCGGAGACCTTCTTGCCGGTCTTCGCATAATCGACGCCGGCCGTCACGCCAAGCGAGGCCATCTTCAGCGGATACTGCTGGGAGGTCGCGGCAATCGATCCGGCCTTCACGTTGCGTACACCTTCGCAGCCGCCGTCGATCGACACGATCATCACGCCCTTGTCCTTGCCTGCGGCCTTCAGCGCGCGATATGCGCCCGCAGCCGCGGGTTCGTTGATCGTGTAGACCACATTGATGTCCGGTGATTTCTGAAGGCAGTTTTCCATCGCCGTCTGACCCTTCGCCTGATCGCCGCGCGTGTCCTGGCTGCATACGATCGACGGATCGCCTTCCTTCACGCCGAAGCCTTCAAGAAAGCCGTTATGACGCAGCACGCCCACCGAAACGCCGGGCGCGAGATCGAGCGTGGCGATCTTCGCGGGTTTGCCGTTCATCGCGGCCTTCGCGTATTTGCCGATCAGCACGCCGGCTTTGAAGTTGTCGGTGGCGAAGAGGGCGTCTGTGGCGTCCTGCGGATCTGTCGGCGTGTCGAGCGCGACCACCATCACGCCAGCGGCGCGCGCTTTCTTGATGCTCGGCACGATTGCCCTTGTATCGCTCGGCGTGATCAGAATTGCCTTGGCGCCGGCCGTCATCATGTTTTCGATTGCAGTCACCTGGCTCGCGTTATCGCCGTCGAATCTGCCGGCTGCCGTAATCAGCTTTGCACCGTCTTTTGACGCGGCCGCTTCGGCGCCTTGCTTCATCTTCACGAAGAACGGGTTGGTATCGGTCTTCGTGATCAGGCCGACGACCGGCTGGTCGGCTGCCTGGCTCGCGCTCGCGCACCAGACCGCCGACGCCGCGACGCACATCGAGACGATTTTCCTGGCGACAGGAAGCCTGCGGGAATTCAGATTCATGGGACGCTCCTCCGGTTATTGGTCATGACGTTCTTGAACTGCTGACGGTTGCGCACACGAACGCTGCGCGGGCGCAACCTTGAATGCGGCTGGTCCACACGGTCGATGCAAGACCGAGGGATGCTGCCTAAATCACTTTGGTTGATTTAGTACAGCAGGCGGGAACGCGCGAGTCAAGGATCTCGTTGACGACGGATTCACGGCAACAAACCTCGTGCCGCAGTGCAGAGCCTTGTACGACGGGGCTTTCAGGCGGTGGTGCAGCGCAGCGCCGAAGGAGCTGGGTTGGGGAAAGTCCTGGCTACGGTGAAAGCGATACGAAAGCATATCGGCCCGTATTGACCGCATATCGACGCACGATCTGGCGCGTGAGCGGCTCGCGTCGGCCACGTTCGCAGCTTTTTATTCGCGGGTTTAGCGCGAGGGCGGAGCGCCGGTCGAGGCACGCACCACAAGCTTCGGCGCCGACGAAACACGCATCGGCACCTTGGCCTTGCCGCGGCCCGGCTGTCGATACGACGACTCGATCAGCTCGCGCAGCAACGACACAGCAAGCCCGGCTACTTCGACTGTCGGCACGGCGACCGTGGTCAATGCCGGCCGCGACTCGCGCGCCAGTTGAATGTCGGTGATGCCCACTACGGAAAGATCGGCGGGTATGGCGAGGCCCAGGTCCGCGGCGGCATGCATTGCGCCGAGCGCGGGTAGATCGTTGGTCGCGAAGATCGCAGTAAGTTTCGGATCGGCTTCGAGCAACGCGCGCGCCGCGGCGTAGCCGCCCTGGATCGTATCCGCAGCGTGTTTGACGCGGTTTTTGCGCACGCCGGCCGCACGCAGCGCATCGACGAATCCTTCATAGCGGGCCGCATGAATGCCGGAAGCCTTGCTGCCGACAATCGCGCCTATCCGCCGATGTCCCAGTTCGAGCAGATGCTTGCCGGCAAGCTCGCCGGCCAGACGAAAATCGACCGCAACGCAGGGCAGGCGCGGTGGCTCGTTCGGCCGCTCCCACATGCACAACACCACGGGCGTACCGCGCGATTCCGTCACGTGAAGATCCGCGAATTGCAGGTTGGCGTTGGTCACGAGCACGCCCTCGGAAAGCGTGCCGGCAATCTGGTCGAGGTATGCGCGGCCAGTCAGTGGATCTTCGTTAGTATTGCAAATGATCACGAAATGGCCGCTCGTGCGCGCCGCGCGTTCGACGGCTAACGCGAACTCCGGATAGAACGGATTGGCGATGCTCGACACCATCAGTGCGAGCGTCGGGGCGCGGCCTTCGGCTAGCGCGCGAGCGGCGAGGTGCGGCCGGTAGCCGAGTGCATCGACGGCTTCGAGAACGCGTTGACGCGTCGTCTCGCCGACGCGTCCGCGATTGCGCAGCACATTCGATACGGTGGCAGGCGTGACACCGGCTTGACGCGCGACTTCGCTAAGTGTTGGCATGTCTCTTCATTATTTGGGATGGCTGCCCGACATTTGCATCAGCGGGCAAGGCGCGGCACCATCTGTCGCACAGACAAAACGACACGGAGACAGGCAAGGTCCGACGATCGCACGCGATCGCTTTTTTCGGTCCGGCTGATTAAGCGCTTAATCTCTGACGTCGAGCCGATTAAATCACGGAGTCGATGCGATGGCGAGCATTTCGTTAAGAGGCGTGCAGAAAGCGTATGGCGACGGCGCGCCGGTGATTCGCGATGTCGATCTGGAGATCGGCGAGAACGAGTTCTGCGTTTTTCTCGGCCCCTCCGGTTGCGGCAAGTCGACGTTGCTGCGCATGATCGCGGGGCTCGAAGATCTCACCGATGGCGATCTGTTCATCGGCGGCAAGGTGATGAACGACGTTCCGGCTGCGCAGCGAGGCGTAGCGATGGTGTTCCAGAGTTACGCGCTCTTTCCGCACATGACCGTGTTCGAGAACATGGCGTTCGGGCTGAAACTCGCCAAAACCCCGAAAGACGAAATCGACCGCAAGGTGCGAGAAGCCGCGCGCATTCTGCAACTAGAAGCGCTGCTCGAACGCAGGCCGAAAGCATTGTCCGGCGGCCAGCGTCAGCGCGTTGCAATCGGCCGCGCGATTGTGCGCCAGCCCGGCGTGTTTCTCTTCGACGAACCGCTCTCCAATCTCGACGCCACACTGCGCGGCCAGACTCGCATCGAAATCGCGCGGCTGCACAAGCAGTTCGCGAAGGCGAGCGTGGTCTATGTGACGCACGATCAGATCGAAGCCATGACGCTCGCGGACAAGATCGTCCTGCTGCATGCGGGCAAAGACACTGAACATTACGGCAGCATCGCGCAAATCGGCGCGCCGCTCGAGCTATATCACCGCCCCAAGAGCCGCTTCGTCGCGGGGTTCATCGGTTCCCCGCGCATGAACTTTTTGCCGGGACGTATTGCTTCCGTTGACGCACAAGGCGTGCTCGTCACGCTCGACCATACGCAGGAAAACGTGCGCGTGCCTGTGGATGGTGCCTCGCTTCAGGTTTCGCAAACGGTGACGCTCGGCGTGCGTCCTGAACACCTCGAATTCATTGATACCTCAGCGCCTCACGATGACGCCGTTCTGTCACGCACTGTGTCGCTCGTCGAACAACTCGGCGAGCACAGCTATGTGCATCTCGATCAACCCGGCGGGGCCGCGCTGATTGCGAAAGCGCCGGGCGACACGCGACTCGCGCCAGGCGATCGCGCGAATCTGCGCGTGCCGCGCCACGCCACGCACTTGTTTACCGAAGACGGCTTCGCCGCCCCTTCGCTCGAATCCGTCGAACACTACGCATAAAGGATATTCGGATGCGCCTTGGAGTCTGTTATTACCCGGAACACTGGCCCGAGTCTATGTGGGAAGACGACGCGCGCCGGATGAAAGCACTCGGTATCGAGCAGGTGAGAATCGCCGAATTTGCGTGGAGCCGCATCGAGCCGACGCCTGGCGAATACGATTGGGCCTGGCTCGATCGCGCAATCGATGTACTCGGCGCCGCGGGCTTGCAGGTCGTGATGTGCACGCCCACCGCGACGCCGCCAAAGTGGCTGATCGACCGCCACCCGGATATCTTGCCGATTGGTGCGGATGGCCGAGCGCGCGCGTTCGGTTCGCGCCGTCACTATGACTTTTCGTCGCCGTCGTATTTCGCGGCCTCGCAGAAGATTTGCACTGCAATTGCCGAGCGTTATGGCAAGCATCCGGCCGTTGTGTATTGGCAGACCGATAACGAGTTCGGCTGCCATCACACGGTGGTGAGCTATTCGCCCGCAGCAGTGGCGCGTTTTCGCGAGTGGCTGAAGGCGCGCTACAAAACAATCGATGAATTGAACCGCGCGTGGGGCACGGTGTTCTGGAGCATGGAGTACCGCGGCTTCGACGAAATCGACGCTCCGGTGGCGACTGTGACCGAGGCGCATCCTTCGCACCGGCTGGATTACCGGCGTTTCGCGTCTGATGAAGTCGTGCGCTATAACCGCATGCAGGTCGAGATCATTCGCGCTCATTCGCCGGGGCGGCCGGTTGCGCACAACTTCATGCAACTCTTCACCGAGTTCGATCACTACAAGGTCGCTGCCGACCTCGACGTTGCCGCGTGGGACAGCTATCCGCTCGGCGCACTCGAGGAGCAATGGTTTGCGCCTGATGTAAAAGCGCGCTGGCCGCGCAGCGGCCATCCGGACTTCGCGTCGTTTAACCACGACGTGTATCGCGGTATGTCGAAGCTGCCTTTCTGGGTGATGGAGCAACAGCCCGGTCCGGTGAACTGGGCGCTGTGGAATCCGGCGCCATTGCCGGGCATGGTGCGGCTGTGGAGTTGGGAGGCGTTCGCGCACGGAGCGGGCTGCGTGTCGTATTTCCGCTGGCGTCAGGCGCCGTTCGCGCAGGAGCAGATGCATGCGGGTTTGAACACGCCGGATAACCGGCTCGACGTCGGCGGTAGCGAGGCCGCGCAAGTGGCGTCGGAAATCCACACGGTACTCGCTGCTGATGCGCACGCCAATGCCGCGATTCGTTCGAAAGTGGCGCTCGTTTATGACTATGAAGCCAAGTGGTTGTTCGAGATTCATCCGCAGGGTGCGGACTTTCACTATCCGCGCTTTGCATTCGAGTACTACTCGGCGCTGCGCGCGCTAGGACTCGACGTTGACGTGGTGCCGGTCGACGCATCGCTCGACGGCTACGCTCTCGTCGTCGTGCCGCCGCTGCCGGTCGTGTCGACGGACCTGGCCGCGCGTCTCGCAAGTTCCGGTGCGCAAGTGGTGCTCGGGCCGCGTACCGGTTCGAAGACCCAGGACTTGCAGATTCCCGCGAATTTGCCGCCGGGCGCGCTCGCTGATGTGTTGCCGCTGCGTGTGTGGCGCGTGGAATCGATGCGGCCGAACGTGACGGAACCTGTGCGGCTTGCCGGTACGCAAGACGCGAACACCCAGGACGGTGTCGCGCGTCACTGGCGGGATTTCGTCGAAAGCAACGACACCGATCCGTTAGAAGTACTCGCGCGTTTCGCCGACGGCCACCCCGCATATGTGCGAAGCGGTGCGTTCCATTACCTGGCGAGCGTGTTCGACGATACGCTCACTGTCCGGCTCTTCGAGAAAATCGCACAACAGGCCGGCATTGAAACGATGCCGCTTGGCGAAAGCGTGCGCATTAGCCGGCGCGGCGCGCTGACCTATGTGTTCAATTACGGCGACACTGCGCACACGATTACCCATGTGGCAGACGACGCGTTCGTGATCGGCTCAGCGGCCGTCGAACCGCAGGGCGTGGCAGTGTATCGAGCGAAATGACCGGGTGAAGTAGCGGGACGATGTGCAAGCCGGAATTCCACGCAGTAACGACAACGACGCAAAATCAGGCAATAAAGGAGACAGGTAGATGAAAATGAAACCACGCAAGGTTCTGCTGGCACTCGCGCTCGCTGCGGCGGCTGTCGGAACATCCGTCGTCAGCACCGCGCAGGCCGGCACGTTGACCGCGAATATCGCGTTCAAGGGCGCGAGTCAGCGCGCGGTCTGGCAAGCCGTTGTGGACGACTTCAAGAAGACGCATCCCGGCATCGACGTGAAAGTGTCGTTCATCGACGAAGAAGCGTACAAAGTGCAACTGCCCGGCTGGCTCTCGACGGTCGCGCCCGATATCGTCAACTGGCATGACGGCGAACGCATGGCGTATTACGCGCAGCGCGGCCTCTTTGAAGACCTGAGCGGCGACTGGGCGAAGAACGGCTGGAACGAGATGTATGCATCGACGAAGGAAGCGTCGTCGTATAGGGGCAAGCAATATGCGGCGCCCACGGTGTACTACTCGTGGGGCATGTTCTATCGCAAGGATCTCTTCCAGAAAGCCGGCATTTCCGGCGAACCGAAAACGTGGGATCAGTTTCTCGACGACTGCAAAAAGCTGAAAGCCGCCGGCATTACGCCGATTGCGGTTGCAGGCCGCGATGCATGGACGCTCGCCGGTTGGTTCGATTATCTCGATCTGCGTGTGAACGGCAACGCGTTCCATCAGAAGCTGATGGCGGGTGAAATTGCTTACACCGATCCGCGCGTGAAGAAGGTCTATACGACATGGAAGCAGTTGATCGACGCAGGTTATTTCATCGACAACTCGCTTTCCTACGATCTGGATTCGGTGCAGCCGTTCCTATTCCAGGGCAAGGCCGCGATGATGCTGATGGGCACGTTCATCACGGCAGGCTTTCCGCCGAATGTGAAGCCGGAAATGGGCTATTTCCAGTTCCCGATCATCGATGCCAATGTGCCGACTGCCGAAGACGGTCCAGTTGAATCGCTGCATATCCCGTCGAAGGCGAAGAACAAGGCGGACGCTCACACGTTCCTCGCGTTTGTCGAGACGCCTGAAATCGGCGCGAAACTCGCTGCGGGTCTCGGTTCACTGTCGGCGAACAGCAAATCGCCCGAGCCGGAAGATCCGATCTCGAAGATCGGCTTCCAGATTCTCGCGAATACCAAGGGTGGCATTGCGCAGTTCTACGATCGCGACATGACGAAGGAAATGGCGGATGAAGGCATGAAGGGGATGCAGCAATTCATCTCCGATCCGTCGAAGCTCGACAGCGTGCTCGCGCAACTGGAACAGACGCGCAAGCGCATTTACAAGAAGTAGGGGAAGGGGCGGCCGTGAGGCTGCCTTTTGTTGTATCCATCGGCAACGATATTGTATGGGACCACAGTCGGCGCTTTGCATTGCATCCGGGTAGCGGGCCAAACCGCGAACTCGGGTCCGCAGCCAAAGCGCTGGCGCTGGTCAAAGGGAGAACGATCTTGTCGCATTCCGTCACCCGTCAGACTGTGGGCGGACCAGCAAGCCCGGACGGACCGGCGTTGCCCGCGCCGGGCAGTACAGCGCGCGGCCACGCGTCACACCTGCGGGCGCGCGCTCGCCGTCCCTCACCGACCGCGCGACGCCAACGACGCGCCGCGTTTCTATTTCTCGCGCCGGCTTGCGTCATGGTGGCCATTTATGTGATCTGGCCGATTCTCTCGACAATACGCCTGAGCTTCTTTAACTGGGACGGGATGACCGAGCCGACTTTCGTCGGCCTTGCCAATTACGTCGAGTTATTCCATACGCAGACCTTCTATACGGCGCTGAAGAACAACCTCATCTGGCTGCTGCTGTTTCTGCTCGCGCCGCCGATGGGACTCGCCGTTGCGTTGTATCTGAACCAGGCAGTGGCTGGTATCCGCATCGTCAAATCGCTTTTCTTTGCGCCGTTCGTATTGTCGGGCGTGGTGGTCGGCCTGATCTTCTCGTGGTTTTACGACCCGACATTCGGCCTGCTCGCGATGATTCTCGGCCACGGCGTGCCGGTACTCGGCGATCCGCGCTATGCGACTTTCGGCATCGTGTTCGCCGCACTGTGGCCGCAAACCGCCTATTGCATGATTCTTTATCTGACCGGTCTGACTTCGCTGAACGCCGAGCAGATCGAGGCCGCGCGCATGGAAGGCGCGCGTGGCTGGTCGATGCTGTGGCACGTAATACTGCCGCAATTGCGGCCCACCACCTTCATGGCAATCGTGGTCACGATCATCGGCGCGTTGCGCAGTTTCGACCTGATTTCGGTAATGACGGGCGGCGGGCCGTTCGAAAGTTCGACGGTGCTCGCCTATTACATGTACGACCAGGCGATCAAGTACTACCGCATCGGCTATTCGGCGGCAGTCGCTGTCGTGCTGTTCGGCATCATGCTGGTGTACATCGTTTATCACTTGCGGCGGATGCTGCGCGCCGAGCAATAAGGAGCCGACCATGTTTCCAATTCCAATCGACAAGTGGAAACCGGTATCGCGCCGCGTCTACAAACTGACGCTGCCGGTCGCCTTGCTGATCTGGCTTCTGCCGATGATCGCGGTACTCGTCACGTCCGTGCGCTCCACAGAGGAACTCAGCGAGGGCAACTACTGGGGATGGCCGAAGCACTTCGCGCTATTCGACAATTATCGCGAGGCGCTGACCACTTCGCCGATGTTGCATTACTTCTGGAATAGTGTGCTGATTACCGTCCCCGCGGTGATCGGTTCCATTGCGCTCGCAGCAATGGCCGGCTTTGCGCTTGCGATCTACCGCTTTCGCGGCAATTCCTCACTGTTCGCCACTTTCGTCGCGGGGAATTTCGTGCCCGTGCAGGTATTGATGATCCCGGTGCGCGATCTGTCGTTGCAGCTTGGCGTGTTCAATACGGTGACTGCTCTCATCCTCTTTCATGTCTCGTTTCAGACCGGCTTTTGCGCGCTTTTTCTGCGCAACTTCATCAAGCAGTTGCCGTTCGAACTCGTCGAGGCGGCGCGCATCGAAGGCGCGAACGAGTGGACGGTGTTCTTCAGGATCGTGCTTCCTTTGATACGGCCCGCGCTCGCCGCATTGGCAATTCTCGTGTTCACCTTCGTGTGGAACGACTATTTCTGGGCACTGTGCCTGACGCAAGGCGACGACGCCGCGCCGATCACTGTGGGTGTCGCCGCGTTGAAGGGCCAATGGACGACCGCGTGGAACCTGGTGTCCGCCGGCTCGATTCTCGCAGCGCTGCCTTCCGTCGCGATGTTCTTCGCGATGCAAAAGCACTTTGTCGCTGGCTTGACGTTCGGCGCAACCAAGGGCTGAAGCGCTATCCGATGACCTTGCAACTGCCGTGTGGAATAGAATGAAAAATCCCGCAACGCGTCCCTAGCTTTGCCAGTACGAACGGCAAACGTTTGCGCGATTACAATCACGTTTCCCCTTATTAAAGATTGGGATGGGCTTGTCGTTATCTAGTGAAATAAGTCAGACCGTCGAACTGACTCGTGCTTGAAGAAAGGCACGCGCTGGACCAAAAGCTCATCGGGGGTACCAATCTTGAACCAACAACGCTCGCCTTGGACGCGCACGGCGGCTCCTGGAGAAGTCATCTATTCGGAAGGCTTCCTGGGCGACGCAGTCATCTACGTCATCGCAGATGGCAAAGTCGAAGTCTCCACCCAGTGCGACGAAAAGAAGGTCATTCTAGCCACGCTCGGCAAGGGCGAGTTCTTCGGCGAGGCCGCGTTGTTGCCGCCCGAGCCGCGAGCGCACACCGCCAAGGCACTGAGTTTCTGCCAACTCACCGCCATTGCGGGCGGCATTGTCGAAGAAGAGCTGGAGCGCGTGTCGCCGCTGCTGCGTCATATCGTGCGAACGATGATCCGCCGGGTCAAAAAGAAAGACGACATCCTCGCGACCAATACGCATGCCGATTTTTTGCCCGGCGTTCTTTCGTACGCGCACGTTCTTTCATTGATGGCCGGCGCTGAATCGAGCGACAGATTCGATGCACGCGCTCGCCGGCCTCAGAACGAGGAAATTTCGATTCCGCTTCCCGAAGTCATCAAGAAATGCAACGCAATTGCGGGCCATTCTCGTCCGCATGTGATGGCAATGCTCAAGCGCATGGAGAAGCTCAATCTGGTATCGATCGAAGCGGGGCGTTCCGAGCGGCTGAACAACACGTCGGGGCGCTATTCCGCCAGCGACGGCGCCACAGGCCGGCAACTCGTCACGTTCGACCCGGTGAAAATCACCGAACGCGCGCAGCAGGTGGCGGACCACGATCTCGACGTCTCGATCAGCAGCGAACTCGAACTGATTGAACTGGACGATCTGGAAGCCCTGATCGGCGTCGACAGGAAAGTGATTCTGAATAAGCTTTCTCACGCGGAGATTGCAGAAGACATTTTTGCGTTCCGCAAGACCAAGGTGCTCAATTACGTCGAGGAAAAGGGGCTCAGCTATTTTTCGCGGCGCAACGCGCGCGGCGCGGGCGAACTCAAGTCGCTCGACGATCTGGAGTTTGTCGATCAGAGAACATTGTTCGAAGCGGTGAGCTCTTTCGACACCTATGACCTGGCGAAACTGCTGTCTGCTTCGGCGGGGCAGCCGATTGACGAGCGCCTCCAATCCGTGATGACGGAAGCGAGAAAGAAAGAGGTGTCGTGGGTCATGCGCCGGGAGATCAAGATCGACCCGGTCGAGATTGTCGAGATCGAGCAGCGATTCATCGACACGGTGCGGGCGCTGAAATCGTCCGCAATGAACACCGCGCCGGCCGAGTCGTAACGCTTGCGGCGCCCGGTCGGCAAGATCGGGCGCAACGTTTAATTGTAATTCGCAGGCTCACGGAGCCCGTCGCGAGGACGTATGGATCTTTTGACGATATTCGGCGTAGTGTTCGGCCTGACGGCGATCGTCGCGGGTTTCTCGCTCGAGGGCGGGAACTTCACGTCGCTCTTTCAGCTGGAGGCATTTGTCATCGTGCTCGGCGGCACCCTCGGGGCGGTGATGATCCAGAACACCTGGGCGCGGTTTTATGACGGCATGAAGCAGTTGCGCTTCGCTTTTGTGAAGGCGCGGCAAGTGGATCGAGAGAGCCTGTCCGTTTTGCTCGAATGGGGCGATCAGGCGAAACTGAATGGGCTGCTCGTGTTCGAGTCGATCGACGCGAACGGCATTAGCCCGTTCGCCAAACGAGGACTGGAATTGCTGGCGAACGGCGTGTCGACGGCGGTGCTCGAAGATGCGTTGCAACGCGAAGTCGACGCCTATGAGCGCAATCACATGGCGGCCGCGCGAATCTGGCACCAGGCGGGCGGTTACGCCCCGACCTTCGGCATTCTCGGCGCGGTGCTGGGCTTGATCCAGGTGACGGGGCATATGCTGGAGCCGTCGCAACTCGGGCAGGGTATTGCGGTCGCGTTCGTCGCAACGCTGTATGGCCTCGCGTTGGCGAACCTCGTGTTTCTGCCGCTCTATGGAAAAATCCGCGCGCAGGTGGATAGCGAATTGCGTTTCAGGCGTTTGTACCTCGACGGCTTGCTCGCAATTTCGCGCAAGGAATCGCCGCACACCATAGAAACGCGTTTGGCGGGCGACGTGCGCGAACGATCCGCCGAATTGCTCGGCTAGTTGTTCGACAAAGTCGAGCATAAATTGACAGCGGACTCGCGTGTATGAGCACAACTACTGGCAGCAAACGTCTCGCGATGGACAAAGCAGGGCATCAGGACGGCCACGATAGCGGCGAGCAGTCGGACCGCTGGCTGATTTCGTACGCCGACCTGATTACCACGCTGATGGTGCTATTTCTCGCGCTTTATGTTTTGCAGCTCGCCAAGAACAGCGAACTGCAAATAAAAACGCTGCAGCATCGTCCGGTGAAGCAGGCTGTCGACGTACAGCCTCTTGTCGCCGCGCCGGACGCAAAAGAAGCCGCAAAAAAGCAACTTCTCGTGTTGCTGGAACCTTTGCAGGACAACCGCCGGATCACGATTTCGCGCACGCCCCAAGGCGTGGAAATCGCGATCAACGCGAAAGTACTGTTCAATTCCGGCGATGCGCGTCTTTTGCCCGAATCCTTCGGCGTGCTCGACCAGATCGCCACGGTACTGCGTGACCGCGCAAAGAACAACGTTCTGGTGGAAGGCCACACGGACAGTTTGCCGATTTCGACGGCGAAGTACGAATCCAATTGGGAACTGTCTTCTGCACGTGCGGGCGCTGTAGTGCGCTTCTTCGCCGAAAAGGGTATCGAAGCACACCGTATGGCCGCAATTGGACGCGCCGACAATTTCCCGCTGGTCATCGGCAACGACGCGGTGGCCAACGCTGCCAATCGCCGGGTCACGATACTCGTCGAGTACTGAGCGTTACGCGTCGAGCGCAAGGTACTGGTGAAGAGACTGAATCGCGGCCGCNCCTTCGCCGACGGCCGCCGCCACTCTCTTGACCGAACCGCTGCGCACGTCGCCCACGGCGAAAATGCCGGGCCGGCTCGTTTCAAGAAAATGCGCGGGCCGTTCCGATGTCCACTTGTGTGCGACATCTGGGCCGGTCAGCACAAAGCCATTCTTGTCGAGTTCGACGCAATCGCCAAGCCAGCCGGTGCTAGGTTGCGCGCCGAGAAACAGGAACACGTGCCGGATAGCCTTCTCTTCGATTTGCCCTTGCTGGTTCCACTGAATGGACTCGAGATGCGCGTCGCCATTTAGCGCGACGATCTGCGTTCGCACGTGAACCGTGATATTCGGCGCCGCTTCGATGCGCCGGATCAGGTAGTTGGACATGCTCGCGTTGAGTCCTTCGCCGCGAATCACGATATGCACGTGGCGTGCGAAGCCGGAGAGAAAAACCGCTGCCTGTCCTGCGGAATTGCCGCCGCCGACAATAATCAGTTCTTCGCTGCCGCAAAACGCGGCTTCCATGAACGTCGCGCTGTAATAGATGCCGCGGCCTTCGAAATGTTCGAGCCGCGCGAGCGGCGGCTTGCGATAACGCGCACCTGTCGCGATGACAACGGCGCGGGCATACACATGCTCGTCGTAGTTCAGGCGGATATGAAACGGTTGCCCCTTGTCGCATTCAATACCGAGCGCCTCGATCGGCACGCCGACTTCCGCGCCGAACTTCCGGCATTGCGACAGGCCGCGCCCAGCGAGCGCCTGACCGGAGATTCCGGTTGGAAAACCAAAGTAATTCTCGATCTTCGAGCTGGTGCCCGCCTGGCCGCCAGGCGCCTTCGTGTCGAGAACCGCGACCCTTAATCCTTCCGACGCCGCGTACACGGCCGCCGCGAGACCCGCTGGCCCCGCGCCGACCACAACCACATCGAATCGCTCGCCATTCAATCTGTCGGGACTCAAGCCGATCGCGTCGGCAACAGCGCGATTCGTCGGGCGCTTCAGGACGACGCCCTGCAATGTGACGAGTACCGGAAGATCTTCTTCGGTTGCGCCATACCGCTCCAGCAGTACTTTGGCTTCCTCATGATCGGCAATATCGAAGTAGGCCGACGGTTGCGCGTTGCGGCTCAGGAAATGCCGCAATACGAGAGTCGGGAAAGAGGCGGAACTACCGATCACGACCACGCCGCCGCTCTGGTCCTGAATGTAGGCGACGCGGCGCAGAATGTAGGCGCGCATGATCGTCTCGCTCAATTCCGCTTCGGCAATCACGAGCTCGCGCAGCGATTCCTCGTCGATCACGATGACTTCGCAATCGCTCGTTGCACGCGCAGACGCGACCGCACCGCGGCCCGCCAGCGTGCCTACCTCGCCGGTAAAACTGCCGGGACCGTGAGAGCCGAGGAAATGCAGGTTCTCGCCGCTGCCGCGCGTCGCCTCGATGGTGCCTGACACGATCGCGAACATCGGAATGTGGCGATCGCCTTCGGTGAACAGCACATCGCCGGCGTACAGCCTGCGCCGCTCGCCATATCGCTCGAGTACCGCAAACTGCGCGTCATTCAGCCTTGGAAAGATCT
Organism: Paraburkholderia dilworthii; assembly: GCF_000472525.1. Classification (GTDB taxonomy): domain Bacteria; phylum Pseudomonadota; class Gammaproteobacteria; order Burkholderiales; family Burkholderiaceae; genus Paraburkholderia; species Paraburkholderia dilworthii. The sequence goes on from NZ_AWZT01000023.1 coordinate 45,499, forward strand.
GGTGGTGACGGCTGCCGCCTGCCAGCAGATCTTCACGCTTGCCAGAAGTTTTATCGCTCATGAAGTGTCCGATTGGAAAGACGCGTGGTGCAGCGGATCGCTGCGCTGTCGGATTGGCGCGTGGATGCGAATAATCGGCAGCACGGAATGGCCGCGAACAGCCGTTTCCGCTGAGATTGTGCGCCAGAGTCGGTTCGCCAGTAAAGAGCGCTTGACGCGGATAGGGTAAGGCGGCGCATCGAGTGGAGGCCCAATAGCGCGCGGCGCAAACCTGGCTCTATTCAAGTTTGCGTCAATTTTGCCGTTAATGACCAAAGAGAAGTAGACAACGAACGGGGTCCCGGAAGCATGCGCGATTTGACAGTAAAAAACAGCTTACTTGCAGTGCTGGTCGTCTTTGCCGCGATGATCATGTTTGGCGGCGTGGTCGGTGTGTTCGCGCTTGGGCGCTCGAATGAGAATGCTCAGCGGCTCCAGGAGATCGCCACTCAGGAAATACTCGCGAACGACGGCTATAAAGACAGCACCCGCACTCGGGCAGCCCTTACGCGCGCTTACGCGGCACTCAAGGAGCGCAACGATCTGGCCACCCGCGATTCGGCACTCGGCAGCGCGCAGCGAACCTTCGATCGCGCCGACGCCGAAACGCGTGCTTTTGCAGCGGCGTCCCGATTCGTGGGACAGGACGATGCGCTGAAACAGCAGCTTGTCGACTCGTCGAATGGATTGGCCGCGACGCTGAAGAAGGCGTTCGAAGCGCTTCAGCGTGGCGACACGGACGCCTATGTCGCAATCAACGATCACGACATTACGCTCGCGGGCCAGGTCTATTCGGCGAACGTAGAGAAGTTTCAAAATCTCGCGGGGGCGCTCGCGAAGGAATCAGCGGCGAGAAACGAGCGCGAATATGGCTGGATCGTCGCGATGGTGGTCACAGGTGTCGCGCTTGCCCTCGCATTGATCGTCGCCACGCACTTCGCGTTGCGCACAATCGTGATTCGCCCGTTGCAGCAGGCGTCGAAACTGCTCGACCGGATCGCAGGCAACGATTTGACCACGGCTATTCCTGAAGGCAGCAAGAGTGAAATCGGCCAGTTGTTCATGTCGATGTCGCGCATGCAGGCCGGACTTGCGCATACGGTATCGAACGTACGCGTCAACTGCGAGGCGATTCACGGCGGCGCACGCGAGATTGCCGCAGGTAACCTCGACTTGTCGAGCCGCACCGAGGAGCAGTCGGCATCGCTCGAAGAAACGGCGGCGAGCATGGAAGAGCTGACGTCCACGGTGAAGCAGAACGCGGACAACGCCCGCCAGGCGAGCACGCTGGCCGCGAGCGCCGCCGACGTGGCGCAGCGTGGCGGCGATGTCGTGCAGCGCGCCGTGCACACAATGACCGCTATCACCGCGAGCTCGCAGAAGATCGCGGAGATCACCGGCATGATCGACAGTATCGCGTTTCAGACCAACATTCTGGCGCTCAATGCCGCAGTGGAATCGGCGCGTGCGGGTGAGCAGGGACGCGGCTTCGCTGTCGTGGCCGGCGAAGTGCGCACGCTCGCTCAACGCAGTGCAAGCGCCGCGCAGGAAATCAAGGCACTCATTTCCGCTTCGGTGGATGACGTGCGTCACGGCAACGAACTCGTCACACAGGCCGGCCATACGATGAACGAAATCGTCGGCGCGGTACAGGGTGTTGCGACTATCATGGCGGAGATCACTTCGGCAACGGTCGAGCAAACCGCGGGCATCGAGCAGGTCGGCAAAGCTGTGAGCCAGATGGATCAGGTGACGCAACAAAATGCCGCGTTGGTCGAACAGGCCGCTGCCGCCGCGAGTGCGCTCGAGCATCAGGCGCAGTCGATGACGGACGCGGTCTCGGCATTCCGCCTTCGATAACCTGCGTCGATCAAGTCAGACCCAATCAAACGAATTCAACCAACTGGATCGGAAAATAAACATGAGCGTTAAAGCCGTCTCGCGTGCAGTCGCAATTCTGTTAGCCGGTGTGACGATGTCCGCCGCCGCGCATGCGGCCACGTATGCGTATGTGTCGAATGCGGACAGTCAGGACATTTCGGTATTCAGTCTCGACACATCCAATGGCGCGATGAAGGCCGTCGAAACCGTAGGCGTGGGCGGCACGGTCATGCCAATGGCTTTTTCGCCGAATCATCTGCGGCTTTATGCGGGCGTGCGCTCGAAACCTTATCGCGTGGTGAGCTTTGCGGTCAATCCGCTCGACGGCCGCCTGACCGAACTCGGCAAGGCACCCCTCGCGGAGAGCATGGCCTACGTGTCGACCGATGCGAGCGGCCGTTATCTGTTCTCTGCGTCGTACGGCGGCAACCTGCTGGCCGTGAACAGCATCGGCGCGAATGGTGTGGCGCAAGACGTTCAGCAGATCGTCAAGACCGGCCCGATGGCGCATGCTATTCGCAATGCGCCCGATAACCGCTATGTATTTGCGTCCGTACTCGGCTCGGACGCCTGGTTGCGTCTGAAGTTCGATCCGTCTAAGGGTTCGCTGACCGAAGATGCAGCGCCCGCGTATTCGCTTCCCGCCAAATCGGGCCCGCGCCATTTCGTGTTCTCGCCGGATCAGCGCTTCACGTATCTGATCGACGAACTCGACGGCAAGCTGCACGTGCTCGCATTCGACAATCATCGCGATTCCGTGAAGCCGGTGCAGACCATTTCCATCCTGCCGCCCAATTTTTCCGGCGATAAGCCGTGGGGCGCCGACGTTCACATCACGCCGGATGGCCGCTTCGTGTACGCATCGGAACGCACGTCGAGCACGCTGGCCGCTTATCGCGTGGACCGCGCGTCGGGCAAGCTCACACGTATCGGTACGTACGCCACCGAAAAGCAGCCGCGTGGCTTCAACATCGATCCGTCGGGGAATTACCTGCTCGCGGTCGGACAGTTGTCGCCGAGCCTGAGTGCATACCGGATCGACCGGAAGACCGGTACGTTGAGTGCGCTCGGTCAATACCCGGCGGGCAAGGGCGCCAACTGGGTCGAGATCGTCCAGTTTGACGGTTCGAACGCCGAGTGAGACTCATGGCGAAGTGCGACCGCTCGCACTTGCCGATGCAAAGCCGCGTCGGCGAGTGCGCAGTCCGTGCCATAGTTCTTCGAGGTACGGCAGCAGTTCGAAAACCAGAATCAGCGCGAACAGCGTGACGATATAGGCGACCGGCAACGGCTGCGTCTTTGCAGTCAGTTCGAAGCTTGCAGGTTCGCTGCCGATACCCAGCAGCGCCTGAAATTGCTGCCAATGGCGACTGACTACCAGCAGTATCGCCATCAGCGGCACCAGTTCGAGAAAGCTGTGAACGTGCTGTTCGAGCGGAGTCACGTTGCGCGCGCTAACCGCGTAGCTGACGTCCCACAACGCGGTCGCTTCATGAGCGAAGAATGCGACGATCATCAACAGGATGATGCCCGCGTTGATCTCCAGAAAGATCGCGCGAGTAGCGGCAGCCCACCTCGGCGAACGGCGGGCTTAGCGCGCGCTGTGCGCCTTCACTCGATCCCTTCGTGCTTGAGCGCCAGTTGCACAGCGGGCCGCGTGCGCATGCGTTGCGCGAAATCCGCGAGTTTCTGCGGTACTTCGATGCTTACTTTTTTGGCCCACAAAAGCATGGTGAACAGATAGGCGTCAGCGACGCTCGCTTGTGCACCGAACAGATAGTCGCCCTTTAGCATCGTGGAAATGAGCTGGAAACGCTGACCGATTTTTTCCCGTGCGGCGCTTGCTTCCTCGTCCGATGTCGGTTTGAATACGCGGCCGAATTGCTTGTGAATCTCCGTTGAAATGAAGGCCAGCATTTCCAGCAGACGCGTTGCGCCCAACTCGCCCGACGGTGATAGCGACGGCTCGCGTTGCGCGACCCATGAAAGGATCGCGACGTTTTCGGTGAGGCGTTGACCGTCGTCGAGTTCGAGCGTCGGCACATAGCTCTTGGGGTTGATTTCGTCGAAGTTCTGACCGGTTTCGGTCTTTTTTGTTTTGAGGTCGACGCGCACGCGGTCGAACTTTATATCGGCTTCGTGCATCGCAATGTGATCGGCCAGACTGCAGGCGCCGGGCGAGTAATAGAGCTTCGTGATGTGGCCCTCCTTTGTGCGGTTGACGATTCTTTCGCGCAGCATTGCGCATGCCTCAAGGCATCGACCTCAGCTCGCCGCGCGAAGCGATGGCGGCAATGCAACCTGCCATTGCGGTGCAACGGCAGAATCGTCAGTGAACGATTTACTCGGGCACCCAGCGCTTCACGCTTACTTGTCGTGATGACCCGGAAGAACCGCGCCCAGCACCTGTTTTGCGGTCTGCACGATCACGCTGCCTTCATCCGGATCGCCCTTCAGCAACGTCGACGCAAACGCCTTCGCCTGAGCGAGCGTGATATGCGGCGGCAATGGCGCGATGTTGGGGTCGGCCTTAACTTCAATCACGACGGGGCGATCGGCGGCTAGTGCAGTGTCCCAAGCCGCGCCCATTTGCTCGGCGTCGTCGACATAAATGCCTTTCAAACCGATCAATTCCGCGAACTTGTGATACGGCACGGAAGGAATGTCCTGCGACGCCTCGAACTTCGGATCGCCTTCCATCACACGCTGTTCCCACGTGACCTGATTCAGGTCCTGATTGTTCAGCACCATGCAGATCCAGCGCGGATCGGCCCAGCCTTTCCAGTACTTCGATACGGTAATGAGTTCGGCCATGTTGTTCATCTGCATCGCGCCGTCGCCGACCAATGCGATCACGGGGCGCTCCGGGTAAGCAAACTTCGCGGCGATCGCATACGGCACGGCTGCGCCCATCGACGCAAGCCCTCCCGACAGCGAGCACATCATGCCGCGCTGCACTTTCAGATCGCGTGCATACCAGTTCGCGCAGGAGCCGGAATCGCTCGTGACGATGGCATTCGACGGAACGCGCGGCGACAGTTCCCATACCGTGCGTTGCGGATTGACCGCGTCCTTGCCCGGTTCGTGCGCGCGTTCGTCCAGTGTCTTCCACCAGTCGGCCATCCAGCCTTCGATCGTCTTGCGCCATGCGCGATCCTGTTTCTGTTCGAGCAAAGGCAGCAACGCGCGCAGCGTTTCTACGCTATCGCCGACCAGGTTGACTTCCATCGGATAGCGCAGGCTCAGCATGTCGGCCTTCAGATCGATCTGCACGCCGCGCGCCGCGCCTTCCTTCGGCAGAAACTCCGAGTATGGGAAGCCCGACCCGATCATCAACAACGTATCGCATTCGGTCATCAGGTCGTAACTCGGCTTGGTACCGAGCAGACCGATCGAGCCGGTGACCCAGGGCAGATCGTCGGGTAACGCGGCTTTGCCGAGGAGCGCCTTGGCGACGCCCGCGCCCAGTTTTTCCGCGACGGCGATGACTTCATCGGTTGCATGCAATGCGCCGGCGCCGACGAGTATTGCGACTTTCTTGCCGGCGTTAAGTACGTCCGCGGCCTGCTGAAGATCTTCCGCTTGCGGAACGAGGCGCGGCGCGCGATAGCCGACACCCGAATGCAACGTGCCATGCTTGCGCGCGGGCGGCTCGTAAGGCAGATCCTGCAGATCGTTTGGCAGAACCAGCGCGGTCACCTTGCGCTCGGAAAGTGCGGTACGTATCGCGCGATCCACGAGATGGCGCACTTGCGCGGGCACCGAGGCCTGCGCGACGAACGCGCCGGCGACGTCCTTGAACAACGCGACGAGATCGAGCTCCTGCTGATAATGGCCGCCGAGCGCCGAGCGCGCCTGCTGACCGGTTATCGCGAGCACGGGCATGTGATCCATTCGTGCGTCATAGAGCCCTGTGACGAGATGCGATGCGCCGGGCCCCGACGTCGCGATACAAACGCCCAGTTCGCCGGTGAATTTTGCATGAGCCGATGCCATGAAGGCCGCCATTTCCTCATGACGAACCTGAATGAATTCGATTGGCGCCGGTAGATCTGTGCTCTTGCGATGCTTTTTCTTCGCTTCCGCTTGCGCGCGGTTCAACGCGCCAAATACCCCGTTGATGCCGTCGCCGGGGTAGCCGAAAATCCGGCGCACGCCCCAAGCCTGGAGTCGCTCGATAATGAAGTCGCCGACAGTGATGGACATGGACAACTCCTCACAAAAGTAGTCGTGATACAGACGGAGTTGCAAAGCGCGTTCCGCGTTCTTTCACTCAGAAAGAATGGGCGCTGCCATGCACATCCGGAGCGGGCTCGCGTTTTGCTATGCCGTTCTGCACAAGTGCGAGGTGCGCGCGGTGCAAAGGATTCGCCATGAATAAAATTGTCGTCGTTACCGGCGCGGGTGCGGGAGTAGGGCGCGCGGTTGTCGAGGAATTCGCGCGGCATGGCTACGATGTGGCATTGCTTTCGCGCGATATGGCGCGGCTCGAGCGCACCGCCGCCGAGCTTCAGCGCGTCCACGGCGTGCGGGCACTGGCCATTCCGACCGATGTCGCCGATGCGGACAAGGTGGAAGAAGCAGCCGCGCGGATCGAAGCGGAACTCGGGCCGATCGACGTATGGGTCAACGTGGCAATGGCCACCGTCTTCGCGCCCGTGTCGAAACTCACCGCGCAGGAATTCGAGCGAGGCACCAAAGTGACCTATCTCGGTCAGGTGCATGGCACGATGGCCGCGCTGTCGCGCATGCGCACACGCAATCGCGGCACGATCGTCAACGTGGGGTCCGCGCTCGCTTATCGTTCAGTGCCGCTTCAGTCGATCTATTGCGCAGCCAAGTTCGCGGTTCGCGGCTTCACCGACGCCCTGCGTTCCGAGATCATTCACGACCGGCTCAACGTGCATTTGACCCTGGTCGACCTGCCGGCATTGAATACGCCGCAGTTCGACTGGGCGCTCAACAAGATGGGTAAGAAGGCGAAGCCGGTTGCGCCGATTTTCCAGCCAGAAGTCGCCGCGCGGGCTATCTATTTCGCCGCAACGCATAAGCGGCGCGAGGTATGGGTGGGCTTCCCGACGGTCAAAGCGATTCTTGCAAACTACATCGCGCCAGGACTGCTCGACAGATATCTCGCGAAAGCAGGTTACGAAGGGCAACTCAGCGATGAACCTGTGGCCCCCGACGCACCCAGCAATCTGTTCGATCCCGTACCCGGCGATTACGGCTCGCATGGACGTTTTGACAGCGAGTCGAAATCCGCAAGTCTGGAAATGTTCGCGGTCCGGCATCGTGGCGTTTTATGCGCATTGGGCGCGTTGGCCGGCATCGGAATTGCTGGCGGCATCGGTCTGCTGATCAGGAAGAACCGTGGCGCATAAGGCGCGACTAGGCAGCGCTCCTTGCTGGCCCGCTGCCAGGCGCGAATAGCCGAGATCGGTAACAATACGCCTGTCTCTATTGCCCTTAGGAAAGCCATGCGCCAACCGCTCACAATCGACTTCGTCTCCGATATCGCGTGCCCCTGGTGCGCAATCGGCCTTTCCTCGCTGCACCTCGCGTTGTCCCGGCTGGGAGACGCGGTCGATGCGCAAATCGTCGTGCATCCATTCGAACTGAATCCGCAGATGAGGCCCGAAGGCGAGGCGATTGTCGACTATCTGGGTAGGAAGTATGGGCGCACGCCCGAGCAGATTGAAGAGACGCAAGCAACAATCCGCGAACGCGGCGCAAGCGTCGGCTTCGAGTTTGGTCCGCGCACGCATGTCTATAACACCTTCGACGCGCACCGCCTGTTGCATTGGGCCGGTCTCGAAGGTAAGCAGTTGCCGCTCAAGCTTGAATTGCTGCGCGCCTATCATTCGCTGGGCCGCGACCCGAGCAATCATGACGTGCTCGTCGAAGCAGCTCAGACGGTGGGGCTGGACGCCAACGCGGCGCGCAGCGTGCTGCAAAACGGCGACTACGCCGACGAAGTCCGCGCGGAAGAACACGAGTTCCAATCGCATGGCATTCAGTCAGTGCCGGCAATCATCTTCAATCGCCGCTATCTGGTAAGCGGCGGACAACCTGTCGAAACCTTCGAGCAGGTCATCCAGCAGATTCTCGCCGAAGCATAACGCGGCACTATCGAACTCGAACGCCTGCGCACGAGCAGGCCGCTACGACGTAAACGAAGTACCGTCGGAGAACATGCGTCTATGGTCACCAAACGAATCCACGCCGCGTTGCTCGGCCTCGCGCTGATGGCGCTTGCCTGCGCGTGTCACGCGCAATACACGACCGACTGGCTCGCCAATACCTATGGCACGCTCGCGGCGCACGTCGGCAACGGCGCACGTTCGATGTGGGTCGCGCCCGACGGCGTGATTTATACATCGTCGTTGTGGGACGAGAACGAGGGCGGCGTTGCAATTTATCAGAACGGACAGAGCATCGGCTCGATCGGCACGCACGCGGATTTTCAGGGCAGCGCCATAACTGGAAATGCGACGTCGATTTTCACCGCGTTGCAGTACAACAGGTCGTTCGGCAGCGGCTCCGTGGGGCGCTATAACCGTGCGACGAAAGCGCTCGAACTTCGTATCCCCGTGAGCGTATGGACCGGCATACCTCACGCCGATGTCATTACCGGACTCGCCACGGCGGGCGCGCTGCTCTATGTCAGCGATTTTTACGGCAACCGTGTCCGCGTCTATACGACCGACGGGGTCTGGCAGCAAGACATTAGCGTATCCGGCCCCGGCGCACTTGCACTCGATAGTGCGGGTAATGTGTGGGTCGCGCGAAAAAGTGCGGGCGTCGTAGCCGAATTCAATGCGGGCGGTGCGCCGTTGAATACGATCCAGATGCCCGCTGCATCGCGGCCGTCGGCACTGTATTTCGATGCGTCGACGGGACAGCTGATGGTCGGCGACGAAGGTCCCGACATGAACATCAAGATCTACAACGTGGCAGGCACGCCGACGCTGGCCGGTACGTTCGGCATTCAGGGCGGCTATCTGGACCCGACCACGGGAATCAAAGGCCAGGTCGGCGACAAGCGCTTCACGCGTGTGGCCGGCATCGGTAAGGACGCAGTAGGCAATCTGTATGTGCTCAACAATCCGTGGGGTGGCGGCTGGGACGTCGGCCGCAATGGCCCGACCGATCTGCACGCATACGACAGCGCCGGCAATCTGAAATGGAAATTGCAGGCACTCAACTTCGAAGCAGTCGCGGCACCCGACCCATCGACAGATGGTGCGTGGTTTTACAGCGGCACGCACATTTATACGGGTAGCGCGGGCGGCACCTTCGTTGCCAATACCGTCGATCCGTTCACGTATCCGTCAGACCCGCGCCTGAATATAAACGACACGCAGCGGGGGCAGCACTTCGGTCAACTCGTCAGCGTGGGAGGAAACCGTATTCTCGTTGCGTCAGGGCAGAACCCCGACACGTTCAACTTCTATCATTTCAACGCGGCAAGCGGCTACATTGCGATACCGGACGGGTCGATTCCCGGCCCCGCGTTCAATACAAACGTGAAGGTAACGGGGGGCTTTTGCATCGATAGCCGCGGTGACGTGTGGGCGGGTCTCGACAGAACGAATCATATCTATCATTATCCGCTCACAGGTTTCGATGGAAATGGCAAACCGTTGTGGGGACCGGCAATCACGATTTCCATTCCGCTGAGTATCCGGCCGTTGACACGCATCATCTATTTGCCGGAGAGCGACACGATGATTCTTGCGCAAGGCGTTGCGGGCAGTTGGGACTGGACGGCTATTCAATCGCGCATCGAGGTCTATCAGGGCTGGAGTGCGGGCAATACCACACGACCCCAGCAGGTGATCAAACTCACCAGCGCCAATCCAAAGTCGATTACGGCGGCCGGCAATTATCTATTCGTCGGGTACGTGCATACGGTGCCGAACATCGACGCATTTAATCTCACCACCGGCCAACTCGATACGACGCTGATCAACAATAGCCCCGGTACGGTGGATGTCGGCAACGATGTCGATTCCATGTACGGGCTTCGAGCGTTTGTGCGGGCAAGCGGTGAATACGTCATCACGAAAGACAACTACAACGGGTCGAGCATTATCGTTCACCGCTGGACGCCGTGAGCGGTGCGTTGCTGCAACAGGGCTATCGGATAAGATACGGCCCTCGTGGCAATTTACCTGCTTAAAGGAGTGGTTTCAGTGATTCAGCCGAGCAACGTATTCAAGGAGAACCTTGCGCAAATGCCCGTGATCGACGGTATCGAGCGCATTGATCTGATCGACACGCACGGTGCAATCGTGGCAAGCATCGAGAACAAGCCGGGCAAGCAGGGCTCGCTCGCGGTGTACAACTATTTGCAGCACACTTTCGGCACGCTCGACGCCCACGCGGCCGAGCATGGTCTTGCGGTGTTCGGCGAACATACCGCAGACGCACGCACTCGGCCCGGCGCTCATCCGAATGTGGATCATCTTCTCGCGATCGCAGCGGGCGCGCCGGCTTTGCGCATCGACGTTATTCCGGCGGCTTGAACGCTGCTGAACCAGGGCATTAAGGGCCGTGAAGGCCCACGCGTGTCACTGTTCCGCCGATTCGTACGGCGTAACGCGCTCACGCCGCGAAGCACGGCCAAAGAGTGCGCGGTCGCCGGCCCACACTGCCAGCAGCGTTGCGCCCATCAATGGAAAGACGACGCCGAGCAAGACAAGACCGGTTTTCCAGCCGCGCATCGGCGGTGCGACTCTTTCGCGTGAAGGCGCTCCGAGTGAGCGCTGCGGTCTGCGCTTCCACCACATTACGCAGCCGGTTACGGCCATCATCGCGAGACCGAGCGAGATTGCGGCGCAGAGAATCTGGTTGGCGACGCCGAAGTAGCGGCCCATATGCAATGACGTGCCGTACGACACCGCTTTAGATACCGCGCCGTAGTCCGCATAGCGAATGTCCTTGAGCACCGTACCGCTGTACTGGTCGATGTAGATCGTGCGTTCCTTTTGCGGGTCGGCGGGGAAATACGACAAGGTGTATACGCCCGTCGCCGACGTAGGCAGGGCGATGGTGTAGCCGTTCGTCACACCGAGCGACGCGGCTTGCGCGACGATGCGTCCGAGCGGCAGCGGGCTCGCTGCGTTTGCATCGGCAGAGGTGGGCACTGGCGCATTGCCCACGGCCCACGGCGTTTGCGGCAGCGGCAGGTCGTCCATCACCATGCCGGGCATCGAGTCCTTCTGCGCCGCCTGTGCTTCGTGCTCAGCATGTGTTGCATGAGCTTCTGTTTCGCTTGGCGTCGCCGTCGTCTGGCCGCGTACCGCGGCAGGCAGTGCGGAGCGCAGCGGCAAGCCGCCCCATGTGCCAGGCGGCGCGCCCAGACTGGCTGCGGTCGCAAGCGCCTTGAACTGCTTGCCCCATGAGCCGGACCACGGAAGACCCGTCAACACGAATGCGAGTGCACCGAGTGCGAGCCAGATGCCCATGACCGCGTGAACGCTTTTCCAAAGCGGACGGCCCGTCAGCGTGAGGCGCGGCACCAGCGCATCGCGTGTTCGCATTGCTCCGCGAGGCCACCACAATGCAACGCCTGTGCCGATCATCACGAGCGTCCAGCATGCGGCGAGTTCCATCAGCAACTCGCCCGGCTTGCCGAGCAACAGCTTGCGATGAAGCATCCGGTCGAGCTGCATGAAGCGATGCTCGACGCTCAGCGTGCCGAGCACTTCTCCGTTATACGGGTTCAGATAGACGCTCTGCCTGTTTCCATCCGCGAGACGGAAGATGAATTCCGTGCTGCGCTCAGGCGCGTCTGGGATAACGGCGGTCACGGCAGTGGCATTGGTCGGCATCGCAGCACGCGCTCGCGCAAGCAGCACGTCGTCGGGCGCGCGTGGCGCGCCTTTGGATTCAACGACGAGAAGCTGCGGATAGAGCAGCGGTTCGATCTGCGGTTGAAAGCAGTACAGCGTGCCGGTTATCGCTAGTACGATGAGAAACGGCATCACGAACAGTCCGGCATAGAAATGCCATCGCCACAGGGTGCGATAGCCGCTACTGTTGGCCGTCGAGCCCGATGCGGCGTTATGTTGGACGATGGTGGACATCAAATCCTCCTGAAGCAAAAATGATCTGGTTCTTCCGGCTTTGCATGGAGCCGCGCATTACATGCGCAGCTTCGCTTCCACGTAGAAGGTCCGGCCCGGATAGGGGTGATAGACGAAGTAGCGCGCATCGAAAATGTTATCGACGCCAATGCCCACTTCGCTCAGCCTGGTCGGCTTGAACGTGAACTTCGCGTCCGCCACGGTGTACGAGCTCGTGCCGCCGAATACGTCCGGATTCGTGTCCGTGTTGGTGAGCGTGTTGTATTGGCGACCGGAATAGCGCGCAGCAAGCGTCAGTGCCGCACGCTCGTCGAAGCGATAGGTCGCTGCAATATTCGCGCGCCACAATGGAATGCGATAAAAGTACTTACCGACGCTCGCGGGGTTTTGTGCGTTGGCAATGATCTTCGACTGCGTATAAGCGACGCTCGCAAGCAGATCGAGTCCACGCACGAATACGTTCTCGCCCGCATAACTTGTTTCGACGCCTCGCGAGCGCACCTTGCCGATGTTCTGGAAGTTCGTCACGCTTGGAATCACGGTCGTATCGGTCTGACTGAAGATCGTGTTCTTCACGTCGTCCTGAAAGAGCGAGAAGCGGAAGATGCCGTTCCAGTGCGCCCATTCGGCAGTCAGTTCTTTGGAGAGATCGTCCTCCGGTTGCAGATTGGGGTTGTTATTGACGATTGACGAGCCATTGATTTGTCCCTGGAACAATTCGCTGACGGTCGGGAAGCGATACGCGCGGCCAAGTGAAGCGCGCAACGTTAATTCGTCGCTGACGTCGAATGAAAGCGAAGCTTTCGGGGAGAAGTGCCGCTGACTGGCGTCGCTCAGCCCAATGGTGGTGCCGGGCGTGGCCTGCGAGCCGTCGTACGCACGCCAGTCTTCGTAACGCACGCCGTACACGAACTTCCAGCGCGGCAGGAAGCGCCACGCATCTTGCGCGTAGAGCGCCTGAGTCTGGGTCTTGCCGGCGAATGCATTGGCGAACGAAGCGGCTGCGCCATCGCGCCAGTTGAGCGTCGAATAGCTTTCGTTGTCGAGAAAGTAATTGTCGTAGTGATAGCCGAAACTCAGCGCGTGATTCGCGAGTCCAGCCTGCATCGACGCGGGTGTGTACGTGGTTCGCAGGTCGAGCGTTTTCCAGCCGGTGCCGTCGCCGAAAGTGACGGTGCCCGCGCCATTGCCGGGCGCGCCGGAATTCGCGAGACGCGCGACACTATTGCCGACGTCGTAATAGGAAACGATCGCCTCGCCATTCCAGCCCGTCGCGTTGCGCGTTTTCAACGACACGCCGTACAACCAGTTCTCGCTATGCCCGAGGCTCGGCGCGAACGCAGCTGCCGGAACGGTGTACTCGTAGCCGTCTATGGCTATCTTGCCGCCATACACCGGGTTGCCGTTCGCGTCGCGCAAAAAGCTCGACGTCTGGCTGTTATACGTTTGATGCCAATAGCCCAGCGTGAAACCGCCTTGCAGTGTCGGCGTGAAGTCGTACTGCATCTTCAGCTTGAACTGGTCTTGCACCGTGTGCTCGATGCCTTCACCGTTGATGCCGAGTATGGCAGTCGGCGTATTGGTCTGGTTGTTGTAGAAGTAGGCGCCCGTCACGGGTGTATCGCCGGCTTTCGCCGGCGTGCTCGACTTCGCAAGCGTTGCAAACTGCAACGGCTGGCTCGTGTTCTCCAGATGGTTCACACCCAGCAAATACGAGAATTTGCCGATTCGGTCGCCGATCGAAGCGCTCGCTTCGCTGCCGTTGAAGTTACGGTTCACGCCGTACAGACTGAAATGCTGCGTGAATGCTTTCACGTCGGCTTCGGCTTCGAACTTCTTCGGCATGCGCGTGCTGATCAGCACCGTTGCGCCAAGCGAATTGCCCGGGTATAGCGCGGAATATGGGCCGTAAATCACATCGACTTGCTGGATCTCGTCGGGAAACACCATCGACCAGCGCGGCGGAAAAGAATAGCTATTGCCGAGCAGATTGCTCAGCAGCAGGCCGTCCGCATAGACGAGACCGCGCGCGCTTTGCGTGTTGCTGGTGCCGCGCACAGCGATGATCGAATTGAGGTCACCGATAAAACGCTTGCGAACCGCGAGGTTCGGCATGTACTTCAAAACATCTTCTGTATTGACGACGTTCCAGTTGGAGAATTGATAGCGCGTGACCGTCTCGACCGTGGCGGGCAAATTTGGATCGACGGCACGCGTGGCAGCAGTCTCGTTTGCAGTGCCATTCGCGCTCACCCTCACAGCGGGCAGCGTCGTATCGGCGCTGACCGTTTCGGCGTGAACGGGCGACGCTGCCAACGTCGTCAACCCGGTCACAGCGGCCGGGAACAATGCGGGCAAATACGACAGAAAGGAAGCCTGAGGCAACCGTGAAAATATAAAACGGCGATAGGCGCGGACGGCATGATGCGTATCGGCGCCACGGTCTAAGCGGGCGCGAGCGGACAGCCTTCGCAATGCGAAGATGAACATGACAGTTTCCTTGATGCATTGAACGGTCGATCGCGCGCGCCGTCGACGGATGCGACGAATGCAGCCAATGCGCGATCAGGAACAACGGCGATCAGGAAACGACGGGCGGTGCTCTGGGGCGTCCTGAAGGAAACGCGCCGAGTGGTGTGAAGCGGGTGGAGAGAGTAGGCGGTGCAGTGCCTGCGATCGCGACGGCAAGCGGCGCTGGCGTTGCCGCAACGGCGGGCATTGCCACGTGATGCTGGAGCAGATGGCAGTAACCGCAAGCACCGAATGCGTCGTCGTGGCTGAGATGGACGGCCGTTGCATCAGCATGGCCGGCATGATTTGCCGCGCCGGGCTGCACCGATTGCAACGCCGAACACAGCGCGGCGATCGGCTCGTCCGCGCGGTTGGACACCAGCATCTGACTCACGACCGGCGCGAACACGACGAGCCACATGGCGACGAGGCCAAGCCAGGCGGTCAGGCGGTTGCGGGAACGTGGAGTCATGGCGATGAGCATGGAAACGCGGGCGATTCTAGCACTGCTCACCGGTTTTTTCTGCCTGATCCCGGCTATGACGGCGGATTGACGGTGTAAATCGGCTCATTTCCCGCCGTTACAATCGCGCCGGATCGCTTAATCTGCGTGGTACATGTTGGCTTTCGTGCAACACGGGCGGTCCGTTGCACGGACGCCAGACCTGCAACCGTACCCGACTCATGACTCTCACGCAGACGCTCGCTTCTTCGATTACCCAACTGAACCTGCAGGCGATAGCGTTCTATTCAGCGGATGACTTTGCCGCGGCTTTATCGACGGTAATGCCGGTGATCGAGCGCGACGAAAGCGCGCTGGACGATGCAACGATTCAGGCAATGGCCGACGCGCTCAACATCGCGGGAGCCTCTTCATGCCGTCTCGGCAAGCCCGACGATGCGGAGCGTTACTGGCGCCGATGTTTGCGCATGATGCCCGGCTGCGCCGAGGTGTATGAGAGTTTCGGTGCACTGTTGAAAGCGCAGGGACGTTTATCCGCGGCGAAGGCGATCTATCGGCAACTGATCGCACTGCGGCCCGAGCACGCGGACGCTCACAATCAGCTGGGCGCGGTGCTCTATGCGCAGGGCTATCATGAAGATGCGGAAGCCTCGTACCGCAGGGCGCTCACACTTCGCCCCGAGCACGCCGAGGTGCACTATAACCACGGCGTGGTCCTGCACGCGCTGCGGCGTCTGCATGATGCCGAAGCGGCTTATCGTCAGACGCTCGTCAGATTGCCGGCGCATGCGCAAGCGCACAACAATCTCGGCAACGTGCTGATGGATCTCGGACGCATCGAGCAAGCGGATGCCGCTTATCGCGAGGCGCTCACGATCAGGCCGCAATATCCGGAAGCATTGAACAACCTCGCGGGGGCGTTGAGAGCGGCGCGGCGCCTGACCGAAGCCGAACTCGCGTGCCGGCTCGCATTGGCCATGCGCCCGGATTACGCAGAAGCGCACGTGAACCTCGGCGCGACACTGGCCGATCTGGAGCGTCTGGCCGAAGCCGAGGCGGCGTACCGCAAGGCAATCGCCGTTCGCGCCGATTACGCCGAGGCCTATTACAACCTCGGCATCGCGCTCTTCAAACTCGAACGTCTGGACGAGGCCGTTGCCGCCTACCGCGAAGCGGTTCGCCTGAGTCCCGCCATTGCGCCCGCGCATAACAACCTCGGCTGCGCGCTGCGCTTGCTAGACCGTTTGCCCGAAGCTGTCGAAGCCTTCGAACAGGCGCTCGGCGTTTGTCCCGATCTGGCCGAAGCGCATTACAACCTCGGCGCAGCCCTCGCGCAACTCAAGCGCTTACCCGAAGCGGAGAGCGCATATCGTCGCGCGCTTGCGCTGCGGGCCGATTACGGCGATGCCCGCTTCGGGCTGGCGGTGCTGCTGCTCGGCATGGGGCGCTTCGAAGAAGGCTGGCGGCTTTACGAATGCCGCTACCGGCAAACCGGCTTTGTGCATCGGCAGACTGCGCAGAGACTGAGTTGTTCGCAGTGGCAGGGCGATGCGCTATCGGGGCGATCGTTGCTCGTCTGGCAGGAAGACGGTCTCGGCGATATGCTTCAGTTCAGCCGCTATTTCGCGTTGCTCAAGGCGCAGGGCGCCGCGCTTATCGCGTTTGCATGCGCGCCTGCGCTGCACAGGTTGATGGCTGGCGTCGACGGCATCGATGCCGTGCTCGATCACGACACGGCCGCGGCAGGCTCGTCCAATTACGACTGCTGGACGAGCCTGCTGAGCGCGCCGCTGCATTTGCGCACGACTGTCGACACGATTCCGCGACCTGTTCGGCTCACGGCGAATCCGTCGCCCGCCGAACGATGGCGGCCGTTGCTCGACGCGCTGCCGCCGGGTCGCAAGATCGGGCTCGTATGGAAGGGCAACGCGAAGCATCATAACGACGCTAACCGTTCCATACCCTCGCTCGCGACGCTTGCGCCGCTGTGGAGGGTGGCCGGCGTGAGCTTCGTGAGTCTGCAGAAAGGGCAGGGCGAGGACGAAGCGCATAACCCGCCTGCCGCTCAGCCGTTGCTTCACGTAGGATCGATGGTAAGCGATCTGGCCGACAGCGCCGCGATCATCGGGCAACTCGATCTGGTGATTTGCGTCGATACGTCGACCGCGCATCTCGCTGCGTCACTAGGCAAACCGTGCTGGGTGATGCTGCCGGAAAAAGATGTCGACTGGCGCTGGATGCACGAGCGCAGCGATTCGCCGTGGTATCCGCACACGCTGCGGCTATTTCGCCGCGAGCGAGGCGAGGACTGGGCGGTGGCTGTTGAGAGAGTGACACAGGCGTGCGTTGCGCGATTCGGTGCGCGCGATTAACCGCTAGGCCGTCACGAGGGTCATCGAAAAGCCATCCCATCCTTTCATCCCGACCGTTTGAACCGCCGTGGAGTCGAGCCGGGGATTCGTGCCGAGCAGCCTGAAAAATTCATGCAGGCCGGCCACGTCCGGATCGGTGCTCGCATGTTCCGCGATGCGGCCACGGCGAATCACGTTGTCGCCGACGATAAGCGTGCCGACACGGCTCAACTGCAACGACAGGCGAAGGTACTCGGGATAGCTCTTCTTGTCGGCATCGAGAAAAATCATGTCGAATGGCTCGACGCTATCGGCGACGAACTTTTCGAGCGTTTGCGCGGCCGCGCCCACCACAATCGACGCAACGCCCGACACACCCGCGCGTTCCAGGTTCTCTCGCGCCACTTGTGCGTAATCTCTGTTCGCTTCGAGAGAAATGATCTGACCGCCGGGCGGCAACGCCCGCGCGAGCCAGATCGTGCTGTAGCCGCCCAGCGTGCTTACTTCGAGAATGCGCCGCGCGCCGCGCAATTTCGCGAGCAGATACAGCAGCTTGCCCTGATTGGGCGCGACGTTGATGGACGGCAGGCCGGCCTCGGTGCTCGCATGCAATGCGGCGTCGAGCGAGGCGTCGGCTGATAAGAGGCTGCTCGTCAGATAATCGTCGATCGTGGTCCAGTGATTCTGATCCATCGTTTCTCCTCAATGCTGGGAGCTACTTCGCACGCTTGGTCCTCGGCTTCTTGCTGGAAGTGTTCAGCGCGATTGCGGCGTGGATGAGAGCCTTGAACGCATTCGCGTCAATCTCTTCTCCCTCATGGATGTCGATTGCGCGCCTCACGTTGCCGTCGAGACTCGAGTTGAAGAGCTTCGCCGGATCTTCCAATGATGCACCCTTCGCGAAGGTCAGCTTCACGACCGACTTGTACGACTCGCCTGTGCAGATGATCCCATCATGCGACCAGACAGGCGTGCCCATCCACTTCCATTCTTCGACGACCTCTGGATCGGCCTCCTTGATAAGCTTGCGCATTGCGCTCAGGGTTGTTCCACGCCAGTCCGCGAGATCCGAGATTCTTTTGTCGATCAGCTCAGAGGCCGGTTGGCTTTGCGTCGAAGCGGACCTGTTCATATTGTTCTCCTGAGCTTTCCGGTTCAAAGGCCGAACTGCTTCGCGTATTCGGTATTCAGACGCGGCCACTCGAACTTCATTGCGTCGCCGGCGACGATACGTCCGATCGGGTCGTCGGCAAGGAAACGGTCGAGCACGTCGAAGCAGATATGCCAGCCGGCTGCGCCCATCGATATAAAGTTGCGATCGATGTTGTGCCACAGCGTAAGCCGCGTGCCGTCGGCGAGGGCCTCCAGTTGCCAGCGAAGGTCGTTCTCGCCCCAGCGATACTCGAGCAGATTCGGCGCGTCGGCGCGCGTCACCTGGGTCTCGGACACTTGCGGCGCGGGCGTGCCGACCGTGGACAGCTTCACTGGGCCGACCGAGGCGAGGCTGTGGTCTGCATCGAATGGGGCCCATTCGCGCAAGCTGGCCGGGTCCGTGAGCGCTTGCCACACCTTATCCGGCGAATGGCGCAACTCGCGCACGAGGACGAGTGTCCACCTGTCTCCGTCTTTCTGAACTTCGGCCCCGGTGGCGAGGCCGGGCCTGTACGAATCACGATTGCTCATCGTTTTTTCTCCTTGCGGCGTGTTG
Source organism: Paraburkholderia dilworthii (assembly GCF_000472525.1). Taxonomy (GTDB): domain Bacteria; phylum Pseudomonadota; class Gammaproteobacteria; order Burkholderiales; family Burkholderiaceae; genus Paraburkholderia; species Paraburkholderia dilworthii. Next base: position 64,543 of record NZ_AWZT01000023.1, read on the forward strand.
GGGGATGGGTCTGATCGAGATGACGTTCGAGAGCGTCGAGATGAACCGACCAGAAACGGCGAAACGGAGCAAGCCACGCGTCGATTTCCATCAGCGGCTCCGGTTTGATCCGATACACACGCCGCTGCGCGTCGACGCGTGACTCTACGAAGCCCGCGTCTCGAAGCACTCGCAAATGCTTTGAAACGGAGGGCTGCGAGAGCTTGAGCTGCTCCTCGATATCCCCCACCGACTGCTCCGAAGATGCAAGCAGACTGAGGATGGCGCGGCGGCTCGGCTCGGCAATGATGGCGAATGTTGAGTCCATACTGCTTATATACTTCACTGAGTATATAAGTGTCAAGCTGCGAGCACTGGCGATAGTCCGGCGATTCGTTGCGGTGATCTCAGCTTCGCTTCGCGCCGGCGAGCCGCTTGTTCTTCCTCGTCGCCTGAACGAATGCGACGAAGCATTTCACAACCGCGTCGTCGCGCGCGGTTTGCCATGCGAGACCGACGCGCCAGCGAGCGCCTGGTCCGCGCAAAGACAGCACTCTCGCGTCGCGCAGCAGGTATTGCACGCGGGAAGGCAGAAACGCCGCGCCGACGCCCGCCGCGACGCCGGCGAGCACTGTCTGGATGTCGTCGGTATGCTGGATCACGTTGGGCACAAAGCCATGCGCTGCGCACCACCGATCGATCTGTGCGGCGAGTCCCGGGCCACGTCCGCGCGCGAGTGCGATGAAACCCGCCTCGTTCAGTTCGTCGAGGTTCGACGGAATGCGTTTCCACCGCGCATGCTGTGGAATTGCGAGCCCGAGGGCTTCATCGAGCATGGGGAAGCTCGAAAGACCTGCCTCGGCCGGCAAGCGCAGAAAGCCCACCTCGAGCTTGCCCGAAAGAAGCCGCCGCGTTTGCTCCGCTGACGACAGGTCGTTGAGCGTGACGCCGATGTTCGGATAGCGCTTGCGGAAGTCGGCGACGAGTTGCGGGACTTCTGTCAGCGTGGAGAGTCCCAGCCCGACGCGCAGAAATCCACGCGTGCCGCTGCTCGCCTCGCGTGCTCGCGTGAGGATGTCGTCGGCATCGCGGATCAGCGCTTCAGCGTCCGGGAGAAAGCCTGCGCCGAAAGTGGTGAGCTCCGCGCCATGCCGGCCGCGTTCGAAAAGGCGCGCGCCGAGGCTCGCCTCCAATGCAGCGATCTGTTTGCTGAGCGCTGGTTGGCTTACGCACAGCAGGTCCGCTGCCTGGCCGAAATGGCGCAGTTCAGCGATCGTCAGAAATGCCCGTAGAAGTTTGAGTTCCATTCTCGGAAGTAATCGAACACGCCAAAAGTTTCATTTTACGTATCGATGATGGAGCGGTCCAATGAAGCTGTTCTCATTTCATTGGACCGCGCAAATGCCGTCTTCGTCTGCTTCATCGTTTCGCGTTGCATCGGTCCCGCTCGTGTCGCGTCGCGGTGAGGCCGCGCAAAACGTCGCGCGCATTGCGGACTGGCTGGCGCTGGCGGCGCGTCGCGACACTGACCTGGTCGTGTTTCCAGAGGCTTGTATCGCCGGCTACGCGAGCATGATGAAACTCGGCCGCGCTGAACTGAATGCGCTGGCTGAAACACTCGACGGTGCTTCGATCCGCGCAGTTGCGGATGCAGTGGAGCGAACTGGCGTGTCCGCTGGTGTAGGAATGATCGAGCGTGCCGCGGATGGGCAGTTGTTCAATAGCTATGTAGTGTGCTTGCCTGGCGGCGTCCGCCATTGCCACAGAAAGCTGCATGCGTTCGAGCATCCGCGGATCGGCAGCGGCGATCGTTTCACCGTCTTCGATACGCCGACGGGTGTTCGCATCGGCGTCCTGATCGGTGCGGATAACTATCTGGTCGAGAACATGCGTATGACTGCGTTAATGGGCGCCGACGTGCTGATCGCGCCGCATCGAACGTATGGGATGGACAGTGACGGGAGCGAGTGGGCGCAGCCGGTTTCGATTGAAGAGGCGCTTCGTCGTCCGACCGGCGAGAATGCCCCGCGTTCGCAAGCTGATCCCGACGCGGGAAAGTGGCTGCGCCGCTGGCTGGCTGCGCGGGCTGTCGACAATGGCATGTTTATCGTCGTGAGCGATGGTGCGGAGATCGCCGGGCAACCGAGAACGACTGGAACGGCAATGATCGTCGATCCGTTCGGCCGCACGTTGGAGGAGACGTCGAGTTGCATGGCGACAGGCTGTCTGATCTCCGCCGACCTCGACGCCCGACTGACCAGGACCAGCCCAGGCCGTCAATGGCTTAACGCCCGTCGGCCGGATCTGTATGGGATGTTGAGCCGCTCGGCATTGAGCCCGAGGGACTTCGAAGCACGGAGTGTCTCCGGAAAAGGCGCGGTTGCGCTCGCTTTCGCGCAGGTCCGGCGTAATCGCGCCATTGGTTAGCGCGAGTCCGCATCCGAGCCCTTATTCCGCGATTGAAAAGCGCGCCGGACGGCGTTGCGTCGACATTTTGGGGCGCTCGACCCGCGCAGTGGCGCCGCGAATGAACAGCACCGCGCACAACGCAACCGTTGCCCAGATGCAGAGAATTACCGTCAAAGCGCTCATTTCGTGTCTCGAAGATTGAAAACTGTGATTCTTGTTGGCCGTGCTGGTCTTGCAGCGCGGTCAGTGCATCGTGCGTGGGTCGGTGTCGCCGGAGAGCAGTTCGTCGATCAGACGCGTGGTCAGACCCAATTGCTGTTCGAGCGACGCGCGCGCTGCGTGTACGGCTGCCTCGTCGCCGCGCGCGGCTGCATTGTACGTCTGCGTCGCGAGGCGCAACACATTCTGCGAAGCGACGTGCAGGCCGTGCATCGCTTGCGCGTCGGCGCCGGGCGCGGGGTTGCTCCATTCGTCTGTTCCCATTTCAGGCAGGGTTTTGTCGAACTGGCGATTCGGGCGATGACGGAAAGACATCTGAAGCTCCTGGCGCAATTGGCACGACGTCAGTCTGCGCCGGGCGAGCGAACTTCAATTGGTCGAATAGAAGGCGGTTTTGAAGTCAATCCGCGGGGATTGACGAAGCGCGCGCGTTTTCCTCAGAAGAAAGCACGCTAGTAGATGCTATGTACGAATGCATTGCCGCTCGCCGGATTGCCGTCGATTACGCGCCGCTTGCAACATAATCGGACTCCTTCGCGGCATCGGCCGATAAACAGATTAGATAGGTTTGCAGGCTGCTTTAGTTGCTTGATCGGCGCTATCGAAAACTACAATGAGAGCCGCACATTAGCGATGGAGACCCGCGATGTCGAGTCGCACCCAGACCCGTATTCCCTGCATGATGATTCGTGGCGGCACGTCGAAAGGCGCGTTCTTCATGGCGTCCGACCTGCCCGCCGATCCCGCCGTCCGCGACCGTGTCCTGCTCGCCGTGATGGGTTCGCCGGACCCCCGGCAGATCGACGGTATCGGCGGGGCCGATCCGCTGACCAGCAAAGTCGCGATCGTTTCCCCGTCGTCGCGCGAGGGCGCCGATGTTGATTATCTTTTCGCGCAAGTGGTCGTGAACGAGGCGCGTGTCGATTTCGGCCAGAACTGCGGCAATATTCTCGCAGGCGTCGGACCGTACGCGATCGAACGCGGACTCGTCAAGGCGGAAGACGGCAGCACACGCGTGGCCATTCACATGGTCAACACCGGGCAGATTGCTGTTGCGACCGTCAGCACGCCGGGCTTTCGCGTGACGTATGAAGGCGACGCGCGCATCGACGGCGTGCCGGGCGGCGCCGCGCCGATTCCCCTCGAGTTCAGGGACACGGCCGGCTCGACATGCGGCGCGCTGCTGCCGACGGGGCAACTTAAAGACACCGTAGAAGGCGTCGAGGTCACGTGCATCGACAACGGCATGCCGCTCGTGCTGATGCGCGCGCGCGACCTGCAACGCAGCGGTTACGAAACGCGCGAGGAACTCGACGCGGACGACGAACTGAAGGCGCGCATCGAAAAAATCCGGCTCGCCGTGGGTCCGATGATGAACCTCGGCGACGTCAGCGCGCGCACGGTGCCGAAGATGTGCCTCGTCGCGGAACCGCGCGACGGCGGCACGATTTCCACGCGCAGCTTTATTCCGCACCGCTGCCACGCCTCCATCGGCGTGCTTGGCGCGGTCAGCGTGGCGACGGCGGCGGTGTTGCCCGGCACGGTGTGCGACGGCATTGCAAAGGTCGATCCCGAGGGCGTGCACAAGCGCGTGTCAGTCGAGCATCCGACCGGCGAGTTCACCGTCGAACTGACGCTCGGCGGCGAGCCCCATCGTCCCGAGGTGCTGAGCGCCGCATTGTTGCGCACCGCGCGCTGGCTGTTCGACGGCGTGGTCGGCATTCCTTCTTCGGTATGGGAGCCGCGCGTCTAGCCACGGCCTCACCGCAAGCCGCCGTTAATTTGCGGCGACACTGATCGTGCGCGTGACGTCCACCACCGACAGACGAATGGCGTCGATCAGCGCGCGAGCCGCGGGCGACGGCGTACCCGCTGCGCGCATGGTCAGGCCGATATCGCGGCGCGTGTTGTGCAGCGGCACATTGAGCACCGCGAGTTGCCCCGCTTGAACCTCGTAGTGCAACTGCTGCGCGGATAAGGCCGCGACCATGTCGGAGCCTAGCAGCAGGCCGCGAATTACCGCGAGGTCGGCGGTCTCGACCGTGGGCATGGGCGGCTTGATCTTCATCCGTTTGAACTGGGCTTCGAATAGCGCGCGCGCTGGCGCCTGGCTGCGCGGCAGAATCCATTGCACATCGCGCAGATCCACGATGCTCGGCTCGTGAGCGCGCGCAAGCGGATGGTCGCGCCGCACGAGAAGCACCATGTCTTCCGACATCAGGCGTTCGTTCCTCAGTCCGCTGGTCGAGTCGTTCTCGCGCAGCGCGCCGAGAATGAAGTCGATGTCGCCCGCTCGCAACCCCGCCACGAGCGCTTCATACGCGCTTTCATCGGTGACGACCCGCACGCCCGGATTGTCCGCGCTCATCTTCGCGATGGCTTTGGGCAGGATCAGCGTGCGCCCGAGCGGCAACGCGCCGACGGTTACCGCGCCCTGAATGTTGCCGCGCAGTGCGGCCATATCGTCGGGCACATGGCGCAATTCGTTCAAAGCGCGCCGCACGTGCAGCAGGAACGTTTCGCCTTCGGCGGTGAGCAGAACGCCGCGCGGGCTTCGGTGAAAAAGGCCCAAGCCGGAGCCGCTTTCGAGCACGCGGATCGCTGTGCTCACAGCGGGCTGACTGATGCCGAAGGCCCTGGCCGCGCTCGGCATATGACGATGGCGTGCGAGCGCAACGAGGATTTGCAGCCGCCGTGTGTTCAGCAGATAGGCGGGCAATGCGCCTTCAGCAGTGGGGCGGCGGCGTGCCTGCCGCGCGGAACACCATTGTGCGAGTTCTTCGAGCTCCGCGAATATTCGTTCGCAGCGTAGTAGTACCGCGCGGCCAACGGGTGTGGGCAGCATGCCCGAAGGACCGCGATCGAACAGCGGTTCTCCGAGTGCCGACTCCAGTTCCTGAACCGAGCGCGTGACCGCCGATTGCGCGCGAAAGAGCGCAGCGGCTGCTCGCGTTGCACTGCCCATATCCGCGACGAGCCGGAATGCGCGCAATTGCGCCAGATTGAGCAGATCCTTGCTGCTCGCGGAGGTGATGACCTTCGCGGGCGCTTGCCCGGGCACCTGGTTTCTAACTGCAACGAGCGATGCGTCACGCGTCATGCCGCGCCCGCGATCAGATGCAAAGCCGGCAGCGACAGGTTCAGGCTTTCCTTCGATATATGCGTGTGCTCTTTCATCAAGGCTTCCACGCGCGCGCCTTCGCCTTTTTTCAACGCGTCCGCAATCGCGTGATGCTGGCGGTGCGCGTACATCAACATCATGAACTGACGTTCGCGCGCGGCTTCGTCGAATGCGATCGTGAAGGGCGAGACGAACGGAATCTTGTCGTTCAGACTCAACGCGGCGCTCACTGCCGTGTTCTGCGCCGCCTCGATGATCAGCGAGTGAAAGCGCCCATTCATTGCCGCATAACGCACGTCGTCGCCGGGGTTAAGGTGGCCGTTCTCGAAGATATCGTCGCCTTCGCGCAGGCAGTTGTCGAGCGCGGCGGCGAGCATTGTGCTCGCGCCGCTCTCCGCAACCGAGCGCGCGGCGAGACCTTCGAGCACGCCCCGTACGTCGATTGCGTTGAGCACGTCGCGCACGCTGAAGCGCCGCACCACGTAGCCACGCGCACCGGAGCGATCGAGCAGTCCTTCGGAAGACAGCACGCTCAGTGCATAGCGTAGCGGTGTGCGCGATACGCCCAGCCATTGCGCGAGTTGCGCTTCGACGAGACGTTGGCCAGGTGACAGTTCGCCCGCCAGGATTTTCTCGCGTAAGGTCTGAACAATGGCCTGCTGGGTGGTTTCGTTCATCGTCATTTACTCGTTGGACGTCGTCCAGTATAGCCACGCAAGTCACGCTGCACCACGCTGGTAGTTTGCAAAACAAATGTGGTCTGGAAGATCGCTCTAATTGGATGATTTTGTTGAAATTAGTTAAGCGAAATAATTCTTGGCTTGTAATGAAATATGAACTGGGTTTCGCCTGGTTGCGACACCAGTTTGCAAACGAAATCTGGTCTCTAGGCAGTAGCCTACCGCGCCCAAGTCTGACGCGCGGCCATGCGTACGGCACGATAACGGTCCAAGCCCTTCCACGACTTGGAAAGCGAACCTAACAATTCAATCTTCCCACGGACGGGCCGTTGGATGCGACACGGTCCAGACGTTTCCTGAGCCATGCCCCTCACGGCAATTACATGCGAGACTACGCCGCCAGGCTCGAGCACGCCTGTCCATCCAGTGCGTTCGCATCCGTCACTCCACCTCGGCCTGTCCGCCTTCGCTTTTCACGTACACCCCCTTTAAAAACGTTGGTGAGAGTGCCCGGTGCAGCCAGGCGCTACACACGCGGCCGCTCGGCCATCGAAACGCCGGGGCTGAAGATAACGCCCTTGGTTGACGGCTCGAGTGTCGCAGTCATGGATGCCCCGATTTGTCGCGTAGGGTCACGTTATACCGTCGGCCCTCGTCGATTTTTGTCGTGTAGAGTCGCGCTAACACCAAAAATTGTCGCGCAGAGAGTCACAAAACAAATATAAGGGGTCGACCCACACGCATCTTTGCTGGACCGCAGCACTTGTCGCGTAGCGTCGCAAGAATCCACTTTTGTGCTCGTGTGTTTGTCGCGACGCGCTTCATCACATACCGGGCGAAAATACCTCCCAGAGCCCGCCGAATTGCTGGCAAATGCGCTCTTGTTTCTGACAAGCATGCTTGTACGTGTTCGGACTTGAAAAACCTTCTATGAGACGTTCGACGGCCACGACCAGATTGGCAACAATTGTCGGCATATGGGACGGCCGAACGTTAGCTGAAGCCATCGGCCACTATTGCCGCGTGAGCATTAGGTTCAGGTTTTGGACCGCGGCGCCGGATGCGCCTTTGCCAAGATTGTCGAAAACCGCGGACAGCAAGACCTGGCCGTGCTCCACGTTATGAAAAACGCTTAAGTGCATGTCGTTCGTGTCGTTCAGCACTTGCGGATCCAGATGTTTCAGGGCGCTCGATTCGTGCGGCGGCAGGACTCGTACGTGAGTCGTCTCGGCATAGTGGCGTGCGAGGCATGTGTGCAACATGGCGCCATCCACGCCTTGTGCCAGCAGCCGCGACGCCAGAGGCACCGTCAGCACGATGCCCTGGCGGAACGCTCCATACGCAGGAACGAAAATGGGACGCTGCGCGAGCCCGGCGTGCTGCTGGATCTCCGGCGTGTGCTTGTGCACGAGTTCCAGGCCATAGACCCGGTACGAAGGCGCGTTGGCGGCTCCCGGCCCCTCATGTTCCTCCACGCCGGCCCGCCCGCGGCCCGAATAGCCGGATACCGCGTGAATGCTGATCGGGTAGTGACCTGGTATGAGCCCAGCCTGCACCAGCGGATGCAGCAAGCCGATCGCGCCGGTCGGATAGCAACCGGGATTGGTGACCCGGCGTGCCCTCGCAATGCGCTCCGCCTGTCCCGGCGTCATTTCCGGAAAGCCGTATGTCCAGTCCGGATTGGTGCGGTGCGCGGAGCTTGCGTCGATCACTCGGACGGCTGGATTAACAATGGCACCGACTGCCTCGAGCGCGGCGGCATCGGGCAAACAGAGGATGGCGATGTCGCAGGCGTTGATGGCTTCCGCGCGACGCCGCGGATCTTTGCGGTCGGTATCGGCAAGCGTGAACAGCCTGATGTCGGTCCGGTCGCGCAGCCGTTCGTGGATTTGCAAGCCGGTCGTGCCTTGGTCGCCGTCGATGAAAACAATGGGGGAGCTCATACGCGGGAATACTCCTGTGACTGTGGGTGGTACCCCAGTGGAACGAGCCCCTATGTTCCTCGGACAGTTAGAATAGAGAAAGTTGAATTTCACAACGTGAATATTCAGTTTCTCTGAATCTGGACGCCGACATGCGAGAGATCAGCCTGGACCGTTTGCGCACCTTGGTCGCCATTGCCGACCGTGGTTCGTTTGCCGATGCGGCGCGTACATTGCACCTGGCGCCGCCCACGGTCAGCCTCCACATCGCCGAACTCGAAGACCGTATTGGAGCGCCGCTTCTGTCACGCAAGCGCGGGCACGTCAGGCCGTCGGCGATCGGAGAGGTGCTGGTGGAGCGCGCACGTCGACTGCTGGCCGACGCGGAACAGGCGTTAGACGATATTCAACGCCAGGTGCAGGGGCGCGAAGGACGCGCGCGGCTCGGTGCGTCGACTGGCGCGATCGCGCACCTGTTGCCGCAGGCGCTCGAGGTGCTACGCCAGCATCATCCCGGCATCGACATCCAGATTGCCGTGCTCACTTCGCAGGAAACGCTGTCCCGGCTGGCGGATGGAACGCTGGATGTCGGGCTGGTCGCGCTGCCTCAGCCTCCGGTGGCGGGACTCGTGATAAAGCCTTGGCGCCGCGACCCGGTGATGGCCTTTGTGCCGGCGCATTGGCGGTGCCCGGCCCGCGTCACGCCGGAATGGCTCGTCGCCCAGCCGCTCATTCTCAATGACGCAACGACGCGTCTTTCTCGCCTGACGGCAGAGTGGTTCGCTGCCGGCGGACACCATCCTGCGGCGCGCATCCAGCTCAACTACAACGACGCGATCAAGAGTCTGGTAGCGGCCGGTTATGGCGCAGCGCTGTTGCCTCATGAGGCCACTACGCCATTGCACGACAAACGCATTGTTATGCGTCCGCTGCGCCCGGCGTTGTGGCGGCGGCTCGGCATTGCCCATCGTGCGGGGTACGTCGAGCGTTCCACGCAACATGTGCTCAATGTGTTGTGGGATCTGCGATTGGCGTAGAAGTCGCCATTTGCCACTTTAGCTCGTCCTCGTTGGTACTTGGTTGGACTTATGCACGCCACGACGAACGAATGGCCGGTTTGTAGAAATTTGGCTGACCGAATCGGGTCGGGAGTGTGAGTTCGCTGATGCGAAAGCTGCCGTACGGTGCTCGATGCCGCCACCGTAAGCGGTCCGCCATATTGCCGACGTAGAACCCAAGCCGTGCCAATGTCGGCCCTCGGGCCGTTCGCTCACCGGGTCAGGCGGTGGGTGTCGAGTGCCGGCGGAAACCGCCAGTTCGAGGCAACGCCACATGGTTCAGCCGCCACCATCCGTGGCACAGCACAGTGGACCTGCGTGTACTATTCGTGTTGAACACAGCGGACGACCGCTTCGGACGTAGCATCATCAACTACGTAATTGCAGCTCGCTTCGAGAGCGGTCCAGGGAGACGACGAGATGCGCATACTGATCGTCGATGATCACGAGCTATTCAGAGCCGGATTGGCACTGCTGCTTAGAGAGTTTTTCCCGAACATTGAGGTGCTGCACGCAAGTACGTTGTCTCAAGGCGTGAAGCATGCGCTTGGCGAACTCCTGAACATCGTATTTCTCGATCTCGATCTCCCCGATGACAACGGTTACGGCGCGCTTGCCAAGCTGAAGGAGTCGCGCCCGTCGTTACCTGTGATCGTGATATCGGCCGATGAGAGCGTGGAAACCATCAGTCGGTGCATCGAACTTCGCGCCATGGGATACGTGCCCAAGTCGTCATCTCCTGAAGCACTTCATGCAGCGATAAGCGCAGTGCTTGCTGGGGGCGTGTTCCTGCCCGCCGCCAGCATCGCGAGGCTCAGGTGTGACATGGGCACGGACGAGGCTCCGGTAAGCGGACCAGGGAATGCTCAGCCGGGCGGTGATTCGGAAATGAGCAGCGCATCCGGGCTGGGACTGACTCCGAGAGAGTTCGAAACGTTGGCGTGGCTGGTGCGCGGGCTTCCGTCCAAAGCGATTGCGCTGAGAATGGGGCTCGAAGACATTACGGTACGAAAATACGTCAGTCATCTGCTCGCGCATTTCAATCTGCGCCGCCGTACGGAACTCATCGTCATGCTAGCGGATAAAGGGATCAAGCTCGGCGTCCCGCCAGTCACGGATCCCGCACATGATCGAAGCCTGTCGGCCGTTGGGCAGCAACGAACCGACTGACTTCTGCGAGCGTGTTTTCCGGCGTGGAAGATTTCCGCAACAGCACGAACGGCTGGGCGAAATCGCGAAGTGCTTGCGGCGACACCAGTTCCCCCGTGATGAACGCGACCGGAAGCACGCCCACCCAGGCGAAATGCTGCCTGATCCGTTCAGCAACCTCAATGCCGGTTGGCCCGTCGCACAGCCGGATATCGGTGACGATGATGTCGGGTGCCCGCCCATCGTCGGCGAAAATCGCTTCGAATCCCGCCATTGACCCGGCGGTATCAACCAGTGCGTCCGCGCTTACGAATAATCGGCGCAGGCCCTCCAGAACGGTCGGTTCGTCGTCGCAAAGCAGGATGTATTTACCCTTAAGGACGGACATACACTTGCCGTCCGTTCGATCGTCCGTCTCGAGCACAGGTACGATTTTCGATACCGGAGCGTACAGGGAAAAACGCGATCCGCGCCCTTCGACCGACCGGAAACGCATGCTGTGCTTCGGCAGAATCCCGATAATCCGATTGACGATGGACAACCCAAGTCCAAGGCCCTTCGAACGGTCGCGGCCAGGATTGTCAATCTGATAGTACTCGGCGAATATCGCATCGCGGTGCGCGGGCGAGATGCCGACGCCTGTGTCCCAAACGTCTATGCGTAGGCGTTCCCCGATCAGCACCCAGCCGATTACGACTGCCCCCGCTGAAGTGTTCTTGATCGCATTCGATACGAAATTGGACAATGCCCGCTTGAACAGGGAGCGGTCGCTTTCAATGGTTGGAGCGTGACGCCGACGCTCGCTCATTCTGAACGCGATGCCTCGGGACCTTGCCGGTTCAAGGTATTGCTCGAAGACCTCCATAAGCACGGTCTGCGTATCGACTGGCGCCAGGTGCGGGACGTATGAGCCGAGCTCGCTATAGTCCTGAATGTCCTTGAACATGTCGAGGAGGTCACGGGCCGTTTCCTCGATGACGTCGAAATCATGGCTTGCGGCGTGTCCGCCTTCGAGTTTTATCCTCGCGCTGCGGATAAAAAGATTGATCGCGGCGAGAGGCTGCTGGATGTCGTGATAGGCCGAGGAAAAGAACCGCTCCTTTTCTCTGACGACGTCTCGCATGCGTTCATTTTGTTGCTTGATCACGCGGGAAGCGGCGTCGACTCTTGCCTTGGCTGCGCGCAACGTCCGCCGGAACACAAATTCGCGCCGGGCGGCGAGTTCAAACTGAATGCAGACGACAATGCCGGCGAGATACATGAGAGACACCGTATTCCCACGGGAAATCCAGGAAACCCAGTGAAACCTCGGCGTGGAAACAGTACTCCGTAGCCAGAGGTAAATAGCAAGACGGAAGGTTACAACGCAAAGGCCGACCAACCATGCTGCCGTGATTGTGCGGAGTCGGAACGATGTGAATATCAGGAAAATGATGAGAAAATATTCGGGGAAAGTTTCCTCGAAGACCCATCTCGCCGGATAAACGTTCATCAACGCCAATTGCGCAAACCAGCAACTCAGTATTACTACGCAAAGTAATCTGACGGACCGGCGCTCGTCAAAGGCGCGTTGTCCCCACATCAACCATAACGGCAGGGCCATACCCACGGCACCTGCGAGTCGCACATACCCAACGTGGAGGAGAATGCTGGGATCAAGCGTGTTCAGCAGCCACCAGTCACGCCAGACAAACGCGATCCATATGAGTATGAGGCTGGCGCTAGCCAGCCTGCGTTGGCCCGCGTAGCGACGCGCATAGTCCATACGGAACGCACGCTCCATCGCCGCCGACCTGAACTTGCGTACTACGAAGCCTGACGATCTCATAGCCTGCCTGGATCCGGAAAGCCACCGTGGGCGGATAGTGCGCGACATCGAGCGGCTTTATCGGCGCACCGCGGGTTAGACAGGTCCCCTCGTCACGGATCCCGCACGTGACCGAAGCTTGTCGGCAGTCGGTCAGCAACGAGCCGACTGACTTCAGCGAGCGTGCTTTCCGGCGCGGAAGACTTCCGTAGTAGCACGAACGGCTCGGCGAAATCGCGAAGTGCGTTCGGAGACACCAGTTCGCCCGTGATGAACGCAACGGGAAGCACGCCTGCCCAGGCGAAATGCTGCCTGATCCGTTCGGCGACCTCGATACCGTCCGGCCCGTCCCGTAGCCGGATATCTGTGACTATAACGTCGGGTGCGCGGCCATCGTCGGCGAGAATCGCTTCGAATCCCTTCATTGACCCGGCACAATCCACCAGTGCGCCAGCATTGAGGAACAACCTGCGCAGGCCCTCAAGAACGGTCGGTTCGTCGTCGCAAAGCAGGATGTATTTGCCGCGAAGGATCGACGTGCATGCGGCGTTCGCTTGATCTTTGGTCTCAATGACGTGTGCCAATCGCGATATCGGAGCGTACAGGGAAAAACGTGACCCGCGCCCTTTGACCGACCAGAAACGCATGCTGTGCTCCGGCAGAATCGCGATAATCCGATTGACGATAGACAACCCAAGTCCGAGGCCTTTCGACCGGTCGCGGCCAGGGTTGTCAATCTGATAGTACTCGGCGAATATCGCATCCCGATGCGCGGGCGAGATGCCGACCCCTGTGTCCGACACGTCTATGCGAAGCCGTTCGCCTATCTCCACCCAGCCGACAACGATGCCCCCCACGGACGTGTATTTGATCGCATTCGATATCAAATTGGACAGTGCTCGTTTGAGCAGAGCGTGATCACTTTCAATAGGCGGCGGGGAGCGCCGGCGCAGGGTTAGTCTCAACTCGATGCCCCGTGATCTCGCCGGGTCAAGATATTGCTCGAAGACCTCCGTAAGCACAGTCTGAGTATCGACTGGCGTTAGATGCGGGACGTAGTAACCCAGCTCGCTATAGTCCTGGATGTGCTTGAACATGTCGAGGATGTCGCGTGCCGTTTCCTCAATGACGTTGAGATCATGGCTTGCGGCGTGTTCATCGTCGAGGCTTATCCGCGCGCTACGGATGAAGAGGTTGATCGCGGCGAGGGGCTGCTGGATGTCGTGGTAGGCCGATGAAAAGAAGCGCTCTTTCTCTCTGACGACTTCTCTCATGCGTTCATTTTGTTGCTTGACTACGCGGGACGCGGCTTCAACGCGTGTCTTGGCTCCATGCAACGACCGCCGGAACACAAATTCGCGCCGGGCAGCGAGTTCAAACTGAATGCAGACGCCAAGACCGACGAAATACATCATGAACACCATAGCCCCGGTGGTAAACCAGTGCGACCACGGGGTGGGAATATCCCAGATGTATTGGAATAGTTCTATAAGATTGTAAGTTGCAACGCATAGTCCGACTAACCATGCTGCCGTGATGGTACGAAGTCGGAACAGGGTGAATATCAGGAAAAGGACAACGAAAAAGCCGGGGAAAATCTCCTGTCCGACCCGGGCCGGCGGGTAAATGTTCACCAACCCCAATAGAGCGAACCAGCAGCTTAACGTCACTACGCAAAGCAATCTGACGGCCCAGCGTTCGTCAAAGGCGCGTGCTCCGCACAGCAGCCAGACCGGCAGGGCCATACCCGCGGCACCTGCAACTCGCACAAAGCCAATGTCGAAGAGGATGCGGGAATCAAGCGTGTTCAGCAGTAACCAGTCACGGCTAGCAACCGCGGTCCATATCAGTATGAGGCCGGCGCCAGCCAGTCTGCGTTGGCTCGCATAGCGTCGCGCATAGTCGGTACGGAACGCACGCTCCACAGCCGCCGAGCCAAACTTGCGTACCAGGAAGCCTGAGAATCTCATAAGGCCGCTTAATCAGGAAAGCGCCGTATGCGGAGACAGCACGACGTCGGGAGGCTGTATCGGCACACCGCGTGTGTTAGCCCCAGCGAGCGTGGGTACGGGGTGCGACAGCACATGCCCAGTGAAAGCGGCGCTGGTGGTCAACGGTGCGCAACACCTTCGTATGTGAACCCATGTGAGAAGGATAGCAGGTCACCGTTTCTCCCATGAGCCACAGATGTATCAACAAATGCGACGTGTTCCAGGTTGCACCGGAAGGTCCAGCAAGGCGGTCCGCCATCATTGAAGGCGACTGGCTGATACATCACCACGATCGGCTACCGGGAGTGCATACATCTTTCGTCGGCGTTGCGGGGCCTTCACCTACGCATGTGCGTTGCGACGGCGTTGCGCCTGACCAAGAATAGTAGGACAGCAACGCTGAGGAGGCATTCGTCGAGCGAACCCCCGGAACGGTTCATCGTGATGAGCTGAACCGGTGGTGGCTCGTGCGTGGACTGGTGTAGGTCGACATGAAGCGAGCAGGCTGTTGCTCTAGCTCCAAACGAGCCCTCTCACGAAAACTTGTCACTCTATAAACACCTATATTGGGGCTCGTGCGCGACACGCTGGATGCGCGAGGATTTCGAGGTCGGGGCACGTGAATAACGGATCGCATGAATGGAAACTCAACGCAGACAAAGGAAGCAACATGAAATCACCACTGATAGTCGCATCCGCTGTCGTGCTCTTTGTCGGGGCAGGTGTTGCGCATTCGCAAGACGCACCGCAAGCCTCTGAGCTCGCCCCGCAAGAAAACGCCGCGACACAAGCCACTGACCCGAGTACGGGGATGGAAGCATATGGCGGTACGCCCGACGCACGGGTACAAGCCGGTGCAAAACAGGCCAGACCGTGCCGGATGGATCCACAATGCAACGTTTTTTTCGGAGGAAGCTAGCAAAGATCTGACGGCGCGCGAGCCCTGACTGGAAAGTGCCCGATGCCCGTATCGAGAAGGGCACGAAATTCTTGGTTCGGCTTACCGAGTTCGCCGTCACTCTTTAAGGTGGCGCCTCCTGAGAGGGAGGCGCCACGACACGCGAGAGGCGCGACGGCTTGGGAACGAGGGAAGGGGCGTCATAACGAGCATCCGGGCGGTCGCGAAGCTTGAATTCGAGATCGCCGCGCCAGTAGCAACTGGCAGGGCGTTAACGCTGGTGCGGGCCAGACCAACCCTTCTTCGCGTCAACTAAGCCCTCGCGGGACCGCTTACCTAAAACGACGTGTCGGCCGCGGGGTCGGCGTCGCTAACGCAATCCGTTGATGACGAGAAGGTGAAGAAATGAAAGTGCAACCCTCGGCTGTAACCATCTTGCTGTTCCTGGTCACCGCGGCCGGCGCTGCCGACTCGCAGGAAATGCAACCGTCAGACGTTGATAGCCACTCATCCAGTCAGCAACCAATAAATTCATCGCAGCGGGCGATGCCGATGGCCGGCGACAGTCAGTGGGACTATGGAGCCCAACCGGGCGGACGAAGTGCTGACGGTAAAACCCGAGACGGTCAACCATGCGTGGTGGGCCTGTCGTGCGATATCTATCAAGGTAATTGACCTGGCGGCTGTGTCGCGATAAGTCGACTCGCTATCTGAAACGACCGATTTGATTGACAAGACAGACGCTATGTCATTCAGATGGACAAAACGCCATGTCCTCGCCGCCTGTTGCGCCTCTTCCGCTTTCGCGGCGAGCGTGCGCATGCGAGTCAGGTTGTAGGCCGCGTCAACAGGAAGACCCGGTCAACTCGTTGCAGCCCCCGAAACATCACCTGCCGAATCGCGCCAACCGTCCTGCTACAGCAAAGGCCTACTCAATGCATTTGCGCTTGCGCTGACTGACGGCATAGCCGGGCCAGCGCGTTGTGCGCCCGTCGATGGCCGAGCCGCCCGCGCGGCCATTGTTTTGCGCGACATGTGGCGTCACGCCGTGTGCGCGGCAGGTTACTACGAAGCCGGTCGTGTCGTGGTTCTTGTCAGCACCTACCGTTATCGATGTATCGGCAAACTGCGCGGCCGCTGCCCATGGTTCTGCCGGCCGAACTGGGCTCATTACACTAAGCCAACGGAGCCGGCCGATTCTGAAAGGTGATTTCAGTATCGCGATTCGCTGCCGTAGTTATGTGCGAAGGATCAACTCTCAGGACTGCAGGCATGACTCTCACCAACATCAAGATCGGCACCCGGCTCGCAATCGGCTTCGCCACGCTACTCGTTTTGCTGTTTGCGTTGGGCGCTGCCGCGTTGTGGCCGATGTCCCGCGTCTACGAGGGCACGCTCGAACTGGGGAACAACTGGCTGCCGAGCGTGCAGGCGGCCGGCAACATGCAGGCATACGTCAATAGCGTGCGCCGGACGACTTTGCTGGCGCTGCTCGCGAACGGTCCGCAGGAGTTTCAGGCTCAGCGCGCCGCACATAACGAAGCGATCACGAAGCTTGCCGCCGAACTGGCCGATTATCAGAAGCTGGTTTCTGCGCCGAAGGAGCAGCAGATTTACGAACAAGTCAAAAGCGCTTGGGGCGCCTACAGCGGAACGGATACAAATCTTCGACTTCCTGAGGGGACGATGGCATCAAGGCGGCGCACGATCTATCGAACGGAGAAGCCAGGACCGAATTCGTCATCGTTGATGAAAACTTATCGAAGACGATATCGAGGCGAATCGCAAAGGTAGCGAGAACGAAGTCGGCCGCGCTGCTGCGAGTTACCACAGTGCAATCCTCTCTTCGAGTTTCCTCATCGTGATTGCGATGATCGCCGGCGTGAGTATTGGTGTCGTCATCACACGATCCATCACCGAGCCGATCGCGCGTGCAGTCACGCTCGCCCAGACTGTCGCGGAGGGCGATTTACGCACAGTCATTCGGGTGACGGGGAACGACGAAACCAGTCAACTGCTGCGAGCGATGGGCGAAATGAACGATCGTCTCGTCGACGTCGTAGGCAGAGTTCGCAACAGCAGCGAAAGCATTGCAACGGGTTCCGCGCAGATCGCAGCAGGCAATACCGATTTGAGCCAACGAACCGAGGAACAGGCAGCGTCGCTGGAACAAACCGCTGCCAGCATGGAACAGCTTACGGCAACGGTTAAGCAGAATGCTGAGAACGCCATGCAAGGTAATTCACTCGCTGCAAACGCGTCGGAAGTCGCAGCACGCGGTGGCCAGGTGGTCCACCGTGTGGTGCAAACAATGGGCGAGATTTCGCGTAGTTCGGAACAGGTTGCGCAGATCATCACGGTGATCGAAGGGATCGCGTTTCAGACGAACATTCTGGCTCTGAATGCGGCTGTCGAAGCAGCGCGGGCAGGAGAACAGGGCCGCGGATTTGCGGTCGTGGCAGGCGAAGTCCGCACGCTCGCACAACGCAGCGCGGCGGCGGCGAAAGAGATCAAGGATCTCATTGGCGCTTCGGTAGAGCACGTGTCGAGCGGTTCCAGACTGGTCGAAGAAGCGGGCCGCACGATGGACGACGTAGTGCATCCGTCAGACGCGTAACTGATCTCATGGGTGAGATAAAGTGCGGCTTCCGGTGAACAGCATACGGGCATCGAACAGGTGAACCGGGCGATCGGACAGATGGATGAAGTCACACAGCAGAACGCGGCCTTGGTCGAGGAAGCGTCGGCTGCCACGCAATCGATGGCTTCACAATCGAGCACGCTGCGGGAACTGGTAGCGGTTTTCCGCATTCGTGAAAATTCTGAGGTTTGAAGATGCCGCGGACTACTGCAGTCCATATTATCCTTCGTCAGCGACGACTCCCGACCTACCACTTCGCTCCAGGAACGCGCCGTCAGTGCTAACCCTGATTGTTGAGTGCGGCGAAGCCTCCCAAGAGCCATACTGGGAAATATTGACGCGCCTTCCCGGCACACTGGGTGCGCCGAAACTATCAGTATTTCTCAACGTGGAGACCATCATGATCACGGCAACGCGAATGGGCGAACCACATTACGTCCGACCGAGTAACGCGCACAGTCTTGTGCTCCCGCGCGGGCATGCGACCGCACGAACTGCTGGAAAGCGCGCTTGCGGCATGCATACGCATGTCCAGTGACATCGCTGCCGAACGTGCGGGTACCACACTCGCGACCGTCACAGTGCAAAATGGCCATTGACCGGCAAAATCGCCAAACTGGGTTTGACGTGTCACGGCACTTCGCGACAGCACCGTCCCCGGCGCATCACGCGCTGGCTCGTAAGGCAGTGAAAACATCACCCTTTGCGCGGACGCTCGGCAAGCCGGTAGCCATTCGTCCGGCCGAAATCGTCACCAGTTGATCAGCGGCATCAGTCATGGACAAACAGACCATCGAAGCCTACACGACAGGCGCGCGTCAATTTGCGGCTGAGTGGCGCAACCAGCCCCCGCCGACTGACATGTACGCGCTGTTGCAACGCTACTTCACCCCAGGCGGAAAAACTGCAGACATCGGTTGCGGCGCGGGCCGCGACGTTGCATGGCTAAACGATCACGGCTTTCCCACCGTTGGCTACGACGCGACCGAAGGACTACTTGAGCAAGCCGCGACCGATTTTCCCTCGCTGGTTTTCAAGCGCGCGGCACTTCCCGCGCTGGACGCGATCGGCAGGGAAACGTATGACAACGTCCTGTGCGAAACCGTCATCATGCATTTGCCACCGGATGAGATCACCCCAGCCTGTGCACGTCTGTTCGAAATTCTCAGGCCGGCAGGAACGCTGTATCTGAGCTGGCGGGTCGCAGAAACGGCGTCCACTCGCGATGCCGCTGGCCGACTCTACGCGGAGTTCGACGCCGCGCCGGTCATGGCAGGTCTTGGCGATGCAGAATTGCTGTTCGACGACGAAGCGGTGAACCTCTCTTCCGGCAGACGGGTGCATCGACTTATTGCCCGACGGCGTGGTTGATGTTGCCGGACTACATGCCGAATGTCCGAAGTCGCCGCAGCACAAGTCGTCGCCGATCCCTTGCGCCGAAGGTCGCTTGTGGGTCAAGTCCCCCCGGTCGGTTCGTTATCGTCTACCGGCTAGATTACTACGACGAACTTGCCTTTCGCCTCATTGCGCTCCATCAGTTGGTGAGCCATCGGTACATCGCTCAGACTGAATACACGTGTCGGGGCGGCCTCGATACTGATTGATTGCCGCGAAGTCCACGGTCTGCTGCATAGGCACGTCCGACAATGGGAATTCCGGGGTCCCGCGCTCGCGTGGGGTCACATGCCGTCTCACCTGGTTGCGGACGACCTGATGGAGCATCGACTGGTGTCACTGGAGGGGCGGAATCTGCGCGGCGCCGCGCTCAAGCACTACGCGGCGCGCCGGCGACACGCCGCCCACGGACCCGTCGCGCAGACGCTGTGGACGCAGTTGCAGGTGCAAAAGATTGGTTGAACGTCGTGATTCGCTCGACCAGCGGTTGTGATGCACAACGGCTGCCATCGAATTTCGCGAGCGTCCTTTGCATAGTCTAATCGGCCATATGCCCGGTTAGACCGCATGTCACCCCCAGTGATTCCGCCCAAGGTGAGAAGGCAGTGATCTCGTCGAAATTCGCGCCCAACCCTTGGCTTAACAAGGAGCACAGTCCCTTTGCTGCGGACGCCGGGCATGGCGAGGAAGCGGCAGAATTGCTGCGCTCGGGCCTGCGGACTGGCCGCTCGTCTGCGGTTGCGATCCCTGACTGTTCGCAGACACGGTCGCCGGCCCGCAAACCAGCGCCACTGGGCGAGTCTGCTGCGGTGCCCCCTTGGGGCGGAGCTGACCGACCGGGCGAGTTATAAATTTGTCTGCAGGAACTCCACCACCTCATCGTCGATCTGCCGATGAATCGTCGCGCGGTCGACCCCCGGTGCATCCATACAGACCAGCGCCGCACTGGTTACCAACGAGGGCGGACAAGGATCAATAAAAATGAAGTGATTGCCCGGCACGATATGGAGTGCAGGCGCAGTAGCCAGGCCCGAGAGGACGGAAAGAGAGTTTCTGGCAGACCCCAGATAGCTGTCGTCTTGCGGTCGATAAAGCAACGTTGGTACACGCACAGCCGACAACCACGATGCCTGGAACATCATCGCCAGTGGGTCCATCAGCACCAGAGCCTTCAGTCAGTGATCAACGGGCGGCTGCCACGCAAGCAGGTCAGCGGACAGTGCCGCTTTACCTCGCGTGCCGTGTGCGCCATTCCCGCCTGTAGAGCGTGGACACGATCCTGGATCATCGTGGTTCGCGCAATAAGTGTCGGCATAGGCAAAGTCCGGTTTCGCTCCGGCGAAGATCAGAGCAGTGTAGCCGCCGGCTGAATATCCAATCATGCCAACACGCCGCACATCAGCGACCGGTAAAAACCGCGGATCTGCGAGAACGGCATTCAGCGCGGCCTCTGCCTGCTGGGTACGATCCTTCAGGATTTGGGCTTGGGACGGCGCGCAAGGGTAGCCCGAAGCGTCTCCAACATGCGTTGGTAAGACGACGATAAATCCCGCTCGAGCCAGAGCAGTAGCCAGTTCACGATGACTGAGCGGCCCCCCGGCCTCGTCCGTGCGAAATCAACACGACGGGGAAGCGCCTATCAGCTATAGGCGAAGCATCGCGCGTCGCGTCGATAACAAACGGCCCGGCTTGCCACGGGGTCTCACGCTCATGCGTCGGGTAGAAAACCACAGTGTCCGGAGTAGCAGCCTCGTCCGCCACAGTCAGGCGAATGACCCCTGCATTAAAAGTCTCTGGTTCAGCCTGCACGGAACATGTACACAGGACGGTCACTATAAGGGATGCTAACCAGCGCATGGCGATTCTCCCGAGCGGCCGGAAGGATAGGCGGAGAATAACAGAACGTTGTTACAGGTTCGCTTATCCTTGGCGTCAAGTGGAATCAATGAAACCACAGGGAATCCGATCCGGGCCAAATAAAATGGCGCAAGCCATTGGTCGATCGCAGCGACGTAGCACGTGGTATGGACCACGTCGCTTACCGCGATGGCGATCGTTAACCAGATTCCCGTCCTCGGTTCATTTAACAACAGCATGTCGGCGAGGAGATCAAGCTCGGCTTCGTCTTGTGCAAGACGCATTTGCCAGCAGTCGGCCATCTACTGCCATTCGCCATCGCGTTGTAATAGACGCCCGAACGTCCCTTGCACCTTGATGAGAGACATTCCGTCGCGACATCGGCCTGAGCGGAACACCGGGCAAGGTAGCCGGAATAATCGCGTCATCGACGAGGTGACGTCTGAGTCGCGCCCCTCGTATCGGCGACTTCCCGTCATGCCGGCGAGATTCGGGCCCCCTTCAGTTAAAGTATCTGCGTCTGTTGCCGATATGCCGTATGAGTGCCGATCAATAGGCGTCGTCGATGACAAAAGATCGGCCGGCAGCGCGAAAGATTGTGATGAAATGCGCAGCGGCATGCCGGGCTTCGTCACAATTTACAGCTGCAGGGACGCGCCATGGTTATGCAAGTGATTCGACCGCGATGAAAGCTTCACCGGTTTGCCATCGAATGCGCCCATAGCCTCTGCCGAGGGCCGCCCGATCCATGCCGAACCTGAAAAGTGAACCGCACGTGCGACAAACTGAGTTTGACTCCTTGCTGTCAGTTTTGGCCTGTTTCATTCTTTTCTCGTTGTGCGGTTGCCATCAGCGGGACCACGATTCTTCGAGCAAGAGCGGGCCGACCAGTACCACCATCACCGCCCTGGTCTGGGCTCCTGACTGGCCGGAAGAAATGCTTCAGATTGCTGCCGAATTCAGCAAGCTGAATCCGGACGTGCACGTGGATGTGCAGTTCATGATGGCAATTCGGTCGAAGAAAATATCAAGCCGCGGATCGCCTCCGGCAACTTGCCCGATCTGGTAAGCATCAACCCGAATGCCTACGCGGCAGACCTGGCCGATCAAGGGCTCCTCGCCGACGTTAGCAAGACATCCGCCTGGAACAACATGCTCGATCCTCTCAAAAAGGACTGGAGCAGTCGCCAATCCAGGCACTTTGGAATAGCGGGGGGAATGGCTACGACTTTGCTCTATTACAACCAGGACATGTTCGCGAAGGCGGGGATCAGGGAACTGCCGACCGATTTCAACAAATTCCTGGCGGTTTGCGGACAGCTCAAACGTGCGGGCTATACGCCAATAATGTGGAACGGCGGCTTCCCAAATATGCTCGGCAACGGCCCCTTCAGTTCAGGCTTTGCTAACAATGTGGTTGCGCGCGAGC
This sequence comes from Paraburkholderia dilworthii, assembly GCF_000472525.1. Taxonomy (GTDB): domain Bacteria; phylum Pseudomonadota; class Gammaproteobacteria; order Burkholderiales; family Burkholderiaceae; genus Paraburkholderia; species Paraburkholderia dilworthii. Next base: position 87,098 of record NZ_AWZT01000023.1, read on the forward strand.
CAGGCTGGAAGGACAAAATCAGCGACGGCACGCTGGATTTGAACACCGCCCAGGTAGCGGATGTTTTTGCCAAGATCAGGCTGATCCCGGAACGGCGTTTCGTACAGGAATCGTTCATGGCAACAGGCTACGACGATGGCATACGGCTATTCAAGGCGGGCAAGGTAGCGATGGCTTTTCACGGTAGTTGGGCAGCCGGTCTCTTGCTGCACGGCAATCCGTTTGAGGTTGGCGCGTTCATGCCGCCCTGGAACTCGCCAGGTGAGCAGGTAGTGCCGGTAATCGGCAGTGAAACCGGCTTTGCGGTGTCTGAGACGCCCAACAAGGCTGCCGCAATGCGTTTTCTCGAGTTCATCGCGGGACCGGGGTTTTCCATCCTCCAGATTAAGCGCCAGAACATTCCCCCATTCAAGCACGTCCCGGGGACGGTGGTGAGCGATCAGAAGATTGTTGACTACACGAACATGGTCAGTCGCTATGCGGTGACCGGCAGCCCGTACTATTCATTTCTACCCTCCAATTCCATCGAGCGCTTGCATCGATTGATGCAGGATGTCCTGTTCGGAAAGATCACGCCAAAGCAGGCTGCAAAACTGCTGGACGAGTCCGTTAAGAACGAAGCGAAGATGCATTACAAATGAGTCCACTGATCGTCTGGCTGCGAAGCGCATTCGCCTACTTCTCGTTGGATCTGCTACGCCGTGTCGAAATTCGCTACCGGCTGATAACTGCGTTCATCCTGCTTTCGCTCATACCGATACTGGTCTCCAGCTACATATCCTACGTGGAATCAACAGCAGCGTTCAGGCAAAAAGCGGAGATATTTTCCAAAGAGGTAGTCAAACAGGTATCCAAAAACATCACGTTGCGGATGGAACAGATCGAGGCGGAGAGCAGCCTTCTGGTGCTCTCCGATCAGGTTCAAGACGCGCTGACCCGCGTCGCGCACGGCAATGAAAAGGAGCAGAGCGAAGCTCGGCAAGATCTGACCCGACTCCTGCTGGAGCACTATGGCTCGGGTGATTTCATCAACCAGAAATATTTGCTCGACAACGACAACCGGATCACGGACACGCAGGCATTCGCGCAATTGACGCGGGGTGTGGTCCGTCTGGTTCAGCAGGCTCCCGATCGAAATGGCCGGCCTTACTGGGGTAGCTATGACAACGGGGCCGGTCAGCAAGATCTCGGGATGGTGCGCGCCATCATCGGCAAGAGCGACAATCGGCAGATCGGTAATCTGGTTCTAGTGATTCGCCCGGAGTATTTTTCGGCGATTTTCAATGACGTCGCCGTGGACAGTGGAACGGAGATCTATGTACTTGACGCCAGCAGCGACAAGCTGATTATTCGTGCCGACGGCTCTTCAATGAGCACTGACGGAAAGGCTGAACCGGGTCTGCTCGCAAGGATCACAAACGCCGATCCGCACGAGCCAAATGACTTCGTCGACTTCCATGGCAAGAATGGCGGCCGATATCTTGCTGCATACACGGGTATCGCCGGCACGAAATGGTTTGTGGTCAGTACGATCCCGGAGAAGAAGCTGACGGCCGAGGCACAGTCCGTACGCAACCAGATCATACTGGTCGGCATTTCGGGGTTTCTGCTCTCGATCTTCCTCGCCAACTTCATTTCCCACAGCATCTCTGCACCTCTCAAAGATCTGGTGCGAAGGATGGACGACACTGGTAGCGATGCAGGCACAGAGGCGGAGGGTTCGGTGGACGCGGGCTGTGAGATTGGCGTAAGCGATGAATTGGGCAGATTGGCGCATAGGTTCGAACGAATGAGTGCGGCGATCGGCCAGAAGATCCAGAAGATTAACGAGATCAACGCTTCCCTGGAGCAGACGGTCATCGAGCGAACGGCAGAGCTCGTCGCCAAAGAGCAGGAGTCGCGCACGTTGATCGAGAATTCACCTGACACGATCACGCGCTACGACCGGGAACTGCGCCGCACCTATGCCAATCCGGCTTTCTGTGTCTCCGCGGGCCGCAGCCTTCACGAATCGCTCGGCAAACGGCCCTCAGAGATACCGGGCGGTGCTAACGCGCTCGCTTACGAGAAGAAGATCAGCGAAACCATTACGACTGGGAAAAGTCGCCAATTCGAACTGAGATGGCTCAGTAAAGACGGACAGGAACAGTGCAGCCATATCAGGCTCACTCCAGAGACCGACGCGTCGGGAGAGGTGAACTCCGTGTTGGCGGTCGGTCGTGATTTGTCGGACCGGATGGCATTCGAGGCAACGATATGGAAACAGGCCAATTACGATGCGCTGACCCATCTCCCGAACCGCCAGAAGTTTCATGCCCGTCTGGAGTATGAAGCCGGCGTTGCTCATCGCTCGGGGCGGCCGATGGCCTTGATGCTGATCGATCTCGACCGCTTCAAGGAGGTCAACGACTCGCTCGGACACGATATGGGCGACATCCTGCTGATCGAGGCCGCGAGGCGCATTACCTCGTGTGCGCGCGAATTCGACACGGTCGCTCGACTTGGCGGTGACGAGTTCACAGTGATTCTGCCCGAGTTGGACGACACCGGGAGCATCGAACGGATCGCGAAGGCGATCATCGCCACGCTGGCCGAACCGTTCAAGCTTGGTCCGGACGAGGCTTTCATTTCTGCGAGTGTCGGTGTCACGCGTTACCCTAACGACGGGACAGAACTGGATGTTCTCTTCAAGAATGCCGACCAGGCCATGTATGCGGCGAAAGCCGCCGGGCGCAACCGTTTCCACTACTTTACGCCCGAGCTGCAAGTGGCGGCAGAAAAGCGCCGGCGTCTCACCAGCGATCTACGTACCGCCCTGCAAGCCGAGCAGTTCCGCGTCTATTACCAGCCTATCGTCGACCTGGCGACTGGCGAAATTTACAAAGCTGAAGCGCTAATTCGCTGGCTGCACCCTGAACGCGGCACGATAAGCCCGTTGGATTTCATTGCATTGGCCGAAGACACGGGACTCATCGTTCCTATTGGCGATTGGGTGTTCAAACAGGCCGTGCGCCAGGCGCATCAATGGCGCCGACGATTCCATCCATCCTTTCAGATCAGTGTCAACATTTCACCGGTGCAGATTCGCCAGGACAATCTGGTGTGTATCCAATGGTCGGAATACCTCGTTCGGCAAGGCATGCCTAGACAGAGCATGGCAATTGAAATAACCGAAGGGCTGTTACTGGACGCCGAATTGAACGAGAAGTTGCTGAGTTTCCGCGAGGCAGGAATCGGGATTTCGATCGACGATTTTGGGACCGGTTATTCGTCCTTAGCCTATCTGAAGCGCTTCGACATCGATTATCTCAAGATCGACCGTTCATTCGTACAGAACCTCGGCGTCGACGGCGGCAATCAGGCGCTCTGCGAGGCAATGGTCATGCTCGGTCACAAGTTGGGATTGCAGGTTATTGCCGAGGGGGTCGAGACGACGGATCAACGTGATTTTCTTGCGGCCGTGGGTTGTGACTTTGCGCAAGGCTTTTTGTATTCCGAGCCGGTTCCGTCTGATCAATTCGAGGAGCGCGTGTGGCCGACAGTCAGGGAGGCGGCTTACGTGGAGGTGCGCGACGAATCGTGACCTATCGCTGAACGAGTGTATGTCAGGTATCGAGAAATGAGCCCCGGTCACGATAGTCTTGAACCGTCGAAATAGTTCGATTTCAGTCCTCTGGGTTGTCGAGAGCAGCCATTCGACAGGCTGCGATCGGACGGGGCGCCAACGGCAGCAAAGGCCGATTTGCCGTCCTCGCGGATTTCCGCCGGATACCCGACTGCTCAGCTAGCCGTCCGCTGAAGTGCCGCGGCTCATACCCGGTGGAAGAGCGGGTTTGCGGGGAGGTGTACCCCATTCCAGCACGGGCTCTTGGCGCAGGTAACACGCGCGCAGCACGGCGAGCTCGTCGGCATCGGGGAAAGTCGAAGCGGCGGGCGTGAAGGGCAAAGTGAGGCGCGTTTTCATGCATGGGCGTTTAGCGCATGAACAGGTCTCTTAAGAGTTTGGGCGGTCTGTCGGTGATCGGTCAGATCGACGCGTTGCTGCGCGCCATGGCGCTGCGAGGTTGGGTCGTACCAGATGGACTACGCAACTTCGCTCGCTGTTGGAACCGCTCATCACGGGTTTAAAAGACGCCGGCACACATACCTTGCTGCCGATGCTTTGCGAAGAATTGGGATTACCCACGCCCGCCACTGAAGGCTCCAAGCGTGAGCGCATGACCTCCAGCATCGAGGCGGTAGTTGACACTGACCTGCCTGCGGTTGCACGCAATCTTCTGGTGCATCACCCGCCCAATTCCACTACACGCAACCAGATTCAGGACATTCTCTGGAGCTACAGTGGATGCCCACCGATCCGGAAGCGGTATCGGCGGCATGTCGCTCGAAGACCCAACAGCGAAGATCTGTATGGGGATGCTCGCGGTTTCGATGACCTTCTGGAGCGGCTGTGGATTTTGGACGCCGATGACTGGATGAACTTGCCGGGCGGCAAGCCCAGGGGATTGTGCGCGGAGATTCAGCAGCACGTCCATCGAAATCCGGAGGACTGGCCGGCTGAAACACTGTTCGACCAGTTGCGTGCCTACGACGCTTCCGATCGGCGCTTTGCGCTGTTTCTGGAGGGGCAGGCTTCGGCTGACGTGCGACCCGACGAGGCAGCGCAACGCGACTTCGTCGCTTGCGTCAACGAGTCGCTGCGCAATCGGGGCGTCGAGCTGCGCGAGACGGATTCGGAGGGAGGCTACCCGGTCTTCTCTATGGTCTCGTTGCACGCGGCGATCAAAGGTCGGCCGAAGAATCTTATCTTCGCCTCATCCGACAAGCCTGACCTGCGTTTCCGCGACGCACTGGACAACGACGTCGAGATCGTCACCAATGCCGATAAGGTGCTCGTCTATGACAGCCCCATCGGCAACGACGGACTGCGCTGGAACGACTTACAGCAATGGTGAAGTGATACCGAGCAAATCACTGATGCCACGCAGGCCAAGCGCTCGCTGTACGCGCGTCTCAAGGCCAGCCCGCCCCGTAAGTAAGCGCGTCGGGATAGTCCTGAATCGTGCAGAGCACGGCCGGCGCGATGCATATCTCGCGTCTTGCGCCGATTTCGGCGAGCTCGAGCGGTGCATGAGCGCGATCGCAAGTGACGCCTGATGCACAGCTATCGAACACGAGCAAACAACGCCGAGAGAGTTTTTTAAATGCCGGACAGTCTTTCAATGAATTTTTGCAACAGTTCCGCGACCGGATACTTGAGCAGAAGCAGCGGGGCCATCGGAAGCAGCGCGGCGAGTGTCAGTTGCGCGAGCAGTCGTGGGCTGGCCGGAATCCACCGCACGTCGCCTGCAGCGGCAACAACAAGCCTTAGTGCGACCAAGGTCCCAAAGTCTGGCGTTGCCAGCAGCTGGTCGTCAGCTGCGACACGCGTTCCAGCCCATTTTTTATCAAATAGGTTTGCGTACCGCGCTGCTAGGCGCATGTAGTCGTCCAGTCCTTTCAACCGGCAAGCCCAGAGCTTCGGAGAGAAGACCAGCAGCGGAACGACAAACAGCAAAGCGTCGACCAGCAGCGTCACCGACACGGCAGGATAGATGGCTGTGATCGGCATGGTGCCTGCGGAAAATCCCTCCACGAACGACGCTGTCTGACTCGCCGATATTGCGAGAACCAGCGGAGCGAAATGTGCATGGACGACGCCCAGATATCCGAGTCCCGCCGCGCCGTCCGGATGCACAGGTATCAGACGAAGAGGCAGCAGTGACAGAGTCGCGAGGAAGTACCACCATAGTGCCAGGCGCCAGACCCATCGAAGTATCAGGAAGCGGAACACCGTCAGGCACACGGTCCAGTACCATTGGCCAGTCATGGTCGCTCCGGTTGCAGGGCGACCTGTCATGTAGTCTGCGGTCGTTCCAAAGCGTGTCAGCTGCGTGCCATACCACCAAAGGATAGCCGCCAAAAGTGCGCAGATCACTTCGGGAAGCCAGGCGTCCTTCCATCGGGTGAGCTGCGAGATCTTGCCCTCGAACTCCTGCAGCGAATTCGTAGGGACCAGTCCCGAGCGAGTCAGCGAGCGGACAAACGATGTGACGCAAGGATCGAACAATGATTCACAAACGAACAGCAACGGGATGGCAACAAGCAGGCGGACATGGACGCCAACCACGAGAGGCGACGACATCCAGTAGTCCATGCCTTCTATGAACGCAAGCGCCATCAGGATGCCCCACAATAGCAGGCCAAGCGCCACCCCTAGTGCCGTTGTGTTGCTCCTCCCGTGGACGAGGTGCAAGCGGCATCCCAGGCGGTGAAGCGGACCGCCAAGCAAGGACAGATCTTGAAGCCCCGAGTGTGTTTTCATGATCAGCGTGGCCTCAGGGTTTCGTTTTGTAGGAATGGGAGCAGTTCGTGGGCCGGCCCGACGGAGGCTTCCAAAGCTGATTGACCACAAATCAGTGTTTCCGGGCGAGGCGCGTGACGAGGCCTCGAAGGACGAGGTAGGGGACGATGGCAAGAACAACCGCAACGAAGATCGCTCCGCCGGGATACACCGTGTGCAAGACGATGATCTGAAACACGACGTCCAGAACCAGCGCAAGAATGAATACCTTGCCGATGCTTTTCCAACCATCCCTGAGCATATCGGCACGTTGGCCGGGGTCCGACGCGAGCGTCCAGAAATACGGCGGTTTGCCGAGTCTGGCGTCCACTAATCCTGACCGGATCGCGAGGAACGATGCCATGACCGGCTGAAGAAGAAGGCGGAAGCTGAGCGGACCCGAGACCCGGTCCGACATATTTTCCATGACGCGTATCCAGAAATCGCTCACGTCGACCACCTTTTTGTTATCCCGCCAGCGGCAACAGAATGAGGCCGTACGTCAAACCACCACTGACGAACGGAAGGAACCGTCCGTCTTTCCCGGATGGCAATTCCATGATGGTGCTGGTCATGATGACGGCACCCGAAACGAGAGCGATCAACATGGCAAGCATCGGGACGGGTAATGGGAACGCTATCCCCGCTGACCAGCCGGCAATGGACATACCGGCGAGCACGAAGCGTCCAACGCGTTCGTAAGCAGGTCCGTGTTCACGGCGAAGACCGTCGCTTACCGCCAGGAAGTGGCATGCCATGGCAATCGCATAGAGCGCGGTCGACACCTCTGTTTCTTCCAGGTTGCGCACCAGAAGATAGGCCACCAGCCACGCGTAGACGGCGAAACCGCCGAGATGGAGTCTGAACACCAAACGCTCGTACCCTGTTGCCGTGGAGGTCCCGAGGCGTGCAGGCAGATGAAGGAAGCCGTACGAGACAAGAAAGCCAACAAGCGCCATTAAGTAGACGGCCATACCTTCGTACCGCAGTGCGGCCGATGCGGATGAGGCAAAACTTGTACGGGCTCCGTGCAATTCCGGCATCAGATGAACGAATACATAGGCAACCGACATACCGGCACTGAATGAATTGATGCTGCGACGATTGACCGCCAGAATGCGAAACGGGCGAATGCGGTCGCCTATCACGAAGATAGCCGCAAACAGGAACGCTGTTGCACCTGTTTCGACTATCAGGACCTGTTCCACGCGACAACTCACAGTAACCGGATCACTATGCTCACGAACGCAAATGAACCGGTAACAGCCATGACCAGCGCAATGATAAAAGTCGGCCGCCAAGGACTGAAGCGTTGATACTGCTGCAGTTCTGGAAGTGTTCGCCAGTACTCGATGGTGCCCATCACCATAGACACAGTGCCCATTCCCGTGAGGAATAGCCCGACGCGCCGCGGCGTGTTCGGATGAGCCAGGTGGACGCCCGCCTCCTCGAAACTCTGAAGAACCTTGTAAATCGTAAAGCCGAAACTGATCATTGAAAGCGCGGTTCGTACCCATGCCATCAACGTGCGATCAGTGGCCATCAGCGTGCGTTTCGCCGCGAGGTCCGTTCGGTCGACGGCCAGTTCGTTTGTCGACCTCGTGTCTGTAGTCTCCACGTCAGGCCCCTCATTCTTTAATCGAACCACTAGTGCCTGTACGGGGCCCGCATAACCGCCCCTGGCCACCCGGTTCAAGTGCAAGCTCTTGAATAATCCTCGGCACGATGATTCAAATCGCGCTCATGCCAGCGCGCTCCGGCAGGCCGGTCGACGACGAGGATAGAAACGCCCAAACCGTGCTTTCCAGCGTCAGGCACGTGCAGCGCCTACATCAATCTAGTGCAATGAAGGCGCGATTACGAGAATTTTTGGGCTAAATGTTCGCTTCTCCTCCCGGGTTTCCAGACGGTTGCACGAACGAGGGACGATCGCTACGTACACGCCGCTTACGCGTTCTCCCGACGCAAACCGCCCGCCGCATTTGAGCAGGCGCACGTACCCGCCACGCTCCAGTAGGTACGTACTGTACTTAACGCGAACTCATCACAGTCGATGACCCGCATCCTTTGTAGGCGTGGAAAATTTGAAGTTTAGCGTCGCGAGTCGGGGTAATTTTCGCGAGGTCCGCGGGCGGCTGGCACCGCAGTATCGCGTTAACCGGCGCTCCCGCACCGCGTTGGACCGACTTCGTCCGGTACGCTGGACGGTCAGCCGCACCATGGCATGGAAAGCGTCAGAACAGTTTGCGGAAATCCCGGTCGCGTAGGGGATCAGGCGATTTCTGTGTTTGACGCAGGGTGCCCTGGTCGTCGAAGTAGAAGTTGTAGAGTAGATAAGTGACATTGTTCTCCACGTATCGGTACGACCACACCTCACGTTGCATCCGCGAGAAATACGAGGTTTCGAACGGGCGGCCGAAATTGATCAGCACGTCGTTGCGGGTCCATTCGCCGATCTCCGCCCGATAGAATTCGTTCGCCTGCAGCACTTGGCGCATGCGCACAATCTTGCCGGACGCATCGACGTCGGCAGCGGTCGTGGCGGTGCCCATCGGCTGGGTCGGCCACATCAGTCGCCTGCCGCCGTTCGGCAGATCGTAGGTTTCGCGCGCTGGTCCAAGCCGGGCTACGACCGCCGACTGGTCCTCGCCAGGCTGAGCCTTGCCATGGCTGAGCACACCCCGCGAGCATCAAGGCGCCGAGCCAGGTTACAACCGCCCGACGCGGACGTGCACGCGACGTGGTCGCGACAGCGATAGCCGAAACAAGCGCTTGCGACAGGTGGGTCGACATGGATTCCCCCAATGGGATCGCCCGTGGCCAGATGCGCCGAGTCGCATCATTCAGACACCAGAGCCGGCAGAAGAATTTGTACTTGCCCTTCGGCGCAGCACCCCGCGTTTCAGTTGCTCCACGCGGCGCCACTACTCACGATTGCAATGCGTTGCTCGAAGCAGCAGTGTCGATTGGATCTCGACGAAGGCTGGCCGAATCCCCCGCACTGCACGGAACATCGCAGTATCGTCGTCAGTAGTTTAGGAGAACCATCAGTACATTCCCACCGGGCGCCCGAGTTTAAAGCAGCCAAAATCGCGACCGGGCGCGACGTAAGCCTATGCGGCGCTTTTCCTACAGGAGATGTTCGATCGGCAGTATCGACAGAAACCAGACGCCCAGTCGACTCCACCAGGTGGTGTTGGGCTCGGTGTCATATCGCACCTGCGCGTCGCCGTTCTGTTTCAGCCAGTACAGCGCCCCGTTGGTATCGAGGTGTACCGAATACGCGACCTGCGGTACGAGCGACAGGAAAATGGATTCGATCCGGCTCGCCAGTGGGGCACTGTCTATGACGAAGCCGAGTTCTGTGTTGACATTCGCGGATCGCGGATCGAAATTGAACGATCCGACAAAGACGCGATTGCCATCCACAGCGAAGGTCTTCGCATGCAGGCTCGATCCTGAGCCACCGAATATGCGGGCGTGCTCCGCGTTCTTGTCCGTCACGCCAGGCAACCGTCGCAATTCGTACAGTTGCACGCCCGAGTCCAACAGTTCAACGCGTCGCTTGGCGTACCCCGAGTGCACCACCGCGACGTCGGTGGCTTCGAGTGCATTGGTCAGCACGCGCACGGTTACCCCGCTTCGCGCGAGCTGGGCGAAGTACTGGGTACCGGTGGTGGCCGGCACGAAATAGGGCGAAACAAGGTCCAGCTCGCGCGCCGGGTCGCCCAGGATCTCCCGGAACTGATGCAGGACAAATGCTTGCTGAGGCGCCGTACCCAAACCCTTTGCCGGGTCGTCACTGACCATTCGGATTGTGGCCCATTCCAGCGGCAACGTGCCGTCGAGCAATTGCGGCACGACAGGCGCATCGCGGATTGCCTGCGTGTAAGCGATCGCCTCGGGGTCATGTTCGATCTTCTGTGCCTTGCGCTCGATGTCATCGAGTTGCCCGGCCTCAGCCCGGTGCACGATCAGGTCGACCGGATAGGACGACCCGCTTGCCCAATAGCGATCGAAGTCTTCCGCGACATCCGTCGCGATTGGACCCACGGCGAGGATATCAAGGTCGGCGAAAACAATGCCGTCGGTGGCGCCAAAGTACTCATCGCCGATGTTGCGGCCGCCCACAATCGTCACGGCGCCGTCGGCGGTGAACGACTTGTTGTGCATGCGACGGTTGAGTCGAGCAAAGTCCGTCAGAAAGCCGATGAATTTGGGCTTGCGAATGACGAACGGGTTGAACAGCCGGACCTCGATGTTCGGACGGGCCTGCAGCGAGGCAAGCGTGTCATCAAGCGACGACGGTATTCCGTCATCGTCAAGCAGCAAGCGCACGCGCACCCCGCGATCAGCCGCCTGATGGAGAGCTTCGAGCAGGAGTGTCCCCGTCAGGTCGTCCTTCCAGACGTAGTACTGTACGTCCAACGTGCGTTCCGCCGCCCGGGCCAACTCCATCCGCGCCGCGAACGCTGCAAGCGGGTTCGCGAGGGGATAGATTCCGGCCATGCCGAGACGACCAGCATCCTCCTGCGCACTTGATTCTCCGAGCTTCGTGGTCTGCGCATCAGCAGCCGTTATCGCGACCGATTGCGTGCGATTCGCGAGCGACGGCAGTGCGCAGCCGCTCAGCGCGCCGGCGCCGAGTGTAATCCATGATACGAAGATCACCACTCGCCTGGACACATGTAGAGCGATGTCTCCGGGCGAGGGCGTGGCGCGTCGGGTTCCGGCGATGAAGATGTTCACGTTGAATGATCAGCGGGTCGGATTCCCTCATCCTCCATGATGCAGCGCGGCAAAGCGGTCTTTTGAGCCGTGTTCCTTGGTGCGAGCATATCGTACGGTGCGCTCTGTGACCGTTGCGTTTGTGCGAACAGCCGCTTCACGACGGCCGGTTGTATGACGAGAAGGCCCCAAAGAAACAGATTTCCGGGCGCTTGAGTAGCAGATCGTGAGTTCAATGGCGGTTTGATGACGCCGGATGATCCGTCTCTTCTACAGGAGCAAACCAATTCACGTTTGGCGTAGCGGACCCGCCCCACGGGCCGCCCCTCATCACTCCAGGCTCGATAAAATCAAATCGCGTTTGCTTTCCTCGCATATAGAGCTAGATTTAAGAGCGATGCAGCTTACGTGTCTGAGAGATCGGCAACAGTCTGGGATTTTCCTCAGAGCCGAGGCGCCTCTTTTCCGGGAAAGCCGAATGACATTTCGATTTCAGGCTCGGCCCGTCCAATAGCAGCTTCAGGCAGACATCTTCAAAGACGCCGGGAGATCACCTCGATGGAATCGACGTCGTTGTCGGGCACTAGCGCTACTGCCACGACCGAAGCCCCACCGGGAGAGGCACCGCCGCGCTTTCATCTGCTGGCAAAGCCGAGCGGATCCACTTGCAATATTGACTGCAAGTACTGCTTTTTTCTGTCCAAGGAAGCGCTATACCCGAGCGGGAAACACCGGATGTCGGAAGCGACGCTCGAAACCTACATCCGTCAGTTGCTGGAGTCACATCGCACACCAGAGGTCACGGTGGCGTGGCAGGGTGGCGAACCCACGCTGATGAAGGTCGACTTTTTTAGAAGCGCCGTCGAACTCGTCGAAAGGTACCGCAAGCCCGGACAGGTTGTGAGGCATACCTTCCAGACTAACGGCATCCTTCTCGACGATGAATGGTGCGCCTTCTTCAAGAAACATCACTTTCTTGTCGGCCTGAGTGTCGATGGTCCGCGTGGGCTCCACGATGCTTACCGCGTGGATCGCCGTGGCGGGGGAACGTTCGATCTCGTCATGCAGGGCTGGAGGCAATTACAGAGACACGGGGTCGAGTTCAACATTCTCTGTACGGTCAACGCTGCCAACGAACATCACGGCCGCTCGGTCTATCGCTTCTTTCGTGACGAACTCGGGGCAAAGTGGGTGCAGTTCATCCCGATTATCGAGCGCGCGACCGAACAGACCATCGAGGTCGCGAACCACGGCTGGAGTGAACGGCCTGACCGCAAGCGCGTGCTTTATACACAAACCGGCAATCTGGTTACTAAACGCTCGGTGGGTTCGGAGCAGTACGGCCGGTTCCTGATGGACGTCTTCGAAGAATGGGTGCGCCACGATGTAGGTCGCGTCTACGTGCAGCTGTTCGATGTGACGCTCGAGGCTTATTTTGGCCGCTATCTGTTGTGCCTTCACGCACCGACCTGCGGCCTTGGTCCCGCGCTCGAATACAACGGCGACCTCTATTCTTGCGATCATTTCGTCGAGCCTGGTTATCGGCTTGGCAATATTCACGAGACACACATGCTCGAACTGATGGCGTTGCCCGAGCAGCGCCAGTTCGGACAGGCCAAACGAGATTCGCTGACCGCACAGTGCCGGGATTGCGAGGTTAAGGCGTTATGCAACGGCGGTTGCCCGAAGGACCGCTTCGCCTTTTCATCCGATGGCGAACCTGGTCACAACTATCTCTGCCCCGGCCTGAAGCTGTTTTTTACCGAGTCGGGCCACGCAATGCGGACGATGGCCCGGCTTCTTCGTGATGGCCGACCGCCCTCCGACGTGATGGCGATCACCGCAGCCGATGACAAACGGCGCGGACCCTATGCGTCCTGCCCATGTGGAAGTGGCCGGAAATTCCGCTTCTGTCACGGCAACAACGCGTCGCTCCCCTCTTGCGAGGGAGGGAGGCAGTGAAGGAAAACGCATCGGGGTGACGGGCAGCTCAAACCTTTGAGGTTGACTGCTTTTCAGCCATCTAGCGCTTGACGTGGCGGATTACGGATTTCCGGTGCATCCCCACGGCTGATACGTTCTCTAGCCGGGGTTCCGCAAGTGGCCTGTTTCTATCTGAACGGAAAGGAGCAATCATGGCAGCCAAGCAACCCAATATCCTGATCCTCTGGGGCGATGATGTCGGATGGTGGAATATCAGCTTCAACAGTCGCGGACAGATGGGCTACCGGACACCAAACATCGACCGGATTGCGAACGAGGGAGTTGCGTTCACCGATTACTATGCGCAACAGAGTTGCACGGCCGGACGCGCTGCGTTCATTACAGGCCAAAACCCGATCCGCACGGGCTTAACCAAAGTTGGCATGCCCGGGGCGGATCTTGGCCTGTCGACCGAGGACCCGACGATTGCCGAACTGCTGAAACCCTTGGGTTACACCACGGGGCAGTTCGGCAAGAACCACTTGGGCGACAAGGATGAGTTCCTGCCTACGATGCATGGTTTCGACGAATTCTTTGGAAACCTCTATCACCTGAATGCCGAGGAAGAACCCGAGGATCCCGACTATCCGAAGGACCCCGAATTCAGGAAACGATTCGGCCCCCGCGGTGTACTTCACTGCTGGTCGGACGGCAAGGGCGGACAGAAGATCGATGACACGGGCGCGCTCACCCGCAAACGCATGGAGACCGTCGACGACGAAACCACCGAGCATGCCCTCGCGTTCATTGACAAGGCTCACCAGGAACGCAAGCCGTTCTTTGTCTGGTACAACACCACGGCGATGCACTTCAGGACCCACTGCGCCGAAAAGCACAAGGGCAAAAGCGGACAGGGAGACTACAACGACGTAATGGTCGCCCACGACGAAAACGTCGGCAGGATGCTCGGCAAGCTGGATGAACTCGGTATCGCCGACGACACCATCGTCATGTATTCGACCGACAACGGCCCGCACTTCAATAGCTGGCCGGACGCCGGCATCACACCGTTCCGCTCCGAGAAGAACACCAACTGGGAAGGCGGCTGGCGCGTGCCTGCTTTCGTTCGCTGGCCGGCCCAGATTCCGTCTGGCACAGTGCTCAATGGGATCGTCACTCACCAGGACTGGCTGGCGACATTTCTGGCCGCTGCGGGCGTGCCGGACGTGAAGGAGAAGCTTCTCGAGGGATATGAGGCCGGGCCAAAAACCTACAAGGTACACCTCGACGGCTTCAACATGCTTCCCTATCTGCGGGGTGAAGTCAGTGAGAGTCCCCGCCAGTCCTTTTTCTACATCAGCGATGACGGCGACATCCTCGCAATCCGCATGAAGGACTGGAAGATGGTCCTTCAGGAGCAGCGGGCAACCAGACTGCAATGCTGGGCGGAACCATTTGTCCCATTGCGCATCCCCAAAATGTTCCATCTGAGGCGCGACCCGTTTGAGAGAGCCGACGAGAACTCGAACACATACTGGGACTGGATGATCTCTCACGCCTACCTGCTTTACGCGATGCAGGCAATCGTAGCGGGCGAAATTGGCCAGTTCAAGGCTTATCCTCCGCGCCAGAAGCCAGCTTCGTTCAATCTCGATGCCGTGTTACGACAACTCGAGGACGCAAGCGGCAGCGCCGGGCATTGACCGCGAATAAAGGAGACCAAGAAGCGGCGCCCACAGAAGCTGCAGGTTCCGGGCTCTGCGAACGCCGGGGTGCGCGCAGCCTTACCGCTCGAAGTGCAGTGGCCTCTCGACGGCAATAGAGTCGAACTGGGGTTGCGCCCGCGCTCAGGAGCACTGACTTGTCCGTGTTCCGGATGCCTCACGCGGACATTGGATTCGGCTGCTCAGAACCGTATTCCCAAGCCCATGTAGAAGCCGGCTGTCCTCACGTCGTAAAGGAAGTCCGGCTTCTCATAGTTCATGCTAAGTACGCGGTAACCGGCTTTCGCGCTGATCGTTTTTGAGAACCTGTATTCCGCGCCAGCGAGAAGTTGCCAGGACAGGCGCGAGCCACCGGCACCCACGTCGGCATAGCCAACCACCGACCACCGGTCTGTAAAGAGGTACGCGGCACGTGCACCGACGAAACCGTCGGTCCAGTCGACGCTATCGCTCCGACTAACGCCTCCCGGTAGTAACCGACTCGGTGAAAATGAGATCTGGGAGTAGAGATTGGTATATCGAACGCCTACCAGCGCATCTACCGGCGTTATCCGGCTGTCGACCAGACGATAAGCGCCCGCCAACTGCGCGATGGTTTGGTCTCCCTTCAGTTTGGCTGTGCCCAGCGCTCCACCAAGCAGCGGATCGGACGTCTTCGAAAGCTTTACATAGATCGTATCGAAAATTATTGCCCACCGCCCTTTGCGCGCTTCGAAGGAACCCATCGCTCCGAAGTCAAGGTTTCGCCACACATTGGAGAAACTCGCGTCCAGGTTCGCGGTCGGAGTTCTAGCTCCGACGCGTCCCCACCCGCTGAAACCGGCGGCCCAGAGGTACGGTGTAGCCTCGAACTGCCAGGCGTCGCGAGACGTTTGAGCATTGGACAACACGGGCGCCGCAGCAATGAAGGCAGACACGATCACCGGGAGTTTTGCACGGTCCATGAAGATGCTCCTCGCGAATCCAGTTCGGGGCGACGTCGGCCTCCTCCTGCTGGAAGCCGGGATCGGTGGAATCTTTCGGGGCAAAACGGTACGGGACTTCAGCGACATGCAGTCTTGTTCGCGGCTGGCAGACAAGGCGAAAATCTTGTCGTCCCGATCGGGTTTGAAACAAGCATAGTCCGACGCGCCGTACTTAAGGGCTCGGGTTTACACCACGGCCTCATATTCAGTGGAGGAGCTCCACGGCGCAATCGGCTGAAGTTATCGCGCCAAGGGCACATACGCCATGAGGACATCCTTCATTTCTCCAGCGATTGAAGAAGCCTCGAGAATTCTGAGGCTGTACGCGGATGATTCCGCCGGCTGGGCTATCAATAACTGCGATTAGAGCCAGCGATAGCGCGACTGTCACGGGCAGAATTGTAATGAGGCCGCTTCGCAGTGTCCCATTTGTGCCGTCGCCCTGCACGACACAACCAAGTAGTGCAATGACAATCATGAGATACCACGCGCCAAGGGGAATGTGATTGATCCGCAAGGCCTCGAAATAATCTTGGGAGTTGAGCACGTCGTTCATTCCCGCGACGACGAGGGCCCCGACTGATGTTGGCTGATCCCGCGCCACCTGAGAAGCGAGCCGCCATAGCTCCGATTGAACATCCGCCGTATCGCGTCTCAGGCGTCCACGCTCGTGTGAATCTCGGGTCCGGAAATCAGCGACTCTCAGCTTCGTGTAACGGATCAATCCATCTTTCATCTTCGCACCGACGGTGGCGTCGGTCAGATCTGCGCGCGCGTATTCCGTACCTATCGCGTTAGCTTCGCTTTCCTCCAGATTCTTGCGCTCGTCATAGTGGCTGACTGCCATGGAAAGGCTGAATCCGATCAGCAGCGCCAGCAACGTCAGGGTAGCTGTCTGGACAATATTGAAATCCTGTCGGTCCACTTAGGGAGCACAGCCCCGCGCCGTAAAAAATACGCACCAAATGAATACGAGGACTACATTCATGCAGTGCGGCTCGGCAACCAGCTACGGTCCCCGCGGAAAGAGAAATGTCACCACTGCGCGCGCGCCCCAACCGCTCGGCCCGCTGGGTGCGCTCGCAGCCCAATATCGCAGGCCAGCCCCAAAGCTCACTGGTTGCGAGCCAACTTTGACCAGCTTGGTCATTACGGCATTCAACGGAATAGACCAGCGATGTCGCTCCCAATCGTATGTCGACTCCGTGTTGAGCGAAAACGTCCATGCGTCGTCCGTCGTGTAACTGACGAATGGTTGCAGAAAAGTCGAGTTCACATTATTTGAACCGCTACCGGCGAATGACCAGATATGGTTGCCCAACATGCCTACAGTCCATGGCCCGACCTGGGCCAGGCCGACCGCCGTCGGTCCGGCGGCCCATTTACGTGCCGACAGCAACGGATCTGTTCCGGTAGGGAAGAGAAAAACCGGACCGGCTCCCCAGATGATGCCATTTGCAGTTGGGCGCTTGGGCGAAAGGAAAAGGCTTTGCACTGTATCCCCGAGACCAGCCTGACTTCCCGACCCTTGCACGACGCCGGTCTGCGACACAATTGGCACGATAGTTCGGCTAATGATATTCCAGTCGCTGTTGAGCGTCATCGGCACGACGGGTTGAACGTTGATCGTCCATTTGTGACCGCCAGAATCGCTGCCCATGCCGCGATCATAGTTTGCCTGGATCGGGACACTGATCAGCGCGGCGACGGGGTTGCTCAATTGTTTTGCGAGTTGCGCGTCATCTTCCGCTCGTGCCTGCATGGCGCCGGCCGCAGTGAGGACCGACGTTGCGACCACACGCGTGCGCAATCTGGAAGCAGATGAAAAGCATGCCATGTTGATGCTCCGGAGTACGAGCGCTTTCTATCGCACCATTTGCGGTTGCTTGATCGGTCGATTTGTGAGCGAGTTGTCTCGAGGATTGACGGTGCGCCGCTAAATCATCTGCATCGCTGTAGACGGTACTAACATAGGATAGCTATGCGTAGTTGACAACGTAAAATTGTCCCTCGCCTTCGGCGCAAATGCGGATGACTCGATAAGGTCGACAACTGTTGCCGTTACACTGAATGACTGCAATAGGTCGAGTGTAGGTTCGCTGATGCAGGAAACTGCGTCCGTCTGCTCGATGCCGCCACCGTCAGCAATCCGCCACATTGCTGACGTAGAACCCAGCCCGCCCCAATGTCTTCAATCTTGCGATCGACAGTAAGCTGCGCGGGTGCGACCTTGTCAATCTGCATGTCCGCGACGTAACGCACGGCACTCAGATACTGCCACCTCGAAATGATAATGCAGCGCAAGACCAAACGACCCGTGCAGTTGGAGGTTTCAGAGCCTGCTCGCGTTGCGGCCGCTGCATGGATCGAAAAGGCCAAGCTGAGGTCCGAGGAGTACCTTTCCCGGCTCTGTCGCATTAACGCGGGAGAGGTAAAATTCGAGGCTCAGGAAAACGCTTTGGCCACTCGATGAAAAAGACTCCAACGCCACGAACGACGCTTGCTCCGGGAATTGCCAAGGTGCTGAAGCGACTGCACTATCCGGGCAGTGGATAAGGCGGGCAACACCATCGATTTTCTGTTCCGAGCCAAGCGGGACAAGGCTGCTGCGCGGCGCTTCTTTGAAAAAGCAATCGCTCAGAACGGTTCCCCCGAGACGGTAACCATCGACAAAAGCGGCTCCAATCTGGCCGCGCTTCACGCGGTGAATGCCGAGCGCGAGATGCCCATCAGGGTTCGTCAGATCAAGTACTTGAACAACATCGTGGAGCAGGACCATCGGGCCATCAAACGCCGAACCCGACAGATGCTCGGTACTCGGACACAATCCCGAAT
>NZ_AWZT01000024.1 GCF_000472525.1 Paraburkholderia dilworthii
CTTTTTTCGGCCCGCTGCGGCCCCAAGCTAGGGCAAGCGTCTTGGCCCTAGGGTGGTGTTGACCAGGTCGCACCTGGCATTTTTACTTCTTCCGCAGCCTTGTCGTCGTGGCCGAAAGTTACCCGGCGCTGGACGCAGGGCGGGGCAGAAAAAGCGCTGATTGCTCCTTAAGGTTTATCAATTTTGCATCTAGTAAAGCTCACGTTCTGCGAGTTTGCCGAGCAAATGGATTGATTGGCTGGACCTTCTCCCCGTCTTTTACTCGCTCGAGAAGCTGCACCTTGCCCCAATCAGCCGATATTGCTTCCAGCTCGCGGACGACGTTTGACTCCAACGGTTGCAGACCAGCGTCACCCTGAAAGTTCGATTTGAATGCGTGGAGGAGACGATTCTGAAGGAGGCGGGTTACGCCCTCGATTCGCCCTCGCGTGTCTGAGTCGGTGAACATCACCGACTGCGGTGAAAACGGGTCGTAGTAAATCAGGTTGGGATACTCGGTGTTCACCGCGACCTTTGGCGCGTCACTGATGAGCAGCGAGCCTAGCAGTTGTACTGAACCCTTCATGCCTTTCGGAGTTTTGAATACCCATACGCGGTTGGGTAGCCGCTCTCCTCACGCAGAGTCTGCGACGAATCGATGCACGTTCGAGTCTGCCACCTCCTAGGCGTACTGCACCTTTTGCGAAAAGTGCAGTACTGCGAAAGCCGTTTCCAAAAGGCGTAGCGCAAGTGAAGTGCATCGAGGATGACCGACGTTACCGGTGATTGAGCGCTACGGCCTTCGAGGCGATAAACGTTTCCTGAGCGCGTCAAGCCCCGTCGCAATTCCCGGTCGAATGTCTTGATAGCAGAACTGACACGCCCTCGTCCGTGAGTCGTCCGGCAACCAACGAAGTGGCAGGTGCCCGCGCTTGTCCGCAAGATTCGCCAATCAATCAACTCGACGTCAGTTCCCATTTACATTACCTCGCACGAGGCTTAACTCCGTTCGTCGATGCTGGCCTGCGATGGGCAGCACGGTTGCCATCAATACGTTTTTCTAAGCGCTGCTCGATCTCGTGAAGTTGCCTTGACGATGAAGCGGGTATCAGTTCGGCGTCGATGCCATCCTTTCAATTACCGGCGGAACTTCAATGTTTTCGATTACGGCCTTCATCTGTGGTCGCTCAAGGAGCGCGGCGCGAACGTCATGCATGAAGTCTTTCGCGAGCAGTCGAATCAACGGCTGAATCTCATTTGCTCGAGGATGTGCAGCGCGCAGTTGTGCTTGCAATGCTTCGAGCTCCGTTGCCGGACACGGAACCACAATGTCGATACGTCGCGACGCGTAGGACCGGCGGAACGCGCTACAAGCTGGCCGCACAACGGCGCCCACCACTCCAAGTGAGTCGAGGGTGGCCAATGCTACGTGCGCATACTCCGCCCAACGTGCCAACGCAATTGACGCCTTCAATGGGATATCGCGAACCACATCCACTCGCTGCTCGAGACGGTCAGCCGTGGCGTAGTAATCGAATTCCACCGGCTCTTTCATCTCCGTGGGATACCCTTTCGGGCAATCCAACGTATGAACATTACAAGCAAGTCTGTGGACCCATGTCCTCGCCTCGTCGGAGAGTTGCCCCTCGATTTCAACCACGCCACTAGAAAGGCTTTCGAACGCGGCGAGTTCGTCGTAAATCACCCGACGCACGCATGCCCGATGAACGGAGCTTTTTGCCATCGAGTGCGGAATTACCGCGCGGATGCCCGCAGGAGACGTTCCTATCATTGTCACTTCCGTGTGCAACCAATGGACTGGGCCACTCTCGGTTTGGTTCTTTGGGGGAATAAGATACAATCGCGGGCTTGGAGGTGTGGCCGAGCGGTTTAAGGCACCGGTCTTGAAAACCGGCGAAGGAGCAATCCTTCCGTGAGTTCGAATCTCACCGCCTCCGCCAATACCTCAATGAACACGGGCCTCTCGGCCCGTTTTCGTTTCTACCCGCCAAAGAACCGCCAAACCTCCACGCTGCAGAGATTGCAAACCTGCATATGCTGCGCACCTCGCATCTGGGCGGTAAAAAATCACACATGACTAACGTGTCGATCGCACGAATCCGGTGCTTGCGCCGCATAACCGATTCGTTGATAACAAAACACAATGCACGGTCGCACCGCCAGTTTGTACCCACCCTGGACGCCAAAGCGAACATCCAGTCATTACCGGGAAATTCACGTCACGCCCGGCATTGCCGATAGACGCACTTGCCAGGCTACGTCGTAAGCTTGTCGGCGTCGCGTTCCAAAATCCTTCGACATCCATCCTGTCTCGCGCCTGCGCAACGGGTCTCACTGCTTTCCGATCGACTGACGCCGAACTGTCCCCTCTCAAGCAATGGGAGGAATATCGAGTCGCCGTTAGTAGAGCAGATTTGACTGTGTGTTCGCTGGTTTGGCCAAGCGAGCCTCAGTAAGCGGCATTACTTCCAGTTGTTGTGCCCCTGCGTCGTCCCCTTCGCGCCGACTCAACCGGCGACCCGTGAAGCGACGACCTATCGCTATGCCGCCGCGCTCTATTACTGCAAAGGTAACCACTGAAATCAGGACGGTGCATGAAAACATCAGACCGGCTGTGAGCCAAAAATGGCCATCACTCGACAGTGCGAAGGTGAGAATGCCGATTCGGGTCATCAAAATCGTAAGGACCGCACTGTGCAGTAGGTAGACGCTGTAGCTGATGTTTCCAAGACGTTTTACGCCGCGACTTTTCAACAAGCCAAACAGCGAAGCGCCAGAGGCAATCAAGAAAAATGAAGCACCGAGAAACAACGTTCCGCTGGGCGAATACGGCGTATCGGTAAGCACTATGGCACCTACCAGCGAAACCACGGCGAAGCTTGACTTGAGGAACCCATCACCTCGCATGGCCGGGAACGCACGCAGGATAGAAGCGGTCAACATTCCGCACAAAAACTGCGCGAGAAACGACCTGTACGGCTCCGCAATGAACCCATTGAGCGTTTGCAAAAGAAACAATGCGGACGCCGTAATAGCGGCTGCCTGTTTGTTCCTGGCGAAAACAGCTAGTAGAGGGAGGGAAATGTAAAACAGCCATTCATATCGCAAGCTCCAGGTTGGCCCGACTGCTGCCGTGGCGCCCTCAAGGCCGAACAGTGGCTGTGGCTTTCCAAACAAGCCAAAAGAAAACCACTGCGCTAGCTCTCCACAGAGCTGGGTTATAGAAAGCGGTGAGTTGGGAACGACCCTTGACCAGGCAATGCAGAAATAGGCGACGATTAAGACGAGGTACAGCGGATAGATCCTGAAGGCTCGGTTCACATACAACTCGAGCCAATCAATCGATTCACCCTTGAGAAGAAGTCGCTTCCAGAACAGGTACCCGGTGATCATAAAAAACATGGAAACACCTGATGGACCAATGTACATGTAGAAGTGGTCGGTAAGCGGTGCGCCATGCTTTGCGCCGTACCCGTGCATCAAGAAGTGATGAAACAGTACAGCGACTGAAAGAAATCCACGCAGGCCGTCAATGCTTTCCAAGCGGTGCGCATGAACAGTAGGAGCGGAATCAAGGAAGGCAAATAACTTCCGGGGAGAAAGCGCTACAACGCATACGACGATCATTGCCACCATTGGCCAGATCGAAAGCATCGTAATCGGGATTGCCAGTTGTGCCATGATTTTTTTCTGCGCTACTCGCCGCGCTCGCTCTGGAAGCGCTGCCGACGATAAGCGGAATTTTTTGTTTTACGCCCGCAGATACGCCGCGGTCGGGTCATTTGGTAAGGAACCTTACCGGAAAATACCCGCGATAATAACTCAAGCCGTTGGACGCCCTGCGATTGGATGCTGGCGGTTAATGGCTGTCCACCACCGTTTGACCAGAGTGGTCATCTTCCCCGCGCAAATAGGAACTGCCGCCCTCAAACCACAGCGACGGGTGCCTTCGTTCCATGCCATCTGACGACTAGAATTCGCCCGACGTAGCAGAGCGTTCCCGCGACGCCCACCACAACGCCCATGCCCTTCGGCGAGCCGTCCTGCCACAATCCGACCGCGAGACTCGACAACGCGCCCAGCGCCAGTTGCACCGCGCCGAACACGGCAGCGGCCGCGCCCGCATTCATCGGATAGCGATGCATCAGATCGGTCGTGCAATTGGCGGACAGCAGACCCACCACGCCGACCACAAAGAACAAGCCGGCTACGATCGACCACAGCCCGCCCCAACCGGTCAACGAGACAAGGCACACGAATAGCGACGCAACGCAGCTCACGGTCGCCGCGAACGAAATGATCGGCAAGGACCCAAGCCGGCCGACAAGCCGCGTATTCATGAAGTTGCCAAGCATGATGCCGACGATGTTCAGCGCGAACAGAAAACCGTAATTCTGCGCCGACACATGGAAGTACTCGATGTAGACGAACGGCGTCGCGGTGATGTACGCGAACATCGACGCGAATGCCATGCCGCCGCACAGCATATGTCCCCAGGCCACTGGATCGCGCAACAATCTCCCGTATGCAGCGAAAGATTTGAGCAGCGCCGAGTGCGCACGCTTTTCGCGCGGCCAGGTTTCCGGCACCTTGAGAAACGCGGTTATCGCGCACACAGTGCCGAACAGCGTCAACGCAATAAAGACGACGCGCCAGCCGCCAAGCAGCAGCAACTGTCCGCCGATCAGCGGCGCGAGCAATGGCCCAATCGACGTGACGATGGCAAGCATCGACAGCACGCGTGCAGCGTCGGTCGGACCGTAGGCGTCGCGCGCAATGGCGCGAGCGAGCACGGATGCCGCGCCTGCCCCCAGCGCCTGCACGAAGCGGAACGTGACGAGCGCGCCGATCGTAAGCGACAGCGCGCAGACAATGCTCGCGAGCGCATACATGATGATGCCGCCCAGCAACACGGGCCGGCGGCCATAGGTATCCGACAGCGGTCCATAGAGCAGCATGCCGATCGAGAAGCCGAACATGAAACTGGTAAGCGTGGTTTGAGCGGCGCCGGTTCCGATCGCAAACGCCTGCGCGATGGTGGGCAAGCTCGGCAGGTACATGTCGATCGAAATCGGCCCGCATGCGGCAAGCGCACCGAGCAACAGAATCAGCCGACCATCTGGCCGGCGTCCGGTGACATGAGACATGGGAATCCAGGTGAAGCGCGCGCTCTCGGGGAAGCGGCGCGCGGTGATACGAAAAACAGCAGTTGACCGCATCGATTGTACGCGACGCTTAAAGCATCCGCCCCGTCGAGCGAGCAGGAACGGTCGCATGAGACCGGACCAGGCTTCGGCAAGCGCGTCGCTGATCGGTTAAGCTGCCGCGTGAACCGTTCGGACCATTCGGCGTCGCTGAAAAACGCGGATGGCGCGCCTTCCTCACATCTTCCGTGCAACGCTGCGATGACTGCCTTCCTGCTGATCTGGAGCCCCAAGAAATGGCCGTGGCCCGAGTTGCCCGACGTCGCAAAACGCGTTGCGACGGGCGTCGCGGTAGCCGACGTTTGGGGCTGCGGATTCGCACGCAGTATTCTGCCCGGCGACCGCGTGTTTTTGCATCGCGTCGCCAGTGAGCCGAAAGGCATCTTCGGCTCAGGCTATGTGACGCGCGCGCCCTATGAGGTCCCGGATCCAGCGACAAAGCGCGGCTACCGCCTATGCATCGACTTCGTGTACGACTGGCTCGCCGATGCACATGAGAGCGTGGTGATCCCCCGCGACACGTTGCGCGTGCATCCATTTTCGGTGCAGACCTGGGACGCGCAGAGTTCAGGCACCGTGATCAAACCGATTGCGGAAGGTGCGCTCGAAAAGCGCTGGGCTGAACTCACGGGCAAACGCAAGCCACCCAAGCTGGACGCGCCGGCAGGCCCGACGCGCTCTACCAAAGCGACGGCGCATGCAAACGCAACGTCCGCCAGCACAGCGCCTGGCAAGACGTCTGTAAAGAAGTCTGTGAGGAAGCGCCCGCCCGAGCACTGATAGAGCGCTCGAATGCCACGCCCATCCGCAAAACCTCTTCACACCGACTCCGGTACAATTTCCCCACTATCCCAGCGCCGCGCGAACCGCCCGTAGACGAGGCGCGCCGCTGCGCAACCCAATTTCAGTCATAGCCATGTCCAACAATCAAACCCTCTTCGACCGCGCGCAGCGCACCATTCCCGGCGGCGTGAATTCGCCGGTCCGCGCATTCCGCTCGGTCGGCGGCACGCCGCGCTTCATCGAACGTGCGCAAGGCGCTTATTTCTGGGACGCCGACGGTCAGCGCTACATCGACTACATCGGCTCCTGGGGACCGATGATCCTCGGCCATGTACATCCGGAGGTGCTCGAAGCAGTGCAACGCGTGCTGGCCAACGGCTTCTCGTTCGGCGCGCCCACCGAATCGGAAATCGAAATCGCCGAGGAAATCTGTAAGCTCGTGCCGTCGATCGAACAGGTGCGGATGGTGTCGAGCGGCACGGAAGCGACCATGAGCGCGCTGCGCCTTGCACGCGGCTTTACGAACCGCAGCCGCATCGTCAAGTTTGAAGGCTGCTATCACGGCCATGCAGACAGCCTGCTCGTCAAAGCCGGCTCGGGCTTGCTGACATTCGGCAATCCGACCTCGGCGGGCGTGCCGGTCGACATCGCGAAGCACACCACGGTTCTGGAATACAACAACGTCGCCGCGCTCGAGGAGGCGTTCAAGGCCTTCGGCAACGAAATCGCCTCGGTGATCGTCGAGCCGGTTGCGGGCAACATGAATCTCGCGCGCGCCACGCCCGACTTCTTGCAAGCGCTGCGGCGCCTATGCACCGAATATGGTTCCGTGCTGATCTTCGACGAAGTGATGTGCGGCTTTCGCGTCGCGCTGGGCGGTGCGCAAGAGGTCTACGGCATCGCGCCGGATCTGACGTGTCTTGGCAAAGTGATCGGCGGCGGCATGCCGGCAGCGGCCTTCGGCGGACGGCGCGACATCATGGCTCACCTCGCGCCGCTTGGCGGCGTCTACCAGGCGGGAACGTTGTCGGGCAACCCGATTGCGGTGGCCGCGGGCCTGAAGACGCTGCAACTCATTCAGACGCCGGGCTTCTACGACACGCTCGCCGCGCGCACGAAACGCCTCGCGCAAGGACTCGCCCAGGTCGCTCTCGAAGCGAATGTGCCGTTCTCGGCCGACTCGCTCGGCGGCATGTTCGGCCTGTACTTCACCGGATCGGTTCCGACGAGCTTCGCCGAAGTCACGAAGAGCGACGTGCCGCGCTTTAACGCGTTCTTCCACAAGATGCTCGACGCAGGCGTCTATTTCGCGCCGTCGGCGTATGAGGCCGGCTTCGTTTCGATTGCTCACGACGACGCCATCGTCGACGCCACGATCGAAGCGGCGCGCGGTGCGTTCGCGTCGCTCGCCGCCTGAGCGCGCACACCTGGAACAGCCGTCGCCCTGCCACCGCACTTAACCAGACACCGATGTTTTCGCAAACCGACTTCGTCCATATGGAACGCGCGCTTGCGTTGGCCAAGCGCGGCATGTACACGACCGACCCGAATCCGCGCGTGGGTTGCGTGCTCGTCAAAAACGGCGAAGTGATCGGTGAAGGTTTTACGCAACCGGCCGGCCAGGACCATGCGGAAATCCGCGCGATGAAAGACGCGCGCTCGCGCGGTCACGATCTGCGCGGCGCCACCGCTTACGTGACGCTCGAACCGTGCAGCCACTTCGGCCGCACGCCGCCGTGCGCTAACGCGCTGATCGAAGCACAGGTCGCGCGCGTGGTCGCCGCGATGGAAGACCCGAACCCGCAAGTGTCCGGACGCGGCCTCGCGGTGCTGCGCGACGCCGGCATCGAAGTGCGCTGCGGGCTGCTCGCGAACGAGGCGCATGAACTGAACATCGGCTTCGTGTCGCGCATGACACGCGGCCGGCCCTGGGTGCGCATGAAAGTGGCAGCCTCGCTGGATGGTCGCACCGGCTTGCCCTCCGGCATCAGCCAGTGGATTACCGGCGAGGCGGCGCGTGCGGACGGTCATGCGTGGCGTGCGCGTGCATCGGCGATTCTGACCGGCATCGGCACCGTCAAGGAAGACGATCCGCGCATGACGGTGCGCGCCGTCGACACACCGCGCCAGCCGCAACGCGTGTTGATCGACAGTCAGCTGGATGTCTCGCCGCGCGCGCAAATTCTGGCCGGTGCACCCACACTGATCTTTTGCGGCAATCTCGATCAACGACATAGCGACCGCGCGCAGGCACTGCGCGAGCGCGGCGCTGAGATCGTGCAACTGGCCAACGCGGCCGGCAAGGTGGATCTTCCCGCGATGCTGAAGGTGCTTGGCGAGCGCCAGGTGAACGAACTTCATGTGGAGGCCGGCTACAAGCTGAACGGCTCACTGCTGCGCGAAGGCTGCGTGGACGAACTGCTCGTTTATCTCGCGCCGAGCCTGCTCGGCATCGACTCGATGAGCATGTTTAACCTGACCGCGCCCGAAACACTGGAGGGACGCGTCAAGCTCGCTTTCCATAACGTCGAGCGGATCGGCGAAGATCTGCGGATTCTCGCCCGCCTGGTGCCGGCGGGCGTAACCGCAGCCGGGACCGACGTCACCGCCCAACCCGTTTAGTTTTGATCAAGGACTAGTACGATGTTCACAGGAATCGTCGCGGCAGTGGGCCGCATCGAGTCAGTCAAGCTTCTGGGCACGAACGGCGACGCGGGCGTGCGCCTGACCGTGGAAGCCGGCGGCCTCGATCTCGCCGACGTGCAGCTCGGCGACAGCATCACCGTTCAAGGCGCTTGCATGACCGTGGTCGCGAAAACCGACCATTCTTTCGAAGTCGACGTGTCGCGCGAAAGCCTGAACTGCACGGCGGGCCTCGGCGAAGTGGGCGAAGTCAATCTGGAAAAGGCGCTGCGCGCGCACGACCGGCTGGGCGGCCATATCGTCTCCGGTCATGTGGACGGCTTAGGCCAAATCACCCATTTCGCACCGGTCGGCGAATCGCACGAACTGCGCGTGCTGGCGCCGCGCGAGATCGGCCGCTATCTGGCGTACAAGGGCTCTATCACTGTCAACGGCGTGAGTCTGACCGTCAACTCGGTTAAAGATCGCGACGACGGCTGCGAGTTCTCAATCAACCTGATTCCGCACACGGTGGAAGTGACTGCGCTCAAGCATCTGCGCGAAGGCACGCCGGTAAATCTGGAAATCGATCTGATTGCGCGCTACGTTGAGCGCATGCTCAACGCGCCGAAGTAGCCAGCCACAACGCCAGCAAAACGCCAGCAATAGACTCGACAAAAACGCCTGCGACGGCCACGACATCAACCGGCGCCGGTCGGCCACGCATACGCTCACAGCGGCGCCTTGCCCCTTGCGGCCAGTTCATGCGTCTATCGTTTTGCCGAGCATAGCAACGACGGATGGCGCATCGCCAGTCGGCCAAACGGCATATGCCATCCGGCGGAGGCGACTTGGGACCGCGCGTGGCGTAAAATACGCGCTTTCCCGAAAAACTCGCCAACATGACGCTCGCCTCTACTCCAGAGATCATCGCCGAACTCAAAGCCGGCCGGATGGTGATCCTCGTCGACGAAGAAGATCGCGAAAACGAGGGCGACCTTGTGCTCGCCGCCGAATTCGTCACGCCGGAAGCGATCAATTTCATGGCACGCTACGGCCGCGGCCTGATCTGTCTGACGCTCACGCAGGAACGCTGCAAGCTGCTCAACCTGCCGCTCATGACTTACCGCAACGGCACGCAGTACGGAACCGCGTTCACAGTCAGCATCGAGGCCGCAGAGGGCGTGACCACCGGCATTTCGGCCGCCGACCGAGCCCGGACGATCGCCGCAGCGGTAGCCCCGGACGCAAAGGCTGAGCACATCGTGCAGCCGGGCCACGTATTTCCGATCATGGCGCAGCCGGGCGGCGTCCTGGTGCGCGCCGGTCACACGGAGGCAGGCTGCGACTTCACTGCGCTGGCAGGCCTCACGCCGGCCGCGGTGATCTGCGAAGTCATCAACGACGACGGCACTATGGCACGCCTGCCTGACTTGATGGAGTTCGCAAAAGAGCATCATCTGAAGGTCGGCACGATTGCGGATCTGATCCACTATCGCAGCCGCACGGAATCGATTGTCGAGCGCATTTGCGAGCGCACCATGCAAACGGCGCACGGCGCTTTTCGCGCGGTCATGTATCTGGACCAGCCGAGCGGCCAGCCGCACATTGCGCTCGTGCGCGGCACACCGAACCCGGACGAAGACACGCCCGTGCGCGTGCATGAGCCGCTTTCGGTGCTGGACCTGCTCGAAGTGGGCGAATCCACTCATTCGTGGACGCTCGACGCAGCCATGAAAGACATCGCCTCACGCGAACTGGGCGTGATCGTGCTGCTCAATTGCGGCGACTCGAAAGAGCATCTGATCGACGTATTCAAGGCCTTCGATTCGAAGGAAAAAGCAGACGCGCTCAAACGGCGGCCCGTCGACTTCAAGACGTATGGCATCGGCGCGCAGATTCTGCGCGAACTAGGCGTCGGCAAAATGCAGGTGCTGTCGAACCCGCGCAAGCTGGGCAGCATGTCGGGTTACGGTCTCGAAGTCACCGGCTTCGTACCCATGCCGGGCAGCACAGCGCAGGCTCCGCAACAAGGCTGATCCGATCATTCACGCGCCTCGCGCTCACTCAAAACACTACGGAATTCACATGGAAATCGGACAATACCAACCGAACCTCGACGGCGACGGACTGCGCATCGGCATCGTGCAGGCGCGTTTTAACGAGCCCGTCTGCAATGGTCTCGCGGACTCGTGCATCGAAGAACTCGAACGCCTCGGCGTGACGGGCGAAGACGTGCTGCTCGTCACCGTGCCCGGCGCGCTGGAAATCCCGCTGGCGCTGCAAAAGCTCGCAGAAAGCGCGCAGTTCGACGCGCTGATCGCGCTCGGCGCGGTCATTCGCGGCGAAACATACCACTTCGAACTGGTCTCGAACGAAAGCGGTGCCGGCATCACGCGCATCGGCCTCGACTTCGGCATCCCCGTTGCGAACGCCGTGCTCACCACCGAGAACGACGAGCAAGCGGTGGCTCGCATGACCGAAAAGGGCCGTGACGCGGCGCGTGTGGCTGTCGAAATGGCGAACCTCGCGGTCGCGCTCGAACAGCTCGGCGGCGACGACGAAGAAGACGAAGAAGAGGAAGAGGCATGAGAAGCGCACGCCGACGCTCCCGCGAACTGGCCACGCAGGGGCTTTATCAGTGGCTGCTGTCGGGTTCGCCCGGCGGTGAGATCGACGCGCAACTGCGCGGCGCGCAGGGCTTCGACAAAGCGGACCATGAGCATCTCGACGCTATCCTGCACGGCGTGATCCGCGATTCGGAGGCTCTGTCCGCCGATATCGCGCCGTGTCTGGACCGTCCGATCGACCAGCTTTCGCCGGTCGAACGCGCGGTGCTGCTCGTCGCGGCCTTTGAGCTGAAGAATCACGTCGATATACCTTATCGCGTGGTGATCAACGAGGCCGTGGAACTCGCGAAGACGTTTGGCGGCGCCGACGGCTACAAGTACGTAAACGGCGTACTCGACAAGTTGGCGGCAAAACTGCGCGTCGCGGAAACTGAAGCGGCTCGCAAGCGCTAGGCGCGAGCACGCGGCCGGCTCGCGCAACGCTGCCGCAGCATCGTCGCAGTACAGCAGCAACACTGGACGCACGGAACGCATCGTTTGTAAGGACGCCGCCGCGCACATGAACGAACGCGCAAGGCGCCGTCCCGCTTCTGCTTTGAACTGGATTTGACCGTATGAACTCAGTGACCGAACCTCTTATGCGGCTCGCCGCGCGCGTCGACTCCATCCAGCCTTTTTACGTGATGGAGTTGGCGAAAGAGGCTGCGCTCCTCGAGCGCGATGGGCGCGACATCATTCACATGGGGATCGGCGAGCCCGACTTCACCGCGCCCGAACCGGTCATCGAGGCAGCAGCGAACGCGCTGCGTCGCGGCGTCACGCAATACACCAGCGCGCTCGGGCTGCACGCACTGCGGGAGGCGATTTCCGCGCACTACGCAGAGGTCCACGGCGTCAATGTTGATCCCGCGCGGATCGTCGTGACTGCGGGCGCGTCGGCGGCGTTGCTGCTGGCGTGCGCGGCATTGGTGGATCGCGACGACGAAGTGCTGATGCCCGACCCGTGCTATCCGTGCAACCGCCATTTCGTGATTGCGGCCGAAGGCAAGCCCGTGATGGTGCCAAGCGGCCCTGCCGAGCAATTCCAGTTGACTGCCGCCGACGTCGAGCGGCTCTGGAACGAGCGCACGCGTGGCGTGCTGCTCGCATCGCCGTCCAACCCGACGGGTACGTCGATTGAGCCGGCGGAACTCGAACGCATTGTCAAAGCGGTGCGCTTGCGTGGCGGCTTTACGATCGTCGACGAAATTTATCAAGGCTTGAGCTATGGCGCGAAGCCCGTATCGGCGCTGTCGTACGGCGAGGACGTGATCACGGTCAACAGCTTCTCGAAGTATTTCAACATGACGGGCTGGCGCCTCGGCTGGCTGGTCGTGCCGCCCGGCATGGTAAGTGCGTTCGAGAAACTGGCGCAGAACCTCTTCATCTGCGCGTCGGCCCTTGCACAGCACGCGGCGCTCGCGTGCTTCGAACCGCAGACCATCGCCACGTACGAGGCGCGCCGTCTCGAGTTCAAACGCCGCCGCGACTTTATCGCGCCGGCGCTCGAATCGTTGGGGTTCACCGTGCCGGTCATGCCGGACGGCGCGTTCTACGTCTACGCCGACTGCCGGAGCGTCGCTCATCCCGCCGCTGGCGACAGTTCTGCCCTCACGAAAGCGATGCTGCACGAAGCGGGCGTCGTCCTCGTACCGGGCATGGATTTCGGCACGCACGCGCCGAAGCAATATATCCGGCTGTCGTATGCAACGGCGTATCCGAAGCTGGAGGAAGCGGTGGAACGCCTGGGGCGGCTTTTCGGCCGAGGGTAGTAGTAAAGGGCACCACAAGCAAAGGGCACCAAGCAAGCGCCTGGTGAGCGACTTGTGCGCTGGGAAGGCCTTGCCCGCAAGCCACACGGAGATTCTCGCCGCTAAGCCGCTGCAACCGCGCAGTCACTCACGCAACTCCCAGAAACGAAAAAAGGACACCCGCGAAGGTGTCCTTTTTTGTGCCGTTCGCTCGCGCGTCAGGCCGTCAATATTTCGCTATATGAGCGACTCAGGCGCCCAGTTCCGCGGCCGACGCCACATGCCTAGGAGCATTCGCGCTCGCATCGTCCTGCTCCGAAACCGGCGTCTTGCCCGGTGCAGCAGCGCTCAACGGATGGCTCCCTTCCAGCGTGACCTGCACTCGCTTGCCGTTGCTGTTGTTAGCAGCAGCCGACGTGGAAGAGGACGACGCGTTATTCGATGCTGTGATAACCGGAGCCTGCGGTGCATTGATCGGCACCTTACGGCCGCGCGCCACGTCGCGCAGACGCGCGCGCTCGGCCATCACCTTGGCGCCGTAGCCGCCGTCATCTTGCGACGTCGAGCCCACGTAGAGCCGCAAGCCACCCGGCAGCGAACCGCCGCGCGCGATGCAATCCTTCAGAACCAGCGCACCGACCTTGATGTTCGCAAGCGGTTCGAGCGCCGCGCTTTCGCCGCCGAAATACTGGAACTTGTCCGAATGGACCTTCGACATGACCTGCATCAGGCCCTGGGCGCCCACGCCGCTCTCGGCGTACGGGTTGAAGCCGGATTCGATCGCCATCACCGACAGCAGCAGCAGCGGATCGAGACCAACTTCGCGGCCGGTGTCGAAAGCAGCCTTTACGAGCTCACTGACGGGCTCCTGAGCGACGCGGTAGCGGCGGGCCAGGTACGACGCAACGAGAGCCTGTTCGCGCGACGATACGAGCACGCGATCGTCGCGTGCGTCGGCGGACACCCGTTGCGCCGGAATCAGCCGCGCCAACGCGGAAACGCTTTGCATGGTGCGCGGATCGAGACCGTTGAGCGCCGCGATGCCCATGCCGGCCGAGCCGGACCCGTCGAACGCGCCGTCGTAGCTGGTATTGGTGACGCCCACGCTCGCGCTATTGCCGCCGCTTGCTGCATCAGCGCTATTCGGGTTCGAGTTCGCTGACAGCGTTTCGTCCGACGACGTGCGCCCCGGCGGCCCGAAAGCGGGCAGCGGGTTGCCTTGCAGCAGGCGCGCCGGGCCGGCTTGAACGGCGGCGGAAAGAACCGGCATCAGCTTGGCCGCAAGGGTGCCGCGCCACGTTGGCATCAGCCACAGCGCGATTGCCAGCACGACGGCAATGCCGCCCACAATGCTGAACAGGTGATGACTCAATTGCGTTCCGCGACGCACTGCACCGCGCACAACCTGCGCGATACGTTCGTCGGGACGCCACGATAACCAGGCGTTCATTCAGATCTCCCATGTTGCATGATCCGCGAACTCCGCCCGAGGAACAGGCGGTAACACACGTTCGCAGAGTCAAGACATCGCGCGCTCTGTCTGGTTAGGGCAGCAGCGACGTCGGGAAAACGGCAAATACCGTTTGTGGGGAGCCTTCCTGAAAAGCGGTCCGCGGCATGCCGAAAACATGCGGGCGGTGGCTCCCACGCGAAAAACCAGCGTCAGTTGGCGCTGGCGAGGACATCGATAAGACCGACGAATACCGTGCAGGGCTTCGGTAAGCGGTGACGCGTTGCGTCTAATGGGACCGGGGGCAGTGGTAAAAGGTTCACGCCCTGCAACCAACGTGGACGGATTCTAGGGCACGGTTTTATAGATCGTCAACACTATAAACAGGAAAATGTATAACTAATTGTAATAAGGAGCGCGATTGAGAGCCGTCAAAAGGCCGCGCCGAGCGCTTTTTCGGCATTTTGGCGATACCAATTCGTCCTAAGCCGTTCGGCCGATCTACGTGCGCTGGCCAACGCAGGTAAAATCGACAATCGTTCTGGCGCCCCTGCCGTCGCGCCGTCCCTCCCTCGCCGCTCGCGGCACTGAACTGCATCAGATGAAATACAAAGACTTGCGCGACTTCATCGGCCGTCTCGAGACGATTGGAGAACTGCGCCGTGTCCCGCAAAAGGTCTCGCCAATCCTGGAAATGACCGAACTGTGCGACCGCGTATTGCGGGCCGGCGGTCCCGCGTTGCTGTTTGAAAACCAGGAGCGGCATGCGTTCCCGGTGCTCGGCAACCTGTTTGGCACACCGCGCCGCGTGGCGCTCGGCATGGGTATCGACGCCCAGGCCGGGGAAAGCGATGGCGCCGCGCTCGATTCTCTGCGCGACGTCGGCCGGTTGTTGTCGGCGTTGAAGGAACCGGAGCCGCCAAAAGGGCTGAAAGACGCGGGCAAACTGTTCTCGCTGGCAAAGGCCGTGTGGGACATGGCGCCACGAGCCGTGAGCGCGCCGCCCTGCCAGGAAATCGTGTGGGAAGGCAATGACGTCGACCTCGAAAAGCTGCCTATCCAGACCTGCTGGCCGGGCGACGCCGGCCCGCTGATCACGTGGGGCCTGACCGTCACGAGAGGGCCGAACAAGAGCCGACAAAACCTCGGCATCTATCGCCAGCAATTGATCGGACGCAACAAGCTGATCATGCGCTGGCTCGCGCATCGGGGCGGCGCGCTCGATTTCCGCGAGTTCGCGCTGAAGAATCCGGGTCAGCCGTATCCGGTGGCGGTCGTGCTCGGCGCGGACCCGGCAACCATCCTCGGCGCGGTGACGCCGGTGCCCGACACGCTCTCCGAATACCAGTTCGCCGGCTTGCTGCGCGGCGGGCGGACGGAGTTGGCCAAATGCATTACGCCGGGCGTCGACGGTTTGCAGGTGCCCGCGCGCGCCGAAATCGTGCTCGAAGGCTTCATCTATCCACAGCAAGGCACGCCCTCGCCTGCTCCGGCGGGCGCGCCGCCGCGGCCCGCCAAGGGCGCCTCGGCCGCCTATGAGCATGCGCTCGAAGGCCCTTATGGCGACCATACCGGCTACTACAACGAACAGGAGTGGTTCCCCGTGTTCACGGTCGAGCGCATCACCATGCGCCGCGACGCGATCTACCACTCTACGTACACCGGGAAGCCGCCCGACGAACCGGCCGTGCTCGGAGTTGCGCTCAACGAAGTGTTCGTGCCGCTGCTGCAGAAGCAGTTCACCGAGATCACCGACTTCTATCTGCCGCCCGAAGGCTGCAGCTACCGCATGGCCATCGTGCAGATGAAGAAGAGCTACCCAGGCCACGCGAAACGCGTGATGTTCGGCGTCTGGAGCTTCCTGCGGCAGTTCATGTATACGAAGTTCATCGTTGTCGTCGACGAAGACGTCAATATCCGCGACTGGAAAGAAGTGATCTGGGCGATTACCACGCGCGTCGACCCGACGCGCGATACGGTGCTCGTCGATCGTACGCCGATCGACTACCTGGACTTCGCGTCGCCGGTCGCGGGACTCGGTTCGAAAATGGGACTCGACGCGACCAACAAGTGGCCGGGCGAAACCGATCGCGAATGGGGCCGGCCGATCGAGATGGACGCCGCGGTCAAGCAGCGAATCGACAGTGTGTGGAACGAACTGGGCCTGTGAGCGCGCCGAGCGCATGACCCAATAACAAACAGATGGAGCAGTCGCGCGGATGCATGCCTTTTCGATGATGTCGGACGGGTTTTTCCTGTCTTTGTCGTTGTGCCTGGACATCGGCCTCGTAAACGTCGCGATGATTTCGCTGGCACTGTCGCACGGATTCAAACCGGGCTTCTGGCTCGGCCTTGGCTCATGCGTCGGCGATCTGATTTATGCGGCGCTGGCGCTCGCCGGCATGGCTGCGCTGTTGCAGTTCGAGTCGGTGCGCTGGGTGGTGTGGATCGGCGGCGCGGCCATCCTGCTGTTTCTTACCTGGAAAATGGCGCGTGAAGCGATGTTCCCCGCGTCGGCGCCGTCCGTCGCCGGCGAGGCGGACGCCAGTTCGCCGCATCTTTCGGCGTGGCGCGGCTTCCTGCGCGGAGTGTTGCTCGCGGTATCGTCGCCGTCGGCGATTCTCTGGTTCGCTGCGGTGGGCGGCGCGTTGATCGCCAAGGCCGGCGCGACGAGCCCCACGACCGCGCCAGTATTTCTCGGCGGTTTCTTTCTTGGCGGCTTGTGCTGGACCGTGTTTATCTGCGGCCTCGGCAGTCACGGCCGCAAGCGCGCAGGCACTGGCTTGCTGCGCGCGTGTCACGTGCTGTCCGCGCTGCTGTTCGCCTACTTCTCATACAGCGTGATCGTGAACGGTTATCGCGATCTGATTCTGCAAACCGCGCAGCGCTCGCCGATTATGCAAACGGCGAGCTAACAAAAAACGGCCCGCACCATGACCGGCGCGGGCCGTCTCCGAACACGTCTAGCCGGTTTCGCACCGGAAAGCGATCACGCCAGGTACTGCGCGAGTTTGTGCAGATCGACGTTGCCGCCGCTCACCACCACGCCCACGCGCTTGCCCTTCACGGGGATGACGCCGTTCAGCACGGCCGCCGCCGCGAGGCAACCGGTC
The DNA here is from genome assembly GCF_000472525.1 of Paraburkholderia dilworthii. Lineage (GTDB taxonomy): Bacteria > Pseudomonadota > Gammaproteobacteria > Burkholderiales > Burkholderiaceae > Paraburkholderia > Paraburkholderia dilworthii. The sequence goes on from NZ_AWZT01000024.1 coordinate 17,533, forward strand.
GGTTCGACGACGATCTTCATGCGCTGCGCGAAAAAGCGCATGGTCTCGATCAACTGCTCGTCGGTGACGGTTTCGATCCGCGCAACCAGCTTGCGGATGATCGCAAACGTGTAGTCGCCCAGATGTGTCGAGGCCGCGCCATCGGCGATGGTGCGCGGCGCGTCGATATGCACGATCTCGCCGCGCGCAAGAGACTGCTGGCCGTCATTGCCCGCTTGCGGCTCAATGCCGATGACGGCGCACTCAGGACTCAACGCCGCCGCCGACAACGCGCTGCCGCCAATCAGCCCGCCGCCGCCGAGGCACACAAACAGCATGTCGAGCGGCCCCGTTTCGTCGATCAGTTCCTTCACCGCCGTGCCCTGCCCTGCGATCACATGCGGATGATCGTACGGCGGAATCAGCGTCATGCCGCGCTCTTCGGCGAGCCTTCGGCCGATTTCTTCGCGGTTTTCCTTGTAGCGGTCGTAGGTAATGACTTCGCCGCCGTAGCCCTTGGTGGCGGCGACTTTGGCCGCCGGTGCGTCGTGCGGCATGATGATCGTCGCGCGGATGCCGGCGAGGCGCGCCGACAGCGCGATGGCCTGCGCATGGTTGCCGGACGAGTAGGTCAGCACGCCGGCCTTGCGCTGCTCGGCGTCGAAATGCGAGACCGCGTTATAGGCGCCGCGAAACTTGAAGGCGCCCATCCGCTGAAAGTTCTCGCATTTGAAGAACACAGACGCACCGGTGCGCTCGTTGAACGTGCTCGAGGTCAATACAGAGGTGCGGTGAGCGACACCGTCGAGGCGCGCGGCGGCGTCGAGTACGTCGTCGAAAGTGGGAGCGGCGAGTGGCTGCATCGGCTGCATCGGCGTAGTTCTCCAGAGCGGTGGCAAGACTGCCATTCTCCCAGCTTCGCCAACGCTTTGGAACGTCGGCACGGCCTCACGACGCAGCAAAAAGAAAACGGCGTAACGCGGCGATCAAGCCGGCGTTACGCCGTTCACACTGCGAATCTGTGCAGGAACTACCGCAGCTACCTGCTGAGGGTCAGCGCCGATAGTACCCGTGGCCATAGCCATAGCCACCGCGGTAGTAGCCGTGGCGATAATACGGACGGCCATACCCATAATAGCCACCGACGACAACCGGCGGCGGCGCGTAGACCACAGGCGGCGCGTATACGACGGGCGGCGGCGGCGGATAGTACACCGGCGGCGGCGCGGCATAGACCGGGTAAGCCGGCGCGACCGGTACCCCGATACCGATACCGACAGAAACATGCGCCTGCGCGGCGGAGGCAAGCCCCACGCCGAGTGCGGCGGCAACGACAAACGGAACGATCTTTTTCACTTTTGTTCTCCTGGCGCGGCCCACGAAGGTCGCCGACTTCGCATGCGTTGCATGCTACGAGATCAATCTATCTAAAAAGTCCGCGCAACGCTGTTCGCATTTGTTGCAAATTGCAAAAGGCGAAAAGGATTTGCGCAGGTGGCCCGCTGACAGCGTTGCCGTCGGAGCGCGAACCTCTTGCAGAATCAGGCGATTGCGCCAGTTCGCCGCGCGTAACGCAATGCAATAGGGCCTCTGCGAGTTCAAGGAACGCAGCGTCGGTAATCTTTAATTACAAATTAGCTTCAATGCTGACAGCGCAAAGCAACAGCCCAAATAAAAATGCCCGGCGCGCAGGCCGGGCATTTTCTCATCCGAAAGACAGCGTCGATCAGCCGACTTTCACATATGCAAATTCGCGCGAAACGTTGGGCGGCACGTACGCGGCGCTGATCCGCACGCGCGGGCTCAAACGCTTCTTCTGATCCCACCAGCGACGCCGCTGCGCGTGCGTCAGAAACCGCAAGTGCTTCCGGTAAGAAAAAATGTTCATCGTAACCTCCCCGAATTCGATAGCGAAATTGCGAAGCGAGTACTCATAAAACAGCCACGGCTGAACGGCCATGCGGAAATTGTGAGCACTTTTTAAGCCTGCGGGGCGAGCGCGGCCCCATGACCGACCGCAAGCGTCATATCGCCTGCAAACTCATCTGACGACTGTCGCGTGAGTTGCGCCATGCGCCGGCCGATGCGCGATACTGCTGCTTTCCTGTCCAAGCCCCGTCCGGAGCACGTTGACATGCCCCCGTCTTCCACTCTGCCGCGCCTAGGCTTTATCGGCGCAGGCCGGCTCGCGCGATGCCTCGCGCTCGGTTTCTCCCGCGCCGGCTACCCGGTGACGGCAGTGGCGAGCCGCACGCCGGCTTCCGCCAGCCGGCTCGCCAGTCAAATTCCCGAATGCGTCGCGCTCGACGATCCTCAGAAAATCGTCGACAGCGCCGACGTTGTCTTTTTAGCCGTTCCAGACGACAGCATCGGTACGTCAGCGCACACACTGCGCTTCGGCACCGACGCAGCCCACGGCAAGGCGCTCGTGCATTGCAGCGGCGCGTCGCCGGTCGAAATGCTTGTGCCCGCGCGCGACCAGGGCGCGTCGATCGGGGGCTTTCACCCGCTGTACCTATTCAGCGGCGAGCTCGTCGACCTGGAACGTATCGCCGGCTGCTCCGTGACGATCGAGGCCGACGGCGCCTTGAAGGACACGCTGACCGCGCTGGCCGTCGCGCTGCGCTGCCATCCGTTGTCGATCCCACCGGGCAGCCGGATGCTGTACCACGGCGCCGCGCACTATGCAGCGAGCTTCGCGCTATGCAGCCTTGCCGAATGCGTCGCACTGTGGCGCACGCTCGGTTTCGCCGAGGACGAAGCGCTGCGCGCGCTTTTGCCGATGCTCGCCGGCACCATCGAAACTGCGCGCGAGAAAGGCCTGCCTAACGCGCTCGCCGGGCCGGTATCGCGGGGCGACACCGGGGTCGTGCAGAAGCAGTTGGCGCTGTTCGAGAGCCTCGGCGGCGATCACGCTGCGCTCTACGGCTTGCTGTCGCGGCGCGCCGTCGCGCTGGCGCAACGCCGCGCCGCGCCGCCTGAGGCAATCGCCGGCATCGCCGACGCAGTGGAGCAATCGTTGAGCCGCTCACTGAATCAGGCGGCAGCAGGTGCAAGCGTCAAGTAAGCCGTGATAATGTGACGTCCGGCGCCGCGCGCAATCCGCCGGCGCCTCGCTTCGGGACCAACAGACGAGAACGCACAATGATCAAGGTCAGCATCCTCTATCCGTACCGGGAAAACGGCCACTTCGACGTGGGCTATTACTGCGCCACGCACATGCCGCTCGCGGCGCAGCTGTTCGGCTCGTCGCTGAAGGGCTGGTCCGTCGACGTGGGCATCAATGCGGGCCCGCCGGGCACGCCGCCGCCGTACGTGGCGGCAGGTCACTTCCTGTTCGATAGCACGGATGACTTCTATAAGGTCTTCAAGCCGGCATCCGAGCGACTGCTCGCCGACATTCCGAACTACACCGACGGCGGCAACGGCGCCATCCTCATCAGCGAAATCAAGGTTTCCGTGTGATTACCGGCAGTTGACGCCGATCGGGGCGGCGCTGCCGGGCTGCGACTGCTTGCATCACGCCGCCCGCATCAGGCAACTCGCAATGCATACGGCCGCATCAGCGGCGGGTGCAACATAAAGAAACCGCCGGTGCGCCAGACCAGAAGCGCCGGCGCCCAAGCCGTTCAGCGGCTGCCATCAGAAGCATAAGGACACACGATGTTTGGCGATATCGCCCGTTTTCTGCTCAATACCGTCTTCACGTTGTTCGGCGCGGCGTTGCTGCTGCGCGCCTGGCTGCAAGTCGTGCGCATGCCGCCGTACAACCCGGTCACGAACGCCGTGCTGCAAGCGACGAACTGGATCGTGCTGCCGTTGCGGCGCATTCTGCCGAGCACGCGCAACGTCGACTGGGCAAGTCTGGTCGCGGCACTGATCGCCGCAATCGTCTACGTCGTGCTGATGGTGGTGCTGACTGGCGCTGATCCGCTCACGCTGGTGCCGACGCTGTTGATCGTCGCCGTGCTCACCCTGATCAAGTGGGCGCTGAATCTGATTATCTGGATGACGATCCTGATGGCGCTGCTGTCGTGGCTCAATCCACGCTCGCCGGCCATGCCGATTCTGTACCAGTTGACCGCACCGTTTTTGAATCCGCTGCGGCGTGTGGTGCCGCACCTGGGCGGCATCGACCTTTCGCCGATTCTTCTGTTTGTGATCGTGCAAGTGCTGCTGATGGTGGTCACGCGCGCCGCCGTTCAGCTCACTTACTTCGTGATCTGATTCTGTCGGTAACGCCGCACGATGCGGCCGCGCTTGACGCGGCGTAAGGAAAGGCGGCGGCGCAATTTGCGCTCGCTGCCCTTTCGCGAGTAAAATAGCGCGCTCTGCGGGCGTCGTATAATGGTAATACCCTAGCTTCCCAAGCTAGAGCCGTGGGTTCGATTCCCATCGCCCGCTCCAGACAACTTTCCGCTTATCTTTCCAGCGATCACCTGACGAACAGCCAGGCGATCGCCTAGACACCTCGCAGAATGCATCTGCCCTCACCGCACTGCGATTGAATAACGCGCGGCAAGCATTGCCAAAGACATCAAATCCACTGATTGGCTTTCCACGCCAACCGCGCGGACGCGGCATTGTGATAACGGCCAAGAATATATCGAATACCGCCGCGGCATTCTTCCACTGCACGGCCGAATGACTTGACGTCACCCGGATTCAATTCATATTGCGACGGCAGCAATTGAAAGAGCCCACGCGCACCGGACTTCGGATTGCGCAGATTCACCGCACCGCCCGACTCCTGCGCCATCAGCCATAGCAGATCGTTGAATTGAGTCAGGGGAACACCTTCAATCGACATTGCTTCGCGAAGCGCATTCGTGGAGGTAGCCGGAACATGGGTCGGCTCAATTGCGCTCCAGCCGGTCTTCGCTGCTTTTGCTTCGCGGTGCGTGTGTGCGTGCTTACTCATAACGGATATTCGCGTGAATTAATCGTTGGAAAGGAATCAGGCCAGGTGAACGATTAAAACATATAAACGCAATCATCGTTATTGAAATGTAATGTTGCCACGCGTGCGGATGCGGTGAAGCGCGCCCTGTCTGGACGCACCCTTTCGCGTTGTGCTACCTTACGCGCACTTGCAACGCCCGCTCCACTTTACTGCTGAGCCTTCCAGCAGAAATCAAGCATGAGCCGCCTCGACGAAGGCGGCTTTTTTATAGCGGCGGCTGGCGCGCGCAGCAACCAATCGCAAAGCGCCGGCACTATGCGAGCCGACGCGCGCAACGCGGTCCGCGCCGCGTCGTTACGTGCAAGCGCCAGGATGCGCCGCGCGAGCCGCGAAGCCTTCACCCATGTAGCAGCATCGACCATGATCCACGATCCAAACGACGTCGGCTTGCCCGACGAACTTCCGACGCCCTCCGGCGAAACAGACGCTCTCCCCGCCGGCGACGCCGCGCCGCATGAGGAAGGCTTGCACCGGCGCCGCATCCGCAGCTTCGTCACGCGTGCCGGCCGTGTGTCTACCGGCCAACGCCGCGCGATGGACGAACTCGGTCCGCGCTTTGTCGTGCCGTTCGCGCCGCAACAGCCGGACTGGAACAGCGTCTTCGGCCGTGAAGCGCCACGCGTGCTCGAGATCGGCTTCGGCATGGGCGCGACCACCGCCGAGATCGCCTCGCATCGTCCCGGTGACGACTTTCTAGGTGTCGAGGTGCACGAGCCGGGCGTCGGCGCATTGCTGAAGCTGATGGGCGAGCACGGGCTGACCAACATTCGCATCATTCAGCACGATGCCGTCGAAGTGCTCGAACAGATGATCGCGCCGGACAGTCTCGACGGTGTGCACATTTTCTTTCCGGACCCGTGGCACAAGGCACGTCATCACAAGCGCCGCCTGATTCAGCCGAAATTCGTCGCGCTGCTCGCATCGCGCCTGAAGCCCGGCGCCTATCTGCATTGCGCGACCGACTGGCAGAACTACGCCGAGCAGATGCTCGAAGTGCTGAGCGCGGAGCCGGCGTTGCAAAACACCGTCGACGGCTATGCGCCTCGCCCCGATTATCGCCCGGTGACGAAGTTCGAGCGACGCGGCCTGCGGCTTGGCCACGGCGTGTGGGATCTGGTGTTCCGCAAACGCGGCGTCGCATAACTGCAACCGCGCTCGCTGCCGCAAGATCGGCCGCGACGTGGCCCGCAACATCGGTCGCGAAAAACAAAAAGGTCCGCCACAACGCGAGTGGGCGGACCTTTTTAATTGCCGACGAGAAACAGCGTGGGGCTTAATCCGTCCAGCTCAGCGCACCGCTATAGCCGACCAGCAGAATCAGCAATCCGAAGCCGATGCGATACCACGCGAACGCGGTGAAATCGTGGCCGGCAATATAGCGAAGCAGCCAGCGCACGCAGAAAAAGGCGCTGACGAACGCCGCCACGAAGCCCAGAGCGAAAACGCCGAGCGCGTCGACGGACAACAGATGCCAGTCCTTGTACAACTCGTACGCGGTCGCGCCGAACATGATCGGAATCGCGAGGAAAAAGGAAAACTCCGTGGCCACGCGCCGGTCGAGACCAAACAGCATCCCGCCGATGATCGTCGAGCCAGAGCGCGACGTGCCTGGAATTAGCGCGAAACATTGGGCGAGACCGACTTTCAGCGCGTCCATCGGGGTCATGTCGTCCACGTCGTGCACACGCGCGACCTTGGCGCGGCCGCCTTCTCCACCTTGCCCGCGCTGGCGTGCTTCGGCCCACAGAATGACAACGCCGCCGGTTACCAGTGCGAACGCCACGGGCACCGGCGAAAACAGAGCCGCCTTGATGGTCTTCTCTAGCAACAGTCCGAGCACGACCGCTGGAATGGTCGCGATGACCACATTGAACGCAAAGCGCCGCGCTTCCGGACGGCTTGGCAGGCCGGTTACCACGCTGCCGATGCGACGGCGAAACTCCCAGCACACGGCGAGAATCGCGCCGAGCTGAATCACCACGTCGAAGGTCTTCGCATGTTCGTCGGTGAAGTTGAGCAGACTCCCCGCGACGATCAGATGCCCCGTGCTCGACACCGGCAAAAACTCCGTCAAGCCTTCGACGATGCCCAGAATCAGCACCTTGCAAGCCAATAACCAGTCCATCCGTGCCCCTCATCGCTATAGATTGTCGGTTGTCGGAACTGGCACGACCGGCACGACGACGCGCGGCCCTGCCGGCCGCGCGCAGCGTCATTTCTCGACGATTTGAACGCGTATACCGTTTGTAAGGATGGTGATTGTACCGGGTTCGTAATTCACTCCGGCAAATTGCAGTTGTTCCGGCTTGAACGTGTAGATCGGGTAATTGCTGAGCAGCTGCGTGGCGAGCACGGCTGCGGCGGCGTTGATCTGTTGCGTGTAGGCCTGCGCCTGGCCGTTCACGCTGACGTTGTCTACGTTCGGCGATTTCAGCACGACGGATTTGCTTGCGGCGTCGTATGCAAGTTCGCTCGACAGCGTGAAGACGCCGTCGACCGGCTGCGGCATGAAGGGGCTCGCGAGGTGGGCATCGAGCTTCACGGAGATACGGTTCGCGTCCGGCAGCAAGCCGACCACCGGATGGCTCAGCGCGACGTCGAACACTTGCGAGACGGTGCGCTGATAAGGAAATTTGCGCTGCACGGCGTCCTGCACCTGCTGCTGCGAGAACGTGTAGTGCGACGGAATGAACGGGAAGGTCGATGTGGCGCACGCCGCGAGCGAAACGATGCCAAGCGCGCTGGCGCCTGCCAGCGCGGCGAGTAGAAAACAGCGCCTTGCCGGCGCGACGAGTCGAGTCATATGGTTCTCCTGTGTCGACCAGAGTTAGCGCTTTAGCGCTTACTCTGGTCCCATGCAAAGCGGTCGACCAGAGTTAGCGCTTTAGCGCTTACTCTGGTCCCATGCAAAGCTGTCAACCGGACTTGGCGCTTTAGCGCTCACTCCGATCCATCCAAAGCTGCCGACCGACCATAGCGCTTCCGCACATACCCCGGCCCTGCAACCTCCCAACCAAAAAGCGGCGCCTCGCCTCACTCAGCCTGATTGCCCAACTCCCGGCTGAGTCTGCACCTCGAGCCGCGCAAGCCATGCAAGCGCTTCCCCCCGATTCGCCCCACACATTTCCATCTGCGGTTGCAGCCCCGAGCAGCACGCCGGCCGCTCAGGTCTACCGAAGATCGCGCAGCGCAAATCGTCGCCGAGTTGCACGCAACGCACGCCCGCAGGCTTACCGTTCGGCATGCCTGGAATCGGACTCGAAATCGACGGCGCGATACAGCACGCGCCGCAATCGGGGCGGCACGCATGATCGGCCACATCGAACGGAGACTCGCGTTTCGTAACGCGATTGCGCACATCATTCACGACACGTTTTCCTGAATTCGAAGAGAAGCGCGCGAGCGCCAGACCCGCATTGTGCCACCGTGCCGCGTGCGACCTTTTTACACAATCCGGCGCATGGCCGGTCACGTAAACTCGACCGGACTCCAAGGCCACGCGCCAGAGGCGCCCGCGCTCTTCATTCATCATTGCGGAAGCAGCCGGGCTCCGCCTCTTCCGAGGTGGCCATCCAATAATGAGCCCCTCATGACCACCGTCAATTCGCTGTTTCGCCCCGACCTGCTCGCCAAGTACAGCGCGAACGGCCCACGCTATACGTCCTATCCCACTGCCCTTCAGTTCCGCGACGACTTCCAGTCCGCCGATTATCTTCGTGCCGCAGCCGACCCCGGCGCGTCGGCCACCGACCTCTCGCTGTACTTCCACATCCCGTTCTGCGACACGGTTTGCTTCTACTGCGGCTGCAACAAGGTCGCGACCAAGAACCGCGCTCATGCGCGTCCCTATCTCGAATACCTGAAGCGCGAAATGGCCTTGCAGGCAGCATGTTTCGATACGCATCGACCGGTGTCGCAATTGCATCTGGGCGGCGGCACGCCGACGTTCATGTCGCACGACGAAATGGCGGAACTGATGGACGCGGCCCGCGAGCACTTCAGCTTGTTACCCGACGACCAGGCCGAATATTCGATCGAAGTCGATCCGCGCGAAGCATCGCCCGAGACCATCGCGCATCTGCGCAAGCTGGGCTTCAATCGCCTGAGTCTCGGTGTGCAGGATTTCGATCCGCTCGTGCAGCAGGCCATCAACCGCATTCAGCCGCTCGATATGACCGCCTCGGTCATGCAGGCCGCGCGGCATACGGGCTTCCACTCGATTGGCGTCGATCTGATCTACGGGCTACCGCATCAAACGGTGGAGAGCTTCACTCGTACGCTCGATACGATGATCGAACTTGCGCCCGATCGCCTCTCGGTGTTCGCATATGCGCACATGCCGCAGCTCTTCAAGATGCAACGTCAGATGGACGCCGCCACGTTGCCCTCACCTGCAACGCGGCTCGCAATTTTGCAACGGGTGGTCGAGCGTCTGACGGCTGCAGGCTACGTCTACATCGGCATGGATCACTTCGCGCTGCCTACCGATGAGCTCGCGCGCGCGCAGGAACAGCGGACCTTGCATCGCAACTTCCAGGGCTACAGCACGCGCGCGGAATGCGACCTGATCGGCTTTGGCGCGTCGTCGATCGGCAAGGTCGGCGACGTCTACGCGCAAAACGCGAAAGACCTGCCCACATACGGCGCGGCAATCGGCGCAGGCAAGCTCGCGATCACGCGCGGCATACGCCTGACTGCCGACGATCGTCTGCGCCGCGATGTCATCACACAGCTAATGTGCAATCTGGAATTGCGCTTCAATGAATTCGAAGCCATGTACGGCATCCGCTTCGCCGATACGTTCGAGCCCGAACTCGAACGCTTGCGCGGCTTCGAGCAGGATGGCCTCGTGTCGCTGACCAACCGCAAGCTCGAAGTTCGGACGGCTGGGCGCATGCTCGTGCGGAACATCGCAATGGTGTTCGACCGCTATCTTGGCCAGCAGACGCTCGAACGATTTTCCCGCACCGTTTGACGGCATGGCCGACGGCGGCTGCAACCGGCTTGCCCGTCGTCGAATTTTCGGCCATAATCTGCGTCTTCGCCGCGCACCAGCTTTAAATGCGCGCGCCGCAAGACCTGCCCAGGTGGTGAAATTGGTAGACGCAGGGGACTCAAAATCCCCCGCCGCAAGGCGTGCCGGTTCGATTCCGGCCCTGGGCACCAAACACTTATGTAGTCAGCCGCAAGATGTATCGCAAACCCGCGCAAGCCAAACGCTTCGCGGGTTTTTGCTTTTTGGCGGCGGCTCACGCCGGTGTCGCGTGGCCGCATCGCGGAACCCGGCCGTCTCCAGGAGCCTGTCGTCTCCAATTCGTGCCGGCCACGTCGGGAAGTCTACCGTCGCGATCTCGCGCGAAGCCGCGTCGCGAAAGCGAGTCGTCTCGGTCTCGTGCGACGCCGCGTGGAGGAAACGAATCGTCCACACACTGCCTAACGCACTGCCAAACAGACCATCGCACGCGGGCCGCGCGAACTGTCTGCGCGGCGCAATCCCACCCTAGCGCCCCACCACCCGCGCCGTCCCATGCGCCGCCGCGCGACGACGCTTGAACGCATAACCCGCCCACATCACCGCAAGCCAGAGCGGCACGAGCCACACGGAAACCGACAGGCCCGGCGTCATCGCGAGAATCACGAGGATCAGCGCCATGAACGCGAGACAGATCCAGTTGCTGACGGGAAACCAGAACGACTTGAAGACGAGCGTCTCGCCCGCCGCGACCATCGCCCGGCGCGACTTCAGATGCGTCAAGCTGATCAACGCCCAGTTCAACACGAGCGCGGCGACGACGAGCGCCATCAGCAGGCCGAGCGCTTCGGCGGGAATCAGATAGTTGACGATCACACAGGTGAACGTGGCCAGCGCCGACAGACCGATCGCCATATACGGCACGCCGCGCCGGTCGACCTTCATCAGCGCGCGCGGGGCATTGCCCTGTTCCGCGAGGCCATAGAGCATGCGGCTATTCGCATAGACGCCGCTGTTGTACACCGATAGCGCCGCAGTCAGCACCACCACATTGAGAACGTTGGCGGTCAGCGTCGAACCGATCTGCGAGAAGATCATCACGAACGGGCTGCCGCCGGCCGCGACCTGGTTCCACGGATACAGCGACAGCAGCACCGCGAGCGAGCAGATGTAAAAAATCAGAATCCGGTAGATGACCTGGTTCACTGCCTTCGGAATGCTCTTTTGCGGCTCGTCCGCCTCGGCCGCCGTGATGCCGATCAGTTCCAGTCCGCCGAACGAAAACATGATGACCGCGAGCATCGTGAAGAGCCCATGAAACCCATGCGGGAAGAATCCGCCATGACTCCACAGATTGCTGATCGATGCTTGCGGACCGCCATGACCGCTAACGAGCAGATAACCGCCGAACAGGATCATGCCAATCACTGCCACGACCTTGATGATCGCAAACCAGAATTCGGTCTCGCCGTAGGCTTTCACGTTCGCCAGGTTGATCGCGTTGATTCCCGCGAAGCAGACGAGCGCCGAAACCCACGTCGGCACGCCCGGCCACCAGTAGTGGACGTAGGTGCCGACCGCCGTCAATTCGGCCATGCTGACGAGCACGTATAGCACCCAGTAGTTCCAGCCCGACAGGAAACCGGGAAAGTCGCCCCAATACTTGTACGCGAAGTGGCTAAACGAGCCGGCCACCGGTTCCTGCGCAACCATTTCGCCTAACTGCCGCATGATCATGAACGCGATGATGCCGCCGATGGCATAGCCGAGAATCATCGAGGGGCCCGCGGCCTGCAACACGCTCGCCGAGCCAAGAAAGAGGCCGGTGCCGATCGCGCCGCCCAATGCAATGAGCTGGATATGGCGATTCTTGAGCCCGCGCTTCAGGCCGTCTTGCTGTAGTGCATTGTCCAAATTGCGCCCCAGTGTATGGATGTCGATCACCCGACCGGACTTGTGGTCCGCCCCGGCAGAACCTGAAATTTTACCTCGGCCGATATTACCCAAATACTGGTACCAACCCGCCCTTCGTTCTGCGCCGCACCGAGGTGCGAGGATAGTGATTGTCACTGCTGTGCGGCTTCGGTATGTTGCCGTAGTCGGGTTTTCCGCTTCTGGAGATTCAACATGTCGCCCAAACGCCTGCTTTGCGCCGCTGTCCTGTCTCTCTGTTTTGGGGGCCCCGCCGCATTCGCGCAGAACGTCACGCCGAATCCGGCGCCAGAGCCCGCAGCGACTGCCGCGCCGGCCGCCGTGCCCACGCCCGAACCCGCCGCGGAGCCTGCCGATACCGCCGCCCCGCCGGCCACCCAGGCGAGCCCAGCCGCAGCGCCTTCTCCAGATTCCGCTGCGGCCACCGCGCCGCCCTCTAAAGCGGCTGCCGCGCAGCCCGCCATTGCGCCGATATCTGGCCCGGTGCGCAACGTCGTACTGGTTCACGGCGCGTTCGTCGACGGCTCCAGCTGGAACGGCGTCGTCGCGAAACTTCAACAGAAGGGCTACCGCGTGAGTTCGGTGCAAAACCCGCTGACCTCGCTCGCCGACGACGTCGCCGCGACACGCCGCGTGCTTGCTCGCCAGCAAGGTCCGACGATGCTCGTCGGGCACTCGTGGGGCGGCGTCGTGATCACCGAAGCCGGCGCGAATGCGCCGAACGTCGCCGGCCTCGTGTATGTGGCGGCGATTGCGCCGGATTTACACGAGTCGACGATGGACCTGATGAAGCGCGCTGCGCCGATGCCGGCGGGTCAAGGCATCGTCAAGGATGCGAGCGGTTTTCTGTGGCTCGACCGCGGCAAGTACCACGCCGATTTCGCCGCCGACGTCCCCGAGAATCTGACGCGCGTGCTGTCCGCGGCGCAAGTGCCGATCGCCGCCAAAGCTTTCGGCGAAACGGTGAGTCAGGTGGCGTGGAAAGAGAAGCCGTCGTGGTATGTGCTGACGACGAAAGACCGCGCGGTGTCGCCGGATATCGAGAGATTCATGGCCGAGCGGATGGGCGCCAAGATCGTGCCCATTGCATCGAGCCATCTGGCGCCGGTGTCGCATGCGGGCGCGATTGCGGACGTGATCGACCGCGCCGCGCGAGAGTTGAGCCGGCAGCAGTAGCCGGGCTGCTGCTGCGCGCCGCTAATTGCTCGCGGCGCGTTCGCTATGCCAATCAACTGTAGCTGCACGCAGTCGTTAATGCGTTGGGATCGCTGCCTGGATACCCGGCCCCCGACGCTTTTGGCAACGCGCTGCGATACGCTCGTCATAAACGCACCGCATAGCGATCGCCTACAGTTATCGAGCGTGACCGACACGAGGCCAATCCGTTGACTCAAGGCATCGCGTAAGGCGCGCGCGCCACCGTCAGCGTTCACCATGAGACAACGGTAAGGCTAACGCAGCATGAACGACATCGCGGATAAACAGTTCAGCATGCGCACCGCATGTTCAGCCGACGCCGCGCTAAAGCGCAGCGTAACCGCATCGACACGCGTGACCGTCGGCCATTGGCAGAACAGGTCGGCGAGCGCGCTCGTCTGGACGCGCAATTCGCACTCGACAGGTTTTACCGCGGCGCGCGTCGCTTGCGGCGGATGACCGTTTGCAAGATGCTGCTGCACCACCTCACGCGCAGCGCTTTCGATGGCCGCGCGAGCGCTTGCCGGCGATTGCGTGACGCCGCTCGCGTGTCCGGTCGCGCTCTTCGTCACGACAAAGCGCGCGCCCGGAAAGCGCGGCGCGGTTTCCTCGGCGAATACGTCATCGCCGGACAAAAGCGCGACCTGTGCCCCGTAGTCTTCCGCCAGCGTGCCATACAACCCTGCCTCCCCCACCTCGGCGCCATTCAATGAAACGCGCGCGAACGCGAAGCTGTTGATGGTATGCGCGAGAATGCCACGCGTTTGCGACATTGCGTGATAGCCGATCATGAAGACGAGCGCCGCGCCGTATTCGAGACCGGCCATCATGCCGAGCGTGCGCGGTTTGCCGAGCACGACCTGGGCGCGTGGGTCGAGCAGATCGGGCAGCAGATTGCGAAAGCCGCCGTGCGAATCGTTGACCCACACTTGCGTCGCGCCGCCAGCGAACGCGCCTGCAATAGCCGCGTTGGCTTCGAGCGTCATCCAGCGGCGCGCGGCTTCATATTCGCCGTTGCCCGAGCGCGTTTGCTCTGGGTGAAACACGCCCGCAATGCCTTCGATGTCGGCGGAAATAAGGACTTTCATCAGCACGTTTTCTTCAGTAAATGCGCGAGGTCGGGAACGCTCTCGTGCAGTGATAGCCGTCGATGCCCTTCGCGGCCGCTCACGGATTCCGCGCTCCACAAGGCATCGAGAATCGCCTGCTCGACGCTGTCGGCGCACGCGCGAAAAAGCGCGTCCATGTGTTGATCGGCAAGCAGAGGCGGCAACGAAATGAATGCGGCAGAATGCGGGACTGTGTAGGCCGTCGAAAACGCGAGCGCAATGTCGCCGCTGCCGTGGCCATAGACTGAACCCGTGCGGGCAAGACCCGCGGCCGCGCGCAACGACAGGCGCTTGAGTTGGCGCGCGTCGAGCGGTGCGTCTGTGGCGACGATCATGATGATCGAGCCTTGCTCGGGCTTCGTGATATTTGCCGCCGGTTCTGCGCTCGCTGTCGCCGCGCGCTGAGCAAGCATGCGCCCAAGCGGAGTGCCGTCGACCATCAGCATCGGCAAACGGCCAAAGTTCGCAAGCACAAGCGCCCCAACCGTGTAAGCGCGGCCCGCGATTTCCACGACGCGCGAAGCACTGCCGATGCCGCCCTTCAGATCGAAGCACGACATGCCGCGCCCTGCTCCGACCGACCCGCTCGCGACGCTTGTATTTGCAGCCCCGTAGGCTTCGTTGAAATGCTGCTCGCTGATGGCCAACGCCTGAACATCGTTCAGGTATCCGTCATTGCATTCGAACACGAGCGGATTGACGGTCGGCCACTCGCGTCCAATGCGCGGATTAGCGTTAATGGGCGCGCGAATCTGCGCCTGCGCCACAGCAGGCACACTAAACGTATTGGTCAACGCAATCGGCGTTTCGAGGGTGCCGAGCTCTTCTATCTGCACGAGCCCGACGCTCTTGCCGAAGCCGTTGATCACCGACGACGCCGCCGGCACCTTGTCCAGAAACGGGTCGCCCGCATGCGGGCGAATCACGGTCACGCCGGTTTGTATCGCGCCTTCAGCGAGCGTGCAGTGCCCGACGGTGACGCCCTGTACATCCGCAATCGTACCCAGCGGGCCGCTCGGCAACTCGCCGATATGCGGCGCGTTTTGTGAACCTGGCAAGCTTTGCGACTGCGGCAACTGTGCGGAACTCATGGGCGGTCGAGCTTCGGATCAAGCGCATCGCGCAAACCGTCGCCGAGCAGGTTGAACGCGAGCACCGTCAGGAAAATGGCGAGGCTCGGGAACAGCGCGATGTGCGGAGCGGTGACCATATCCGCGCGCGCTTCGTTGAGCATCGCGCCCCACTCGGGCGTCGGCGGTTGCGCGCCGAGTCCGAGAAACGACAGACTCGCGGCGGTGATGATCGACGTGCCGATACGCATCGTGAAGTACACGACCACCGACGAGATCGTGCCCGGCAAAATATGACGCACGATGATCGTCCAATCCGACGCGCCGATACTGCGCGCCGCTTCGATATACGTGAGTTGCTTGAGCATCAGCGTATTGCCGCGCACGAGCCGCGCGAACGCAGGAATGCTGAAAATCGCCACCGCGCAGATCACATTGATCATGCCGTTGCCGAGAATCGCCACCACGCCGATTGCGAGCAGAATGCCGGGAAACGCGAACAGCACGTCGGCCACGCGCATTGTGATGCGATCCCACCATCCTTCGTAATAGCCTGCGAGCAGCCCGAAGAACGTGCCGATCACCGCGCCGATCGCAACCGACAGAAAGCCGGCTTCGAGTGAAATACGCGAGCCCACGAGAATGCGGCTGAAAATATCGCGGCCCAATGAATCGACGCCGAACCAGTGGGCGGCAGACGGCCCTGCGTTCAGCGCGTCGTAGTCGAAGAAATTTTCCGGATCGTAGGGCACGATATGCGGCGCGGCAATCGCGACCGCAACCAGCAGCAGCACGAAAATGCCGGCGGCGAGCGCCACGTGCTGCTTGCGAAACTTGCGCCAGAACTCACTCCACGGCGTGCGGATCGCGCGCTCGGCGCCGGATGATCTGGCCGCATCCGGCTCGGTGGCTGTCGTGCTCATGCGGACCTCACTTGAAACGGATAGTCGGATTGATCACGGCGTACATCACGTCCACGACCAGATTGATGACGATGAATTCGAGCGAGAACAACAGCACCTCGGCCTGAATCACCGGATAGTCTCGCATCGACACCGCATCCACCAGCAGGCGCCCGAGGCCCGGCCAGTTGAACACCACCTCGACCACGATCGAGCCGCCGAGCAGGAAGCCGAATTGAAGACCCATCATCGTGACGACGGGGATCATGGCGTTGCGCAGACAGTGTTTGACGATCACGAGCCGCTCGGGCACGCCCTTCGCACGCGCGGTGCGCACGAAGTCTTCGTTCATCACTTCGACGAACGATGCCCGCGTGAAGCGCGCCATTACCGCAGCGACGGCCGCGCCGAGCGTGAGCGACGGAAGGATGTAGCTCTGCCACGAGCCGTCGCCGACAATCGGCAGCCAACCGAGCTTCACCGAGAAAATTTCCATCAGCAGCATGCCGAGCGCGAACGCGGGAAACGAAATGCCCGACACCGCGAGCGTCATGCCGAGCCGGTCCGGCCAGCGGTTGCGCCACACCGCCGACACGATGCCGATGCCCATGCCGAGCACGACCGCCCACACCATGCTCGCTAGCGTGAGCAGCAGCGTCGGCATGAAGCGCTCGCCGATCTCCTCGCTAACGGGCCGCTTGCTGCGGGTGGACGTGCCGAAATCGCCGTGCGCGATCTTCACGAAGAAGTGCGCGAACTGCTGCGGCATCGGCCTGTCGAGTCCGAGGTCGGCGCGCACCAGTGCGACGGTCGCTTCGTCGGCATCGGGACCGGCGGCAAGCCGCGCCGGGTCGCCCGGCAGCAGATGCACGAACAGAAAGACCAGCACCGCGACGATGAAGAGCGTCGGCAGCAGGCCAAAGAGGCGTTTGACGATGAAGTTCAGCATTCAAGCTCAATCCGGCAATGATGCGGGCAACGAGGTTTCATGTACGGCAGCAACGCGAGCGCCATGTCCCACATGTTCGTGGAGCAACACGCAGGACATGGCGCGCGGCTCATTACTTGATCGCGATTTCGTCGAAATTGAACGAACCGTCCGGCGCGACATAAGCACCCGACAGGCGCTTGCTGCGCGCATACACGACCTTTTCCTTGACGAGGAAAATCCACGGCGCGTCGGCCCAGATGCGTTTCTGCGCGTCGGTGTAGAGCGCGGCCTTCTTCGTACGATCGGTGGTTTCGAGCGCCTGCTTCAGATCTCCGTCGACGGTATCGTTCTTGTAGTACGCGGTGTTGACCATCTTCGGCGGGAACGAGACCGACGCGAGAAGCGGCGTGATCGCCCAGTCGGCTTCGCCCGTCGACGACGACCAACCCGCGTAATACATACGCACCGGCGCAGTAGCCGCGTCCTGCGCGCTCTCCACCTTCGCGACGCGCTGACCCGCCTCCAGCGCCTCGACCTGCGCCTTGATGCCGACTTGCGCCAGTTGCTGCTGCACGAACTGAATGACCTTCTGCGCGGTCGAGTAGTTATACGCGGACCACAGCGTGGTTTCGAAGCCGTTCGGATAGCCCGCTTCCTTCAGCAACGCGCGGGCCTTCGCCGGATCGTACGGCCAGGGACCGAGCTTCACTGCGTAGTCGACGCCTTGCGGCACCACGCCGTCCGCGGGCGTGGCGTAACCCGAGAATACGACCTTCGTGAGCGCTTCCTTGTTGACCGCGTAGTTCAAAGCCTCACGCACCTTCGGATTGTCGAAGGGCTTCTGGTTCATGTTCAGGCTGATATAACGCTGAATGATCGACGGCGATGCGATGAGGTCGACCTTCGGGCTCGACTGCAATTGCGCGGCCTGCTCGAACGGCACCTGGAACGCGAAGTCCGCCTCGCCGGTGCGCATCAATGCGGCGCGCGTGTTGTTGTCGACCACCGGCTTCCAGTCGATCGCGTCGATCTTCGGGTAGCCCTTCTTCCAGTAGCCGGCAAACTTCTTCACTGTCAGATCGCCCGCCGGGTCCCACTTCACGAATTCGAACGGACCGGTGCCGACCGGATGGAATGCAATATCCTTGCCGTATTTCTTCAGCGCGTCCGGCGAAATCATCACCGCCGACGGATGCGCGAGCACGTTGACGAATGCCGAGAACGGCGCCTTCAGCGTGATCTTCACCGTGTACGGATCGACCACTTCGGTCTTCTCGATGCGGTTGAACATGTTGTAGCGCTTCAGCTTGTTCGCCGGATCCGTCACGCGGTCGAAGTTCGCTTTGACTGCGGCGGCGTTGAAGTCGGTGCCGTCCTGGAACTTCACGCCGTGACGCAGCTTGAACGTGTAGACGCGCGCGTCCGGGCTCGCTTCGTAGCTATCGGCCAGCACGTTGACGAGCTTCATGTCCTTGTCGAAGCCGAAAAGCCCTTGATAGAACGACTTCGCGACAGCTTGCGAGAGCGTGTCGTTGGCATCGTACGGATCCAGCGTGGTGAAGGTGGAGGCGACGGCCATCACCGCGGTTGTTTCCGCGTGCGCCACATTGCCCGCGAGCATCGCGAACATTACCGCGCCGCCGCTGATCAGCGCGCGCACACGAAACGTAGAAGACGGGACCAGCAGGTTCATGAGTTGGCTCCAGGCTGCGAAATAAAATGGTTTAAGTTGCTGCGAGACGATTTGCTTTGCGTTGTTGCGTAGGGTTTGCGTCAGCTTTGCGCCGAGTTTGTATCGCTTGTTGCTTGCGTTACGCGCCTGGCTTGCTGCTCTCGTCGCGGTTCAATACGCGCCGCCAACGCGATGCTGTGCGACGAAGTGGCCCGGTCCCACGGCGACGAGCGGCGCCACCGCCGGTTCATCGTTCAATGAGCGGATGGGGCTCGGAATTTCATCGGCGGCGAGCATGCGCTTCGCGTGACGCCGGGCGGGATCGGCAACGGGCACCGCACCCATCAGCTTTCTCGTGTACGGATGCTGCGGCGCTTCGAACACCGCGCGGCGCGGACCGATCTCGACGATCTGGCCGAGGTACATCACCGCGACTCGGTGACTGACGCGCTCGACCACGGCCATGTCGTGCGAAATGAACAGATAGGCAACGCCGAGCTCACGCTGCAAATCGAGCATCAGATTGACGATCTGCGCCTGCACGGAGACATCGAGCGCGGAAACGGATTCATCGGCGATCACGACTTTCGGGTTCAACGCAAGCGCCCGCGCAATCGCGATGCGCTGCCGCTGGCCGCCGGAAAATTCATGCGGATAACGGCGCGCGGCTTCGGGTGGCAAGCCCACTTTTTCGAGCAGCCATGCGACGCGCGCCTGCGCCTCGGCCCCTTGCGCGACGCCATGCACGAGCAGCGGCTCCATGATCGAGAAGCCGACCGTCAGCCGCGGATTGAGCGACGCAAACGGGTCCTGAAAAATAAACTGGATGTCGCGACGCAGTGCCTGCAACGCAGGGCCCGTCAGCGAACTGATTTCCTTGCCGTTAAATTCGATCGACCCGCTCTGGCTTTCGACCAGCCGCAACAGCGAGCGGCCTGTGGTCGACTTGCCGCAGCCCGACTCGCCAACCAGCGCGAGCGTTTCGCCGGGCCGCAGATCGAAACTGACTTTTTCGACCGCATGCACACGGCCCGTCAGGCGGCCGAAGAGCCCCGTCCTGACCGGAAAGCGCGTGACCAGATCGCGCACGCGCAGAATGGGCGGTGTGCTTTCGTCAATATGCGGTTGCGCTTCCCTCGCGACGGCAGCTGCGGGGCGCACGGCTTCATCGGCGCCGCTCGTGCCAGCCTGCTCGACCGTCAGGATCGGAAATTTCGCCGGCTGATCGGTGCCTTGCATCGCGCCCAAACGCGGCACGGCGGCGAGCAGCGCTTTCGTATAAGGATGCGACGGCGCCGCGAAGAGAGCATCCGACGCGCCCTCTTCCACTTTTTCGCCGCGATACATCACGAGCACACGGTCCGCGACTTCCGCAACCACACCCATGTCGTGCGTGATGAAAATCACGCCCATGTTCATCTCGTCCTGCAAGCCGCGAATCAGTTGCAGGATCTGCGCCTGAATGGTCACGTCGAGCGCTGTCGTGGGTTCGTCGGCGATCAGCAAGGCGGGCTTGCACGAGAGCGCCATCGCGATCATCACGCGCTGGCGCATGCCGCCCGACAATTGATGCGGAAAACGCGCCGCCACGCGCCGCGCCTCGGGAATCCGCACGAGTTCGAGCAGTCGCAGCGTTTCGGCGAAGGCCGCCGAGCGGCTCTTGCCCTGATGCAGCGAGATCGCCTCGCTGATCTGATCGCCAACCGTGAACACCGGATTGAGCGAGGTCATCGGCTCCTGAAAAATCATCGCGATGTCGGCGCCGCGAATCGAACGCATTGTGCCGGACGACGCTTTCGCGAGGTCGAGCACGCTGCCGTCGCGGCGCCGGAATGCGATGCTGCCGCCGGCAAGGCGCCCACCGCCGTGCTCGATCAGCCGCATCAACGCGAGCGATGTCACCGATTTGCCGGAACCCGATTCGCCGACTATCGCGAGCGTTTCGCCGCGCTCGACCGTCAACGACAGATTGCGCACCGCGTTGAACGTCGTCTCGCCGCTGCGAAACGCGACCGACAGGTTGTCGACAGCGAGCACGCGTTGCGGCGGCAAGTTTCCAATAATCGGGCTGGCGGTGTGCGATGAAGTCGGCACGATGGTTCCTTTGAATTCGAACGCGCTAGCGGGTGTTCAACAATGTTCAGGGTAACGAGCTAACGGTAGATCGCGGTCACCGGCGCTTCGCCAAGACGCGCGAAACCGCGGTACATGCCCTCGGTATTGAACGGCAGCGCGATGTTGCCGCGTGCGTCGACGGCGATCAGACCGCCGCGACCGTCGATCTTCGGCAGACGGTTCATCACCACATCATCCGCGGCTTCCTGCAACGTCACTTTGCGGTAGGCCATTTGGGCGGCGACGTCGTAAGCCGCGACCATGCGCATGAACATTTCGCCCGAGCCCGTGGTCGAGACCGCGCAGGTCGCGTCGTCTGCATAGCAGCCCGCGCCGATTAGCGGCGTATCGCCCACGCGTCCGATCTGTTTGTTGGTGACGCCGCCCGTCGATGTGGCCGCCGCCACGTGGCCGTCCTGATCGAGCGCGACCGCGCCGACAGTGCCGAATTTGCGGTTCGGATCAATCGGCTCGTGCGGCGTGGGATCGTTCCTGTCGGTAGCCGGCGATGAAGCCGCGAGCGTCGCGCCGTCGTGATCGAGCATCGCGCGTTGCTGATCTCGCGCGAGCAGCCATTGACGATGACGCGCTTCGGTATCGAAGTATTCCGGCTCGACGAATTCGAGTCCTTGCGCGGCCGCGAAGCTTTCCGCGCCTTCGCCGGTGAACAGCACATGCTCGCTGCACTCGAGCACGCGGCGCGCCGCCATAATCGGATTGCGCACGCGCTTCACGCAGCAGATCGCGCCGGCTTCGAGCGTGCTGCCGTCCATGATCGCCGCGTCGAGTTCATGCGTGCCGGCCGCCGTGTAGACCGCGCCTCGGCCGGCGTTGAAAAGTGGACAGTCTTCGAGCAGTCGCACGGCTACGCTGACCGCGTCGAGTGCGCTACCGCCGTCTGCGAGTACACGCTGGCCGGCAGCAAGCGCTGCGTGCAAGGCCGCGTGATACTCAGCCTCAGCGCCGGCCGACAGCGACGCGCGCAGGATCGTGCCCGCGCCACCATGAATGGCAATGACTGCGTTGGTGTTCATCGTTTGAGCTTGGGTTTTGCGTGGGTGGTGCGGGGTTTTGCAATTGCGCTTGCAACGGTGGTCACGGCTGCGGCCTCAAGCGGGGCTTCAAGCGCTGCGCCCGCCTTCGCGCGCCCTACCGTACGCTCAGTACGCGCCGTGCGCGCCGGTTCGCGCGCGGCAACGCCCGCCGCACTCGAGGATGCGGACAGCGGATCAGTGAGCCACGGCAACACGAACTCGGTGACTTCGGCGGCCGCCTTCACCGAACGCTTCGCGCGGTAAGCGACTGCGTCGCATAGCGCTTCGATTACGGCCAGCACGGCAGCATCCGCATTCGCCGCGAGCCGGCGTTCGGAGCGCACGTATAACGAAAGGTCGGCGAACTGTGCGAGCGGCGAGCGCGGGCCGTCGGTCAGCGCTAGCACGCGTGCGCCCCGAGTGGCCGCACGGCGCGCGAGTTCGATGGTGTCGTCGACATAACGCGGGAAGGCTATGCCGATGACCAGGTCGCCCTTGCCGCAATTGAACAGACGCCGCGCCGCATGCGACGGTCCGCCGATGAACGCGAGCGATTGGACGTTGTCGTGATACGCCATCAGGCCGTGCTCCATCAGCCCGGCGAGGAACGCGCTCGTCCCCGCGCCCAGCACGAAGACGCGCCGCGCGGCAAGGATCGCTTCGACCGCGGTCTCGGCAGCGGCGGTATCGATCGCCGTGCGTGTCAGGTGCAGATTGTTGGCCGCCTGTTCGAGCGACGCGTCCACGACGTCGTCGCCCGCAGCGAGCGACTCCTGCGCGCTGCGCAGTCGCTCGACCGGAGCGAGCGTCGCCTCGAAGCCGCGCACGAGCGCCTCGCGAAACTGCGGATAGCCGTCGAACCCGAGCGCGCGGGCAAAGCGGTTCGCCGTCGCCACAGATGCGCCCACCACGCTCGCCAGTTCGTCGATCCGCATGGTGGCCGCGCGAAACAGATTCGCCAGCACGTACTCGCCCATCCGCCGATGAATGGGCGTAAGCGTAGGCATGGCCGCCTCGATGCGCGCGGCGATGGCCTGCTCGGCCGGACTGGATGCAACGGACGGTTGATGAATCATGCGGGCGAAACAACGCGGTAGGCGCAATAAGCGCGGTAGTTCTCAGCGAAGGCCAGTTGCCTCGGGACGTAAGCGGAATGCATGAAAGTATATTTACATGGAAATCGTCCGAGAAAAAATTCATTTTCATTTTCCAGGGTTTGCCCTGGCGCTCGTGATGCGCTGAGGTTGATCTTCAGCAAGCCGTGGCGCGTTCTTCGGGAATGCGTGCGAGCCGCGCCGCGGGCGACATCGCGATGATCGACGCCTGCACGAGAAAGGCCGCTGCGGCGGCGACGAGACAGGCGTCCATGTTCCAGCGCGCGCTGATTACCGCGCCGAGCAGTGCGCCCGCAGGTCGCGCGCCGTAGGTGGCCGTGCTGTTCAGCGCGGAGACGCGGCCCATCATCCGTTGCGGCGTAATGGCCTGACGCAGCGTAGTCGAGCCGACCACCCACAGGATCGGTCCGGCGCCTAGCAGGAAGAAACTGAGCAGCGCAAGCCAGAACGACGGCGCAACGAGCGTCCCCACCATCACCAGCGAGGCCAGCAAGCCGCACGATGGCCCGATCAGCAGCACGCGCCCGAACGCGAGGCGTCGCGCGATGGCGGGCGCGGCCAGTGCGCCGCACACCATGCCGACGCCATACGCGCCAAGTGTGATACCTACCGCCGATGCGCTCAGCGCCAACCGATGCACCGCGTACGGCACATACACCGCTTGCAGCACGAAGAAACCGAGGTTGAAAAACACGGCCGTCGCGAGCATGGGAAGCAGCAGCGCGTCGCGCACCACGAAGCGCGTGCCCTCGCGCAACTCCAGCATGAAGTGACGTGCGGGCGCTGCCGCGCGAGGCGGTTCGTGCAGTCCCGCGAGCAAGCCCACGGTGAGCGCCGACAGCGCGGCCGCGCAGCCGTATGCCCAGCCCGCGCCGATCCAGCCGACAAGCAGGCCGCCAAGCGCCGGTCCCGCCGAATACGCGACGCTGCGTGCAAGTTCCAGGCGGCCGTTCGCGCTGGCGTACGCTTCGCGCGAGACGATCGACGGCACGAGCGAAGGCGCCGCAACGTTATAGGCAACCGTACCGGTCGCGGCAATGAAGCCGAGCGCGGCGAGTAACGGCAGATCCAACGCATGCGTCATCAGAAGCAGCAGCACACACAGCATGGCGACGACACGCACGCTTTCGGCGAGCGCCATCAACGTGCGGCGCGAGCGGCGGTCGGCCCACACGCCAAGGGGAATCGACAGCAACAGGAAGGGCAACGTCTGTGCTGTCTGTAGAAGACCCGTGCCGCGTGCGTCGGCGCCGAGCGCGAAGACAGCAACCAGCGGCGCGGCCGCGAGGCTGATCTGTTCGGCGGATTGTGCGACGAGATTGGACCACGCGAGCCGCTGGAAAGCGGCCGGCAAACGGACACTGGATGAAGACGACGTGGCTTGCATCGATGGCTCCGGCAACGGAATAGGAGCCATCATCGTGGCCGCGATCTCGCCGCGGGACGCCTCGCTTCTTGCGGTGTTATTCTTCGCTCGCCATGAATCTCGAAAGCATTCTCTTTACCCAGGGCTTCGGCTCGCGCCGGCAGTGTCGCGCGCTGATCGGCGACGCGCGGGTGAGCATCGGCGGCACGGTGTGCACCGACCCCGACGCCGACTTACCTACCGACGACCCATCGTTCTCGTTCAGCGTCGACGGCGTGGTGTGGCCGTATCGCGAACGCGCCTATCTGCTGCTCAACAAGCCGGCCGGCTACGAGTGCTCGCGCGATCCGCAGCATCACTTGAGCGTGTTCAGTCTGCTGCCGCCGCAGTTCGCCGGGCGCGGCGTGCAATGCGTGGGCCGGCTCGACCAGGACACGACCGGCCTCCTGCTTCTCTCCGACGACGGCAAGTTCGTCCATCTGTTCACGTCGCCGAAACGCAAGGTGCCGAAGGTGTACATCGCGACGACCCGTCATCCGCTCGACGACGCGCAACTGAGTGCGCTGCGCAATGGCGTGCTGCTGCACGGCGAGTCGAAGCCGGTCGCGGCGGTCGAAGCTCATGCGCGCGGCGAGCACGCGTTGGCGCTCACGGTGATGGAAGGCAAGTATCACCAGGTCAAGCGGATGATCGCGGCGGCCGGCAACCGTTGTGAAGCGCTGCATCGCGAACGGATCGGCGGACTCATATTGCCCTCGACGCTCGCACCGGGCGCATGGCAATGGCTCGATGAAACCGAACTCGGACTTTTACGGAGCGGGTAAACCGGTACGGTCCGCGTAACCCTCTGAATAGAACGGAACATAAATGTTCGCGGGCATACACTCGAGCGACGTGGCATGCGTTTGACGCTGCGTCGCAGCATGCTCTTCGTCATTGCTCCCTCTATACTCGTCTAAACAATGACTACAAAGAGTTCAAGGAGGGGCGATGATTGTCCACAACGGAATCATGAACTCGCACGTAATGGTGACGTTTGTGTGCCTGGGCTTGCTGATGATCGGCGGGCTGCTGGTCGCTATGCGGCTGCGGCACAGATACCATCCGAATCTGATCGGTGCGCTGATCGGCGCAATGCTGTGTTTCGTGCTGCTGGAGGCACTGCCGGCGCTGACCTGACGGACGAGACGCGCCGTACTGCGTGGCCTGCGCGGCTGCGCTTTGTAAAGCATGCCGGCGCGATATACAGCACAGCGCGTTCTGCTACCGCGTCGTAGTTGTTTTCGCGGCACGGCGGCGACGTGCCGCTCATACCTTGCGTCCAGTCATGCTTCATGCCTTCCGTCATGCCTTCCATCGCGCCTTCTCTCATGCGCTCGGCACGCCCGCCGCTTCGCGCAAAAAATCCTCGACGCTCGGATAACGCAAGCGCACGCCCAGTTCTTCTTTCAGGCGGCGATTGATGAGCCGTCTCGACTCACGCATGAACGACAGCAAGGTGGGCTCGATCTGCTCTTCGGCTTGCGCTCGCGTGATGCGCGGCGCGCGTGCCAAACCGAACGTATCGGCGACGAGATCGAAGTACTCGCCCATTTTCAGCGACGAGTCGTCGGACGCGTGAATGACGCGCGCCGGCCGGCCATGAGTCGCGAGGCGCACGAGAATGGCGGCGAGGTCGTCCGCATGAATGTGGTTCGTGTAGACGTCGTCGGCATCGGCGAGCGCAGGCGTGCCTTTTTCAAGCCGCGCAAGCGGCAGGCGGTTGGCCGCATAGATGCCCGGAATCCGCGCAACGCTCGCGACAACAGCGCCGCGAGCGGTCGCGCGTCGCAATTGCTGCTCGGCCGACACGCGACGTTTCGCGCGCGCATTGGCCGGCGCGGTGACATGCGTCTCGTCGATCCACGCACCGCCACAATCGCCGTAGACGCCCGTCGTGCTCGCATAAACGAAGCGCAGCGGCGCGCGCGAAGCGGCGGCGCGGCGAAGGCCGTCGGGTACAATATTGGCTGGTTCCGCTTGTGTCCGTGCTTGTGCCCATGAAGCGCGCGTGCGGCGCAAGCGCCCGACCGGCGCGATAGCGGCGCGTGCCCCACTTGCCCCACGCGAGCGAGGCATCGCATGATCGCGGCGCTTAGCCAGGGTAGCAAGCAACGCGCGGGTGCGGCGGTCGTCGTCGCCGGTTTTCTGCGGCGGCGCAAGATGCAGCACCGTGGGCGCGAGGCCCGCGAGCCGTTTCAGGCTGCGGCGTTCGTCGAGATCGCCGACCAGCGGCGAGACGCCTGCGGCACGCAATTCGGCGCTGCGCCCGGCGTGGCTGGTCAATGCGAAGACGTGGGCGCGCGGCAGAAGCAGGGGCAGGCAGCGCATGCCGACATCGCCGCAACCTACGATCAACACGCGCGGTCGGCGGAAGTTTCGTGTCGCTTTCATGGTGCACGCATTGTAGCCGTCAAGCGCTGCGGGCACCGGGCGACCCCGACTATCCGACTATCCGACTATCCCTGTATCCGTTAACGATTACCGACTTTTCGACTTCGAACACTCTATGGCATTTAACGTCACGCTCCGGCAAAGCGGCCGGCAGTTTCAGGTAGAACAGGACGAGCCGGTCCTGAACGCCGCCTTGCGTCAAGGCATCGGTCTGCCGTATGGCTGCAAGAACGGCGCGTGCGGTTCATGCAAAGGCGCCGTGGTCAACGGCCAGGTCGAGCAGCGCGCGCACTCGTCGTCGGCTTTGTCGAACGAGGAAAAAACCCGCGGCATGGCGCTCTTCTGCTGCGCAACGGCGTGTTCGGATCTGGAAATCGATATCCGCGAAGTGGCGGGCGTCGGCGACATGCAGGTGAAGAAGCTGCCCTGCCGTGTGAATGCGATCGAGCGCAAGGCCGACGACGTCGTAGTGCTCAAGCTGCAACTGCCCGCGAATGAACGTCTGCAATATCTGGCCGGTCAGTACCTCGAATTCATTCTGAAGGACGGCAAGCGCCGCAGCTATTCGATGGCCAACGCGCCGCATGCCGAAGGCCCGATCGAACTGCATATTCGCCATATGCCTGGCGGCGCCTTCACCGACCACGTGTTCATCACGATGAAAGAGCGCGACATCCTGCGCTTCGAAGCGCCGCTCGGCACGTTCTTCCTGCGCGAAGAGTCGGACAAGCCGATCGTGCTGCTTGCTTCGGGCACGGGCTTCGCGCCGCTGAAGGCGATCGTCGAGCACGCAGTGTTCAAGAACCTGAACCGCCCGATGACGCTGTACTGGGGCGCGCGTCGAAAGAAGGATCTGTATCTGCTCGAACTGGCCGAACAGTGGGCGCGTGAGATTCCGAACTTCAAGTTCGTGCCGGTGCTCTCGGAACCGGACGCGAGCGATGCATGGACGGGCCGCGTCGGCTTCGTGCATCGCGCGGTGATCGAGGACCTGCCCGATCTGTCCGCGTATCAGGTGTATGCCTGCGGCGCGCCGGTGATGGTCGAATCGGCGCAGCGCGATTTCACGCAGCATCACGGCCTGCCCGAAGACGAGTTCTACGCGGACTCGTTCACGAGCGCGGCGGATCTGGCCAACGCGGTCTAAGCGAAAGATGCGTTGCCCGCGCGGCCCGATCTACACAACAAGCGGGCCGCGGCTGAACAACATGTCAGCATCACGACAGGCACGCAAAGACACACATGGGCGCCCCTTGCCGTGAATTCATGCAAATTCATTGTTTACACCGGCGCTTTCCTTGTCGTATTCTTTCGCGCATGAACCGCATCCAGTCCGAACTCCGACGTCGCCGCTCGCCGCTTCCCTAGGGACGCCGCCGGCTTCGTCACGGATTCGCGCTACAACAACGCGCAAGCTGTTCGAATCATGAAAGCCACGGCATACCGTGGCTTTTTGTTTTTCCGGCCCGTTTGCTCAACGGCTGACGTGCGCCAACGCCTCATCACCTTTTACCCGCTGTCTGGAGCCTGCCGTCATGAATTTCACTGAGTATCCGATCGAGTCGCTGATGTACATCACGAACCGGCCCGAAATCGTTTTCACGCACGGCAAGGGCTCGTGGCTCTACGACAACAACGGCAAGCGATATCTGGATTTCATTCAAGGCTGGGCGGTCAATTGCCTCGGTCATTGCAACGAAGGCATGATCGAAGCGCTGAACCAGCAGGCAAAGCTGCTCTTTAATCCGTCGCCGGCTTTCTATAACGAGCCGATGGCGAAACTCGCGGCGCTGCTCACTCAACATAGCGGCTTCGACAAGGTGTTCTTCGCGAACAGCGGCGCGGAAGCGAACGAAGGCGCGATCAAGCTCGCGCGCAAGTGGGGCAAGAAGTTCAAGGACGGCGCGTTCGAAATCATCACGTTCGATCACAGCTTCCACGGCCGCACGCTCGCCACGATGTCGGCAAGCGGCAAGCCGGGCTGGGACACGATCTACGCACCGCAAGTGCCGGGCTTCCCGAAGGCGGACCTGAACGACATTGCATCGGTGGAAAAGCTCATCAACGCAAAGACGGTTGCGGTAATGCTCGAACCGATCCAGGGCGAAGGCGGTGTGATTCCCGCGACGCGCGAGTTCATGCAACAACTGCGCGAACTGACCCGCAAGCACAACGTGCTGCTGATCGTCGACGAGGTGCAAAGCGGCTGCGGCCGTGCGGGCACGCTGTTCGCCTATGAGCTGTCGGGCATCGAGCCGGACATCATGACGCTCGGCAAGGGTATCGGCGGCGGCGTGCCGCTCGCGGCGCTGCTCTCCAAAGCTGAAGTCGCCGTGTTCGAAGCGGGCGATCAGGGCGGCACGTACAACGGCAATCCGTTGATGACCGCAGTCGGCTACTCGGTGATCTCGCAACTTACCGCGCCCGGTTTCCTGGAAGGCGTGCGCGCGCGCGGCGAATATCTGCGCGCGAAGCTGCTCGAATTGTCGGACGAGCGCGGCTTCAAGGGCGAGCGCGGCGAAGGTCTGCTGCGCGCGCTGCTGCTCGGCAAGGACATCGGCAACCAGATCGTCGAAAAGGCGCGCGACATGCAGCCCGACGGTCTGCTGCTGAACGCGGCGCGTCCGAACCTGCTGCGCTTCATGCCGGCGCTGAACGTCACGAACGAAGAGATCGACCAGATGATGGCGATGCTGCGTTCGATCCTCGACACGCTGTAATCGAACGGGACGCGTATGACGACTGCGAGCGCGACGCTTTCTATCCGCCGCTTCGACGCGAGCGATACAGACGCGGTGGTAGCGCTGTGGCAACAAGCCTTTCCCGAGTACCGGGATGTGACGAAGCCGCAGCGCAACCCGCATCTGTCGATTGCGAACAAGCTCGCGACGCAGCCCGAGTTGTTTTTTGTCGCGGTGCTCGGCGAGCAAATCGTCGGGACGGTGATGGGCGGCTACGATGGCCACCGCGGCTGGCTATATTCGCTTGCCGTGGATGAGTCGTTGCGGCGGCATGGCATTGGCTCGCGTCTGGTCGCGCACGTTGAAGAGGCGCTGACGGCGCTCGGCTGCCCGAAGCTGAACCTGCAGGTGTTATCCGCGAAGAGCGACGTGCGCGCGTTTTACGAGGCGCTTGGTTATCGCGCGGATGCGGTGGTGAGTTTCGGCAAACGTCTTGGCGAGTTGGCGGATTCTTCGCCGGTCTAGTTTTCCGCCAAGTCTTGCCTCGTAAAAGATAAAGGCCGCATGCGTTTCATTCACGCATGCGGCCTTTTTCATCGGCGGTTCAGTCTGGCGAGCTTATTCGCCTGGCTGGTTTGCCTGAGCTGATCGACGACGGTCATTCGCCCAGATAAGCCGCCCTAACCTTCGGATCATCCAGCATCTGCTTGGCGTCGCCCGACATCGTGACGAGACCCGAGTCCATCACGTAGCCGCGGTTCGCCGCTTGCAGCGCAAGACGCGCGTTCTGCTCGACCAGCAGCACGGTCATGCCTTCGCCGGAAATCGCGCGCACCACTTCGAAGATCTTCTCGACCATGATCGGCGACAGGCCCATCGACGGCTCATCGAGCAGCAACAGCTTGGGACGCGAAATGATCGCACGCGCCATCGCCAGCATCTGCTGTTCGCCGCCTGAGAGCGTGCCCGCGTACTGCGTGGCGCGTTCCTTCAGACGCGGGAAAAAGCCGAACATGCGGTCGACGTCGGCCTTGATGCCGTCGTTGTCGCTGCGCAAATAAGCGCCCATCTGCATGTTCTCGATGATCGACATGCGCGCGAAAATACCGCGGCCTTCCGGCACCATCGCGAGGCCGCGCTTCAGAAGCTCATGCGGCGCCACGCCCTTGATCGACTGGCCCATGTACTCGATGTCGCCCGCGGCATACGGCTTGAGCCCCGTAATCGCCTTCATCGTCGTGGTCTTGCCCGCGCCGTTCGCGCCGATCAGCGTCACCAGCTCGCCCTGCGCAACTTCGAGGTCGATGCCCTTGACTGCCTGGATGCCGCCGTAATTGACCTGAAGGCCCTTGATTTTCAACATTGCTTGCGTCGTGGACATCAGTGGACTCCCGCACCCAGATAAGCTTCGATCACCTTCGGATCCTTCTGCACGTCTTGCGGCAGACCTTGCGCAATCACCTTGCCGTAGTCGAGCACCGTCATCTGGTTGCACAGACCCATCACGAGTTTCACGTCGTGCTCGATCAGCAGGATGGTCTTGCCGTCCGCGCGGATCTTGTCGAGTAGTCGCGTGAGCTCGACCTTCTCCGTTGCGTTCATGCCGGCAGCGGGTTCGTCGAGCGCGAGCAGCTTCGGATCGGTTGCGAGCGCGCGCGCAATTTCAAGGCGGCGCTGGTGGCCATACGACAGGTTGCGCGACGTGTAGTCCGCGTACTGCGCAATGCCGACATACTCCAGCAATTCGATCGCACGCTCCTTGATCTCACGCTCTTCCTTGCGTTCGGCCGGCGTCTGAAACACCGCGCCGAGCAGACCGTGCTTCGTGCGCACGTGCCGGCCGACCATCACGTTTTCCAGCGCGGTCATGCCGCCGAAAAGACGAATGTTCTGGAACGTGCGCGCGATACCGGCCTTCGCCACCTGATAGACCGCGGTCGGCGTGTAGTTCGTGCCGTCGAGCTTGAAGTCGCCCGAATCGGGCGTGTACAGGCCCGTGATCACGTTGAAGAAAGTCGTCTTGCCGGCGCCGTTCGGGCCGATCAGACCGTAAATCTGGCCAGCCTTGATTTCGAGGCCGACGTCGGATAATGCCTGCAAACCGCCGAAGCGCTTGTTGACGCCTTTCACCGACAGTCGAATGTTATCGCTCATGTTTTTTCTCCCAGCCGGTGCTTACGCGCGCACCGGCTTCTTGCCGGAACGCTTCGACAGTTTCGCGATCTTGTCTTCGTGCTTCGGCGAAGGCCACAGGCCTTCCGAGCGGTACAGCATGATCAGCACCATCGCGAGTGCGTAGACCAGCTGACGGATCACTTCCGTGTCGACGATTTCATGACCGAAGAGCATGTGCTGCAGCGGACCCATCGTCGAGCGCAGGAATTCGGGCAGCACGGCGAGCAGCACCGCGCCGAGAATCACGCCCGGAATGTGGCCCATGCCGCCCAGCACCACGCACGCCAGCACCACGATCGACTCCGGCAGCGTGAACGATTCCGGCGACACGAAGCCCTGGAACGCGCCGAACATCGCGCCCGACAGGCCGCCGAACGACGCGCCCATCGCGAACGCAAGCAGCTTCACGTTACGCGTGTTGATGCCCATTGCCTTGGCGGCGATTTCGTCTTCGCGAATGGCGGCCCATGCACGGCCGATACGCGAGTGCTGCAAACGCGTACACACCCAGATCACGAGCAGCGCTGCGAGCACGAACAGGTAGTAATACGAGTACACCGATGGGAACTGGAAGCCGAACAGCGAATGTGTCTGTGCGAGGCTGAAGTCGCCGAGGTGCGCCGGATCGATGCCGGTAATGCCCTTCGGGCCATTGGTGATGTTCACCGGACGGTCGAGGTTGTTCAGGAAGATCCGCACGATTTCCCCGAAGCCCAACGTCACGATGGCGAGGTAGTCGCCACGCAGACGCAGCGTCGGTGCCCCGAGTATCACGCCGAAGAAGGCAGCCACCGCCATCGCGCACGGCAGGATCAGAAGGAACGGAACGTGCAGCCCGTTCGGCGCGAGATGCGCGATCCACTCGAACTGCGACGACAGATGCGGCGAAGACAACAGCGCCGCCGTGTACGCGCCCACCGCGTAGAACGCGATGTAGCCCAGGTCGAGCAGGCCGGCGAAGCCGACCACCACATTGAGGCCGAGCGCGAGCATTACGTACAGCATCGCGAAGTCGAGCACACGAACCCAGTAGTTGCCACCGGCGGTGCCGATGATCATCGGCGCGGCGATCACGAAGACCGCCGTGATGATGCCGACGGTCAGCGTCTTCGCCAGGTTCTTCTCGGGAATGAGCGTCGTGGACGGCTCGATCGGTTGAATTGAGGTCATTTGGTTTACTCCTTGGCCTGGATCAAGCGCGATCCGCAACGCGTTCGCCGAGCAGACCCGACGGACGGAACACCAGCACGATGATCAGCACGATGAACGCAAACACGTCCTGATAGTTACTGCCGAACACACCACCGGTCAGGTTGCCGATATAGCCGGCGCCCAACTGTTCGATCAGCCCCAGAATCACGCCGCCGACCATCGCGCCGCCGAGATTGCCGATACCGCCGAGCACCGCTGCGGTAAAGGCCTTCAGGCCGGGGATGAAGCCCATATAGAAGTGCGCATTGCCGTATTCGGACGCGATCATCACGCCGGCGAGCGCGGCAAGCGCCGAGCCGATCATGAAGGTGGCCGAGATCACGAAGTTCGGGTTCACGCCCATCAGCGAGGCAACGCCGGGATTCTCGGCGATGGCGCGCATCGCGCGACCGAGCTTGGTCTTGTGCACGAGCAGCAGCAGACCTGCCATCACGAGGAACGCGACGACGATGATCACGATTTCAGTCATCGAGATCACGGCGCCAGGCGTCGTGTCCGTGGCCTTGATCACGTTCAGCGGATCGGTGGGCAGAAGCTGGGGGAACGGCAGCGGGTTGCGCGACCAGATCATCATGGCGAGCGTTTGCAGCAGGATCGACACGCCGATCGCGGTGATCAGCGGAGCGAGACGCGGCGCCTTGCGCAGCGGCCGGTAGGCCACGCGTTCGATCGTGTAGCCGACCACCGCGCATACCACGGCGGCGATTGCCAGCGCGATGCAAAGCGTCGGCACATTGCCTAAGCCAGGGAAGTGATTCTGTAGCACACCTATGGCGGAGAGCGCGACCATCGCGCCCACCATCAACACATCGCCGTGAGCGAAGTTGATGATGCCGAGAATGCCGTAAACCATCGTATAGCCCAGTGCGATGATGGCATAAACGCTGCCCAGCACCAGTCCGTTTAGGATCTGCTGGATGAAGATATCCATTTAATGCTCCTTAGCCCGTGCGACTGGATTCGCGCTCTTCATCAGCCGGTGGGCGGTGATGCGTCACGCAATCTCAACGGCACTGCGGGTACTGATGTAAAAGACCGGTAAGGGTTTATCCGCCGCCGGTTCGCCCAGACGACTGGGTCACAGTCGCAGGCTCGCCTTCAGCGGATGCAAAAACGGCACCGTTGGGTGGTTCGGTGCCGTCAGGCTGAACGTTCCGTCATTACATCTTCACGACGTCGAGAACCGCTTTTTTGCCGTCCTTGAAGTCGTAAAGCGTAATGGCGCCCTCTTTCAAATCACCCTTGTCGTCGAACGCGATGCGGCCGATTACCCCGTTGTAATCGGTGGACGGCATCGCAGCCAGCACCTTGGGCGCTTCGATCGAATTAGCGCGCTTCATTGCATCGACAATCACGTACACAGCGTCATACGTGAACGGTGCGTAAATCTGCACCGGCGTGTGGAAGCGGTCCAAGTACTTCTTCTCGAAGTCCGCTCCCCTGTCCATTTTCGAAAGCGCGAGTCCCGCTTCCGAACAGACCAGGTTTTGCACGGCGGTTCCCGCCAGCTCACCCACCTTGTCGGTACACACGCCGTCGCCGCCAAGGATTTTTGCCCTGATACCGAGCGCCGCCGCCTGCTTGGCAAACGGCCCGCCCGTCGCGTCCATGCCGCCGAACATGATGGCGTCCGGATGAACACTTTTGATCTTCGTGAGGATGGCCCGGAAATCCGTGGCCCGGTCGTTCGTCGCTTCACGCGCGACGATCTTCGCTCCGTTCGCCTCCACGGTCTTCGCGAATTCGTCCGCGAGCCCCTTACCGTAGGCGGTCGCATCGTCCACTACGGCGATGCGTTTGGCGCCCAGCGCCTTCGTGGCGTAATTGGCGAGCGCCGGACCTTGCTGCGCGTCGGTGGCGACGACGCGGTAGGTCGTCTTGAAACCCTGCTGCGTGTACGCCGGATTCGTCGACGACGGCGAGATCTGCACGATGCTCGCATCGCTATAAATCTTCGAAGCCGGAATCGACACTCCCGAATTCAGGTGACCGACGACGGCCACCACGTGATCGTCCACCAGCTTCTGCGCGACCGCCGTACCCGCTTTCGGATCGGCGGCATCGTCCTGGGCGTCCAGCTGCAAGTCGATCTTGTGGCCGTCGATTGTCAGGCCCTGCGCATTGATTTCCTCGACCGCGAGACGCGCGCCGTTTTCGTTGTCCTTGCCCAGATGCGCGATGCCGCCCGTCAGCGGGGCTGCATGGCCGATCTTCACGACGATTGCTTCGCTTGCCGGCGCGGACGCCGCTACTGCCGCCGATGCACCTGCTCCCGCCTCGCCATCCTGTTTTTTGCCGCACGCGGTCAGCA
Source organism: Paraburkholderia dilworthii (assembly GCF_000472525.1). Lineage (GTDB taxonomy): Bacteria > Pseudomonadota > Gammaproteobacteria > Burkholderiales > Burkholderiaceae > Paraburkholderia > Paraburkholderia dilworthii. The sequence goes on from NZ_AWZT01000024.1 coordinate 52,702, forward strand.
TCGCGACCGCGGCCGCGATGGACACGGCGTAAGCAAACTTGACTCGCATTAAATAGGTCTCCCGCGCCTTGCAAAATCTATTGTTCGGGACCCTAAGGCCTTGAGAACGCGCGCATTGTAACTCCAATTTTGCGACGGGCAATATTGTTGAATCGGCAGGGTTTTCCTGCATTGCAACCGTATTTTGAGACCTCCTCCAAGCGAAAGGCGCAACCAGGTTGCGACTGTTTTTCGTGCATCAGTTGCACCGGCGTGGAATGCAATCGCATCAAGTGTTGCAGGCAAGGCCCCGGAAGCCCGGCCCCACTTGCTGTTTCGCTTAAGTCATATCTAGTCCGAGCGCGCGCGACGTCAGCACCATTTTAGTGCGCCAACATTATTCGGAGACGGATGTGCGCGTAAAAAATGGGGACACGTCGCTTCCAACTTAATTAAAGGACCGATCAGATTTCATAAAATTGACGCTTGCAGGAGAGGAAAAGGCACCGCAGCGCGTGATGTGGCACTTTTTATTCGAGCCTTCTCCGGGATCGCGGACAAAAAAAACGCGCCCGCAGGCGCGCCGTTCTCGTCGATCAGGTGTCGCTCAAGCCGGCAGGCCCAAGCCCCGCGGCAGCGGAAACGCGATGTTTTCTTCGATGCCCTCGAGCGCGCGCACATTGCGCACGCCCAGTTCGCGCAAGCGGGCGATCACAGCCTGCGCCAGCACCTCCGGAGCCGACGCGCCGGCAGTCACGCCGATCCGGCGCTTGCCCTTGACCCATGACGGATCGATCTGGTCCGGCGAGTCCACCATATACGAAGGCACGCCAAGTTTTTCCGCCAACTCGCGCAACCGGTTGGAGTTCGAACTGTTCGGGCTGCCGACCACGATCACCACGTCGCACTGCGGCGCCATGAACTTCACGGCGTCCTGGCGGTTTTGCGTGGCGTAACAGATGTCCTGCTTCTTCGGCTCGCGGATAGACGGATATTTGGCCTTCAAAGCGCCGATGATTTCCGCCGCGTCGTCGACCGACAGCGTGGTCTGCGTGACGAACGCGATCCGCTCCGGGTCGGCCAGTTGCAGCGCCTGCACGTCTTCGATGTCTTCGACGAGGTGCATGCCCTCGCCCGCCTGGCCCATCGTACCTTCCACTTCCGGATGGCCCTTGTGACCGATCATCACGATGTCGAAGCCGTCCTGGCGCATCTTCGCGACCTCGATGTGCACCTTGGTCACGAGCGGACACGTGGCGTCGTAGACGCGCAGCCCGCGCGACTCCGCCTCGCTGCGCACCGCTTTCGAGACACCGTGCGCGCTAAAGATGACCGTGTTGCCGGCGGGCACCTCTTCCAGCCGCTCGATGAAAATCGCGCCTTTCTTGCGCAGATCTTCAACGACGTAGACGTTATGGACGATTTCGTGGCGCACGTAGATCGGCGAACCGTGCAGCTTGATGGCACGTTCCACGATCTCGATAGCCCGATCGACGCCGGCACAGAACCCGCGCGGCTGCGCCAGCAGGATCTCGGTTTCGGCAAGGGTCGTATCCGCGATGCTCATGTTTACAGAATCCCGATGATTTTCACTTCGAACGCCAGCGCCTGGCCGGCAAGCGGGTGGTTGAAATCGAACAGGGCCGACGTTTCGTTGACTTCTTTCAGAACGCCGGCGTAGCGGCCGCCACCCGGCGCGTTGAATTCGACCAGGTCGCCTGGCGAAAAATCCTCGCCGATCATGCTGTTTTCCCGCAGCGTGGCCAGAGACACGCGCTGGATCAACTCCGGATTGCGCGGCCCGAACGCGACGCCGGGGGCTAGCTGAAAGGTCGAGTGGTGGCCGACCTTCAAACCCATCAGAATGTCTTCCAGCGGCGGCGCGAGCTGGCCCGCGCCGAGCAGCAGCGTGGCGGGCTTGTCGTTAAACGTATTGATGACTTCGGCGCCATCGGCAAGGGAAAGCCGGTAGTGAAGCGTCACGTGTGAACCGGACTTCACTTCGGAAATGTCGATGATGCTCATGCAATGCTCGCTCAGTCGAAGCGCGCTCTCACGCGTGCGCCGCAGCGCAGCCGACGCGTGTGGCAAACCGTCGGCGTGCCGTGCGCAAAGCGTCTATTGTAAGCCACATGGCGGGCCTCGGCTTGCGTCCATCGCGCGCACGGGCCCGGAACCCCAAGCGGAGGAATTGTCTGTATATGTCTGATTATGCGTCCACAATCGACCAACCAACGTTGGATATCGCTCGTTCGCCGCCGCCTGCCCCTCCTTCCGCGACGGCCCGATTGCGCCGAAGGCGTAAATGGCCCAAATCCGATATGCCGCGCGAGCGGCTGATCGACCTGGGCCCCGGCGTGCTGTCGGACACCGAGATGATCGTGCTCGTGCTGGGCTCCGGCCTGCCAGGTCATGATGTGTTCAGTGTGGCGCGCGAGCTGCTCGACCGCTTCGGCTCGCTGCGGGCAATGCTCGACGCCACCTACACGGATTTCGACGGACTGCGGGGCATGGGGCCCGCAAAGAAAGCGCAACTGCTCGCGATCATGGAAATGGCACGCCGCGCGCTTGTCGACAAAATGCGCCGCCGCTCGCTGATGAATTCACCGGAAGCCGTCGAAAACTACCTGCGCCTCCTGATCGGCGGACGTCCGCAGGAGGTGTTCGTGTCGCTGTTTCTGGACGCGCGGCACCGGCTGATCCGCAGCGAGGAAAGCGCGCGGGGCACGCTCACGCGCATGGCGGTGTATCCGCGCGAAATCGTGCGGCGCGCGCTGACGCTCAATGCGGCAAGCCTGATCGTCGCCCATAACCATCCGTCGGGCGCCGTGCGGCCGAGCGCGAGCGACTGCAGCCTGACGCGCACACTGCGCGAAGCACTGGCGTTAATCGACGTTCAACTCGTCGATCATCTGGTAATCGGCTCGGACAGCGTATACTCGTTCGCCCGCGACGGCTGGCCATGACGCCGATCGGCCGCGCCAATGCGCCTGCGCAGCGGGCCTTGGCACGGCACGAAAAAAGCATGAACGACGAAGGAAAACGCGCTGCGCCGTGTCGTGCCACCGCAAATAAGGTTTGATTTTGCGGCTTTTTTTCTGCTAGAATTCCGGTTTGCCTATTTCCAACCCCCTGTTCCGAAGCCACCAAGGCGTTCCGGAAAGGATACGTGCCTGATTTCAGCGCGACTCTTTTCGGGAAACTTTCACGGCGTTCGAACTCAGAATTAGCGTATTAGGAGTGCTCTCATGGCACGCGTATGCCAAGTAACTGGGAAAGCGCCGATGAGCGGCAACAACGTTTCCCACGCGAATAACAAAACCAAGCGCCGGTTCCTGCCGAACCTGCAAAACCGCCGTATTTGGGTGGAAAGCGAAAACCGTTGGGTGCGTCTGCGTATTTCGAACGCCGGCCTGCGCCTGATCGACAAGAACGGTATCGACGCTGTGCTCGCAAACTTGCGCGCACGCGGTGAAGCCTAAGGAGTAAATCATGGCGAAAGGCGCACGCGACAAGATCAAGCTGGAATCGACCGCAGGCACGGGTCACTTCTACACGACGACGAAGAACAAACGCAACATGCCGGAAAAGATGCTGATCAAGAAGTTTGATCCGGTCGTCCGTAAGCACGTTGACTACAAGGAAACCAAGATCAAATAAGTCTTGGCTCCTGCCGCCTGACGACGGCAAGACATACAAAAAGCCTCGCATTCGTGCGAGGCTTTTTTTGTTTCTGGCTTATCAAAACAGCCCACTCCTGATCGCCATTTTGCGCGATAGCAGTCCTATATCGTTCAGCCAACTTTCCGTCGACCGTCGCGGCGCGTATCCTTTCTCGTTTTGGCAGCGCGTGAATGGCACGCTGTCACAGCAAAACGAAAGACGGAGATGCAAGCGATGGAATTCGATGTGGCAATTGTCGGTAGCGGCCTGGCGGGACTGAGCGTCGCGCTCAATCTCGCGCAGACGCGGCGGGTTGCGGTGATCGCCAAGCGGTCGATGACCGAAGGTGCAAGCGATTGGGCGCAAGGCGGCATCGCTGCGGTGCTCGATTCCGCGGACAGCATCGAAAATCATGTGCGGGACACGCTGATTGCGGGCGGCGGCCTCTGCGACGAAGCCGCGACGCGCTTCATCGTCGAGCACGGGCGCGCGGCGATCGAATGGCTGATCGAACAGGGCGTGCCATTCACTAAGGACGACGCAGCGGAACTCGGCTTCCATCTGACTCGAGAAGGCGGCCATAGTCATCGGCGGATAATTCATGCGGCGGATGCGACGGGCCACGCGGTGGTCGCAACGCTGAGCGAGCGTGTGCGCCAGCATCCGAACATCACGTTGCTCGAAGATCACTGCGCAATCGACCTGATCACGTCCGACCGGCTGGGACTGCCCGGCCGCCGTTGTCATGGCCTGTATGCGCTCGATGTGCAAAGCGGACGCACCGTCACAATCGAAGCGCCGCACACAGTGCTCGCCACCGGCGGCGCCGGCAAGGTCTATCTGTACACCACCAATCCCGATACCGCGACGGGCGACGGCATCGCAATAGCTTGGCGCGCAGGCTGCCGCGTGTCGAACATGGAGTTCATCCAGTTCCACCCCACCTGCCTGTTCCACCCGTACGCCAAGTCGTTTCTGATCTCGGAGGCCGTGCGCGGCGAAGGTGGCGTTCTGAAACTGCCGGACGGCACGCGTTTCATGCCGAATCACGATGAACGCGCCGAACTGGCGCCGCGCGACATCGTCGCGCGGGCGATCGACTTCGAGATCAAGAAGCGCGGCATCGATTGCGTATATCTGGACATCAGCCATCAACCGGCCGATTTCCTCCGCGAGCATTTTCCGACGATCATGGCCCGTTGCCTCGAATTCGGCATCGACATCACGAAGGAAGCCATTCCCGTGGTGCCGGCGGCGCACTATACGTGCGGCGGCGTGGTGACCGACCTGGCGGGCCGGACCGACCTCGCGGGGCTTTATGCAGTCGGCGAAACGTCTTGCACCGGATTGCATGGCGCAAACCGTCTCGCCAGCAATTCGCTGCTGGAATGTCTAGTGATTGGCCGTTCGGCAGCATGCGCGATCGAGGAAGAAGGCTTTAGTGCAGCGGTCCACGCACCCCTGCCCGATTGGGACGAAAGCCGCGTTTCGGACCCCGACGAAGAAGTGGTCGTCGCGCACAACTGGGACGAGCTTCGCCGGCTCATGTGGAACTACGTCGGCATTGTGCGCACGGACAAGCGGCTCGCGCGCGCCAAACACCGGCTCGCGCTACTGCGTGACGAGATTCACGAGTACTACGCGAACTTCAAGGTAAGCCGCGACTTGCTCGAGTTGCGTAATCTGGTTGACGTGGCGTCGTTGATCGTCGAGGGCGCGCGCTCCAGGCGCGAAAGCCGCGGCCTGCACTTCAGCCGCGACTGGCCGGCAACGCTGCCTAAAGCGCTGCCAACCGTGCTTTCGCCCGAGCATGTGCGCAACCGCAACGTGTGATGTGAATCGGAACGCCATCGCCGGCTGGCAAGCCTGCGATGGCGTTTCATAAAAGGCAATCGCTCGAAACTTGCGTCAGACGATTCGCAACGAGTAGTCAGTCGCCCGCACGTCTTTCGTCAGGGCGCCGATCGATACCCGGTCGACGCCTGTTTCCGCGATAGTCCGCACCGTTTCGAAGTTCACTCCGCCCGACACTTCGAGCACGGCGCGCCCGGCTGTGATGCGCACTGCCTCACGCATTGCATCGAACGAAAAATTGTCCAGCAGGATGGATCGCGCACGATGCGCCAATGCGGTTTCCAACTGCTTGAGCGTTTCGACCTCGATCTGGATAGAGACACCTGCGTTGAGCGCAAGCGCCGCACCCATCGCCGCGCCGACCCCACCAGCGGCAGCAATGTGGTTTTCCTTGATCAGAATGCCGTCGTACAAAGCGAGGCGTTGATTCGCTCCGCCGCCCACGCGCACCGCGTATTTCTGCGCGAGCCGCAAGCCAGGCAGGGTCTTGCGCGTATCCAGGACGCGCGTGCGCGTATGGGCGATCGCGTCGACATACCGGCGCGTTGCGCTCGCCACGCCTGATAGAAGCTGTAGAAAGTTGAGCGCGTTGCGTTCGGCGGTGAGCAGCGCACGGACCGGTCCGCGCAGTTCGCACACCGGCGTGTCCGCAGCCATGCGATCGCCCTCACCGTAGAGCCACTGCGCCTCGATCCGCGAGTCCACTTGCTGCATTACTGCGTTGAACCACGGCACGCCGCACAACACCGCGTCCTCCCGGACGATGACGCGTGCGTTGCGCACTTCATCGGCAGGGACGAGACGGCCGGTTTGGTCGCCCGCGCCGATGTCTTCCGCAAGCGCGTCGGCTACGTTGCGTGCGAGCGCTGCGTCGAAGGCCGCGCCGTACTGCGTATGGATCTCCGCGAAAAGCGGCGACGCCGCTCCCGCCTGGCTGTATGAAACCAAGCGGGGCTCTGCCGAACTCTGCACCGCGGCGTTCATCAGGCGGCTCCCACGTTGGCATACAACTGCGCGTCGCGCGTCAGATCGCCGCTTGCCTGCACGCGCTTCTTGTGACGCGCCGCAAAGTCGAGCATGCGATCGATCGGTACTCGTGCCCGCTCACCAATAGCACGTTCGACGAAAATCTCGTTGTGGCCGCGCTCCAGGACATCGGCGAGATTCGCGAGGCCGTTCATGGCCATCCACGGGCAGTGCGCGCAGCTCTTGCATGTCGCGCTGTTGCCGGCTGTAGGCGCGGCAATCAACGTCTTGCCGGGCGCGGCGAGTTGCATCTTGTGCAGGATGCCGAGGTCCGTCGCCACGATGAAGTGCGTCGCGTCCAATTTCTGCGCAGCATCGATCAACTGAGTGGTGGAACCCACGACATCCGCTTGCGCAACCACGTTGGCCGGAGATTCCGGATGCACCAGCACCTTCGCGCCCGGATACTCGGCGCGCAGCAAATCGAGCTCAATTCCTTTGAATTCGTCGTGCACGAGACACGAGCCCTGCCACATCAGCATGTCAGCGCCGGTCTTGGTCTGGATGTAACCGCCGAGGTGCCGATCCGGTGCCCAAATGAGCTTTTCGCCGTGCGCGTGCAGGTCGGCTACGATCTCAAGTCCAATCGACGAGGTCACCATCCAGTCCGCGCGGGCCTTCACCGCCGCGCTTGTATTCGCATAGACGACCACCGTGCGATCCGGGTGAGCGTCGCAGAAAGCCGAGAATTCATCGACGGGGCAGCCGAGATCCAGCGAACATGTCGCGTCGAGATCCGGCATCAGAATGCGCTTGTCCGAGCTCAAAATTTTAGCCGTCTCGCCCATGAAACGCACGCCGGCCACCACCAGGGTTTGGGCTTCGTGGTCGCGTCCAAAGCGGGCCATTTCGAGCGAATCGGCCACGCAGCCACCGGTTTCGTCGGCAAGCTCCTGCAGTTCGGCATCGACATAGTAGTGGGCGACGAGCACGGCCTTCTCGCGCTTGAGCAATGCGCGAATGCGCTCTTTCAGCGCCACTTTTTCCTGCGCCGACGGCATGTCGGGCACCTTCGCCCACGCCTGTCCGATCCCGCACGATGTGCCTTGCGCCTGCGGCCGGTCGTATTCGACGGTCCTGATCGCCTGCTGATCCATGATCTCCTCTGCCCTCGCTCTGCCGCCGTAGACTGCGAAACGCCTCATGCCAATTCCACGGCCCAAAAAGCAAAACCCCGCCAACGCGGGGTTTTGTGACGTAACGAAATTTTAATGGATTTCGTGGTCAAGCATAGCGGCGCAGTCGCATCGCGAATTCCTGCAGCGTTTTAATGCCGCTAGCTTCAGCGCGATGACACCAGTCCTGCAACTGAACGAGCAACTGATCACGGGACGCGTTCGAACGCTCCCACATTGCCGCAAGTTCGTTGCGCATGTCGATGTAGGTCTTCAGCTTCTGGCTGTTCGCAAAGATTTGCGGCAACAGACGCTTCTGCGGCTCGTCCAACCCGGCTTCTTCCTTATGGAACCAGCCGCGCGCGCTGCGCATGACCTGATATTTCTCACGCGCACCGACTTCCTTCAGATGCGCGAGTTCTTGGCGATACGCACGCTTGAGCGCCTTGCCGTAGCGCGCCATCACTTCGTAGCGGTTGGCCAGCACGGCCTGCAACGTGTCCTCGTCGGGCACCAGTTTGCCCGTAGTCAGACGCGGAGTAGGCGCGATCTTCTTAACTTTCGCGAGGCGAAACGCCGACATGATGCGGATGTACATCCAACCGATGTCGAACTCGTACCACTTGTTCGACAGCTTCGCCGACGTCGCATACGTGTGGTGATTGTTGTGCAACTCTTCTCCGCCGATGATGATGCCCCACGGGAAAATGTTCGTGCTGGCGTCCGACGAGTTGAAGTTGCGATAGCCCCAGAAGTGCGCGAGACCGTTGACCACGCCGGCCGCCCAGAACGGAATCCACACCATCTGCACAGCCCAGATAGTCAGGCCGACCACGCCGAACAGCGCGACGTTCAGCACCATCATCAGGCTCACGCCCAGAATCGGGTACTTTGTGTAGACGTTGCGTTCCATCCAGTCATTCGGCGTGCCGTGACTGAACTTGCGCATCGTTTCTTCGTTTTTGGCTTCGGTGCGATACAGTTCCGCGCCTTCGAGCAGCACCTTCCAGATGCCGCGCGTTTGCGGGCTGTGCGGATCTTCTTCCGTCTCACACTTGGCGTGGTGCTTACGGTGGATGGCCGCCCATTGCCCAGTCAGCATGCCGGTGGTCATCCACAGCCAGAACCGGAAAAAATGACTGACGACAGGGTGCAACTCCAGCGCGCGGTGCGCCTGGCAGCGGTGCAGATAAACCGTCACGCCGATGATCGTGACGTGCGTCACGGCCAACGTGAACAGAACAAGTTGCCACCACGAGAAGCGCATCAGACCGTGGGCAAGGAAATCGAGCAAAGAATTCAACAAGGCAATTTACCTGTGGAACGAGAGACACGAGACACCCGCGAACCGCGTGTGTCAAGAAAGTGAAAGCATACAGCGGGATTGGACGATATTCTACTGGAAGCGTTCCAAGTGTTTGTAACAAATAGGGATTTTTTGTGCGGTATCAACGCGCAGAGCCCCGCACCAAGCCATTTTAGACTCGCCGCAGGCTTGCGAGTGCCCGTTAAATAGCGTTGTCCGCCTGATTCGCCGCCGCAGCGGTCACAGTTACCGACTGCGGGACGGCGCCGCCGACATTTGCAATATTGGCGACATTGCCCACGATCCGCACTTCGCGTTGCGCGAAGGGAATGGAGATGCCGTGTGCGGAGAAGAGCTGCCAGATATTGCGATTGACCGCCGAGCGCACCGCCGACGTGCCCGTTGCCGCATCGGCGATCCAGAAACCGAGTTCCAGATTGATGCCGTCGGCGCCGAATCCCGCCAGATACGGCGTCGGCGTGGGATCGGTCAGCACGCGCGGCACGCCGTCGGCGGCCTGGACGAGCAGCGCCATAGCCTGCTCGACGTCTGCGGTGTAGGCGATCTGTACCGCCGCCTTCGCATAACCGCGAGTCAGATATGACGACTGGTTCTGCACCACGTCGGTAATCAGCTTCTCGTTCGGAATCAGCGTTTCGATGCCGTCGAGACCGCGCACGACCGTGTAGCGGGTGCGGATCTGCGTGACCATGCCTTGCAGGCCGCTCACATTGATCGTGTCGCCGATTCGCAGCGACCGGTCGATCAGAATAATGAAGCCCGACACATAGTTGCTGGCGATCTTCTGCAAGCCGAAGCCGAGCCCCACGCCGAGCGCGCCGCCGAACACGCCGAGCACCGTGATGTCGATGCCCACGAGCGACAGGCTGATCAACACCGCCGCCAGCACGAAAGTCGCCCGGCCGACACGCGCCACCACGACCTTGAGATTCGCATCGAGCGTCGCGGCGCGCATCAGACGGTCTTCGAACGCCGAACCAAGCCACATCGCGACGATCATCGTCACGCACACCCACACCAGCCCCGTGACGAGCGAAAGCAGCGTCATGTGCGCGTTGGCGAGACGGAAATGCACGCTCGCCATCCATGCGATCACGTCATCCTGAATGCCCATCACGGTGAGCACCATCGCCACCCACACGACCAGCGAAACCATCTTTTCGACGAGGAAGAGCCACGCGTGCGTCTCGCCGTCGTGACTAAAAACCCGCCGCGCAAAGAAAAACACGATGTAAATCAGGCCGATGCCAAAGAGCGGCACCAACGCCAGATCGAGCAGCGACGTGTGGATGAACTGGCCCGCGATCGTCCGTGCGAGCCACACGAGCACGGCGCCGATCAGCGGGAAGAACGCACGGTTGAGGCTCTCCGCGCCGAAACGCAGCGTCTGGTACCGCGTCTGACGGCGCAAATCGAGCGCCCGGCGCAGCACGCGCGCGAGCAGCCACGCGAGCGCGAGCGTCGCGATCAGCACGCCCGCTTGCCAGAGCATGACGGGGTGACCGAAGTCGCGCGCGAGATCGCCGAACAGATGAGAAAAAATACGGTTTTGCATGATGTCGCCGGAATGGCCGGCTCGCGGTTCGGACAATCGATCCGCGAGCCGGCTGACAGACGGTCGCCCTTAGCTCTGGCGTTCGAGCACAGCGGCGAAGAAACCGTCGGTCGCGTGGCGGTGCGGCCAGAGCGACAGATAATCGCCCATTTCCAGGTCGATACGTTGTTCGGCCAGCACCTCACGCGCCGGCACCAGCGCAAAGTCCGGGTGATCCGCGAGGAATTGCTGCACGACCGCTTCGTTTTCCGCTTCCAGAATCGAGCACGTCGCATACACCAGGCGCCCGCCCTTTTTCACCAGACGCGACGCGCTCGCCAGAATCGACGCCTGCTTCGGCGCGAGTTCGGCAACCGACTCCGGCGACTGGCGCCACTTCAGGTCCGGATTACGGCGCAGCGTGCCTAAGCCGCTGCACGGCGCATCGACCAGCACGCGGTCGATCTTGCCGGCAAGCCGCTTGATCTTGGCGTCGTGTTCACTGTCGATCAGCACCGGATTCACGTTCGACAAACCGCTGCGCGCAAGGCGCGGCTTGAGCTTGGCCAGACGCCGCTCGGAGATGTCGAACGCGTACAGACGCCCGGTCGAGCGCATGGCCGCGCCCAGCGCCAGCGTCTTGCCGCCCGCGCCCGCGCAGAAGTCGACGATCATCTCGCCGCGCTTGGGCGCCACCAGCGAGCACAGCAACTGGCTGCCCTCGTCCTGCACTTCGACCCAACCCTGCTGGAACGCGTCGAGCTTAGTGAGCGGCGGCTTGCCGACCACTCGCACGCCGAACGGCGCGAACGGCATCGCGCCGCCTTCGATGCCGGCCTTCGACAGCGCGTTCAGCACGTCGTCGCGGCTCGCCTTGATCGGATTTGCGCGCAGGTCCAGAGGCGCTGGGTAGTTCAGCGCGGCGGCCAGTTGAGCCAGTTCCGCGGCTTCGAAACGCTTCGCAAGCGCCTGATAAATCCAGTCGGGCAGGTTCAGCCGAATCCGTAGCGGCAAACTTTCCGGGTCGATCATCGCGACGTGTTCGAGCCACTTCGACTCGGCGTCCGACACGAACGGTTTGAGCGCCGTGCGGCCGGCCGTCTGCATCAGGCCGAGCAAGGCCATGCGGCGGGCGGGGCTCCCCGCGCCGCTTTCGGCCAGATGCGCGAACTCCATCCGGCGGCGCAGCACCGCGAAAACCGCCTCGGCGATCACGCCGCGCTCGCCGTGCCCGAGCTTCGGATGCGCCCGAAAAAAGCGGCTCGTCGTGGCGTCGGCGGGGCCGTTCAGTCTTAGGACTTCAGCCAGCAAAGTCTCAGTTTGTCCAATCAAAAAACCATGCAATCTCATGCGCCCTCTCCGGCGGTGTGACCGGCAAAGAGCCATTGCGGCTCCGGCGGCGTAAGCGTGACACGCAGGCCGTCGAGAGCGAGACGCCCTTCGACGAACCAGCGCACCGCGCGTGGATAAATAATGTGTTCGGTCGCCAGCACGCGCTCGGCAAGCATGGCGGGCGTATCGCCGGTTTCGACGGGCACAGCCGATTGCGCGACGATCGGCCCATGATCGAGCCGCGAAGTGACGAAATGCACCGACGCGCCGTGTAGCCGCACGCCGGCATCGAGCGCCTGCTGATGCGTTTTGAGACCAGGAAAGCTTGGCAGCAGCGACGGGTGCACGTTCAGCATGCGCCCCGCATAGCGGTCGACGAAACCGTCCGTCAGCACGCGCATGAAGCCGGCGAGCGCGACGAGATCGGGCGAGAAACTATCGATTTGTTCGGCGAGCGCGGAGTCAAAACTGTCGCGATCGGGAAACTGGCGGTGATCGACCACCGCCGTGGCAATGCCGTGCGACGCCGCGAACGCAAGGCCCGCGGCATCCGGACGGTTGGCAATCACAGCGGCGACCTTAGCCGGCCAACCTTCGTCCGAACAGGCTCGAACGATGGCTTCCATGTTGCTTCCCCGCCCTGAAATCAGGATGACGAGTTTTTTCATGCGCGGATTTTATCATTCGAAGACACCCAAACCGCGACGCGCCGCCGTCCGCTGCGCCGAGCGTTTATAATCGTTTGTTTTGCGGCACCTCGCCCGCTCTATCCCGACGCGCTATCGTGAGAGTCTTCCGCGGTCTTCCCAACGCCGAAAGCCGTGCGCCCTGCGCACTGACCATCGGCAACTTCGACGGTGTCCACCGCGGCCATCAGGCGTTGCTCGCGCACGTGCGCGCGGCGGCCAACGCGCGCGGCCTGCCCGTCTGCGTGATGACCTTCGAGCCGCACCCGCGCGAGTTCTTCAATCCGGCCGGCGCGCCGCCGCGCATCGCGATGCTGCGCGACAAGCTCGAGGCGCTGCGCACCAACGGCGTGGACCGCGTCGTGGTGGAGCACTTCAATCACACGTTCGCGAGCCAGTCGCCGGATGCGTTTGTCGAACGGATCATCGTCAACGGGCTGCACGCGCGCTGGGTGATGATCGGCGACGACTTCCGCTATGGCGCAAAGCGTGCCGGCGACTTTGCGTCGCTAAAGGCGGCGGGCCAGCAATACGGTTTCGAAGTCGAACAAATGGCCACGGTCGCCGATCCGTCCGGCGCGCGTATTTCCAGCTCGGGCGTGCGCGCGGCGCTGGTAGCGGGCGATCTCGACGCGGCGCGCGCCGCGCTGGGCCGCGATTATCTGATCAGCGGCCACGTCGTGCACGGCATGAAGCTCGGCCGCGATCTCGGCTTTCCCACGCTCAATGTGCCGATTGCGCATAAGCGTCCGGCGCTTGCGGGCATTTTCGTCGTGCGCGTGCATGGCGTGGCGGATGAACCGCTGCCTGGCGTCGCGAGTCTCGGCCTGCGCCCCACCGTCGACGATTCCGGCCGTGTGCTGCTCGAAGTGCATCTGCTCGACTGGCACGGCGACGCATACGGCAAACTCGTGCGCGTCGAATTCCTGAAAAAGCTGCGTGACGAGGAAAAGTACGTCGACCTCGAAACGCTCACCGCCGCCATTGCGCGCGACGTCGCCAACGCGCGCGCATGGTTCGCGGCCGTTGGCGCGGGCACGCCGGGCAGTCGTTCCACCGGTTTCGCCACCTCGGCCACCGACCGAATTAGATAGTCGCCGCGGTTCCTGCGCGCGTTCGAATGCCGCATGGACCGCCGCTCCCGCGCATCGAAAGGCGTCCGTGCATCGCGCGACATGCCTGCCGGGCGCGCCCTACGCTCTCGCGCATCGTGCGCAACCCGCGCCTAGCTGCGCTTATAAAGAATTCACCGCGACCACATCATGAGCAACAAGAAAGCCGATTCGAAACCGCAGTCACGTTACCCGGTGAACCTGCTCGACACGCCGTTCCCCATGCGCGGCGACCTGCCCAAGCGTGAGCCGCAATGGGTGAAGGAATGGCAGGAGCGCAAGGTCTACGAGAAGATCCGCGCCGCCAGCAAAGGCCGCAAAAAGTTCATCCTGCACGACGGCCCGCCGTATGCAAACGGCGACATCCACCTCGGCCACGCGGTGAACAAGATCCTGAAGGACATGATCGTCAAGGCGCGCAACATGGCGGGCTTCGACGCGGTCTACGTGCCGGGCTGGGACTGCCACGGCATGCCGATCGAAATCCAGATCGAAAAGCAGTTCGGCAAGTCGCTGCCGGCCGCTGAAGTGATGCAGAAAGCGCGTGCTTACGCGACCGAGCAGATCGAGAAGCAGAAGGTCGGCTTCCGGCGTCTGGGCGTGCTCGGCGAGTGGGACAATCCGTACAAGACGATGAACTTCGCGAACGAAGCCGGCGAAATCCGCGCGCTCGCGAAGATCATGGAAAAGGGTTACGTGTTCCGCGGCCTCAAGCCGGTCAACTGGTGTTTCGACTGCGGCTCGGCGCTCGCTGAAGCGGAAGTCGAGTACAAGGACAAGACCGATCCGACCATCGACGTGCTGTTCACCTTCGCCGAGCCGGAAAAGACCGCGCAGGCGTTCGGCCTCAAAGCATTACCGCGCAACGAAGGCGGCATCGTGATCTGGACCACCACGCCGTGGACCATCCCCGCGAACCAGGCGCTCAACCTGCATCCGGAAATCGTCTATGCCCTGGTCGACACGGCACGCGGCCTGCTCATCCTCGCCGAAGAGCGCGTCGAAGCATGTCTGAAGACGTACGGCCTGGAAGGCTCGATCATCGCCACCACGCCGGGCGCGAAGCTCGTCACTCTGCGCTTCAATCATCCGCTCGCGTCCGCGCATCCGGGCTACAAGCGCACAGCGCCGGTCTACCTCGGCGACTATGTGACGACCGAAACGGGCACAGGCGTGGTGCACTCGTCGCCGGCTTACGGCGTGGAAGACTTCGTGTCGTGCAAGGCGCACGGCATGGCCGATTCGGACATCATCAACCCGGTGATGGGCGACGGCCGTTACATCGAATCGCTCGCGCTGTTCGGCGGCCTGTCGATCTGGGCGGCGAATCCGCAGATCGTCGAAGCGCTGCAAGGCGCCGGGTCGCTGTTGCGCACCGAGAAATACACGCACAGCTACATGCACTGCTGGCGCCACAAGACGCCGATCATCTATCGCGCGACGTCGCAGTGGTTTGCCGGCATGGACGTGAAGCCGAACGACACCGACAAGACACTGCGCGAAACGGCGCTCGCGGGCATCGAGAACACAGCGTTTTATCCGTCGTGGGGCAAGCAGCGGCTTTTCAGCATGATCGCGAACCGTCCTGACTGGACCCTCTCGCGCCAACGCCAATGGGGCGTGCCGATGGCGTTCTTCGTGCACAAGGAAACCGGTGAACTGCATCCGCGCACGCTGGAGTTGCTCGAGGAAGTCGCCAAGCGCGTCGAAGAAGCCGGTATCGAGGCGTGGCAAACGCTCGACCCGCGCGAACTGATCGGCGACGACGCCAATCTGTACGAAAAGAACCGCGACACGCTCGACGTGTGGTTCGATTCGGGCACCACGCATTGGCACGTGCTGCGCGGCTCGCATAAAGACGAACTGCAATTTCCGGCTGATTTGTATCTGGAAGGCTCGGACCAGCATCGTGGCTGGTTCCATTCGTCGCTGCTTACCGCGTCGATGCTCGACGGTCGTCCGCCGTATAACGCGCTCCTGACGCACGGCTTCACCGTCGACGGCGAAGGCCGCAAGATGAGCAAGTCGCTCGGCAACGGCATCGATCCACACGAAGTGGCGAATCGCCTCGGCGCGGAAATCATCCGCTTGTGGATCGCGTCGACCGATTATTCGGGCGAGCTCGCCATCTCCGAAGAAATCCTCAAGCGCGTGACGGAAGGCTATCGCCGCATTCGCAACACGCTGCGCTTTTTGCTCGCGAATCTGTCTGACTTCGACTTCGAAAAGAACGCGCGCCCGGTGGAAGACTGGCTCGAGATCGACCGCTACGCAGTGGCGCTGTCGGCGAACCTGCAAAACGACATCCTCTCGCACTACGACAAGTACGAGTTTCACCCGGTGGTCGCCAAGCTGCAGACGTTCTGCTCAGAAGATCTGGGCGGCTTCTATCTCGATGTGCTGAAGGATCGCCTGTACACCACGGCTGCGGATTCCGTCGCGCGCCGCTCGGCACAGACCGCGCTGTATCACATCGCCCAAGGCCTGCTGCGCCTGATGGCACCGTTCCTGTCGTTCACCGCCGAAGAAGCGTGGAAGGTGTTTCAGCCGAACAGCGAGACCATCTTCACCGAGACGTATCACGCGTTTCCGGCGGTGCCGGACGCCGGCATGCTGCTCGACAAATGGACGCTCTTGCGCGCTGCGCGCAGCGACGTCACGAAGGCGCTGGAAGAAGCGCGCGTTGCGAACCTGATCGGCTCTTCGTTGCAGGCGGAAGTGGAAATCCGCGCGAGCGGCGCACGTTATGACGCGCTGACGAGCCTCGGCGACGACCTGAAGTTCGTGCTGATCACGTCGGCCGCTACAGTCGTGAAGGTCGACAGCGAAGCCGAAGAAGGCGTCGAAGTGACCACGTCGAAGTATCTGAAATGCGAGCGCTGCTGGCACTATCGCGCGGATGTGGGCACGGACGCGGAACATCCCACACTGTGCGGCCGCTGCATCAGCAATCTGTTCGGCAACGGCGAAGCGAGGAGCGCGGCATAATGGCGAGAACCGTGTCGAAGACCACATCGAAAGCTTCAGCTGGAAACAGTTCGCTGGCGCCCTGGCTGGGCGTCGCGCTGATCGTGATCCTGTTCGATCAGTTGACGAAAATCGCGGTGCAAAAGGTGTTTGCCTACGGTGTCGCACATGAGGTCACGTCGTTCTTTAACTTGATCCTCGTGTACAACCGCGGCGCCGCATTCAGCTTCCTCGCGATGGCGGGCGGCTGGCAACGCTGGGCGTTCACGGCGCTTGGCGTCGTAGCCGCGCTGGTGATCTGCTATCTGCTGAAGCGCCACGGCGGGCAAAAGATGTTCTGCACCGCGCTTGCGCTGATTCTCGGCGGCGCGCTTGGCAATGTGATCGACCGGCTCGCGTACGGTCACGTGATCGACTTCCTCGATTTTCACGTGCGCACGTGGCACTGGCCGGCGTTCAACCTGGCCGACAGCGCGATCACGGTCGGCGCGATCCTGCTCGTGGTCGACGAATTGCGGCGCGTACGCGGCTCGCGCTAATGTCGCCTCGTCCGGAGGCTGAGGTCGAGGTCGAGGTCCGGTATTGCGACCTCTCGCCTCGCGCCAGTAGTCCGCTTTGACGGCCGGCAACGGTGCAAGCGCGCCGCGCTCGGCCACCACGCTTTGTCGGAGGCTTTCGTTGGCAACCGCAGAACTCGCAGGAAAGCACCTCGTCCTCGGCATGACGGGCGGTATTGCCTGCTACAAGATCGCCGAACTCACGCGCCTGCTGACGAAGGCCGGCGCGACCGTGCAGGTCGTGATGACCGAAGCGGCCACGCAGTTCATCACGCCGGTGACCATGCAGGCGCTGTCGGGCCGGCCGGTCTACACAAGCCAGTGGGACGCGCGGATTCCGAACAACATGGCGCATATCGATCTGTCGCGTGAAGCAGACGCCATCGTGATCGCACCCGCCTCCACCGACTTTCTCGCCAAACTCGCGCACGGCATGGCCGACGATCTGCTCGCCACGTTGTGCGTCGCGCGCGATTGTCCGCTGCTGGTCGTGCCCGCGATGAACCGGCAGATGTGGCAAAACCCGGCAACGCAACGCAACGTCGCGCAGCTGCGCGCAGACGGGGTTGAAGTGCTCGGCCCCGACTCCGGCCCGCAGGCCTGCGGCGAAATCGGCGACGGCCGCATGCTCGAAGCCGCGGCAACCTACGAAGCGATTGCATCGTTCTTCGCGCCAAAGATTCTGTCCGGCCGGCGTGTATTGCTGACGGCCGGGCCAACGTTCGAACCGCTCGATCCGGTGCGCGGCATCACCAATCGTTCGAGCGGCAAGATGGGTTTCGCGCTGGCCCGCGCCGCACAACAGGCGGGCGCCGAGGTGCATCTCGTGGCCGGTCCGGTCGCGCTTGAAACGCCGTGGGGCGTGTTCCGCGAAGACGTGCAAACCGCCCAGCAGATGCACGACGTGGTAATGCGCTCGGTCACGGATGCGGACATTTTCATTGGCGTCGCCGCAGTCGCCGACTGGCGCGTCGATCACGCGAGCGATCACAAGATCAAGAAGAGCGCGGACCGCGCGCTGCCCACTTTTTCGTTCGTCGAAAATCCGGACATTCTGGCCTCGGTCGCGAAGTTGCCACACCCGCCGTTCACGGTCGGCTTCGCTGCGGAAAGCGGTGATCTCGAACTGCATGGCGAGGAAAAACGCGTGCGCAAAAACGTGCCGCTTCTGGTCGGCAATCTCGGGCCGCTCACGTTCGGCATGGACGACAACGAGGTCGTCCTGTTCGAAGCGAGCGGCGCCACCAGGTTGCCGCGCGCCGACAAGCAGACGCTCGCGCGCGCACTGATCGCGGAAATCGCAAAGCGTCTGCCCGACACAAGCCTGATTCGCTGAGCTTGCCGCGCGCCATAGACATGCGGTCGCCGCGCGCCGCGCCGGTGAAGCGAACCGGATCATCTGGAGCACACTGACATGACGCTACTTTCCGTGCTCGATCAAACGCCCGTGATTTCAGGGCACTCGGTAGCGGACGCGATTGCCGCCACGGTCGAACTCGCGCAACTCGCCGACGACCTCGGCTACACGCGCTACTGGTGCGCCGAGCATCACGGCTTGCGCGGCGTGTCGAACCCATGTCCCGAAGTAATGCTCGCGCGCCTTGGCAGCGTCACGCGACGGATCCGGCTGGGCTCCGGCGGCATCATGCTGCCGTACTACAGCCCGTTCAAGGTCGCCGAGCAATTCATGATGTTAGAGGCACTGTTCCCGAATCGCATCGATCTCGGCGTGGGGCGCGCGCCGGGCGGCGATATGCGCACGGCTCAGGCGGTCGCCGCCGGCGACTACAACCGCGGCGAAATTTTCCCGCAGCAGGTGGCCGATCTGGTCGGCCTGATGCACGGCACGCTGCCTGCCGATCACATCGCGCAAGGGGTGCTGCTGCAACCGCAAGTCGCCACGCGCCCGCAGCTGTGGATGCTCGGCTCAAGCGAATTCGGCGGGTTGCTTGCCGCGCAGCTCGGCATCCGCTTCGCGTTCGCGCATTTCATCAACGCGCATTTCGGGCATCAGGTCGCGCATGCGTATCGCGAGCGTTTCACGCCGAGCCACGAAATGCAGCAATCGTATCTGGCCGCTGCCGTGTTCGTGATTTGCGCGGACACCGAACAGGAGGCCGCCGATCTGGCGAAAGCCGTCGATCTGCGTCGGGTGCAAATGGCTTATGGCCTGAACGAGCCGATTCCGACTATCGAACAGGGCATCGCGCAGGAGTACGGCGAGCGCGAGAAACTGGTGATCGACCGTGAAAAACCGCGCAGTATCATCGGCACGCCTGAAGTCGTGACCGAGCGGCTCCAAGCATTGCAGGAACAATTCCAGGCCGACGAACTGATCGTGCTGACCGTCGCGGGCAGCTATCGCGCGCGCCTGCGTTCCTATGAACTCCTTGCCGAAGCGTTCCAACTCGGGCGCCCGGCTTCAACTCCTTAAACCTTTGAACCTGCATGAAACTCGACCTGAAGATTCTCGATGCGCGCATGCGCGACCAGCTTCCCGCCTACGCGACAAGCGGCAGCGCAGGGCTCGATCTGCGCGCGTGCCTCAAAGAGCCCTTGACGCTCAAACCTGGCGAGACCGCGCTGGTGCCGACAGGGCTCGCGATTCACGTGGGCGATCCCGGCTACGCCGCACTGATCCTGCCGCGCTCGGGTCTTGGACATAAGCACGGAATCGTGCTCGGCAATCTGGTCGGCCTGATCGATTCGGATTATCAAGGCGAACTGATGATCTCGACGTGGAACCGCGGCGAGACCACATTCGTGCTCAACCCGATGGAGCGTCTCGCGCAACTCGTGATCGTGCCCGTCGTGCAGGCCGAGTTCAATATCGTCGATGAGTTCGAGCAAAGCGAGCGCGGCGCAGGCGGCTTCGGCAGCACCGGTAAGCACTGAATTCGAGCAGCGCAAATAAAAACGGCGTGGACCTGGGTCCACGCCGTTTTTTCTTTGCTGAGTCCGCTTGACGCTTACTCGACTTCGACCGCTTCCGGATTCGGATTGCGCGGCGCCGGATGTTCGTCGAAGGTCAACTGCACCTTGTCTTCCGCATCCACGTCGACCGACACGCGGCCGCCGCTCATCAGCTTGCCGAACAGCAGTTCGTCGGCCAGCGCGCGACGGATCGTGTCCTGAATCAGACGCTGCATTGGCCGCGCGCCCATCAACGGATCGAATCCGTGCTTCGCGAGGTGCTTGCGCAGCGCGTCGGTGAAGAGCGCGTCGACCTTCTTCTCGTGCAACTGATCTTCCAGCTGCATCAGGAACTTGTCGACCACGCGCATGATGATCTCTTCATCGAGCGCACGGAAGCTGATCGTCGCGTCCAGACGGTTACGGAACTCCGGCGTGAACATGCGCTTGATGTCGACCATTTCGTCGCCGGTTTCCCGACGATTCGTGAAGCCGATCACCGACTTGCCCATCGCCTCGGCGCCCGCATTCGTCGTCATGATGATGATGACGTTGCGGAAATCCGCCTTGCGGCCGTTGTTGTCCGTCAGCGTGCCGTGGTCCATCACCTGCAACAGCACGTTGTATATGTCCGGATGCGCTTTCTCGATTTCGTCGAGCAGCAACACGCAGTGCGGCTTCTTGGTGACAGCCTCGGTCAACAGGCCGCCCTGGTCGAAACCGACATAGCCCGGAGGCGCGCCGATCAAACGGCTGACCGCGTGACGTTCCATGTACTCGGACATGTCGAAGCGGATCAACTCGATGCCGAGCGTGAACGCCAGCTGCTTCGCCACTTCCGTCTTGCCGACGCCCGTGGGGCCGGAGAACAGGAACGCGCCGATCGGCTTGTCCAGCTTGCCGAGACCCGCACGCGCCATCTTGATCGCGGCCGACAGCGCGTCGATAGCCGGGTCTTGCCCGAATACCACGCTCTTCAGATCGCGATCCAGCGTTTGCAGCTTGCTGCGGTCGTCTTGCGACACGCTTTGCGGCGGGACGCGAGCGATCTTCGAGATGATTTCCTCGATCTCGTTCTTGCCGATGGTCTTCTTCTGCTTCGACTTCGGCAGGATGCGTTGAGCCGCGCCCGCTTCGTCGATCACGTCGATCGCCTTGTCCGGCAAATGACGATCCGTGATGAAGCGTGCCGACAACTCAGCCGCCGCCGACAGCGCACCCGACGAATACTTCACGCCGTGATGCTCTTCGAAACGCGACTTCAGGCCGCGCAGAATCGCCACCGTCTGCTCAACGGACGGTTCCGTCACGTCGACCTTCTGGAAACGACGCGACAATGCCGCGTCTTTTTCGAAGATGCCGCGATATTCGGTGAACGTGGTCGCGCCGATGCACTTGAGTGTGCCCGACGACAACGCCGGCTTCAGCAGATTGGACGCGTCCAGCGTGCCGCCCGACGCGGCGCCCGCGCCGATCAGCGTATGGATTTCGTCGATGAACAGAATCGCGTGCGGGCGTTCCTTCAATTCCTTGAGGACCGTCTTCAGGCGCTGTTCGAAGTCGCCGCGATACTTGGTGCCGGCGAGCAGAGCGCCCATGTCGAGCGAATACACCTGGGCGTCGGCCAGAATATCCGGCACTTCGCCGCGCGTGATGCGCCAGGCGAGCCCTTCTGCGATCGCCGTCTTGCCGACGCCCGCCTCACCGACCAGCAGCGGATTGTTCTTGCGACGGCGGCACAGCACCTGTACCACGCGCTCGACTTCCGACTCGCGCCCGATCAGCGGATCGATGCGGCCGTCTTTCGCCATCTGGTTCAGATTCTGCGTGAACTGGGCAAGCGGCGTTTCTTTCTGCGCAGCGGCTTCGTCGGACTCGGCATTCGCATCGCTCGCTTTCGCGGCGTCCGTGCTGCTGGTCTTGGCGATGCCGTGCGAAATGAAATTCACCACGTCCAGACGCGTCACGCCCTGCTGCTGCAGGTAGTAGACAGCATGCGAGTCCTTCTCGCCGAAGATCGCAACCAGCACATTCGCGCCGGTCACTTCCTTCTTGCCATTTGAGGTGGACTGCACATGCATGATCGCGCGCTGGATCACACGCTGGAAACCCAGCGTGGGCTGCGTGTCGACGTCGTCCGTGCCGGGCACGGTGGGCGTGTTGTCATGAATGAAGTTGCGCAGGTTCTGACGCAGATCCTCGATATTGGCCGCGCATGCACGCAACACCTCCGCCGCTGTCGGATTGTCCAACAGTGCCAGCAAAAGATGTTCGACCGTTATGAACTCGTGCCGCGCCTGGCGTGCTTCCATGAACGCCATGTGCAGGCTGACTTCCAGTTCCTGGGCAATCATGCTTCCTCCATCACACACTGCAGCGGATGCCCGGCCTGCCGTGCGTGGGTAACGACTTGCTCGACTTTGGTCGACGCGATGTCCCGCGTATAGACCCCACAAACTCCCCTGCCCTCGCGATGCACCTTCAACATTACCTGTGTTGCGGTTTCACGATCTTTATTGAAGTATTCCTGCACGATCATCACGACAAATTCCATTGGCGTGAAGTCGTCATTCAGCAGCACCACCTTGTACATGGACGGCGGCTTGAGCTTTTTCTCCTGTCGCTCCAGTACGGTGCCGTCCTGCTTGTCCGGGATAATTGCCATACACCCATTCTAAACAACTAGGACAGGCCCGCAATCCTGTCAAAACCCGGCTAACCGGCCGGTGAGCCCGTTCGCGACCGCCCGGCGGAAATCAACCGCCTGCGTGTGCCATTCGACGAGCCGATTGCGGAGCCGGCTCCTGTGCAGATCATGCGTTGCGGCCGTGCTGCGCCGCAGTCGGATCGAGTATCGCACAACCTGCCGGAGCTGGCTGACCGGCACCCGCCTGACACAACCGGCAGCGGGCGACTCGCAGAACAGCATGTGAGACGATTATGCGACTTTTCAAGACAGCCCGCTTGCGCAACCGCACATAACAAAAGCGGGAAAAACCCTGGAAACCGCCCGTTTGCAACGCGTGAACCGACGTCTCAAAATTTTCTTGACACTCGAATAAAGAGCCTCAACAATCAAGCTGGCACTTTTTTCACTGCGCCAAATTCGAAAAAATGCCGATGGTGAGCTTGTGAGGAGGGAGCGGCTGCATCACGCGGTCGTCGAGCTTTTCGAGGGCTCGTGGTAGTGACATGAGTTACAGGGGAAGTTGGAATGGCAACTGGTACGGTCAAATGGTTCAATGACGCAAAAGGTTTCGGATTCATCACGCCTGATGAAGGTGGCGAGGATCTGTTTGCACACTTCTCGGCCATCCAGATGAATGGGTTCAAGACCCTCAAGGAAGGCCAAAAGGTGACCTTCGAGGTCGTGCAAGGCCCGAAAGGCAAGCAGGCATCGAACATCCAGGCACCTGCCTGATACCTGTTCGGTACCCGTCCTTTTGAAACCCGGCTTCGTGCCGGGTTTCTTTTTGGCGTCCACATGGCCTGTGATGGACACATCGGCGTCCCAAATAACGGGCCGCCGGAACGGACAGACGGCCGTGCGAACTAGCGTGCGGCGCCCTGCGTCATTGCACGCTGTATCGCGAGGCTGCGCGACAGGTCGCCTTCGTAAACGGCGATGCCCTGATGGCTGAGCTTGGAGCGCGTGTCGATGGCCGCCGTGATGCCGATGCTCTGCACGAGCTGACAGAACCAGTAGTCCTCCGATAGATATGCGCGAGTCTGCGGATCGATGCCCGTGTCGAAAAACACATAGAGAAAATCGGCGGCCTTGCCGCCGTCGAACTCGGGCTGGCCCACGAACGGTGAGCCGTCCGGCCACGCATCTCAATAACGGCATCTCTGAAATCGCGTCGACATAATGAACGGCACGCGTAAAAAAACCCGGCCGCCTGAGGAGGGCAACCGGGTTTCTTCGACAACGTCAGCCGGGCAATATCCCGCCGTGCTGCTTACATGTTTTCGATCATCACCTGCCCGAAGCCCGAGCACGAGACCTGGGTCGCGCCTTCCATCAGACGCGCGAAGTCGTAAGTGACGCGCTTTTGAAGGATCGACGTTTCCATCGACTTGATAATCAGATCCGCGGCCTCGAACCAGCCCAGATGGCGCAGCATCATTTCCGCCGAGAGAATTTCCGAGCCCGGATTCACGTAGTCCTTGCCCGCGTACTTCGGCGCCGTGCCGTGCGTAGCCTCGAACATCGCGACCGAATCCGACATGTTCGCCCCCGGCGCAATGCCGATGCCGCCCACCTGCGCGGCCAGCGCGTCCGACACGTAATCGCCATTCAGGTTGAGCGTAGCGATCACGTCGTACTCAGCGGGGCGCAACAGGATCTGCTGCAGGAACGCGTCGGCGATTACATCCTTCACAACGATGTCGCCGCCCGTCTTCGCGTTCTTGACCTTCATCCACGGACCGCCGTCGATCAGTTCCGCGTTGAACTCCTTCTGCGCGAGCGCATAACCGTAGTCACGGAACGCCCCTTCCGTGTACTTCATGATGTTGCCCTTGTGCACGAGCGTAACCGAGCGGCGATCGTTGTCGATCGCATACTGAATCGCCTTGCGCACCAGGCGCTCCGTGCCCTCGCGCGACACCGGCTTGATACCGATTCCGGATGTTTCCGGGAAGCGGATCTTCTTCACACCCATCTCTTCCTTCAGGAACTTGATGACCTTCTTCGCCTCTTCCGATTCGGCCGGCCATTCGATACCCGCGTAGATGTCTTCCGAGTTCTCGCGGAAGATCACCATGTTGGTTTTTTCCGGCTCGCGCACCGGCGACGGCACGCCCTTGAAGTATTGGACGGGACGCAGACACACATACAAATCGAGTTCCTGACGCAGCGCGACGTTCAGCGAACGGATGCCGCCACCGACGGGCGTGGTGAGCGGCCCCTTGATGGAAACCACATATTCCTTCAGCACCTGAAGCGTTTCTTCCGGCAGCCATACGTCGGGACCGTAGACCTTGGTCGACTTCTCGCCCGCGTAGATTTCCATCCAGTGGATTTTCTTCTTGCCCGCGTAGGCTTTTTCCACCGCGGCGTCCACGACCTTGATCATGACCGGCGTGATGTCGAGACCGGTGCCGTCGCCTTCGATAAACGGAATGATCGGCTGATCGGATACGTTGAGCGAGAAATCCGCATTGACGGTGATCTTGTCACCACCGGTCGGAACCTTGATGTGCTGATACGGCATGATCGGACTCCAGTGAAGGCTGTGCTGAAAGCTGATGGGAGACTGCGAAAATGGGCGTTCCTCGCTACGCGCAATGCCGGGCGCCCGCAAGCGGCCTGGCCGTTATTCTAGCCCACGCGGCCGCTGCATCGCGGCGAGGGCGGCTCGGGGTTTTCCAACATACAGCGGTCAACGACGGCGGCGGCCACGCGTGATGTCTTCTATCGGCGTCACGGCTTTGCGACGCGCATTATGCTTTATGATCCGGCCATCGTTCACAGGCACCGGCGCCTCGTGCATCAGCGTCGGCGCGTCACGCCGCGACGGGCGCCGCGACCTCACCATTTCCTTATGCGTCTTCTCGCCCTCAACAAGCCGTTCGGCACCATCTGCCAGTTTTCTTCGCACGAGACACGCGCGTCGCTGGCCGACTGGGTCAAGGTGCCCGGTGTTTATCCGGCCGGACGTCTCGATTCGGACAGCGAGGGCCTGCTGCTTCTCACCGACGACGGCGCGCTGCAAGCGCGTATCGCAGAACCGCGTCACAAGCTGGTGAAGCGCTATTGGGCACAAGTGGAAGGCGCGCTCGATTCCGCCGCATTGAACACGCTGGCCCGCGGCGTCGATCTGGGCGACTACGTGACTCAGCCGTGCCGCGCCGAATATGTCGAGCCAGCCGACACACTATGGACGCGCACGCCGCCCATTCGCTATCGCGCCGCGATTCCGACCACCTGGATCGAGTTGTCGATCACCGAAGGCAAGAACCGCCAGGTGCGCCGCATGACGGCCGCAGTCGGGTTTCCAACGCTGCGTCTCGTGCGCGTGGGCATCGGCGCGCTCGATATTTTTTTGCTCGGCCTCCAGCCGGGACAAAGCGCCGATCTGCCGCTCGACGCACCGTGGAAAGGCCTCGCGTAAATCGCTAACTCGTTGTCTGCGCGAATAAAACGGCGCGTGAAACGGGCCGGCGAAAAGCCGTGAAACAGTGGCCCCGCAGCGCTCATGCAACGCCTTTTCAATTGAACGTCCCACATCGAAACTTTCCGGAAAATTCACGTCAACCGCTGCGCGAGCTCACGCGTTATTCGACGCAGATGCCGCCCGAAGCTGTCCGGCATTCAGCCTTAAGAGCCTTTGTACACGCCGCTTGCGCGGTCAGTGCAGGCAGTCTGAGCGCTAGGCAGACGTGTCGAAAATTTGTTCGATGCGGCTGTCAACCGAAAGGTGGATGGCACGTTTACCGACATGACTCCTAGATAACCGGGTCATTTGGTTAATTAACTAATGCTGAGGATTTTCAAAATGAACAAACTGATCGCCGCTCTGGTCGCTGGCCTCTTCGCAACGGCAGCATTCGCACAAGCTTCGGCACCGGCAGCAGCTTCGGCAGCTCCGGCAGCAGCTGCTTCGTCGGCAAAGAAGACCACGAAGCACGCTCACAAGAAGTCGCACAAGAAGGCAGCAGCAGCTGCTGCAGCTTCGGCCGCTTCGGAGTAAGTTGGTTGTAAAGACGCAGTCAAGAACTAGCTTCATTGCCGTTCTTACGGCGTTGAAAGGCAGATCACCGCAAGGCGATCTGCCTTTTTGTTTTTGACGCGCTCGCGTAACATTCCCCGGTTAATTTCAGCAAGGAGTCATGCCGTGCGATTTCACATGCGCTCGTTGATGGCGCGTTTCGCCGTTGCCGCAATCCTGCCGTTCGCGGCGATGTCATTCGCCGCGCTGAACGCGGCCCCCGCTCACGCACAGCAAATGCCGGCCGGCGCGAAACAGCCCAGCGAATTTCCGCGCGCGAAACTGACTGCGGGCATGTTCGTGATCGACGCGGCCGTGGCCGCCAACGACGCCGATCGCGAGCAAGGTCTGATGTACCGCACCACGCTGGCGCCGAATGAGGGCATGCTGTTCGTCTTCAACGAAAACGCCGTGCATTGCTTCTGGATGAAGAACACGTTGATTCCGTTGTCGATTGCGTTTATCCGCGCAGACGGCACCGTCACCGACATCGACGAAATGCAGGCGGAGACGACCAACAATCACTGCCCGAAGAACAACGGCGTCTACGCGCTCGAAATGAGCAAGGGCTGGTTTACGTCGAAGGGTATCAAGCCTGGAATGAAGATTCAGGGTCTGCCGGCGGCGCAGTAACTCGCGCGCGAGTTCGCGCGGTGATTCGCCTGGTGTTGCCTGGTTTGCCTGGTGTTGCCTCGCGATTCGCCTGATAGCTCACGCAACGGTTAGCCTAAAACACGGCATCGTTTCACAGCGGCAGTTCTGCTCAAACGCCAGCCGCTTGTCCACACCGCTCACCGCAAAGCCGGTGCCTTTTCAAAAGGCTCCGGCTTTTGTCATTCCTGCCGAGCACCGCCCGCCATTCCTGCAACGTCCTGCACCGCAGTGCCGCCCCCTCCCGTACAGCCGCATCGCAGCGCCGCCATCGCCCGCCCGCCCCGGCCTGGCAAGATTCCTGCAAAAGACGGGCCGACGCGCTATCCTAGTATTCTTAGCAACACAGTATCCCGCGGTCCGGGCGGCACAGACTGTCGCCCGGCAACCGTTTCAGGCGCGCTATTCCAAGGAGGTTCACGTGCCCCGCAAGACTCCCATCGAGCGCTACCGGAATATCGGCATCAGCGCTCACATCGATGCCGGCAAAACCACCACGACTGAACGCATCCTGTTCTACACCGGCGTGACCCACAAGATCGGTGAGGTTCACGACGGTGCGGCGACGATGGACTGGATGGAACAGGAGCAGGAGCGCGGCATCACGATCACGTCGGCAGCTACCACCGCCTTCTGGAAAGGCATGGCCGGCAACTATCCCGAGCATCGGATCAATATTATCGACACGCCGGGGCACGTCGACTTCACGATTGAAGTCGAGCGTTCCATGCGCGTGCTCGACGGCGCCTGCATGGTCTACGACTCGGTGGGCGGCGTGCAGCCGCAATCTGAAACCGTCTGGCGTCAGGCGAACAAGTACAAGGTGCCGCGCATCGCATTCGTCAACAAGATGGACCGCGTCGGTGCAGACTTTTTCCGCGTGCAGCGCCAGATCGGCGAGCGCCTGAAGGGCGTCGCAGTGCCGATCCAGATTCCTATCGGCGCGGAAGAACACTTCCAGGGCGTGGTCGATCTCGTCAAGATGAAGGCAATCTTCTGGGACGAAGAGAACCAGGGCATCAAGTTCGAGTACCGCGACATCCCGGCAGAACTTGCGGACACCGCGAAGGAATGGCACGACAAGATGGTCGAGGCCGCGGCCGAGGCGAACGAAGCACTGCTCGACAAATATTTGGGCGGCGAAACGCTGACTGAAGAGGAAATCAAGCACGGCATTCGCGCGCGCTGCATTGCCAATGAAATCGTGCCGATGCTGTGCGGCAGCGCGTTCAAGAACAAGGGCGTGCAGGCGATGCTCGACGCGGTGATCGACTATCTTCCGTCGCCGGTCGACGTGCCGGCAATTACCGGCCACGACGAACACGACAAGGAAATCGAGCGTCATCCGAACGACACCGATCCGTTCTCGGCGCTCGCCTTCAAGATCATGACCGATCCGTTCGTGGGCCAGCTGATTTTCTTCCGCGTGTACTCGGGCGTCGTGAATTCGGGCGACACGGTCTACAACGCGATCAAGGAAAAGAAGGAGCGCCTCGGCCGGATCCTGCAGATGCATGCAAACGAGCGCAAGGAAATCAAGGAAGTCTACGCGGGCGACATCGCCGCGGCAGTCGGTCTGAAGGAAGCGACCACCGGCGACACGCTGTGCGATCCGAACCACGTGATCATCCTCGAAAAAATGATCTTCCCCGAGCCGGTGATCTCGCAGGCCGTCGAGCCGAAGACCAAGGTCGATCAGGAGAAGATGGGCATCGCGCTGAATCGTCTCGCGCAAGAAGACCCGTCGTTCCGCGTGCAAACGGACGAGGAATCCGGCCAGACGATCATCTCCGGCATGGGCGAGCTGCACCTGGAAATTCTCGTCGACCGGATGAAGCGCGAGTTCGGCGTGGAAGCAACGGTCGGCAAGCCGCAGGTTGCTTATCGCGAGACGGTGCGCAACAAGGTCGAAGACGTGGAAGGCAAGTTCGTCAAGCAATCGGGCGGCCGCGGCCAGTACGGCCACGCGGTGATCACGCTCGAGCCGGCGCCCCAGGGCAAGGGCTATGAATTCGTCGACGCGATCAAGGGCGGCGTGATTCCCCGTGAATACATCCCGGCCGTCGACAAGGGCATCCAGGAAACACTGAAGGCCGGCGTGCTCGCGGGCTATCCGGTGGTGGACGTGAAGGTGACGCTGACCTTCGGCTCGTACCACGACGTCGACTCGAACGAAAACGCATTCCGTATGGCCGGTTCGATGGCCTTCAAGGAAGCCATGCGCAAGGCAAAGCCCGTTCTGCTCGAGCCGATGATGGCCGTCGAGGTGGAAACGCCCGAAGACTTCATGGGCAACGTGATGGGCGATCTTTCGAGCCGGCGCGGCCTCGTGCAAGGCATGGAAGACATCGCGGGCGGCGGCGGCAAGCTCGTGCGCGCCGAAGTGCCGCTCGCGGAAATGTTTGGCTATTCGACGTCGCTGCGCTCGGCGACGCAAGGCCGCGCCACCTACACGATGGAGTTCAAGCATTACGCCGAAACGCCGAACAACGTCGCGGAAGCCGTGATCAACGCGAAGCACAAGTAAGCGCCTGCGCCAGTGAACACAGCCTGCGTGCCGCAGCAAGGCCACTCAGGCTGAACATACGAAGCCCGTCCTCTGGACGGGCTTTTTTTCGCCAACGAAGGACCCAGACGCGCCCGTCCCCACGCACGTTTTTGAACGTGTAAAAATGCCGGACGGCTCCGCGGCCATTGCCACGACGAATGCCAAACGCAAGCCCACGAGGAGAGATGCGATGAGCCAGGATCACGAACATCCGCATTACAACGAGGAGCGCGACCAGGAAGCGGCGCCTGTCGATTGGCGCGAGCACGGCGTGAAGGTGATTCGGGGCGATCAGCTCGACACCAACACCGCGCAGACGCCGGGTATGAATCGCGCGGCCGCGATCAACGCGGCACGCGTCGGCGCGCAAAAAATCTGGGCCGGCACAGTGACGATCCATCCGAATGCGAAGACCGGCGCTCACCATCACGGCGCGCTCGAAAGCGTGATCTATGTGGTGCGCGGCCACGCGCGCATGCGCTGGGGCGAGCATCTGGAATTCACCGCCGAAGCCGGTCCCGGCGACTTCATCTTCGTGCCGCCGTATGTGCCGCATCAGGAGATCAATGCGAGCACCGACGATCCTCTCGAATGCGTGCTGGTGCGCAGCGACAACGAAGCGGTCGTGGTCAATCTGAATATCGATGCTGTCGAACAACCCGAAACGGTGTACTGGGTCGATCCGATCCACAAACATCCGCACGATCACTAATCACTTTCACGCGACTCATGACGCCGACTGCTTCGCTGCGCCCTCGCCTCGTCACGCTGTACGCCGCTCTGATCGCGGCTAATATCGGCGCATGGACGTGGGCGCTAATCGCGTTTCGCCACTATCCGCTGCTGCTCGGCACCGCATTGCTCGCATATGGTTTCGGTCTGCGCCATGCGGTCGACGCGGACCACATCGCCGCCATCGACGCCGTCACCCGCAAGCTGATGCAAGCCGGCAAGCGGCCGCTCGGCGTGGGCCTGTCGTTTTCGCTCGGACATTCGACCATCGTGATCGTCGCGACGCTCGGTATCGCATGGACCGCGCATTCGCTGCACGGCCGCTTCGAAACCTTCAAGGCGGTGGGCGGCACACTCGGCACACTCGTTTCGGCGACGTTCCTGCTCGTGCTCGCGGCTGTGAACCTCGTGATCCTGCGCGACGTGTGGCGCCGTTATCGCCACGCCGGGCATGACGGCGAATTGCCCGCTGCCGCGTCGGACGCTTTCCGCGCGGCCAGTCCCGCAGGTCTTCTGTCCCGGGCATTGCGGCCGCTTTTCCGGCTCGTGACGAAAAGCTGGCACATGTACCCCGTAGGCGTGCTCTTTGGCCTCGGCTTCGACACCGCAACCGAAATCGGCTTGCTCGCAATCGCCGCGTCTGAAGCGGGCAAGGGCCTACCGTTGTATTCCATCCTTGTGTTCCCCGCGCTCTTCACCGCGGGTATGACGCTGGTCGATTCAACGGACAACGTGCTGATGGTCCATGCGTACGGCTGGGCTATGGACGACCCCAAGCGCAAGCTCTACTACAACGCGAGTATCACGTTGGTGTCCGCTGTCGTCGCTATTGTGATTGGCGGCGTCGAGGCGTTGGGGCTGCTGTCGGACAAACTCGGTCTCAGCGGCGGCATGTGGGACGCGGTGGCGAACATGAACGAGCAGTTCGGCGTGCTCGGCTACGGCATCGTCGCTGCGTTCATGGCGTGCTGGATCGGCTCGGTGCTGTTCCATCGCTGGAGGCGGCCGGGCATCGCCGCGCGGTAAATGCAACCGCGTTGGAACGATGATTGCGACGCGGTCGGTAAGCTTTGCGCCGCCGCGTTGTGGGTTGTTTCGCTATAGCGTCTGAGGTGCATCTGTGCCGCGTGCAACGCATGGCTCCTGTGTGCACGATGCCGCGCCGGGCGCTGCGGTGAGCGTTGCGGTGACTGTTGCGGCAAGCGCCGCGCCGACCGTTGTGACGACGACACACACGCGCCCTTTTATCTGCGGATCGCCAATGCGAGACCGCCGCGAGCGCTCCAATCCGCGAGCAATCGCTTAAACTGAAGTCGCCTTGCATCGCCGCAATCGCGCCGCCTCGCAGTCAGCCTGCCGCGCATCCGGCGCGGCTTCTCAGAACCGGCAACCGAACGGACTGGACATTCCATCGATGAAGACTCCCGCTGACCGATTCCCCGCTCTCGACCTCGCCCGCCGCACCGCCGACGCCTACGGCAATCACGCAGTCGACGAATTTCTCGCCGGCCGCATCACGCGTCGCGATCTGCTGCGCTATGCGAGCGTGATCGGTTTGTCGCTCGCTGGCGGCGGCGTGCTGGTTGCGCCGCGAGCGCACGCACAAGGTCAGGCGGGTGCGGGTGTTCCTTCAAACCAGACGATTCGCGTCGCGCATCTGACGCCCGCTGGCGCGGTGGACCCGCTCACCGTAACCGATGCCGCGAGCCTCGCGTTGCTGAACCAGACCGGCGAATTCCTGATCGACGACGACGGCGAAAAGCTCATGCTGAAGCCGGCCCTGGCGCTCTCGTGGAAGCCGAACGACAAGGGCGACGTGTGGACGTTCAAGCTGCGCGAGAACGTCAAATTCCACGACGGCCAGCCCTTCACCGCCAAAGACGTGGTCACCACGTTCGACCGTCTCGCCGACCCCGCAAGCGGATCGGCTGCGCTCTCCGTGCTAAAAGGCGTGCTGTCCAAAGGCGGCGCGAAGGTCGTCGACGAGCACACCGTCGCGTTCCATCTCGATGCGCCGAACGGTAACTTTCCCTACTACGTTTCCTCGGACAATTACAACGCCGTGATCTTGCCCGCGAACTATGCGGGCGGTTATGAAAAGAGCTTCATCGGTACAGGTCCGTTCAAGTTCGAGAAGTATCAGCCGAAGGTCGGCGCATCGTTTGTGCGCAATCCGGATTACTGGGGCCAAAAAGCGTTACCACAACGCGTACAGTTTTCGTTCTACGCCGATCAGCAGGCGCAACTGCTTGCGCTGCAAGGCCATCAAGCCGACGTGATGGGCACCTTCACTGTTCAGGGCGGCGCGGCCATTCTGAACAATCCCGACTACAAGGCGATCGGCGTGAAGTCGAGCGCGCATCGGCAGATTCATATGCGCAACGACAACCCGCTCTTCAAGGACAAGCGCGTGCGTCAGGCGCTCGCATTGTCGCTCGATCGCGACGTGCTGGTGCGCGGCCTCTTCAAAGGCCGCGCGCAACTCGGTAACGACAGCCCGTTTGCGCCGGTGTTTCCGTCGTCGGACGCTGGGGTCCCGCAGCGCAAAATCGACGTAGCCAAAGCGAAACAGTTGCTCGCGCAAGCAGGCGTGCCTAATGGTTTCGACGTCACGCTCACCACCGAAAAGTACATGGAGATTCCCGATCTCGCGGTCGTCGTGCAGAACGCGGCGAAGGCGATCGGCGTACGTATCAATCTGAAAGTGGAGAGCCAGTCGCTGTATTACGGCGCGGGCACGCCAGGCAAATCGGATTGGCTCGACTCGCCGCTCGGCATCACCGACTACGGTCATCGCGGCGTACCGAACGTATTCCTGAATGCGCCGCTCACGAGCACCGGCACGTGGAACGCCGCGCATTTCAAGAACCCGCAATACGATCAGCTGGTCGCGCAGTTCGTCGCGGCCATCGACCTCGCATCGCAGAAAAAAATCTCCGGACAGATTCAGACGCTGCTGCTCGATGAAACGCCGATCATCATTCCGTTCTTCTACGATCAGCTGATCGCGATGCGCAAGGGCGTGAATGGCGTGCGCTTTACCGCGCTCGCGCAGCTCTATTTCGACCGCGCGGTGTTGAGCGCGTAAGCGTCTCACATGGCCGCCCAATCATTCGACAAGCGTTCACGATGTCGACCACGGTGAATCGTTCCGCCCCGGCGCCGGCCCCGAACCGCAACGCCGGCCGCGTCGTGCGTTTTCTTGCGACGCGCGTCGGGCTGTCGCTGATCACGCTGTGGCTGTTGTCCGTGATCGTGTTCGCGGGCGGACAACTGTTGCCCGGCGATATCGGTCGCGCGGTGCTGGGGCCGCTCGCCGATGCGCGCGCGGTCGCCGCGCTCAATCATCAACTCGGCGCCGACCGTCCGCTCATGACGCAATACGTCGAGTGGATTTCGCATTTCGTGCGCGGTGACATGGGCCTTTCGTACGCGTATCGCGAGCCGGTGGGACCGTTTATCGCCGACGCGCTCGCGCATTCCGCGAAGCTCGGCCTGCTCGCGTTCATCGTGGTGGTGCCGCTCGGCATCGCGGGCGGCGTGTGGTCCGCGATGCATGCGGGACGCTGGCTCGATCGCACGATCAGCATTGCCGGTTTGTCGGCGACTGTGGTGCCGGAATTCGTGTCGTCGATCGTGCTGATTCTGGTGTTCGGCGTGTGGCTGCGCTGGCTGCCTATCGAAGCTTCGTATCCACCCGACGCCGGCGCGCTCGAACAATTGCGTCATCTGATTTTGCCGGTGCTGCCGCTCGTGCTCGTGTTCTTCGGTTACATCGCGCGGATGGCGCGCGCCGGCACCGTCGAAGCGCTGGACGCCGACTACACGCGCACCGCGATCCTCAAGGGCTTGCCGCGTCATATCGTGATCTGGCGGCACGTGTTGCGCAACGCGCTGCTGCCGACCATCACCGTGGCCGCGACGCAACTCGGTTATATGATCGGCGGTCTCGTGGTGGTCGAGACGCTGTTCCGCTATCCGGGCATCGGCTCGCTGATCTACAACGCCGCCAAGGCCAAGGACTTTCCTATGCTCGAAGCCGGCGTGCTGACCATCGGCGTGGTCTACACCGTCGCCAATCTGGTCGCGGATGCGTTGCACGTGCTGCTTAATCCGCGCTTACGCGTGAGGAGCGCCGAATGAGCACGATCGTTCCACCGGCCGCGCCGCGCGCCGCGAGCGAGCCGCGTTTCGACCAGTTGCGTGTGCTGCTGCGCTCGCCCACGTTCGTGGTGGGCGTGCTCATCGTCGTGTGGTGGATTGTGTGCGCGATTGCCGGGCAATGGTTCGTGCCCGTCGATCCGTATGCATCCGACCCACTCAATTCGCTGATGCCGCCCGACCGCGCGCACTGGTTCGGCACCGACCAACTCGGCCGCGATGTGTTCTCGCGTGTGATTGTCGGCGCGCGCGATATTCTCACCATCGCGCCGCTCGCCACGCTGCTCGGCACGGTCGCGGGCACGGCGTTGGGCTTGATCGTCGGTTACTTCGACGGTTGGGTCGATAACGTGGTGGGCCGCGGGATCGACGCCATACTCGCGCTGCCGCTCGTGATCGTCGCGCTGCTCGCGCTGGCTGCCGTAGGCGCATCGAATTTCACTGTGATACTCGTGATCGGCATCACGTTTGCGCCGATCACCGCGCGCACGGTGCGCGCCGCCGTGTTCGCCGAGCGGCATCTCGACTACGTTGCCGCCGCGCAGCTGCGGGGCGAACGCGCGCCGTACATCATGTTCGCGGAAATTCTGCCGAACGTACTGCCGCCGATCATCGTCGAGGCGACTGTGCGGCTCGGTTACGCGATCTTCGCGGTGGCCACGCTGTCGTTTCTTGGCTTCGGCATTCAACCGCCTTCAGCCGACTGGGGCCTCGCGCTCTCCGAGTCGTACACGCTGATGGCGGGCGGCGCATGGTGGACCGTCGTGTTCGCGGCCGGCGCAATCGCGACGCTGGTCGTAGGCGTGAATCTGATCGCCGACGGCGTACAAGGCGTGCTCGACCGATGAACGGACCGCCGCCCTCCTCGTTCCCTGCCTTCGACGTATCGAAAAGCGACCGCACGGATGCGCTGACCGTGGTCGGCTTGACGGTGACATACCGCATGCGCGGACGCGATCGCGAAGTGCTGCAAGACGTGTCGTTCCGTGTCCGACGCGGCGAAGCGTACGGGCTCGTCGGCGAATCGGGCTGCGGCAAGTCGACCGTCGCGATGGCGGCGCTGCGCTATCTGCCGCGCAACGGCAAGGTGAAGGCGGGCAAGATCCTGATCGCCGGCGCCGATGTCAACAAGCTCGACGCCGACGCTTTGCGCATGATGCGTGCAAACACCATTTCAATGGTCTATCAGGATCCGGGGCGCGCGCTGAATCCGTCGTTGACCATCGCGCGGCAAGTGTCCGAAGCGTTCGAAGCCGCAGGCGTCGCGCGGGACGAAGCATTGCAACGCTCGCTCGAGATGCTGCAACGCGTGCGCATTGCATCGCCCGAACGCGTGATGAACAGCTATCCTCATCAATTGTCGGGCGGCATGCAGCAGCGCGTCGTAATCGCGATGGCGCTCGCGTCGAACCCGGCGCTGCTGATTCTCGATGAGCCGACCACCGGGCTCGATGCCACCGTCGAATCGGAAGTGCTCGACCTCGTCGCGCAATTGCGCGCGGAACTCGGCACGGCCGTGCTGTTCATCAGCCACAATCTCGCGGTGATCGGAAGAATGTGCGAGCGCGTCGGCGTGCTTTACGCAGGCAAGCTCGTCGAGGAAGGCGCGACGCAAGACGTCTTTACGCGGCCGCGTCATCCGTACACGGTCGGGCTGTTGCGCTGTCTACCCACCGCCGGCCGTAGCAAGGATACCGAGCGGCTCGATACGATTGCGGGCGGGCTGCCCTCGCCGGGCTCCGTGACGCAAGGCTGCATCTATGCACAGCGCTGCCGTCTCGCCGACGACCGGTGCCGCCGTGAAGCGCCGCCGCCGTATCGCGTGAGCGCGGCGCATGGTGATCAGATGTCGCGCTGTCATTATCACGAGCGGGCCATCGAGTTGCCGCGTGCGGTCGCGCAAGCATTGCCCGAACATGACGGCGTGGATGCGGGTGTAAAGCGGGGAGAGCTCGTCCTGCGCGCCGAAAATTTATCGAAGACTTTCCATGTGTCCGGCGCAGCGCTGCGCGCCGTCGACCATGTTTCGCTCGATCTCGCGGCCGGCGAGACCCTTGGCCTCGTCGGCGAATCGGGCAGCGGCAAGACGACGCTTGCAAAGCTGATGCTCGGACTCCTCACGCCCGACGCCGGCAGCGTACTCGAACTGGACGGCGCGCCGCTCGCCGCACGCGTCACGCGGCGCAACGACGAGCAGGTCAAGTCGTTGCAGATCGTATTCCAGAACCCGGATTCGGCGCTCAATCGCGCGCATTCGGTGAAGCGGCTGATCGGCCGCGCGCTGTCGCGTCTTGCCGCGCTGCGTGGCGCCGCCATCGACGAGCGGCTCGCCACGTTGACGGCCGCCGTGCGTTTGCCAGAACGCTACCTGGGCTCGCGCACCCGGCAACTCTCCGGCGGACTCAAGCAACGCGTTGCAATCGCCCGCGCGTTCGCCGGCGAGCCGCGGGTGGTGGTATGCGACGAACCGACTTCCGCGCTCGACGTGTCCGTGCAGGCGGCGATTCTCAATCTGCTCGCCGATCTGCAGCGCGAGCGTGGCGTCAGCTACGTATTCATCTCGCACGATCTGCATGTGGTGCGTTATTTGTCCGATCGCATCGCCGTGCTCTATCTCGGCCGACTGCTGGAAATCGGACCGGCTGCGGCAGTATTCGATGGACCGCAACATCCCTATACGGAAGCGCTGTTGTCCTCGGTGCCAACACTCAATGGCCGCGCGAGCGGGCCTCGCATTCGCCTGTCGGGCGATCTGCCGAGCGCCGCGTCGCCGCCGTCCGGCTGCGTGTTTCATACGCGTTGTCCGCGTAAGCTCGGCGCGATCTGCGAAGAGCAGGACCCGCCATTTGCCAATGCAGCCAACGCGGCCGATGCAACCAACGCAGCCGATGCGACCCGCGAGGCCAAGCGCGCCATGCATCTGATCCGCTGCCATATTCCCGCCGACGAACTGCGCGCGCTGCAAACCGCGTCGCGCAATGAAGCGAGCGATGTTGCTCCTGACAAGCCGACGGGTTCGGCCAGCGGTGCCGGGCGCACCTCATAGGAAGCGCTATTCCCAACGATGTGAGCGGGCTGGCGGCTGCGCGGTTTTCAGCGCTCGCACATTTGCAGTGCGTTGTTCGTCTGCTGTCAAGATGCCGCTTTCGCGCGGGCACGAGCCACAATCGCCACAAGCCATCACCGCGTGCACGCTCCGGAACCAAAGCGCGGCGATTGCCTCATATCAGATTCAACGTTCGATATGAGGGCACCACAACATGCAACGAAACGTCCCCTGCTCCGCGGCGCGCGCGGTCGTCGGCCTCGCCGCGGCGCTGAGCTTCGCCTCGCTTGCCCATGCGCAAACCGGCGCGCAGAACCTGGCACCGACTGCGCAGCCGCTCTCGCCCACGTTGTCGCAAGCCGCGCCGCCCGTCGATCCCAGCTTCTCCGCGTATTCGCTCGCGCAAACCTGTAAGCAGAAGAACGACAACGTCGCGCATGGCCAATGCGTCGGTGCGATCCGCGGCATCATCCACGGTTACCAGTATGGTGTGCTGTTCCTCGGCCAGCGCACGTCCTTGCCGGCCAACGAAACGCAGCGCGTGTCACTGTGTTTGCGCGACACGCCGGTCTCGTCGATCGTCGATGAATTCGTCGCGGACGCGGGCCAGGTCAACGACGAGTCCCTCAAGCACACGCCCGCCGAAGTCGCGGTGCTGGGCTCCGTGCACATGCATCACAGTTGCAATTGACGATGCGCAGCGCCTGAGCCGCGCCGCCAAACATGCGGCAAGCGGCTCCGCATGTCATTCGGGCAATCGCGATACGCGGCGCGTGTGCGATGCTCACTGCGCGGCTGACCGGCTCACCGGCTCACCGGCTCACCGGGCAATGTCGCGCAACACGTCCGCGAACAGGACAGCCCGGCTCACAGCATTTCGAGCGGGCGCTTGCCGCGTGGCGGCTTGAAGTAAGCGTCGATGGCGGCGACTTCTTCAACGTCGAGCAGCAACTGCAATGCACGATGGTTGTCGCGCACGTGCTCGACGCGGCCCGCTTTCGGAATCGCGAATACGCCCGGCTTGAGCAGCACCCACGCGAGTGCAACCTGAAACACCGAGACGCCGCGCGCGCCGGCGATGTCATCGAGCGGCGAGCGTTTCGGCAGACGCGCGTGATCGACGGGACTGTAGGCCATCGCGGGCATATTCCGTTCGGCGAGCCACGGCAGTAGATCGAACTCCGGCCCGCGCCGCACGACGTTGTAGAGAATCTGGTTGGTCGCGCAGGCCGAGCCGCCGGGCGTCGCCACGAGCTCCTCCATGTCGTCGGTATCGAAGTTGCTCACGCCCCAGTGGCGAATCTTGCCGGCATCGCGCAGCGCTTCGAAACCGGCAACCGTTTCCTCGAGCGGCACAGAGCCGCGCCAATGCAGCAGATACAGGTCGAGCCGATCCGTCTTCAGGCGTTTGAGGCTTTGCTCGCACGCCGCGATCACGCCGCGCCGGCTGGCGTTATGCGGATACACCTTGCTGACGAGGAACACCTGCTCGCGCAACCCCGCGAGCGCTTCGCCCAGCAGCGACTCGGTCGCGCCGTCGCCGTACATTTCCGCCGTATCGATCAGCGTCATGCCGAGTTCGACGCCGCATCGCAGTGCGTCGATCTCGGCCGCGCGGCGCGCCGGCTGTTCACCCATTTCCCACGTGCCTTGCCCGAGTTTGGGGATGCGCTCGCCGTCGGGCAGGCTCACGCTTGCGATATCGCTCGTCATGCTGACTCCCTGAAGTGACTGACTGTGGACTGTGGCTGAATTTGTGGCCATGCGCTGCTGTCGAGCAAACGCATGGCGATGCTGCACAGATGTATCGACGAGTTTAGCGGCTGCAACGCCGCTCGACCGGTCACCAGGCAAAAGCCCGCTATAACGCGGCGCGCCGATGTCTTAGAATTGCTCCTCGCCCTTCTAGCGTAAGCCCCATGACCTCTGCCTCGGAAGACCGCTGGCGCGATCTGCGCCCGGACCCGGAAAACGACACGCCGCTTTATCTGCAACTTGCCCGCAAGCTTGGCACGGCCATTCACGAGAACCGCTGGAATGCCGGCGAGGCGCTGCCTTCGGAGCGCGTGCTCTCGGAGGCGCTCGGCGTCTCGCGAATTACTTCGCGCAAAGCGATCGCACTGCTCGTCGAGCAGGGATTGATTCGACGCACGCAAGGCGCCGGCAGTTTCATCACGCCACGCTATGAAGATCCGCTGTCGCGCCTGTCGAGTTTCAGCGAAATGCTGCGGCGGCGAGGCTTTACGCCAAGTTCCAAGTGGCTGTCGCGCGAAATTCTGCCGGCCAATCGCGACGAAGTGATCCAGCTCGGGCTTTCGCCGGCTGCGGCCGTGACGCGTCTGCGGCGCTTGCGTCTCGCCGACGGCATCGTGATGGCGGTCGAAAATTCCACCTTTCCCGCAGCGGTGATTCCCGATCCGCAGGCCATTGGCGATTCGCTGTACACGTATCTTGAGAACCGCGGATTGACGATCGTCCGCGCGCTGCAACATTTTCGCGCGGTGAATGCCAGCGAGGAGATCGCGCAGCAAATGAGCATCGCGCCGAACGAGGCATTGCTGTTGATCACGCGCGTGGGCTATACGGCGGATCAGCGCGCTATCGAATTGACCGACACATACTGCCGCAACGACTACTACGATTTCGTCGCGGAATTGCGGAAGTAGGCGGTCGTCTCGTGTGATGTTTTGATGCGGCGGTTCTGATGCGGCCGCATCGTACCGTCATAGCCATTTTGCCTCATGCGCGCCGATGGGCGACGGCGGCAGCGCAAAAAACGCCGGCGTTTCCTCCAGCTGTTCGGCCGGCTGCACGGCCTGCACGCGGCCGAATTCGGACTGGGTCGTATCGAGGCAGTCGCGCACGTCTTCGAGCGTGATGTCAGGCGCTCGCCATCCCTCGGTAATCTTGCCGAACGATTGCAGCCACTGGCCTGTCTGCGCGAGCGAGACCTTTACGTGCCAGCTTCCGCCTTCGGTTGCGCGTCGCGCCAACGCGGCCATTGCGCCGAAAGCGGCAAGATAACCGGTCGCGTGATCGAGTGCCTGACACGGCAGATGTTTCGGCTCGGGCGATCCGGCCGCGTGCTGCTCGTCAACCGCGATGCCGCTCGCGGACTGCACGAGACTATCGAAACCACGCCGCGAGGCCCACGGCCCTTCGTATCCATACGCGCACACCGACACATAGACGATGCCGGGCCGCAAGCGCGCCACATCTTCGGCACTGAATCCGCGCGCCGCAAGCGCTCCGGGACGATACGCCTGGAGAAAAACGTCAGCATCGCGTGTCAATCCGCGCAGAGTCTCACGTCCCGCCGCGTCGCGCAGATCGACCACGGCCGAGCGTTTGCCGCGCCCATTATCGATGACGAGCGGCGCAATGTTCGGCAGATGCGGCCCGTTGATCATCAGCACCTGCGCTCCGTGCTGCGCGAGCGCTCGCCCGGCCACCGGTCCCGCGATGATGCGCGACAGGTCCAGCACTCGCACTCCGGACAGCGGCCGGTTGGTGACGTTATCGGACCGCGACCGCGGGTCGGGCCGCCTGGTTGGCTTGGCCGTTTCAGGCGGCGCATCGCCGATTCGCTCTATTTCGAAGAGCGGCAAACCCGCGATTGCTTTCGCCTGATCGAGCGCCGCCCACTCGTCGGGCGTGCGGATCAGCGCCGCGCATAGGCCTGCGTCGGCGAGCGTCTGATCGAGCGTGGCGCCGTCCCAGCCGCGAATCGCCGCCGCAACCGCGGCGCGATCGTTTTCGCAGCCGAGCACCTTCAACACGCCGTGAAGGTGATGCGCGAAATTCGTATGCAGTTGAATCCAGCGGCCGTCTCCTGTCTCGTAGAAACCCATCACCGGATCGCGCAGCGCGGGCGGCGGCCCGTCGTCGATGCGCAAGTAACGTTCACTGCGAAACGAAGCGAGCGCGCGCCGCATCTCCACCGTCACCCGCTGCCCGCGCCCAGTACGCAACCGATGATACTCAGCCGCCGCCAACCCCGTCGCAGCAATGGTCGCGCATGCCAGCGCCCCGACGCGGAACACCGATGACAGTCCCGGCTCAGAGCCGGTGAAATGGACCGAACGGAGCGCGGCTGGCTCGCAGTTGGCAAGGGTCCAGATGTGATCGAGCGCGAGTTCAGGTGTCATGGCATCTCACATTTGAGTGGCGAGGATGCGCCTGAGTCTAGGATTGCAGCTTGCGTTAATCAACCTTGATTATGATAATCAATATATATTGATTTCTTTGGTTGTCATCCACTTTGCCGCGTATTCCGATGCCTCCGTCCGACTGGTTGACCGCCAGTGAAGCTGCCGCCGAACTCGGCATCAGTCTCGCCACGCTCTATGCGTATGTGAGCCGCGGCTTGCTGAGTTC
This sequence comes from Paraburkholderia dilworthii, assembly GCF_000472525.1. GTDB lineage: Bacteria > Pseudomonadota > Gammaproteobacteria > Burkholderiales > Burkholderiaceae > Paraburkholderia > Paraburkholderia dilworthii. Next base: position 94,995 of record NZ_AWZT01000024.1, read on the forward strand.
GACGCCGCACGCGCAAGGCAAGCATCGCCGCTATGACGTGCGCGAAGTACGGCGGCTCGCGCGGCGCAAGGAAGACGGCAAACGCGCCGGCAAAGTCGCGCAGAAAGTGCTGGACTGGGGCGTGCCGGTGCTCGAATCGTCGATCACGCTCGTCGCGAACGGGCGTCTGCTGTACCGCGGGCACGATGCGATGGCGCTCGCGCGCACCGAATCGCTGGAAGATATCGCCGCGTTGCTATGGGAATGCAGCGCGGCGCGCATTGTGAACGCGCCCGCCGTTCTGATCGCCGCTGCGCAATGGGCGGCATGGCTGAAGCTGTGGGGCGACAGCACACCGCTCGATCGCGCGCTCGTACTGCTGCCGGCGGCCGCTTCGCAGATGCCGCGGGTTTGGGCGCTCGGTCGCGATGCACAGCTGGACAGCGCCTGCGCCGTGATGCGACTGCTCGCGGCCGCGATGATCTCGGCGGCGCCGTCGAATGCGCCGCTGCATCGGCAACTGGCATCGGCCTGGCAGGTGCGCAGCCGACAACAGGCCGGGCTGCTGCGGGCCGCGCTCGTGGCGTGCGCGGACCATGAGCTGAACGCGTCGACGTTTACGGTTCGCTGCATCACGTCGACCGGCACTCATCTTTTCGGCGCCGTCGCGGGAGGTCTCGCCGCGCTTGCGGGCCCGCGTCACGGCGGCGAAACCGTGCGCATCGCCGCGCTATTGGACGAAGCGTCGCGCGCCGCCGATCTCGACCGCTACCTGGCTACCCGTTTGTCGCGCCACGAGCACGGCGTGCAAGGGGCGGTGCTGTCCGGCTTCGGGCATCCGCTTTATCCGGTAGGCGACCCGCGAGCGCGGCTCCTGCTGGAGTTGCTGCAAGACTGCGCGCCGGCGCGCTCGCCGCTCGCTCAGGTGCTGGCGCTAGCGCGGGCAGTCCGCGATACGACTGGCGCGGAGCCGACCGTCGATTTCGCGCTTGCCGCGATCGAGCGTGTCCTCGGCTTGCCCGCGAACGCCGCGTTCACGCTGTTTGCGGTGGGGCGAGTGGTCGGTTGGATTGCGCACGCAATGGAACAGGCACGCGACGGCGGGTTGATCCGGCCGCGGGCCCGTTATGTTGGGGAGCTTGAGGCGCGGTAGGCGCCGGCTCTTTCGGATGATGTGAGGGTGGGTTGGGACGCGTGCGGTGCGGTGAGCGGGTTGCGTTGGGGGTGTTGTGAGCGCGAACCCCAACGCTCGTGTTTCGCCTGGCGACTCTCGTCAACCTCGTTCCTGCGTCCCCTACCGCCAACGGTTCCGCAACTCTCGCAGCCCTCGCGCCGATGATCTCCGTCAGGCGGCGCCAAGCCAGCGCGGCAGCCAGTTCGGCGCCGGCATGCCGCGCGTCGGTCTCGTGGTTCCGCGTTCCGAACCGCTTGCGAGCGCGAAGCGCGCACCGGTCCGCCCTGCACTGATCCACGCCACTGCCCGGCGCGGCAACTCGATCGATTCACCGGTAGCGAGCCAATAGTCCTCGCTGTCGCCTTCGATGGTCAGCCAGATTTCACCCGAGATCACCTTGAAAGTGGACGGGCGCGCGACGCGCCAAGCCGCAGCCGGCTCATCGTGTTCCAGTTCGAAAATCCGCACTTCACGCATTGCCGTTCTCCTTCAAAGGGCTTTTCTGTTGTCTCGATTATTGACGTGCGATGATCGGATACCCATGCACAGTTCCGAACACTTTTGTCAGAACTGTGCAGTCGAAAAACCGAACAGTTGGCGCGAGGCGGCTCCATTAGCCCACGCAATTCGTCGGGGAAGGAAACCGTATGCGACTTGATATACAGCTTGATAGAGACAATGGCGTACCGCTGACCGAGCAGATCGTCACCGGTGTCACTGCATGGATCCGCTCGCGCGCCGCGCATCCCGGCTCGAAATTACCGTCGATTCGCCAGTTCGCAGCCGACTATGGCGTGAGCCGCTTTCCGGTGATCGAGGCGTATGACCGGTTGGTATCGCTTGGTTACGTCGACTCGCGCCACGGCTCGGGCTTCTATGTGGCCGACCGGCCGCCGGGCGGCGCGCAGTGCGACGGCACGTCGGACCCGCGTCGAGCCGAGGACGAGTCCGACCACCTGCTCCAGCAGTTCAATCATCCGGGCGAAACGCTGAAACTCGGCAGCGGCTTCATCCCGGAAGCATGGCGCGACACTGAAAGCATTGCTCAGGCGATACGGCACGTATTGCGCACCGATCCTGCGAGCATGGTCGACTACGCGACGCCACTCGGCAACCTGAGCTTGCGCGAGCATTTGCAGGCACGAATCGCGCAACTGGGCATCCGCGCGGACACTTCGCAAATTGTGATTACCAACGGCGCAAGCCAGGCGTTCGATCTGCTGATGCGTTACATGCTGAAGGCGGGCGATACGATCTTCGTCGAGGATCCCGGCTACTACAACCTGTATGGCCTGCTGAAATTGCACGGCGTCCGGCTGGTCGGCATTCCGCGCACGCGCAGCGGGCCGGACGTCGACGTCATGCAAGCACAACTGAAGCTGCATAGGCCGAAACTCTTCTTCATCAACACCGTGTTCCACAATCCGACCGGAACCACCGTTGCGCCGCCGGTGGCGTTCCGGCTGCTGCAACTCGCGCGCGAGCACGGTTTTACGATTGTCGAAGACGATATTTACGCCGACTTTCAGACCGATGTGACTGACCGCCTCGCCACCCTCGATCAGTTGGAACACGTGATTTATATCGGCGGGCTGTCGAAGACGCTGTCGTCGTCGCTGCGGATTGGCTGTGTGGTCGCGAGCCACGCGATCATCAAGGATCTCGTCGATATCAAGATGCTGACGAGCATCGGCGGGTCGCTTTTCGCGGAAACAGTGACGGCGTCGTTGCTCGAACGCGGCGCATACCGCAAATATCTCGAACGACTGCGCCGTCGCATGCGCGATGCGCTGGGCTCGACGATTCAGACGCTCGAAGATGCCGGCTGGGAGGTGTTCGAGAAGCCGGTCGGCGGTAAATTCCTATGGGCTCGCGTGCCGCATGTGGACAACGCCGAGCGGCTGGTGGAATGTGGTGCGCCATTGGGCGTGACTGTTGCGCCGGGCAGCTACTTCCGGCCGGGGATGGAGCCGAGCCCGTGGATCCGGATCCACGCAGCATTCGGGAACGAGCCACGGGCGCAAGCGTTTTTTCGTGCAGCGGCGGAGTTGCGGGGGTAGGGGTGGGCGGGGGGCCCAGGCTTGGACCGGGGCGTGAGTCGGGCTTGGTCGGGGCTTGGTCGGGGCTTGGTCGGGGCTTGGGCCGCGGGCTGCGTCGCGGCTCCGAGTAGGAGACTTGGCTCCTCTGAGTCGGTTGACTCGCTTGGTTCGCTTGGTTCGCTTGGTTCGCTTGGTTCGCTTGGTTCGCTTGGCGGGTTGGCTCGGTTGGCTCGGTTGGCTCGGTTGGCTCGGTTGGCTCGGTTGGCTCGGTTGGCCGATTGGCCAGTTGGCCCGGCTGCGCAGCTGGCGCGGCTGGCCTGCTGGCTCGGCTGGCGCAGTTGCCGCAGTTGCCGCAGTCGGAGGTGTCAGAAATTTCGTGTGCTGAGGCCGGTTAAAAATCTCAGCTGATGGCGGCGGTGAATCGCTCACCGAACAGNATGGCGAACTGATTGACAGCTTGCCGCCAGGTGATAGGCGGCATCTTCCAATCCTTTTCAATGTTGCGCAAGGCCAGATACAGCAGTTTGCTGGCGGCTTCGTCGCTCGGGAAGTGGCCACGATTCTTGACGATCTTGCGCAACTGCATGTGCATGCTCTCGATGG
>NZ_AWZT01000025.1 GCF_000472525.1 Paraburkholderia dilworthii
TTTTTCTATGTCAAGAGCGCCGACTGGCCGGGAAACAAGCCGCATCCGTTGAAAGCGCTGACGGCCGCAGAACTTGCACAGATGCCCACCTATTACGTCATGGATCTCGGCAAGACGATGCCCGAGACCGTCGCTCCATTCCAACCCTCCGCGGCCGAGATCCTGGCCTGCAAATGGCTCACCGAGCCGGAACTTGAGGTGTACACGCAGGAGTATGGCCGCACTGGCTTTCAAGGCGCACTGCAGGCTTATCGCGTCTTTACCGATCCTCACTTAAACGCTGAGTTGCGTCTGTTTTCGGGCAAGACGATCGATGTGCCATCGCTCTTCATTGGCGGGAAGAGCGATTGGGGCACCTATTCGGCGCCGGGCGCGCTCGATCTTATGAGGACGAAGGCGGCGACGAGAATGGGTAGCATCGAACTGATCGACGGCGCCGGTCACTGGATCCAGCAGGAGCAACCGGTTCGGCTCAGCGAGCTCCTGCTCGCCTTCATCAAGGAGGTGGGTACGGCGGATCACACCAGCGGTTAGGCCGGGGAATACCGATCGCCGCTCCTGAAATAGTTCCCTCGGCTTCCGTTCGGTCCGCAACCTTCGACACGGCTTGAGCCTGAAACCGTGAGAGACAGCATCAAACCTGACGTCAAAAACGGACACTTCTATCTTGCTAGAAACGGATATCTGGATCTGGCCATGACATCGGCTGTTAGCCGAAGGTCCGGATGTCGCGTCTCCGCAAAATCGAAATTCCACTGCGACGCGCCCTCTCGATCACCCGTTCTCACCCCCGAAAACGCCTGCAGGCTTTGGCTCGCCCGCGCCGTTATCGGCGAACATCAGCAGCACCGCGCCGAGCAAACACATCGCCGCGATCACCACGAAGCCCGCGTTGGGCTGCCGAACAGCGCATCCGCGAAGGCCTTGACCAACGCGCCGAGGTTCCCAATCGAGACGATAAACGCAATCCCGCTCGCTGCACCCGTGCCGGTGAGATAGCGCGTCGGCAGGCGCCAGAACACGGCCTGCGATGCGGTCACACCCGGCACGGCGATGCAGCATGCCAGCACTAGCAGCAGCACCAGCACCAGCAGCAGCACTAGCAGCCAAGCGTTGTAACACGGCAGCCACATGAAAACGGGTAGCAACTGTAATGACTTTCTATCTCCCCTTCAGCGACGGACAAGCCACGCATTCGCCACTCACTCGACGACGTGCAGATTCGCCATTGGATTGCACAAAAGAACCCATCGCCAAAGCAGATGGCGATGGGCTCACGTTCACTCCGTCCGCGAATGGTGCTGCAACTTGAGTGCTCCGCTACAGCAGAGGTAAGCGTCGACGGGAACTGACGTTCCGCAGTTACCCGACCTCACACTGGCCACCGTGCGCAAGCTCGCGCGCGCACCGCGTCGCCATCGACAACGGTGACGATCCTGCCGCCGAAAAACGGCCAAAGCGTGAATTGCGACGGCCGTACCGTCAACCAGCTTTGCGACGACTATATCGAGAAGGCGCTGGCGCCGCCGCTCGCGCGAGGCGTCCTAAAGGAGCATACGCGCAACATCAACTCTCATTTACGGCCAAAGTCGGATCTCTTTAGGCCAACTGTCCGAACGAGTGAGGCCCACCTGTTTCGCCACTTCGCTTAACTGCTTCATTGTCACCGGCATAACGTCGCTCGCTTGAGAAACAAATTGCTCAGGCTCGGCCATCTTCCGCCGGCACAATACGCGCGCGGTTGGGAGTCCCCACTCCTCGTCCCATTCTGTTCGAAACTATCTGTCGACCGCATCCGCGCTCGGAAATTTCTGCATCCGGCCTGCGAATCGGCGCCTCTTTCAATTAGAAATGGTATGTCGAAAAGCTGCCCTTATAGAACAAAATAAACTTAAGACAAACGGAGGCTATGGAGGACATTCATCGCATGAGAATTTCAAATTTTCAGCGCCACTTCTCCTAGACCCTTTAATAAATATAAGACATGGACATGGCTTGCAAATTATTCGCGCTTGGAAAACAATCTGTAATGCGTCGGATGTTTAACCAAACCGCACAAATGTCATGTCCGACATTCTCATTGGAAACCACTTTCATCGAGCGAGGGCAGAATATGAAAAAAATCGCGATGTGCTGGCGCTCTCATTGATCGCTTCGGTATGCGCTAGAGGTTAGTGGAAAGACGGCGGCAACAAATAAAACAATGAACAAGACGAAATCGCTTTATTACGGTCACCGGTCCCCCGCTGTCGCCATCAGCTGTGCCGTTCGCTGGTACTTCCGGCAACAGCCATCAGCCATCAGCCAAGCCGCAGATATGAATGACACGTATGCAGCCTTCGCGACGCACGTCGCACGCAGACGTTTCTTTCCGCTTTGGCTTGATTCGGCAGCACTTTCGCCTTGCCCGGAGATCGGATGAAAGCAGCAGATCATCGGACCGTACTCAAGAAGCGCCTCGCCGCCCCGCATGGTTGGACCATCGACGCCAAATTCGAGCATGCTGGCTGTTCAGGAAAACTACGTTTGAACAGATAACATAGCTGTGCTCGTCAAGTTGACAAAGCCATCCCTACGCTAACGCGACAAAGGAACGCCTAAACCACGATTTCCGTCAATGCATTCATATTTCGACCAGCTAATATTCTTTTAAGAACCGCATTACCCACTCCCAATTCGCAAAGCCTAGTTAAAATTAAAAAAGGATGGAACTTATGGACGCTAACCAATTGCTATCTCCCCTCGTCGTCGAGCCGGGGAAAGGCCGCAAGCGCGTGCATTCCGTGTCGGCCTTGCACGACACTGCGAATGTCGCACTCTGGTACGACACGCGTCAACTTTCCCATTTACCGGATAGTCAATGCGCCGAGATCATTGAACAGATAATCAGCAGTGGTTTTAATGGCGTCGTATTCTACCTGGACAATTTTTCGACATTCTCGAAAGAATTTTCCGCTTCTCATTTCGCGCATGTTCTCCATCTCGCCGATGTCGCCCAATTGGAAGCCGCACAGGCTGAAAGACTGGTTTCGCCCACTGCCGACGCGGGGAACAAACTCATCATCAGCAGCGCGAACACGCAATTGCTCGTGCAGGCCGCCGAACTGGGCTGTGCGACTTGTTATCGAGCGCATGTAAACAATGCGGAATCGCTCTGCGACTCCTTCCGTTACGGCGTGCGTTACGACTACGTGATGGTTTCGTTCAAGGATCCGACCAACATTCCTCTCGAACTCGTAATAGCAGAGCTTCACAAGGAATCGGCGCATCTGCTTAAGGAGGTCGGAGAAGACGTCGATGATGCGGTCATCGCACTCGGTGTGCTCGAACTCGGCAGCGACGGCATCGTCGCCAGCTTCACCCAGCCGGCGCAATTCGATGCGTTGCGCGCGAAGCTGGACGCAGTTTGTCACCCCGCCATGAAAATTCAGGTAGGAACGGTAACGGAGACCCGTCACCTCGGCCTCGGCTATCGCGCATGCATCGATACGACGCACATATTCGAGCCTGACGAGGGTATTCTCGTCGGATCGACATCGACCGGTGGAGTGTTGTGCTGCCCCGAAGTGTTCCATCTGCCTTACATGGAACTGCGTCCGTTCCGTATCAACGCGGCATCGGTGCACAGCTATGTGTTCCATGCAAGCGACAAAACCAATTACATCACCGAACTGAGGGCGGGCTCGGCCATCACCGCCGTCAATGCAGCCGGGCGCACACGCCAGGTCTATGTAGGACGCGTTAAGACGGAGATTCGTCCGCTAATACTGATCGCGGTCAGTTTCGATGGCGGCGAGCAAGTCAACATCGTCATGCAGGACGATTGGCATGTGCGTATCTTTTCCGACAAGGCGCAACCGCGCCATCTGACTGAATTGAAGCCTGGCGATCGTGTCCTCGGCTACACCACACAGCCCGGCCGCCATGTCGGCGTGAAGGTCGACGAGCACATCATCGAAGTCTGACTTTCCAACGCGGCGCTGTATATGGTTTCCAAATTCCTATTCATATAGGACTACAAATGAAAACAGCAATCGTAACTGGTGCGACTGGCTTTGTCGGCAGCGCGCTGACCGCGAATCTGCTCGCAGATGGATTTCGTGTCCTTGCAGTCTCGCGTGATGATGAAGCCGGGCACCGCACATTGGCAGCTGTGCGCGAGGCCGCTAGCGGTTTTTCAATGGACATCGAAACCGGAATCGCGGAGCTCCTGCAAACCATTGATGCGGGACAGGGAACGCTCGCCGATGCCATCACAGAGGCTCATTTGTGCCAGGTGGACGTCGTCTGGCATTGCGCGGCGGAGATGAGCTATTCGCCGAAAAAGCTCGAATACGCGTTTCGCGTCAATGTGTGCGGCACCGCGAATCTCTACCGGAAAGTGGCGGCGAGTGGGCGCTGCAAGCGCTTTTATTATGTGTCGACCGCATACACGGCCGGCTTGCGGGGCGGTGATACGGCCGAAAAGCTGCACGTCGGCAATCCGTGTGTGAATAGCTACCAGATCTCCAAACTATGCGCGGAGCAATCGCTGTTCATTCTGCACGGAGAACACGCCTTGCCCCTAACGATCTTTCGTCCCACGATCGTGGTCGGGCATTCACGCACCGGTTGGGCGCGCCGCAACGGCTTCGGCATGTACATGTTCGCCGACGTGATCGCCGCAGCGAGCCAGGCAGGCTTAACCACCACCTGCATGAATCTGCCGCCTTTGGTGCGTCCCGATCTCGTGACGGTCGATCGGCTCGTTGCGGACATGGTCGGCCTGACGCTGCGCAACACGCAGGGCAGCGGCTTCGAAGTGTTTCAATGCGCGGGCAGCCGCCAGCTAACCACACAACAAGTCGTGTCGACGATAGGCGCGACGCTCGGTGTGCGCGTCACTTATGGCACACCGTTGACTTCCCTCGATCAGCGAATCGATCGGGCGATTGACCGGAATCGCCCATTCGCCAGCACCGACTGGACGTTCAGCCGGTCAAAGCTCGACGCGGCGCTCGGGCATCCGCCGGGGCCGCCAATCGTCGATGAGGCAATGCTGGGTCGGCTCGTTCGCTGGTATCAGTCGGACAATCCTTGCGCGACTGGTGACGCGACCGCCGCTGAAGCCGTGGCGGAGACGAGCCTGTGAAATCCGCGTCGCCCCTTATGGCGCCTACCGCTCGCAGCGGTATCGATGCACGCCTCGATGCGCTCTCAGGTGCACTTGCAGAACTCGCCAGCTATGACAACACCAACACGAACCAGATCGTGCTAGTGGACGGCGTGCTCGATGCGAACCGTCTGCGTGACGCAGTCGAGCGGGCGGCGCGAGCGTTCCCGCTTTTGTCGGCAGCCTATCCTCGTCGGTTTCGCCGATCGCGCCAGATCCGCGCGCCGCGTCCCGCATTCTCGGTACACAAGTGGGAGGGCAGTTGCGATCTCGCCGATGAGGCTTTCCGCGCATTGCTGATGGCGTTGAACGAGGCCCGTCGGCTCGACTGGAAGCACGGCGAGTCATTTCACGTTTACTTGGTGGTGGGCGATGTCAACCCTTCTTCCTGCGTGTATCTGAGCAGTGCGCATGCAGTCGCGGATGCACGCAGCGATTCGCTCCTGCTCGAGCGCATTGTGGCGGAGTACGCGTGCAGTGACGAGAGCAAAACAGCATCTTGTCCGCCTGCGGGCACGCATGGTTACGAGCCGCTGCAATCCATGCGTCCCGAGTGGTATACGGTAGCGGCCCGAGCGCGACGCCTCGGCCACGCGGCGGTTTCCATTGCTGTCGATCTCTGCCGTCGTGACAGGCAGCTTCGCGTCGGGCCAGCGCGTCCGCGCCAGTCGTCTTCAAACCCGCAGATCGACTTTTATCACGGCGTGATAGAAGCCGATCTGGAAGCGGATGTGCGACGCATCGCCAAACAATGTGGCGTCACGCTGAACACGGTCTTCGCAGCTGCGCTCGTGCGGTTGATTCAACGTCACGGCGTGGGACGGCCACCGGTGCGCCTGACATGCGCGATCAGCTTGCGCTATACGCTCGACGCGCGTTACCGGGATACATTTCGCAATTACCTCGTGGCGACAGGCCTGCGCATTGGATCGCCGCTTTCCGACCGTGCGCTCGTCGCTGCGGTCCACGACGCTGTGCGGCAGGCTCGCACGGACAAGCGGCTGGAGCTTGAACTGGGCAGGCTTGAATGGCTGGAGTGGATGCTTAGGTGGCCGGCGCTGTATCCATTGACGCAAGCCGTGGTGCGACGCGCGCAAGGCACCAACGCGTGCTATTCGAATCCTGGCCGAATCGATCTCGACATGAACGGACTGACGGGTAAGCAGGACACGCACGACCAAAGCGGACATGCCCGCCAACGTAACCGCTTCGTGGGCTTCGGCTGTCTCGTGCATCCGTATGACTTCATCTTCTACACGCCGACCGTGAATGGACGCGTGCAATTCGACTCGGTATTCCGGCGCGACGCGTTCAGCGATTTTCGCGCGCAGTTTATTGAACCGTATAGCGCTGAGCTGGCCGCGCTGATCGCGGGCCTTGACGGCACGCGCGTAGAGGCGGGCCCCATCGTGACTGGCTCGCTATGTGAGACGCGGTCGCGCCGCGCCAGCGCTTCTCCACGTTCTTGACAGGGACTCCATGAAAACGTTCGTTCTGATGCTCGTCGCGCTAAGCGTGGCGGCGCTGGTGTTATGGCTCTTTCTGGCCGTCAGGCAGATCGGGCTGATGTATCGGTTGTGCCGGCTTCGACACGCGAAGCCCGCGATGATCGGGCAACTTGAACGCTTTGCTGCAGGCGCTGGCGAACGCGTCATTGTGGAACTGGATGCGCCGCTCGACTGGGGTGCGGCCTCAGGCAAGCTGCCCACAAAGTGGACCGTTGCAGCCACGCACGACATGGTCTGTGCGCTCGGTGGCGCACTGGCAGAGCTAGGTGTCGCCGACAACGAGCGCGTCGCCGTGTACAAGCGCAATGAGTTCGACATCTTTCTTTTTTCCGTCGCTTCCAATCGCATTGGTGGCATCGCCGCACCGATCAATGTCAACCTCGATGGTTATGTCGCCGCCGCTTATGTGGATCGCCTGAAGGCCAAGGTGCTGGTCACGGATCGCGATGGCCTGGCGAAGCTTGCCGGTGCGCGTATGCCGATCCCGTCGCTGCGCGCTGTGATCGTGACGGATGGCGGACCTGACTCCGGCGATGCATGCGTATGCGATTCATCTGCGCTCGGCGTCGAGCCCGTATCGCTCGCATCGCTGCTGAGCAGGTCAGCCCCGTGTCCACCTGCACAGGTTCACGGCGCGGATGATCCCGCGTACATCTTCCATACGTCGGGCACCACCGGTGTCCCGAAAGGTGTGATCGTCTCGGCTGGCGGCATGGCCCAGGCGTTGCGCTCGGTGCTGCTGTTCAATCTCGTATCGCGTCGCGATTGCGCCTACCTCGCGTTGCCGCTCAATCATCAGGTTTCGCATCTCTACCTGTACGCGTTGTACGTACTCGGTATTCAGGCCATTGTCGGCGGGCGCATCGACGCACGGCACGCGTTGCAGACAATCGCCGTGCGGCGCCTTTCGGTATTCTTCGCGTTCCCGATTACCTATACGCGCATGATCGAGGAAGACCCCGATGCGTTCGACCTGTCGTCGATGCGCATCTGGGGCACGACGGCCGATGTGAGCCATGAGGTGCAGCAGCGTGCGTTCATCCGCTATGGCAGCTTCTTCAGGCGGCTCGGCATTCCGCGTCCAGGTTCGCTGTTCATCGACGGCCTCGGTTCAACGGAAGTCGGCATCGCAGCACTGCTGCGCATCGTCTCCCCCTGGACCCAGCAGTTCGCGCGCCGCGTTGGCCGTCCAACGCCCGGAGGCCCGCGTATCAGGATCGTCGATACGAATGGCGAGCCAGTGGCGCGCGGCACAGCGGGACGTCTCATGATCAAGGGGCCGTGCATGTTCCGTGGTTACTGGAACGCGCATGACCTGCTGTTCAGCGCCACGCGTGATGGCTGGTGGTTTACAGGCGACATAGTACGGCGCGAGCGAGGCGGCGAGTACGTTCATCTGGATCGCGAAGTGGACGTCGTACGCGGTCAACATGGGCCGGTGTATACGCTGCTGATAGAAGAGTCGCTGCTCAAGCATCCCGCAGTGCTCGACGTAAGCGTGTTCGGCATCCGCGACGGCGAACACGAGGTACCCGCCGCTGTGGTTGCGCTGCGCTCCGGCAGCCGTCCTTATGGCGCTGAAGAACTGCTGGCGGAACTGAACGCGAATCTCCCCGCTACGGAGCGGCTCGCACGGATCTGGATCAAGCCGTGGACCTCCTTTCCGATCGGCGCCACCGGCAAGACGCTGCGCCACCAATTGCGCGAGCGGTTTGGTGATACGCAAACGGAGCCATCGCGCGAGGGCACCGCGGCACATCACGCGCCGCATTCCGTGCAGATGACTGTCGATGGGGACCTGTCGTGAAGGCATGGCTGCCGATGCTGGCTGGCTGCGCGTCGTGCACCGGCGCGCTCGCCGCGGAGGGATCGTTCGCTGGACTCGAATGGCGCATGGATGCAACGACGCAGGCGATGCAGAACACGACGCGGTATGGCGACGCATTGAGAGCGATGAACGACGCATCGCTCAATGTTGAGGAACGTCTCGACATCATCGGCAAGTGCGCTGTCGCGTGGTGCCGCGACGCGAACCTTGTGCTGAAGCCACGCGTGCGGTATTTCGACGACGAATCCTCGAACGTCGGGCTGCCGCAGCCCAAACGCTTCGCGTGGAACGAGGCGTATGCGTCGGGTTCGGTGGGTAACGTCGGATGGCTCGTCGGCAAACGCTATCTGTCGTGGGGCCCAGGCATGCTTTACAGCCCGAGCAACCGGCTCTTCCCAGACAACGGCAATTCGACGCCGCGCCGCGAGATCGCGGGGAAGACGCTCGGTATGGTGAATCTGTCACTGTCTCCGTCGTTGAACGTGTCCGGCGTGCTTGCGAATCCCTATCTCGAGTCGGTGCCCGGCATTGACGGGCGCGGCACCTTCGGGTTGCTGCGCTCCGAGTACCAGACAGGCGGCGCACTGCCCTCCACCTTCGGGACGGTAGTCGCAGGCGGTGGCGCTTATCGGCCGTATGTCGGCGGATACGCCCAGCGTTTGCTGGGCGACGCCTGGACAATCGGCGCGGAATTCTCTGCGTCCTATGGCTATGCGAGCCAGAGCGGCAGCGCGCCCGCCCTGCGCGAGAACACGCACCGCGCGATGGCCGACGCGCTGGTTAACCTGCGCTATGGGCTGCCGTCGGGCGGAGAAATCGGTATCGAAGCGGTCTACAACGGTTATCGGTCAAGCAACGTAGAACAGCAGGTGCCTGCCTTGATCGCGCAACCCGCTGGCGGAATATGGCAGACCCGCAACCGTCCGCTGCATCCGTTGCCCGACGGCCGATATGCACTCGTACAACTGCTCACGCCGAGCGTTTTCGGCAATCGCCGCGTTGGATTCGTCGCGCGCTCGCTGTCGTCATTCGGACCGTTCGGCAACCAGACGTTTGCCGAAATTTCGTACAGCCCTCGTGACAATCTCACCGCTTACGTGGGCGTATCCAAAACTTTCGGCAGTCGCGATTCCGATCTCGTGCGCACGCTGGATCGCGAGATCTACGTGGCGCTCGAGCTTTTCATGTAAAGGAGCCAATCTTGTCGCTCGTGGAAGTGAAGTCCGTAACCAGGCAATTCCGGCTGGGTCAGTTAAGCGTCCGTGCACTCGATGACGTCAGCCTGCAGATCGAAACCGGCGCGTTCGCCGCGCTGACAGGGCCAAGCGGTAGCGGAAAAACCACGCTGCTCAATCTGATCGCATGTCTGGACATGCCGGACAGCGGCTCGGTGCTGATCGACGGCACCGCGACCTCACAACTGAGCGAGTCACAACTCGATCGCTTGCGCAGCCGCTCGATCGGCATGATCTTCCAGTCGTTCAATCTCGTACCGGTGCTCAATGCGCGCGAGAACGTCGAGTTGCCGCTGCGGTTACATGCCCTGTCGGTCAAGGAGAGGTGGGACCGCGTTGACGAGGCGCTCGATGCGGTTGGCCTGCTGAAGTTCGCCGGACAACGTCCTGACAGCCTGTCCGGTGGTCAAAGACAACGCGTGGCGATTGCGCGCGCACTTGCCGTCCGGCCGCGCCTCGTGCTCGCCGACGAGCCTACCGCGAGCCTCGACAGCGGCAACGCGTTCGCGCTCGTCGATTTGATGCGAACCTTGAACGAAGCGCATGGCGTGACGTTCCTGTTCTCGACGCATGACGACCGGCTGCTGGGCAATGTTCGCGACGTCATCGAGCTGCGTGACGGTCGCATCACGAGCCGGAATGCGCAGAGCGGCACACGCGTCGACCGCTCGCACCCAACCGCTGATCTACAGGAGGTGCCGACATGTTCTCGCTAGCGCTGCGCAACCTGTGGCGCGACCGGCGCCGCACGACTGCCACGATGATCTCGCTCGTCGCGGGCATGCTCGCACTGTTGATGTTTCTCGCGTGGACCGAGTTCGTCGAGAACGCCCTCGCACGAGTCGTTATCGAAGACGGAGGCAACGGACACGTGCAGGTGTATCGCAAAGGCGGTCCCGCCAACCTGTCCGCGTTTCCCGAGCGCTATTCGATCGATGCAGGCGAACGCCGTCTAGTGGCGGGTCTGGCGGGCGGGATCGAAGGCGTCACCCGCGTGAGCGCCGACATGACAGCCGTGGGCATGATCCAGCATGGCACTGTGAGCACTGTGTTCCTCGCCACCGGCGTTGAACCGGCAACGGGGCAGCATTCCGCGCTGGCGAAGGGGCTGACCGCTTCGTCCGATGGCGTTGATGTCACCGAGCTGGTGGCGGACCTGATCGGGGCGAAACCAGGCAATGACATTCAGCTTACCGCGGTGACCTACGGTAACCGGATGAACGCGATCGACGGCACCGTGACCGGCTTTTTCTCCACAGGCATCGAGGCCACCGAGGACAAGGGTGTTCGTATGCCTCTCACGATGATGCAAAGACTATACGACACAGACAGCGTGTCGCGAGTGATTGTCGGGTTGGCCGACCGGGCGAGCACGACACGCGTCCGGGCGGCGCTTGCATCGGCGCTGGAGCGTACTGCGCCCGGCCGCTTCGAAGTGACGAGCTGGCGCAGCCCGGAAGTCGGGCAACTGTACAACAGCTTCATGGGGTTTTTTGACATGCTTTTTCTGTTTACCGGCACGGTCATCGTGCTGATTGCCGTGGCAACCGTGCAGCATACGGTCGCGATGAACCTTGACGATCGCGTACGTGAGATCGCGACGCTGCGTGCGCTTGGCTATGCCCGGGCACGTATCGTCGGCCTGTTCACGCTGGAGACGCTGGCCACGGCGCTGATAGCCGCCGTCTCTGCCGTCGTTCTCACGTATGCAGTGGCGTGGGCCCTGCGCGAAACGGGGATGACAACGCCACTGCCGCGGGTCGCGAACCCGGTGCCGCTTATCTTGACGATGCCGTTTGCGCATGCGCTGCTACTGGCACTCGTGGCCAGCGCGCTTGTCATTGCGTCCAGCGCGTTCACGTGCTGGCGCCGCTTGCGCCGCGCGATGCGCGTGTCCGTTGCGCAACCCGGCGCGCTGACACGCGCGCTGGCCGGCGGCGCGCTCGCTGTGTGCTGCGTCGTACTGTTTGCTCATGCGCCGTCCGCGCGCGCGGAGTCGTCTGCGCCCAACGCGGCAACCATGACTAAATGGTTGCTCGTCAGCGATCTCGCGCGCGGCGGCATCGGTTCGGCGGGCTGGACCGTCCGTGTGCATTCCCAGGAGCCGGCGGGCATCACCGACACGACCTATCAGGTCGCGGTCAAGGACGGTGACGCCCTGATCCGCACCACCGAACCGAAGCGCAATGCCGGCGAGCGAATCCTGATTGCATCGCGCGCGATGTGGTACACAAAACCAGGGTTGCGCAGGCCTATCAGCGTGAGCCCGCAGCAGCGGCTCGTCGGCGAGGCTGCCAATGGCGACATCGCCTCGACTCAATACGTGCGCGACTACACACCCACGTTCGACGGCGAAGCAAACGTCGATGGCCGGGACTGCTACCGGGTCACGCTCAGCGCAAAGAGCAACGACGCGACATATGCAGGCGTCGTCTACTACCTCGAAAAACGGACGTTTCTGGGCGTGAAGGCGGAGTTCCTCACGACGTCCGGAGTCGTGTTCAAGACCGCAACGTTCGACTATCGCAATCGCGCAGACCTCGACGGAAAATCCACGCCGTTCGTATCGACGATGACGATTACGAACGCGAACTTCCCCGACCGGTTCAGCCGGCTCGAATACTCGAACGTGCAGGCCGCCGACTACCCGTCGAGCACCTTCACGCTCGGCAACCTGACGTCGATGTGATGTCGCCCTGCCAGGAACGAAGATGAACTCAGGCATTCTGCTGTCGTTGTCGCTGCGCAACGTTTTGCGGCACGGGCGGCGTTCGGTCGGAACGCTCATTGTGATGGCAGTGTCCGTGCTCTCGCTTGGCGTGCTGTTCGGATACGTGCAGGCCAACTTGTCGCTGACGAGGGACGCCTTCATGCGCTGGGGTGCACGGGGTCATCTGGTCATCGAACGGCCGGCGTCGCCGCTTGCGCAACTATTCGAAGGCGCGGCGCAAAAGCCGATCGACCTTTCGATGCAGCGCGAAATTGGCGCAGTGCTGGCGGGCGACGCCGCGCCGGAAGCAGTCGCGCGCGTGCTGCGAATTTCGGGGATGGTGTCGGGCGCGAATGTGACGACGGTATTTGCGGGCCTCGGAGAGGACGTCGCAGCGACCCGTCAGATCAAGGGGCCAGCGTACGAATACGACGTCGTCGCGGGTCGTCCACTGTGGATGGCACCTCGACCGGACGATGCACTGCTCGGTCAGGGCCTGGCCGGCGTGCTGGGCTGCAAGGTACCGTCGGCTGGCTTCGCGCCATTGCGTCCGGGCGAGCAGCCGACGCAGCGGGAGCTCGCTTGTCCGCCCGGTCCCGCGCAGCTTTCGGTGGTGACCGAGGGTACGGGGCATGTCAACGCCATCTATGTGCGGCCGGGCGGAATCATCGACTGGGGCATCAGGGAAGTGAACGAGCGGCTCGTGGTGCTTCCTCTTGCGACCGCGCAGCGCATGATGAATAGCGATCATGTATCGGCGTTTCATGTGCTGCTGCGCGACGGCGAAGATATGCGCGCTGCGCAACGACGCATCACCGCTGAATTCGAGCGGCGCCAGCTCGACGCGCACGTGTTCCTTTGGTCGGACCGTGCGGCGTTCTACTGGCAGGTACGCGGTGTGTTGCTGTCGTTCTTCGTGTTCGTGCTGGCGATCGCGATGATCGTTTCCTTCATGAGTCTGCTGAACGCCAGCTACATGAACTTCATGAGCAGGCGCCGCGAGTTCGCCACGTTGCGCAGCTTCGGCTATACGCGTGGCTTTGTCATGCGACTCGCGGCCCTCGAGAACGCCTGGCTTGCCATCGCCGCTCTGCCGGGCATCGCCGGCGCGCTGGCTGTCACAGCAGTAGTGCGCTCAGCAGGCTGGATGTGGACGCCACCGGGATCAAGCAACGCAGTACCGGTCACGATCGAGTGGGTGCCCCACGTTTATCTGGCCAGCATGATCGGCCTCGTGCTGCTAGCCATGCTGGCGAGCCTGATTCCGCTGCGCCGTATTCTCGCCATGCCGATCCGCTCGGCGCTCGCCGACGCATGACGGCCCGGTTTTTCGACAACCCGAACGTCAATTTGACGTTGCTGTCACCAAAGAGGACCTATGACAGAGATTGCACGCAAGCGACGCTGGTCGCGGTTCGTTGATCCGCTGAGTGGCGCCGCCCTGATCGTCCCCATCGATCACGGCTTGACGATCGGGCCGGTGCCCGGCATCGAAAGAATCGGATGCATCGCAAGTTGGCTCTCTAGCGAGAGTCTGACAGGTGTGGTGGTGCATAAGGGGCTGGCCGAACAGCTGGGACTCGCCGTACCGTGCGGCATGATGATTCATCTGAATGGCACGCTATCGCTCGATACGCAACCGGACAGCAAGGTGCTGCTGACCTCGGTTGACGCGGCGTTGCGTCTCGGCGCCGATGGAGTGTCGATACAGACGAATTTCCACGCAAACAACGTCGGCGAAAACCTCCGCTTGATCGGCAAGGTCGTCGACGAAGCGCATTTGCGCGGCTTTCCAGTTTTGCTGATGTTGTACGACAAGAATACGCAAGGCAGTGCGGCCGAGCGCATCGCGCGTTTGCGTCATCTGATCCGCGCCTCTGTCGAACTTGGTGTGGATGCGCTGAAGCTGGCCGCGCCCAACGACTTTTCGGCCATCCCAGAGCTGATCGAAGGCGTGCAGCGGCATACGCACATTGTCTTTGCCGGCGGCGATCACAAGACCGACGAGCAGCTGTTCGAGCTAGCGCGCACTGTTATTCAGTATGGCGGCAAGGGCCTGTGCGTGGGCCGCAACGTATTCCAGCGCGACGATCCGAGCGTAATCCTCCGCGAGTTACTGACAAACTTGCGCGCGGCGCGCGTCGCGGCAGGCGGGCGGAACGCATCGCGCGACGGCGGCGTGGCCACGCAGCGTATCAACTGGCCGGGCGGCGTAGCGGCCCGTGCTCGCGATTTCGCAGCACTTCCATGAGGACGAAGCGAATCACGGATTCCGTCGTCACCATGCGCGGCTGTCCAAGGAGGTGATCATGGATATGTCTTTACCGCTGCGCCCTGATTGCGTCGATGTGCTGGTGGATCGGCACGTTCGCGCGGGTCGCGGCTCGCATCCTGCTCTGATCGAATGCGCGGACGACAAGCGAAGGGTGTTGACCTACGCGCAGTTAGCCGCCGTGACAAAGCGCTTCGCTGGGGAGCTCGCCATCGAATTGGGTGGAGGACGTGCACAGCAGCGTGTCGCCATCGTCGGAAGTTCGACGCTCGAAACGATTGCCGCCTGGCTGGCCACGATGCGCGCAGGCCATCTGCCTTTCCTCGTACATCCGCAGCTGGATCGAGGCGCGTATGAGGCAATCTTCAGCGATTTCGACCCTGTACGGGTGCTGTGCGACCGCACCGCAAGCGTGCCGGACGCGTTGCCGTTGCCGGCAGTCGAGACGTACCTGTCGACAGATGTCGAGAGTCCTGGGCCTGGCTGGCCAGATGCGGCCACGCATTGGCCTGATCTGGCATCGATGCGACCATTGCGCGCCGCGTTCTGTCTTGCATCGTCGGGCTCCACGGGTCGGCCGAAGATCTGCGTGCATTCGCATCAAGCCATTGCGCTGTTCGAGCAGCATGTCACCCGCCCCATGTGGAACCTGCGGCCCAACGACGTGGTGCTCGGCACGAGTGGGCCATATTTCTCGTTCGGTCTGCAAGGCATTCACCCAGCAATGTCGATAGGCGCCACCGCAGTGCTGTTGCCTCAATGGCATCGCCACGAGGCATTCCTCGCCACTATCGAACGCGAGCGTGTCACCGTGTTCCTCGCCGTGCCAACGCTCTGTCATCTGCTGATGACACGTGCGTCGCGGGCTTATCAACTCGATTCGCTCCGTCTTTGCCTCTCGGCCGGCGAGCGCTTTCCGGTCGTGCTGCGAAATCGGTGGCAAGCATTTTGCGGCGCGCCGACGCTCGATTCCGTTGGCACAACCGAGACTTTCCTTCCGTATCTATCGGAAGTCGTGGGCGAAGCGCCAGGCATGCAGGAAGTCGGTGCGTTCGAATACACCTGGACTGCTAGTGAGCGGGAGTTCGCCGAGTCGGGCGAGGTGCCTGAGAATGTGCCGTTCCACCCGCGCGTTGCTGGCGATGCACTGATGCTCGGCCGCTACACGTCTGAAGGAGACGGTGGCTTTGTGCCTGCGGCTCACGTGTTCGAGTCGGGCGATCTGTTCTTGCGGCATGACAGTGGATGGCACTTCGTTTCGCGCCGCTCGGAACGCGCCAAAGTGGCGGGGCATTGGGTCTCGCCCCAGGATCTGGAGGACTTTCTGCTCGTCGATCCGCGCGTGCTGAAGGCAGCGGCTTTGCCGGTCGAAACCGAAGAGGGGCTGACACGGCTACGCGCGTATATCGTTCTCGTTGATCCGGAGCATTGCACGACCGCCGTCGTCGACGAGCTAATGCAGCGGATGCATCGCGAACTGCGACCCGGTGCGCTGCGCCCTGACCGGATCGAAGTCGTGGCGGAGTTGCAAAGCACGCCGAGCGGCAAACTCAAACGGGAAGAATTGCGCAGCGTGCAGTCACAAGGCGTTGGATGTGTGCCTTTCTGACGCCCGTACAAATGTCTGAGCAGCGAGTCCGACGACAAGATTGGCACGACACGTCGCGATAGAACGTGCAATACGCTTCGCACCTCGTGTTCGTCGGGGTGTCTATCAATGCGGGCATCACCTGTTTATTAAGGAATATTGAAATGAGTGTGCGAGACAATTCTTTCTATTCACACATTAAGGATGCCGAAGTTGCTATCCGGAAACGTATCAATGCGCATCCTTTCATCGTAGGCTGTCGCAACGGATCAGTCCGCCGCGAACAACTCGATAGACTTCTCGTTCAGCACGCCCTGTATGGCACCCACTTCACACGCTATCTGACGGCGTTGATGTCGAATTTGCGTTCTGGCGAAGAATGTCTGCAACTTGCGGAGAATCTGGTCGAGGAGTTTGGATTGGACTCTCCAGATTCCGTGCCCCATTCGCGCTTGTTCCGGCAGATGCTGGCCACGCTCGAGATCGAACCGGAAGGGCAGCGGATCTTGCCGGAAACCCAAAACCTCATTGAGACGATGTACATGCAGTGCCGCCATTCGGACCCGGCGCGTGGACTCGGTGCGTTGTGCTTTGGTGCAGAGGCACTGGTTCCGGACTACTACGCGGCGCTTGTCGAAGGTTTCGAGCATGTCGGTGTGCCGCGCGATCGCCTGCTCTTCCTGACGCTGCATATCGAATGTGACGACGGACACGCTGAAACGATGCGGCGGATACTGGAAAATCTGCTCGCTGACGATCCGGCAGCGCTCGTCGCGATGACCTCCGCCGGCGAGACAGCGCTTGACGCGCGTCTTCGTCTGCTAGACGCAATGATGGAAGGAGAAGAATGATGAGCCACACAACCAGCTTCAGTTCCGCCGATTTCCCCGCCGTACCGCCCGAACTCGACGTAGGTCTGCCTGACCGGCTTAATCACAAAGATGTTTTGCGGACGCACGCGCAGGCCTTCTCGACCGAACGGTGCCATCCGGTAGCAGTCGTCGACCTTCCGTCGCGCGCAATCAGCATGACGATCGGCGCTCTGGCGCCGAGCCAGGCAACGCGCATGCATCGCCATAACTATGAAACGCTAATCTACGTGACAAAGGGTTCGGGCGAGTCGGTCGTGGGGTCGCGAACCGTGAAGTGGCAGGCGGGCGATGCGATTTATGTCCCGGTCTGGTCGTGGCATCAGCACATCAATACCGGGAACGAAGACGTCGTCTACGTGGCGTGCGAGAACGCGCCGATGCTGCAGAATCTCGGCGTTGCGCTCCGGCAGGAGAAGTAACAGCGGCGAGGTGGCGGCGGCGCGCCGCCATGCGCCCACCGTAGAACGCAATGATTCTGTCAATCCGGGATCGCAGCGAACTCCGGATTTGGCGGTGAGGATCGACGGCTTCTTCAAGTCGGAACGAGTCGTCTTACCAAAGGGAAGTCTATGCGAGAGCAGCAGCAATTTAAGGCAACTCTGACAGAAGTGCCCGACCCGTTGGGCTGGGGTCTCTTCGCTCATGCCGTCCAGCTTGAGGACCTGCGGGGCGATTCGTCACTCAGCAGATATCGACTGGTTATTCGTCTGAGAACAGAGGCAACGACAGATGAAGCCGAAGAACTCAGACGTTTGCTCAACCGGATCGCGGTCTGTGTCAATCTGCGTTAACGATAAGCGATCCGTTATCGACGTCTCCCTCGACAGAAGCTTGCCTTCGAAAAACGAATCCCTTGCGGAGCAGGTAACCCAAACAAGGACGACGCGCGACGATTCAGCACATTAGATCACACTATGATATATATACACCTCTAGCGCCACCGACCATCAGCGGTCAAGCAAGGGGAATCATGAGTGAACACAAGGGTGATTTCGCAACAGATGTGCGGCTTCTGCGTATCAGTGCCATTGCAGCGGTCTGCGGCGCCTTGAGCACCGTCGCCGCCGATTTTCTGCTGCATCTCATCCGCCTCTTCACGAACTTGTTTTTCTTCCAGACGATATCCGCGGCGAATCATTCGCCGTCGCAAAACACGCTCGGACTTGTTGTCGTTGCGGCTCCAGTGATTGGTGGCATCCTGGTGGGATTGATCGCGCGATTCGGCTCCGAGCAGATCCGCGGCCACGGCATACCCGAGGCCATCGAAGCGATCCTGTTCGGCAAGAGCAAGATGTCGCCCAAAGTGGCGATCCTCAAACCGCTCGCCTCGGCGATCGCAATCGGCAGCGGCGGCCCGTTTGGCGCGGAAGGCCCGATCATCATGACGGGCGGAGCGATCGGCTCGCTCGTTGCTCAATACTTCCATCTGTCGAGTGCCGAAAGGAAGGCGCTGCTGGTAGCGGGTGCGGTGGCCGGCATGACAGCGGTATTCGGCACGCCGGTTGCCTCCGTGCTGCTCGCCATCGAGCTTCTGCTATTTGAACTGCGGCCTCGCAGTCTCCTGCCCGTCGCCATTGCATGCGCGGTGGCCGGATTTACCCGGCCGCTCCTGCTGGGCAGCGGGCCGTTGTTTCCGCTACATACGATGCCGCTCGGCCCGGTCGGTCTGGTGTCGTCGGCCATTGCGGGAGTCGTCGCCGGTGCGCTGTCCTGGGGATTGTCCTCGGGGCTCTACAAAGTGGAGGATATGTTCGGCAGACTGCCGGTCCACTGGATGTGGTGGCCGGCGTTGGGTGCAATTGCAGTCGGCATTGGCGGATATTTCCAGCCGCGCACCCTTGGCGTCGGCTACGACGTCATTGGAGACCTGCTACAGAACCATCTTGCCTTGCACGTCGTGATCGCGATCGTCCTCGTCAAGGCGGTGATCTGGGTTATTGCACTCGCCTCCGGTACGTCCGGCGGCGTACTGGCTCCGCTGCTGATGATGGGCGCAGGCGTCGGGGCAATTGCCGCCCCTTACATGCCCGGAGGTCAGCCTGCCGTCTGGCCGCTCATCTTCATGGCTGCTGCGCTGGGCGGCATGATGCGCGCCCCAGTGATGGCAGCAGTGTTTGCATTCGAGTTGACGGGCGACGCGAATGCCTTGCTCCCCCTGCTGGCAGCCGCGGCAACCGCTTATGGTTTCACGGTCCTTCTCATGCGCCGCTCAATTCTGACGGAAAAGGTTGCGCGCCGCGGCTTTCATATCTATCGCGAGTACAGCATCGACCCACTGGAAAGACATTACGTCGACGAAGTCATGACCCGCACCGTCGAGACGATCGATGCGAAAACGACAGTCGCCGATGTGCTCCGAGACTATTTCGGCTCACGGCAGAAGTATCGCGCCTATCCGGTTGTCTCCTCGGGGGTCCTGGTGGGCATGGCAGACCGGGCGCTAGTCGATCAGATTCCCGCTGAAGAAGCCGGTGCACCCCTCGGTACGTTCCTCGCTCGGGTACGGCCCGAAATCGCGCTACCGCGAGAAACTTGCAGAAGCGTGGCCGCGCGCCTCGCAATAACCGGACTCGACCGTGTTCCGGTGGTCGAAGACGAGAAGACCCTCCGCCTGCTTGGAATCGTATCGCGGCACGACCTGGTCAAGCCGTCCATGTCGGTTTTCGCTGAAGAGCATGAACTCGAGCAATTCCGCCGCGTGTGGATTCCGAGGAGCGCGCGGTTCGCACCGACGAACAAGCGGGACGATGTCCCGACCGGGCAGGCCGATGTTGGGAGCTAAAAAACCACAGAACAGCGGGGAGATAGGGATGCCTCATGATGGCAAGGTAACCCGGCGGCTAAGCGAGGTGGGTGCGCAGATCGGCATGTCCGCGCGCACCCGGCTACGGGCGAGACGATCGCGCGATGATGAACGCTCCGGACACCGAAGCTTTCCGCGATCCCGAAGCCGGTTTCCGCCAGGACCTTGCGGGAACGCGACGGGCATCTGCCGCCGGACTACTACTCGATGGTGCTGGATCCACGCATGGTCTATTCGTGTGTGCCTCCTTAAAGCATGCCCCGCGAAGCGAGATTGCGATAAAGCGCGCGCACACCGAAAGTCCACGGCGCGACCTGAGTGCACAATCCTACCGTATTGATTAGCGCACCGAGTTCCGGTGTCGAAATGGTCACCTTGTCGCCCAGGTGATGCGTGAAGCCCCCGCCCTTCGTGTCGCGGTCCTTGATAGGAGAGAACATCGTGCCGAGGAACAGCATGAAACCATCGGGATACTGGTGATGACGTCCCCACGTCTGGGTGACGAGGTCTGCGGGGTCGCGACTGATTTCGCTCATGTGGCTAACGCCCTCCAGGACAAAGCCATCGTCTGCACCTTCGACGCGCAGCGAAACACTCGCCTCGCGGATCGAGTCGAGGTCAAACGATTCGTCGAACAGACGCACGAAAGGACCAATGGAGCATGACGCGTTGTTGTCCTTGCATTTGCCCAGCAGCAGAGCCGAGCGCCCTTCGATGTCGCGCAGATTGACGTCGTTACCCAATGTCGCGCCGACAACCTCGCCACGGCTGTTGACTGCAAGCACGATTTCCGGCTCCGGGTTGTTCCAGTTGGACGCCGCCAGCAGTCCGACGTCTGCCCCGAAACCGACTGCGGACATCGGCTGCGACTTCGAGAAAACTTCGGCGTCGGGACCGATGCCGACTTCCATATACTGAGACCATGCGCCGCGTCGTTCCAGTTCTGCCTTGAGTTTCATCGCTGCTTCCGAACCCGGCTTGATTTTTGACAGGTCGGTACCGATAGTAGCGGCGATGGTTTGTCGGACCTCCTGGGCTTTGGCTGCGTCTCCGCCCGCCTGCTCCTCAATCACCCGCTCAATGAGGCTGACCGCGAACGTGACGCCACATGCCTTGATTGCGTGAACGTCATTGGGTGCAAGCAACCGTGTTGCATGTTCTTGCGCGGGAACCAGGTTTGCGTCCACCAGTTTCTCAACAGAGCCAAGCGTCTCGCCTGCAACCGTCCGGGCAAACTGAACGACGTCTTCACGGTCGAACAGGTCCGCGGTCGTCGGCACACTCGCGGTTATATCCAGTACCTCGCCGTTGCGGACAACCACGACTGACGGCCCTTCGTATGCGGCCGTTTTGCGCCAGACGCGACCGACAAGCAGCGCCCGCTGGAAGTCTTGCGGCAGATAGTTGGTGTGGAATCGTGAAGTCATGGTAACGATTGTCTCCGTGCACGTAGGAAGATTATGTCGGCCGGCCTGGTATCGCTGCTTGCAGTCAGAGCCGCCGGTTCAGTGGGAATGTCGCGGGTTGCCGCGCTCTTCAATGACTTTCAGATACAGCGTCGCGGGCTCGAGGCATCCACCCGTGGACAACTGACCGACAGTTTGTCGATATAGCTCTTGCCACGGGGTCTGCGCCGGCGGAATCGCGAAGCTGACTGTCTCACGACGACGCGCAAGCTCTTCTTCATCGACCAGCACGTTGACAGTCCGCGCATTCAGGTCGACGCGCACACGGTCGCCCGTTTGCAGAAGAGCGAGCCCGCCGCCCACGGCTGCCTCCGGCGACATGTTCAGGATTGAAGGGCTGGCTGACGTTCCGCTTTGGCGGCCGTCGCCCATCGTCGGGAGCGACGTTATACCTTTACGCACAAGTTCGGCGGGTGGGGCCATGTTGACGACCTCGGCACTGCCCGGATAACCCACGGTCCCTGCACCGCGAATGACGAGAATGCAGTGCTGGTCAATATTGAGCGACGGGTCATTGATGCGCGAATGATAATCCTCGGGTCCGTCGAACACGATTGCCCTTGTTTCAAAGGTGTTCTCTGCGCCGGGCTCGCTCAGATAGGTATTTCTGAATGCATCACCGACGACAGACATCTTCATGATGGCGCTGTCGAAGAAGTTTCCCGACAGGACGATGAATCCAGCACCATGCTTGAGCGGCTCGTCCATTGTCTTGATGACGTCGCGGTCTGGTTGCGCTGCGCGATCAGCGATAGCGCCGATGACCTCGCCCGATACGGTCATGCAGTCACGATGCACGAGCCCAGCGCGGTCGAGCTCGCGAAGTACCGCGGGAACCCCGCCGGCGCGATGAAAGCTCTCGCCAAGATATTCGCCGGCCGGCATGCAATTCACGATAAGCGGCACGTTTTCGCCGACGCGCTGCCAGTCATCGAGGCTCAGTTCGACGCCCATGTGACGGGCAATCGCGATGAGGTGCGGCGGACAATTGCTCGACGCGCCTAGCGCCGAAGCCACGACAATGGCGTTCTCGAACGCCTCCTTCGTCATGATTTTTGATGGCCGCACGTCGTCCCGCACAAGGTCGACAACACGCTTGCCGGTCGCATACGCCATCTGACCTCGCTCCCTATAGGCGGCCGGGATGCTCGCACAGCCTGGAAGCGACATGCCTAGCGCCTCGGCGAGACTGTTCATCGACAACGCCGTGCCCATCGTATTGCAGTGCCCAATGGACGGCGAGGAAGCGGTGGTCAGTTCCATGAACCCTTCGTAGTCAATCTCGCCCGCCGCGAGCAGATTGCGCGCGTGCCAGATGACTGTTCCCGACCCCACCCGTTTTCCTTGATGCCAACCATCGAGCATCGGGCCGCCCGACAACACGATGGCCGGCATATCGACCGTTGCGGCGGCCATCAGGCAAGCCGGTGTCGTCTTGTCGCAGCCTGTCGTCAGAACGACGCCATCCAGAGGGAAGCCGTGCAGGATTTCGACCAGACCCAGATACGCGAGATTGCGGTCCAGCGCTGCCGTGGGGCGGCGGCTTTGCTCGGCGAGCGGGTGAACCGGAAACTCCATCGGAATGCCGCCTGCGTCCCGAATGCCGGCCTTTGTACGCGCCGCAAGTTCGATGTGGTGACGGTTACAGGGCGCGAGGTCGCTGCCTGTCTGCGCGATACCGATGATGGGCCGGCCGGACTGCAGTTCCTCCCGCGTAAGGCCATAGTTCATGAAGCGCTCAACGTAAAGCGCGGTCATGTCCGCATTGGCAGGGTCGTCAAACCATTCCTGGCTGCGCAGGCGCCGTGCATTGAGCTCAGTCATCCGTTGTACTCCGTCGTTCGATGTCTTGACGATGTGTTAGTCATTATCGCCGTTGTTGCCCACCGCGTTAGCGCCTTACGACGCTCGCTGCGGCATTCTCGCGAAACGTTTCGCGAGGTCTGTTATCGGTAACATCTCTAAATATTATCACGCCGCGCGGACACGGTGCACGAGAAAAGGCTACGTGCTTTCGCGCGGAATTACGGTGTAATCGATGGTTAATTTGCGGCGCTCGGGCACCGCGTGCGGGGTGGCCGAGCCGAGGGACGAGAGCAGTAGTTCCCCCGTGCGGGAGCCGATGCCATAGGCGTCGACCGACACCGTGGTAATGGTCGGATGACAGCAGACGGAAACTTCAAAGTTCCCAAATCCCGCCACTGCAATGTCTGCGGGAACGCTGAGCCCGCGGCGGTGGCATTGCATGATGGCGCCAAACGCCGACATGTCGCTCACGCACATGACGGCATCCGTATCGGGCCACCGTTCAAGAAGAGCATCGAGCGCAGGAGCGCCATGACTCATGGTGATGGGCGACTCACCGAAGCGAATCACGCGAGGCTCGCCAAGCGCTTGTGCTTTCATTTCTTGCTGGTACCCCTTGAGGCGCTCGAGACCGCGTCGGTCAAGGTCACTCGCGCCCGCCAGAAAACCAATCTTCCGATACCCGCGCTCCTTGAGATACCGCACCATCTCGCGCGCTGCCCGGACGTTGGAGAAGCCAACTGCCATATCAATCGGATTGGCCGGCAAGTCCCACATTTCTACGACAGGTATGCGCGAACGTTCAAGCAGTTGCCGCGTCCCTTCAGTATGCTGCGACCCGGTCAGCGCGATGCAGCGAGGCTGGTATCTGAGCATCGAGCGAACCAGTCGCTCTTCACGAACGAGGTCGTAGTCGGTATCTCCGAGAAGGAGTTGCAAACCGTGCGGTTCAAGGGTGGCTGAAAGTCCGCGCACCGTGTCCGAGAAGTTGGAGCTCGCCAAA
This sequence comes from Paraburkholderia dilworthii, assembly GCF_000472525.1. Taxonomy (GTDB): domain Bacteria; phylum Pseudomonadota; class Gammaproteobacteria; order Burkholderiales; family Burkholderiaceae; genus Paraburkholderia; species Paraburkholderia dilworthii. The sequence goes on from NZ_AWZT01000025.1 coordinate 24,244, forward strand.
GACGGAACAAGTACGGCGACAAATTCGGACCTGCCGGACGAGAGCGCGCCTGCGGCGGCGTCGGCCACGTAGCCGAGTTCGTCAATTGCCTGCTGCACGCGCTCCCGGGTTGCCGGCGCCACACTGTGCCCCGCTAGTACGCGAGACACCGTCATCTTTGAAACGCCCGCGATTCGCGCGACGTCGGACATGCGGGGTGGACCCGCTTGCGGGTCACTGACGACACGGGTGTTGATGCGGGTAGTGCCCATCGGTCTCGGGGTGGGTTGCTCTCATGGCCGGCTCGCGGCGACTGAGCATGATACGACACTCGCTACAGGGCGCCTACGTAGATTCCCCTAGCTTGCGGTTACGGACCACGTCATGCTACCTTCGTTACCGATAACATTTTCGCTGACGGCAAAGTTCTGTCCACGGTTGTTATCGGTAACATCAACGGAACGTGTTGCTCGCCGATGGATGACGAACTTCGTTACTCCGGTGTCGTCCCGGTGCTCCGTCGTTTCGAGGTCGTCACTCGGCCGGCCCTTGAAGTCATCGGAAGGCGGACACGCGGACACGCACACACGCTACGGGAGTTTCATCCCGTCACCGCGTCAGCGAGTTGCGGACATGCATGAGCGGCACGACGTATCGGCGCATTACAACGAGATACTCAAAGCGGTCTCCCGTTTAAACGGGACCGTTCAGGACATACGAAAAAGGAGACAGTCTCATGCCAACCCTTACTCAGGCTGCGGCCGCACCGGCCGCAGCGAACGAGGTCGAAGAACAGTTGTATCGCAAGGTCTTGAAGCGCATCCTGCCACTGCTACTTCTGTGCTATGTGGTCGCGTATCTGGACCGCGTCAACGTCGGATTTGCGAAACTGCAGATGCTCGACTCGCTCGGCTTCAGCGACAGCGTCTACGCTGTGGGCGCCAGCATCTTCTTCTGGGGGTACTTCCTCTTTGAAATGCCCAGCAATCTTCTTCTTCATCGCTACGGGGCGCGTTTCTGGATTGCACGCATTATGGTGACATGGGGCATCGTCTCCTCCTCACTGGCATTCATCTCGCCTCTTTCGCATTTTTTTCATGTCGAGACCTCGACGATGTTTTATACGCTCCGGTTTTTGCTCGGGGTCTGCGAGGCTGGGTTCTTTCCCGGCATCATCCTGTATATGAATTACTGGTTCCCCGCGAGGCGCCAAAGCGTCGCAATGTCGGGGTTCCTGATTGCCATTCCGGTCAGTCTGACGCTCGGTGGCATCGTCTCGGGCTGGTTGATGGAAAACACGCACGGTCTGCTCGGTATGGGAGGCTGGCAATGGATGCTCCTGCTGGAGGGCATTCCTTCGATTCTCGTCGCTTTCGTCGTGCTGTTCCGTATGGGCGATGGAATTCAATCGGCGACCTGGCTGACACAGTCGGAGAAAGCTCTGCTTCAAAGGAACCTTGAACAGGAGAGCTCGAAAAAGACACACAGCGTGGCAGCTGCATTGAGGAGCCCGCGCGTCTGGTTGTTGACGTTTATTCTTCTCACGTTCAACACCGGCTTTTACGGGTTGGCCTTCTGGCTGCCTTCTATCATTAAAGCTTCCGGTGTAAAGAGCACATTAAACATTGGCCTGTTGACCGCCATTCCCTACCTTAGCGCGGTTGTGGCGATGCTTTGGAATGCATCGCACTCGCGCAAAACCGGGGAACGCAGATTGCACGCGGCCATTCCGGCCTGCATCGGTGGCGTCGGCCTGATTTTGAGCGCGTTCTTCGCAAACAATGTTCCAGTGTCGATTGTGTTTCTGACGATTTCGACGTGCGCGATTCTTGGCCTGATGCCGATTTACTGGACGTTCCCAGGGCAGATTCTTTCGGGCACCGCAGCTGCTGCAGGCATTGCACTCATCAATTCCGTTGGAAACCTGTCTGGCTTCACGGGCTCGATGATTACCAGCATCGCTAAAGACCTCACCGGCAATATCAACAATGGTACGTATGCCCTTGGCGCATGCCTCCTTGTCAGTTGCGTCCTTATTTTGTCGATTCCGAAAAGTATGCTGAACAAGGACACAGTCGAACACACATGAGCGAATCGTAGCAAGCGTGGCCACGAGACAGACTGACAAAGCCCGCCCTTTCGGCGGGCTTTCCGTTTCCAACATGCGACCCGCTAATCAATTGGTCCATCGCCGCGCGCTCGTCTAACGCGGTCGATGCATGACATGGCGACGGTGCGTTTGAACGGACCCATTTTCGGCGGCGGCCAGAATTCCGTGCGCAAATTGAAGAATGAAGAACGCGCGGAAAGCTGTCCAGAGACTTCTGGTCGGCCTGAATACCTCATAGGTTCCACTGGACGTCGCTTGCCGCGGCCCGCCATTTCAGCGGGCCGCTACCTCCTTGCAACGAGTCCGAAGGAGGAACGAACGCATGCCCGGCAACGCTAAGGTCCGCTCACTGTGCACTGGAGGCTGCGGTGTCGGATGCGCCCTTCGCCTGTGAGTTCTTCTGCGGCTTGCGGGTAGGCGCCATAGTCGTATGGGAGCCTTTGGACGAGGACGTCGCTCCCCCCGTCCCACCCATGTTGGGTGCACTCATTCCTGCGCCGCCCTGGCCTGCACCGTTCGCACCGCCAACGCCAGCCCCGCCTGCGCCCACACTTGTACCGCCGCTACCGCTCCCGCCACCACCACTGCCGCCCGCGCCCTGTGCGAACGCCGTGCTCGCAAACGCCAGCACGCATGCCGAGCAAAGCACGGCTCCCTTTATCGTCTTCATGATTGCTTCCTCCATAGGACGAACGCTGGTTACCCTTGTACGCAGGCAGCGTTCATGATGAATATTTTTCAGACATCTCCCGGCGGCAAGCTTTCTACGCTGCTTGCCGATGATCAGTGGTTCGCGTCCGCAGTACTGCTGGACAGTGGCGCTCCATGTCGCATCCTCCGTGAAGAGTCAGCGTCCTTGTTAAAGCCCGGGTCGTCGTTGATGCGCAATGCGTATGCCCGCCCTATTCTCAACGCACGACACGAGGTCGTTGCGCCGCCTGGATCGGGTTTTGTAAGAGCAAATGGATAAAGCGCCACTCGCCGACGCGCCTGTCTCGCTGTTATTGCTGATGCGTTTGACTCAGTTCGACTCATTGCAGCCGGCCAGCGCCCCCAGACCTTGGCGTCATTGACAACGAAGCGACCTGCGTTGACGGCTCGCCGTTTGTCAGGCAGTTCCGCTGACGGTGTAGGCGGAGAAAGTTGGTTTCGAAAGTTGCTTTCGTTGGACTCCGGGCTTTTGGCGGATCGGCGGCTTCCCACCTGATGCCGCACTCATCCTGTACCGTTCGCAAAGGAAGACATCCGGGCAGCGTTAGGCTCGACCGGTCGCCATCGTCGACAGTGAAGCCAATATTGAATGCGCCTCCGTCGCGAGACTATGCGCTTCAGTTCAACGAGCCGACTGTCCTTTTCCATGTCGCGCGACGGCTGGACATAGCATCTTTTCTGATGTGGCAAGGCTGCGTTCGTACGAACGCGGTGCTTTACGTGACTATGCATAATTGCTGCCTGGGAATTTTGCAAATAGCGGTAATGGTTGCCATCGATTTGACATGTAGCTCATCCGCTATATGCGCAGCATTCAGCATTCGAATTGGTGCAACTGTTAAATGTTGCAAAACGCCGATATGGCCAAGGCTTTCTGTGGACAAATATAAAGGCCTATGAGAAAGTTCCTCGCGGCACTTACTTTCTTTCTCTTACATAGAGGAGATCGAGCGGGCATCGGATCCAGTACGAATAGTTGAGGTCTTAATCTCACATAGTGCTCACGATATAAAGAACAAACACGGCCTCCCGCGCGGCATAACGATGCCGCCATGTCGGGACGTGTAGGACATGGAATGGTTGCAACAGGCGCCGAGGAGAGCCAGTAACTATGCGTATTTCGCGCGGAAAAATGCCGGGCAGCGCTCCGGCGAAAAATGAACTTCACTCGTGCGGGCAGTTGCCGTTCAATGGTGCGATTCTCGCTGCCATGCCCTGCCTTTTCGGACCCTCGTAACGCATCGTGCTGCACGGCGTCGTCTAAACGAACAGGTCGCTGCAAAGCCGATTACCGAGCTTGTCGTCATCAATATTAGTCGCGTGATTTTCTCTCCTCTGGAGGGTGGAATTCGCTCGCACTCGTATTAATCAACGGCGAAAGGAAAACGTCAATTCTGGACGCGTTCGAGCGACACGCCTGCAATCGAGTTATTCAGTCACTAATAAATAGTGATCCTAAAGAACGGGATGAATACACACGCTCGTGGTTTTCAGTTCACATTCTCATTACTTACAGGAAAACAACCATGAACAGGGCATACCGGACGGTCTGGAACAAGGCGCTAGGGGCTTTTGTGGCCGCCTCCGAACTGGACAAGTCGTGCGGCAAGGGCAAGTCGGGGTCCTCTGCCTCTGTATTTGATGAGCGAAACGGCGAGTGCGGTACTGCACGGTTGCCTGCTTCGGGCTTGCGTATGCTCCCGGCGCTCGTGTTGGCGGGCCTAGGCGCATGGGGCACGCAGGCGCAGGCGCAGGCAAGCTGCTCGTCGGCACCCTTCAACTTCTATAGCGGCAGCACCACATGCGTGGGGTTTATGTCCACTGCCTCTGGAGGCGGCGCGACTGCCGTGGGTTATGGCGCCAGCAGTACGGGACTTAACGCCCTGTCGTTCGGCTTCCAGGCCATTGCGTCTACTACCAACGCGCTTTACCTGGGTGCGCGCACTGCACCGGGTACTGGCGCGACCGCGGAGTCGGCGATTGCTATCGGTACGGATGTCACCGCTAGCGGCACGTCGGCCATCGGTATTGGTGTTCAAGCCACCGCGAGTGGCAACCTGTCGACAGCCGTCGGCCCTTTGGCGAAAGCGGCGGGAAACAATGGTGTCGCGATGGGAGTAAGCTCCAGCGCTGCCGCGTCGGGCGCGGTGGCGGTGGGTAGCGGAGCCGTCGGTTCTCAGATCAACGGTGTCGCCGTGGGTTCGGGAGCCAGTGCCGCCGGTGTGAACGCAGTCTATCTCGGCTCACGCACCGGCGTTGGCACCGGTTCTACCGGACAATCGTCCATTGCGATTGGTACTGATGTCACCTCCACCGGCGACTATGCTGCCGCCTTCGGCTTCGAGGCGGTGAGCAGCGGATCTGCATCGGTCGCGTTGGGTTATACCGCCAATGGGTCCGGCACGCACGCCGTCGCTGTCGGCTTCCAGTCCATCGCGAGCGGTCTCAACGCCGTGTATCTGGGTGCGCGCACTGTCGCAGGCACGGGCGCCACGGCGGACGGCGCCGTTGGCGTGGGCACAGATGTCACTGCTTCAGGTGCCTCGTCCGTTGCCGCCGGCACGTTGGCCAGAGCCTCGGCACTGGATGCAGTCGCATTGGGAGCTGGAGCGTCCGCCTCGGGACTCAACTCGCTCGGCATGATGAACGGCTCGAAGGCCACCGGCACCAACGCGATAGCGCTTGGTGCGATGGACACCGTCGCAGAAGGCGGGTCGTCAGCGCCGGCCGCAGTGGCGGGCGCCGCAGCCTCGGGCATTCGCGCCGTTGCGATCGGCTCGGGCGCGAGCTCGGCAGGTTCCTCGTCGATTGCAATAGGCGATTCGGCTGCGACGGGTACGAATGCAAATGCCATCGCGATGGGTACCAATGCAGCAGCGTCAGGAAGCAGCGCAGTCGCGTTGGGCGGCCAGGCGGTTGCGAGCAGTGCGAATGCGACAGCTGTCGGCTTTACGTCGCAAGCTCTCGCGGCGTCGACCGTGGCCATCGGCGACAGCAACAAGGTGGCGGCGGTGGCCGGCGCCGGTTCGATAGCAGGCGGCCACAATTCTCAGGTGCTGAGCGGTACGGGCGCAGTGGCGCTCGGTCAGGCGCAGACGGTCAGCGGCAATGGCGCCGTCGCAATCGGCGACCCTAATAGCGCGACGGGCAATGGTGCAATTGCAGTGGGCGCGGATAACACGGCGACCGGCAACGGAGCGATCGCTCAAGGCAACGGCAACATCGCGAACGGCCAGGGCGCGGTTGCACTGGGCAACACGAGCAACGCGACCGGCGCGAGCGCACTGGCATTTGGCGATACGGCAGTGGCGAACCAGGCCGGGGCGATTGCGCTGGGCGCCGGGGCGTCGGCCAGCAACGCGAATGCAGTGGCGCTCGGCTCGGGCTCGCGAACCGGCACTGCGACGCCGACCGCAAGCACGACGATCAACGGTACGGTCTACGGTTTCGCCGGCACCAATCCGACCAGCGTGGTCAGTGTGGGCGCGACAGGCACGGAGCGCCAAATCCAGAATGTGGCGGCTGGCCGTCTTGGCGCGACGAGCACGGACGCCGTGAACGGCTCGCAATTGTACCAGAGCAATCAGGCGATCGATGCGCTGGCGACGACCGTCGCGGCCGACAGAACGCATTACTTCAGCGTCAACGACGGCGGCACTCAGGGCGGCAACTATAACAACGACGGTGCGACCGGCGTGAACGCGTTGGCGGCGGGCGTGGGAACCGTCGCGGCGGGCGTGTCGAGCACCGCTCTTGGCCAAGGCGCGACGGCGAGCAACGCGAACGACGTGGCGCTCGGCAGCGGCTCGACGACCGACGTCGCGGTGGCGACCACGGGCGACACCATCAACGGGACTGCCTATGCGTATGCCGGGACTTCACCCACGAGCACGGTGAGTGTCGGCAGCCTTAATCACGAGCGCACCGTGACGAACGTAGCCGCGGGCCGTGTCAACGCGGGCAGTACAGACGCAGTGAACGGTTCGCAGCTGTATGCCACCGATCAGGCAGTCGATAACCTCGCCAGCGTCGTGACGGCCAACGCGAAGCACTACTACAGCGTCAACGACGGCGGCACGCAAGGCGGCAATTACAACAACGACGGCGCGACCGGTCTGAATGCGCTGGCAGCGGGCGTGGCCGCGACGGCGACCGGCGTGAGCAGCTTCGCGGGCGGCAATGGCGCTTCCGCACTCGCGGATAGCGCGATTGCGCTGGGCGCGCTGTCAAGCGCATCGGTAGCGGGCGGGGTTGCCATCGGCAGCGGCTCGGTATCCGACCGTGCGGTGCTCTCGGGCATCGGCTCGATCGCCAACGGCTCACACGCGATTCCGTTTGATACGTCCGATCAGACGCTGCTCGGCGCGGTGTCGTTCGGCAGCGCAAGCGGCAACACCTATCGCCAGTTGACGAACGTCGCCGACGGCACGCAGGGGCACGATGCCGTCACGATCCGGCAGTTGGCCGGCGCGCTGTCGTCGTTCGCGGTGACCGGGCAGATGTACTTCCATGCGAACTCGACGGCGGCGGATTCGCTTGCGGTGGGTGCGGAGTCGATCGCGGTCGGGCCGACGACGGTGGTCAACGGCGACAACGGTGTGGGCATGGGCAACGGCGCGATCGTCGACGCGACGGCGCCGGGCGGCGTCGCGATCGGTCAGGCTGCAAGTTCGTCGCAGGCCGATGCGATTGCCGTGGGCAGCGGTTCGATCGCCAGCGGCGCGCAGTCCATTGCCCAGGGCGCGAATGCAAGCGCGGCCAATGCCGGGTCCATCGCGATCGGCTCGGGTTCGCGCAGCAGCGCGATCGATGCGCTCGCGCTCGGTGCGGGCGCGAGCGCGACCTTCGCGAGCAGCGTCGCGCTCGGAGCCGGATCGGTGACGACGGTCGGCGCGTTGAGCAATTACATCGCGTACGGGTTGAGCAGCCCGCAATCGTCCGCGGGTGAAGTCAATGTCGGCAACCGGCAGATCACCGGCCTCGCCGCCGGCAAGGCCGGCACTGACGCCGTGAACGTATCGCAACTCGATGCGGTCGCGAGCCGCTTGACGACGCTGATCAGCCAGCAGACCACGAACAACGGCGGCAGCTTCTCGTCCTCGCCCGGCACGCCGACGCCGCCGACACCCTCCGGGACGAACTCGTCGGCAGGCGGGCAAGGAGCCGTGGCTTCGGGCAACAACAGTTCGGCGGTCGGCAATGGCTCGACGGCGTCGGGCAGCAGTTCGACTGCCGTGGGAGCCGGGGCAACCTCCACAGGCAGCGGCTCCACGGCGCTCGGCGCGGACAGCAACGACGGTGGCCGCGCGAATGTGGTGGCAGTCGGGTCTGCCGCGTCGACCCGGCAAGTCATCAATGTGGCCGCCGGCACCGCGCCTACCGACGCGGTCAACGTCTCGCAGTTGAACGCCGCGCTTTCTCAGGCGAACGCATACACCGATACCCGGATGAATGAACTGCAGAACGGCATCAATTCGACTGCACGGAACGCGTATTCGGGTATTGCCGCGGCGACCGCATTGACGATGATCCCGGAAGTGGACAAGGACAAGACGCTGTCGCTCGGTATCGGCACGGCCGGCTTCCGGGGCTATCAGGCAGTGGCAATCGGCGGTACGGCGCGCCTCGCGGAGAACCTGAAGATGAAAGCAGGCGTGGGCATGAGCCCAGGGGGCACGACGGTCGGCGTCGGCGCGGCAATGCAATGGTAAGTCGTGAGGGCGGCGCCGCAGCCGCGTGCCCCGCATTCTCCGCCACATACAAGTCTATGGAGTACCTGATGAACCGACTCTTCTTTTCAAGTCTTTTGTGTACCGCTGCACTTACCGTGACCGGATGTACTGCGGGAAGCGGTCCGACTTTCAATGCCTATTCCGTCGACGCAAGCAACGGCGTGAGGACATACCGGGCCGAGTGCCACGGACTCCTCGAAAGCGCGGCGACGTGCATGGAAGTGGCGCAACGCATCTGCGGTGAGACGGCGGTGCAGCCGATCGACCGGATCGACCGCGTTCGTGCCGCGGATGTCAACCGCCATGACCCCCGTGTTCTGCTTTTCAGTTGCGGCGAGGCGACCAGTAAGACGTCGGCGCAACCGGTCCTGGCGGTAGCGGAAGCTGCCACGATCGAGGACTTCACGTTGCAAAGCGATGCGCTGTTCCCGTTCGGCAAATCGGCACCTGAGTCGATGTTGCCTGCCGCGAAAGTCGAACTCGCCAGGATCGCCGAACGGATTCGCGCACACGACCAGGTGAGCGCAATCACGGTCGTCGGTCATACCGACAGGCTCGGTCGCGAATCCGTCAACGGACCGTTGTCGCTTGCGCGGGCTGAGACCGTGCGTGACTATCTTGTTGCTCACGGACTGGACGGCCGCGTCATCCGTGTAGAAGGCGTCGGCTCGAGTCAGCCGAGAACGCATTGTGCGGATGGCGATGCTCGGGCACTGATCGCGTGCCTGCAACCGGACAGGTATGTGTCGATCACCGTTCAGGGAAGCAGATGAACTGAACTGTAGAGCCAGCGCCGGACGGCCCGCGCTAAGCGGGTGCGACCGGCGCCGACCGGCGTCGACCGGCAGCGACAACCTGCTGCAACTGCCCGAGCACTACTGCGCAGTCTGCGCGCTGACCGTGACCGACACGTCCAACTGTTCTTCCCTGCCGCCGATCCGCCGGCCGCGCACCGGCGCCGCCGCCTCGTAATCGCGTGCGACCGCCAGCCGGCAATAGATTTCGCTGGCAAAGGCCGCGTGCGTGACGTCAATGGATACCCAGCCCGTGCCGTCGAGCCACACGTCCACCCACGCATGGCTCGCCGCATGCGGGACGTCGCCCGGTTCGATATAGCCGCTCACGTAGCGCGCCGGAACGCCGCGCGCGCGGCAGCACGCGAGCATCAGATGCGCATGGTCCTGACAAACGCCGTTGCCGAGCGCGAGCGCCTGCGCGGCCGTGCTGGTGACTTCAGTGATACCGGGGTGGTACCCGACGCGCTCCACGATCCTTTCGGACAGCGCGATCAGGCTCGCCGAACTCGCGAGGCTCGGGACCGCCCCCGCCAGTTCGCGGATTGCCGCATCGGCTTCGGTCAGACGCGTCGCGCAGGTGAAATGCTCGAGCGGAATCGGGCCGACGTCGTCGGGAAGGCGGCCGTCGATCAGTGCAATCGTGTCGACCTCGCCCGACACCTGCAAGCGGATTTCGCTATGCGGCTTGTTGATGACGAGCGTATGCAGCGCGTTGCCATAGGCGTCGAAGGCCGCGTCGAGCTTGCCGGGCGCGTCGATGCTCCAGCGCCGCACCATCTGCGCAGCGCCGTTGGCGGGCGTCAGGCGCAATTGCTGGATCGAATAATGGACAGTCGCTTCGTAACGATAGGACGTGTCGTGGCGGATCGTCAGGTACATATATGCACTCCGTCAGGCGACTGGCAGCATGAGATAGGTACGCGCGACGAGGTTGCCCAGCTCGAACACGCGAGCGAGGAACTGCGTCAGGTAGGCGTGCAGGCCGGCTTCGAAAATTTGCCGGATGTCGGAGTACAGAAGTTCGGCGCGGAGCTTGCCCGCAAAACGCTCGCATTGGTTCGAACCCGACGTGCGCAGCATCGCCAGATTCGCGCAGACACCTTCGAGCGAAGCCAGCAGCGAACGTGGCATCTGCTGGTTCAGAATCATCAGTTCAACCACGCGCGCCGGCGTGACGACATCGCGATAAACCTTGCGGTAAATTTCCAGCGCCGACACCGAACTCAGTATCGAAGTCCAGTAATAGAAGTCTTCCAGCTGACGCGCGGCATCGCGCGAGTTCGGTTCGACGTCGGCGAAGCGCACGTCGAGAATCCGCGCGGTGTTGTCGGCGCGTTCGAGAAAAGTGCCGAGTTGCGTGAAGAAAAACGCGTCGTCCTGCAACGCGGTACCGATCGTCACGCCGCGCGAGAGGTGCGAGCGAAACTTCACCCATTCGAACAACGCGCCCGGATTAGCCGCGGCCTGGCCAGACGAAATGCGCTCGTTGAATTCGAGCCACGTATCGTTGATGGTCTCCCACCACTCTGTCGTCAACGTGCCGCGCACGGCACGCGCGTTCTCGCGCGCCGCCTGCAAACAGGAATGGATGCTCGACGGGTTGTTCGCGTCAGCCACCATGAAGTCGAGCACGTGCTCGCGCGTCGGCTCGTCGTAGCGTTGCGCGAACGCCGTTTCGAGTTCGGAGATGCGCAGCACCGAACGTTGCGCGCGCGCCTCCTGCTCGGGCGTCTGCGGCAACAAAAGCGCCTTCAGGTTGATATCGAGCATGCGGGCGGTGTTCTCCGCGCGCTCCATGTAGCGGGCCATCCAGAAAAGGTGATCGGCGGTGCGGCTTAACATGACGGCGTTCCGTATCTGATGACGCAAAGCTCTTGAGGTAAAAGCTCGCGCTGTTTATCCGTGTGCGCCGGCGGCTTCCTGATGAATGCCCCGGCGCGCTGGGTTGCGGGCGCGGTGGTTGGCAGCCGCGCGGCAACCGCGTCAGTCGACCATCCACGTATCCTTGGTCCCGCCTCCCTGCGACGAATTGACGACGAGTGAACCTTCCTGCAACGCGACACGAGTAAGCCCGCCCGCAACCATCGTGACATTCTTGCCCGACAGCACGAAGGGACGCAGATCGATGTGACGCGGCGCGATGCCGGCCTGGACGAACGTGGGACAAGCGGAAAGCGCCAACGTCGGTTGAGCGATATAGCCCGCTGGCCGCGCGATCAGACGTTCGCGGAACGCTTCGATTTCGGCCTTCGTCGAAGCCGGTCCGACGAGCATGCCGTAGCCGCCCGCGCCATGCACTTCCTTCACGACCAGTTCCGGCAGATGCGCGAGCGTGTACGCGAGATCATCGGGCTTGCGGCACTGGAACGTGGGTACATTGTTGAGAATCGGCTTCTCGCCCAGATAGAACTCGATCATCTCGGGCACGTATGGGTAGATCGATTTGTCGTCGGCGATACCGGTGCCCATCGCGTTCGCGAGCGCGACGCGTCCGGCGCGATACGCGGTCAAGAGCCCTGGCACGCCCAGCGCCGAATCGTTACGGAATGCGAGCGGATCGAGAAAATCGTCGTCGACGCGGCGATAGATTACGTCGACACGTTTCGGCCCCTGCGTGGTGCGCATGAACACATAGTTGTCGTCGACGAAGAGGTCTTTGCCTTCCACCAGTTCCACGCCCATTTGCTGCGCGAGGAACGTGTGCTCGAAATACGCGGAGTTGTACATGCCCGGGGTGAGCACGACGACGACCGGATCGTCGACGCCTTCGGGCGCCACCGAGCGCAACGTGTCGAGCAACAGATCGGGATAATGGGCGACCGGCGCTATGCGGTTCTGCACGAAAAGCTCGGGGAAAAGCCGCATCATCATCTTGCGGTTTTCGAGCATGTACGACACGCCCGACGGCACCCGCAGATTGTCTTCGAGCACGTAGAACTCGCCCTCGTCGCCCGCGCGCACCACGTCGACGCCGGCAATGTGCGCGTAAACACCGAGCGGCACATTCACGCCCTGCATTTCCGGCCGATATTGCGCGTTGGTATAAACCTGCTCAGCCGGCACGATGCCGGCGCGCACGATCTTGCGATCGTGGTAGACGTCATGGATAAACAGATTGAGCGCCTGGACCCGCTGACGCAGACCGGCTTCGAGCGTCGTCCATTCGCTGCGCGGAATGATGCGTGGAATCAGATCGAAGGGAATCAGCCGCTCGGTGCCCGACAGGTCGCCGTTCACCGCAAACGTAATACCGACCCGGCGAAACAGCAGGTCCGCTTCCGCGCGCTTACGTGCGATCGCTTCGTTTCCCTGCTTCGAGAGCCACCGTTCGAAGCGTGCGTAGTGTGGCCGCACGGCATCGTCATGATGACGCATCTCGTCATAGCATCGCATGTCACGCCCCGCTCTTGTTGTCGGATAGAAGGCGAATGCGCTGCGCATTCGGTGTTCGGTATTCGTTCAAGCAAGCGCTATGCCATTGAGCTTTTAGCGTGCGAAACGCGGCAACGTGCACACGAAGAGCGCATCCTGACGGGCAGCGCTTCGCCGCCATCGTACTGCGGCGGCCCATGATGCGCTAGTACAGTGCATGCCAGGCAGCGCCGATGCACCAGCCGCGTTTTGCCCGCTCACGGCGTGTTTGACGAACGCATAAAAAATCCCCGTGGATTTTCATCCACGGGGATTCATACGACTTTGCAGCGCGCGACGCTCGGAGCTCGACTAAGGCTGATCGCCTCGAGCGACGCATGAAGCGCGATTAACCTGCTGCAGCGTCCTTCAGCTTCTTCAGCGGACGTGCCTTGATGCGCACGCTAGCCGGCTTGGCCGGGAACCAGCGCTCTTCGCCCGAGAACGGGTCTTTGCCGAAGCGCTTTTTCTTGGCCGGCACAGCTTGGACGACGATCTTCAGAAGACCCGACAGCGTGAATTCGCCAGCGCCCTTCTTGTGAACTGCGCCGAGGATCGTGTCTTCGAGCGCGGCCAGGACGGCCTTGGCAGCCTTCGGTTCGACGGCGGCGCGTTCAGCAACGTGTGCAGCCAGCGAGGCCTTCGTGAAGGTGTCCTTGATCGGCGACGGTGCGCTGGACGCCTTCACGGCGACCTTCTTAGCTGCGGGAGCTTTCTTCGCAGGGACTTTCTTTGCAGCAACCTTCTTGGTCGGTACCGGGGCAGCAGCCTTCTTGGCCACCTTTTTTGCGGAAGTCGGCATGTTTCTCCTACCTGTTGTGGTCAGTGAATTGCACGAAGCGCATACGGTATGTGCACGCTTCAACGCCGGATTCTACAAGCGCTGATGCGATTTGCGCGACTCTTTTATGTATAACAGCGCAGGTTTGTTGCGCGGCGCAGACTGCACAACACATTTTGATGCTTGTTTAAGGGGCTAAACTGCTTCGGCGAGTCCGGCAACACGGACACGTAACGTGCGTTACAAGCGGTTTCAATGCATATATAGCGGCACATTCTGCACGGCATGCTCAAGCGATGCCTGCCATCGCCGGATCGTTTTCAACGCTTCGCACAGCGCGTGTCGACGTGCGTCGACCTGCTTGCCTCGCCTTGGGCTCGCAGAGCAACCGGCAAAAGAGGCTTCGGGTACCTCCGCATTGGACGCGCCGCGTGAGCCACAGCAGCGCCGCAGCGTCGCATCGGCGGTCTTGCCTCGGGCTATGAAGCGGCGCGTGCCAGGATGCCCGCAAGCTTTCCGAGCGCCACGTCGATATGTTGCGCGGCAATGTTGCCGTAGCCGAAAATCAGACCGGCCTGCGGTTTCGCGCGCTGATAGAACGGCGTGAGCCCGTATAGGCCAATCGACGCCTCGCGCGCGGCCATCACCACCGTCTCTTCCGTCAGCGGCGCTCGCAGGCGCGCGGCCATGTGAATGCCGGCCGTCGGCACGATCGGCTCGAACCACGGCGCGAGACCGCCTTGCAGATGAGCGAGCAGGCTGGCGCGCCGCGCCGCATACGTCTTGTGCATGCGCCGCAAGTGTTTGGCGAAATCGCCGTTGAGCATGAACGACGCGAGCGCCGTTTGCGTGAGCGTGCAGCCGTGCCAGTCCGCGATCTGCCGTGCCTTCAAAAGCGCCCCGTAAAGCGACGCGGGCGGCACCACATAGCCGACCCGCAACTCCGGGAAAATGGTTTTCGAAAACGTGCCCACGTATGCGACCAGACCGGCCCGATCGAGGCTTTTCAACGGCTCCATCGGCCGGCCTTCGAAACGGTACTCGCAGTCGTAATCGTCTTCGATGATCACGGCGCCGCGTTTTTGCGCCCATTCGAGCAGTTCGACGCGACGCTCGAGACTCATCGGCATGCCAAGCGGAAACTGATGCGACGGTGTCACGTAGACAAGCCGAGCGTTATCCGGCAGCTTGCCGACGATCAAGCCTTCGCGGTCGACGGGCACATGCGCCACGCGCGCGCCGGTTGCCGTAAAGCACGCATGCGCCGGCGGATAACCAGGATCTTCGATGGCCGCGACTTCGCCGGGGCCGAGCGTAATGCGCGCAAGCAGATCGAGCGCGTGCTGCGCGCCTTGCGTGACGATCACCTCGTCCCAATTGCTCGACACCGCCCGGTTGAACGCGAGATAGCGCGAAATCGCGAGGCGCAACTCCTGTTCGCCGGCTGCGTCGCGATACGTGCCCTGTCCGCGCGCCTGCGCACGCAGAGCGTGATTCACGCAGCGGCGCCAAACGTCGAACGGGAACAGGGTCTTGTCGGTCGCCCCGCCGACGAAATCGTATGGCGACGCCACCGAAGGCCGCGGCATCGGCAAGCCGCTCGGCATCTGCTCCCACAGCGGTTGTGCGCGCGCGGCGTCCTTCTTCGCTTTCGCACGTTCGCGCGACGACTCCGCCGCGCGAACGTGCGGCGAGCGCTCGACCGGCAAGCGTTCGAGACCGTCGGCGACGAACGTGCCCGAGCCGGCCCGCGCGGTGAGGTAGCCCTCGGAGAGAAGCCGCTCGAACACGTCGAGCGTGGTCTTGCGCGACACGCCCAACTGTGTCGCCAGGTCGCGCGTGGACGGCAGGCGTGTTCCGCCGGCGAGACGCCCTTCGAGTATGCCGGCTCTCAACTGCCGATAGATCTGGCCGGACAGATCGTGATGCCCTTCTACCGCGATGTGGATTTCCATTGTGGCTGGCTACCTGAGAAGTCCTCGTAATGATGGAATACCGGCCAGCCGTGAACTTGCCGATGAAAGTCTTCCAGGCGCGGTTGCATTTGGCGTTGAACGAAAGGGCGTCGCGTCGCGCGCCGTTCCTATCGACGCGTAACTATGCCTGCTATTCCTGCGCCGAACCCGCAATGCGCGCACTCGTCATTGCGCGCGAGAGGCCATGCATGGGCCGGCGCAACGCGACGTCGAACGGATTCGTTTGCGGGCCGATTGCCTCGGCCTGGCGGCGCAGCAGTTCGACGACCATCGGCAACCGGTCGTCGCTCAAACGCGCGGCCAGCGTGCCGACGCTGAGTGCCGCGACCGCCACGCCGGTCCGATCGAGAATCGGCACAGCCACGCCCGCCATGCCGTCGAGCACGCCGCTGTTGCGGCCCGCGTAGCCCAACTGTCGCACGCGTTCGATCTCAGTGCGCAAATACACCTCGTCGAGCACGCCATAGCCGCGAATACGCGGCACGTTGAAGCGAATGATTTCCTCGCGCTCGGCCTCGGGCAGAAACGCGAGAATCGCGAGACTCCCCTGCCCCACGCCCAATGCGACGCGCCCGCCAATATCGCCCGTGAACGAGCGAATCGGGAACGGCCCTTCGCAGATGTCGAGACACACCGCGTCGAAACTGCTTTTGACGAGCAGGAAAATCGTGTCGCCAAGACTCGCGCAAAGCCTCAACAACGCGGGACGGCATAGCGTTCGCATGCCGCTCGGATTGCCGGCTTGCGCCGCGAGCGCGAAGAAGTTCACGCTCAGCCGGTAGAGCTTCGAGATCTCGTCCTGTTCGACGATGCCCTCCGCGATCAACGCGTGCAGGATGCGATGCACCGTGCCTTGCGTGAGCCCCACCGCTTTCGCGAGACGCGTGACGCGGCCGCCATCGGTTTGCGCTTCGGACAGTGCGCGAATGACGGCGAACGCGCGTTCCAGCATTCCCGTGCCTGGCATTGCGCCGGGCTCGGCCGCGTTGGTGTCCGGTTCTCGGTTGGCAGCAGCGTTCATCTTTTCAGCTCTCGATTATTCCATTAACCGGAACACTATAAGGCGTTTTGTCTGAGAGTGGAATCGAGCGCGATCTTGGGCCGGCACGCCTGCTCCGATGGGCTCCCTAGGGAATGCCCCAACTCCGCGCGGCGGAATGATCAACGCCAAGCCGTGGCTCCTCGTTCCGGTAGACGGAATATATTCTACTTTCATACCGCCAAATGGAATTTCGAATTGACGCTTCGTAATTTGGCTGGCTAGAGTCGGCTCCATCGAGGCATTCAGAGGCCACATCATGTCGTTCCTCACACTCACAGACGTGACCAAATCGTTCGGCGAGCTTCAGGCAGTCGCGGACGTCAACCTGTCGGTGGAAAAGGGCGAGTTCGTTTCTTTGCTTGGGCCGTCCGGTTGCGGCAAGACGACGACGTTGCAGATGATCGCCGGCTTCCTCGAAACGACACGTGGACGCATCACGCTTGACGGTCGCGACATCACGCATACGAAGCCGAACAAACGCGGCCTCGGCGTGGTGTTTCAGAGCTACGCGCTGTTTCCGCATATGAGCGTGGCCGAGAACGTCGGATTCGGGCTCGAAATGCGCAACATCGACAAAGCCGAGCGCAAGGAGCGCGTGCGCGAAGCGCTGTCGCTCGTGCGGCTCGATCAGCTCGCGCATCGCTTTCCACGTGAACTGTCGGGCGGTCAGCGGCAACGCGTGGCGATTGCACGCGCCATCGTGATCGCGCCGCCTGTTTTACTGCTCGACGAACCGATGTCGAATCTCGACGCCAAGCTGCGCGAAGACATGCAGTTCGAACTGCGCGGCATTCAACGCAAGATCGGCACGACGACGATCATGGTTACCCACGACCAATCGGAAGCGCTGTCGATCAGCGATCGCGTTGTCGTGATGGAAGCTGGCCGCATCACGCAGATCGACACGCCATACGAGGCCTACGAGCGGCCCGAGAATCGCTTCGTCTCGCAGTTCATCGGCAAGGCCAATATGCTGCCGGGCACGGTGATCGCGCGCGACGGCGACGCGATCCGCATCGACCTCGGACACGATCTGTGTGAGACCGGCCGCACCGCGCAGTTGCCGATGCGCGAGCGCGTGGTCGGCGTAGGCGATGCGGTAACGCTCTGCATTCGCCCGGAAAAATTGCGCCTGTGCGCGCCGGACGCGGGACGTGTGCCGGCAACGGTCGCGAGCCGCTTTTTCCTTGGCAGCCAGTGGTTGTATCGGCTCGACAGCCGGCTCGGCGAAGTGCTGGTGTGCTGCCAGAACGAAGGCAACGAGCCGCTGCCAGAAGGCGCCGCGGTCGGCGTCGACTGGAATAGTGAGGCGATCCGCTTTATTCAACGGGACGCACATCATGGATAGCACGCTTCCTGCAACGGAGAACGGCAAGACCGAATCCGCAGGCGCGAGGCGTGCGCCGTGGCAAGCATTCCTGCCGCTGTGGCTGATGTGCCTGCCCGCGTTTCTGCTGTTCGTCGCGCTCGTGCTCGTGCCGCTTCTGATGACGCTCGTGTTGAGCTTCTATCGTTTCGATCCGGCAAGCGGCCCGCTCGCCGCATTCCAGCTCGGCAACTACGCGGAAGTGCTCGGCTCATCGTACTTCCACACGATCTTTCTGCGCACCTTCGGCATTGCGTTTCTCGTTACGCTGCTATGCGTCGTGATCGGCACGCCCGAGGCTTATGTGCTGTCGCGCATGCGCGACCCGTATCGTTCGATGTTTCTGCTGGTGATTCTCGCGCCGCTGCTCGTCTCGGTCGTGGTGCGTGCGTTCGGCTGGAGCATGCTGCTCAACAGCAACGGTCTTGTGAATCAGGCGTTGGGGCTCGTCGGGCTCGGACCGTACAAGCTCGAATACACGACATTCGCCATTGTCATCGCGCTTGTGCACGTGATGCTGCCGTTCATGGTGATTCCCGTCTGGACCGCGTTGCAGAAGCTCGATCCGCAAACCGAGAACGCCGCGCTTTCGCTGATGGCCTCGCCCGCCACGACGCTGCGCCGCATCGTGTTGCCTCAACTCACGCCCGGCATTCTGTCGGGCAGCCTGATGGTGTTCGGCTTGTCCGCGAGCGCGTTCGCGATTCCGGGCCTGCTCGGCGGACGCCGCCTGAAGGTCGCCGCGACCGCCGTCTACGACGAATTCCTCGGTTCGCTGAACTGGCCGCTCGGCGCGACCATCGCATTGCTGTTGCTGGTGGCGAACCTGATCGTGATGCTCACTTACTACCGGGTTCTGGAGCGCAGGTACACCAGAAGCCTGGGTTGATACAGCAGTTCATCGCGCGAAAACATCATGAGAAAGAACGGTCCTATTGCGCTGATTTTCCACACGCTCGTCATTGCGTTCGTGCTCGCGCCGCTCGTGATCGTCGTGCTCGTCGCCTTTACGCCGGACGAAACGCTCACGCTGCCCACGCACGGTGTATCGCTGCGCTGGTTTCGCGCGATCCTCAATTACCCCGACTTCATCTCGGCGTTCTTCAACAGCCTGAAGCTCGCCTTTGCATCGGCGACGCTCTCGCTAATCGTCGCACTGCCCGCCGCGCTCGCAATCGGCCGCGCACGTTTTCCGGGCCGTGCATTTCTCAATGGCCTGCTGTTGTCGCCGCTCGTGATTCCCGGTCTCGTGCTCGGCATCGCGCTGCTGCGGTTTTTCGCGCTGATCGGCGCGACGGGCTCATTCGCGTGGCTGATCCTGGCGCACATTATCATCATTACACCGTTCGTGATGCGGCTGGTGCTGGCTTCGGTAAGCGGACTCGACCGCAGCATCGAACATGCGGCGCATTCGCTCGGCGCCGATCCGTGGACCACGTTTCGCCGCATCACGCTGCCCATGATTCTGCCCGGCATAACCGGCGGCTGGCTGCTCGCCTTCATCAACAGCTTCGACGAACTCACGATGTCGATCTTCGTGACGTCGCCGCAAACGGTGACGCTACCCGTGCGCATGTACATGTACGCGACGGAATCGATCGACCCGATGATGGCGTCCGTCTCCGCGCTCGTGATCTTCATTACAGCGGGCGCAATGCTGCTGCTCGATCGCGTCTATGGACTCAACCGCATTCTGATCGGCCAGCACTGATGGCTTCTTCTGTTCACGCTCCTATGCCGTTCAACTTGTCGTCTTC
This sequence comes from Paraburkholderia dilworthii, assembly GCF_000472525.1. Lineage (GTDB taxonomy): Bacteria > Pseudomonadota > Gammaproteobacteria > Burkholderiales > Burkholderiaceae > Paraburkholderia > Paraburkholderia dilworthii. The sequence continues at coordinate 43,906 of NZ_AWZT01000025.1, forward strand.
CGAATCCGCTGCGCTCGTGCACGAGCCTCAATTTGTCCGCATCGCCGAAACGCTGCGCGAGCCGCTGCGCTTTTATCTCGACGGCCGCGAGGTCTCCGCGTTACAAGGCGATACGCTGCTGACGGCCGTGCTGATGCAACAACGCCGCATACGCGAAAGCGAATTCAGCGGCGCGCCGCGCGCCGGTTTCTGCCTGATCGGTGCCTGCCAGGACTGCTGGATGCGCACAGAAGACGGCAAGCGTCTGCGCGCTTGCTCGACGCTCGTCACCGAGGGGTTGCGTGTGCTCACGCGCACCGGTTCGGCGACCGGACAAGCGGAAGCCCGAAGCGGAGACACGCAATGAGCGACGATCGACGCATCGCGATTGTCGGCGCAGGCCCCGCCGGCGTGCGCGCTGCCGAAACGCTGGTTGCGGCGGGCGTGCGTCCCATCGTCATCGATGAAAACGCGCGCTGGGGCGGGCAGATTTATCGCCAGCCGCCGGCGCAGGGCGGCTTTCAGCGCTCTAAAAAAGCGCTCTACGGTTTCGAAGCGCGCAAGGCCGACGCGTTGCATACGACAATGTCCGCGCTACTGCCTCACATCGACTATCGCCCGGACACCCTGGCATGGGCTTGCGAAGCAGGTCGCCTTGACACGCTCGAGGCCGGACGCGAAATCAGCGTTCCCTTCTCGCAACTGATCATTGCGAGCGGCGCGACGGACCGCGTTCTGCCGGTGCCCGGCTGGACTTTGCCCGGCGTCTACACGCTCGGCGCGGCACAGGTCGCGTTAAAGGCGCAAGGCTGTGCAATCGGCCGGCGCGTGGTGCTCGCGGGCACCGGGCCTTTGCTCTATCTCGTCGCATATCAATACGTAAAAGCCGGCGCGCAGGTAACGGCTGTGCTCGACACGAGCCCGCTCTCGCAACAGATTGCCGCTGCACCCAAACTTGCGCGCCTTCCGTCGACCTTCGCCAAGGGCTTGTATTACGTTGCCTGGCTGAAGGCGCATCGCATACGCATCGAACGAGGCGTGAAGCTGGTTGGCATTCGTGGCGCGCAGAACGTCGAGGCAATCGAATGGCAAGCTTTCGACAATAGTTCGGTTACCGAATCAATTGCTTGCGACGCAGCCGGCATCAGCTTCGGGCTGAAGCCCGAAACGCAGCTCGCCGATCTCGCCGGTTGCCGGTTCCGTTTCGACGCGCTCAACCGTTGCTGGCTACCCGAACTCGACCCCGCTGGACGCAGCTCCGTGCGCGGCGTCTATCTGGCGGGCGACGGTGCCGGCATTGCGGGCGCCGACGCCGCCGAACTCGCGGGACGCCGCGCCGCGCTAGCCTTGCTCGACGATATAGGCATCCGGCATCCACGCGGACCCGGCATGAGCGACGCGGCATCGCTCGAACGGAGCCAGCAACGTATCGCTGTTTTTCGCGCGGGCATCGAGATCGCCTTCGCGCCGCCTCCCAAATGCGCTGAGCAATGGCCCGACGACATGACCGTCTGCCGCTGTGAGGAAGTCGACGCCGGCACGTTGCGGCGTTGCATTCGCGGCGGCGAGGCAAACGAGATCAACCGTCTGAAGGCGCTCACTCGCGTCGGCATGGGCCGTTGCCAGGGACGCATGTGCGGTGAAGCCGCGCTTCTATTGCTCGCGGAAGAAACCGGCCGCCCGCTCGAAGCAGTTGGCCGCCTGCGCAGCCAGCCGCCGGTCAAACCGATTCCTTTGTCGCCCGCCATGTATGCCGACGGCGTCCCCGAGATTCCCATGGAGGCCCGCGATGAGTGACAGGCTGCACTACGACGTGGCGATCGGGGGCGGCGGATTGGTCGGTTCGTCGGCGGCACTCGCGCTTGCGAAGCGCGGCTTACGCGTGGGTCTCTTCGAGCGGCGCTTTTGCGGCGCGCAGGCGAGCGGCGTGAACTACGGCGGCGTCCGTTGCCAGGGCCGTCCGGCCGAACAGATGCCGCTCGCGATGCGCGCGCGGCATATCTGGGACCGCTTGCCGGAGTTGATCGGCATCGACGGCGAATTTACCGTGTCCGGACATTTGCGCCTTGCTCGCAGCGAGAGCGATCTTGCCGCGCTTCAGCAATGGGCCGACATGGCGCGCGATCACGGACTGCACGCGCAACTGCTTGGCGGCACGCAGTTTCGCGAGCGCTATCCGTGGCTCGGCGCGGCGGCTATCGGCGGCTCGTTGTGCGCGACCGACGGTCACGCGAACCCGCGCCTCGTCTCGCCGGCCTTCGCGCGCGCCGCGCGTGCCGCGGGCGCGGACGTACGCGAGCAAACCGCATTGAGCGGCATCCATCACGACGGCAAGCGCTTCCACATGCGCGCCGGCGATACGCAAATCAGCGCCGACTGGCTCATCAACTCCGCAGGCGCATGGGCGAACACCGTCGCGGGCTACTTCGGCGAAAGAGCGCCGATGAAGCCGATCTATCCGAACATGTGGGTCACGGAGCCGCTGCCGTTGTTCATCACGCATAACCTCGGCGTGTATGGCGGCGGCATCTACGCGCGGCAGGTGGCGCGCGGCAACTGCGTGATCGGCGGCGGACGCGGACATGGCGACGGCGAATACGGTCAACCGTCAACGGAAACTACACGAGCCGTGATACGCGATGCCTGCGCGCTACTGCCCGCGTTGCGCGAAGCGCTTTTGATTCGCACATGGAGCGGCGTCGAAGGCGAGACACCCGACAGCAATCCGATCATCGGGCCAAGCCGCGCCGTGCCGCGCCTGTTGCATGCGTTCGGATTTTCGGGCGGGGGCTTTCTGCTCGCGCCCGGTGTCGGCGAGGTGCTCGCCGATCTCGTCATCGACGGCGCCACGGCCACGCCTCTCGACGCTTTTTCGATTGGCCGTTTCGCGCAGCTTGCTGCTTCATCCGTCGCTTAGATCTTACGTTTATGACACTCAGGAGCTCTTCAATGAAAATGTTCAGGACGATTGCGGCATTGGCCGCATTGTGTGCATTCGGCGCAGCGGCGCCCGCATGGTCGCAGACGAAGACGATTTACATCGGCATGAACGGCGGCCCGATGGAAAAGGCGTATACGAGCCAGGTGCTGCCCGACTTCGAGAAAGCGAACAATGTGAAAGTGGTCGTGGTGCCGGGCACGTCGTCGGATATTCTCGCCAAGCTGCTTGCGAACAAGGCGAGTCCGCAGATTCACGTCGTGTTTCTCGACGACGGCGTGATGGCGCGCGCGGTCAGCATGGGGGTGTGCAAGAAACTCGACGACTCGCCGGTGCTGAAGGAACTCTACCCGTTCGCGCGCATGAAGGACGACATGGGCGCGGGCGTGCAGCTCGGCATGACCGGCATTGCGTACAACAAGAAACTGTTCGCTGAGAAGGGCTGGGCGCCGCCTACGTCATGGATGGATTTCGCCGATCCGAAATACAAGGGCAAGGTAGTATTCCAGTCGGCGTCGAGCAGCACGTTTGGCCTGCACGGCTTTCTCGCGATCAACCGTTTGATGGGCGGCAGCGAGCAGAACGTGGAACCCGGCTTCACGAAATGGGCGAGCACCGTGGGGCCGAACGTGGTCGAGTATGTGCCGAACTCCGCGAAGATTTCGGAAATGGTGCAGACCGGCGAAGCGGGCCTCTTTCCGTTGACGCCGACGGCCGTCGGCGATCTGGCTGACAAGGGCATTCCTGTAGGGTACGTGAATCCGAAAGAAGGCCCGGTGCTGCTGCTCGTCGATCTTTGCGTGGTTAACAACAGCCCGGACCCGCAGTTGGCGCAGAAGCTCGCGCAGTTCCTGCTGTCCGCACCGGCGCAGACGAAAGCCGCGGAAGCGGGCAAGCAGATTCCGACAAACCGTCTCGCGAAAATGACGCCGCCGATGCAGCAAAGCCTCGGCAATGTAGAAGACCTCGTGCACAAAGTCACGGTGGTGGATTGGGACACGATCAACGCGCATCGCGCGCAATGGGACACGCGCTGGAACCGGCAAATCGAGCGTTAAGTCTCAGCGTCGTCTGAATGAAACGCGCGCCTCGTTGTCATGAGGCGCGCGTTTTTAACGTCATGTCAGTGACGGCTCAGAAGATCACCGAAACCGCCACCGCCAGCCAGATCGCCATGACGCCTGCAAGAAACAGATGCCGCGCAATGCGTATCCTGACGTCGCTAGTCTCGGGCTCGACGGGGCTCGTCGCCATCCACGGTACGAGCCCCAGGCAGCCAAAGCCGGTCAGTGCAAGTACGAACACGATGACATCGACAACGCGCCAGCCGGTCGGCTCATGCATTCCCCAGTAACCGAGAAACGCAATACCGATCGAAAAGATCGTGGCCGATGCCGCGCTAAGCGCGGGCACTGATCCGATTGGAGCCGGCATGTTCACCTCCGGTCATTGAGCGGTTACGGCAAACCTTCACTCTCACGACTCTCGGCTCACGAGGTGCGCGTTTGCCTCGCTTCATACGTCTTCAGATGGCTATACGCGATGCGCAGCAACGACAGGGCCTGTTCGCCCTTTTGCGCTTCGCCGCCGCGCGAAATCAGATCGCCGAGGATGTGATCCGCCTCGGTATGCGAGTGATTTTCCACGTCGCGCAACATCGACGCCGTGAGCGGCGACGGCGTGAAAAGCGTTTGCGTGGCGCGCGCATCGAAGTCCGGCGCCATCGTAAAGCCATTATGCAGCGCAACGGCGCGCGCCTCGCTGAGCAGGTTTTCGATTACACGCTTGCCGTCGGGCGCGGAAAGAATGTCGCCGATCGAACCGCGCATCAAACACGTGCTCGCCGCGAGCGAGGCCAGGAACACCCACTTTTCCCACATGCGCAGCAAGATGTTCTCGCTGACCGTGACGTCGAAGTTCGCGCCGGCCATTGCGTCGGCAATTGCTTGCACGCGCTCCGATACGCCGCCCGCCAGTTCACCGAAAGTCACTGCATGCATCTCGTTCAGATGCACGATCTGCTGATCCGCGTTGAGCGTCGCCGCGATCACGCATTGACCGCCGAGCACGCGCGATTTGCCGAACTTCTCGGTGAGCACGTCGATATGACGCATGCCGTTGAGCATCGGCAGTATCAGCGTCGATTCGCCGACGAGCGGTGCGAATGAATCGATTGCGTCATCGAGGCTATAGGCCTTGCAGCTCAGCAGCACGACGTCGAACGGTTCGGCGCTCACGCCCGCCAGAATCGTTTTGACATCGCGTTGCGTGAGATCGCCGCGCGGGCTTCTGATCACGAGTCCGTCGCGTTGGAGCCTTTCCGCCCGGCCGGCGCGCACGAGGAACGTGACGTCCTGTCCTGCCGCTGCGAGCCGTCCGCCGAAGTAACCGCCCACAGCCCCCGCCCCTACCACTAGAATTCGCATCTTTGGCCTCTCGAGTGAATGTCGTCGCTCGAAGCAATGTAGCAAAGATTGACGCAACGCACCGGACAAGCGCACATGCCAGGTGTTGCGTTATTGCGCGCTTTTCCTCGGCGCAACGGCGCAAGCCGTTCAACGCTTCGCGCAAACCGTGCTCTCGTACAGCGCCAGCATGCCAGCAACGTCCACGCCGACGCAGACCAGGCACTCGGGCCGCGTGTCCCAATCCGGCGCGGGCACGGGCATGATGGAAGGCTTCTGAATGGTTTGGCCGACCGCGATGCCGTCCGTCAGCACGCGCACTGGACCGCTGCGCGTGGTGTAGAGATGGGGCGCCAGCACATAAGCGACCGCTGACGAATCGTGCACAAAGATTCCCTTGAGTTGCGCGCTTTGCTGATGAAACGCTTCGTAATGCCGCGAGACGTCCCACACGAATTCGCCTGCAGCGCCGCCGCGATCGCGGATCGACGCCAGATAGCTCTGACTCATGATGGTGCGCTGCGTGACGTCGAGCCCAACAATCGCCACGGGCCACGGCGCGCCGAAGACGATGTCGGCGGCATCGGGGTCGCCGAGCATGTTGGCCTCGGCCGCGGGCGTTACGTTGCCCAGCACGCCGTGCGTGCCGAATGCGCCGCCCATGACCACCACCTGCTTCACGAGCGGCGCGATCTGCGGATCGTCGGCAAGCGCGAGCGCGAGATTCGTCAGCGGGCCGACCGCGACGAGCGTGACTTCGCCAGGATGCGCGCGCACCGTGTCGATGATGAATCGGTGCGCGGGCCGTGCATCGAGCGGTGCATGTTCGGTGACGCCCAGCACGATGTTGCCGAGTCCGTTGTCACCGTGAATCGCAGCGAGCGGCTGCGGCGCAGCGCGCTCGAGCGGCGCCGCAGCGCCTCGCGCAACCGGCACGCCTGGCGCGAAGCGGCCCGCGAGAAAGCGCGCGTTGTGCGTGGTGGTCTCGATTGTCGCGTTGCCAAATACACTCGTGAGTCCAAGCAGTTCGATATCCGGATGCAGCGCCTGGAATACGAGCGCCATCGCATCGTCCACGCCGGGATCGGTGTCGTAGATCAGCTTGTGCTTGCTCATAGATAGAACGCGTCCGGCAGTTGTTCGCGTGCGGTCGTGTCGCGCGTTGCACCGTGCAGATTGCCGAGGCGAATCGGCAGTTCCGGGCCGCCCAGTTCGATGATCACCTGGCGGCACGCGCCGCACGGTGCAATTGGACCCTCGGTATCGCCGATCACAGCCAATGCGGCAAACTGATCTCGCTGATAACCCGCCGCGATCGCGCTGAAAAATGCGGTACGTTCCGCGCAATTGCATAAACCGTACGACGCATTCTCAACATTGCAGCCGTCGAATATGCGGCCGTCTCTCGTCAGCAAGGCAGCACCGACCTTGAATTTCGAATACGGCGCATAGGCGCTTTCCCGCGCGACACTCGCGCGCTCCAACAGCTGTTCCATGTTCATGCAGGACATCCTGGATTCAATTGAGCATAATGAACATGCCCGCAATAATCGCACTCATCAGGTTCGAAAGCGTTGCCGCGAGCACCACACGCAACCCATAGCTCGCGACCTCGGCGTGACCTCGGCGCGGCGTTCCGGCGTTCCGGCGTTAAAGCCGCCTGTGAGCACCGCGGTCGACGCAAAGTTCGCAAACCCGCATAACGCAAACGACAGAACGGCAATAGTACGCGGATCGAGCGCATGCCTGCTGGCATTTCGCTTTGACTGGGAAAGATCGTGGTGACGGCGGAAAACGATTCGAGCTTCGACACGCCGAGCAATTTCTGAAACACCGTGCCGAGCGTGATTCAGCGCATCACGCCAGCTAGCACAGCACGGAAATCGGCGCGCTCGCGAAGATAATGTCCGGTAGCACGGGCATCGCGAATACGACGCCCCGGTTGCCGGACACCTGGAAGATGTTCGCCTGCACGAACCCGCCGAACAGGAACTCGATACCGGCATTGCCGTAACCGAGCACCCTGCGGAAGAGAAACGTTTAAAAGCGAAATTAATGCGATTTGGAAAAGAACACGACAGTGCCTTCCTGCGGCGTCAGCCCGAGGCTGAAATAGCCTTCGAGCCGCTCCGCGTCGGCGTCCTTTAGCGTGAAGGGTGCGCGGATAAAGCCGGAAACGACCGCATGGTCGTACCACACGCTCATCCACATGCGCAGCGCCAGTACTTCCGGCGATCCAAAACCCCATTCCTCGTGGGTCATGATCCTGCCTCCGTCGCGCGTTTTGCCGCCTAGGCGGCGATCGGGGTCACCCTCATGGCGGGCCGCTCATCAGGCGGGAATACGTGCCAGAAACCGTCGCCGTGACGAAAAAAGAATAGCGTCAACATGCCCGTCTCACGGTGTGCCTCGACACATATGCAGCGCCTGAGCCCCTGACGCGCGCATGGCTGCAACTGGATTCGAGCCGATGCCGCGCCGCTCGCGTCCAGCCACTTCTCGATGAGTTCGCGCAATGATCGCTGTGACGCCGCCATAGGTCCTCCGTCGGTTCCCATCATGCATCGTAAGACGGCGTTGGCAACGCCTCCATCGGCAGCGGCGGAATGTCGGCTCAGGAATCCCTGTTTTCGGACTCAGGATTTCCTGACGGGTCCGCATGGCCTACTCGGCGACGAGTCCGTGCCGGATCGCATAACGAATCAGGTCCGCATTATTGGCGAGGCCGAGCTTCTGCATGAGCCGCATCTTGTGCGTGCTGATCGTTTTAGCGCTGAGCGCGAAAGCGTCGGCGATTTCATTCAGGCTCTTGCCGAGCGCGAGCATTTGCAGAACCTGAAACTCGCGGTCTGAAAGAATTTCGTGCGGCGGCGCATCGCCCGAATAGGTTTCGAAGACGATTCCTTCGACCAGTTTCGGGTCGATGAAACGCCCGCCTTCGGCGAGCTTGCGAATCGCGGCGAGCAGCACGTCCGGATTGCTGTCCTTCGTGACATAACCCGTTGCGCCCGCACGCAACGCGCGTGAGACGACCTGTGCCTCGTTATGGATGCTCAGCACGAGCACCGGCAGCGACGGACGCTCCGAGCGAACGCGCCGGATCAGATCGACACCGCTGATACCGGGCATCGTCATGTCGAGCAGCAGCAGATCCACCTGGCATGTGCGCAGTTTCTCCATCACTTCGGAACCCTGAGCCGCTTCGCCGGCCACCACGATGTCGGGCGTCGTTTCGATTATCTGCTTGAGACCTCCGCGAACCAGCGGATGATCGTCGGCAATCAAAAGATTGATCATGTCTGAACCCCGTCCTGAAGCGGTATATGGATCGAGACCGAGGTGCCTGTTCCCGGCGCACTGTCGATCAGCAGCGAGCCGCCAATCAGACGCGCTCGCTCGCTCATGCCGAGCAATCCGTATGAATAGTCGCGGCGCGCCGCCTCCTGATCGAAACCGCAGCCGTCGTCGCTGACGTGCAGATCGAGTGCCGTCGACGTACTCGTCAACGTGACGTCCGCTCGCGTCGCGCATGCATGCCGCGCGACGTTGGTCAGCGAGGCCTGAACGATGCGAAACATTGCCGTTGCATGCGCATCGGAAAGCACCGGCTCGCTGCCGTTGAGGCGAAACTGGCACGCTAGCCCGCTGCGCCGACCGAAATCGTCGACGAGCCATTCGAGCGCCGACACGATACCGTAATTGAGCGCCGCAGGCCGCAAATGGCTCGCGACGTTGCGCACCATCCAGATGGTTCTTTCAACGAGTTCGCGCATATCGTCGGTTCTTCTCGCGACTTCCGGATCGCCTGAAAGACGCATTTTAAGCAGCGATACATCCATCTTGAGCGCCGTCAGCAGTTGGCCCAACTCGTCGTGAATTTCCATCGCGATACGCTTTCTTTCTTCTTCGCGAATGGCTTCCATATACGCGGACAATTCGCGCAATAGCTCGCGCGACTCCACCAGTTCCTGCTCGATCCGCTTGCGCTCGGTAATGTCGTAAAGGCCGACGAAAATCGCGGGCGCATCGTCATAGGTCGCGACGCGCGCTGTCGCGATGGCCCAGAACGTCGTGCCGTCCGCGCGCCTGAGCTGAACCTCGGTGTCGCGAAAGCTTCCCTCATGACGCAGATGTTCGACAAGCCGGTCGCGATCCGCGACGTCCGCGTACAACCCCGCGATATTCGCGACATGCGTGGTCAGGTAGTCGATACCGAAGAGCTCGCGCAACGGCTTGTTCGTGTACAGAATGCCCCCTTCGGGCATCGACGTGATGCAAAGCGGCACCGGACTCGTCTCGACGATCGTGCGGAAACGGAACTCGCTCGCGAGGAGCCGCGCCTCGGCACGCCTGCGTTCCTCGATCTGCAACTGCAGCGTCACGTTCGCGCGCGCGAGTTCGTCGGTGCGCTGCGCGACGCTTGCTTCGAGCCCATCGCGCACGCGCGACAACGCGGCCTCGGCTCGCTGACGCACGAACACTTCCTCCTGCAATTGCCGGTTCTGCGCGATCAGTTTCTGATGCATGCCCCGAAGCGCAAGATGCGTGCTGATGCGCGCCATCATTTCGTCGACGTGGACGGGTTTCGTCAGGTAATCGACACCGCCCGCCGAAAAGCCTTCGACCATGTCCTCACTGCCCGTGAGCGACGTCATGAAGATCACGGCGATATTGCGCGTGCGCTCGTCCGACTTCAGGCGCCGGCAGGTTTCGAAACCGTCGATGCCCGGCATTCTCACGTCGAGCAGAATCAGGTCGGGCTGCGAGAATTGCGCGCGTTGAATCGCCTCCGGGCCATCGAGCGCGACGAGCACCCTGAAGCCGCGCGCCACGAGACTTTCGACGACTATCGCGAGATTGGCCGGATTGTCGTCCGCGATCAATACCGTGGGCGAATCGTCGGCAGGCAGCGTCGCATTGTTCATCGCACCGCCTTGCGTTCGAGTTGCTCCTCGACGAGACTGAGCAGCGCTTTGGACTGGTAGCCTTTCGCGAGACCGAGAATCCGCGTGGTAAATGCGTGGTAATGCGGGTTATCCCTCGCGACGCGTTCGGCCCACAGCGCAATTTCCTGCATGTCGCCCCGGCGCGCGAGCAGGTGCAATTCTCCGAGCTCGTCGTCGGGCACGGCAACGGGTGGCCCAGCGGCTGTCTCCTGTGCAACGACCGGATGATCCGTGTCTGCGTAAATCCATTCGAGATCGAGCAAACGCGCGACTTGCGCGAGCAGTTTGTCGAAGTCGATCGGCTTGGAGAGAAACGCATTGGCGCCTGCTTCGAGGCTGCGCTGCTCGTCGGCGCCTGACGGACTCGCGGAAGTCGCAATCACCGGCACGTTCGAAAAGCCCTGAATCTCTCGCAATCTGCGGGTCGCGTCGAGTCCGTTCATATCTGCCATTACGATGTCGGTCACGATCAGCGCCGGGCGTTCGCTCAAGGTTTTCGCGAGTCCCTGGCGCCCGCCTGTCGCCTCGATGATCTCGAAGCCGAGCCGGCCGAGGAATTCGACCATCACCGCGCGGTTCATCGCAACGTCGTCGGTCACCAGCACCTTGCGGCGTGGTCCCTTGTAACCGGTCGCCATGCGCGTGTCGGCGACGGCCGGCGCGGCGGGCGGCGCGCCCGATGCGGCTTCGAGTTCGAACCAGAATACACTGCCGCGGCCAGGCTGGCTCTGCACGCGAATCTCGCTGCCCATTGCATGAAGGAACTGCTGACTGATGGTCAGGCCGAGCCCCGTGCCACCCGTGCCGCGTTCGGTATGCGCGATCTGTTCGAACGGTTCGAAAATGGTCTGAAGTTTATCGGCATCCATGCCAATGCCTGTATCGCGCACTTCGAAACAGACCTTGCCGGCAGCGCTCATTTCGATCAGCAGGCTAACGCTGCCGTGATCGGTAAAGTTCAATGCGTTCACCAGCAGATTGAGCAATACCTGACGCAAGCGCCGTTCGTCCGCACGCACCGCATCGGGCACATCGGGCGCCACGCGCCAGATAAAGTCGACATGCTTCTGCGCATTCTTCACTTCGACAATTTCGCGGATGGCGTCGAGCGTGGCGGCAAGCAGTACATCGCCCATCTCCACGCGCAACCGACCCGCTTCGATCCGCGCGAAATCGAGTGCATCGCCGATGAGTGCGAGCAGATGTTCGCCGCTGCGTTGAATGACGCCGACACCGTCGCGGTGCCTCTCGCTCAGGCTGGCGTCGCGCCGCAAGATCTGCGCATAACCGAGAATGGCGTTTAGCGGCGTGCGTAACTCGTGACTCATATTGGCCAGGAACTCGCCCTTCGCGCGGTTGGCCGCTTCGGCCGAGCGGCGCGCCTCGCGTTCGGCGGCGGCCTCGCGCTCGTCGAGATACGCGCGGTGCAGCCGCGCGCCCATCGAATTGAAGGCCGTCACCACGCGCTCGAGTTCGTCGGGCTCGCGCGGCGCGCGTCGGTTCAGCTTCAAGGGTACGCCGGGCTCGCGAAAATCGTACCTGTCGACGGTTCGAGCAAGCACCACGAGATGGCGTGTCACGAGCCGCGTCAGGATGAAGATGATGAAAAGCGAAACGAGGAAGATGTTGGCGGCTTGAGTCACGAGAATGAGAAGCGCCGTGTGCGTCAGATCATTGTACAGATCGCTCAATGTCGCCTGCACGTACAGCGTGCCGATGTGCTGTTCCTTGCCCAGCACGCGATACACGAGTGGGTATTCGCGCGCCATCGCGGGCCCGCTTGCCGGCTTGCCTGCCGACACGACCAACGGCGCCGTGCCACTTCCGGACTGGCGCACCTGGGCCATGCTGATATCCGCGAGACGCAGCATGCCGCCGAGTTCGAGCCGCAGTTGCGCATCGTCCAGCCGCCACAGCGCCTCGCCAAGACTATCGCGGTAGCTTTTGTCGATGTCCGCGAGGCGGTTCTCGATCAGCGCAACGCCTTCGCTGTATTCGCGATGAATTTGCAGCGCGGTCAGCAACAAGGTGAGCACGCAACTAAACAGTATCGCGATCGCAAGAAGCCGGAGCACGACACTGTGCTGGAACCGCCTGAGCGGATACCACCACTCTCCCATGAGGTTGACAGCCATATTGCCCCCGCAAGCATGGTGATGTCAGTACGTGTTCCGCGCTCGCGCGGCGGCTGCAATTGTCTGGCGCCCGCCATGAAGAAGCGGCTGTTGTTGCATTATGACGCCATGCGCGAGCATTGCCCGATTCTGCACCCGATCTGGCGCAATCGGCTCAGGACGACAGCCGGATTCCGGTCACGCCTGCCGGCTCGTGGATCGCGCGAAGCAGCAGATCGTCGACGCAATCGGCCAGTTCGCGAAGCATTGCCGTGGCATCGCCATCGAGTTCCGCCGGATGCGACTTGCGCAGTTCCCGCAGCGTTTCCCCGACCCGTCTGATCGCCCTCGGTCCGCTATCCACCAGCGGCCAGCAATGCATCAGATATCCCAATGGCGTAATGCTGCGTCGTTCGCACCAGATATCGAACAGCCGGAAACAGATCGAGTTGATATGCTCCACTTCATTTTCACGCTGCGACAGATAGGGAATCATCTCTGTTACCGGTTGGCCATTTTGACCTGTCCATCATAAAACCAGAGTTGTCGCGTAACAGTCAGGCAGCGCGGAAAATCCGCCAGGGCTATCCCGATTCGTGGGTAAGGAAATCCTGACCCCCTGCACCCGTTTCCGGTCAGCCATGCTGCGTTCCCAGTCTCGCGGCTACGGCGTACGGCCGCGCGCGGCGACCGGCCACTGCATCCAGTACTCTTCCGGAATCTTTCTGTCCGCTGCGGAAATATACCGGTTGTTCAGTTCGATGACTTTCCTCTCACCCAAATTGGCTTGCGCCAGCGCACGCTGAATGTATGGATGCGAATTGAACAGCCGCAAATAGGAGCCGTTTTTGTAAGCCGCCGCAAAGCCCCGCTCTATCGTAACGGCCAGTCCGGGATCGCGACGAGCGACATAGAAGAGAAAGTCTGACCGGTACTTCAGCAACAAACGTCTTTCGACCGTCAATTCCGGCTCCGCCTGCTTGCGGGATTCCAGTTCGGGAAATGCCTCGATCACGCCCCTGGGGTAATAATCTATTCGCCCCGCGCGCGTCATTGCGAATAGCGTGTCGGTGCTGGACGTTTCCACTTTCAGGCCGGCGTCGAGCAGAATATCCGTGTCCACCCAGCCGAGTCCCTGGCCTGCCGTCAATCGGCGCAGATCGGCCAGATTGTCGACCCGGTCGAAGTCGGCCTGACGGTCTTCTCTTATGACGAAGACCCGGTACCCGATCAAGCCGCGATTCACCGGAATATGCACTACGTTCAGCCCGCTTTCCGCCCGGCTATCCATGCTGGTCCAGAGAAGATTGATCGAGCCGCCCTCGGCTAGTTCGGCCAGAGCGCGGCCGCGCTCCATCGCGACATCGGCCTGACGAATCGTATAGGTCACGTTAGCCGATTTCATCGCCAGATCCAGCACGGCGAGAGCGAAAGCCGCATGCACCTCGCCGCCCGTGCGGATTCGCGGATGCACGATGTCGAATGCGGCTGTCGACATGGCACGCGGGCGGCCGAGCATGCCGGCCGTGCTCAACCCCGCGAGTACAAAGCTCCTGCGCTGCATGATGGTGTCGACGTCTGGTGAAAGCGCCCGAACGTCCCCGTGGCGCCCGGTATGTGTAAGCATCCTGTCACTACCATGAAAGCTTTGCAATGGGGAAAGCCAGGCGGAAGCGAATGCGGCAATTGCAATGGCAAGGTCGCTCGCCGGCCGCTCCGGCAGTCATGGAAAACCCTCGGCGCATGATAACCGGTGAGTCGGGAAAAGCTCCGGATAGCTAACTTTTATGAGCCACCACGTTAACAACAGTGTGGCCGCGTACCGTCCGAAAAACTCGCCGATGCTCTGCCGCGGCACGAATGATGCTCGGCAAACACATCGACGTTGTTGCAAGGAGTCAACGCCATGATGCTCTGGAGCCTTTTACGTTCGCCCGCGGAACAGCAGATCGCCGGCATGCCGGTGCCGTGCTCCGTGGCTCTCCCCGACGGCCAGCGCATCGGCGCGCGAGAGCCGCGTCTGTTGTTCGAGATCCGCGACATGCGGGCGCTGCTGCATCTGAGGCAGGGCGCGATCGGGCGACTGGCTGAAGACTACGTGGAAGGCCGGCTCGAAATCGAAGGCAGCATGCACGACCTCATGGCGGCCGCGCCGGCTTTGCTGCGCAGCGATCCTACGCAGGAAACACATGGCTGGCTGTTGGGCCACGTCAGCCGCACGCGCCGTGCAATTTGGGAACGCACGCATCATAGCCGTGCGAAGGATGCCGCGCAGGTCCAGCATCACTACGACGTCTCGGATGATTTTTACGCGCTGTGGCTCGACCCGCTGCGCGTGTACTCATGCGCCTATTTTTCTTCACCCGACATGTCGCTCGCCGACGCTCAGGAGGCCAAGCTCGACCACATCTGCCGGAAACTGATGTTGCGCCCCGGCGAGCGCTTTCTCGACGTCGGCGCGGGTTGGGGCGCGCTGTTGTTGTGGGCCGCCGAACACTACGGGGTTGCCGCGACCGGCATCACGCTCTCGAAGAATCAGCACGCGTACGTCAACCGGCTGATCGAGCAAAAAGGACTTCAGGGCCGCGTGACCATGCTCCTGCAGGACTACCGCGACGTCGAGGAATCCGCACCCTTCGACAAGATCGCCTCCGTGGGCATGTGCGAACACGTCGGCCGCCCCAACTTGCCGGCGTACTTTGCAAAGATGCGGCGGCTGCTCAGGCCCGGCGGCCTCATGATGAATCACAGCATTACCGCGGGCGGCGCCGACAACGCAGAAGTCGGCGGCGGCATGGGCGATTTCATCGACAGGTACATTTTTCCGGGTGGCCAACTAGTGCACGTGAGCGTGATGATGGATGCAATGGCACGCGGCAATCTCGAGCCGGTGGACGCCGAGTGCCTGCGCCCACATTACGCGCGCACGCTGTGGCACTGGGCCGACGCGCTCGAAGCCCATCTCGACCAGGCACGCGAAGTACTGGGTAAGGACGCTGAAAAAATCATCCGAGCATACCGGCTGTATCTCGCCGGCTCGGCAATGGGATTCGAGCGCGGCTGGACGTCGCTGTTCCAGATCATCGCCTCGCGGCCGACAGAATCGGTGCAGACGGACGACGGTTGCACCGCACGCATGCCGTGGGCACGCAGCGACTATCCGTTCAATCGGGCGTACATGTATGCGCGCAATGCTGGAAACGAGGGCGGCAAGGTGGTCGAACAGACGCGCGGCGAACGTGTAACGGGCTGACTTTTTTTCCGCCGCTGATGCTACTTCTGGCAGAAAGCGCTGGTTTCACATCTCACGCAGGGCATGACGCGCCCGGCGTTTTATATCATATTGAAATATAATTATGACCAGACGGTATTCGCGTTGCCAAGGGTTTCCCGGGTATCTTCGCAGCCCAGCACAATCGACTAACTCCCCTTCGCACCTTGTCCCGTTCCATCGTCCTGCGCTGGCTTTCCAGCTTCATTCCCGTACCGGTCACCGTTAAATGGCAGGAGCGCGCGCGCTCATGCCTAGGGGCTCTGCTCGGCATCGCATTCACCGGCGGCTCGATGTATCTGCTGTTGGGACCGGGGGCGAACATTCCGCTGCTGGTCGCCCCGATGGGCGCTTCCGCCGTGCTGCTGTTCGCCGTACCTGCAAGTCCGCTCGCACAACCCTGGTCGATCATCGGCGGAAATCTGGTGTCGGCGACGATCGGCGTGACCTGCGCGAACGTGATTGCCGACCCCACGCTCGCGGCCGCACTGGCTGTCGCGCTCGCCATCTGCGGCATGTTTGCGCTTCGCTGCGTACACCCGCCGTCCGGCGCGGTCGCATTGACTGCCGTGCTCGGCGGCCCGGCCATTCATGCGCTCGGCTACCGGTTCGTGCTCGAACCGATCGCGATACAGTCCGCTGCCTTGCTTGCCGCTGCAATCGCCTATCACGCCGCCACCGGTCACCGTTATCCGCACTCGGCGCGCGCGGCGCGCGGCGCGGCGGGCAGTGCCGCGGACAGCGCCTCGCGTGCCGGCTTTACACGCGCGGACCTCGAAGCGGTGCTCAAGCGCCGCAGCGAAATGCTCGACATCGACCCGGACGACCTCGAATCGTTGCTGCGCGAAACGCAGCTTCAGGCCTTTTCGCGCAGCTTCAACGAATTGACCTGCGAGAACATCATGTCGCGTCATGTG
Source organism: Paraburkholderia dilworthii (assembly GCF_000472525.1). Taxonomy (GTDB): domain Bacteria; phylum Pseudomonadota; class Gammaproteobacteria; order Burkholderiales; family Burkholderiaceae; genus Paraburkholderia; species Paraburkholderia dilworthii. The sequence continues at coordinate 60,476 of NZ_AWZT01000025.1, forward strand.
GTGTCGGTATCGGCCGGCACGCGCGCGGTTGCAGCGTGGGCACTGCTGAAGCGCAACAAGGTGAAAGCGCTTCCCGTGATCGACGCAAACCACAGTCTGCTCGGCATCGTCACGCGCGCCGACCTCGTTGATAAGAGAATCTTTGGTCAGTTCACGCCGTTCATCGCTTATTTCGACGGCTGGCTGCGTGGCGATGCACTGCGTGCCCCGACAGTCGGCAACGTGATGACCACCGACGTCTGCACGGTCAACGCAAACGCGCCGATTACCGACCTCGTGCCGATGTTCGCGGACTACGGTCACCACCATATTCCTGTACTCGATTCCACCGGGCATGTGGTCGGCATGATCACGCAAGTCGATCTGATCTCCGGGCTTTACCGACAGACCGTGGTGAAGGCGCAGCGGGCTGCTTGATCACAGCATCGCTTTGCGCGTGACGGCCCGGCGAGGCGCTGGAAGTCACGCCCACACTGGCATGCACCCCGCAAATTACATCATTTTGTGATATAATCTCCGCTTATTTTGACTGGCGGGTAGGCAATGAAAGAAAGGGCTAGCGGGCTGCGTAAAGCCGACTTCGAGCAACTGTCGGAGTTTCGCTATCAGATGCGGCGCTTCGAGCGGTTCTCGGAACAGGCGGCGCAGAACGAAGGCATCACGCCGCTGCAGTATCTCTTGCTGCTGCATATCAAGGGATATCCGGAGCGCGACTGGGCGACTGTCGGCGAGCTCGCGGAGCGGCTTCAGGCTCAGCATCATGGCGTCGTCGCGCTGGTATCGCGCTGTGAGGCACTCAGCCTCGTGCGCCGTCAGACTAGCGAGACCGACCGCCGCCAGGTTGAAGTACACATTGAAAAAGCCGGTGAACGTGTGCTTGCAAGACTCGCCGAGCTTCATCGCGCCGAGCTCAAATCGCTCAAGGGCGCCTTCCAGGTTCCACAGATCGACCTTGACTAAACATGAACATGGACTTCCACAAGCGGGACTTCTCCGCGAACGCACGGCTGCCGGGCATTTTCGCGCTTGCCGCCTGCATCGGCGCGGTCAGCACGCTCGCCGCCTTCGTGCTGCTGAACCTGATTCATCTCTTCACGAACCTGTTTTTCTTCGGCACATTGTCGTTTGTCGAACATTCGCCTGCGCATAACAACCTCGGCCTGTGGGTCATTGGCGTGCCGATAATCGGCAGCTTGATCGTCGGGTTGATGGCAAGGTTCGGCTCGGAAAAGATCCGCGGGCATGGCATTCCGGAAGCGATCGAGGCGATCCTGTTTGGCAAGAGCAGAATGTCACCCAAAGTGGCGGTGCTCAAACCGCTTTCGTCGGGCATCGTGATCGGCAGCGGTGGACCGTTCGGTGCTGAAGGGCCGATCATCATGACGGGCGGCGCGCTCGGTTCGCTGATCGCGCAATGCTTCAAAGTCACGTCCGCGGAACGCAAGACGCTGCTCGTGGCCGGCGCCGCCGCCGGCATGACCGCGGTGTTCGGCACGCCCGTGGCCGCGGTGCTGCTGGCCGTCGAATTGCTGCTGTTCGAATGGCGGCCGCGCAGTTTCCTGCCGGTGGCCGTGGCCTGCGCGGTAGCCGGTTTTGCTCGCGCCGCGTTCTTCGGCACAGGTCCGTTGTTCCCGCTCGAAACAGCCGCGCCAGATGGGTGGTCGCTGTTTTCCTGCCTGATTGCAGGGCTTTTGTCTGGCGCGCTTGCATCGGGGCTTTCTGCCGCGCTTTACAAAACGGAAGACCTGTTCGGCAAGCTGCCGATCCACTGGATGTGGTGGCCCGCTCTCGGCGGAGTTGTAGTGGGTATCGGCGGCTGGCTTGAGCCCCGCGCACTCGGCGTGGGCTACGACGTGATCGGCGACCTGCTGCATCAGCACATCGCATTGCAGATCGCCATCGTGCTGCTCGCGGTGAAAGCCGTCATGTGGGTCGTCGCGCTCGGGTCGGGCACATCCGGTGGTGTACTCGCCCCGCTGCTGATGCTCGGCGCGGGACTCGGCACGGTTCTCTCGCACTGGCTGCCGGGCAATCAACCTGCACTGTGGCCGCTTGTCTGCATGGCCGCGACGCTCGGCGCAACGCTCGGTGCACCGCTGACCGCCATCGTATTCGCATTCGGCCTCACGCACGACAGCAACGCGCTATTGCCGTTGCTCGCCGCAACGCTAGTCGCTCACGGCTTTACGACGGTGACGATGCGCCGCTCGATCATGACCGAGAAAATCGCGCGACGCGGCTATCACATCTACCGCGAATACGGCGTGGATCCTCTTGAACGCCATCACGTGGATGAAGTGATGACGGCCTCGGTCGAGTCGATCGATGCCGACATGACAGTCGGCGCGACACTCGACACGTTCTTCGGCGCAAAGCAGACACGGCGCGCGTACCCGGTGGTGCGTGACGGCGTGGCGATCGGCGTGGCCGATCGCGCGCTACTCGAACAGTTCCGCGACGAAGACCCGACTCTGCGGCACGCCATGAGCGTCGCAGACGTCTTCGCTCGGCGCTCACCGGCGTTCGCCTTGCCCTCCGAGACCTGCCGTCTTGTCGCAACGAGACTGGCGGTGCACGGCCTCGAACGATTGCCTGTTGTCGCCGATGCCAGGTCGCTGCGTCTCGTCGGCATCGTCTCGCGCAGCGATCTCGTCAAGCCCTCGCTCAGTCACTTCGAAGAAGAGCACAAGAAGGAGCGCTTCCGTCGACTGACGCCGGCGCGCGGCAAGCGGCGATTTGCACCCATCGGTAAAGCGGGCTAATCGCGTCTCGTCCGCTTCAATGTGAAGCGGACTGCGCCGGATAGACGAGTAATCCATCGGGTTGCGCGTTCGCGCCCGGCGTGACGGTTGCCGCGTTCACGTGATGCGCGTCCATGATGTGCATGACCGTTTCGCCGTGCATCAGCAGGTAATCCGTGATGATGCGCCGGTGACAACGCCACCACACTGCTTCCGAGCACATGATCGCGCAACGCCGGCGATGACCCAGTTCGCGAAGTTCTGCCAAGCTCTTTTGAAAAGGGTCCGTCATTGCGTAATCGGCATAGTTTCGGAACGCCGGATGCGTCCAGTACACGTTCACAGACGGAGCCTCGTCCTTGCGACGGCTGCGGCGGCCGCCAAGTTCAGCCAGATGAACGTAGTCGATATGTGCCGGCGCCAAGGAATCTGGCAGCGTATCGCGATTGAACTGCGGGTTGGTCCGCGAACGTGGAATGCTGCGCACGTCGACCAACGTTTCGATATCCGAATTTTTCAGCAGTTCAATAAACTCGGACAGCGTGCGCGTGGAGTGCCCGATCGTAAAAAATGGCTGCGCCATCGTGACCTCGTCGGCTTCGTGTGTTATCGGATTGTATCGCCAGCAAGGCGTCGATCAAGCGCCTTCCTGCGCGCACTTTCCGCACGCATTCTGCATGCCCGCGATTCGCGTTGCGCCGCGCGTGGATCGCATGCAGCTCAATTGCTCGCCGAGACCGCTGTCACCGTGTCAGGAACATCCCAGCCACCGCCGAGCGAGCGGTACAAGCCGACGGCCGCAAGCGCATGCTCGCGCCTCGCCTGGTTTAACGATTCGGCGTCGCGCAAGTACGCCTCCTGCGCGGCTAGTACATCGAGGAAACTGGACGCACCGCCTTTGTATAGTTCACTCGACAAACGCAGCGCATGATCCGATGCATCCAGCGCACCGCCAAGGCGTTCCACTTGTACAGCGCCGTTCACCAGTTCACTGCGATTGTCTTCGATCTCCTTTAGCGCCTGCAGCATCGTCTGCTGCAAGCCGAGTTGCGATTCGCGCATGCGGCTCTCGCTTGCATCGATATGAGCGGTGATGCGGCCCGCGTTGAAGATCGGGCTCGTCGCGCTCAATGCCGCGCTAAAGAGATTATCGGTCAGCGTGGGTAGTCCGACATACGAAGCTGCCAGCAAGCCATCGGCGAGATTCAACCTGAACTTTGGGTAGCGCTCCGCCTTCGAGACGCCCACTTCCGCCGCGCGCCGCTCGACAGCTGCATACGCGGTGCGCACGTCGGGCCGCTGCAATAAGGCTTCGGAAGGAAGCACTTGCGGCACGCGCTGCGCGGGCACAGGAATGTCGCGCGCATCCGCAAGCAGCAACGTATCGACGCTCTCTGGCGTGCGCCCCGAATAGACCGCGATCAAACTGAGTTGATGCTGCACGGCGGTCTGCATGCGCGGAATCTGTGCCTGCAAATCCTCCAACTGGTTCTGCGCGCGCGCGACATCGAGTTGCGACGAAAGGCCGTAGTGCAGACGCTGTTGTGTGAGCTTCAGCGCGCGGGCGCGAATCTGCTCGTTCTCGCTGAGAATCTGCAATTGCGCCTGCGCCCAGCGGAGGTCGATATAGGCCGCTGCCGCACTCGCGGCGAGCGCGAGCCGCACCTGATTCAACGCGGATTGCTGGCCCGACACTTGTGCCTGCGACGCCAGAACGGCCAGGCGCTCCCCGCCGAATACGTCGGGCGCCCAACTCGCCGTCAGACCGACACCCGCTTGACGCACGTAACCGAGCGGCGGCGGTGTGTTCTGACGCGAATACGATGCGTTGGCGCCGGCGTTCAATTCAGGAAGCAAGGCAGCGCGATTCTGCGTGACCAGGTCCTGCGCCTGCCTGACGCGCTCCACTGCCGCCTGCACATCGAGGTTGCCGGTCAGCACCGACTCCACGAGCCGATGCATGACAGGGTCGCCGAACTGATCCCACCACACGTTGGCACTCACGGCGTCTTGCTGAGCATCGACACTCCACGTTTGCGGCGCGAGCGTGTTCACCGTTTGCGGCAAATCGGCGTGCGTCGCCGGTTGCACGGCGCACGCGGTAAGCGTCAAGAATAGAGCGCTTGTCAGCAAGTTGATAGCGATCGCTTTCATTATCAAGTCCTCAGTGGGCATCGGGCGGCGGCGCGGTATTGCCGAACGGGCGCGAGAACAACACGCTCAATAAACCCACGACAAAACAGAGCGACACGGCGAGAAAAGTGTCGGAGAAAGTCAGTACCAGTGCTTCACGCATTAGAACCGTGTGTAATGCGCCGAGTCCCGCGTTGGCCGCATTCAGCGCGTTTCCACCGAGTGCCGAGAAGTGCGCGGTTTGCTGCTGCAAGATCGATTCGACTACCGGACGCCCCGCCGTCAAATGTTCATCGAGCCGCTCGTAGTGCAGATTGAGCCGGTCGTTCAGCATCGTGCTGCTCACCGCAATGCCGATTGCGCCGCCCAGATTGCGCATCAGATTAAAGAGGCCACTTGCGGAACGAAGTCGAGACGGCGGCAGCGAACCCAGCGCCATCGTGACGATTGGGGCAATGCTGAACTGTTGTCCGATGCCGCGCAGGGCCTGCGGAATCAGCAACTCCTGCCAGCCCCATTCATGAGTGAGCGGCACATACAGATAACAACCGAGGCCGAACAACGCGAGGCCAAATACCATCAAGAGGCGCATATCGACAAAGCGCGCGAGCGTAGAGTACGCAACAAGAGCGAGCAACTGGAAACAACCTACCGACAACAACGCAAGGCCGATCTGCAACGAGTCGAAGCCGCGCACACGCGAGAGAAACACCGGCGTCAGGAACACCGTGCAGAAGATCCCAATGCCTGTGATAAACGACAACAGACTGCCGATGCCGAAGTTGCGAACCGCCAGCGCGCGCAGATCGACAATCGGCTCATTGGCGGTGAATGCATGCACGAGGAAAAGAAATCCGCAAATCGCCGAGATCCACGTGCACAGAACGATCACGTCGTCACCGAACCAGTTCTTGCGCGGCCCTTCCTCCAGTACATATTCGAGGCAGCCGAGAAAGCCGGACATTAGCGCAATGCCCAGGTAGTCGCCTTTTCTCAGCAACGACAGATCGGCTCTATCCACATGCACGTATTTCGGCACCATCAGCGCGACGGCAAGACCTGGCACGAGGTTCAGATAGAACAGCCAGTGCCACGACCATTGCGACGTGATCCAGCCGCCGATCACGGGCCCCACAGTCGGCGCGAGCGATGCAAGCGCGCCGATGGTGGTCGACGCGATCAGGCGCTGCTTGCCCGGAAACAGCACGAATGCCGTGGTGAACACGGTTGGAATCATCGCTGCGCCGAGCGCGCCTTGCAGCCCGCGAAACAGGATCATCGAATTGATGTCCCATGCAAGGCCGCACAACATGCTCGTGACGGTGAAGCCGAGCGCCGAGAACGCGAATAGCCAGCGTGTGGAAAACACGCGCGTAAGCCAGCCCGACATCGGAATGACCAGAATCTCAGCGATCAGATACGAGGTCTGTACCCAGGACAACTCGTCCTGACTCGCGGACAAGCCGCCGCCGATATCCTTCAGCGACGACGCGACGATCTGGATATCGAGCGTCGCCATGAAAAAGCCGAGGCACATTAGCGCGAATGCAAAGACCTTGGTCCGCATCGGCTGATCCGCGGGATTAGCGGGAATTTCGGTCATGATGGTTATCCGCGAGCCAACGTACTTTGCGCGTCGATGGGGCCGGCGTGGTCGAGGTGCACCTTCACCGTCGCGGAGAGACCGGGGCGCAGCACGCCTTGCATGTCCTTCGGCACAGCGAGGCGCACTCGCACCGGCACGCGCTGCACGATCTTCGTGAAGTTGCCGGTCGCGTTCTCCGCGGGCAGCACGCTGAACGTAGCGCCGGTTGCAGGAGCGAGGCTCTCCACCACGCCGCGAATTCGCGTGCTCGAAGCGTCGAGATCGACATCGACGGTGTCGCCGACGCGCATCTTCTTCAACTGGTCCTCCTTGAAGTTCGCGTCGATCCACAAGCCGCTGGCGGGCACCACCGTCAGTAGCGAAACGCCGGTGTTCGCGAGCAGTCCGACGCGCGCGGTGCGGTTGCCCACGTAACCGTCGATCGGCGAACGGATGGTGGTGTACTCCACGTTCAGCGCCGCGATCCGCTCGGCTGCCTGCGCGGTGGCAATACGGGCTTGTGCGTCGCCGATCTGCGCGTCGAGCACGGCGATCTGCCGCTGCGCCGCGATCAGCGACGCGCTGCTGCGGTCCACCGCCGCATGCGCCTTCGTGAGATCGGCATTGGCGCGCTCCACGACCTGGTTGGACACTGCGTCGTCTTTCACGAGCTCGCGATACCGTGCCTGATCCGCTGCACTGCGTATCAATTCGGCGCCCGAAGCGCGAACTTCCGCGGCCTGTTCGTTGATCGTTGCAAGCTGCAAGGATTTTTTCGCCTCCAACCCGGTCACGGCGGCTTGCGCGCTGCTGACCTCGGCGGCGGCCTGTGCGAGGCGTGCGTCGTAGTCCCGAGGGTCCAGCCTGACGAGTACTTGCCCCGCGCGCACGAACTGGTTGTCTTTAACCAGCACGTCGGCCACGAAGCCATTCACCTTCGGCGCCATGACGGTGACGTCGCCGCCCACGTAGGCATCGTCCGTCGTTTCGATAAAGCGCCCTGCGAAAAACCAGTACGACGCGGCGAGTGCGAGCACGGCAAGCACCGTGATGATCGCGAGCAGCATCCACGGAACGCGCCTGGCCGGCTTGCCAGCCTGCGCGGCGGCCGTGGGCGCGACAGTCGAAGGTGTAGTGGACATGACGATTGGTGTGCGTATGCACTGATTGAGTTGAAAAAATAGCGCCGATTCTTGGCGCCCGTTCGTTACGTCGATTGCCATCTGCCTGTCGTTGCGTTTTGCAAGCGTCACATACGGTTCGTCATCGCGAACAACTCGCCGCGCAACGCTTGCGCACGTTGGCCGCCAAACCTGTGCTCGAATTCTGCCTGTGCGGCATGCCAGTGCTTCCACCCTGCTTCGAGCCGCGCGTCCCCTTCTGTTGTGAGTTTGACTGACAGCGCTCGTGCGTCCGCGCCGTGCACCTCGCTCAACAGAAGCCCGTTGCGACGCAGCGGCTGAATCGTGCGGACCAGCGTGGTGCGCTGCATGCGCATGACTTCAGCCAATTGCTTCATTGTCATCGGGCCGGTGCGTTGAAGCCGGCCGAGCAGGGAAAACTGCGTGATCGTCAAACCGACGCTCGCCAGATGTCGATCGTAGATCTGCGAGACGTAGCGCGCGGCCTGGCGGATCGCAAAACAATCGTCGTCGAAAGGCTCTTCCATCGCTGCAACTCCTGCGAGTGCGTATGCACATATAGACACGCAAAAAAGGCTCGCAAATGGAAGTATTCGCGAGCCCATGCGCCAGCGTTAGCCGGTAATAGTAAACAACTCCGCCCGTAACGCCTTGGCACGCCCGCGTCCGAACTTCTCTTCGAATTCGCTTTGCGCCGCGCGCCATGCGATAGCTGCCTGGTCGAAAGTCATCTCGCCTTTTTCAGTCAGGCTGAACAGATAGGTTCTGCCGTCGTGCTCAGCCGATTCAGCAACCACCAGACCGTCTCGCTGCAACGGTTTCAAAGCGCGGACCAGCGTGGTGCGCTCCATCACCATTGCGTCGGCAAGATCCAGGATCGGTACGTTCGGCGTGCGGGCGAGCTTGGCGAGAATCGTGAATTGCGCCGCCGTGACCCCGACCGAACTGAGATGGCGCTCGTACAGTTGCGTGATGCGCCGCGCCGCCTGGCGCAGCGCAAAGCAATTGCATTCGTCGTAAGAGAGAGGACGGTTCATGCTGTGCAGTCTATCTGTGCATATGCACGCAGTCAAGTACTTTGCGCCGCAAAGACCAGCCGCTAAAGCGCAAGAACCGTCACGCCTACTTCCACGCGATGCGCGCCGCCACCAAGAATCATGCCGCGCAACAACGACACGTCGCTGTAATCGCGACCGATTGCGAGCGTGACATGATCGGTATCGGCGAGCACGTCGTTGGTCGGGTCGAGGTCGATCCAGCCGCTGCCCGGACAATGCACCGACACCCACGCATGCGACGCGTCCGCACCGATCAGCCGTGGCTGCCCCGGCGGCGGGTCGTTGCGCAGATAGCCGCTCACATAGCGCGCCGGCAAACCGAGCGAGCGCAAGCAGCCGATCATCACCTGCGCGAAGTCCTGACACACGCCGCTCTTCAATTCGAACGCGCGCTCGGCGGGCGTATCGAACATCGTCGCAGATGGCTTATACGCGAAGTCCGCGTGAATACGATGCATGAGATCAATTGCGCCTGCGGCAACCGGCATGCCGGGCGGAAAACTCGGCAGCGCATAAGCGCGCAGCGAAGGCTGCGGCACGATATTCGGCGACGCGAAGCAGAACTCCGCCTCCGCGCGGAACTGGCCACCCACGCGAAACGCGAGGGCGTCGGCCACTTGTTCCCATGCGGGTGTCGCGTGCGGATCGAGGTCGGTCCAGCGCGGCGTGAGCGCCACCGTCGTTTCGCTGACCAGTTGCAGCCGCTCATGCGGCGCATCAAGTGCGAAATAGAGCACGTCGTTGCCGAACGCATCGATACGGCTGTTCAAATACGAGGGCTGCGGCTCGATACGTTCGTCGTGCGATACAACGCGCTGCCACGCGCAGACAATCGGCCGGATGGTTGCGAGATGCTGCGCGGTCTCGACATACGTCGAGTAGTGATACGTGGTGCGGTGCGAAATCGACAGTACCGTAGGCGCGTTTTTCATGACCACACCTGCGATGCGACCGTGCTCGCGTGACTGAAATAGCGCGCACTGATTTCATGCGCCGCCGCGCCGGCAAAACCGCCGATCTGATCGCATACCGCAATCAGATTGGAATACGCGCCATCGCCTTCGACGGTGCACAGCGAGGCGAGCGTGGGCAACGACGCGGCAGGCGGCATCAATTCCGCAAACGGACGATGCCGCATACTGCCCGCCGCCACTGCGATCTCATCGAGCTTCTTGCGCAAGCGCTCATACACGCCGTAGATTCCGCGCGGATTGGTCGGCTCGATCACCAGCAGATCCAGCAGAGCCGGTACTTCGAAACGCCCCGGATACAGCGCGCGATACGTGAGCGTGCTGTCGAACAATTGCAGCAGCAGATCGAAACCGGCGGGCGTCGCGAGTTGACCTTTATCCGCGACTACGCGCACAAACGCGCTCATCGCCGACACGCGTTCGATATGCCGCCCGACGAACAGCAGCCGCCATGCTTCGTCGCGTGTCATGCGGTCGCCTTGCGCGCCGCTGATCGCCGACAACTGCACCGACAGCCGCTCAAGCGCGTTCATCAACGTGACGCGGTCGTAACGGCTGCCGCCATTCGTAACACGCCCGTTCACCGCTGCCGGTTGCGAAGCGTCGCTCGAACCGGGAACGGGCATGAGCGCGTGCAACGCGTCGCGGAAGTCGTTGCGCGCGGCGAGAATGATGCGCCAATGATCGTTCGACAACCGCCCGCGCACTTCGCCATTCGAGCGCGCCTGGCAGTTCAGATTCTGACCGATGCTCGCGGCGCCCGTGCCCTCGCTCAGATTCGCGACCAGCGCGCATTCGAATGCTTGGGGCGTGTGCGGCACGGATATGTCGCCCGGTTGCACGAGCCCGCAGTGCAACGCGAGTTCGACGAGCGTCGGAAACATTGTGTCCGCATCGTTGCCTTCGAGCGAGCCGAGAATAAAGCGCAGCAGACGCACGTTGTTTTCCGCTCGTTCACCGTAACGTCCGGCCCAGAAGAGATTTTCCGCAGCGCGGCTCGATACGGTGCGATGCTTGCGCGCGAGGTCTGCGGGTTGCATCGGCGAAGGCAGTAGCGTAAAGGTCGACGTGGGCTCGCTCGATAGCACCCACGTGTCGACGCTGCTGCCGCCGTACTGCATGGATACCGTCGCCTGCCGCTCGGCGCCCATCCGCGTGAAGCCGCCGGGCATCACGTGCCAGCCGCCGTTCACATCGGCTATCGCATACGCACGCAACACGGACGGGCGCCCGCCGATCGTGCCGTCCTCGTAACGCGGGGTGCGCGAAAGAGGCTGCGCCTGCTGGATCGTATAGGTGCCGGGCGTCGCTTCGATACGCTCGCGCCACGCCGGCAGCCGCTGTCTGCCCTGCTCGACGCCCGGCGGCGTATCGCGCGTCGCAAGCGGCCACGTGGGCACGATGAAGGCTTCGTCGATGTGCGCGAACGCGTGCTCGCGCGCGGCCCGCTCGCCGCACCACCAGGTGGGCACGCCTGGCAGAATGAGGTCTTCGTTAAAGAGCATTTCGGCTATGCCCGGCAAGAAACCGTGCAAAGCCGGCGACTCGACGAAACCGGAGCCCGGCACGTTCGAAACGATCACGTTACCCGCGCGCATAACCTGCAATAGACCCGGCACGCCGATGGTCGAATCGGCCCGCAATTCCACGGGATCGCAGAATGCATCGTCCAGGCGCCGCAGCACGACATGCACGCGCTCAAGACCGGCAAGCGTCTTCAGATAAAGCATGTCGCCGCGCACCGTGAGGTCCTTGCCCTCCACCAGCGTCACACCCAGATAACGCGCGAGGAACACGTGCTCGAAGTACGTTTCGCTAAACGGCCCTGGCGTGAGCAACGCTATGTGCGGCGAAGCATCGGCGCGAGGCGAGTCGTGACGCATGGTTGCCTGCGCCGCCTGAACCAGCGTCGAGATCAGTTGCGAATAGGTGGGCGCGAGTCGGCTCACATGCATCGAGCGGAATGAATCGGCGAATAGCGCCGAGACGATCAGCCGGTTTTCCAACGCATAGCCGAGGCCCGAGGGCGCTTCGGTGCGATGCGCGATCACGGTCCACTCGCCGTTCGGCGCACGCGCGAGGTCGACCGCGACCACTTGCAGGAACTGGCCGCCAGGCGGCGCATAACCCTTCACGGAGCGCAGATAGCCGGGATGACCGAACACCAGCGCGGGCGGCAACTGTCCACGCTGAAGCAGGGTTTGCGACCCATAGATATCTGCGACGATTGCATTGAGCAGATGCGCGCGCTGCGTGACGCCGCGCTCGATGTGCGCCCACTCGGCTTCGCTGATCAGGAACGGCAGCAGATCGAGCGCCCACGCGCGCGGCTCGCCGTTGTCCGCATACACGTTGTAGCTGATGTCGTTATCGCGGATCTGTTGCGCGACTGAAGCACGATGACCTTCCAGCCGCGCGATACCGTCTTCGCCCAGCCGCTCGAAGAACTGCCGCCACGGTTCGCGCAGGGCACCGGAGGCGTCGCGCAACTCGTCCCAGTGTCCCTCGTGAGCGGGCAAAAGCCGCAACAGAGACGAAGCGTCCGCGCGGGCCGCGGACGTTTCGAAGGGAAAAGTCGATTGAAAAGCCAAGGTCGTATCGTTGTCGTTGTTGAGGGTGAGTTGTGTTACCAGTAGCGCAGATCCAGCGTGAACGGAAATTCGAGGCTGCGCTGCGGCGCATCGACTGCAAGCGGTCCCGGCGTATGACCCGACGCAAAAAAGCGTGAGCGCCGCCGGCTTTCCGCCTCATAGGCGTTCACCGGGAAGGTGTCATAGCTGCGCCCGCCCGGATGTGCGACATGATACTGGCATCCGCCCACCGAGCGGCCATTCCATGTATCGACGAGATCGAACGTGAGCGGCGCGTCGACGCCGATGGTCGGATGCAGCGCCGACGGCTGCGACCACGCGCGAAACCGCACGCCCGCCACATATTCGCTGACGCGGCCCGTTGGCTGCAACGGCACCGGCACGCCGTTGACCGTCAGCACATGACGGTTCTCGTTCAGGCCGAGCGCGCGTACTTCGAGCCGTTCCACCGACGAATCCACGTAACGCACCGTGCCGCCCGGCGAGCCCTCCTCGCCCATCACGTGCCAGGGTTCGAGCGCATTGCGGATGGTCAGCGACACGCCGCTCACCGTGGCCTCTCCGACCAGCGGAAAGCGGAATTCGAAGTGCGGCGCGAACCAGCTGCTGTCGAAGGCAAAGCCCGCGCGACTCAGTTCGTCGAGCACATCGTCGAAATCCATCTTCACGAAGGTGCCGAGCAGGAAGCGGTCATGTAGTTCCGTGCCCCAGCGCGTGAGCCGCTGCGTGTACGGCGTGTGCCAGAAACGCGCGACCAGTGCGCGCAACAGCAACTGCTGCACGAGGCTCATGCGCGCATGCGGCGGCATCTCGAAACCGCGCAATTCGAGCAGGCCCAGGCGCCCGGTGGGTCCATCGGGTGAATACAGCTTGTCGATGCAAAATTCCGCGCGATGCGTATTGCCGGTCACGTCGATCAGAATGTTGCGCAACGAGCGGTCGATCATCCACGCGGGCAGGTTCGCGCTGTCGCGCCCGCCGAGCAGATCGATCTGCCGCTGCAATTCGCGCAACGCCACTTCGAGTTCATAGACCTGATCGTTGCGGGCTTCGTCGATGCGCGGCGCCTGGCTCGTCGGCCCAATAAAAAGCCCTGAAAACAGATACGAAAGCGAAGGATGGTTGTGCCAGTACGCGATCAGACTCGCGAGCAGATCGGGACGTCGCAGGAACGGACTGTCGGGAGGGGTCGCGCCGCCGAGCACGAGATGATTGCCGCCGCCGGTCCCGGTATGGCGTCCGTCGGTCATGAACTTCTCGCTGCTCAGATAGCTTTGCGCCGCCGACTGATACAGGTACTCGGTGTGATCGACCAGCTCATCCCAATTCGCCGCCGGATGAATGTTCACCTCGATCACACCCGGGTCGGGCGTTACCTGCAACATCTTGAGACGCGCATCGCGCGGCGGCGGATAGCCTTCCAGCACGACCTGCATGCGCAATTCGGCGGCCGTCGCTTCGACGGCGGCGAGCAGGTCAAGATAGTCGTCGAGCTCGGTGAGCGGCGGCATGAACACGTGCAGCAGCGTTCGGCCGCTGCCGAGCCCATCGGCTTCCGCTTTTGGACCGGCCGCGCGTTTGGGATCGCGCGCCTCGACGCAGATCGCCGTGCGAAGCGTTTCCTTCGACGATTTGCCGAGCGCCGGTGCCGCGGCGGCCTCGGTTTCAGCACGCTGCGATGCATAGGCCAACACCGCACTGCCTGGCATGCCGCTCAACAGGTCCCCCGCCGACGAGGACAACGCCGCAGCACGCCGCGCATCGGCGGCGGTCATTTCGCGGCGGTCGCCGTCGTACTGCATCCGCAACTGTGCCGCCGAGCGTAATGGCACTGGCGGCGCAAACGGATCGTGCGCGTGCTGATACGGATAGTCGGTCTTCGATACCCACGGCAGCGAATCGAGCGGCAGGCGATAGCCCATCGGCGAGTCGCCGGGAATCAGGTACATGCGTTCTTCGCGGAAGAACCAGCGGCCGCTGACCCACTTCGGCGCTTCGTGCGGCACGTCGCGGTCGCGCGCAAGCGGCAGCACATAGCCGGTCGCGCCAGCGAGTCCCGCATCGAACACGCGGCGCAAACGCACACGTTCGAGTTCGTCGTCGAGGCGCGCGTCGAACGGATCGACGTTGACGGGCAGCCGCCGCTCGCGCCATAGGTAGTACCAGACGTCTTCGAAACCGGCCTGAATGCAGTCTTCATCGAGCGAGAGCTTGCCGGCCAGATGCGCGAGGAAGCGTTGCGCGTCGGCGGCCGTGTAGGTGCCGGGCTCGCGTTCGTCGGCGAACAGGTCTGGGTTCTGCCAGCATGGCTCGCCATCGGTGCGCCAGTACAGCGACATCGCCCAGCGCGGCAATTGCTCGCCCGGATACCACTTGCCCTGGCCGATATGCAGGAAGCCGTCCGCGCCGTAGCGCGAGCGCAGCTTGTCCATCAGCGCGACGGCGTAGCCGCGTTTGGTCGGGCCGAGCGCGTCCGTGTTCCATTCCGCGGCGTCGCGGTCGCGCACCGACACGAAGGTCGGCTCGCCGCCCATCGTCAGGCGCACGTCCATGTTCGCGAGTTCGCAATCGACCTGCGCGCCCATTGCAACTACGTCGCTCCAGACTTCGTCGCTGTAAGGCTTCGTGACGCGCGGCGTTTCCAGCACGCGGCTGATCGACATGGTGTGGCTGAACTCGACCTCGGACTCGTCCACCGCGCCCGAGATCGGCGCCGCGCTGCCGGGCTCCGGTGTGCAGGCAACCGGAATATGCCCTTCGCCGGCAAGCAGGCCCGAGGTCGGGTCGAGCCCGATCCAGCCGGCGCCCGGCAGATAGACTTCGCACCATGCGTGCAGATCGGTGAAGTCGACCTCGGTGCCGCTTGGTCCGTCGATCGATTTGATGTCGGGCGCGAGCTGCAACAGATAGCCGGACACGAAGCGCGCTGCAAGACCCAACTGGCGCAACGTCTCGACCAGCAGCCAGCCGGAATCGCGGCACGAACCGGCGCCGCTGACGAGCGTTTCCTCGGGCGTCTGCACGCCCGGCTCCATCCGGATCAGATAGCGAATCTCGTGTTGCAGCCGCTGATTCAACGCGACGAGGAAATCGGCGGTCACGGTCGGCGCGCGGTCGATACTCTCCACAAACTCGGCGAAGCGCGGCGTCATCGGACGCTTCACGCGATACGGTGCGAGTTCGAGCGCGAGTTCCGGTGCATAGTCGAACGGGAATTTTTCCGCCGACGGCTCGAGAAAGAAGTCAAACGGATTGTAGACAGCCATCTCGGCGACCAGGTCGACGGTCACCTTGAACTCGCGCGTCTTCTCCGTGAAAACGAGCCGCGCCTGATAGTTTGCGAACGCGTCCTGCTGCCAGTTGATGAAGTGTTGAGCCGGCTCGACCCGCATCGAATACGAAAGGATCGGCGTCCGGCAGTGCGGCGCGGGCCGCAGACGCACAACCTGGGGAGACAGCGCGACCAGCCTGTCGTAACGGTAATGTGTAACGTGGTTCAACGCGACGCGTATGGACACACCTGACTCCTGGTCTATGGTTGGCAGCCCGCCAAAAGCAAGCTTCATGCCGTTTAACTACGAGCCGTATGCGGCCACGGTGCTGCCATCGGCAAGACGGCGCACCAAAGAGAGGCGACGCCGATGCACGATCATGCCCATACTGTGCGTTAAAGCGGTGACGTCTGGCAAATGCGGCATGAACATTGCGCGGCGTGCACGCTCATCACTGTCACTCACCGCCCGGGCTTCGTCCATGAAAACGTTCCACTGCAATCGCTGTTCGCAACTCGTGTTCTTCGAGAACATCCGTTGCGAACGCTGTGAGGCACTGCTCGGCTATGTGCCGGAACTGCGTGAAATCAGCGCCTTTGAAGATGCGGGTGAAGAGCGCTGGCGCAGCCTGCATCCGGAAGCGGGTGGCGCGCTTTACCGGCAATGCCACAACTACGCCGTCGAAAATGTCTGCAACTGGATGATCCCCGCCGATTCGGCCGACACGCTGTGCCCGGCATGCCGGTTGACCCGCACCATTCCCAATCTCGGCGCGCCTGAGAACCGGCTGTACTGGTATCGCCTTGAAGTGGCAAAGCGCCGGCTGCTCTACACGCTCGGCGAATTTGGGCTCGACGTCAAATCGCGCCAGGAAGACCCCGAGCACGGTCTCGCGTTTGAATTTCTCGAGGACGGCGGCGACGGTTCGCGCGTGATGACCGGTCATGACAACGGACTCATCACGCTGAACATCGCCGAGGCCGACGACGCGCATCGCGAGAAAGTGCGCACCGCGATGGGCGAGCCGTACCGCACGCTGCTCGGCCACTTTCGCCACGAAACCGGCCACTACTACTTCAGTCGACTGGTGGAGAAAAGCCCGCGCTGGCTTGAACCGTTCCGCACGCTCTTCGGCGACGAGCGCGCCAACTATGGCGAAGCGCTGGACGCTTACTATCGTGACGGCGCGCCGGCCGACTGGCAGGCGTCGTATATCAGCGCGTACGCGACGATGCATCCCTGGGAAGATTGGGCCGAGACGTGGGCGCACTACATGTTGATCGTCGACGTGCTGGACACGTCCACCTCGTACGGCGTCGCGCTGCTTCCCGACGACCCCACGGAGCCGACACTGACCGACCGCACGCCGGTCGAAGACGCGAGCTTCGATAACCTGATGAAGCGCTGGTTTCCGCTCACCTATGCATTGAACAGCCTGAACCGCAGCCTGGGCATGCCGGACGGTTATCCGTTCACGTTGGCGGCGCCGGTGGTGGACAAGCTGCGCTTCGTGCATCGTGTGATTGCCGGGCGCTACCCCACCGTTCAATAAGCGACGTAGGGGCCCACGCCACCCGGCGTCGACTGCTGCTCGATAGCCGCGTACACGTTCCGACCGTAAAAGAACGGCAGCCCCCAATCGAAAATCGACGACGTCACGAAAGCCGGCCCCGCCAATAGCGGCAACGCCGAGTCTCCCGCATAGCTCCGCGCAACCGCGCTCGCGTTGGCCACGCTGAAATTCACCGCGCTCGTCGCGCCGTTCACGCCCTGGATCATCGCGCTCAATTGCTCAGTCGAAGCCGGGCAGTAATACGCGCTGTTTGGACTCGCGCACACCGGCAACGCGCTACTTCTGAAAAACAACCCTGTGGAGCCGCTGTCCAGGATGCTGCGCGAATACGTCGTGCTGTTGTGCACCGTCGTGAATGTCCCGGTCGACGGACTCACACCGATCACCTGCGCGCTGCCGAGTGTATTGTTGCTTTGCGTGCCGATGCCGAACACCAGTTCTCCGGTCACCGACTGCGCGCCGCCCGACACGGCGGGCAGATTCAGCAGCGAGCCGTTGTTGTCCGTCGCGAAGTAGGGAATCGGATTCGCGACCTGGAGTTCTTCCGCCAACGCAATCGACGAGCAGGCGGTGCCGTTGCAACCGTAATAGGTGCCGGGCAGCGCCTGCGTCACGCAGTTCGCGCCGCAGTCGTGTTTGAACACGCCAATGCCGAGAATGCCGTTGGCTTGCAACATCGCCGGTGTATTGCGGCCGACGCCGACGCTCGCGCAGTCGGCGGGCAACGAAGCGTAGTCCGGGTCGATCACCTGAACCGGCAGCGATGCCGCTTTCTCGCCTGCAATCTGCAAATCGGCGAGCTTGACCGGACCCCACGTATAGCCGTTGAAAAACTGCATGCATTCGGCGACCGGATTGCCCGACGGGTTCTTCTGCTGGGGAAGCGTCATCGACGCCGGCAGTTGCGACGCGAATATGCGCACGCCCCATGAGCCTGTGTCGACGAGCACGTGATCGATGGTCTGGCATTGCGCCGTACCCGGCGCGCAAATCGTGAGGCTGACGAAAGGCATATTCGGCACGTTGCTCACGCCCGAGTCGACCGTCACGCGCAGTGCGTTTGCGGCCACCGCTTGCGGGGAAGGCGTCGAGTTCGTGACCGTCGGGCCGGTGGACGTGCTGCTCGATGCGTTCGATGCCGCCGACCCGCCCGAGCCGCCCGAGCCACCGCCACCACCACCGCCGCAAGCGCTAACGAACAACGCGAGCAGCGCCGCGCACAACATCGCAATCAAGCTGGACGTATGACGCATGATCGCTCCGTTATTGAACGACATCTGGACCCACCCCCGCCGGCAGCGCTTGTGGCAAGTACGCGTAGCCTGAGAACGCGCGCAGATGTCCGCCCGAATAGACCACCAGGTCGCTGGATGAAACGGCGAGCGGCGTGCCTCGACGCGCGGCGCTGCCCGCGACGTATGCATCGAACGAGGAGCCCAGCACGGTTTTCAGATCGGGCAAGGTCGGCCCTTCCCACGCGACACCGAACACGATTCCGTTCGCCGCGACGTATTCGCGCACGAGCGTGCCGGAGGGCAGCGTCATCAGTTGGACCGAATACGCGTTTTGCGTGGATGCCGTTCGGGCCACTGCATGCATGCGCGCCTGATCGCTATCGACAGTGCTGACGTTCTGGCCTAGTGCCGCGTGCGCGGCAAACGCAAGCGTGCAGCTTGCCCCGAGCATTGCGCGAACAATGCTGATGAAGAGCATCGATTTCAAGAGAATTCCTTCGAGGTGAAACGCCCGCGACAAGCCTTGGTCCGTCACAAGCGCGAAACTAAAAGCGCACTCGTAGCAGCGGTGCAGGATGGGGCACACGCCGCTCAGGCTGCTTGAACGCATCTACGGAACAATGGCGCGAAACTTTAGCGACGGCGGTATCGCGCGCCAATCGTTTGCGCGACGATCTGCATCGGTCGGCAATCAGGCGTCGTCCCCGTCTGTTTGATATTGGCGTATGAGCGCGCCGCCAGCGGCGCTTCCGTGCACGTTCTCCCTGTCGGACGCGTTTAAAGCAAACGGCTGCGCGAAAACAATGGAACGCTGAGCAGAAAAAATCGATGTAGCCGGCATCGACGCACGCGATGTAAGCGCATGCTGAAATTTCCTGCGGTTTGCAGCGGCGCTCCGCGGCGTCACAACAAAAAACGCCGCGAACGGCGCAACGACCGTTCGCGGCATTGGCCTCGGACGACATCTGTCGTCCGCAAGCGATTCGGCACTTCAGCGCGCCTACTTCTTCTGCTGTTGCTGCTGCAAAAGCGAGCGCAATTCCTGCACGTTTTCTTCCACACGTTTGGCGATCACCGCATACGACTCGGCTTGCGTCTGATACGCCGCCTGCGCAAGCTGCTGCATATCCGCGAGCGACTTGTGCAGACTTTGCTGAATCAACTCGGCGGTCTTCGCGGAAGGCGTAGAACCGCTCGCCGATAGCTGCCCCGTTAGCGACTGCAATTCGGTGAGCGTGGTACGCAGCATCTCGGCCTGTTTCTGCGCGAGCGACTGCATGCCTTGGAACGCTGTCTGATTCGCCTGAACCAGTGCTTCGACGTCCTTGCGCCGCGCTTCCATAATGGCGGGCACGTCGAAACCGGGCAGCTTGAACTGCTCCAGCATTTTGGTGAAATCGCCAAACGGATTGGCGGTATCAGGTCGGTCCATGCGAAATCCTCCTTTACGGTTGAACAATCGCCGCTGGCGCTACGCCGCAGGATTCGCGCGACGCGAGCGTTGGCGGTTTCCGGTGCGCCGCGCCCCGCAGCAGCGTTGCGCGGTTGTGGGGTCCGACGGCACATTGCGTCAATCATGCGCCATCGCACGCTATTGCGCCAGCGCATGCGCCATTCCCGCAGGCCGTGCGACGTCGCACGTCGGCTGCGCGAAAGGCGTTGGCGCAAGGCTTCGTAAGCGTGGAGCGGCGCGTCCGTAACCCGGAAAGACGGCGTCTCGTCTATCGTCAGGATGAGTCGGCGCACTGTCGCGCCGGCGCTCTGTCGATGGGAGCGACATCATGAAAAAACAGATTCTCGGCGCGGCGCTCGCCGCCGTGCTAAGCGTAGCCGCAACGGCCGCATTCGCGGAAGACAACTTGCCGACGCCGCCCGCTCATGCTCGCGGCGAAGCGCCTCATGGCGACGGCCCGCGTGGACCGCAGGACGCGATGGGACCTGTCGGTCCTATCGGTCCTATCGGTCCCGGTTTCGCCGTGGTCAACGATCTCGAACAGTTGCGCCGTCTGTATGCACTGAGCGGACGCCCAGGCGACATCGTCGCGGTGTATCACGACGTGCTCAACAAGACGCAGAACCCGATGCTGCGTCACTACGTGTACGACTCGCTCGCCCGCGAGCAGTTGAAGCCCGCTAATCCCGAGCAGGCAATCGCCACGCTGCGCACGAGCCTGTCGGAAGATCTCGCCGCAGTCGACACGCCGCCGCGCATGCCATTCGATAACCCACCGCAGACGAAGCCGCAGTAACACCCATCCGCACTGGAAGCGCTGCCGCGACCATGCTCCGGCTGATGTTCGCCGCGCAGCGTTGGGTCTCGCACATTGCCGTTCACTGGCCGCTTTGTCGTCTTCCCTCTGGTGATTACGATAAAGGCTATCCAAACGCCCGTGCGAGTGAAGCATGCGTTATCCCGTAGATGTGGCCGTTGCCGCCGCTTTGCTCGTGTTCGTGCTGTGCTGCATCGTCAAGCTTGCTTTGAACTGATCCCCGCCAACGTCGCATGCCGCGCGTGATCGCGCGGCGCTTTCACCTCCTTCCTCCGTCCTCTCCTGCCGCGCTAAACGCCCGTTTAGCGCGCGACATTGCGCGAAATAATTGTTCGATGGAGTTGAACAAGCGCCTCGCCCATACTTCGTTTCGCTGCCGGTGCGTACGAAACAGAACGCATGAGATCAAGAGTGCTTTACGCGCGATACCTGTCGCCGATGATCACGATCCCCCGGTTGCCGATCATCGGAAGATACGTTCGAACACTACGGCACCGCGTGCCGACGACGAGACAACCATGTTCAATTCAATCAAGCTCATCAAGAAGAATACCGCCCGTGTTGCATGCATCGCGATAGTCAGCGTCAGCGCGTTGCTGACCGGCTGCGCGGGCGGCAGCATCACCAACACGAGCGCCGCGACGGCGCAGCCGAGTGTGCGTCCGGACAATATCTACGTCTACACGTTCGATACTCATGCCGACCAGGTCAAGCTCGACGGCGGCATGCTGCAGAAACTGAAGACGCATATCGACGGTTCGTCGGCTGCGCAAAAGCAGGCCGACGATGCCGCCCAGATCCGCGAACAGGTCGCGAACGAAATCGTGCATCAATTACAGTCGATGGGTCTGCGCGCGATCCGCTCCGACATACCCGCACCCGCCGACCAGAACGTGCTGATGGTGCAAGGCAGCTTCGATACGATCGATGCGGGCAACCGCCGCCGTCGCACGCTGATTGGCCTCGGTGCCGGCAAGAGCGAGGTGAGCAGTTCGGTGCAGATCTTCTACAAGCCCGCGGGCGGCGCGCCGCGACTCGTGCAAAGCTTCGACGCGAGCGCCGACAGCGGCAAGGCCCCGGGTGTGGCTGAAACGGCCGGCGTGGGCGCGGCGGCGGGAAGCATCGCGACGTCGGCGGCGTTGGGTGGCGGTTTGCACGCGGTATCCGAAACGAAGCGCGCCGGAGTCTCCGCCGACGCAACGCGCCTCGCGGACGCCGTGGCAAAGCAGATCGCGCAGATAGGTATTAGCGGCGGCTGGCTCTCGAGCAAGCACATCAAGGGATGACGGAAACCGTGCGGCTCGGTCGCGAGACGCGCCGCACGAATTGCATACAGCCCAACGGAGACGTTTGCAGCGGCGCCTCGCCAACAACCGCCATCGCGGGCAATCAGTTTCTTTCGCGCCAGAGATTGCGCATTAGCGCGAGCAAAGCGGTCGGCGCCGTGCCCTTCTGGCAATAGCCGTCGAAATTATGCCGGCTACGGCCGGTTTCCCGCACATGGTCCTCGTCGAGCGACGTGAAAGCGACAATGCCAAGGCTCGGCGTGGGCAGATAGCTGCGCAGCGCGCTTGCCGTTTCGTAACCGTCGCGGCCCGGCATCATGATGTCGAGCACAACCACGTCGGGCACCCAATCTTTCACACAGCGCAGCGCCTCGTTACAACCGGTTGCCGCGCGCGCTTCCACACCTTCGTACGAGAGATAAGTAGCCAGCGCTTCCGCGGCGCCCGCGTTGTCATCGACCACGAGGACCCGGGGCACCTCGTGCAATACCCGCACCTGGCGGGCGCTCCACCTTTGGCAGCAACTTGTTGTTCGGGGCATGTATCACAATTTGCGATAAAAACCTTCGCACTGCAGCAAATCGCATACCACGGCGGCCTGTACGAATGCCGTCGCAAGGCACGGAGGCGCAGTCGCGTTGCCGCCGTCGGCGCATTGCGGTTGGTGCGGTTGGTGCGGTTGGTGCGGTTGGTGCGGTTGGTGCGGTTGGTGCGGTTGGTGACTGGCGATTGGCGGCTACCGGCTCTGCCACTCGCAGCTAACCGAACGTAAATGCATACGCGCTCACGCCGGGATCGAGAAACTGTATCTCGAAGATACGATCCTGAACCGCCCCGCTTTGCCGCACTAATTGATAAAGCCGCTCTTTATCGACAACGCCGACGCCGTTCGCATCCGTGTCCGCGCCGTGCGAAGCGCCCGGTGGCTTTCCGTCGATCGTCACTCTGAATCTCACCGGCTTTCCGTCCGCCATCGGCCCGAGCACCAGATGCAGATCGCGCGCGTGAAAGCGGTAAGCGATCTTTCCACCGCTCTTGCCCGATTGCGCGCGCTCGCCGGCGACATTCCACTCGCCGTCGAGACTCCAGCTTCCGGCAGGCAGTCGCGCAGGCGTGCTGTAAGCGCGAAGAGTGTCCGGCGCAAGCGGTTCCGGCGACGCAAAACCCTCGGCCTGACGATAACCGACATAGGTTTCTCCCGAGCGCAAATCGTGTGGGTCGGCGGCGGCCTCGATGCCCGAGGCCTTCGCGGCACCAGCGGGCGCGGGCAGCTTTGAATGCCCTGCGTCCGCCAGCAATTGACGAATAACCTGTTCCGATTTGTCGTAACCGCCCTCGCCGAAATGGTGATAGCGAATGTCGCCGTGCGCATCGACGATATAAAACGCCGGCCAGTACTGATTGCCGAACGCCTGCCACACGGCGAGGTTGTTATCGACGGCGATCGGATAGTCCACACCGAGATCCGCCGCAGCCCGCTTCACGTTGGCGATGTTGTGTTCGAACGCGAATTCAGGCGCGTGCACACCGATGAGGACGAGCCCCTGATCGCTGTACCGGCTCGACCACGTCTTCAGATATGGCAAGGTGCGCAGGCAGTTGATGCACGAGTACGTCCAGAAGTTGACGATCACAACTTTGCCGCGCAAGTCGTCTGCTTTCAGGGGCGGCGAATTCAGCCAGTCGACCGCGCCCGACAGCGACGGCACCGCGCCTTCCACCGGCAATGAAAGCGGCGTGGCAACGGGCATCGGGTTCGCAACATCGACGCGCTCAGCGCTCGCGCTCACTTTCAGCAGCGCGGCCGCGTTCTGCCGCTGCGAATTCGTGCGCGGCGACCAGCGCTGCACCAGCTTGTCTTCGATGCCAGTCGTATTCAACGAAGGTACATGGGCCAGCGCACGCGTATCGACGCCGAGCGCGATTGCTCCGGCAGAAACGAGCACCGCAACCCCGAGCACCTGGCGCAAGCGCTCGCTTACTCCATACGTGCGCTTGATCATGGCAAGGAGCCGCCCGCCGATTGCAAGGACAATGGCAAGCGAAGCCGCCGCGCCCGCTGCGAATGCGAGCAACGGCAAAACAGTCGCGCCGCCTGGCCGATGGAGGATTACGCCCGTCATCACGAGACCGAGGATCGGGCCCGCGCACGGCGCCCACAGCAGTCCGGTTGCGACGCCGAGCAGCACCGACGACATCACGCGAGGCTGCCCGCCGTCGCGGCGCAGCGCGCCATCGAGACGATTACCGGCACTCACGAGCGGATGCGTGAGCCGCTCGGCCATCGAAGGAAACAGCAGCGCCGCGCCGAATATGCCGAAGAATACGAGCGCGATCCAGCGGCCGTATTCGTTGACGTGCGCGACCCAGGCGCCGCCGGCCACGGCGAGACTCACGACAGCGGCGAACGTCAGCGCCATGCCGGCCAGCAGCGGCAAACCGTGCCTAAAGAAGGACTGATCGACGCGCGCAAACACGAGCGGCACGACCGGAAGAATGCACGGACTGAGGATGGTGAGCATGCCGCCGGCAAAGGCGAGAAGTATGAGCAGCATAACGATGTCCTTTCGTTCAATAAGTTCGTCGGCCGTGTCGGTAGACGGGATCTGAAGGCTTCCCTGCATTGAACTACCGGCACGTATCGGGCTTGTGTCGGGGAACGTGGCGTTCTGCAAGCTCATGTATCGACGGCTGCATGGATACAGTGCGATACGGAGGTCGTCGAGCCTTGTAGGGCAGGCATGACTTTGTATCGCAGCGTATCGAACCGCGTTGCGGACACAAAACGTTGCGCAGGGGCTGCGTGAGCGACACACGCCAGATACGTCGGCGGCTTCCAATGACGTCACGTCTACCGATCAACCCTTGCGCGCAACGCGCGCCTTCCCTTCTCGAAGGACATTCGATCATGCCCGCCCGACTCAAAACCCTCGCTACCATCGGCTCATTCATCGCGCTTGCGTTGCTCGCCAGTCTGCTTGCGACGCGCGGCAGCGCGATTACCTCAGCCGGGCGCAACCCACCGGCTGCACCGCAAATCACCGGCATCGACACCTGGCTCAACAGCCCGCCGCTCACACTGCCGCAACTGCGCGGCAAGGTCGTGCTCGTCGACTTCTGGACCTACTCATGCGTCAATTGCGTCAACACGCTGCCCTACGTGAAGAGCTGGTACAAGCAATATGGCAATCAGGGACTGGAAGTGATCGGCGTTCATACGCCGGAGTACCCGTTCGAACGCGACGCCGGGCACGTGAGCGCGGCCCTCAAAAAGTTCGACATTCGCTACCCGGTGGCGCTCGACAATCAGTACGCGACATGGAACGCATTCAATAACCAGTACTGGCCCGCGCTGTATCTGTTCGACAAGACAGGGCACGTCGTCTACAGCCACTTCGGCGAAGGCGACTATGCAAAGACCGAAGCGAAGATTCGCGAATTGCTGGCGCAACCGGGCTGAACTTTTGTGCGGCGGCGGCGCATTCACTGTTGACGACGCCAGGTCCGCCTGCGAGCATGCGTCAATCGAAATCGATGAGGTTTTGCAGCGGCCCATGCGAGCACCCAATCATCTGAATGCACTGCGCGCTTTCGAGGCGGTCGGCCGGCATTTAAGTTATGTCGCCGCTGCGGAAGAACTGCACGTGACCCCTGCCGCGATCGGCCAGATGATTCGCGGACTCGAGGAAACGCTGGAGGTCGAGCTGTTTCATCGCTCCACGTCGGGCGCTTCGCGGCTCGTGCTGACAGACGCCGCCCGCGCGGCCATGCCTGAACTGCAAGCGGGTTTCGAATTGCTCGCGACGGCGGTCGAGCGTCTGAAGGCCGGCAAGGAGCGCATTACGGTAACTGTCACTGTACCGCCCGCTCTCGCCGACAAGTGGTTTTTGCATCGCGTGGAGCGATTCCAGCGCAACTTCTCCATCTCGGCAATCGCAAGTTGCGTGATGTAAAAAAAGCCGTCGAGGTTCACGCCTTTCACCAATGCGTAGTCTTCAGCCGTGTAGCTGGTAAAGGGCTTCGCGAGAAAGACGCCCGCGTTGTTGACGAGCGTATCGATGCGCCCGAAACGCGCGACACCTTCCGCGATCACACGCCGCGCAGTGGCCGGATCGGCAATGTCGCCGGCCACCGTGACGATGTTCGGATCGTCGAACGGTCTGATGCCGCGCGCTGTTGCCACGACACGGTAACCGCGCTGACGGAACGCCTTGACCAATTTTGCGCCGATGCCTTGCGATGCACCTGTCACCACTGCGACTTTTCCTGACGTATTCATGTTGTGCTCGAAAGTGTCCAGATTCAGATATGAGGGTGTGCTGCCCGGCCGGATGCCGCTTGCTGAAGCGGGTCGGGCAGTGCGCCTCCGGTGACTGAACTATCGGCTTTGCACGGTTATTGAACAAACGAGAAGATCTGCGGCGGCGGGAAAGAAAAACTACGGCGGCCGTGCGCATTTCGACGATATCGGACAGCGTGGAGTGACACCGGGCGGTTGCGAGTGTCGAAGATCGAAGCTGGCTGCCATGGCGCGCCTGTGCGTCAGGCACATTGCATGCGCAGTGCAATCCAGCGCCGCGGCCTCGCTGGGCGGCTGAGCCATCCGCTAATCGAGGGGGCCGCGGCGCGTCATCATGTTCAATGGCGAGGCGTGTATGAACAAGATCTCATCACCCGCGGCGGTGCCGAAGAAACACGGGCGGCTGCGCAACGTTTTCACGGTCGGCGTGAACGCGGGGAAGCGCTTCATGTCGGACCGCTGCCCGATGATGGCCGCGAGCGTCGGCTTTTATTCCGCGTTCTCGCTCGCACCGACGCTGCTTATGGTGCTCGCGGTCGCCGGTTGGTTCTTCGGTGAAGATGCGGCGCGCGGACGGCTGTTCGATCAGGTGCGCGGCATTCTCGGTAAAGACGCAGCGGAAGCGATGCAGACTATCGTCGAACATGCACATCGGGCGAGCGGCAGCGGGATTGCCGCGGTGGTTTCAATCGTGCTGTTGATCGTCGGCGCATCCGCGACCTTTACCTCGCTGAATACCGCGCTCGATGTCGTCCTTGAAGCGGCGAAAAACGTCAAAAGTAAGGGCAACATCACGTGGCTCGTGAGAACGCGGCTGGTGTCGGCCGGCATGGTCCTCGGGCTCGGCTTTCTGCTTGTCGTGTCGCTCGTGCTCGACACTGCGATCACGTATGCGGGACACGCAATATTCGGCGATTCGCCGTTAGTCATCGTCACGGCGATCCTGCAAACGGTCATCGGACTTGTCGTGCTCGGCGCCGCATTCACGGCGCTCCTCAGATGGATGTCCGATGCACGCGTGAGTCTCATGCATGCCGCGATCGGCGGGATGACAGCGGCCATACTGTTTTCAGTGGGCCGGCATCTGTTCGGTCTTTACCTCACGCATGCGGGCACAGCCAGTTCGTTCGGTGCCGCGGGTTCGCTCGCGGTGCTGATGATGTGGCTGTACTTTTCGGCGGCGGTGTTCCTGTTCGGTGCGGAGACGACGGCTGAACTCGCGGGACGCAACGAAGTGAAGGATAGAGACAAAGACCGGCCGATGTCGGTGGGCGCGGCACGCTCGCGCGGTTGATCTCAACATAATATCTAGCGGCCCGAGGGCTTTCCCGAAAGCCCCCAGATGCTCTGGCCTTTGTGCAGCAGCTTGAGCAGCATGCCCGACGCACAGTCGGCCATGCACATCGCCCGTCCCTGTGTAACCCGGCCGTTGTCATCAATTGGAAAGTCCGAGTAAATCATCGGCTTCAAAGGCGACGTACCGCGCACTTCGACGCCATCAGGCATTCGCTCACCTTTCTCAATCGTATTTCGCTCGGTGATGTTAATCCATGGGCGGGTGACCACATCCACAGTCGTCGGAATGCTGGGGTAGCCGGATTTCGATAAGCTGCATTCCGTGAAGTACTTGTAGACTCGAGGGATTTTCTCTGTCGCAAGATAACACCTGCCCAGAAACTGATAGAACCTGTAACCGGTCCTTCGGCCGCTCGATACACTCACTTCATAGCCGTTGCGATCTACAGCAATATAATTCGATATCTTGTTTTTTCGATCATATGGCAGATACGACGGATTAAGATCCGGATCGGGATCCTCCACAGCAGCCGAAATAGCAAACCTCGCGCGGATAGGTGGAACGCCGGTCCACGCTGGCATTTCGTCGAGAGAGAGTACATCTTTCTTTGGCACAGCAACATCGGACAACTTGAATATAATATCATCCGTCGCAGCAGCTTTATATTTTTCGCATAAATTTTGAATCAAAGGCGAGTCCCCCGCTTGATACTCTCCGACGGAATGCCTCAGAAACAGGTCGCACTTTGCTCCCAAGTAATTATCGTAGTGAATTTTCACTCCATTAACGACAGCAACGCTTTCGGCCATCGAATTAGTTGAAAAGAAGCATGAGAAAACAACTCCACAGAACATAGAAATCGCAATCAATATCCGATGTAAGCACTGAATAGAGGCTGATATTTCCTGTTCGACCATGTTCCAGCACAGGTTTGCACATCGGTCACGGGAAGAGAGCAGCGTTTCGCTAAGCGGCTCGCGCTGCTTCCGAAAAAAAGTCACTTCATTCATTTACTCGCCTTTAGCGGTTATGTGCATATCGGTATAGGCATATCGACTGTAGCAATCACCGCGCTTCCGCACGCCGTCCTGCATTGATGCACCACAACAGGTACATCCATATCAAGCATTGAGCAGGCCTCGATAATCTGGTTGTCGCCATGTTCTGGACAACTAACCCAATCGCCAAGCCGTACATTGTGACAGCCATCCATTTCCATGCTGCCACTTACCTTGTAGACCTTTCCACCGTGGCTCGTTGCATTGCCTTCGAAGCAGATTGAACGATTCATTGAGTGCCTCATTTTTTGCTTTTAAAAAGCACTGCACTGCTGATCGTCGTAGGTCACAGGCCAAGTCGAGCTTTAGTTCGGCCCCATCCTTCTTCAACGGCCTGCATTCCGCTATCAATAAACTTTCCCGTTGCATCAGCGGCTGACTTGCTAACCTGCTGTGCCTGTTCGGCAGCGCTGGCTGCTCTTCTTTTCAGTGCATCCGTGACTGACGCGACTTCTTTCTGCAACAGGTCCACCGAATCGATGACGGCTCGCTGACCTTCATCGATCTTCGTAATTACCACTTTCCTACTGGTTTGAGACACCTCGACAGCATATTTCTGACCCGCATCCACAGTATCGAGTGCGAATTTTTCGCCGACTTTGTACGTCCTCGTCGCGATCATTGTTCCCGCGTGCCATGTTTCCACCACAACGCCCTTAGCAGTGCCGTAGACCTTGATGACGTTATCTACGGCAGCATCCGCATTCCGGCCCAGCCACTGCAGCCCCTCGGCCAGTACGTTCCGGCTGCATTCGGTCATGCCCCTCGGACGGAAATAGCTGAACGGCTCGACGCCGTACATGAAGCCGGCTTTGGAGTCATGGACGTAGTTGCCGACCAAGGCCAGCACATCGTCGCTCGCGGTGGCATCCCACGCCTGAAGACACCATGCTGCGGGATTCACTATCTGCCCGTAGGCGGTTCCGACGACCTGAAGCGGATTGTTTTCCTCCAAAGTCAGGCTTTCTGCGGATCGACGACTGCGTAGCGCCTGTACTTCGCGCGCCATGCTGGCATGACCAAGGAACCTGTGCCCGATATCATAATTGTTGTCCGGCGTTTTGGTCCCTCGTCTAAACATTGTTCCGTATGCCGAATAAAGAGCCTTCATGTGCGCAGTGACCTGCTGCTCGACCGAGCCAGTCGCGGGGACTGCGCTCATGTATCGTTTGTATGCGCTTTCTGTCTCAGGCTTTAATGCGAAGCGCTCATCAAACAGCGGTGCGTTAATCGATTCTATGTCCCTATACGCAATTATGCGTACACCTGTCTTTACTGCTTCGTCCATCATGTCCCGCATCGGGATGCGGGCATAGTTGTTCGATCGGCCCTGGTCCATAGGTTCATAGCCGCCCCCGACGTCCGAATGCACTCCCGGGTAAACGATTTCCGTCCAATTGGGCATTAGCTTGCCATGCTGCCGGATCAGATCAACGGGAAACGAAAAGCGCAATTCATGTGCTGCTACGTAGTGAACGCAACGCTCTATCTGGCTTGGGACGTTCAGATTCTTTTCCGCAAAGAGTGCATCTATATTCCCGGATGGCACACCAAAGGAGGCCACTGTATCGAATAGCCCCATAAAATGGAGGCGAATTGGCCAGCCTTGATAGCTAAGTTTTCCTGCCTTGTCTGTTTTACAATCTTTCAGAAAGTCGTTACTGAACGCGCGGGCGAGCGCAGCCCCACGCGAGAAGCCGAAAAGTGACAGATTGATCATCTTGATCAGACGATGTGCTGCCAGTGCCTTGCTCAGTTCGCCGAGACTTTGGTTCTTACTTTTCTCCGCATAGGCCTTCGTAGTTGCGTCCAATTTTTTTGCGCTGTCGAGTAACACCTGACGCAGCGTTTCATTGACGTTGTTCTTTCCGAATTCAGTGCGACGGGTTCCTCCTGCGCCACCAGCCCCTCCGGGTAATCCGTCCTGGACCTTTACCAGTGACGAATCGATCCAGCCAGTCGCCGTGCCGTTAAAAGGTGTGCCAACACCTGATATGTAAATGGGATAGATGGCATTGCTCAAGTCCGCAGACATCAGAGCGGAGCGCCACATCCTTGCAGGATTGGACCATCTCTTTAGCGGTTCATCGACATCCTTGTTATTTCCCGTACCATCGAAAAACACGCTGATGTTGACGACATCGGAACAATCCTGCCTTGCGCCGGGCTGTGCAGTAGATACGTCACGGTTGGAAGCTTGTGCCGCCTGTAGAGTTGCCTTCTCACCGGCCATAGAGATGTTTCTCCTTGTAAATTAGCTCACCCCGTGGCGAGGGCTCCGGAAAATGCGGGGACGTCATCAATTCGGCCGTATTGTCCGGGTAGATATGAACTCCCAGATAGCGGGCGTCAGGCGGAATCTGGTTAGCCGTGAGGCTAAGGGGATTTTTTGCCGTAACGGTGTCACCATTTCCAGCCATTCCCCGTGGTCCACCGAGACGCCAAGTCAACGTTTGATGTCCCACGGGAACCGTCACGCCGGTCATGACGCCTCTTCCACCACCGTATGCGCCTGCCACTCCTATGTCGCCGCCATTAAGAAGTACATCGAAGATCGGCCTGTCGAGGTAGTTGAACAACACTACGTCCAATACAACGTCTGGTTTCATCAATAACCCCTCGTTGCGATTTCCATCGCCGCATGCGACTAACGGATAAAAAAGGCTCAGCGCCAGCAGGCGATTCAAGGTCTGGCGACGGGTCGTCATGGGAATTGTTCCAGTGCTTCCGCTAGGCTGGTCTGCCGCATCCTGACCTTTTCCAGCAAAGCTTCGATGACGCTGCTCTGGTACATCTCGTCACCGTAGATCAGCGCAGCGCAGACGTAGTCGAGAATGTCCCTCATGCCCAAGAGGCGTAGTTTCCGTGCTTCATGCAGATGCTTTTCGACGCGCGGGTATCGTTCCGGCTCAGGAATTTTCACCAGCAGTTCCGGCTTGTTGGCGTTGATGTAGCCTACGATATGATCCGGCACGCTGGCTTCCACCAGCATGTCCACCTGCGTTTGCGTGAGCCTGAGAGGAAGCGTTACCTTGTTTCCAGCATGAGGGCTTTGGGCGGGCAGAATCTGATGCAGTTTGCCGTTGCGGTCCCAGTACCACCAGGCGGTGATACCGGTCAGGAATTTTTCGCGCTGTTGCACGGTTAACACGGGCCCCGGTACATGCAACGTGGTGTCGTCCAGTTGCCCGACAAGCGTGGCAAGTACTACAGGATCCCAGAATGCAAATATCATTTCTTCGCCATCCGGCAACGCCA
The DNA here is from genome assembly GCF_000472525.1 of Paraburkholderia dilworthii. GTDB lineage: Bacteria > Pseudomonadota > Gammaproteobacteria > Burkholderiales > Burkholderiaceae > Paraburkholderia > Paraburkholderia dilworthii. The sequence continues at coordinate 92,246 of NZ_AWZT01000025.1, forward strand.
CCTCGGTGGACGAATGCAGATGCGCGTAGAGCGCTTCGAATTGCAAAGGGCTGGCAATGATGCTCACCGCAGCGGGCAACGTAGGTGCATAACTGGATACCCACTGCCAGCTTGCCGCGTCCCGATCAAACTGCGGAAAGGTCATCAGATGCGGTGCAGCTGCTTCCAGGTCCGGCCCTTGGACAAAGGTGAGCAGGCATTGACTACGTGTTCCGGGTTCGGCCTGTTGTATTGCCGAAGGGTTCCGCGAGTCTTGGGCCGAGTCCACTATCAGATAAAACTGCGGCGGCGGTTCGGTCGGCAGCGCTCGCACCTGCGCTTCAAGATTAGTGATGCTCACTGTCAGGTTCCCTTGTTGACTAATGCGGAGCGACTTGCCGCACGCTTGAGCAGGCATTCGATACAGACATCCTTCGGTAGCAGTGGTATTGCAACGGGCACATTTTTGGGACCAGGCAAGCTCTTGCTGGCTGAATGCACCACCCAGCTACCGTTGGTTCCAGTCTCGATACCGCCCGCCTGCCAGCGGGTATAGCTACCGCCGCCGTTGATCACCACTTCCTCCTTTGCGGTGATCGTGATCTGGTTGGCCGTCTGCGTGATATTTAGCTTCGCCAGAATGTTGATGCTGTCTTTCAGCGCCCTCAGATCAATGTCACCCCCCGCGGCAATGAGGTTCATCCCCGCTTTAGCGCAGAACAGCCGGATGCCATTCCTGACGCTGGCCAGCAGACGCCCACCGGTTGACAGGCTGACATGCTGGCCGCTGGTCAACGCAATATGCTCGCCGCTCGCGATATGGGTCGAGCGCGCCGTGGTGGTCTCGATACCGGCGGGACTCGCGAGGACCAGATGCGGTTCAGCGAATTCCGGGAAGCTCTTTTGCGCATGGCTGCCCGCCGGTCCGCTCAGGGCGTCGTTCTGCGCCTTCAGGACCTTTGTGACATCGCTCTGATCTTTATCAGCGTCTTGCGCCTGATTCTGCTGCGCCATTCCGGCGAGGCTCTCATGCTGCCCACGTGCCTGCGTGAGCCGCTGCACCGTCTCGCCCATGTCCTTCGCCGGGGCCATCGCACCGCTGCGGGCTTCTGTGGTGATGAGCAGGCCTTTGTTCGCCCGGATCACGCCGTGCGCATCGGTGGCGAGCTCGACACCCTCACCACGCGCCTGCTTGCGTCCCTCGCCGGGCACGATGCGCGTGTTGTAGCCCACTACCAGCCGCGAATTCGCCTGGTCGCTCGTCACCTGCGCCTGTAACTCGCCCGGCGTGTCATCGGCGACGAACTGGTTCGACGCGCCTCCTTGCAGGTCACGGCTGCGCATGCCTGACAGTGCGCGGTTAGTCTGGAGCGGCCACGGCGGCATGTTGTCCGCGTTATAGGCCTGGCCGATCACGAACGGCCGGTCCGGATCGCCGTTGATGAAATCCACGATCACTTCCGTGCCGATGCGCGGCACGCTGATCGTGCCGTGGCCGTTGCCCGCCCATGTGGTCATCACCCGCACCCAGCACGACGAATTCGCGTCCCGCCCTGGCGAGCGGTCCCAGCGGAACTTCAGCGTCACCCGCCCATACGGCTCGGTGGAGACGATGTTGTTTTCAAAACCCGTCACCACCGCGGTCTGCGGCCCGGTGGTGCGTGGTTTGGGGACCGTGCGCGCCGGGCGGAACACATTGGTCGCCGGCTGCACGGTAAAGTCCGTGCGGAACCGGTAGGCGCCCGGACCGGTGGATCCCGCGGTCTCCTCGGCGTCGAGTCTCGCGCGGATCACCATATATTCCTGATTGGCTTTCCGGTACGGATGGTTCTCCAGATCGAAGGTCGTCCCGCACACCACATTGCGCACGCTGCCCCGGCCTTCGGCCCGCTCGCCGCGCGCGAAGAGTTCCTCGATGCGGATCTGCGCGAGCTTCCCGCCCTCGGCCGGGTCCGTGTAGTCGCCCGGCCACTCGTAGCGCGCCAGATCGTTGTCCACCGTTTCCTGCGGCTGGACCCTGCGTACGCCGAGGTCCGCCTCGGGCTGCCTGAAGTCGTAGTCGCCGGTGGTCCACACGCCCGACTGCAACGTCTGGGCGATATCGAACGCGTCGATATACTCCGCATCGATTTTATGTCCCGGCGGGTAGCACGCCAGCGTGTGATACGCCTCGCTGTCCACCGGTTTATGTGCGCCCACATGATCCACGAACACCATCGTGTGATGGGTTTGCGAATGTTCGAAGAACCAGTAGATGCCGTGTTCCTGCATCAGCCGCTGGATGAAGGCGAAGTCCGTCTCACCATACTGGACCTGATAGTCGAGTGGCGGATAGGTCCGGCTGGTGCGCCAGGCACAGGTATCCCGGTAGGCCTGCAACACCTCGCGAATGATGTCGCGCACGTTCTTGCGCTGGAAAATCCGGTAGTCCGAGCGCTGGTCCGCCAGAAAAATCCACGGTTGCAGGGTGAGCTGGTAATGGCTTACCCGGTCCTGCTGTTCGACAAAGCGCGCGCGGGTGACGATGCCGCTGATCTCACGCGTGCCGCTGCCGATATTGCGGGCCCACACGGGACCCGAAGACCGGCTTATTCCTTCGAGCTCGATGCTCACCGTCAGCTCGTTGCCGATCATGTCGCGCAGGTCGAGGTTCGCCGCGTCGTCGGTGAACATGTCGAGGTCGTCCGGCGTCACCATGTCCAGCAGGTAGGTGGAGATTTCCGACAGGGCTTCCCCGCCGCGGATCGATCGGAGCACCAGCGCGGGCTGCCCCGACGGTGACCCGGGCAAGGCACTGCCAGCCGCCGTGACGGTGCGTTTCGTGGAAAACTTCAGCATGAGTCTCTTTCAGATGGAATGAACTGGTGCACTTGCCGGCTACTCAGGCCGCGCTACGGGTGCCCATGCGCGGCGGCCACTGTGCGACGGGCCCGCGCTGTACTGATCGCATGGACGTCTCCACGAAGGCATGCATCGAGACGTGGCGGACCAGATAGTGGTCAAGGATCAGCCCGAGCAGATATGGGCTTTCGCCGGCGAGGCCCGCTTCATCGACGGTGAGCGTGCAGCCGGTACCGCACCCGAAAACGAGTTCTTCGGCTCCGGGCAGCCGGCGCGTGACCGTCAGCATCTCAACGCCCACGATGCCTTGCACCTGCTGCACAAAGCCGGGGTTGTCGCCCGTGTCATACAGCAGGAGCAGTTCGCGCAGTCTCGCGCCGCTGGTGTCCTCCAGTGGCAGATGATTGAAGTTCAGCTGGCGGACCAATCGCCAGGCGCTGGCGCCTCGGGCAAGCGGCGCCCTGGGCGTGGTCGGCGCCCGGATCAGTCCGACGCTGCTGAGCGGTGCGCTAACGACCGGGGTCAGATCGTCCACGCCGTTGACCGGCAGAAGACTGGGCAGATCACGATTGCTGACCCACACCTGTGCGCTGATGTACCGCATGTCGTCATGAGCAGGTGCACCGTGTGCATCGACCAGCGACACCAGTATCTCGCCCGGCGCGTAGGCGGCGCGTGTCTGGTAGCGGCGCGTCGGGTCGCCGCCTCGCGCCGGCTTGCGGGTTGCCACGAAGTACCGTCCGGCGCCATTTTTTTCATTGCCCGCCAGTGTCTCGTACAGCGGATGGAACTCATGCCCCGCCGATTTCCTGCCGATGAAGCCGGACATCGCCCCGATGGAAAACACCTCATAGTCGTCGGGCGCGAGTGGGTCAACAAGCAGGGGCGCGGGTGTGTGATCGTCAGGCAGTCTGAGCCGGTCTATCCTGACTGGGAATAGATTGATGACGGGCGTGCAGAACAGCGCGAAATGCGACGCATCGACCCGCACCGCCAGATCGCCCGCCGGGCGGTCGAGCAGTACGACAATTTCGACCTCCTGCCCGTCGATCCGGCGCAGTCCCGCCTCAAGCCCGGTCAGCGTGAAGAAATAGAAGCGCTCGGCACAGACCGCATATTCGTGCAGCAGGTTGTGACCATGAAACTTCGGCCAGGCAAGCGGCAGCATCGCCTGGTCCGCGCCGAGTCCTTCATGCACGACCGCATCACGTCTGACAGCGTGGAGATGCTCCTGAGCAGTCGCAAAACTACCCGGTGCCGCGAGCACGGATGCAACGCCCGCCGCATGCAGGAGTTCGAACAGTTGCGAGGCGGTCCGCACGTCGCCCGCGAGATAGACCGGCAGGCGATCGAGCCCGCGCAACTGCCCAACGGTGATGCTGCCGGAGGTACGCAGCCGCAGGCGTAGCGCCGCGCGCACCGTGCGGTCCGGGCGCACATAGCGGTCGAGCGCGGGGATATCGGGCGGAATACCGGTGAGCCGGGCGCTAACGATTTCCAGTGGATAGAGCGTGACGTCCTGCGTGCTGCGGAACTTGCATGCCGAGCCGCCGCCATCGGGAACACCGGACGCAAACAGGCTGCCGTGGGCAAGACAGACTCCGCCGGCAAGTTCGCCCTTCACGTGATCCGGGTAAAGCCGTGCCACGCCCATCGAGGGCGTGGGCGCAAGATAGTTCGGATAGAGGCATTGCAGCAGCGGTCGCGTGAAGTCAGGGAACGCGGCATCGAGTTTCATGCGCATGCGCGCGGCCATGAAGGCAAATGCCTCGATCAGCCGCTGAACGTACACATCGCCGATTTCGCCCGCCTGCATCCCCAGGCGCCTTGCGATTTTTGGATGCGCCTGCCCGAATTCAGCGGCGAGTTCGCGCATGTACAGCAACTCTTCGTTGTAGTACGTCAGCAGTTGCTGATCCCTGCCTGTATCCGGGCGCTGATTGCATGGTGCGTCGCGTTTCGTGAACTGCTTCACGTAGTGCTCCGGCTCGAAACACATGCCGGTAATGGGCGCATCGGTGGGCGCATGCCCAAGCCATCCGGACCAGCCCAGCTGCTCGGTTCCACCGAGCACCGCAGGTGGTGCGCCCTGTGGCTTGATGCGTAACTCCAGCTCCCAGCGGTATCCGCGCCCGGTAAATTCCGTCACGCATTCGACCAGCTTCGGCAGGTCCTTGCCTCGTGGCGTGAAATCCAGATAGACGTCCAGGTCGAGTGGTCCCAGCACGACGCGGAACTTGTGCTGGCGATCCGGCACCTGCTCGCCGAGCATCGCGCCCATCCCCAGCGTTGACGACTCCACCGGCTTTCCGAGGTAGCTGTGACTGTCGGGCGCGATTTCCATCCAGTGAAAGATGTACTCCTCGATCGCGACAGGCACGCCGAAGTAGTGTTCGAGCGTCGCGCATAAACCGTCCGGATTGCGCGCTTCACGCACCAGATGCGCGGACGCTGCCAGCCGCGCGTGCGCAGGAAACGGCTGGCCGGCGATTTCGTGCGGATCGTGGCCGGCGAGGCTTGCGACATAAAACGAGAACGTTTCATCGTCCGGCCGATCAAGCCCCGCGGCAGCCTGGCCCGAGGCCCACGCCCGGTACAGCAGCGTCAGATAACGGTGATGGAAAATGTCGAGGAAATTGACCAGCGTCGGGTCGTGCCGGTTCTGCTCACGCTCGCGCGCGATCTCG
>NZ_AWZT01000026.1 GCF_000472525.1 Paraburkholderia dilworthii
ATCGGCTGTTAGTTTTTAAAGATCGGTCCGCCTCACGTCGCGCTGCCCACCATCACCCACCCGGCACCGCTTCGTTCTGCGTCGCTGCATCAGCAGCAGAGAAACGAGATTATGAAGAACTTCCGCCGCAACGTCAACAGGTTTTTGCTACCAACCGAACCTGCCGCCACCGCTGGAAGCCTTGCCACTGCTGGCTTTCCCGCTTCCCGTGCTCCGCTGTCCGGAGCACGAAAGAGCGAGATTCTAGCGAGCCGCCCAGCGCCTTGCAAGCGTTATTTTTGACAGGTCGGAACGCGCAAGAAATAGCGCAAAGACAATCATGAGAAGCATATAGAACCACGCCGTGCCGGTCAGGCAATCGCCCTCTTTTGCATGACGCGCTCTACTACATCAAGATAGTGATCGAGACCCGGCGTCGCGCGATTTTCTTCTTTTGCGCGGTCATCCCACTTACGCAGACGCAATGCATCTTCCGCATATGGTTTTTGCAGAAACGCTTCAGCTTCATCTCTACTGAAAATGCCGCCTTGCAATTCCAGACTACGCACCGAATCGGCGGAAAGCTGATCGAAATACGCGTCGTCGATTGCGCAAAGGCAGCGCTTTGCATCGACGTGCAGACGAATCGGCTCCAATACCGCATCCGGCAGCACCGCACGCAAGAACGGCAGCGCAAAGTACTGGTGCAAGTCGTCGATGCCCCGCTCCGTCGGCGTCGCACCCTGAAGATTCAGCAGATGCCCGAGATCGTGCAAAAACGCGGCGGCGACGAGTTCATCATCGGCGCCCACTTCTTCGGCCAGCGCGCCGCTCTGCAATGCATGTTCGAGCTGCGTCACCGGTTCGCCGCTATAAGCGATGTCGCCGTATTGCTCGAACAGCGAACGAATGTCGCTCACACTCAATGCCACGCTATTACTCCCACGGTAATGAAAAAGTCTTGAGGTTGGTGAAGCTTTTCATCGCTTCCTGAACGCCTTCCTTGTAGCCGAGCCCCGAGTCCTTGATGCCGCCAAACGGCGTCAGCTCGGTCCGGTAGCCGGGCACTTCCCATACATTCACCGTCCCGACCCGCAGTTCGTTGATCAAGCGCGTGATTGCGTCCTGCCGGTTCGTGCATACACCAGAAGACAATCCAAAGGCGGTGCCGTTGCTCATACGAATCGCATCGTCGAGCGTGTCGAAGCTAATGATCGGCGACACCGGGCCAAAGGTTTCCTCGCGCACAAGGGTCATGCCCGGCTCCACGCCGTCGAGCACCGTAGGCGAATACAGCGCGCCATTGCGTCGATTGCCGATGCGCAAACGCGCGCCGCCGGCAATCGCCTCGTTCACCCGTGCCTCGAATAGCTGCGCCGCAGCGACGTCGATGACCGTGCCCATCTGGTTGGCCGCATCGAATGGATCGCCGAAAGTCCAGGCCCGCGTCTTTTCGACGACCAGATCGGCGAAATCCGCCGCGACACGCTTTTGCACGAGCATCCGCTTGACCGCCGTGCAGCGCTGTCCGGAGTTCTTATACGAGCCCTGCACGGCGAGCGTCGCCGCGCGCTCGAGATCGGCGTCTTCCAGCACGATCAACGGATCGTTGCCGCCGAGTTCCAGTACGACGCGCCGGTATGCCGCCTTTGCCGCGATGTACTTGCCGATCGCCACGCCGCCCGTGAACGTGACGAGTTCAGCCAACGGATGCGTGATCAGTTCATCGGCGATCTCGCGCGGGTCGCCGGTCAGCACTTGCAGCATCGGCGCGGGCAAGCCGGCTTCATAGAGGATGTCGGCGAGATAAAGCGCCGACAGCGGCACCTTCTCGGACGGCTTCAGCACCACGCGATTATTTGTCGCGATTGCCGGCGCGATCTTATGCGCGACCTGGTTCATCGGATGGTTGAACGGCGTAATCGCGACGATCACGCCCGCAAGCGGTTCGCGCTGCGAAAATACGCGCCGCCGCTTGCCATGCGGCGTCAGATCGCACGAGAAGCTCTGCCCGTCGTCGCGCAGCGCTTCGATCGCGGCAAACTTGAACACGTCAGCCACGCGGCCGATTTCATAGCGGGAGTCCTGCTTCGACAAGCCCGATTCGAGCGAGATCAGATCCGACGCCTCTTCGGTTCTGTCACGCAGCAACGCGGCCGCGCGTTCGAGAATCTGCGAGCGCTCATATCGCGTGAGCTTCGCCTGATAGGCTGCGGCATATTCGAACGCGGCGCGCACGTCCTCGACGCTCGCGCGCGCGACGGTGCCTACTCGCGTGCCCGTATAGGGATCGAATACATCGAACGAGCGTGGCCGCGCCGCGCGTTCGCCCTTGAGTCGCAGCGCTTCGGCCCGGAATGCCGGATGGTCCCGCAAGGTCGCGTTCATGATGCCGACACCCGATTCAACGCGACGTCGAAGATATCGAAATTGCGCAGCCTTTTACCGCTATCCGCGCCCGGCAATCCTTCAACGCGCCGATTAAACAACAGCGGCACCTCCTGCTCCGACAAGCCGCCATGCGAGCGCAACGGCACAGTCAATCCGGACAGATCGTGCTCATCGCGACGCGTGCCGAGCACCACATGCTTCGTGCCGATCACGACGATATCGCCGACGCGATCGCCCGGCAGTTCAAAACGCTCGCAAGCCGTGCGGTTATCGAGCGCGAGTTCGATTCCCCGCAGCCCGCCAATCCGCTCGATGACCTGCGCGGCGCCGACATCGTGCGGCAAGTACACCGTCGCGAACGAACCGAGCGCGCCGTGATGCACCACATACGGATCGGTAATCGGCAAGATCACGCGCGCCTTGCGAGCGCCGAGCCATTCGTCGAGCACGTCTTGCAGATAGATCACATTCGGCTCGCCGGTTTGCGGATCGTGTTTCGCGTTCATGCCGTGATCGGCGGTGAGGCCGATCACCCAGCCGAGCGCGTCGAGCTTCGCCAGATAGCCGTCCATCATCGCGTAGAACGCGTTCGCACCCTCGGTGCCCGGCGCCCATTTGTGCTGGATGTAATCGGTGGTGGACAGATACATCAGGTCGAGCTTGCGCGTTTGCGCGAGCCGCACACCGGCGGCAAACAGGAACTCCGAAAGCCCCGCGCTGTACACGTCGGGCAGTGGCAAGCCGACCAGATCGAGTACTTCGTCGATGCCGTTTTCCTCGCGCGTCACCGTGTCCGCTTTTTCCGCCGAAAAGCAGATGCCGTTCAGTTGCCAGCCCAACAGCCGGCGCAACTTGTCTTTGGCAGTGACGACGGCGACGCCTGCGCCCGCTTCGGCCGCCGCGGCCAGCAAGGTGCCGGCGCGCAGATAGGCAGGATCGTTCATCATCACTTCCGCGCCCGCGCCGCCGTTCGCATCAGGATCCCAGAAGTAATTCCCGCAGATGCCGTGCACCGACGGCGGCACGCCGCAGACGATCGACAGATTGTTGGGGTTAGTGAACGACGGAATCACGCAATCGCCCTTGAAGGCCGCGCCGCCCTTGAGCATCTTGCCGATGAACGGCGCAACGCCGGCAGCGACCGCGGCTTCCAGATAATCGAATTCGCAGCCGTCGACGCACACCACGACCGTCGGCTCCGAAGGCAGCCGGTAACGGCGACCGTTGACTTCTATCGTGCGTTCTTTTGCGTTTGCATTCACGTTTGTGCTTGCGCTTGCCATTGCTCCCGTCCCTGCGTGCCACGCACGCGTGCTCCAGCCAATGCGTTACGACGACGCCATCGCTTCAGTCGTCCGAAGTCGGCGCACTCCGCGCCGTGTCCAACTGCCGAGCCACCACGCCGCCTTCCTCGCACGCCGCATGCGCGCGCTGCAGGCCGCCGTTCACGTGCGCGTGCATCAGCGCCGCCGCACGTCCGGCATCGCGCGAAGCCAGCGCTGTCAGAATCGCGCGGTGTTCGGCCAGCGAGCGCTCCATCGCATCGGCGTGCACCGCCAGCGCCGCGCGCCGAAAAAGTCTCAACTCGCTCACCAGCCTTCGATACGTCTCGTACAACTTCAGATTGCCCGCCGCCGCCACGAGCGCGTCATGAAACGCGACGTTGGCCCGCGCGTATGCATCGTGATCCCGCGCGTCGAGCGCCGCGCGCATCGCATCGAGCCAGTCGCGCAACACCGCCAACTGACGCGCGTCGATGTTCGCAGCCAACATCCGGCACGCCGCCTCTTCGAGCACCGCGCGCACCGCATAGATCTCATCCGCTTCCGCCAACGATACTGTCCGCACGAACACGCCGCGATTTTTCTCGGTGCGCACGAGCCCGGCCTGCTCGAGCGCGCGAAACGCCTCGCGAACCGGCCCGCGCGACACGTGCAGGCGCGCCGCCCAATCCGCTTCGTTGAGCTTGTCGCCCGGTGCCAGTTCGCCTTCGACGATGTGCCTTTCGATCTGGTCGCGAACGAGTGCCGTCAGCGAATGCCTGCGCACAACCTCAATCGGATCGACAGAAGCAGTTTGCATATATTCGGTCATTTCGACAAATTTCGCCACACGCAAGTTTGCGGGAGGTCTGCGCGCCGGGTGACGCGCAATCACAAGAATCGGGAACCGGTTCAGTCCGTCCGACGACGCGGCACGCGGGCCGCGATCAGCAGCAGCGCCGCCAGCGACACCAGCAACAGAATCAGCGACAGCGCTGACGCCGGCAGATAATAACCACGCTCGACCTGGCCGACGACCACGATCGGGACCGTGGCGAAACCCGGCGGATACACGGTGAGCGTCGCGCCCAGTTCGCCGAGCGACAACGCGAAGCCAAGCGCAAGACTCGCGCGGATCGCGGGCACAAGCTGCGGCAGCACGACCCGGCGCAGCACCATCGACGGCGGCGCACCGAGGCTCGCAGCCGCTTCGCGCAGAATTGTCAACTCGGGGCGCAACGCGGCGGCCGCGCACCGGTAGCAGAACGGCAGCACCAGTGCGAGCTGCACGAATACGACGATCGCCGCGGAGCTCGAGAGATCGACCGGCCGCTTGTGATAGGCGATTAGCACCGCGAGCCCGAGCACCACGCTCGGCACGCCGTTGGGCATCATCGCAATGGTGTCGACGAACGCGCCGAGCCCGCGCCGGTCGCGTCCTTCCAGCGCGAGCGCAAGCCACAGCCCGAGAATCGTGCCGAGCACCGCGACGCCCATGCCGATTTCGAGGCTCGTCGTGAGCGCGTCGAAGTCGCTCGAACCGAGCCGCTCGAACCAGCGCGTGCTGAAGCCGTCAGGCAGGATCGTGCCCGACCAGTGCGCCGCCACGCTCGACAGTCCCACGACGATCACCGGCAACACGAAAAGCCAGAAGCACAGCAGCGCGGCAAAGCCGAGAAACAGTCCGCCGAGCATCCGCACGACGAGACTCCGGCGCACCGGACGCGCTTTCTTGTGCATGACCGGGAGCACCGTCGGGTCGAGTTCAAAGGCCACGGTGCGCTCCTTTCACGTTGCGACGGTTGACCTGGCGGTATAACGCGTACAGCGACAGGGACATGATCAGCATCACGACCGCGCCGGCGGCGGCCGTCGGCAGATCGAGGTCGACAGTGGCCGAACTGTAGATTGCGACCGGCAAGGTGATCAGATGCGCACTGCCGAGCACGAGCAGAATGCCGAACTCGTTGAGCGTCAGCAGGAAGCACAGGATCGTGCCGGCCGCGATGCCCGGCCATGCGAGCGGCAGAATCACCTTGAACGCGACCATCCAGCCGCTTGCGCCGAGGCTGCGGGCGGCTTCGATCAGACGCATGTCGAGCGTGGCAAACGAGGCCAGCGTCGGACGCACGACAAACGGCGCGTAGAACACGACTTCGGCGAGAATCACGCCGCCCACGCCGAACAGGAAATCGAGCGGCGGCGCCTGCAAATGAAAGAGCCGTTGCAAGCCGATGCTGACCGAGCCTTGCGAGCCGTATAGAAAAATCAGCGTGAAGGCGACTAGAAACGACGGGAACGCGACGAACAGTTCGAGAAAGCGCGTGACCATCCGCGCGCCGGGGAACGGCTTGAAAAACAGCAGCGAGGCAAGTGCGACGCCGAGCAGCGACGCGAGCCCCGCGCTCGCGAACAGAATCCACAGCGTCGTGCCGATCACGCCGCGCGTCTCCGGATTGCCGAAGAACGCCGCATACGCCTGCAGGCCGATACCATGCGGCCCGCTCAGACTGAGCGCCACGAGGCGCACGAGCGGATAGATCACGAGCGGTCCCAGCACGACCACCGCGATGAACAGAAGATGCCATTGCGCCGCGCGTTCGCGGCGCTTTACCGCGGCGCGATGCGAAGCCGCGCTTGCGCTGCGGCGAGCGTCGGCTGCGGCCGCAGACGACGCACTCAGCGGATTCGGCGCGTCAGGGGTGGATAAGGACGACATCGTCAGCCTCGTAACGCAGGGAAACGCGCGCGCCTTTCTCCGGCATCATGCCGTGGCCGCGCTGCATGGTGACGAGCACCGGTTCGCTCGGCATCGCGTCCAGCGCGACCGACACCGACAACACCGCGCCATACCATTCGACCGATGTGATCGCGCCGTGCAAGTGCCCTTCCCCGAGCGGCACGATGCGCAGCGCTTCGGGCCGCAAACACGCGACACGCTCACGCTCGTTGTAGCGCGCGTCGTCCATGCCGAACGCGACTTGGGGAGGCAGCAGATTGGCCGCGCCGAGATAACGCGCGACAAACCCGTCGCTCGGCGCGTCGTACAACTGCTGCGGGGTGCCAAGCTGGGCGATGCGGCCGTCGCGCATCAGCAGCGTGCGGTCCGACAGCACGAGCGCGTCGTCCTGATCGTGCGTCACGCAGACGATCGTCAGATTCGGCAGACGCTCATGCAGCGCCTTCAGTTCGGAACGCACCGAGGCGCGCAGATTGGCGTCGAGTGCGGAGAGCGGCTCGTCGAGCAGGAGCACGTCCGGCTCGATCACGAGCGCGCGCGCCAGCGCTACGCGCTGCTGCATGCCGCCGGAAAGTTGCGCGGGCATCACATGCCCGGCGTCGCCCAGTTGCACGAGTTTGAGCGCATCGGCCACGCGTCGCGCGATGTCTTTCGCCGATATGCGCCGCGCGCGCAAGCCGAACGCGACGTTCTCGAACACCGACAGGTGCGGAAACAGCGCATAGCTCTGAAACAGCAAGCCGAGATTGCGCTTATGCGGCGGCACATGCGTGAGATCGTGGCCGGCGACGGTCAGCGTGCCGGCCAGTCCATCCGCCTCGATGAACCCGGCGATGAAGCGCAACAGCGTGGTCTTGCCGCAGCCGCTGCGACCGAGCACCGTGAGCAGTTCGCCGCGCTGGATCGTCAACGAGAGATCGTCGAGCACCGTGCGCGAGCCGAAGCGCACCGTCAGATGGTCGATCTGCACGCCGCCGCGTGCGTCCGAACGCGCGGCACCGAGCGCGTCCAACGACGCGCCCGGTGCGCCACGTTGAGCAAGACTGGCCGTATTCACCGGATTCATCCTCCAACAAGATTGATGCTCGTGCAGCCCGGCAATCGAGGGCAAATCGCGAAGCGCTGGCTGACTGATTCACGTCGACGGCGCGCCAACTCAAGCTTCGCTGAACTCAGTTGAACGTGAAGCGCACGTCGACTCGACTGCGAACGGCGGCTTACTTCGGCTTGACCACTTCGATCTGCTTGCCCGACGAACCGACTACCTCGCTCTTCCAGCGTGCGGTCCAGTCGGCCTTTTTCGCCATCACCTGGTTCCAGTCCACCGGAATCAGCTTCACGCCCGTAATCGCCTGTTTGACCGCGTCGCCGTTCTTGCCGGCGAGCGGCACGTCGCTGCGGCCCGGGATGCCGAAGATGTCCGGCACTTTGGCCTGCACGTCAGTCGACATCAGATAGTCGATCAGCTTCTTGCCCTGCGCCTGGTTCGGACCGTTCTTGATCAACCCGATCGCGTACGGTAACTGAAATGTGGTCGGCTGCGCGCCCGGCGCTGCTGCGAGGAACACGGGCTTGAGCGAGAGGCCGCCGTTGGCTGCGTCGTCGAGATCCATTTGCAGATCGCCGTTTGCGAACGCGATTTCGTTACGCGAGAGCAGCACGTCCAGGTAGCCCGTGCCCTTCGTATGGAACTTCGCACTTTGTTCGAGCTTCTTCAGATAGTCGAACGCCTTGTCCTCACCCATCAACGACGACGTCAGAATGATCACGGCCATGCCGTCGCCCGCCGTCGCCGGATTCGAGTAGGCGATCTTGCCGCTGTAGTCCGGATGCAGCAGATCGGCAAAAGTCTTCGGCTGGTTTTTCGTGACTTCCGGGTTGATCGCGAACGAGAAATAGTTGTTCACGAAGGTGGCCCACGCGCCATTCGGCGCCTTGGCGATTGCCGGAACATTCTTGTAGTTCGCGCTCTGGTAAGCCTGCAGCAAACCGCTCTGATCCGCTTGCTGGATGAACGGCGGCAGCGTGACGATCACGTCCGCCTTCGGCTGATCTTTCTCGATGGTCGCGCGGTTCACCACTTCCCCGCTGCCCGCGGTGACGATGTTGACCTTCACGCCTTCCTTCTTTTCGAAGGCCGGCAGTACGTCTTTGTAGAGGTTTTCCAGGCCATCGGCGGTGTACAGCACCACGGCATCGGCCGCATGCGCCTGCATGGCCCCGCCGCCGAACATCGTCGCGGCGACGAGCACCGGCAGCAGTTTGCGTGCGAGACCCGTGGCTTGCGAGGAATTTGTCTTTATCATGTCGCTCTCTCCGAAAGGCAAAAAACCAGACGGTCGGGAAAACCCGATACCTGTTGTGATTGAACGGCGCGTGATGTGGGCCGTTTGCGTTTTATTTGCTGCCTGCGTGTTGCTTGTGTGTTGCCTGCGTGTTGCGTGTCTGCTGCTTGCGTTGCTTGGGAGCGCGTCGCCCTGTCCCGTAATTTATTCATGTTGCCGCTAGGTTCTCTGCGCTGCTACACGCATTGCAGATTGCCGACAACCCTGGTGCATCGTCACAAGCCTTATTTGCGGTCTGCCTGCGAGCTTCGCGCGACGGCCGCCATGCCTGTCCGGGGCATAGCAAGGATTACAGGTTTCGATGACAAGCCCATGACCATTCTGTCGAATTCCAAAAATTGACACAATTCGCCAATAATAGCCAAGGGAAGGCGAGGCAAACAAAGCTGGAGGAAATTCGACGCAGCCGCTGCTGCATGGCTGCCGTCCGTGAATCGAATGGCGCCGCGCTCGGGGTCGCGCGCATTTGTGGACTGCTGGACGCGCGCCGCAACGCCGCGGCATGCCGGCCGGTTTGCATGGCCGGCTCAGGCGATCACAATTTCCGGGCCATGCGCCGTTATCGCCTTGGCGAGTGAGCGCTCGGGTGCGAGTTCGGTCACGAGATAACGTGCCGATTCGATGCCGTTGATGCGCACCGGCGTAACGCGGCCGAACTTCGAATGGTCCGCGACGACCACCACCGTATCGGCGGCCGCGATCATGCGGCTGCGCACTTCGGCGGCCATGCGGCTGTAGTCGGTGAGATAACCGTCCGGCGAGATGCCGCCCGCGCCGATGAACGCGAAGTCCGCGTGGTACTGCGTCAGTTGCTGGACCGTGTCGAGCCCGAACGTGGCGTCTTCGATATCGGACAGCTCGCCGCCTAGCAGCGTGACGCGGTTGCCATTGCGCCGGCCGAGCAGCAGCGCGATGCGCCAGTCGTTGGTATAGACGGACAGGCGATGCCGATCGAGCAACGCGCGCGCCACCGCCTGCGTCGTGCTGCCGGAATCGACGATCAGCGACGCGCCGTCGGGCACGAACTCGGCTGCGCGCTCGCCGATCGCTCGCTTCGCGCCGGCATTCGCGGCTTCGCGCGTGTCGAGGTCGGGTTCGCGCCGGTCGCTCGAGAGCGCGCCGCCGTGCGTCGTAACGAGCAGGCCGCGCCCGGCCAGCGCGTTCAGATCACGACGAATGGTCTCGCGCGACACATTCAATTCGCGCACCAGCTCGGCGACCGAGAGTGCGCCGGTTTTGGCGACTTGCGCCAGGATGTATTGATGTCGTTGTTCTGCGAGCATTCAGGGCGTTTTCCTTCATCATCCCGCGAGAGGCCGGTCACGCGGGGCGCATCTTCGTCAAAGGCCCTTAATATAAGGACTTTCTGCATTACTGACCGCTGCCGCGAGCGGCATCTTCAATCATCTACAAGTTGCTAAACTTCAGACGCTGGCGTAGCTTTTTTCTCTCTCACCGAGAAGCTACGCCGACCATGCGATTCGATACCAAGGCCGCGAAACAGCTGATACCCGGTACACACATCTCTTTTGAGGCATTCCCAGGCCTTCGTCTGCAAGCGACAACAAAGGCGCAGTTGGACCTACCGGTTCAAATCGCCCGTCGACAACCGGATGCGCCAGCAAAAGCTTGGGGAGTGGCCAGCAATGTCCTACGCAGCCGCAATAGCCGAGTGGCAGGAAATCCGGACGCGTCGCGACGCTGGCGAAGACCCTGTGCTCAAGCGCAAACTGTCGAACCGGGCTGCGATGACTGCGACGCCGGAATCATACACGGTGCGAAAACTGTGCGAGGATTTCCTTACGGGCCACATTGAACGGCACCGCGTTTCGCTCGGCGCCGCGCAGTCTCGTCGGCGCAACATGGCAAAGATCGCCCCGATTGCCGACCTGCCGGCCGCCTCGATTACCCGAAAGCAGGCGTTCGACCTACTGGATGGACTGCGCAAGGCACCGAAATGGGTATCCATTCTACCGAGCAACGCGCGCCCGACGACGAATCCGAGAAGGACGTCGATGCAGCTGTCGAAGACACGTTTGCTGCGAGCGACCCGCCGTCGACAGGCGAGCGACAAAAACCGGGGCAGACGAGAATGCTGGAACGCAGACGGACAGCGACGTGCCAGGAACGGAACCGGACGAAGACGTGCCCGACGAGGAGATACTTCCGGAGCCGTCTCCCGGCGACGAGCCGCTCGGCGAAAAGGCACCTTGAGGCACCCTGAGCGGTAAACCGAGGTGTGCGACGAAAGACGAGGCTCGCCCGACTTGCGGCGCGCCCGTCTGGGCTCGCAATAAACGCATGCGACGGATCTGTCGCACTCAAACACTTCCCATCGACCGCTACCAACAATGTAAATAGATTGCGCAACGTCACCGGCGCCCACAAGCGACGTTAGCAGTTCCGCGCGGCGCATGGCGGATTCGCCGGCATCATGAGGCAGGAAAGGTCCGACCGCGAGCGCCTCGTTCCGGTGTGGGCTCGCGCGCCGCTAGCTTCTCCTTAGCTCCCCCCGAAAAAAACGTTGCATTCCGGGTTCACCCTGCAGGGCCGGGCATGTTTCACGCCGCTCTGCACGGTCGTATCGGCGGTGCCGCCGTATGCCTCCATCCCCGCACTGGGGTTGGAAATCCGAGTTGCAGCGCTTTCCTGCGGAGCGGGTTGAGGACCTTGGGGCGTACCTTGTGAATGCGCAAACCCGGCCATGACAAGCAACCCGACAGCTGAAGCGACCATCAGTAGTGATTTCACATTGACTCCTTAATCTACGTTGCGCTTTCGATTCATGGGATTCGTTATTCGCGTGCCCGAGCTGGAAATCCACAGGAGATTTTCAGACTCACAAGCGCGCCCGGAGCCTGCGGGTCATGTCACCCGAGGCCATGTTTCCAGGTAATTGGGAAGAGACGGAGCGCAGTGCGCCCGGCCGAAATGGGGACGCAAGTTGGCGTGCGCATTGGCAATGTCAACGGATTTCGTGGACCCCTCGACACAAATAGTCGCCCTGCAAGTACGTTATAGAGCCTGGGACGAGGAATCGTTAGCGAATATTTTCGCCTGGCTTCGGCGCAGCACTGCGAAGCAGATTTTTTTTCGGCGATTGTAGCCAGACGATGAATCGTCAGTGAGCGGCACTGCCGCTGTGACTGCTCACATCCGAGAACATCTTCCAGAGTCCCTGATGCTTGTCGCACATGACGGGCGCCCTTTGCGTCTCTGACAGGAATCCGAAGCATGTAGACGCCAAATCACACGGTGGTGTTGGGTTGACATGCACAAAGGTGTGGCATGTGTTCGGAAAGGCCCGACAATGTTTTGCTGTTGAGCTCCCGCCCTGGCCATTGATCCCAATACAGCCCGGGCTCCGCACGCGGGTCAGCACGAAATCATCGCCGCCGGCACAGTCGTTGCAAACGTTAGCTGCGTCACAGGAGACAGCCATGATGCGGCTCTTTACCAAGTCGGTCGAAACGAAGACAACGTATGGCAACGCAATCGTTGTCATTGGCGCTGTCGCATTCATCGCGGTATGCGCGACTGGCGTTGCGGCACTCGCCGGGCTACTGCCGAACTCGGACAGCGTAGCCGTCGCTGTGACTGCGGCACCGTTGATAGACCTGCAGACGGAACTTAGGCAAACTATCTCGAATCCATGATTCGAACTTCGCTGCCTTGTCTTACTGCGGTCGTGTCCGATTGCCGGTGCGCAGGCGTCATCTATGTCCGTGTGCGATTCCAAGTTTGACAACGCGTCGGCAGCGCGTAGTCCAACTGGCCGTCAAATGCCTCACTCGGGGCCTGTGCATTCGAATCATGCGGTTCAGGTTAGACAACTCATCGTATATGCGCGTGTCGCGAGAGAACCACGCCGCGACGCGCTGCGAGCCATCGGTTCACGATATTGGCCCGGAGCTGAAGCATGTCCGTCGATAGTTCTCTTCGAGGCCGTCCGGAACTGAAACCCCAAAATACCAGGCCTTGCAATGCCTGCCCGGGCGACTGAACGGCAAGCTGGCTTCGAACGGCCCACGCACATACGATTCTCTTTACAACCGCTTGGCCGGGTAATTCCGTGGGCTCCCACGTAGGCGCGATTCCATGTAGACCTCGTAATCGGAACCGCGGCTATAAATCTGGTCGTCCCCACCGGATCGATACCCACCCATATCTGGGTTCAGCAGGAAATGTCGTTTAGCGGTAGGCGGGAAGCTCGCGCCTAATCGATTTCGTAACCTCTTATAAGGCGGAATACCGGATGCGAACCTTCCTGGCGCTTGTGCTTTTTTGTCTGTCTGCGACGGTCGCGCACGCCGCAGGAATCAAATTCCTGACCGTTCCCGCCGATGATACCGGTCCGGCATTGAAGGCAGTTGTCTGGACACCGTGCGCGGAGGCGGCAGAGGATTTGACAGTCGGTCCGTACGTCTTGCGAGGGCGGCGTGACTGTCCTACCGCTGGGAACAGATTACCCCTCGTCGTTGTCTCTCACGGCCACGGAGGATCGTATTTGGGACATCACGATCTTGCTGAAGTCCTGGCAGATGCCGGCTTCGTCGTCGCAGCGATCAACCATCCGGGCGATACGTTCTCTGACATGAGCCATGCGGCCGATATCTCAGAGTTTGTTGAGCGGCCGACGGACATTAAGCGCCTCGTCGATTTCATGCTTGCCGGTGCTCCCGATGCGGGAAAAATCGACGCGACCAAGGTCGGTTTTTTCGGTTTCTCGCGCGGTGGATACACCGGGCTCGTGTTAGCTGGCGGCAATCCGGACTTTGCTCATGCAAATGTGCCCTGCGCGGACCCCAACCTCCCAATCTGTCGGCAGATCAAGCAGCAAAAGCAGCCCTTGATGACAGTAACTCACGACGAGCGCATAAAGGCCTACGTGCTGGCAGATCCGCTCAATGAATTTCCACGGTCAGGCGATCTTCAGAATGTGGACGCGCCCATTCAGCTTTGGGCCTCCCAATTTGGTGGCGACGGCGTGCTGCCTGAGACCATGCCGGCGCTTGCGGATGCACTTCCCAAGCGGCCAGACTTCCACGTTGTCCCGAAATCGGCGCATTTCGCGTTTCTCGCTCCATGCCCCGCCTCACTAATGCAGAGCGCGCCTGAGGTGTGCGTCGATGCCGCCGGATTCGATCGAGCCGCCTTCCATACACTATTCGACCAAATGGCGCTCCAGTTTTTCACAGCGAACCTTCGTTGAGCACGTCGTCCAACCTTCAACAGGACGACCGGCGTCGGCAAGACGCTGCCGTTCACCATCGTCGGGACAGCGCCATTCGAGCGACTGCTGTGCGTCAATCATCTGCGCCAGTCCGCTTTGCCTCGTGGCGTTGACGATGTGTGGGAAGCGCGCCGTGTCGAGCATGAACGTTGGCTATGCACACGGTGAAATATCAAATCTTATGGAAATCTGAAGCACGACATTTACTACCGGGGAAAACGATAAGGATAACTGCTCAAGGAAATGCCTAAGCTATAGCAGCGTCTGTTATTTCTTCCCGGCGCGCGGTTGAGGTAAGTCTATTCCGACGACGATGATGGGAGGTGTGCGATGCCGAGGTACATGTGGACGAAGGCATTGGTTGCGTCTGCTGCTATCGCGATCGCAGGCTGCGGTGGAGACCATCTGAACAGTAGCGGGCCGCATTATGTATCGGACATTGCGGCCCCGAACATTAAGGCAGGCGTAAACTTCTCGTTCGACATCGGCGCCATTTTAGGTAGCCGATACTTTTTCACCGACAGGAATAACGCATCTTTGGATCAAATCGACATCCCATCGAAGAC
Organism: Paraburkholderia dilworthii; assembly: GCF_000472525.1. Classification (GTDB taxonomy): domain Bacteria; phylum Pseudomonadota; class Gammaproteobacteria; order Burkholderiales; family Burkholderiaceae; genus Paraburkholderia; species Paraburkholderia dilworthii. The sequence goes on from NZ_AWZT01000026.1 coordinate 14,517, forward strand.
CTTTGTCAAGGCCATCCAGGGAAGCGGGCCTCTCGCGTTCACGGGACTTGGCCCCGGGCCGAATGCGCAGGCGGGTCCGGACGGCGCGACGCCGGTCGGCAACCTCATCTTCGTGGGCGACGTGAACTCTGTGAAGGTGGTCGATCCCGCCGTGGGCGTCGTGACAAGCAAAATCACGGTTAGCGCGACGGGCGTGCGCGCAGATGAAGGTTGTCTGGATCCCACGCATGGCATCTTCATGATCTCCAGCCCGGAAGAGACGCCCCCGTTCGCCACGTTCATCAACGCGGCTACGCAGACCATCGTCGCCAAGGTGACGTTCACGGACCTGGCAGGCAAGCCCACCGCGGGCCTCGAAGCGTGCCAGTACGACGCCGCGAGCGACAACTTCTATGTGAACGTTGACGGAAGCACGGCGAATCCTCACGGTGAACTGGTGAAATTGCCGGGGGCGTCGATTCGCGCAATACCGAACGGTGGCACGCAGAACTACACAACCCTTGCGGGCATCGCGATGTACTCCGAAGGCAATTGTGATCCTACTGGGCTGGCACTGGGACCCGGAAACGATATTGCGGTTGGATGCCGGGAAGCTACGACTGGCGCGCCCTTGCTTATGCAGATCTTCAACCGGTCGAACGGTGCGCTCGTGGCGTCCCTGAACGCAGGCGGCGGCGACCAGCTCGAATATGATGTGCCTACCAATCGCTACTACAACGCGGCGAGCCGTTGGACATCTTCTGGCAATGCGTCGACGAACGGTGCCTGCTCGGTGGCATCTCCATGCACGCCCGTGTTGACGATCGTCGACGCCGGCAATCGCAATGTCGTCGCCCGCCTTAACACGGGCAATAACGCGCACTCAGTTGCGATTGACCCGGCGACCGGACTCATTTTCGTTCCATACTCTTCCGCCACATCGCCGGCGGGGTGTCCGGGTTGCGCGGCGAACGGGTTCGTCAATGGCGGGATATCGATATTCGCCGCTAAGTGAGGCGCGACACAGCGTCAGGCTTCGCTCGTGCGACATCTTCAGGCGCATGTAATAGTAGCCTGAAAGGCGGCGTGCCGACCTGCAGATACGTGTCGCCGTCTGACCAATCCCGTCAGCACTCGGTTGACGCGCGCGAAAATAGGACCAATGGCGCAATCTTCGAAAAAGTACAGCATAAATCCCAAACTTCAGACGCCCGAGAATTTGACGGCGATCTTTAAGATGTTTTTTCAGGGTGATGAAAGTGCCACGCGTGGTTCCGGCGGGCTCGGTATTGGGCTGACACTGACCAAACGGCTTCTCGAAATGCATAGGGGCGACACGTTGCCCAAAGTGCCGGCATCGACCAGGGAAGCGTCTTGACTTGCAGACTGCCTATGACGGTGGTCAATCGACATCAGGACGAACGGCAATCCCATTGCACGGAAGCAGGTCAATGGATGACTGTTATGTCTTTCGCACCGTCATTACATCGCGCGAGTCCGAACGGCGGATCAGGGTCGAGATGGTGAACTGGCGAACGCCGGGAGCGGTCACTCGCTCCGTGGCGCCGCCGACTTACCCGTGACGCTGTTCGTCTTCGCTTGAGTCTGTTCCTGCGCCGCAACCCGGCTACTTATCGTCTTGCGATACCACAGCGTCCAGCCCGTCAGCGCGCCGTAAATGCCATAGCCGATCAAGGGCGAGATGGCGAGGAAGCGCTCGATCGGCCAGGTGAGCGCCATCCACGAGCGCAGGGCCGTTTCGCCGGTCAGGCCGACACCCCAAACGAGCGTCATGAGCCGCATGGAGGAGACGAGCGCCGGCCGTTCCTGCCACAGGGTCCCGAAGCGCGCTGCGCCGCCCTCTATTTCGCGGGCGACAGTGGCGCGCGCAAGGTAGAAGATCAGCGGGCGGCGCAGCGGCAGGCTCAGCAGGAACGTCACGCCGATGAGCCCCGAAACCAGCGATTCGCGCAGCAATAGCATGCGCGCGCTGCCGCCGAGCGCCATCGCCGCGATCGAAAGCACGATGCCCGCCACCACCATCATGCTAAGCGCATCGACGCGCCGGAAGCGGACCAGTTCGATCAAAGTCCAGAGAATGGGCGGCACGGCCGAAATAATCAGCGCTCCCGTCCCGCCGATATGCGGCAGCGCGAGCCGGTAGGCGAGCCACGGCAGCAGAAAGTTGACGGCGAGTTCGAGCACGAAAGGCAGTCGAAGCTTCATGAGAATCCGGGTCGGTTGGCGGGAGAGCGCAGTATGATTGGACTTGGCGCGCGAGCGCAAATCGTTTCATTGACAGCGTATTCGGCGTATTCGGCACATCCTGACACTCCGTCGCGTCTTACACATCCGGCGCATCCGACGCCGTCAGCACACTCGCCCGCCCGTCTCTCGAAAGCCTGTGGAAATCCCCAAGGTATCTGGCCTCGGGGATGTCGTAAGAGCTTGCCGTACGCCAATCAGGTGCCGCTGCGAATAGCTTAAGCTGCGGCGAGACCGGCTCAAGCAAAACAGGTTGCTCAGCGTCACTGGCGCTGTTTCGACCAGGCGAAGGTCCACGTCAGGTTCAGACGCTCCCGCCTCATTTCAGCCATAAGCAGCCAGTCGGCGGCGATGGCAATATCGTCGACAATGGGCTCATATATATGGAAGCGTTTTTTCTTGATACTGGATACGTCGATGCTATTTGGCCAAAGACCAACGTTCCGTAGATCTGAAACAGGCCCGCATCGTGGGGGGATGGCCCCCGCAGTCGCGGCGCTCGACCAGAACGATTTCATCACGTTCCGGACCGCGGAGCGTCAGGCGCGTGAGGCGTTGTCCAGCGACTATAAAAGCGCCCTGCTCGCCCTGAAAAATGTCCAGGTGCAGCAGCAGAAGGCACGCTTCGATCTGGCTGAGGAACATTTTCATCTGCTGTGCTGCGTGTTTGCGACGGTCGGACTTGCCGCGCTCGCGCTTGGGCTGTTCGCGCGCTTCCTGGCGACAGCGTCCATAGTGCGGCCGATCAACTCGGCGATCCAGCGCTTCGAGCGTATCGCCGCTGGCGATCTCACGGGGCAGATCGCCAGCGTGCGCGTCAACGAAATGGGCCGTCTAATGGCTGCTCTCTCCCCCATGCAGGAGAGCCCGTTGCCGCGGTCGGTCAAGTCCGCCACGGCACGGCTTCAATCCGCACATGGCGTGCGCGAGATCGCAAGCGGCAACATCGATCTGTCGGCGCGCACCGAACAGCAGGCGGCGACGTTGCAGGAGACAGCATCGAGCATGGAGGAGTTGACCGCGACGGTCAGGCAGAACGCCGACAATGCACGGCAGGCCAGCACGCCCGCTGAAAACGCGTCGGAGATCGCGGCGCGCGGCGGGAATGTTGTCGAGCAGGTCATTGACGTGATCGCGGAGATGTCATCGGGATCGAACAGGGTCGTTGACATTATTGGCGCGATAGAGGGTATCGCGTTCCAGACCAACATACTCGCGCTGAATGCCGCCGTCGGAGCTGCGCGAGCTGGCGAGAAAGGGCGTGGATTTGCGGTGGTGGCAGCAGAAGTGCGCGCACTGGCGCAACGCTCGGCGGCCGCGGCAAAAGAGATCGGGAACTGATCAGTGGGTCGGACGCAAAGGTCCACAACGGAGCCGCACTGGCGACCCGTGCTGGCGCCACGATGGCGGAAATTGTCAGCGCAGCACGCAACGTAACCCGTATTGTGAGCGAAATCAAAAGGAGACGTAGACGGGCGGTGACTGTCATCGGGCGACGAAAGCGGCGACACAGAACAATAGGAATTTTTTCCAGGTCACGACCAGATCGGGACGCGTCTGCCTGGCAAGCACGAGCGCCGTGGCGCCATCGAACGCCCACACAACCCGGCCATCCATTTGCAGGACCGCCACAACGCCAAGCGTCCCGGCTTCCCGTGCTGCGGCTCGAATTGCGGCCCTTCTATCGGGGTGGGGCAGTTTTTGGACCTGTCGCCAACGCTTTGTGACTAGCTGCCCGACAAGCCGCGTTGCAAGGGTTCCCAAATGGAGAATACCCCGACGAAGCGAACCGAGGTCAAACGAAGGCCGAAATCCTGCTCATCAGGGGGCACACTCCCCTGATTCATGCGCAGACTGAAATGCGTCTCTTAAGAAAAGTTGGACGGTGCCGTTAGTGCAGTTGGGCAAACCCGGAGCGATCCGGCGACGCAAAACTATAGGGGCTCCCTCACCGGAGTTTGCCAGTTGCCCGCCGTACCCACGGCGGGCCAATCGACGGCGGGTATGGAAGTACCGCGTCAGGAGGCTACATGAGAAGAAATCGGGAAAGGGGCGCTGTCGGGGCTTTAAGGACTGTCGGCGCAATCGACTCGGCGATAAACGCGAGGCTCCTACATCGCACGGCGATCTGTCTGAGACGTTCCGGCGTGACCGCTGCACTGTTGGCCGGTTGTCTGCAGGGCAACGCGTTCGCGCAAAGCGCGGCGACCAGCCTCGTCGTGCCGTCCTACTTTAATGCGACCAGAAGCATCGCGAACTGGAATACCCTGACGGCCACGGCCCGCAAGGTGCCGACCACTGCGATCCTGAACCCCGACAACGGGCCCGGCGCGACGCACGACCCCAACTATGCGGCCGCCGTCGCGAACCTCCACGCCGCAGGCGGCAAAGTGCTGGGCTATATTTCCACCCGATATGGAAAGCGCTCGCTGTCCGCGGTCGTCGCCGATATCAATGCTTTTGCCGGGCTGTACAAGATCGACGGTTTCTTCATCGACGAAATGACGACCGACAGCAAGATATCTCACATTCAGTTTTACCAGTCGATTTACAACTACATCAAAGGAATGAACGCGGCTTATTCCGTAACGGCGAATCCGGGCACGGACATGGCCGAACTGTATGCGAGCTTGCCGACCGCCGACCAGTTCGTCGTGTTCGAAAGTACCGCGAAGAGCTACGCAAAATATCGACCGATGAGCTGGCAGGCGGGCTATGCCAAGAGTCGCTTTGTGCATATGGTGTACGGCGCCACCGCCGCTCAGTTGCCTGGCATCGTTCAATACGCGAAAACACATGGCGCTGGCGGCGTGTATGTGACTTCGCTGTCCGGCTCGAACCCCTATAAGGCGCTGCCGCCCTACTGGAACGACGAAGTTGCGGACGCAATTGCGCCGTGACACATGCTCAACTCGCCGAGGCGTAAGCCAGTCGTAGTACGTGGGCGAGTTTGTCGATCCGCAGTCATTTTGATGTCCGAGCTGCCTGCGTGGTTGGCAACGATGCGGAGTTGACAGGCGAACGACGGAACCACCCTGACCACGAGCGATGCAATTCATTGATACCGCGTCTTGCGACGCGGATCAACCAACATGATCCACAATTTCGCCGGTGCCTCTGAACAGAGTGAATCGGAGAGATCAATGAAAAAGAACTTTGTCTCGCGGTAGCAGGCGTCCTACTGCTTCCTGCCCGCGCGCAGCCCCACCTGCCTGGACGGAAGACGGGACATCGAAGCACGAGACAACGAACGTTCGATCTGGTTGCGAGTATTAGGTCCAGCTGAATAAGACGCCAGCCAGCAGGCGTGCCCGACTGATCGGCCTCTGCATGCAAGGAAAAGGTTATCGCTATAGGCAGGTAAGCTGACTTTCAAGGGAAGAGCCAGCGTTTTGTGGGCTTTTCTTGTTTCTGTTCAGACGGCTCATCGCTGACCTCGGCTCAGCGCTGGACCGCTGTGACCTTCGCGGTAGCCCCGGCCGTGCAAAGATTTTGGGACCGCCTGGCGCGGCCTGATCAACGTCAACAGCTCGGCGCGTTAAGTTGGACAAAGTTCGCAGCATGAACTGTGTGCTGCCTGGATGAGATCGTGCCGCGAAACAGCCATCAGCGTTCCATTCATCGAGCCGCGCCGGCGTGTGACGACGTCAATATCGGCTTCGCTTGGGCGGTCATGGTCGTGAGCGGCACACTCTCCCGGCCCACGGTCAATTCGACGGAGCTTCAGTGAAATGATCGGGGCCGTGCCTCCGGCAATGCGTTGGAGCCGATGTCGCAGGCTGCCAAGCAGGTCCAGCAGCCGCACGAAACTCGCCTCACGTCCAAGTGTTCGATCTGCTCGATAGGTTGCGCGCGCTGTGTTTCGGCGTCTCGCACATTCATCTGCCAGAGGACGCCACGGACGGCGTCGTGCAGCCGGGCAGTGAATTCATCGTTGCTCCATGGCGCCGCCTGACTGGCCGTCTGGCTCGCGCCTGAACTTTTCTTCCGAACTCCACGATCAGCCTGACGTTGTCAGGCTGCAGGTGCTGCGCCGGATTGACGCGAATCAGACAATTGTGACCCTTCACCGCAACTCCCGCACGGAAAAGTAGGCGTTGCGGTCGCCGGATCGCGGGCCGGCTCATGCCTAACTGGCACTAACACCCGGGGCGCTACTTCTCATTCCTTGCCGGCCGGCGCAGAGTATTCAGCCGTCGGAGACACCGCATGACGCACCGCGACCTTGTTGCGGCCGGTCGCCTTGGCGTTGTACAGCGCCTCGTCAGCCGCCTTGATGACCGTTCTAACATCGGCGTCCTGATCAGGAGTCCAACTCGCCGAGCCGATGCTCGCCGTCACGCGCCCGTGCTCACTTGATGAGTGCTCGATGGCCAGTTCACTGATGGCGAGCCGAATCTTCTCTGCGATCATGGTCGCGCCGTCGGGCGACGTGTCGGGCAGCACAACAATGAACTCTTCACCGCCATAACGGGCAGCCGTGTCCGCCGGCCGCCGGATATTCTCGCCAATGCATCGCGCCACCGCAGTGAGCGTATCGTCGCCCGCCTGATGGCCGTATGTGTCGTTGTAAGCCTTGAAACGGTCGATATCGACAAACAGGAGCGAGAAGACGCTTCGCGCGCGCTTCGCCCTGCGCCACTCGTTCTCGAGAATCTCGCCAAGTGTGCGGCGGTTGTTAAGGCCCGTCAGGCTGTCGGTTCTCGCGAGCAGTTGCAACTCTGACTCGGCGCGCATGCGTCGGTGCAGCTGCGTTCCGAGAACGAATGAAAGCGCGACGAAACCCAGCGCGAAGACAGCCATGAGGGTGCCGATTTTCACGGTGCGCCGGCGCCACGCGGCATAGATATCCGGCTCTGCTTCAGCGACCATGATGATCAGCGGCAGCGCGGAGAAGTTGCGGAAGTAATAGAGCCGGCGCACGCCGTCTATCGACGAGGTGTCCGAGAAGCTGCCTTCGGGGGCGGACTGGAAGTGCCGGAAGGTGCTCGCCTTGCTGATGTCGCGCCCGATCACCTTCGGATCGTAAGGTTGCCGCATGATCATGAGACCGTTGCTGGCAATCAGCGAGATTGCACCGTGCGACCCGAGCGACAGCCCGGCAAAGAGCTCATGGAAATAGTCAAGGTTGATGGCCATCAGCACAATGCCGGCGAACGAGCCGTCACGATTCGATACCCGGCGGCTCAGTGCGATGCTGGGCGACCCGTTGCGCAGGCGGGAGTGAAACGGTGCGCTGACGTAGAGCCCCGCGTTGGGGTTGTCGCGATGGACCTTGAAGTAGTCGCGGTCGGCGAAGTTGCCCTTGCGCGGCGTATCGTTCCCAGCGTCGATGATGATGTTGCCTGAGGCATCGAACACAAGCATCGAACCCAGATTTTTTGCGGCCGTGGCGCCGTCGAACAGCAACTGATTTCGCAGATCAGGCGGCAAAGCCATCACTTTCGGATTGCCGAGTCCGGCGACAACAGTCTGAAGGGAAAGCGAATACAGCTCGAAATTGCGCTCGATGTCGCGCTCGGCGATCAGCGCGACGTTCCGCGACGTTTCACGGGCCCGGTCCATTGCGTCCTGCCTGCTCTGGTACAGGGAAAGTGCGCACAGCGACACCATGACGAGAGCGATTGCGAAGCCACCATAAAAAATGGCGCGGGGCCCCAGGAGCCATCGGCGAAATTTATTGTTATTGGACAGTGGCATTGTTTACCTTGTCTTGTCAGGGCGCTGCAACAGAAGCCCGAAAAGTGTGGACCGATGAATGCCCAGCAGCGTCGCGATTGCCTGCATGTTGATATTCCCTTCGTCGGCGAGGCAATAGGCGTGCTGTAGTTGTGCCGGCGTGAGCGCTGGTTTACGGCCGAACTTCGTGCCGCGCGTCCTCGCTGTGCCATGGCCGCCGCTTGTGCGCTCAACGATCAGACCGCTCTCGAATTCTGCCATGCCGCCGCGCGGCGTCAACACCATGCGGCTAGCATTCGTCGTCGTATCGGCCCACGACTCGGCGAGGCTGCGCAGACCGCCGCCGGCGTCGCGGATGCGCTCAACGATGCCCGGCGGATCGCGGATGCTACGAGCGAGCCGATCGAGGCGCGTCACAGCAATCGTGCCACCGGCGCGCAGGTGATCGAGTTGTGTACGCGTGCGGCGGGTGCCGATGACTTTCTCGGCGACAACCCGCCCACACCACGCGGGACGCAACTGCGCTACGTGGCTGCACAGGCTCTAGTCCTGCGCCGAAACGCGGGCGTAATCTATCAGGAAAGCGCTCATCTCGCAGGCGAGTCATAGTCCGCAGCGGTCGCTCGGGCGATCCAAACGTCAAAGTTGCGAATCGAGCAGCGCGACAGCGCGGTCCAGCAGCTTTTCGAGGAGTGGACGGCGGCGCCAGTCGTCGAGCGAAATGCGTTTTGCCTGGGCGACGTCGCGATCGAAAATCGCCGTTTGCTGGCGCGCGAAATCCCGGTCGTAGATGTTCAGGTTCGCTTCGTCGTTGAGCTTGAACGAGCGGCTGTCGAAGTTCGTCGAGCCGACCGACACCAGATACTCGTCGACGATAAGCAGCTTGCAGTGGAACATCGTCGGCTGATATTCGTACATATCGATGCCCGCCGCGAGCAGGTCGCCCCAGCATGCGCGCGACGCCTCGCGCACCGTGTGGGCGTCGATGCGCTTGCCGGGCGTAATGACGCGAACCTTCACGCCGCGCTTCGCCGCCTCGACGATCGCATTGATCGTCAGCTTGTCCGGTACGAAGTACGCGCTCGACAGGTGGATGGAATGCGTCGCGGCGGTGATGGCCATCAGATACATCAGTTGCATGTCGTCGCTGCCGCCCGAAGGCGAGCTGCTGAACATGTGCGCGAGGCCGTTGCCGGCGGCGTCGATCTCCGGAAAGTAGTGCGAGCCGTGCAGCACGTTTCCTGTCGCCTTGACCCAGTTGTCCATAAAGACGGCCTGCATCTGTCCGACGACCGGACCTTCGACGCGAAAATGCGTATCGCGCCAGTGCTTCTCGTCCTGCGCGTGCCCGGCCCATTCGTCGGCGATACCCACGCCGCCCGTAAAGCCGATGCGTCCGTCGATCACCAGCAGCTTGCGGTGCGTGCGGTCGTTCATGCGGCCGAGACCGGTCCAATGCGGTTTGTGATACTGGATGACCTCCGCGCCCGCGTCGCGCAGCATCCGGAGATAGCGCTTGTCCATCTTCGACGAACCGACCCAGTCGAGCAGCACATGCACGGCGATACCCGCACGCGCCTGGTCCGAGAGTGCGCGTGCGATGTCCTCGCCGATCGCGCCGGACCAGTAAATGAAGGTTTCGAAGGTGATCGTGCGCTGCGCCGAGCGGATGCCTTCCAGCATCGACGGAAAGATTTCGTCGCCGTTGACGAGCACCTCGAAGCGATTGCCTCCGACGACGGCCGGGCCGAGCAGCAGCCCCATCGAGCGGATGAATTGCGGATCGTGGCTGGCGTACAGCCGCTCGATCTTGTGCTCGATCTTCTTCTCGCCGCTCGTCAGATTCGCGATGAGAAGCACGACGACGAGCGTGACTGCAACAGTGAGGACAATCAGGGCAATCGTCGACATGCGCGGGCCTCGCGTAGCGGACATTCGTCCGGAACCGTTAGTGTACGAGCGTTCCGGACGGCGGATGGATCAATGCTTATCTCAGCGCTTCGCCGGGATCCAGCCTTAGCTTTGCGCCACCATCGCGACGAAGATCATGATGGCAGTGCCGGAGGAAATCCGCGAGACGAAGATCATTCCGCAGATCCCGGTCGGCCGGCTCGGGTGGCCGGACGAAGTTGCCGCACTCGCGCTTTATCTGTGCTCGCGCGAAGCCGGCTTTGTGACCAGAGCCAACATCGCGATCAACGGAGGGTAACACCTGCAGTGAACCCGAGAGATCCGCAACCGAGGTTCCCTCGAGCGAAGCAGTGGCAATCGTCGTAGGTTCATTCGCGCTGGTGACGACAACAGCGTTCGTCGCTGCTCACTATCACCGGAAGCAAATGCGCCGACAACTGCTTGGACGGCTGGATTACCATCACGACTGGTCGGACCAGAGCAGCGCCCGGCATTGAATCTCTGCGCTCACCCCCTGTTGTTGCGGTATGGGGGTGATCGTATTGATGCCTGAATGGAGGGGCACACGCATTTCGTCAAGGAACGGGCAGTTCCTGCGCGGCCGTTCCTGGATTCTGCTGGTCAATCAGAAAAAATCCCTGAAGCCACGCTGAACAAGTGGCTAAATCAGCGGGATGTCGGCGATTTGAAACGTTCAACGGACCAGCTTGAGTGTCTCAACGTGAACCGCCAACTGCAACCGGCCGCTCGTGAATGACCGCCCAAACGGGGCATCGCCCACTTGCTGACATGCATCCCACTGTGAGTCATCTATCAGCCCGCACGTTTATCCCGTTAGCGGACGGGCTTCCTTTGCATTCTGAGCGGTAGCAATCGCAAGTGTACGGATGAGCGGACCGCATCATCGCCGCTGTGGATGCTCATGAAAGAATCGCAGCATTTCGGCACTCGCGTCCGGACCGGCAGGATCCGTATAGCTGCCGCGTGCATTGCCGCCTGCCCACGCGTGCGGTGCCCCGTGAATCGTCCACAGCTCGGCGTCGACACCGTCCGGGGAAGCCAGCCGCGAGACGGTACAGGCCCGTCGGCCAGCATCGATCCGACGCGACTCGCTGCCGTCATGCGGTGCCTCAAAGCCTTGCACGAGCTGTGTGGCGTTACTTATGTGAACCGTGGCATCCGCATCGCCATGAAAGACGATGATGGGCCGCTTCGGTGACGACGCTGTCCCTTGCTTCGAAGGCCGGGCCTCTCTGCGGCGCCTGCCGCCTTTCATCGCTGCGAGCGCAGAAGGAAGATCATGCGCGCATCCCGCAGGAAGACCCGAATGCACGCCCGCGGCCGCATATAGCTCCGGATACTCGGCGATCATGATTGCCGCCATTGCGCCGCCTGCGGACAGGCCGGCGACATACACGCGGGCAGGATCGACGTTGTGGGCGGCGATGATTTCGCGTGTTATGCCTGCGATCAGCGACGGCTCACCGCGTTCGCAATGTTGATCATCGGGTTTGAACCAGTTCCAGCACTTCGATGGATTGGCCTGCTGCGGCTGCACCGGATAAGCGACAAGAAATCGATGCCGCTCAGCAAGTACGTTCATCTGCGTCCCTGCCGCGAAATCGTCGGCGTTCTGTGTGCAGCCGTGCAGCATCACAATCAATGGCAGCAGCTCGCCGGTGCTCCCGGCCGGCACATACAACCGATATTGGCGGCGGCCTGCGGCGTTCGAATACGCGTGCGTGCCGAAATATCCTCTGTCTTCGACGTCAATATGCGGTTCCCGCGCGTTGAAGGTTGCGGCTTCCTTTGTCGTCGGCGCTTCGAACGGAAAGGTAACGGCTTCCGGCGTTGCGACCCACGACGCCCTTCTGTTCACGGCGCCATCTGTCTTCCCTCGCAGTGTGCGTTGTATCGCTTTTGTAGCTTCCGCCGGGCCGCGAGTACGCAGCACAGTCATTGCTTCGCGCATCGAGTTCAGGAAACCTTCATCAAGTTTCATCTTAATTGTCCAGTTTGGAGGTTGCGTATTGGGCGTCGCGCAGCTAGTGGATTCTGTCCGCGAGCGCTGTCTTGACGGCGGCCGAGGCGTGAAAGGCTCCCAGCACCACGATGCTTTCGATGGTCGCGAGCGCGAGTTCGGGCGTGACGTCGGCAGCAATGCTGGCCAGTCCCAACACCTGAATGGTGAGACGCTGGTGCGCGGCACGAACCGCCTCAAGCTCTTCCCGTGAAAAATGCTGCAGCCCGAGCACAAGCGCGCGACGGCTCACCGTTTCCCTGACAACCTGCGCGTGCAGCGCGAGCTGGTTGCGAATAGCGGTTCGTATCAGGTCAGTCCGGTTCGAATAGAAGCCTTCCTGCACGAGCAGATCTACTTGCCCGAGATCAACGGGGCCGAGGTTGATCGTGATTTTTTCCGACTCGCCGCCCTTCGGGCGGGTGATATCAAGTGATGCGGTTTTTTCCATTTTCCATCCTAAGGCCATCCCATTGGATGGTTATAGGCCAAATTTCATCGCACCGCAACATTTGATATTTGCTGTCCCGTGACTCTCTCGTGATCCGGTGAGTTCTTATATGATCCGCAAGGCTCGACGGGCCAAGCTGTTTCGACGGAGGCCATGCACGCATGTGCGTACCTTCGCCCGGTGGCTCGCGCCGCTGCGCGCGTGTGAATGGGTGGTCCATGCGGAGCGCCCCTTCGCCGGACCCCGAGGCCGTACTCGCATATCTGTCGCGCTACACGCATCGCGTGCCCATCTCCAACCAGCGACTCATCGCGATCGATCCCATTGCGCCTCGTCGATCTTCGAGAAACCATGTCGCTGATAAAAACGGTTCGAGTCGCTATTGCGTACTGCACCTACCTTGACGAGGGTTGATCGCGCATTCGCGTCCGCAACGATGGAGCCGAGCACAGCAGAACCCATCCCCTTTCCCTGATATTGCCGAGCGATGTACAGATGCTCCAGTACAGTCGTCGCAACGCTTTTCTCGACGCCACGAGCCTAACCGACAAGCCTGATGGACAGGTGTATCTCGTCGTGGTATCGCCCACCGACAATCATAGAATTGCGCTCGATCCCAAATTGCTCGAATCCAAGCGACGTGTAAAGACCTATCGCGACGGCATTATTTGCGTTGACCGTCAGGTTCACCTGTGCAATGTCTGATGCGGCGCGGGCGAAGGCGAGAACTTCGGTGAGGAGCACCCTGCTAACGCCACGCCCCCTCATGTCCGGCGCTACATAGACACCCCAAATGAACGCCTTGTGTTTAAGCTTCTGCGGGCTTTCGCGCCCGAGTCCCGCAATCGCTATGAGACGGGCGCCTTCGAAAGCGCCGAAGACACCGTGGTCGCTGCGCATTGCCAATTGATTCACGACGCGATCTAGCGAACGATCCACCTCCTCTTCATAGCTCGATGCGAACGATTCTGGCGAGTCTCTGAGTCCGGCGAGACGGAGCGACTGAAAGGATGGCGCATCCGAGGCGCTGAGTGGGCGAATAAGCATTGTGGGCAAGTCCTTGCTCGTGGCGAGAATGTCGACGCATCATCGTTAGCGATTCTGGCCTCCGCGTCGTACGTCCGAGACTAGCCGACCACTACCCGATGGGTTTGACTTAGTCGACCCGTAGCCGCCGCTCCACTTCGTCGACAATGGACGCTTACCAAGCGTCCCCCGCATCTTCTAACCCGCATATTTTTCCCGTGCAATAATCTTCGTTCTCATGTGACTGGCGCATTTTAGATAGGACACTATCGGGGAGCATGGGGGTCTTTAGCCGCCGCACGCCTGGGCATCACCTACCATCTTTGGAGAAGGTTATGCCTGATTTCGCGAATCTGTTCATGTTCGGTCTTGTAGCGTTGGGAATGGTTTTAACGCCCGGACCAAACATGATCTATCTGATTTCCCGCTCAATTTGCCAAGGTAAGCGCGCGGGCCTCATTTCGTTGGCAGGCATCGCTCTGGGCTTTGTGTTCTACATGCTTTGCGCGGCACTCGGGATTACGGCTTTCATATTTGCGGTACCTTACGCATACGACACGCTTCGCTTTGGCGGTGCTCTGTATCTTCTATATCTTGCCTGGCAAGCGGTTAAGCCTGGCGGACGGTCCGCGTTCGCGGTGCGCGACCTACCGGTCGATACCCCGAGAAAGCTTTTTTGCATGGGGTTTATCACTAACCTGGCGAATCCCAAAATCGCCGTCATGTATCTGTCGTTGCTTCCCCAGTTTATTGCGCCGGGGCATGGCAGTGTTCTCGCCCAATCCCTGGCGCTCGGCAGCGTCCAGATTTCGATAAGCCTCGCCGTCAATGCGATTATTGCCGTGATGGCCGGATCGATAGCTACCTTCCTGTCTGGACGCCCACTGTGGTTAATTGCACAACGTTGGCTGATGGGGAGCGTTTTGACAGGCCTGGCGGTTCGTATGGCGTATGAATCCAGGAAATAATGGCGGCTTACCGATGCCTTTGTGGAACTGAAGCGCATTCCATCGGATTCCGACGGGAACATTGCGCCTCAACGTGCCGCGCCCCCGCAGGGTTGCGACAACTGTCCATCGTCAGCGGTTCGTTCAAGCCGTTCCGGCATCCATCGGAATCGTCAATGACGATCGTTTGTCGACCTTGCCGGTGCGAGCTTCGATACGGCGTTCACCGTGGGGCTCCCAGGAGCGAATGATCGGACTGCCGCTGCACTCGCCGATTGTCAGCAATTCAGGCCATAGGGACGAATGTCTCAAACTGGCTGAAACCGCGACGGTCGCACTTTGCCAGGTGGCGAGCCGGACCAGCGTCACGCGGCCATCCGAACCGGCCGACGCCGGCCGGTCTTCTCATTGCCCGGTTTCTGGGCGCTCGTTTCACCCGCGGAAACTCGCTCAGCCCGAAAGCACAAGCGCCACTGATACGTGAGCGTGCGCGACCGGTGCGGCCCGACTCGACACTTGAGAAGCGCGCTGTCACTTTCGCGCATCACCTTCTCGCAGACCGCGAGCGTCAGTAAGTTTTCGAAAGAAGTGCTTTCGGCGGCTACGGAATCGGCATTAATTTCCGATCCTCACCATTGTGCCGTCCAGACCCCGAGTCGATTTGACGACGATTGCACGCCTTTTCCCCGGAATCAGCTACGCAAACGTTTGGCGAAATTAATTACAGGGTCCGAAATATCTCCGGGCGGCAGGCCCTGGCAAAACAAATTCGCAATGGATCACTAAAGTTCGCGTTTCCCAAGCCGTTAGCAAAGTCACCGGCCGTCCCGACTTCATATCCGACTCCAGGTTTTGTCCGGACAAAAAGCAAGGGATGTGGCTGGCCATACCGGGTTTCCTGGCCTTCCCGGGCGAGTCCATCTAACTGTTTTCGGGGAATTACATGACCAAGCTTCTTAAAGCATTCGTTCGTGATGAACGTGGCGTCAGCGCCATGGAATACGCGATTCTGGCAGGCATTATCGTCGTCGCATTGACGGCGATCAGCACGACATTCAGCAGCAGCATCAGCAGCATCTTCACCAACCTGTTTACCAAGGTCACCAACGCAGCGGGTTAATCGTTCGCGTCGAGGTCCGGGCCCACCTGCCAGGACCTCTGCCCGCCCTAAGCCGATTCCCTACCAAGCCCATCGTGCACGCACTGTCTCTCGTCATTCGTCTTGCCGTGCTGGGTGCACTGCTCTGGCTCGCTGTCACCGACGTTCGTTCGCGGCGACTGCCGACCCGCGTCGTGCTGGCAATCGGTGTGCTGTTTTTCGTCGACGCGGCCGTGCTTCGCCTGAGCATCGATCAGGTGATCGTCCATCTCGCGTTGGCGTTGGGCGTCTTTGCTGTTTGTGCCGCGTTGTTCGCGGCAAAAATGTTAGGCGGCGGCGATGCCAAGCTCGCCTCGGTCATTTTCCTGTGGGTCGGCCTGAGCCTCGCACTGCCGGCCCTGACTCTGATTTCTGTGATCGGGACGGTAGTGTCCCTGATCAGTCTTGCCACGCGAAACATGAATTCCGACCAGCGTTCCAGGCTGTTGCGAGCGCTCGCGATGTTTTCAGGTGCGCGCGGCGTCCCCTACGGCGTGGCCCTCGCGTTCGGCGGCGGTCTGGCGATCGTGCTTCCGGCCTTGCTGCCGCTGATCCTCAAGCGATAGGACGTCGTCCCCATGTCAAATGTCATCAAGTTCGCCGTGCTCATCGTCGGGGCGGTGTTGATCGCGCTGATCGTGCGCGTAGTGCTTGCGAGTGCTTCGCATCCGTCCAAGCCGGTGGTCAACACGCAAAAGGTGCGCGTTAGCGCCGCCGACCTGCCGCAAGGCCTTCTGCTGCGCGACGAGGATCTCGGCTGGAAAGCCGTGCCGACAAGCGAGGTGCCGGCCGGCGCGATCGTCGCCGGAGCGAGCGACGCGCCCGAACTCAAGGGCGCGCTGCTGCGCCACGCAGCGCCTGCCGGCACGATGCTGATGGCCGACGACGTGATCCTGCCGAGCGCGCCCGGCTTTCTCGCAGCCACGCTGAAGCCCGAAATGCGCGCGGTGTCGGTGGCGGTGGACGACGTCTCGGGCAACGCCGGTCTGATCCAGCCGGGCGACTATGTGGACCTCCTGCTCACGCAACAGATGGATCGCCGTACCGATTCGCCCGACCTCGCCGTGTCGAGCGAAACCGTGGTCGAACACGTGCGCGTGCTTGCGGTCGGCTCGGAGATCAAGCGGCCCAAGAACGGCGACACCCCTGACGTACTCAACAACCGCGCCCGCACCGTAACGCTGGAAGTCACACCGCGCATGGGCGAAGTCGTGTCGGTCGCCGCGCGTCTCGGTAGCCTGTCGCTCGCGCTGCGCAGCTTCGCCACCGCGTCACGCGATCCGGTGACAGCGGCATCGGCAACCGCCGCGCAGCCTGCGCCCGTGTGGGCCGGCGACATCTCGCGCGCCGTGCGCGAGCTGCCGCGCTCGCGCCAGGCCCAGGTCGTGGCCGCCGCGGCGCCCGCGCCCGCGATGGCGCGGCCAGTCACGATCTATCGAGGCTCCGAGAAATCGGAAACGTCTGCGGGTAGTGCGGCGGCAAGCGACGGCACACCGCCGCTGCCCTCCATTGCCGCAGCGCGCTGATGACGTTGCGTGCCATTCGCACCGCTTGTACACCGCTTGCCCGGTCCACCCGCCAGCACACAGAAGGTCACATGCAGTTCAGTTCGATTCGCAGAGCAACATCGGTGATGGCTCTCGCGGTGTTCGGCACCGCGCCGTCTCTCGCGGCTTCTCCGCTGGCAACGCAGATGCCGGCGGTCGCAACGCCCGCAACGATCATGCACGGCAATGTCGCGGCGCGCGCGGGTGCGCAGGACGCGAGCTCGACGCCGCTGAACATCAGCGCGGGCAAGGGCACGCTGGTCCGCCTGGAACAGGCGGCCACCTCGGTGTTCGTCGCGGACCCGGCCGTTGCGGATGTTCAGGTGCCGTCGCCGACTGCCGTGTTCGTACTCGGCAAGAAGGCCGGCACGACCACGCTGTACGTGCTGGGCGCCAACAACAAGACACTCGTGCAGCGCACCATTGTGGTCGGCCGCGACATGGACAGCCTGCGCGCGATGATCGCCGCGCGCTTTCCAGGCATGAACGTGCAACTGAGCACGAGCCAGGGCTCGCTGCAGATCGCGGGCAACGCGCCGAACCCGGCCGATGCCGAAGCCGTCGTCGAAGCGGTTACGCCGTATCTGGCGGACAAGGAGGTGCTGATCAACCGCATGACGATCGACCGGCCGTTGCAGGTGCAGTTGCGCGTGCGGATCACCGAAGTGGACCGCAACGTCACGCAGCAGTTGGGCATCAACTGGCAGTCGATGGGCAGCGCCGTCGGCAACTTCTACGGCGGCATCTTCAGCGGCCGCCCAATCTATAACCTGTCGCAGCCGATCGTCAATTCGAACGGCCAGACCGGCTACCCGGTCAATCTGGCGACCAACAACGCGTTCTCGCTGTTCGGCGGGTTCAAGACCAACAACGTCGATATCCGCGCGCTGGTCGATGCGTTGAATCAGGAGGGTCTCCTGACCGTGCTCGCGGAGCCGAACCTCGTCGCATTGTCCGGACAGACGGCGAGTTTTCTCGCAGGCGGCGAATTCCCGATTCCGGTTTCGCAGACCAACGGCGCGATCTCGGTGGACTTCAAGCAGTTCGGCGTGAAGCTCGATTTCACGCCGACGGTGCTCAACTCCCACCGCATCAGCCTGAAGGTGCGTCCGGAAGTCAGTCAGATCGACACATCGGTAAGCGTCACGACCGGCGGCATCACGGTGCCGGGCCTGAGCGTGCGGCGCGCGGATACCACCGTCGAACTGGCCAGCGGCCAGAGCTTCGCCATCGCCGGGCTGTTGCAAAGCAATACCACCGACATCGTTTCGCAGGTCCCCGGCATGGGCTCCATTCCAATTCTCGGCAAGCTGTTCTCGTCAACGAACTATCAGAACAACAAGACCGAGCTCGTGATCATGGTGACGCCGTATCTGGTCGAGCCGACCGATCCATCGAAGCTGCGCACGCCGCTGGATTCGCTGCTGTCGCCGAGCAGCGATGTCGAATATAGCTACCGCCGCCAATCCGGCGATGCTGCCGCCGCGTCCGGTCAACCGCGTCTTGTCGGCGCGGCCGGCTACGTCTATTGAGCACGACATGATGAAAACGCTCCGCCTTCTCACGCTTCTCTCCGCCTGCGCCGTCGCGGTGAGCGTCAGCGGCTGCTTCAAGCCGCCGCGCGGCATGCCCGACGCGTCGACGATCGGCTTCGACGGCCGCTCCGCGGTGCCGCCCGATTGCGCGAGCCTCGCGCGTCCGTCGCTATTGACTGACGCGGGCTTGCGCCGGCCGAGCATGCAATGGGGCTGCGCGACCTACACCAACCTCGCGGCGCAGGTCGCCAATCCGCAGGACCTCGTGCAGCCACAGCCGCTCGGACCGGCCGATGCCGCGGTTGCGGCGAGCGCGGTGCGTCGCTATGAGACCGGCCATGTCATTCCGCTCGACACCGCCACGTCACGCAATACCAAATGACGCGCGCCACTTTCATCGGACAACCTCATGGCCACGATTGACTTCAGCTTCACGAAGAGCAACAGCGGACCCCGGCTCGCCGAGTTCATCGCGTTCGTCGGCGACCGCAAGACTGAGCAGGTGCTCAAGAGCTTCGTGCTCGACCAGGCGATGCCGCATACGCACGTCGCGATTGGCGGCGTCAACGAGGCAATCGCGCATCTGTCGAAGGTAGACCGTTCGCCACAGTTCCTGCTGGTCGACCTGCACGATTCGGCGATGCCGCTCTCGGACCTCGGCCGGCTCGCGGAAGTGTGCGAACCGTCGGTGCAAGTCGTTGCGCTCGGCGAACGCAACGACGTGGGCCTGTTCCGCAGCCTGCTGAAGATCGGCGTGCGCGACTATCTGGTGAAGCCGCTCACGGTGGAACTGCTCAAGCGCACCGTGAACGTGGCGGAAGGCAAGGTCAGTCCGGTGATGCTGGCGCGCTCCGGCAAGACGATCGCGTTCGCCGGCACGCGTGGCGGTGTCGGCACCACGACGATCGCGCTCAACGTGGCGCGCCATCTGGCCGAAGATACGCACCGCCGGGTCGCCTACGTCGACCTGAACCTGTACGGCGGCGCGGCGAACAGCATGCTCGCGATCAAGAGCAACAACGGCTTGAACGACGTGCTGCAGAACATGCACCGACTGGACCCGCAATACGTGGAGCGCACGCTCGTCGCGAAAGGCGCGCGGCTCTTCATGCTGTCCGCGGAACTCGACTACGGCAGCGCGAGGACTTTCCAGCCCGGCGCGCTCGGGCGTGTGCTCGAATTGCTCTGCGACAGCTTCCACTACGTGATTCTCGATGTCGGCAGCATGACCGACCCGCTCGCGGCCGACGCCTTCGATTTCGCGTCGCGCGCGTATCTGATCGCCGAGCGCTCGGTGCACTCGACCCGCGAGACGATCCGCCGCTTGCGGTTCATCGAAGACCGCGACAACAATCCGCCGACCTCGCTGCTGCTGAACAACCCCAACGCGGCGAGCGCCGGCAAGGTCGATGTCTCCGACTTCACGTCGGCGGTCGGGCGTCCGCCGCTGTACGAGATTCCGTTCGAATCGAAGGCGATCTCGGTTGCCGAGAATCTTGGCGAAGCGCCGAACGAGAAGTCGTCGAACGGCTTCAATCAGAGCATCACGCGAATCGGTCATGATCTCACCGGTCAGCCCGCCGTCGCGGAGCGCAACTTCCTGCAGAAACTCAGATTCAGGAGAGGCTGATGTTCGGGCAAAAGCCGGTGCGCACGGTCGAGCCGACGGACGACGTTGCCGTCGCGGAGAACATCGCCCCTCCGGAGCCGGTCGTGGCGCCGGGCGTGCACGCTGCGAATAGCCCTGAAGGCAACGGAACGCTGGTTCGATCAGATCTGTTCAAAACCATCCGCACCGGCGTGTTCGGTCTGATGAACGCATCCGCGGCCGTGGGCCGTACGCGCGAGCAGATGAAAGTCGGCGTCGAGCAGCTCGTAATGGAGATCGCCGAGCGCGAGCATCTGAACATCACGCTTGCCGAGCAGGTGCAGATCGTCGGTGAACTGCTGAACGACATGTTCGGCCTCGGCCCAATCGAACCCCTGCTCGCCGATGAAACCATCACCGACGTGCTCGTCAACGGACCGGATCAGGTCTATGTCGAACGGCACGGCCGGCTAGAACTCACGCCGTTCAAGTTCCGCGACAACGCGCACGTGATCAACGTCGCGCAACGGATCGCCGCAGGCGTGGGCCGGCGTGTCGACGAAAGCAGCCCGATGGTCGACGCACGTCTCGCCGACGGCAGCCGGGTCAACGTGGTGTTGCCGCCGCTCGCGATTCACGGCGCGACGATCTCCATCCGGAAGTTCTCGAAGCGCAACATCACGCTTCACCGGATGGCGCAACAAGGCAACATGTCACAGCAGATGGCGAACCTGCTGAAGGTCGCGAGCACCTGCCGGCTGAACGTCATCGTGTCGGGCGGCACGGGTTCGGGCAAGACCACGCTGCTCAACGCGCTATCGCATTTCATCGGACTCGGCGAGCGAACCATCACGATCGAAGACGCCGCCGAACTGCAACTCGTGCAGCCGCACGTCGTCAGTCTGGAGACGCGGCCCGAGAATGCCGAAGGACTTGGCGGCGTCACGCAGCGCGACCTCGTGCGCAATGCGCTGCGGATGCGCCCCGACCGCATCATTCTCGGTGAAACACGCGGCCCGGAAGCCTTCGACGTTTTGCAGGCGATGAACACGGGCCACGACGGCTCGATGACCACGATCCACGCGAACACGCCGCGCGACGGCATCACCCGGCTCGAAAGCATGGTGATGATGGCCAACGGCAACCTGCCTTTGCTGTCGATTCGCCGGCAGATCGCGAGCGCGGTGCATCTGATCGTGCAGATCGAGCGGATGCGCGACGGCATGCGCCGCGTCACGCGCATTACCGAACTCGTCGGGATGGAAGGCGACGTCATCATCACGCAGGATCTGTTCACGTTCCGCTACGACGCCACGGCCTACAACGAAGAGGTCAAGGGCGCCTACGAATCCGCGCAGGTGCGCCCGGCGTTCGCCGCGCGCGCCGCGTATTACGGACTCGAAGAAGCGCTGCTCGAGGCGATGCGGCCATGAACCGGATCGACCTGCTCACAGCGTGTTCGTTCATCATCGTGCTGATGCTCGGCGTGATGTGGCTGACCGTGCAGGACATACGGAAGAAGCAGCCTCACGCGCGCATCAAGTCGCGCATGGAGGACACGTTTTCGGCCGACAGATCCCGAACGAGAAATACGAAAGCGCACGCCACGGATCTGTTCACGATCAGCCGGCGCGAGAACGCGTTCAGCCGCTGGTACGCACCGAAAGCGGCGCGGCTTCGCACCGTCGCCGGCAGTAGGGGTATTCGCATCGTGTTCGCCGCTGGCCTGGCGGGCGCACTGCTTGCCTTTCTGATGACGCACTTCATGCCGCTGCCCGGCTTCGCGAAGCCGCTCATCATGGCGGGTCTGCCGGTGTTCGCCGTCAAGCGTGCCTACAGTTTTCTGGTGCAGCGCTTCAGGCGGCGCTTTCTAGACGGCTTTCCCGATGTGATCGACCTGATCGTGCGTGCGGTGCGCGCGGGCGTGCCCGTCACGCAGGTCATCACGACCGTGTCGGGCGAGTGCACCGATCCGATCCGCGACGAGTTCAAGCTGATGAGCGATTCGCTGCAGGTGGGCCTCGATCTGGAAGAAGTGCTGAACGTCGCCGTCAAACGGATTGAAATCGCGGACTTCTCGTTCTTTTGCGTCTGCCTGCTGCTACAGCGCGAAACGGGTGGCCAACTCGGCGAGACGCTCGAAGGCTTATCCGGCATCGTGCGAACCCGGCGCGAGATTCGCCATAAAACGAGGGCGCTGACCGGTGAAGCGCGCATCACGACCAAGATCATGGCCGCGATTCCGGCTGTGATCATGCTGGCCATGTACGCGCTCAATCGCAGCTATCTGTACGTTCTGTTCGATACTGAGCCCGGCCAGAAACTGCTGACTTTCGGTGCGATTTCGCTCGCGTTCGGGCTGCTCGTGATCAACAAGATTTCCAGGCTGGATACGTCGCGATGAGTCCGGGCAACGTTCAAACTCTGATCAATCTGCTGATGCTGTTTGCGCTGTTCGCCGCGCTTGCGATCTGGTGGATGACGAAACATGGCGGCCGCCGCGGACGGATCGCCGAGCGCGCGCGCGCGGCAGCGCTGATCGCGCGCGCCGATGGTGGCGAGTCCGAGGACCTGGAAAGAGGCAGCACCCTGCGTCAGCGCCTGATCCGGCGCCTGACGATCATCGGCGACCGCCTGCCGCTATTCGACGCGAAATACCGCCTGAAGCTGCAAAAGGAAATGCTGCAAGGCGGCTATCGCAGCCGCTCCGCCGTCTCGATCCTGCTCGCTATCAAATTCGCGACCGGCCTCGTCTGCGCGGCGCTGACGGTCATGCTCGGATCGCACATTCCGGTGATCGGCGCGTTTCCGGCGGTGCGCGGAATGATGATGCTGTTCGTGTTCATCGTCGGGATGATCGTTCCGGAATACATCGTCGCGTTCCGCGCATCGCAGCGCCGCAACGAAATGGCGGCATGCCTGCCCGATGCGCTCGATCTGCTCGTGATCTGTACCAATGCCGGTAACAGTCTCGGCGTGAGCATCCGCCGCGTGGCCGATGAACTCGCGAACATCTGTCCGCCGCTGTCCGGCGAATTCGCGCTGACCGCCGACGAACTCAAGCTCTCCGGTGACAGCACGCGCGCGCTTCACGAACTGGCCGAACGCATCAACCTGCCGTCGATTCGCGCGCTGATCGCCACGCTCACCCAGTCGATGCGATACGGCACACCGATCACGCAGGCCTTGCGCACGCTGTCGCGCACCGAACGTCTCGCGCACATCGTGTCGCTCGAAGAGAAGGCCGCGAAGCTCGCGCCCAAGATGGTCGTGCCGATGATGCTCTTCATCCTGCCCGCAGTCGTCGCAGTCGCGGCCGGGCCGGCTGTCATTCAACTGATGAACGCCCTCGCCAAGCAATGAAAATCGCTCACATCGCCATCGCTGTACCCACGCTGCGCGCACGCGGCGCAAAGCTTCCGTACTCGGTCTCGCGCGCCGCGCTGCTGGCGTGCTCAGTATCGCTGCTGATGCTCGGCGCGGCCTGCACCACGACCGAGCGCGTAACGCAAGCGCGGCCCGTGATGCGCAATGCCACGCCGAGCAACGTGAGTGAGATGCGCATCGCGGAAACGGCGCTCGACTCCGGCAACCTCGAACTCGCGACGTCGCTGTACGAGAGAATCGTCAAGGCCGATCCGCGTTCGGTCCAAGGCTTGACCGGCTTAGGCAACACCCTTTACGCGGTCGGCGACTACACGCGCGCCGGCGTCTATTACGATCACGCGAGCCAACTGGACGCAAACGCGCCCGCGCCGCTGATCGGCCATGCACGCGTGGCGATTCACCAGCGTCGTTTCGACGATGCGATCGCCACCTATCGCCGCCTGCTCGCTATGACGCCGAACGAGCCGCTCGCGCTGGCGGGCCTCGGCGCCGCGATCGACCTGTCCGGCGATCACGCCGGCGCACAGGCCGTCTTGCGCGAAGGCCTCAGCAAGAATCCGGGCGATCCGATGCTCAGCGTGAACCTCGGGCTGTCGCTGATTCTCGGTGGCAATCCGCGCGAAGGGGCAAACGTGCTGCTCGACGTCACGCGTTACCCGGCCGCCCCGACGCAGGCTCGCCAGGATCTCGCGCTCGCCTACGGCTTGCTTGGCAACATGGACGCGGCCGCCGAAATTCTCGGGCACGACCTGCCCAAAGCGTCGGTGCAAGACAATCTGCGCTTCTATGAAATTCAGCGCGAGCGTCTTGGACTGCATCCCGGTGCGGACGCGGGGGCGGCGAAAGCTGCCTCTGTGCCGGGCGTTCCTGTGCAGGCCGCGAGCCTCCGATGACAGCAGCGGCCCGGCTGCGACGGCGCGGACTCAAGCGCGCGCTGGCTAACGACAGCGGCGTCTCGGCGATCGAATTCGCCCTGCTCTCGCCGGTCGTGTTCTTTCTCGTGCTGGGCACCGTCGAACTTGCACTCGACATGATCGTCGACGCTTCCGTTCAGATCGCGGCGCAGTCCGCTTCACGTACGGGCCTGACCACGACCGTCCCGACAGGCAGCACGCGCGCGGATCAGGCGGCGAGCATCGTGATGAACACGCTCGGCGGCTGGCAAAAGATCGGCGGCACCGTCACGATCAAGACGCTCAACTACGGCACCTACAACAACGTGGGTACAACGAGTTATCAGTCGAATATGGGCGGGTACGGCGATGTGGTCTCCTACCAGATCATCGTCACGTTGCCGAAAGGCTTCACAGGTTTGCCGAAGTATTTCGGCGTCCCGATGCCGCTGACGTTCCAACGCAACTACCTCGTGCAGAACGAAAAATGACACGCATCGCCGACAGATTGCCGCCGCTTTTGCGCCGCCGCGCGCGCATCGGACGGCGCGCGCTTATGCCGTTTTTACGCTCCGATCGCGGCAGCGTCGCGGTTGAGTTCGTGGTTCTCGTGCCGCTGATGCTGCTCGTCATGCTCGGCTTCAGCGAGGTCTATCTGTACATGCGCGCGGTGAGCCTCGTCGAACATACCGCGTTTACGCTGGCCGATTCGCTGGGACAGATGTCGTCGGTCGTCAACGACTCGGGCACGACCTCGTCGAACAGCCTCGGTTCGATCTGGAATGCCGCCGCGATGATCGCCGCGCCCAATAACCTGAAAACGCAGGGCGGCGTGTATGTGACGTCGATCTGCGATAAGACGATCAATCTTTGCTCGGGGAGCAGTCCGAGCAACATCGTCAATTCGCCGTCCGCGCCGACGATGGCCGCGGGCACCCCGCTGCTGTTCTGGCAGCGCAGCGCGCCGTGGACTTTGTCGGGCATGAAGTCGAAAGAGACCACCGGCAATCTGTTGCCGACCACCTGGCCGTTTCGCAACGGAGATTCAGCGATCGTGATCGAAGTGTTCTATTCGTACACCCCCTTTTCGATGACGCTGCCGTTCTGGACCAACGCGCCGGGCACGCAGATTATCTATGAGCGCGTCTATGTGCGGCCGCGCTCGGGCAGCGCGCTTTCTCTCGTGGCGGCGTCATGAAGCGCGCTTTGGCCGGGCACCGCACGATTCCATCCGAGCCGCGCACGGTGTCCGCGCTGCTCAAGGGCGACGAGGGCGCGATTACCGTCATCTTCGCGTTGTGCGCGACGCTGATGATCGGCTCGATGTGCACCGCAATCGACACGATTCATTACCAGATGACGCAGACGCGCGTGCAGATGGCGCTCGACGTCGCGACGCTGTCATCGGGTGTCAACCTTCTGCATTACAACACGACCACCGGCAGCAATCTCACGCAATGGCAAGCCGACACGCGCGCTTACTACAACGCGAACATGCCGTCGGGCTACATGGAATTCTCGATGCCGGACGCGCAGTTCTCGGCGACTGTCACCGGGCAGCCGTCGACCGGTCAGACTATCAAGCTTGCCGCCACGGGCTCCGCGCCGTTGCTCGCGCCAATCATCTTCGGCAGCGGCGCGTTGGGCAGCAATTCAGGCTCCGGTTCGGGTTCGGGTTCGGACAGTTCGTCGCCCGACAAGGTGACGATCGCCGCGTCGAATACCGCGCTGCGCATGCCGCAAAGCCAGCTGGAACTGGTACTGGTGCTCGACAATACCGGGTCGATGGCGGACTACGCGAGCAGCAGCAAAACGCAGGGCACGAAGATTCAGGGACTACGCACTGCCGCGACGGATCTGGTGAACGACATCCTCGGCGTACAGAACAACAATTCCTATATCGGACTCGTGCCGTTCACCACGATGGTGAACCTCGGCGGCTCACTGCTTTCGAGTGGCAGCTGGATGTCGCCGACCTTCGCGTATAACCCGAACAACGTCTACATGACGGCCCAATCGGGCATCACCGGTTCGGGGTGGGGCGGCTGTCCGGTCGAGCCGCGCGACGCAGGCTCGAGTCTCTACCCGAAAGCCTATGCGCCTAAAGACGTTCCGGGCTTCACGCCGTTCTACTACAACGTTCCCAAAGCGGGCTTCACTGTCACGACCTACAAGAGCACTAGCAGCGGCAGCAGCAACAATTGCGTTGTGCAAAGTAGCAACTCTGTCGCGGGCGTTCCGCTGACCGTGCAGAGTAACGGTTCCACGACCACCTGCGGCATCGGCACCGGCGTGGGCATTGCGGCGGCCTGGGGCCAGGCGAGCCAGACCAGTCCGAACACGAGGGTTTACGACCAGAACGGCAACGTCAACGGCACAGGCAGTCCCTGTTCGATTGCGCCGGTCAAATTCCTCACCAAAAACGCAACCACGCTGACGACCGCCATCGGCAATATGCAGGCGGCGGGCTCCACCATGATCCCGACCGGTTTGCTGTGGGGCTGGCGCATGTTGTCATCGGACTGGTCGAACAGTGTGTCGAAAGGCAATGGCTGGGTGTCGACGGACAGCACGTTACCGCGCCCCGAGACCACGCAAAGCCTGCAGCGCGTCGCCATTGTTCTGACCGACGGCGAAAACGACCCGGGCAGCGCGAACGGGATCATGCCCGCGCCGTCGTTCAACGGTTTGACGGGTGTAGGCAGCAGCGCGTTGAAAGCGCCGACTGTGACGCGCGCTGACGGTACTTCCCTTTCGAACGGATCGACCACCTCGGTGACCGACATCAACGCTTTCCAGCTCGCCGTCTGCACCGCGATGAAGAACGACGGCATCATCATTTATGCGATCACGTTCGGCAGCGATGCATCGAGTTCGGTCGCACAGACAACGATGCGAAACTGCGCGTCGCCAGGCAACTACTTTCACGCGCCGACCAATGCGACGCTCGATGCGATCTTCCAGCAGATCGCGGGCAACCTCGGTGTGCTGCGTCTGACGCAGTGATGATGGAAGGCGCCGGTGTGTTGGTGTGTTGGCGCGAGCGTGAAAGCGTTCAGTTTGCGCCGCGCGCCGCAATTCCACGTGGCCATCGAGGCGTTCGCACGGGCAGAATGCGGTTGACCAGAGTTCCCTGCCAATGTCGAACAGATATCGAGGCTGCTCTAAAGCGGACGTTCGCGGCCAGCAAGGTCAACTGTCCGACTGAACGGAAGAAAACGAGGATTTGAGCACAACGATCTCCGCCAGACGATTGCGTTGTAAGTAAAGACTGTCAGTGCGAACAGCACAAGCCCCGCGATCACGTCAGCCAGATAATGACCGCCCTGCGTAGGTGTGGACAGGATCATAATCATGTTGAGTGGCGCGGCTATACAAACGAGCCAGCGAATTCTTCGTAGCGAATAAGTGAAAAGCGCCGCTATTGCCGTGTGGAAGGACGGCAGAGCCACTAATCCTTGGGTATTGGCAAGGTCAATGACCTGCAATGACCCCGCGCGGAGCAATTCGAAGTCGGACACCGTCGCCTTGGCGGCGATGTCGTCCACATTGAAATGAACGAATGCGCTTGTTGCCGGAAACGGTGTCGAGATCAGCAGCAGATATCCGCTCGCAATCACAAGTAGAAAAAAGAAAGCTGGCAATTCTTCGCGCTTTCCGAATAAACCAAGGGCGACAGGTACTACTACCAACTGGCATTGTCCACTTGCATAGGCAAATTCAAGTACTTCGTGCACGCGCGGGTGAGCTAGTACCCACTGATAAACGGCGGGCCAGTCGAACCCTAGCGAATGATCAAACGCAATCAACCAGCGCTCAACGAGCGGCGCATCGATAGAGACGCAGAGATAGGACAAGATACAGGTGGCCGATACGAACAACAAAAGCAGCGCGCACCATGCAGCGGTGTTCGACATCCTCGCGTAATGCAACTTCGCGGTCACGGCCTGATAACGGGGAATACGGCCAATAGCCCGCAATGCTATTGCAATACCGAGCAGGACTAGCGCTGCTTTGCAAGAAGGAAAAAGGCTCGTCCATCTCACCGAATGCGTACTTGTTGCGATCCATAGGGAGTCGATCACCGCAATGCCCGCGACAATGCTCGAACCAATGACATAAGGCTGCAAAAATGACGGCAGAGGTATAGCACGGCCGGGATCCGATTCGAATGGAATCATCTGGAATTTGGGCGAGTTCGCAATGAACGGCTCTCGATGGAACCTGACATTGGGTTGTGGGCCGATCGGCATACATGTTTACGGCGGGCGGACCCAGATCTTTACGCTGGACCCGCTTCCTATCGTGGGGCTCACCGAATCGTCGACAATTCGGCGCATTGGCTCGAACGGCCGGTCCTGACGAATCACCGCTGGCATTATTGCCGTCGGCTCAGGAGTGTCCGCGTTCGATCTTCCGCCTCCACGAGTTTGCGATACCGATTCTATTTCCGACCGGCGATGCCTCACCAACCCCACCACGGACATTCCCGATTGTTGACAGTAGGCAACCGCACATATTAAGGTCCGTATAACCCTTCTCTTCGCCTTTGTGACCTCCGACATGAGCACCAACGAGTCATCCACCAGCGCCATCGAACTGCTGCAACGGCACTCGCTCGCGATGCTCGTGCAGCAAAGCCTGGAACGCAGCATCGTGTCCGGCGAGCTCGCGCCAGGCGAAAAACTCAACGAAGTGGACATCGCCACGCGGCTTAACGTCTCACGCGGCCCAGTGCGCGAGGCGTTCCGAGCACTTGAACAAGCGGGTTTGCTCACGACCGAAAAAAACCGCGGCGTCATGGTGCGAATTGTCTCGCTTCGCGAAGCCGAAGAAATCTACGAGGTGCGCGCAATGCTGGACGAGTCCGCCGCACGCAGGCTCGCCAACCATATGACGCCCGACACGCTAGCCGCGCTGAAAGCCATCGTCGTGTCCATGAAGGCCGCGAGGAAAACGCGCGATATTGCGCGCTATACGGCATTGAACGTCCAGTTCCACGAGGCGATGATCGCGGCTCCCGGCAATCAGCATCTGATCGACACATACCGGCATCTCGTACGCCAGCTCGGACTGCTGCGTCAGGCGGCACTCGAAGCGGACCTCGGCGCGTTGGGCGAATCCGTCGCCGAACACGAGAAGATCGTGAATGCGCTCGCGGCTGGGGATGAAGCGCAGGCGGTCATGCTGGTGCGCCAGCACATCGCGCACGGTCTGACCAGAATGCGGCGCGCGCATGAGCATTGGGTCGCGCCCACAAAACCGTCGTCGACGGCGCTGACGGAAGTCTGACGAGATCGGCAATGAAAGCGTGCACGCGTCCCTGCCGCGCGAGTGCCTACGATTTGTCCGACTTCCCGGCTGCGCTCGCAAAGCGGCTCAACCAGCGGTCGACGAGCCACGGCTCGCGGTTCTCATCCTCAGCCTGCTCCTTGCGGCGAATCGCGTTGCGTACGGTAATCGAGCCGATATAGCGGATCGGTTCAGGCGGAAAATGTCCGAGCGGGCCACGCGTCAATGGGCTGCGCGTCCATTCGTTATCGAGCCCCAGCACCAGTGACGACAGAATCTGCCCGCCCATATATGTGGGTCCGACGCCATTGCCCGAATAACCGAACCCATAGAACACATTGGGCGCGTCGTCGAGTTGCCCGAAAAACGGAAACCCCGTTACCGACCGATCCGATGGACCGTTCCAGCTCGCCGTCACCGCGATGTCGCGTAGCGCGGGAAAAAACGTATGCAAGCCGCGCGTCAGATCCGCTTCATACGGCGAGCGCTGGTCGAACACCGGCGCAATCCTGCCACGCCAGGCAAAGGTATTGCCGCCCTTGCCGATCATCAGGCGTCCGTCGGGCGTGCTGCGGTAGTAGTACACGAAGATGCGTGAATCGAGCACCGAAACGCCATCCGTGAGCCCGCTGCGCGCGAGGAGTTCCGGACACTTTTCCGTGACGATCATGTCGCTCGACACAATCGCGAGCGTCCGTTCGAACTGCCTGAAGCGGCTCGCCATCCACGCGTTGATCGCCAGCACGAGCTTGCCGGCTGTCACGCTGCCCACTGGTGTGCGCACAGTCACGCGCTCGCCGCTCGCGAAATCGAGCATCGGCGTGCGTTCGTAGATGCGTATGCCCATGTCGAGAGCGACGCGCCTCAAACCGCGCACCAGCTTGCCGGGATGCACGGTGGCCGCGACGGGCGAGAACACGCCACCCAGATTACGTGCGGAGCCGGAGCGCCGCGCGACCTCTTCCGGCGGCAGGTGCTGGTACGAGTGAATGCCGTGCTCGCGCAGCGCCGAAATAACCGGATCCAGCACGCCGATTTGCGCGTGCGACGTCGCGGTGTAAAGCGTGCCGTCCATGCGCAGTTCCGCGTCGATGCCATGTGCGACGCAGAAGTCGCGAATCCGGTGCACCGCTGCCTCCGACGCCTTGACAAGCCTCACTGCCTCCGCTTCCCCGAACAGTCGCCGCAAGGTGAAGAACTTCGTCGACCACGTGAGCATGCATCCGCCGTTACGCCCACTCGCGCCCGCCCCGCACAGATCGCTTTCGACTATCGCGATGTCGAGCGCGGGCTTGTGCAGTTTCGCCTGAATGGCCGTCCACAAACCGGTGAAGCCGCCGCCGACAATGCATACGTCGGCGGTTGTCGCGCCTTGTAACGCCGGCGCCAACGAGCCATCGGAGAAGAGTGCCTGTTCGATCCAGAACGGTCGCATGATATGAGTCGCTGTCAGGTGAATTCTCTGCGCCGGTTCGCAACGATGCCCGGAAAGGATCCGTCGCGCGCCGGCGTGTTTGGTTAGCCAGAACTTCTCGCGAGATACGTTTTACCCGAGCACTTTACGCGAGCACCTTGGGCGATACCTGAGTGATGCCCATCGTCTTCAAAGTTTCGGCAATCGCGGCAACGGCGCCCGGAATACCCGCTTCGCCGAAATGCCCCATGCAGCCAACACGGAATGTTTCTATCTGAGTCAGTTTTCCTGGGTACAGAATGTACCCGCGCTTTTTCACTTCCTGATAGAAGGTCTTGAAGTCGTAAGCGGGATGGTCGGGCGCATGAAATGTCACGATGATCGGCGCCTGAATCGACGGGTCGAGAAACGGCCGGAATCCCAGTTCGGCCATTCCCGCAAGCAGCGCACGGCAGTTGTTCGCATACCGCGCTCCACGCGCTTGAAGACCACCCTCCTCCACGTATTGCGCAATCGCTTCATCCAGCGCCGCGACGACATGCGTCGGCGGCGTGAAGCGCCATTGCGTCGTGCGATTCATGTAGGCCCATTGATCGTAGAGGTCCATCGCAAGCGAATGGCTGTTGCCTTCGCAACGCTCGAGCGTGCTGCGCCTCACGATCACGAAGCCCATGCCGGGCACCCCTTCCAGGCACTTGCCAGACGCGGCGATCACGGCGTCGAACGGTGTCTCGCGCGCGTCGATGTCGATCGCGCCGAACGAACTCATTGCGTCGACGATGAGGCTGCGCCCGTGTTTCGCGACGACGACCGCAATCTCATGCAACGGATTGAGCACGCCGGCGCCTGTCTCGCAGTGAACCAGCGCGACGTGCG
This sequence comes from Paraburkholderia dilworthii, assembly GCF_000472525.1. Taxonomy (GTDB): domain Bacteria; phylum Pseudomonadota; class Gammaproteobacteria; order Burkholderiales; family Burkholderiaceae; genus Paraburkholderia; species Paraburkholderia dilworthii. The sequence goes on from NZ_AWZT01000026.1 coordinate 46,465, forward strand.
TGATGCTTGCGTCGGCGGCCAATGCGCGGTCGATGTCAGCGGCTTGAACCTGCGTATCCTCAGAATAGTCGAGGGTCTGGTGACGCCGGCCAAGCGCGCGGCAAATCTTCGCAATACGCTGGCAATACGCACCGTTGTTCGGCACGAGCACATGCCCATCGCGCGGCACGATTGTGCCGATTGCGGCTTCGACCGAGAATGTCCCACTGCCCTGCAACGGCACGCACTCATGCGTCTCTGTACCGTGCACGATGCGCAGCGTTTCCTCTCGGATACGCGCAGTAATCCGGTTGAAATCGCCATCCCACGAACCCCAATCGCGCAACATCGCCCGACGCGTCCGATCCGATGTGGTGAGCGGACCGGGCGTGAGCAGAATCGGCTGGCTCAGCGTATTTCCGGTACTTTTAACGGCATCTTTCTCAGTACTTTTCACGGGCTCTCCTTGAACGTCTCTATGAAGATTCTGTTCAGCCACGGCGCGACGTGCGCCATGCCTGGGTACGATGCAATACGCCGTGCGATACGCCGGCAAACAGCAGACACGCAAACGAAGCGGTCACCAGCACGAGCGTGGCCATCGCCGCGGCGGGTCCGATCTGACCGGCGTCGTCGAGATTGAGGATGGCGACGGAGGCAGGCTGCGTGTCCGGCGAATACAGGAACGCGACGGCGGACACCGTCGTCATTCCGTTGACGAACAGATAGCGCGCGATCTGCAGGATCGACGGCAGACACACTGGCACGGTGACGCGAAAAAACGTCTTGTAGAAAGGCACTTTCAGCGAGGCAGAGACGGCTTCGAATTCATTGTCGATCTGCCGCAACGCGGTGACTGCCGTCAGATGGCTCGACGAGTAGTAATGCACGACGGTCACGATGGCGAGCAGCGCGAGCGTGCCGTACAAACCGTTCAGCGGATTGGCGGGCGAATTGAACAGAAAAATATAGCTGATGCCGAGCACGAGACCGGGCACGCCCATCGGCAAGATTGCACACAGGTTGATGAAGCCGCGCAGCCAGCGCGGCCCGCGTGTTTTCTCGACCAGATAGGCGCCGCCGAACACGATCGCCGTGCCGCCCAGCGCCACGCAAGCGGCCATTTTCAGGCTGTTCTTATACGCATCGAAAATACCCGCGGCGACGAGGCCCATTTTATAGTGCTGCAAACCGAGGCTCATCTGATACGGCCAGAACTTCACGAACGAAGCAAACACCGAAATGCCCACCACGGCGATCAGCAACAGACAGACTAGCGTGCAATACGCGAGCATCATCGTATCGAAGCCGCGCGACGGCTTCGGCTGATAGGGAGTCGAGCGGGCACCGAGTTGCGACTGCTGCTTGCGTCGAACGAAGAAGTCGACCGCAAACGCAACCAGCGCCGGACACAGCAGCAACAAGCTCACCACAGCGCTGCGATTGAAGTCCTGCAAGCCGATTATGAGCTTGTAGATGTCGGTCGATAGCACCGTGTACGGACCGCCGATCACCACCGGCACGCCAAAATCGTTGATGCAGATCGTGAAAGACACCATCGTCGCGCTAATCAGGCCATATTTGGCGCCCGGCAACGTGATCGTCATGAACTTGCGTATGCGGCTCGTGCCCATTGCCTCGGCAGCTTCATACAGGCGGCCATCGGAAAGTGCAAGCGCCGTCACGAGAATCATCAGTACATGCGGAAAAGCCGCGTAAACAAGGCTGCAAACAATGCCGTAGAAGCCGTAGATCGAATGCCCATGCAGAAGCGGCTTCAGAAGCCCCGAGTTACCGAACCAGTAGATGAACGACACAGCCGACAGCAATGTAGGCGCAAGCAATGGCAGCAGCGCGACGGTGCGCACCGCATTCTTCATCGGCATGCACGAGCGCGTGAGCGCATAGGCGAACGTGAACGCCATTGGAATGACGATCAGCGTGACCGTGCTTGCGACGGCCACCGAGTGCAGCGCCGAGGTCCACACGCCCGCGTTGGCCAGATAGCCGCTGAAATTGGCGAAGCCGATGAAATGGCCGTCGGCATCCATAAAACATTTGCCGATCACCAGCGCGAGGGGTACGAGCAGAAACATCGCCAGCATTGCGGACATCACCACGAGCGCAAATTGTGCGATGCGGTCATGCCAATGCGTGATTTGCCTCACTTCGGCGTGCGGGTCGTCGCCGCTGCGGCGTTCAATCAGAACGGCGCTCATTGCAGACGCTCCTTGGCTTCGGTAAAGACGCAGACGCTTTCGCGGCTGATCGCAAGGTCGAAGCGCGCGCCGGCTTCTACACGCGAGCGGTGTACGTCGTGAAAGGACAGATCGGCAACGACTTCCTGGCCCGCCAGCCCGTCGACCTTGAAGCTCACGCGGCAAAAGGCGCCGAGAAATTCGAGTTTCTCGACGCGTGCCGGCAACATGTTGTCCGCCACGCTGCCGGGCGTGCCGATGTGGATGTCCTCCGGCCGCACGAATGCCGACACCTGCGAGCCGGGCACCGGTTGCGCGGTGCCGCATCCATAACGCAATGCGATTGATCCGGCTTTCAGGCTGCCGTCGTCGATGGCTTCGGCGGGAATCATGTTGACCTTGCCGATGAAATCCGCCACGAATGGCGACGCAGGCTCGCGGTAGATTTCATGCGGCGTGCCGATCTGCTCTATCACTCCGTGATTCATCACGACGATGCGATCGGCCATCGACAGCGCCTCTTCCTGATCGTGCGTGACCATGATCGTCGTCACACCGAGGCGCTGCTGTAGCTGGCGGATTTCCTGGCGCAACCGCACACGCACTCGTGCATCGAGCGCCGACAGCGGTTCGTCGAGCAGCAATAACCCGGGCGATGTGGCAAGCGCGCGGGCCAGCGCAATGCGCTGCTGCTGCCCGCCCGACAACTGGCTCGGATGCTTGCGATGCGAGTCAGGCAAGCCGACGAGCGCGAGCAGTTCATCCACGCGCGCGGCGATTGCCGCGCGCTTCATCTTGCGATTGACGAGCCCGTACGCGACGTTGTCGAAGATCGTGAGATTCGGGAACAGCGCATACGACTGAAACACAATGCCGTAATCGCGAAGCTGCGGCGGCAACCGCGAAATATCGCGGCCGTCCTGCAAAATCTGGCCCGCGCTTTGCATCTCCAGGCCGGCAATAATACGCAGCAGAGTGGTTTTGCCGCAGCCGGACGGCCCCAGAAAGCAGAGCATTTCACCCTTCTTCACGCCCAGATTAATGCCCTGCAGAACCGGGGTATCGTTGAACCGCTTGAAAACCTGTTGCACGCTCAAATACGCTGTCATGTATTCCTCCGCCTGGCGCTTGTGTGCCTGCTTGCGGCTGGATCGAGAGACGCGCATTGCCTGCGCGCCGCCGCATCGTTCGGTGCGCCCACTGTTAGCGCACCCGTCGAACTCCGGCTGCAGCCGGGCTTACTTCTGCTCCTTGCTGCCGTAGCGCTTCTGCCAATCCTCCAGAATCGACTGACGGTTCTTTGCAGACCATACGAAGTCGTTCTTCACGAGCATTTGCGGATAGTTCTCTGGAATACCCGATAGTTTTTTCGCCACGCCCGGATACGCGACGATCGCCCACCATTGCGCCGTAATCTCGTTCGCCTGCTTGCTTGCCATGAAATCGGCAAGCTTTTTTGCGGCTTCGGGTTGCTTCGTCGTTTTCATGATGCCGGTCGCCTCCATATCCCAACCGAGCCCTTCTTTCGGGAACACCAGGTCGATCGGCGCGCCCTGCGCCTGGAGTTCGTGTCCGCGGAATTCGAACGAGATGCCGATCGGGAATTCGCCGGTGCCCGCGAGCGTGCATGGCTTGGAACCGGAATGCACGTACTGCGCGACGTTCTTGTCGAGCGCATCCATGTACTGCCAGCCCTTGTCGTTACCGAAGGTTTGCAGCCAGGACGTGACGTCCAGATAGCCCGTGCCGGACGACACCGGGCTCGGCATCACGATCATCCCTTGGTAGACAGGCTTGGTCAGGTCTTCCCATGAGGTGGGCTTGGGCAGATGACGCTTCTCCGCTTCTATGCGGTTGTAGCAGATGGTCGCCCCCCACACGTCCATGCCGACCCAATGCGGCGGATCGTTCATATCGCTGTATTTGCGCGTGAGGCTGTCGAAACCCTTGGGCGTGTATGGCATGAGCATGCCTTGCAGGTCGAGCAGCGTCAGGCTGGAAGCGGCGAGGCCAAGCACGACGTCAGCTCGGGGATTGCTCTTTTCGGCAAGCAGTTTCGCCGTGACAGCGCCCGTCGAATCGCGCACCCAGCGGATTTCGATATCCGGGTTGGCCTTCTCGAACGCGTCCTTGTACGGCTTCATCGCCTCGTCTTCGAGCGCCGTGTAGACGAGCAACTGAGTTTTCGCCTGTGCCGACTGCACGGCCCCGAGCGTTACCGATGCGGCCAGAAAGCACTGAGCCGCAGCCTTCAGAAGCCCCTTGCAACGCCTCAATCCCGATTCTTCCTTCATCTCCTTACCCCTTGTAAGTGCCCCCGTGTCAGCGACGGGAAACCGATGGAAACGGATACCTACTGCGAAGGAACTGCAACTCCGCCCCGACTGCCTGCTGCTTGTTGGTTGTCTGTTGTTGACAATCTACAAAGAGTCAATTTTAATGTCAAGTATTACCACAGATTGCCACACAACGCCGCATCGTCAATTCCCGGATTATCCCTGGTCAAAGGAGCAGTCTCATGAGCGAAATGCCTCGGTCTATCGAAGTGAACGGCCGTCACTACAACTGGATGCACCGCCCCGTCGTGGTTGTCTGCGTGGACGGCTGCGCATATGAATATCTGGAGATGGCCGCCGCGGCGGGCGTCGCGCCATTCATCAGGAAGCTGCTGCATCCCGACACCGCCCTCAAGGGCGAATGCGTGGTGCCGAGCTTCACGAACCCGAACAACCTGTCCATCGTGACGGGTGTGCCGCCTGCGGTGCATGGAATCAGCGGCAACTATTTTTTCGATCGCGAGAGCGGCACCGAAGTGCTGATGAACGATCCGAAATACCTTGTCGCGCCGACCGTGCTCGCGCGCTTCGCCGAAGCCGGCGCGAAGGTCGCCGTCGTGACCGCCAAGGACAAGTTGCGCCGCCTGCTCGGCAAGGGGCTCAAAGGCATCTGCTTTTCATCGGAAAAGGCCGACGAAGCCTCGGTCGAAGAAAACGGCATCGACAAGGTCATCGAACTCGTCGGCAAACCGGTCCCGAGCGTGTACAGCGCGGAGCTTTCCGAGTTCGTCTTCGCGGCGGGCGTGCGCCTGCTGGAGACACGCGAGATCGACCTCATGTACCTGTCGACGACCGACTACGTCCAGCACAAGTGCGCGCCCGGCACGCCCGGCGCAAACGCGTTTTATCAGATGATGGACAGCTATCTGCAACGGCTCGACGAGCTCGGCGCGATCGTCGCGATCACCGCCGATCACGGCATGAACGCGAAGCACAACGACGAAGGCGAGCCCAATGTGATCTATCTACAGGAACGCCTCGACGAATGGCTCGGCGAAGACGCGGCCCGCGTGATTTTGCCGATCACCGATCCCTACGTCGTTCATCACGGCGCGCTCGGCTCGTTTGCGACCGTGTATCTGCCCGAATCCGCGGATCTGGAGGCGATTGCCGGCAAGCTCGCCGCCGAGCCCGGCATCGAACTCGTGTTGACCGGCGCCGACGGTTGCGCCCGCTTCGAGTTGCCGCCGGCACGCATGGGCGACCTCATCGTAATCTCCGCGCAAGACGTGGTGCTCGGCACGCGCCGCATCAAACATGACCTGTCCGGTCTCGATGTGCCACTGCGCTCGCACGGCGGTCTCGCGGAACAGATCGTGCCGCTGATCTTCAGCCGGCCTGTCGCGAAGTCGGCCGCGCAGCGTGCGCGTCTGCGCAACTTCGACGTGATCGACATCGCACTCAACCACCTTCAGTGAAGAGGAAACGGACATGACCGCCATTGCGGATATCACGAAGGCCCACGCGGGACCTCGTCACGAGGCGCTGCGCATCGACGGAGAAAAGATCGTTCGCGACGAGGTGATCGAAGTACGCAATCCGTATGACGGAACGCTCGTCGGCACGGTGCCGAAAGCGACATTGAAGGATCTGCAGCGCGCGTTCGAGGTGGCGCGCGCTTACCGCCCGACGCTCACGCGTTACGACCGCGCGGCGATCCTGCGCCGCGCCGGCGATGCCGTGCGCGCGCGCACCGACGAGATTGCGGCGCTGATCACGGCGGAAGCCGGCCTGTGCATCAAGGATTCAACGTATGAGGCAGGCCGCGTCGCGGATGTGCTCGGGTTCGGTGCTGGCGAAGTGCTGAAAGACGACGGGCAGATTTTCTCGTGCGATCTCACGCCGCATGGCAAGAAGCGGCGCGTGTACACGCAGCGCGAGCCGCTGCTCGGCGTGATCTCCGCCATCACACCGTTCAATCACCCGATGAATCAGGTCGCGCACAAGATCGTGCCGTCGATTGCGACCAACAACCGCATCGTCGTGAAGCCTTCCGAAAAAGTGCCGCTGTCGTGCTATCTGCTCGCGGATATTCTCTACGAAGCAGGCTTGCCCCCGCAGATGCTGCAGGTCGTGACAGGCGACCCGGCCGTGATCGCTGACGAACTGATCACGAATCCTGCGGTCGATCTGATTACGTTCACGGGCGGCGTGTCGATCGGCAAGTCCATCGCGGCGCGTATGGGGTATCGGCGAGCCGTGCTGGAGCTCGGCGGCAACGATCCGATCATCGTCATGGAAGACGCCGACCTCGACGAAGCAAGCTCGCTCGCCGTTTCGGGTTCCTACAAAAACTCGGGGCAGCGATGCACGGCGATCAAGCGTATGCTGGTTCACGAAGCCGTCGCAGATCGCTTCACCGATCTCGTCGTGGAGAAAACGCGTGCGTGGAAACATGGCAATCCAGCCGATAGCACCGTCGACATGGGCACGCTCATCGACGAGGCCGCCGCGCAGTTCTGCGAGCGCCAGGTCAACGACGCTGTGGCGCGCGGCGCGCGCCTGCTCACGGGCAACCAGCGTGAAGGTGCGCTGTATGCACCCACCGTCGTCGATCGCATTACACCCGACATGCCACTCGTCAAGTACGAGACCTTTGGACCCGTATCGCCTATCCTGCGTTTCAGGAATATCGACGAGGCGATCCAGATGTCGAACAGCACCGACTACGCGCTGTCGTCTTCGGTCTGCACCAACCGTCTCGACTACATCACCCGCTTCATCACCGAACTGGAAGTGGGCAGCGTCAATGTGCGCGAGGTGCCGGGTTACCGGCTCGAACTCACGCCGTTTGGCGGCGTGAAAGACTCCGGGCTCGGCTACAAGGAGGGCGTGCAGGAAGCAATCAAGAGCTTCACCAACACCAAGACATACTCGTTGCCCTGGTGACGCAAAGGCGACACTGCCGCACCGCATTGAATAAATCGCTTTTGCGCTTTTCCGCAACTGGAGGATGACATGCTTATAGGCGTTCCAAAGGAAATAAAGAACCACGAATACCGCGTGGGATTGACTCCGTCGTCTGTCCGCGAAATGGTGGCGCACGGTCACGCCGTGACGGTCGAAACCGGCGCGGGCAATGGCATTGGCGCGTCGGATGCCGTCTATGAAAAGGCCGGCGCGCAGATCGCGCTGCGCGCGCAAGATGTCTTTGCCAAGGCCGACATGATCGTCAAGGTCAAGGAGCCGCAAGCCGGCGAGCGTGCCATGCTGCGCGACGGTCAGATTCTTTTCACCTATTTGCACCTTGCACCGGACCCCGAGCAATGTGCCGACCTCATGAAGAGCAAGGCCGTGTGCATTGCCTATGAGACCGTCACTCAATCCGGCGGCGGACTGCCGCTGCTTGCACCGATGTCCGAAGTCGCCGGGCGCATGTCCATTCAGGCGGGCGCTTACTGCCTCGAACGTGCGCACGGTGGCAAGGGTATTCTGCTCGGCGGTGTCGCCGGCGTGCCACCGGCGAAGATCGTGATCCTGGGCGCGGGTGTAGTCGGCTCCAATGCAGCGCAAATCGCGGTCGGGACGGGCGCGCAGGTCGTGGTCATCGACCGCAATCTGGACGCGCTGCGCCGCATGGACCGTTTGCTCGGCGCGCGCGTCACCACCGTGTTTTCGAACCAGGACAATGTCGAGAAGCACGTGCTCGAAGCCGACCTCGTAGTCGGCGGCGTGCTGATCCCGGGCGCGGCGGCGCCCAAACTCGTGACCCGCGCGATGATCGATGCGATGCAACCGGGCTCGGCAATCGTGGACGTGGCCATCGACCAGGGCGGCTGCTGTGAGACGGCAAGGCCCACGACTCATGCAGAGCCGACGTACATGGTGGGCGACATCGTGCACTACTGCGTCGCCAATATGCCGGGCGGCGTGCCGCGCACATCGACCTACGCACTAAACAACGCGACCTTGCCTTTTGCGCTTCAGATCGCGAACAAAGGCTGGCGCCGTGCGTTGCAGGACGACCCGCACCTGCGCAATGGCCTGAACGTCGCTGCTGGAAAAGTAACTTGCCGCGAGGTGGCCGAAGCACTCGACTACACGTGGGACTCGTCCGAATCCGTCATTGCCATGTAATCCGGAGATTTGTAAAGCTCGCTCGATAACGAGGTGAGAGGGCCCATCGGCGTCGCTCTCATCCTCGTTGCCGTCGCCGCGAAAACCGCATTCGCCATTGCCGGGCGTGACGACATGCGCAGACCATCACTATCTTTATCACGCCGACGGCACGACCGGAACCGGCGATCTATTGTTCAATGAAGCGGCGTCGTTCGGCTGCTCTATCGGACATCTCTGTGATCTGCGGCATGGCGACAGCGCAGCGGGCATCGACCGCGGTCGGTCAACTTGCGTGCATCCAGCAACTCAATCACATTGAGAAATATATGTGAAAAGGGGAGCAGTCTCGATTCCCAGTCGCGGCGAGGCAAGACATCCACTCTGCTTGACGGGCCTAACGCGCGCCAGCGGCGCGCATTGCCCGGTACTCGCGCCGCACGATATCCATGAGCTCCGACACGGAAGTAAGCGCACTCTTCTGCTCGTAGGTCACCCGGCCTCGCTGCATCAACATGATGCGATCGGCGATATCGAGCGTCTGCGCATAGTTGTGCATGATCATGATGATGGAAAGCCCGCCCTTTTCCTTCAAGCGCATCAGGAGCTCGATGATGAGCCCCGCCTCGCGTGCGCCCATCGCGGCGAGCGGCTCGTCGAGCAACAGGATCTTCGCATTGGAATACACGGCGCGCGCGACGGCGATGGCTTGACGCTGGCCGCCCGAAAGACGCTCCACGGGCAAATCCACCGAAGGCACGTGCACGCCGATATCGTCGAGACATTGCGCCGCGCGCTCGCGCATCTGTTTGTGGTCGAGCAGCCTGAACGGTCCACGCCGCACGATCTCGCGATTCAAAAACATGTTGTGGTAAATGCTCAGGGAATTCGCGAGCGCGAGATCCTGATAGACGCATTCGATACCGAGTGAACGCGCATGATCGACCGAGCGCAACAGCGTCTCGGGGCCGTCGATGTAGAGCGCTCCGGCCGTTTGCTGATGAAAGCCCGTGAGGATCTTGACGAGCGTGGACTTGCCCGCGCCGTTGTCGCCCAGCACGCCCAGAATTTCGCCCTTGCCGAGCGTAAGCGAGACGCCGTCGAGCGCGGTCACCGCGCCGAAACGTTTGACAAGGTTCTCGCCGCGCAGCGCGAGCGGCGCATCGGGCGTGGCATTGGCGCCCGGGGAGGCGGTTTGCGATTCGTCCATCAGCGCCCTGCCTTACGGCGAATGCGCCCGACGTGGATATTGAAGATCATCGCCGCCAGAATCGCGGCGCCGAGAATAATGTTGAACGTGAACGCGTTGATGCCGATGAGCGTGAAGCCGTCGTTGAGAATGCCGAGCACAGCCGCACCAATGAGCCCGCCCACGATCGTGCCCGAGCCGCCCGTGAGCGGAGTGCCACCGATCACGGCGGCGGCCACGGCAAGGAACATGATCTGATTGCCGCCGGCCTGCGGGTCGATCGAGGTAATGCGAAAGGCTTCGAGAATGCCGGTGAAGCCCGCCAGCACGGCGGCGAGCATGAAGTTACCGAGGCGCAGCCGGTTCACATGAATGCCGACCTCGCTCGCGCCGAGTGGATTCGCGCCCGCCGCCTGAGTATGCAGGCCCCAGCGGGTATGTCGCAAAAGCACATGCATCGCGAAGGCGATCGCCGCTGTCCAGATGATCTCGCTGTAGCCCCACCCACCCATGAACGCCGAGAACACAGGCGATCCCGGCGTGGGCGCGGGCGTGCCGCGCGACACGGTGAGTGTGATGCCGTTGATGAGAAAGAGCGTGCCGAGCGTAGTGACGAACGAGGGCAGCCGCAGCCACACCGTCACGGCGCCGTTCACGAAGCCGACGATCGCCGCGGCCACGAGCCCCGCAATCAGCGCGAGCCACATGGGCGCGCCTGCGTCGTTCGCGAACACCATCATGAACGGCGCAAACGCGAACACCATGCCTGCCGAGAGATCGATGTCGCCGCCGATCATCAACATGATTTCGCCGAACGCGATGATCGCCACCGGCGCGATGAACTGCGAAAGGTTGACGAGGCTCGCGTTGCTGAGCAGGAAATCGTGGTTCGCGAATTCAAAGTAGGCGGCCAGCAATACGGCCACGAGCAGGATACGCAGCTCGGCCGCCCAGTGCGATGCAAATGAAACTCCCGCGCGTCGGGGCGCGCGGGCCGCTTCGAGCTTGCTGGCTTCGTTCACCGTATCCATCACGACCTGATTGCGCCGCTCATCGGAACGATTTGCGGCTTGGTGGTCTTGCCTTCATAGCGTGTCGAGGTTTTGAGGTAGGGCTCGACGGTATCCTTCGTCACGAATTTCAGGCCGGTATTGGTGTCGGCCGGTCCGACCAGCCCGCCCGAGGACAGGAACACGAACGCCTGCATCACCGTATAGAAACCCTGCACGTACGGCTGCTGATCGATGGTGAAGTCGAGGAAGCCTTCGTGGATGAGCTGGATCGTGGTCGGCAGGAGGTCGAAGCCGCCACCGTGTACGCCCTTCGACGGAAGGTTCGATTCCTTCATCACCTGGGCGACGCCCTGCGTGCTGCCCGCATCGACGGCGAACATGCCCTTCAGGTCCTGGTGGCCCAGATAGAACGACTTGATCTTCGATAGCTCCTCATTGACCGTCGCGCCCGTGGCCACGGTCTGAATGTCGATCTTCTTGCCGGACTTCTTGATGGCGTCGCTCGCACCGTCGAGGCGCGGCTGGATGTTGAGCTGCCCCGGTGTTGCAATGAAAAGCCCGACCATGCCGCTGTCGATCAGACTCACGATGCGCTCGCCCATCTGGTAGCCCGAGAGATACAGGTCCTGGCCGATATACGCAAGGCGCGGATTCTTCTTGCCGCGCGGCGCGTCGGCGTTATAGGCGAACACCGGAATGCCGGCGTCGAGCGCGGCCTGGATAGGCTTGTCGAAGGCGTTCGGATCGACGATCGGCACAGCGATGGCGTCGGCCTTTGCGGCAATCGCCGAGTTCACGGCGCGGACCATTTCGCCCGCGTCCGAAGTGGCCGAGCCGGTCCACTGATAATCCATGCCGAGCAGCGAGCAGGCATCCTGAATGCCGTACTGCGTCGGCACGAAGAACGGGTTGGTGGTGACGTGATTGACGAACACGATCCTCCACTTCTTGTGCGCGGGGAAAGCTGCCTCCGCCGCCTGCGCGGTACCGATCAGCCCGCCCGCACCGCTTAGCCCGCCCATCAGGGAAAGCGCCGCGCCTAGTCCCGTGCCCTGCATCAGCGCGCGCCGCGCCGCGCTGAATCCGTTAAGGCCTTGTTCCTGATCGTCATCACGTTGCTGTGCCATTCTCGTCCTCCGGTTCTTTTCTTCGTAGGTCGGTGCGGTCGACGTTGAGTCGATCGCATGCAGATGCTGGACGGCAGCGGAGTGCTGGGAAACGCGGGACTCGGGCGTGAAGACGTGCAACCCCGATCTGAAAGTGCTCGATACGCGCCGTGTAGTACCGAAAATGTTAGTGCAACGCGGTTGCGCCTCCTAATCCATGTATACCCCTAACTAGTCCGACTGTTGGGATGCTGTGTTAGGGGACCGTCAGGCCAGCGAATCGACAAACTGAATATGTGGGATTTACGGCTTACGCGGTGCAGACGAACTCTCGTTCAGTCGACAGAGAATCGTCATGAAAACTATTGACGTCGGCAGCGTGCAGGGCCAAGGGAAATACGAATGGATTAATCGACAGCCAGGCGCAAAGCAGCTTCTTGTGCGCAGAGAGATGTCTGTCGCTGTCCAGTCTCTACAACGCAAACATTGACTTCATATCGCACCGTCATCCTCAGTCGCGGTACGAACGTGTCAGGAAAAGCTATCGGTCCAGCGCGTTCTGAGTGCCGAGGTTGAAAGGCACTGAAAGCTGATGCCGAATGAGTTCTCGTCGGGCTACGTCTGCCGGAGGAAACAACGGCGTAAGTCGTCGGCAAGCTTTTCGACGGGTGAACGCCGGCTCGTGGTCGAAGCAAGTACCGTACTTAACAGCCGAGAGCGGGATCAATCTCGTTGTGTGCCAGGCCGAATCTCGCCATGCGAGCGCGATGGTCGGGCGAGCCTAGATACGAACGAAGTTGCGCGTTTACCGCATCGAGCAGATCGCTGTTTCTTCTGTTTAGCGAGAATGCTCCTAGTGGGAGCTTTTGCTGCTTGCCATTCATTCCCGGGCTGTGCTCCACTGCCTCGAGCACCGAACCGCCAATACGATCCGCGAGTATGCGATTTCCCAACGCGGTACTCGCATATGCATCGATCGCCCCCGAGCGAACCGCTTCGATAGCGTCCGCCTGATGCTCGAAGATGGTTATCTGGTCCTCGCCTACGCCTGCGCCTCTCGCCGACTCGTGTTGCACCTGACCGGCGATGATTCCGAGGCGCGCATCGCGGCGTTTGGCGAATGACGCATAGCTGTTGAGCGCTTCTGGATTTCCGGCCCGAACCAGGAACCCGTCACCTATCGCCCACACGGGGACGCTGAACGCGACCAGACTGGCGCGCTCTGGTGTAACGAAGAGCGGAACGTTCATATCCCAACGGCCGGCTGCGACGCCGGGCAGCAGTTCACTGAACGTCGTCAGCCGATGCTCGATCCGGGTGGCACCGATCGCCCGAAGAACCGCGTCGGCAAGATCAATGTCAGCACCTGTAGCCATACCATTTGCTTCGGCCCAACCGAACGGCGGTTCTTCGATGTACGCAATCGTCACTTTCATTTTCTTGTGCCTCGCGAAATCTGATGACATCCATTCTCTTGAGCCGATGATCGATGATTCTACTCACACGCGCGCGCACGCCTGCTCCTGGGCGAGATCAGGCAGTTTTTTGCAGGCAGAACTAGCGCACTGATGGTTCAGTGCGCAGCGTAGTTCGACGAACTTTTTTTACCGGTTCGCTTCCAGTCAGCCCTACCGGATCTTGCGCCGCAGTCGCCATGATCCACTTCTTGAATGCGACGACTGCGTCATCGTCCGCGCGATCGGTGTTCACGACCAACGTGTAATCGGGTCCGCGCCACGCCGGCTCTGATATCGGACACACAAGACGCCCCGTTGCGATCTCGCGCTCAATGAGCGGCAGCGATGCCAGCGTCACACCGAGGCCCGCAGCAGCCGCGCCCAGTTGAAGAAAAACATGATCGAAGTACAGATGCCGGGCACCCTGCAGGCCCGGCGCGCCGGCTTCCCGTAACCAGTCGGGCCAGGCTGTGCGAGTGCTCGTCGAGTGAAGGAGCGTGTGATTTCGCAAATCGGCGACCGTCCTGATCGGGTCGCTTTGCAGCACCGCTGGGCTACAGGCGGGCAAGCGCAAGTCGGGCATTAACGTCGTTGATATGACGCCTGCTGCGTCCTCGGGCCCCGAGCGCACGCCCACGTCGAATGCGTCACTGACATAGCGCAGCCTGCGCGATGTTGTCGAGAGCCGCACATCGATGTCCGGGTAGCGAGCCTGGAAGTCCGCAATGCGCGGTATCAGCCAGCACAGAGCGAAGCTCGCCAGCGTATTCACGCGCAGCACACCCGTTATACGACGGGTGATGGAATCGTGGCGCAGCCGCGTGACCGAACCGCTCAGGCGCGCAAAAGCCCCTTTGACATCATTGAGCAGAGCAGCGCCTTCGTCAGTAGGAACGACGCCGCGTGAGCGGCGCTCAAAGAGCGGAACACCGAACCAGTCCTCCAGCAATCGGATCTGTTTGCCGACCGCCCAGTGCGTGATGTGCAGATCGCTCGCCGCGGCCGCGAAACTGCCGAGGCGGGCGACCGCCTCGAAGTGCCGCAATGCATTTAATGGCGGCAGCTTTTCCGCGTCTTTATCCGTGCGTTTGTCGGTGCGCTTGTCTGTGCGTTTGTCTGCGCCCATAGGGTGACTTTTCCTCCCGTCTGACTCAATTTTACGTCAGTTGTAGCACGTTCTGGGCGGACCTAGACTATGGGTCTTCTGCAACGAAATACGCGAAGTGTCGCCAAGACCCCGCCTGTGCGATCCAACTGAACCATGAGACTTTTCTCTTTCTCTTCTCCAACGACGGGCATAGCCGAAGGACCCGGTCAGTCGACCCCGGTATCACGCAAGCGCGTGTTATGGCTCTCGTGCACAGCGCACGCGCTGCACGACGGGTACACCGACATGATCTACGCCTTGCTGCCCGTGTGGCAGACGGACTTTGGACTCAACTACGGTGCGCTGGCTATTTTGCGCGCGGTCTATGCGGGCACAATGGCCACGCTGCAATTGCCTGCGGGACGCCTCGCACACCTGTTCGGCACGCGTGCGACACTCGCGTTCGGCACGCTTCTCGCCGCGCTCGGGTATGCCGCCGCGGGCATGTCAGGAAGCCTGTTCGGTTTATGCGTCGCGCTCGCCATCTCCGGAGCCGGCTCCAGCACGCAACATCCTCTGGCTTCAGGAGCCGTCTCGCGCGTGTATGGACGCAACGCGCGAGGGCCGCTCAGCATCTACAATTTTTCAGGCGACCTTGGAAAATCCGCGCTTCCGGCTGCCATCTCGCTTCTGATTACCATCATGCCGTGGCGCCACGCGCTGTGGGCCGTGTCGGCCGTTGGTGTTGTGGTCGCAGCGGTGATCGCACTTTTTCTCCCGTCGATGCCGAAGGCCGAGTCTTCCATAGAAGAAGCATCGAGCCAGAACGGCAACGGTTCGCGATCGGGCTTCTCACTGCTCTTCACGATCGGCGTGCTAGACACAGCCGTGCGTATGGGATTATTGACCTTCCTGCCATTTCTGCTGAAAGCGAAAGGCATCTCGCAACCGATGATCGGCACCGCGCTCGCGCTCGTTTTCATCGGCGGCGCCGCCGGCAAGTTCGTGTGTGGCTGGCTCGGCGCGCGCATGGGCGTGATCGGAACGGTGCTCGCAACCGAAGGCGGTACGGCAGCGTTGATTCTTGCCGTGATTGGCTTACCACTGACGCCCGCTCTGATCTTGCTGCCGCTGCTTGGCGCAATGCTCAACGGCACGTCGTCCGTCCTTTACGGAACGGTGCCCGAGCTTAGCTCGATTGAACGTACTGAGCGGGCGTTTGCGCTCTTTTATACCGGCACCATCGCTTCGGGAGCGCTCTCTCCGGTGGCTTACGGTCTTCTGGGCGACCAGATCGGCGTACAGGGTGCCACTCTTGCGACAGCGGCCACGGCGCTGGCCATCTTGCCACTAGCGCTCGCTCTTCGTCCGCACCTGCGCACGACGTGAGTTTTTTCGCGACGCGCTCCGTCGGTTGTCCAGGCCAGCCGGAACGCATTTCGATGAAAGCCGTCACACGAGCGCAACTATGGCGACACCGACAATGCGCTCGTGCAATCACCAGGCGGTGCGGCGCGAGCAAGCCGGCAATGAACCGCCAGCATCAGGTCGGTCTTAGCCTGAATCCATATCTCACCATCGCATGGAGGTTCGCTAGATGAATACTGTTTCTCAGGCCCCGTTGATTCTGATAACCGGCGGAGGCCGTGGCGTGGGCGCGGCGACTGCGCGGCTCGCTGTCGCACAAGGTTACGATGTAGCGATAAGCTTCGTCTCCGACGAATCCGCCGCCCTTGCAGTAGCGGCTGACGTCGAAGCTCTCGGGCGCCGGGCTTTAGCCATGCGCGCGGACAGCGCTGATCCCGAGCAGATCGCCGAGTTATTCACCGCTATTGACCGGAAGTTCGGCAGGATCGATGTGCTCGTGAATAACGCCGCGATCATTGCACAGCAGTCCCGACTGGAGGATCTCGAATTCCAGCGGATGCAGCGAATCTTCGCGGTCAACTCGATAGGCCCGATCCTCTGCGCACAACAGGCAGCGAAGCGCATGTCGTATCGTCACAACGGGCGGGGCGGGTCCGTGATCAACATCTCATCGGCATCCGCGCGGCTCGGCAGCCCAAATGAATATGTCGACTACGCTGCGTCGAAGGGTGCCGTCGAGACCTTCACTACGGGCTTCGCCAAGGAAGTCGCGCGGGAGGGGATACGCGTCAACTGTATTCGCCCGGGGCACATCTACACTGACATGCATGCTAGCGGCGGCGAGCCGGGGCGGGTGGATCGCGTCAAGGACTCGATTCCAATGGGAAGAGGCGGTCAACCTGAAGAGGTGGCGCGGGCGATTTTATGGCTTGCGAGCGCCGAGGCTTCGTTTGTCACCGGCACATTCCTCGATGTGACTGGCGGCAAGTGAGCAGCAGGTGCGGCGAGGCGCGTCGATGAGGAGATGTCGACCCAGTGTTCGTAATGTCCGTGCGAACTCGCTGATCCGCTGTTTGCGCGTCGTTCGATGAATGAGCGGCGTGCCGAGCCGGCTTTCCAGCGCCTAGGGATATCCCACCCTGGTCGGCGACAGGTCGCACGCGGCCGCCGCCGTCAGCCCTCCAGTTTTGACCGCGCCAACGAAGACGGTCATCGCTTGAGAAGGTCCATTCCTCAACGCTAGTTGGTTCTGTCGCAACGCGACGCCTGTTTATCAAGTCATGGTTTAAGAATAAGGTGCGCTGTACGCTGCCCGCCATCGTCGCGACTGGGCTCGGTCAATTGCAAACGGAGTTCCGACATGTTGTACGAATTGACAACGCTATCGTGTCCGCTTCTGGAACAGGACGCCGTCTCGGCCGGCGCACATGGCTGGGTCTCGCATGGCGACGCCGTTGGGCGCCTGCTCGGCGCATGGCGGACAGAGATCGGCGAACTGTCGCGCATTGTCGTCTTACGCGGCTTCGAAACGATCGACGAAATGCAGCGAGAACGCAACCGCACGTTGCTGAATGAACGGTCCTGGAACATCGCAGGTACCGATATCCACCTGAGCATGGAAAGTTATGCGCTGTTTTCTTTTTTGCCGGAAATCACGCCGTCGACGTTCGGCGAGTTTTACGAAATTCGGCGCTACTGGTTAAAGCCGGGAGGAATCGCGCCAACCATCGCCGCGTGGCAGCAGGCGATCGGTCCTGCGCAAGCGTATACCTCTCACCTGATCGCCAATATGTATTCGCTCGATGGACCGCCCCGCATCGTCCACATCTGGGGATTTTCCAGTCTGGAAGAGCGGATGGCGCTGAGAAAGCACCACTACGCGGAAGGACTTTGGCCGCCCAAAGGCGGCCCCCAGCAGATAGAGAACGCGACGTCGACTATTTGCTTGCCTGAACCGTGGTCGCCACTGCGCTGAAACTGCCAACGGATAACGGTTAACGGCCACCGGGGCTTTCAGCTTGATAAAGACACGTTGTCGATTGGCTTCATTTCTTCATCGCCATTACGGGTAAGCGTGAAGCCGCGCTCGTCGCCTCACGAAGCAGCCGTCGCCCACAGCACTATCCCGATGCGCGGAACGGCTATTGGGCGGCAAGACCGCGCGACGCGACGTCGTAAGCCCCGTCTTTCGAAGACCAGGGCCCATGTCGGCGTGGGCTGCCGTCATCCGGCAAAACGCGGCTCCGGCAGACCCCGCACGCCGAGCCCGCTCACCGCGAACAATCCGCCCTTGTCGCGCTCCTTTTGCGGAATCCCCCACATCGGGCGACCCATCGTCGTGACATAAAGCGTGTCCAGGTTCGGGCCGCCGAACATCACGCTCGTCAGGTTGCGCACGGGAAATTCGACGACGCGATCCAGCTTGCCGTCGGGCGAGAAGCGCACGATGCGCCCGCCGAATACCAGCGCCGACCAGATGTAGCCTTCTTCGTCGACCGTCGCGCCGTCGAAGGTGCCTGCCATGTCGCGCGCCGACACGAAGAGGCGGCGATTGGTCGCCGCGCCCGTTTCGATGTCGTAGTCGTACGCGTACATTTCCTTGCTGTACGTGTCCGTGAAGTACAGCGTGCGATTGTCCGGGCTCCAGCACGGTCCGTTCGAGCAGCTGATGCCCGAATCGAGCTGCGCGAGCGTGCCGTCGGTATCGAGGCGATACAGGCCGCCGCTGCGCGTGGAGCGCTGGCCGCGATCGGCGTCGTAGCGGTCGAAATCGTAGGACATCGTGCCCGCAACGAAGCGCCCGCGCCGGTCCACTTTGCCGTCGTTAAAGCGCGTCTCGGGATCGTCGCTCTCCGGGTCGGCGATGAACTGCACGGTCTGCGCGTCGAAGTCGTAGAAATGCAGGCCGTTGGCGAGCGCGACAACCGCGCCGCCCCGCTCGCGCAGCGCCATCGAGCCGATATGACGCGGCACGAAAAAGCGCTTGACGTCACTGCCGTCGGCGCGGCAACTGTAGATTTCCGCGGCCGTGCTGTCGATCCAGTACAGCCTGTCCTCCTTCACGTCCCACAGCGGGCCTTCGCCGAGGTGGTTGTTCGCATCCACGAGCAAGCGTCTTTCGGGCATCGTTGTCTCCTTGTCGATGCGATGTTGATGCGATGTTGATGCGATGTTGGCGCGATGTGCGTATGCTCCGCGGATCACTCCTCGTCCTTCAGCGCGCGCCGATGAGCAAGCAGCGCCATCAGCCGGCGATCCCGCCAGCGGCTGCGCTCCTCGATCCGTTCGCGCGGCAGCACCGCGCGGCGCTCTGCATCGAGCTTATCGAGCGTGGCGGCGGGCCAGTCGAATGGCATGCGCGTCGCCGCGATGCTGCGATACGTGCCGCCGTAGCGCGACGCATAGTCCACGACGCCGCCCGGCGCGTTAAGGTCGATAGTCTCGAACGGCCCCATGAACGACCAGCGCATCGCAAGGCCGTCGCGCATCACGGTGTCGAGATCGGCGGCGCTTGCATAGCCCTGTTCATAGAGACTCAGCGCTTCATCGAGCACCGCGCCTTGCAGGCGGTTCAGCAGAAAGCCCGAGATTTCGCGATCGACCGTGACGGGCTTCTGCCCTGCCGCTTCATAGAAAGTACGCGCGCGTTGCAGCGTGTGCGCCGACGTCCACGGCGCACCGCACAACTCGACGAGCGGCACGAGCGACGGCGGGTTCACGGGATGTGCGACGAGGCAGCGCGCGCGGCCCTGCAATCCTTCGGTAAATGTCGAGGCCGGCAGGCCCGACGTCGAACTGGCGAGCAGCGCATCGGGCTTCGTCAGGCGATCGAGTTCGGCGAACAGCACGCGCTTCGCATCGACGATTTCCGCGATGTTCTCCTGCACGAGATCCACGTCCGCGACGGTTGCGGCAAGTGTCGTACACGGCGTAATGCGCGCGACGATCGCATCCACCGGCTCGTCGATCAGGTTGAACGATGCGAGGTCCTCCACGCTTTCGCGGATCGCGGGAATCGCGCCCTTGAGCATATCGTCCGACGCATCGTGAATCTTCACGTCGAAGCCGCTGCGCGCAAACACGATCGCCCACGCGCGGCCGATGCGCCCCGAACCGATCACCGCTGTCGTTTTCGTCTGCATGCGTGTTACCTCAGTGGTTATGCGCGCTTGTCGCGCAGCATGATGACGGCCGCCAGCACGACGAGCCCGTTGATGATGTCGCGCACGGCGGGCGGCACTGTCGTGCCCGCGAGCAGCGTACCGAGTGCGGTCAGCAGAAGTGCGCCGCCGAACACACCGAGATAGTGCCCGCGTCCGCCGGTGATGAGCGCGCCGCCCACGACCACGACCGCGATCGACGGCAGCAGATACGGATCGCCCATGCCGAGAAACGCCTGCGAACTGAAGCCGGCGAGCAGCAGACCGACGAGCGCCGAGCAGAGTCCCGAGAGGCAGTACACCGCGATCAGCGTGGTGCCGACGCGCACGCCAGAGAGTTTCGCCGCAACCGGCGAATTGCCGACCGCGTACACGCGCCGACCGAACGGCGTGCGGTGCAGCAGCAACAGCGCGATTGCAAGGAACACCGGCACGCTCCACGCGGCGAGCGACAACGGCCCGAGCCTGCCGTTGGTGAATTCGCTGATCGCGGATGGCGACCAGCCTTGCGGCGAGCCGTTGCAGTAGATCAGCGTGAGGCCTTGCAGCAGGCCGTTGGCGGCGAGCGTCACGACGATCGGCGGCAGGCCGAGCATCACGACACCCACGCCGTTGAACCCGCCGACGATGACGCCCACGCCGAGCACGACGGGCACGGCCCATGTTGCCGCTTCGTTCGCGCCATGCGTGAGGCCTGTCAGGAGAACGCCGGAGAGCGTGATGAGCCAGGGCATCGACAGGTCGAGTCCGCCTGTCAGGATCACCGCGCCTTGCCCGAGGCCGAGGATCGCGAGGAACAGCGTGAGCGTGAGCAGGCTGCTGTAGAAGTTCGCGCTCGCCAGCACCGCCGGCCCATACACGAAGCCGGTGATCACCACCACTGCGAAGAACAGCAAATACGCGGGCACGACGTACTTCACCCATTCGCGATTGCGCTCGATCCAGTCGGAAATCGCGCGTCCCTTGAGTTCGGTGTTCTCGATTGCGCGAAAGCCGTCCACTTCGAACGACACGCGCCGCGCGCGAGCGTCGTCCCGCGCGCGCGTGCCGGTTCGCATCGCCTTGAGCCAGAGCGCCGCGTGACGCGCACATTCATGTGCGGCCGATTGCTTGCCGATCGACGAGCCGAGCACGGCGAGAATCAGAATCACGGCTTCGGCGATGGTCGTAAAGAACGCCGACACGTTCAGCACGAGCAGAATGTTCACCGTGATCATCAACGTCATAGCAGCGAATACCGTGCCGACGCATCCGCCACGCCCGCCGCCGAGCAGCGTTCCGCCGAGCACCACGGCCGTGAACATCGACAGTAGCAGCGGGCGGCCCACGAGCGGATCGGCGGAGCCTGTCTGCGCCGACACATACAACCCCGCCGCCGCGTAAAACATGCCCGCGAGCGCGTACGTCGCGATGCGATAGCGCGTGACCGGCATGCCGTTGGCGTACGCGCTGTCCGGATCGCTGCCGAGTGCGTACAGACCGACGCCGAAACGCGTGCGACGGATAAACGACCAGACCAGCAGCGCGGCGATCAAAACGCCCGCGGACATCGGCAGCTTCCCGGCAATCAGATCCGACGTGACGAACGCGCCGAACTGATCGCCGACGCTACCGCCCGGTTTGTTCTGGATCAGCAGCGTCAAGCCCTGCACCATGAACATCGTCGCGAGCGTAACCACGATCGATTGCAGGCGGAACCACGCGATCAGCGCGCCGTTCACAAGGCCGATGCCGCCGCCGATTGCAAGAATCACCGCCGCGCCCGCCCATTGTTCGAGCGGCGTGCCTTGCACGAGACGCACTGCGAGCACGTTGGCGAGCGACACGACCGCCGACGCGGACAAATCAAAACCGCCCGAGAGCACGACGATGGTCTGCCCAATCGCGGCGAGCGCGAGCGTCGTCGCGCTGGAGATGACGGAACCGATATCGTAGAGACCGACCGGCGTAGCCGACAGTGCGGCCCAGGCGACGAGCATCGCAAGGAGCGCACTGACCGCGATAATCAGCCCGCGATGATGATCGACGCGCGCGCCCCATCCCACGCGCGCGCCTGGCCGCACGATCTCGCTGTCGGGCGACGCAATGGCAATCTTCATGACCCAAACCTCTCAGCTCGAAAGCATCTTGCGCATCACGTTCTCTTCCGTGAGCGCCTCGCCGGACAGCTCGCCGACATTGCGGCCGCGATACATCACGGATACGCGGTCGCACACATTGACGAGTTCGGGAACATCGGTCGAATAGAACAGCACGGCGCCGCCCGCCGCCGCAAAAGCGCGCATCAGCACGAAAATCTGGTGCTTGGTGCCGACGTCGATGCCGCGCGTCGGATCGAACATCAGCCACACGCGGCTTTGCGTCAGCATCCACTTCGCCATCGCGATCTTCTGCTGGTTGCCGCCAGAGAAGGACAGGCACGGCTTGTACAGCGCACGCGGGTTCACTTCCATCTGTGCAAGCGATTTGCGGATCGCGGCCTGCTCGCGCTTGCGCTCGATCAGGCCAAAGCGCGCGTAACGCCCGATTACCGGCAGCGACACGTTCTCGCCGCCGGGCAGGCGCAGGAACAGCCCTTCGGTCTTGCGGTCCTCAGGTAGAAAGCTCGTCGATACGCCGGCCTTCAACGAATCGGCGGTCGATGTGAGCGTGACCGGCTTGCCGTCGATGCGGATTTCACCGTCGTCGATGTACGTCGCGCCAAACAGCGCCTCGAACAATTCACGTTGCCCCATGCCCTGCAACGCCGCGACGCCGTGCACATCGCCGGCCTTCAGCGTCAGGTCGAAATCAGTCACCACACCGTCCACGCGGATCCGGCGCGCTTCGATTGCGGGCGGCCGCGTTTGATCCCGCGCGAGCGCGGGCAGCGCGACTTTCGGCGGATACTTCGCGTCCATCGAGCGGCCGATCACGAGGCGGATCACTTCGTCGTCGGAGATGTCGGCGGTGTCGAACGCGCCGACGTCGCGGCCGTTGCGATACACCGTCAGGCTGTCGCAGAACTCGCGCACTTCCTGCATGCGATGCGAGATGAACACGAACGTGACGCCGCTCGCCTTCAACGCGTCGATACGGCGCGCGAGCCACGCCACGTCCGCGCCCGACAGCGACGACGTCGGTTCGTCGAGCAGCAGGACTTGCGGGCTCCGCACGATCGCCTTCGCGATCTCGATCTTCTGCCGCACCGGCAAGGCCAGATCGCGGATATACGCGCCGGGGCGCACGTCGGCGAGTTCGAGCTTCTCGAGCCAGTCCTGCGCGATGCGCTGCGCCTCGCGCTTTCTAATGCGCCCGAGCAGCCCCGTCGGTTCGTACGACATGAGCAGGTTCTGCGCGACCGTGAGATCGCGCACGAGCGTCATCTCCTGAAACGCGGTCTGCACGCCCGCACGGTGCGCGTCCCTGGGACCGCGCATCGTCAGGTCGCGACCCATCACGCGGATGTCGCCCGCATCCGGCTGCATCAAACCTGACAGCAGTTTGACGGTGGTGGACTTGCCCGCGCCGTTCTCACCGAGCAACGCGTGCACGGCGCCGCGCTTGACACGGAACGACGCCGCGTCGAGCGCGACCGTTGCGCCGAAGCGCTTCGTCACGTTCGACAGGTCGATGGCGAGCGATGCGTCGAGCATGATGACGCCTCAGTCCTGATTGCCCGTAAGCGCCGCATTGAAGCCGACCTCCTTCGTGTCGTCGGAGTAGATGTCGGCGAACCAGCCCGGCGGCACCTTGTCCGGCGTGAAGGCCGTGCAGCCCGTCTTCAGTTCGTCGATGCTGCCGGTCTTGCACAGCTTCGACTGCGGGGTTTCGACGAGCGGCAGCTTGAGCGTGATGCGTTGGGGGAAGTCCTTGCCGTCGAGCTTCTGCACGGCCATCTTGAGCGCCATCGCGCCGGAGTACGGCGGCGCGCCATACGAAATCGAGCGATAGCCGATCGAACGGTACGCGCCCTGCCCTTTCACTTCGCCCGGCGGCAGCATCTGCACGCGGTGACCGTTGGACGATTCGCCCGCGCACGGCTTGATCTTGTCTTCGGCAACACCGGCATCGAGTTGCATCGACGCCGCCGTGAAGCAGCCGACCTGCATCCACAGGCCGTCGATCTTGTCCCAGCTGTTCGTCGCGAGAATCTTCGACAATTCGGTTTTGGCCGTGGCCTGACTCCACATGCCCGTGCCTTCGGCGACGACCTTGATGCCCGGATATTTCGCGAACACGGCCTTTGCCGCTTCGGTGCGCGCGCGGTCCACGGACGTGCCCGGAACGCCGTTGATCAGCACGATGTTGCCCTTGCCGTTCAACGTCTTCACGAGCCATTGCGCAGTGACGGTGCCCGCCTGATGCTGATCGATCGTCACGTTGTGCGCGCATGGCTCCGTCACTTCGCCGTCATATGCCGCGACCACGACGCCCTTCGAGCATGCGTTTTTGATCGCGCGATTCAACGCCGTCGGCGAGATCGGATAGATGATGATGGCCTTCGCGCCGGCCTGCACCATCGAGTTGATCTGCTGGATCTGCTTCTGCGCGTCGGTACCGGCGACCTGCACTTCGAGATCGACCTTGTCCTTGAGCGCGGGCGTGTTGGCCATCGCCTTGACCATGTTCGCGGCCTCGGTCTGCCAGTCGTTGCCGACATAGCTCATCGACAGGAAAATCTTGTACTTGCCCGCCGCGTGTGCCTGGCCCGACACCGCGAGCGCCGCGGCGAATGCGAGACCGAACGCCGCCCGGCCTGCATGACGAATCGATTGCGTCCATGCTTTCATGTCTTCCTCCAATCTTTCGTTTTTTGTCTTGAACTACGCTTTAGCTCGAAGCCAATACATGCGGCAAGCGCGCGCCCGCCGGCAGCGCGATGCCCGCGCTGCCCGGCACGACGTTGGGATCGTGACCGGGAATCACGAAGTCGGCGATCTGCCGAATTCGCGTGAGCGAACCGATTTCCGCGAGGGTTTCGTGCACGATGCCAACCGGCACGAGATCGACAATGTTTTCCATGCAGCTCGCGCAATCGCCCGCGATCAGCACGACGCCGTCTTGCGTATCGACCGCAACGGACTGATGCCCTGGCGTGTGCCCCGGCGTCGGCACGACGCGCACGCCCGGCACGATATCCGCGACGCCGTGCACGAACTGCCAGCGGAAATACGCGAGCGGCTCGCGGCCGATCAGAAACTCCTGGTAGTACGTCGCCTGCGTCGGCAGCGGATGCCCGGCGTATTCCCACTCTTTTGCCTGCACGATGAAGCGAGCGTTCCTGAATAGCGTGTTGCCGCCCGAATGGTCGTAATGCAGATGCGTGTTGATGACGACATCCACGTCGTCCGCGCTCCAGCCGACGTATTCCTTCAGCGCGCGCTCGAGCTTTTCTTCGGGCGCCTGATCGCACGGGCACACGAAGTCGGAGACCCAGCCCGGATCGTGAATGCCGGTATCGACGACGATTTTTTTCTGCGCGCCGACGATCGCCGTCGACCACACCGGCACCTTGATCGACTGTCCGAAATAGCGGCCGTACACCTGCGACGAGCGATCGACGGTGAGCCAGCCCGTCGGCATCGCGACTACTTTCAATCTGGCGTTCACGATGCTCTCCGCAGTCAGAAGTTGGTGTTGCCCGCGCCTTTGAGTTTCAGCAACTCGCGCGCTTCGGCCGGTGTCGCGATATCGAGCGACAGTCCTTCGATCACCTGGCGAATCTTGCGCACTTGCGCGGCGCTCGATTCCGCGAGCTTGCCCGGCTCGATCCACAACGAATCTTCGAGTCCCACGCGCGCGTTGGAGCCTTGCGCCACACCGATCGACGCCAGCGGAATCTGATTGCGGCCCGCGCCGAGAATCGACCACACATAGTCTTTGCCGAACAGGCGATCCGCCGTGCGGCGCATATGCGCGAGGTCTTCCGGATGCGCGCCGATGCCCCCGAGCAGACCGAACACGCTCTGCACGAAGAACGGCGGCTTCGCAAGTCCGCGATCGACAAAATGGGCGAGGTTGTACAGATGCGAGATGTCGTAGCACTCGAACTCGAAGCGCGTGCCGTTCGCACCGCACGATGTCAGGATGTATTCGATATCCGCGAAGGTGTTTTTGAACACGAGATCGCGGCTGTTTTCCAGATGCTTGCGCTCCCAGTCGTACTTGAGCTCCTTGAAGCGCTCGAGCATCGGATAGAGGCCAAAATTCATCGAGCCCATATTGAGCGACGCGACTTCCGGCTGAAAATGATGTGCGGGTCTCAGGCGTTCGGCGACCGTCATGTGAGGGCTGCCGCCCGTCGTGAGGTTGATGACCGCATCGCATTCGGCCTTGATGCGCGGCAAAAACTCCTGGAACACGGCGGGATCCTGCGTCGGATGACCGTCGTTCGGGTCGCGTGCATGCAGATGGATGATCGCGGCGCCTTCTTTCGCGGCGGCGAGCGCGGCATCGGCGATCTGCCGCGGCGTTACGGGCAGATAGGGCGACATCGACGGTGTGTGGATGGCGCCCGTCGGCGCGCAGGTGATGATGACCTTGCGTTTCGTTGCCATGTAAGCCTCGTGCGTTTAAAGGACTTCGACGTTGCCGCAGACCGATATCGCTTGTCCGGAGATGCCGCTGCCCGCGGGCGAGCAGAGAAAGAGCGCGGTGGCGGCTACTTCTTCCGGCGTCGTCATGCGGCGCAGGGAAATCTTGGCGAGATACTGCTTCTCCATGTCTTCGTAGGAAACGTTCATCTGCTTCGCGCGGGCGGCGATCACGCGCTCGATCCGCGGGCCTTTCACGATGCCCGGCTGGATCGCGTTGACGCGGATATTCGACGGACCGAGTTCGATTGCAAGACTCTTCGTCATGCCGACGACGGCCCACTTGGTTGCGGCATATGGCGTGCGAAATGCATAGCCCAGACGCCCCGCCACCGACGACAGCGCGATGATCGTGCCGCCGTCCGTCGCCTGCCTGAGCAGCGGCACCGCTCGGCGTGCGAAATAAAACTGCGCGTTCAGATTCACGTCGACCGTGTTCTTCCACTCCTGTTCGTCGAGTTCCTCGACGCCGCCCGTCGGCCCCGCTATGCCCGCGTTGTTGACTAGCACATCCAGTCCGCCCAGTTCGGTGTGTACGTCTGCGAACACACGCTCGACGGCCTCGCGATCCGCCACGTCGGCAAGCGTCGCCGTGATGCGGTTGAGTTCGGTGCTCCCGGTTGCGTTAACGAGTGCATCGATCGCTTCCTGGCTCACATCGCAAACATGCACGCGCGCGCCCGCTTCGATGAACGCTCGCGCAATCACGAGCCCGATGCCCGATGCGCCGCCGGTGATGAGCACGCGCAGGCCCGCCTGCGGTTTCAGCATCTGAAGAACCGTCATTGCCTCTCTCCGTTGTCTGTGTTCTTTCAAGCTCAGGCGCGTGCCTGTCCGCTGCGGTCTTCGGCGTCCTGTTTCGCGCTTTGCAAGCGCTCCTGCAGATCGGCGGCCGCGTCGCCTATGTCTTCTTCGATGCCCGCACGCGCGCCCTCGCCGTCACCGCGCCACAGCGCTTCTACGATATGACGATGCGCCGCCATCGAACGGCGCATATGCGGAATGTCGGGCGCAACCAGATTCAGGAATGGGCCGATGCGCATCCACAGGTTCTGAATGGTGGATAGCGTGATATCGCTCGCGCCATGCGTATAGATCGCGATATGAAACTGGAAATTGCTGCGCAGATAGGCGGGCACGCCGCCGGCCTCGACATGAGCGTTCATGACGTCGAACAGTTCCTGCAACGCACCGAGGTGCTCGCGCGTCATGCGGGCGGCTGCCCGCTTCGCGACGGCGCCTTCGAGCGCGATTCGTACATCCCGAAGTTCTTCGAGCAGTTCCAAGGTCATCGGCGGGACGATGAGTGCGCGCCCGGGTCCGTCGATCAATGCGCCTTCCGCTTGCAGGCGTGTAAGCGCCGCACGCACGGGCATCGTGGATGATCCGACTGCGTCCGCCACGCTGCGCAAGCTCAACAATTGTCCCGGCGCGAAGCGTCCGGTCATGATCGCTTCCCTGAGCTGTGCGTAGACCCGGCCTGCCATCGTCTCCCGCACGACGAGTTCGAGTTCGGGCAGGTCTGCATTCGCGCGTGTGGCCACTAACCGTTCTCCGTGAACAGATGTTCTGTGAACCCATCAGGTCGGTGTGACCTGTGATCACACATTCTGTTCACGGAGTTTGGTATGTCCCAAAGGGAGAGTCAACCTTTAATCGATAGGGGAAAACGCGAAGGATTGAACGGTGCTTCGGCTCACCGCAACATTGGCGTCCAGCGCGAGCCAGAACCGGCTGTATAGGGTGGCGTTGCGCCGTATAGGGCCGCACTGCGTTGCACGTCGTTCGCCGATGCGCCCCGTCGGCGCGCATCCTGCTAATCTGAATGTCCTCGCCACGCAGCGCGCAAGTTTCGCACGCTGAATTGCCGTCAATCGAACTGCCGATGCCGCCACTGTTTCGCCGCTTACTGCTGCTCTACCACGCACTGCGTTACGGCGCGCGCCTGATCTGGCTCGCCGCGCCGTCCGATCACAAGCTTCACTGGATGATCGAGCTCATCGGCCGCGTGCATGCGTCCCCGTACAGCGCGCGCCGCGTCCACGGTCTGCTGCCGGCGCTCGGCCCGCTTGCCGGCCGGTTCGCGAAGACACTGGTCGAGCGTCCCGAACTTGCGAGCTCGACGTTGCACGACGCGATCGACGCGGTCGATCATCTGGAACAACCATTGCCGCCGCGCGAGTCCGAGGAAGCGTTGACGCGCGCGTTCGGCCAGCCGCTCGCCACGCTCTTCAGCGCTGTCGATCTGATCCCCGTGCGCAGCGGTTTCGCCGAACAGACGCATTTCGCGCGGCTGCTGATGCCGGTCAACGGTCATCGCGAAGTGGCGATCAAACTGCTGCGGGCCGGGCAGTTGCAACAGATCGGCGACGAGCTTGCGCTTTTGCGCTGGGTCGCGCGGTGGCTGGAAAAACTGTCGGGCACGGCGCGCCGGCTGCGGCTGCGGGCGCTGGCCCAGACTTTCGCCGATGACATCCAGCGCCGTTTCGATCTGCGCGCCGAAGCGGCCAACCTGAGCCAGACCGGCCATCATTTCGACGGCGACACGCGCATCGTCGTGCCGGACGTGATCTGGGATCTGTGCGCGAGCCATACGCTGACGATGCAGCGCATCGACACGCTGCCGGCGAGCGACCTGAGCGGCCTGCATGCGCATCACGTGAAGTTGGCGCCGCTCGCCGCGCACATCGTCGAAGTGGTGAGCGAGCAGGCATTCGAGCACGGCTTCTTTCACGCGACGCTCGACGCGCGCCGCATCCGCGTGAGTATCGAGCCTGATTCGTTGGGACGCCTGGTGCTGGCCGAGTTTTCCATCATGTCGAGCCTCTCCACCGACGAGCGCGAGTTCTTCGTGCATGGCGCGATGGCGCTGTTCGAGCAGGACTACGGCCGGCTCGCCGAACTCCATCGCGATGCGGGGCACGTACCGCAACACACGCGCCCGGAGTTGCTCGAAGCCGAGTTGCGCACGCGTGCCGAAGCGCATTTTGCGGCGGCTCCGCAAGACCGGTCGGCGGGGTCGCTCTTTCACCATCTGCTGAGCGCGGTGCTTCCGTTCGACGGCGTGGTGTCCGGCCGGCTCGCTACCGCGCAACGCTCGTTCCACCAGGCGGAGATGCTGGCGCGCGCGCTGCATCCGGGCGTCGATACATGGAACGTCGCACGGCGCGTCCTCGCGGATATTGCGCGGCGCGATGTGGATCATCGGGGCTGGTTCAAGCGCATTTCGCGCGAGCTGCCGCATCTCGCACATATGTTGCCGCGCGTGCCGCAACTGGCCGTGCGCTATTTGCAACACGAACACGATCGCGCACGCACGCCGCGGCACAATGCTCAACTGCTGGCCGAGATCGGCCGCGAATACCGGCGCACGCGTGCGCTGTTGTGGGCGTGCGCGTTGTGCGGCGGCATCCTCGGGGCGGGCACGATGTTGCTGATGCGGTGATGCTTGGGGTCTGATGTTTGGGGTTTGATGCCTTGACGCCTCGATACGCTCCGGTCGTCGGCGATGTAGCTGCGCCACCAGGCTCACCGCTGCATTCCACCGCGCAACGCCACGCGCATTGCGCATCTCGACCTACGCGGCGGATTTTCCTGTCACCGCTTCCTGCCATCGCTTCCGCCGCCGCTCGCGAAAGCGGAGAATCGATTCGCCGTGTCTGCGCCGGCCGGCTTCCTGGCGCACGTCCTCCCGTCCGGCGCCGGTGCCCTTGCCGGACGAGCCTTGCGTCCCGAATCCACCACGACGATGTAACGCCCCGCCCACGGCACGATCTGCCAGTCGCTGTTCAACACCCAGCACTGCCGGTTTTGCGCCGCCCGGCGACTCGCGTAAAAGTTGGGTGGTGAAATGCAGGCGAGCGAGGCGCGCTTGACATGGTTCATCGCGCGTTCGCACTGATGTGATTATTATTGGCTGCTCGCAGGTTGATGCAGTGCTCGGAGCCAGCAATGTTGCTCAGCGCATCGCGATCTGGGGACGAAGCTTCGGCGGGTCCGCTACGTGCTCGCCACTGTCGCGCTGAAGTTGTTTCTTTGACATTGCGCCCACGCGCGAGGAGCAGAAGATCATGAAGCAAACCGATCCAGCCGCTATTCAAGCAGACATCGCCGCGCAAATGCACGTGAGCGCCAGATTCGACGCCAACGAGGAGATCGAGCGCCGCGTCTCTTTTCTCGCGAACTATCTGCGCAGCAACCGGCTGAAGACGTACGTTCTCGGCATCAGCGGCGGCGTCGATTCGACTACGGCCGGGCGCCTCGCACAACTGGCCGTCGAGCGCCTGCGCGCCGACAACTACGACGCTCGTTTCATCGCGATACGCTTGCCGCACGGCGAGCAGAAAGACGAAGCCGACGCGCAGCAGGCGCTCGCGTTTATTCGCGCGGACGAGAGCCTGACCGTCGACATCAAGCCCGCCGCCGACGCGATGCTCGCGTCGCTGCATCGAAGCGGTTTGCCTTTCACGGACGAAGCGCAGGAAGATTTCGTCCACGGCAACATCAAGGCGCGGCAAAGGATGATCGCGCAGTACGCGGTAGCCAGCACGCACTCGGGCGTCGTGATCGGCACGGACCACGCGGCCGAATCGCTGATGGGCTTCTTCACCAAGTTCGGCGACGGCGGCGCCGACGTGCTGCCGCTCGCGGGACTCAACAAACGACGGGTGCGTGCGGTCGCGAAGGCGCTGGGCGCCTCGGACGCGCTCGCGTACAAGGTGCCGACCGCGGACCTCGAAGCGTTGCGCCCGCAACGCCCGGACGAAGACGCGTACGGCGTTCCCTACGAGACGATCGACGACTTCCTGGAAGGCAAACCGGTGAGCGATGAGGCGCGCACGATCATCTTGCGCTTCTACGATGTGACGCGGCACAAACGGGCGTTGCCGTACACGCCGTTCGACTGGCCGGAGGCTGAAAGCGGAGAGTGAGAAGGCAGCGGGCGCGCAGCAAAGACAGCAAGACAGCGAACAAGCGCGCCGCCGATATGCGCCTCCGGGCGCAATTTTCTCGCGCGCATCACTTCAGCGGTGATGCGCGCGGAAAACCGCACCAGTTATTGCGACGGCGGCGGCCGTTCGTCGGTGAAGAGATCGGCGCTGGCCTCCAGCGCCACGCCGCCCAACTGTTTGCCATGAATCTGCCGCGCGATGACCTCGCCGACATACGGCACCTGCGCGTCGAGTTCGACGGTGGCATACGCGCCGGGCGTGCCCGCGTCGACGACCTCGACGCTGCGGGCGTAGTGCCCCAATTCACGCTCGAGGAATTCGCGCACTTCCTGCTCGCTGCACGACGGCGCGATGTTGCGCACGATCAGGTTCATGCTGCCTACCCTCGGCGGGTACTGCGATCGGCGGTATTGACATGCACGCGGCGCAAGGCGGCGCGCTGTCTTGCCTGCGCGGCTGCGAGTTCACGGATGAGTGCGGCGCCCGCCGCGCCAAGCGCGGCCAATGACAGGTAGAAAGCAATCATTCGAATCTCCGGTAATCTGGCTGAGTCCAGTTCAGCATAGCCACTTGCGGGCGTAAATGCGATGCGTCACAGCGTCGTGACGGGAAACCGCGTTGAAAGCGCGTCAATGCACTCTACCTGAACCGCGGCACATCCGTTGAGTCGCCAGGCCGATTGCTGGACCGCCTCGCCACGCGCCGAACACATCGCACGCAGACGCTGGCCGCAGGAAGCGGACCGGCGCATCCATCACCGGGGTTCATTACGCCGGTTTGCAGCAGCAGAACACAGACCGATTGCGTGAGGGTCAGTCCGCCTGTTGGACATTGGCCGCGCTCACCCACCACGCGTTCTTGCCTTGCGGCAGTTCCACAAGCACCGCGGATGGATCGTCGACGCCGTCGTCCGCGACCTCGCACACCGCCAGTCCGTCGGGTAGATGCTTCACTTCGCCAGCAGACTGGAATAGCGCGATGCGTTGCGCATTCAACGGACGCAGTTGGCGATACACATCGAAGCTGATGGCTGCGGGCACATCGCCGCGAATTTGCAGCGCATCGGCTTTGCCGCAACGAACCGGCTCGGCAGCGAATACGGACGCGCTACCGGCGGCGCACGCGAGGGTCAGCGCGGCAAGCGTCACTGCGGCAAGACGTGGATGGATCATGCTAATTCTCCAGGAATGAGTTGAGGCGGCGAGTTGAACGCCAGGCGACCCGCGCTGAACGACGCACAGAGACAAGGCGCACCAACCGCGCGCGCTAAAGAAGACGCTCTTTGCGCGAACGCAGCGGAATCGGTGTGAACGAAGCTCGGCGGTGCCAGCTTCTGACGACACGCGGCCCTAAGGCTGCGAACCGCGTCCGTCTGCCCGGCCGCTTTCGGCGCTGGTCGCAACGTCCAACCGGCTCACGTCGCACGATGTCTGGCTGAAGCCCGAATAGACGACCGACCAGTCGCCGACGATCGCCGCTTGCGCTTCTGCAAGACTTAGCTTGCCTTCGCAGACGCAGCGCTTGAGCATGACCGCCGCGCGCGCCTTGCGGCGCTCGCCCTGGCGGCCGGCCCAAGGCAGAAGGCCGAGGTTGGACGGCGCATCGGGCGAGCCGCCGAGCACCACGGGCACGCGCCTGTCCAGCGCGAAATCCGCGCCGTCGTCGGCATCGATGCCGCGCTCGGCGAGCATCCGGTCCTTGTGCGCCATGAGTTCATCGAACGGCGGCGCGACCGCGCTCGCATAGCCGGCGCGACATATCGTCTCGCCGATCGATTGCTGGGTCACACGTTCGTCGAGCATGCCCGCCTGCTGCGCACGCACCTCGCCGACGCGCAACGCGAACAGCGCGGCGAGGCTCAGCACCAGTGCGAAACGCACATGACGTGTAGGCCACGGCGCGAACGCGAGCGGATGCCCTCGAAAGATACTGCCTGTGTGGTCGCTGGAATAGCCGCTGCGACGCCTGTCTGCAATGCCTGCCTTCATTCGTCGGCGCGCCCGCGGAGGCACGCAATAGTTCAATTCGCGAGGTAATTAAAACACATTCGATATGCATGCGTAAAAAAGACCCCTTCAATCGATGCACGAACCGGCGCCGCCACGAACTTTCCACGGCGACGCAAAGCCGCCGTGACTCAACCTGAAGCCTACTGCGCCACTCTCGCCTGCAACGCCCGGATACGCCCGAGCGCCTCTGTGTTAGCTACCGTCGAATCGTACATTTTCGCGAGGTCCGCTTTCAGTGCGGTGCGTGAGCCGCCGTCGAGATAAATCATGTGGCCCGATGGATAAAAGCGCGCCGACAGGTTCTGCCGGACCTGCTGACTGAGCAGCGGCATTTGCTGAAGGTCCAGCACCGTCTGATAGAACGGCGTGACGAAATCGTAAAAGCCGTTTGCCGACAGTACCTTGAGGTCCGGGTTCAGCGCCATCACGGCGGCCAGATCGCCGGCCGTGTAAAGGATCACGTTGCCCTTGTCGTCCACGCCCTTCTGCGCACCGGTCGGGTCGATGTGGCCGAAATCCCAGAAATGGAAGGCCTGATCGTTGAGGTCCGTGAACGACGAGTTCGATGTGTATTTCAGTTGCTCGTTCAGGTAGACGTTCCACATCGTCGTGTAGACGCCCGAAACTGCCGTCATGGTCGGGTCGTTGCCACCCGAATTCGGGTCGACTTTGCCCGCTATGCCGGTGCCGATCGCGGTGACCCGGCCGTCGTATGCGCCGAGCACGAGACCCTGCGGTTTGAGCAGCGTGGTCAGAAACAGCGAATTGCCGCGGCTGTCGTACGACGCGACATCGAGACTCCATGCAAGCAAGGTCGTCTTGTCGATGCCCGTATATTCGGCGAGTTTCTCGACCGTCGCCGAATCGGTGGTTGGGAACTTGCGGAGCGCCGCCAGGTAGTCGGTGCGGGCGAACTGCGCGACTTCTTCCGCGAACGCGCCAAGATCGGTTGGCCGCGGCGCAATGCCGAGCTTCTTGTGATACCACGCGTCCGCGGCGGCCGTGGGCAGCACGCCGACCGGGTTGCCAGCCTGCCTGTAGTCGAGAATCGACGATTGCAGCGTGATGCCGTTCAGATCGACGCCGCCTTCGTGCAGCCTGTAAGCGAGCACGCAACTGCGCGCCGTGCCGTACGACTCGCCGAACAGGTACTTCGGCGAATTCCAGCGGTTGTTCTTCGTCAGAAAGCGCTTGATGAACTGCGCGATCGAATCGGCGTCCTGGTCGACGCCCCAGAAATCGCGGTTCTTCTTCGGCGCGATAGCCGCCGAATAGCCGGTGCCGACCGGATTGATAAAAATCAGGTCGCTTCTGTCGAGCAGGCTGTCGGGGTTGTCTTCTATCGTGTAGGGCGCGGGTGGCGTGAAGTTCGGCATCGACGTCTTGATGCGGCGCGGTCCGAACGAGCCGAGCAGCACGAACACCGCGGACGAGCCCGGCCCGCCGTTATAGAAGAAGGTGAGCGGTCGGGTTTCCTCTTTCTGGTTGTCCTGCGTGAACGCGACGTAGAACATCCGCGCGGCGGGCTCCGAACTGCTCGGGTCCACGATTACCAGATGGCCCACCGTTGCCGTGTAATTGATCTTCTTGCCGTCGATCGTGACCGAGTGATGCGTGATCGCCGCATTCTCGTCAGTGGCCGTGACCGAGTCGTCGGGCCCGTTACCGTATGCGACCGGATCGAAGAATGGCTGATCGCCCGCCTTGCGGTTCCCACCGGCCGCGGCCGGCTTGGGCGATGCCTCGGAGTTCTGCGGCGACTGCGGACTAACGGACGTTGGCTCTGTGCTTGTCATGATGACTCCCTGGGTACGTTCACGTCTTGTGCCGGTGCTGCGGATTCCCGGTGACTATCCTGCTGACTATAGTGCGCCGGCCACTTTCTGACCATTAGGGCTGCCGAGTCCCGTGCAGGCGTCCCAGCCTGCCGACGCCGCGAAGCTGCCGTTGTTGCCCTGTGTGATGTCGTTGCATACGCCCGCCGCCTTATAGAGCTTTGGATTCACGAAGCCCGCCGGCTTGCCTTTCGCCGCGTTGATGCGGGCGATCAGCGCGGCCCACAGCGGCGCGACTGCGCTCGTGCCGCCGACCACCGTTTGCGTCCCCGCTACGAACACGGTGTAGCCGGTGAGCGGCGAGGCGTCGCCCGCCACATCGGGCACGCCGCGCTTTGCCAACGGCTTTTTGCCGCCTTTCGACAGCGCAACCGACAAGCCCTCCTGCCAGACGGGCAACGAAAAGGCGCCGCTCACTCCACCGCCGCCCGCGCCGCCTTGCGGACCGTCATTCCAGACCACCTCGTGTGCGATCGATGTTCCCGCCGCGCTCAGGCTCGTGCCGCCGCAGGCGAGCACATACGGACTCGCCGCCGGGAAGTCGACCTGATCTCCCGCGCCCGCGGCGTCGCTCGATCCGCTATCGCCCGACGCCGCGCAGACCGTCACGCCGAGCGCGGCCGCGGTTTGCAGCACGCTGTTGAACGCGTTCAGCGACTGGCTCGTCCAGATCGACTCGGGGCCGCCCCAACTGATCGAAATCACCGATGGCTTGTTGACCGTATCGTGCACCGCGCGGCTCACGGCGTCGATAAATCCCGCGTCGCTGTTCGGTGCGAAATACACCGCAATGGTTGCACCCGGCACAATTGCGCCGACGATCTCGATGTCGAGCGTCACTTCGCCGTCGGGACCGTTGGGGTCGCCGGTCGGCTCATTGCGAGCCTGATCGACGCTCACCGATTTCACGGTGGGCGATGGCACGCCGAGGCTCGCGAAGTACGATGTGAGATCCGCTGGATCGTATCCGCCGCCCAGCTCGATGATGCCCACACACTGGCCGGCGCCGTCGCCTTGAGGAAACTTGTACAGCGACGCCAGTTCGAGCGGCGTGAACGAAGCCTGATGCGTCTTCGCGGGCCGGAACGGCGGACGAATGCGAAAGTGCGGCCGGGCCTGCGGCCGGTTGTCGAGCCCGAGCACCGCTTCCACGACATCGTGCAGATCGTCGGGTACGTTGACTGCGCCGGTACGGCCGCGGAATTCCCCGGCTGTATGGTGCTGATACTTGTCGAGCTTGACTTCGAACGCGCTCTGGAATTGCGCGACGGTTCCGGAGAGCAGCACCGAGCGCGCGGCCGGGTCCTCACGCACCACGGTCAGGCTGTGCGCGGCGGCAAATGCCTTGACTTTGGCGATGTCGTCCGGGGCTGCGCCATAGTCTTTTGCCAACGCCTCACGCGAGAGCGGTTTCACGTCCGGGTCGCCCGCTTCTATGCGGCTCATCAGCGCGTCGAACTGCGCCTGCTGCTGACGGCGCAGCATCACGAAAACCTCGATCTTTTCCGAAGGATCGCAAGCTCCGATGAGCTTGGAACCTTGTTCTACCGTTCGCTCGCTTCCGGGCAGCGGGTGCTTGGTGGCCATGTGTCGACTCTCCTGTTGGCGTGACGGCGCCGGATGCAAGACGGACGTGCGCGGGGCGCCTCGTCCACTCACTGCCCGACGACAGGCGGCGGGTTGCTGCTTCGAGATGCTGCTTGCAGGACTTCGCAAACCTTCCGACCAATGCATTCGAACACAGTTCCGGCGCGCGCGGCAGTCGGCCGGATGGCTAACGCGGCGACGCCTCTCATGCGCGGTTCGCGTCGCTCCGCTATGATGCTGCAGCGGCTATCCTGCCGTTACATTGCCTCGCGCGCCGTCCGCGCAGACGATCGAAGAATCAGAGGAACCCCATGTCAATTTCGATGTATCAAGCATCACTACCCGTGCTGATTCGCGGCCTCACCAATCTGCAAGCCATTCTCGGCAAAGCTCAGGCGCATGCCGCGGAAAAGCAGATCGAACCGTCGGTGTTCACGAACGCCCGCCTCGCGCCGGACATGCTGCCGCTCGTGCGTCAGGTGTATATCGCAAGCGACACCGCAAAGGGCTGCGCCGCGCGTCTCGCCGGTGAGGAAGCGCCCAAATATGACGACGTCGAACAGACCTTTGACGAACTGCATGCGCGCCTTCAAAAGACGATCGATTATCTGAAGGAATTCAGCCCGCAGCAGATCGACGGATCGGAAGAGCGCGCAATTACCCTGAAAATGCGCAGCGGAGCGATCGACTTCACTGGCCAGTCGTATCTGCTGGGTTTCGTGCTGCCGAACTTCTTCTTTCACGTGACGACGGCGTACGGCATCCTGCGCCACAACGGCGTGGAACTCGGCAAGCTGGACTATCTCGGCGGCTTGAAGTAAGCGCGTCGAATAAACGGATTCAATAAGCGGCCCGGCTAGCCACCCATGCGGTGCCGTTGCGCCGCATTTTCGAGCCGCGCCGAAGTGCGTCGGCACCTTCGCGCATTCGCTTCACGCACGTCACACGCGCGGCTGGAATGCAATGATCGCCATGCCGGCGAGCGTCACCGCGACGCCCGCTGCGTCCCACAGCGTGGGCCGCACCTTGTCGACGCACCATAGCCAGGCTATCGCCACTGCCACATACACGCCGCCGTAGGCCGCATACACGCGGCCCGCGGCGCTGCCGTGCAGCGTGAGCAGCCAGGCGAAAAGCGCGAGGCTGAGCGCACCCGGCAAAAGCAGCCAGACCGAGCCGCCCTCTTTGAGCCACCGCCACGGCAGATAGCAGCCGAGAATCTCAGCGACGGCGGTAATCGCATAAAGCAGAAAGGTTTTCATCGACAGGAAAGCACAGGCCGGATGTTCGTGTAGCCGCCGGTCGTGCGCGGCGGTTGATCGGCGCTCTATGGGCGCGCTATCGGCTTTATTAACACAATCATCTGGCACACGAGCATGCGGCGTGCGAAAGTCGCCCCACTTCCTCTGCCGTCCACGATCTCTTTACCGGCCATGAGCACCGCATCGCCCTGCATCGACATCTGCAAGTTCGACAGTGAAACTGGCTTCTGCATCGGCTGCTTGCGCACGCGCGACGAATGCAAAAGCTGGAAGAAGATGAAAGACAAGCACCGCAGAAAAATCATCGACGACCGTTCGCGCCGGGAGCGCAAGTTGAACCGGTAGCGCCGCCGCGAAACTGCGTCAGTCGAGCGAAAGCCGCAACGCGAAGCCGATCAGCGCCGCCGAGAAAGTCCAGCGCTGCAAAGTTTGAGCAAGCGGATGCGCGCGCATCCATCGTGCGATCCGCGCGGCGCCGACTGCATAGGTGAGGTCGAAGCACATGCCGACCGCGAGCAGCACCGCACCTAGCTCAATCATCTGCAATGCGACCGGCCCGGCCTCGGGACGCAGGAATTGCGGCAACAACACCGAGCAGAACAGCAGCGCTTTCGGATTCAGCAGGTTGGTCAGCAAACCCTTGACGAACGCGGCCCTTAACGGGCGCGTGCCGGGTTCCAGCGCGCCCCCCGCCTGGTCGTGCGCCGCGCCTGCGTCGGGCAACGCGAACATCGGCGAACGGAAAATCTGGATGCCGACCCATGCGAGATAAACCGCGCCGCCATAGCGCACGACGTCGTACAGCCACGGCGCGTTGCGTAGCAGCGCAGCCGCGCCGCACGCAGAAAGCGTCACGTGCGTCGCGCGCGCCACACCCAGCCCGCCAGCCGCCGCAAAGCCGCTTTGCGCGCCGCGTCCAATGCTCGTTTGCAGGATGAGCGCCATGTCCGGTCCGGGCACGGCATAGACGACCAGTAGGGCCGCAATATAGACAGCGAGCAGGTGTGCGGAAATCATGAGAGCCTCTTCGATTCAAGGCTTTATCTTGCTATCGTCGACGGAGGGTTTGCTGGCGAATTTCTGGTGTCGCAGCCGCGCGTTTGGTGGAATACGCTAACATGGTGGCGTTTATACCTGCTTTCCACCAAAACAAAAAACACCTAGGAAGCCATGCCAACGGACCTCGATAAGACCGACCGCGCGATTCTCGCCGCGCTTCAAAAAGACGGCCGCATGTCAAACGCGAAGCTGGCCGAACTCGTCGGCCTGAGCGAAACGCCGTGCGCGCGCCGCCTCAAGCGCCTGGAAAACGACGGCTACATCGGTCAGTACCGCGCCGTGCTCGCGCGTTCGGCGCTCGGCTTCGGCGTGGTCGCGTTCGTTCTCGTGCGCTTTGCCGTGCACGACAAAAACCTGGCCAACCGCTTCGAGCGCGAGGTACAGGCGATCCCGCGCATCATCGCGTGTCACAACGTCTCGGGCAGCGCGGACTATATCCTGCAAGTGGTGGCGCGCGATCTCGACGACTACGGCAGCTTCATGCGCGACCAGATGCGCAGCCTGCCGGGCGTGACGTCGGTCGAATCGGCGTTATCGTTGCGCGAGGTAAAGGCCGACGGCGGCTTGCCGCTTTCGTGAGCCCGAACGTGGCATAGTCACGCCATTTCAAGCGGCGCGAGCCGCATCGACGAAGAGGGACTGCTGAATGGACAACACCGATCACATCGATCACGACAAAGCCCGGGCGGAAGAAAGCGCCGCGATGGAGCGCGTATTGACCGCGACGCAACGCGTGAAGACGGCCTTTGCATCGTTGCAATCGCAATTTCCGCCGGCCGGCAGCGGCAAGCCTTCGCAATTCGCGCTGCAAACTTTCGACGCCGCGTTGCAGGAACTGGAAGACGCCCAGGCCGCATTCGACGAACTGCTAGGCGATCTGCTCGACGGCAACCGCTAATGGCCGCGCTAATGCCCGCGCTAGCGGCCGATTAACGCCCGCTACGTGGCGATCGTTCACAACGAGCGGCCGCTGGCGGCGGACGGTTCAGACCGCACCGGTTTCGATCACCGGCTCGC
Source organism: Paraburkholderia dilworthii (assembly GCF_000472525.1). Classification (GTDB taxonomy): domain Bacteria; phylum Pseudomonadota; class Gammaproteobacteria; order Burkholderiales; family Burkholderiaceae; genus Paraburkholderia; species Paraburkholderia dilworthii. The sequence goes on from NZ_AWZT01000026.1 coordinate 86,710, forward strand.
AGAGAATCGGAAAATTCACCGAGTTCGCGATATAGCACTTCTCGTGCGCCACGTGATGCAGGCGCTGCGCCAGTTCGACGTCGCCGCCCGACTGGATGACGACACGCGGGCGCAACACGATGCGCGAGAAACGCCCTTGCTGCGGACTATCGAGCATGGTTCCTTCGGCGTGGTCGCGGTACTCCAGCACGGCAATGCCGGCGTCCGCGCAAAGATGCAGATACCAGAGTTTGTGACACGCCGAAGCCGATGCAAGGAGCAAGTCCTCGGGATTCCACCGCTTCGCGTCGCCGAGAAACGCGGCGTCCGATGAACCCGGAATGTCCGGCTTGCTTCCCGCGGCGATAACATGGTCGCGGCTATAGTCGCGATATCCGGAGGTGCCGCTGCCGAGATTGCCCGTCCACTGCACGGAGACTTCGTATTTGTGCTCGCCGTATGCCATGCGCGCTCCCTGTGATCGAATGAACCGGTTGGTGGAGCGTTTATTCTAAGCCGCCGACGCCAGCAGATCCGCCGCTTGCGGCTCGATCTATCGCCGCGCCGGTGGCCTGCCGCCCAGGCTCGGCACTCTCGGGTCGGGGTTCTGGTTCAGGCTCGTGCCGTTTGCCCGCATATTGTTAGGCGTTCTTGTGGAGCCCGCAGCCGTAGCGCCGGTTCGGCCACTGCCGGCAACACCGCCCGGCGTTGCGAGTCCCGGCGTGGGAGCGAGGATCGAGCCCGCTGTCCCCGCGCCCGCTGCCCCGCCGCCATTCATATTGCCGCCCGGCGACGTAGCGCTCAAGCCGGCATCGCCCGCGCGCGTGCTGCCCGACTGCGCGTATGCCATTCCCATCGAGCCGATCACGCATGCCCCGATCAACGCCTTCCTCACCACACCGCCAGTTGCCATTTTCATTGCCGTACTCCGTCGAATAACGCGCCGCTCACAATCAGTATGACGAGCCGCTGCCTGCTTCGTTCACGCCCGTATCAGGTTCCACTGCGTTCGCGCTTCGGCCGCGTACTACCGCGCAAAGTCGTACAAATGCTTACAAAGCAGCGCATGGCGAACGTCCACCGGACGCTTCGTGCAAACGTTATTGCAGGCACCTACCGGCGGAGCCCGCAATGAACACGAACCTCACTTCCAGCACTACACCGCGCAGCCGTATTCATCCGTTGGTCGCCGGGGCGGCGGTGGCCGTCATCCTCGCGAGCGCAACGGGGATAGCGGCCATGACAGGGTTGCTGCCCACTTCGCATGCGGTTACGGAACCGGCGCCTTCGCCGGCGATAGTTGCCGCGCAAACGGCGAGCGGACCACTTGGCGCGCCGCAAACTGCAGCAGTTCCGCAAACTGCGCAGCAGTCCATGCCGCAAGCCGCGCAGCCATCGGCAGCGCACACGGCGCCGGTTAAGCCGCCCGTTCATCGCACGCATAACACGAGCGGCACGCAGGCACCGCGCTACGCAAACAATGATGGCTACCAGAGCGTCAACGAACCCGCCGCCACGCGGCCGGTTCCCGCCGATCCCTATGCAGGCGAAGTCGTTGCGATCAACACCGTGCAGTCGCCGCAGCCGACAACCGGTCTCGGCGCACTCGGCGGTGCGGTCGCGGGCGGCCTTGTCGGCAATCAGATCGGCGGCGGACGCGGCAAGATTCTGACCACGATTGCCGGCGCTGTCGGCGGCGGCCTCGCGGGCAACGGCATCGAGCACGCGGTGCGCAAGCAGACGACCTACCAGGTCCAGGTGCGCATGCAGGACGGCAGCTACCGCAACTTCGACTATCAGACGCAGCCGTCTGTGCAGATCGGCGAGCGCGTGCACGTTTCGGGCGATACGCTGAGCGCTTCATGAAGCATTAGGCTCTTCTCGCGCGAGCCGGCGCCGCGAAACGGAGGGGTGCGGTCGCGGTGCGATCGGGATGCGCACGCTATGCCGTCGGGACGCGGACGCTATGCCGTCGGGATGCGGACGCTATGCCGTCGATGCGGACGCGATGCGATCGCGATGCAGACGCGACGAGACCACCGTCCGGAATAAAAACGCTCCCTGCGCGTTATGATCGATCGTTACGCCATAACGGCTGATCGCGCACAATGGAGCAAGCCTACCTCCACCTCTTGCATCTGCTGGCCGGCCATCCGGAATGGATGCTCACGGTCGTATTCCTCGCGGCCTTTCTCGAGTCGGTCGCTGTCATCGGCACCTTCATTCCCGGCAGCACCGCAATGTTTCTCGCGGGCGCACTGACCGGCACCGGTTCGCTGAGCCTTGGCTGGGTGCTCGGCTGGGCAATGGCCGGTGCAATTGCAGGCGACGGCCTCAGTTTCTGGGTCGGCGGCCGCTACAAGAGCCGGATTGTCAAACTCTGGCCGTTCTCCAGACACCCCGAAGTAGTCGAAGCGGGTTACCGCTTCTTCGAGAAGCATGGCGCGAAGAGCGTGGTGCTTGCGCGCTTCGTCGGACCGTTGCGCGCTATCGTGCCGGTCGTCGCCGGAATGCTCGGCATGTCGCCCCTGCGCTTCTACGCGATGAACGTGCTCTCCGCGCTGCTGTGGGCGCCGGCGCATATCCTGCCGGGCGTCGTGTTCGGCGCGTCGGTGCTGCTCGCCGGAGCGGTTTCGTTCCGGCTCGTGGTGATACTCGCGCTGCTCGCGGGCAGCGTCTGGCTCAGCTATCGCGCCGCGGCGTTACTGCTCTCGCACGCCAACGCGTGGTCGAGCGCGGCCGGCCGACATTTGGGCAGTTGGGCCTGCCGTCATCCTGGACCGCTTGGCCGCGTCGCGCGAAGAATGCTCGACCCGCAAGCGCCGGATGCCACGAGCGTCCTGATGGCCTCGCTGATCGTGCTGGTGTGCGGCGCACTGTTCTTCGGGGTTCTTCACCAGGTGATCGCGGGCGATCCGCTGACGCACGTCGATCAGTCCGTGTATCGCTTCATGCAATCGGTGCGCACGCCTTGGGGCGACACTGCACTCGCCGGTCTCGCGACGCTTGGCAGCAGCGCAACGCTTGCCGCGCTAATCGTGACCGTCACACTGTGGATGCTATGGGAGCGGCGCTGGCGCACCATCGGCTACTGGCTCGCGGCCGTCGTGTTTTCGCAGATGCTGATCTTCGCATTGCAATTCGCGATGCAGCGCGCCGCGCCCAACGGTCTGATGACGCAGACCTATGTGTTTCCCAGCAATCACGTCGCAGCCACCGTCATCGTGTATGGCTTTCTCGCGTTTCTGCTCGCGCGGCGGGTCGGCATGCTCCAAGGATTGCTCGTCGTGACCGCGAGCACGCTCGTCGTGATCGTGGTCGCCCTTGCAGGCGTGTACTTCGGCCGCTACTGGGTGTCGGATGCGATTGGCGGGGCCGCGCTCGCCTATGTATGGGTGGCCATTGTCGCGCTCACCGCGATGTTGCGGCATCCGCGGCCGCCGCCAGCGCGCCGCTGGATGCCGGCAATCGTCCTAGTGATCGTGCTTGCGAGCATGGGTGCACAGTCGGGTCTCGGCATGATGGCGCCGCCGCCCGGCACTTCAGCGCCGTTGCCGCTCGCGCGCGTGACGCAGCAACAGTGGACGCTTTCCGTATGGAAGCATCTGCCATGCTATCGCTCGGATATGGGCGGCGACCGCAAGGAGCCGCTCACGCTGCAATGGGCCTCGGACCGCGATTCGATTCGCCGGCAACTGCGCGGCGACGGATGGGTCGAGGGCACCGACCTGTCCGCGCATAGTCTGCTTTCGCTCGCCTCGCCGGATGTGCCCGCCACAGCGTTGCCCGTACTCCCGAAGCTGAACAACGGCGTGCCGTCGTCGCTCGTTTTCATGCGTCCCGGCGACACCCGCGATCAACGCGACGTGCTGCGCTTCTGGCCGAGCGGCTATGCGGTCGACAATGGCGCGGCTGCCGTGCCGCTGTGGGTGGGCGCGATCGCGCATGAACGGCTGTCGCGTTCGTCGTGGCCGCTCAACCTGCTGCGCGTCGACAAGCAGGTCTCGCCGTTCGACACGCGGATAAAGTTCATCGAGCGCCTCGACGCCGGTGTAGTTGCGACGGTGGACTGTCATGGCGTGCCGGTATCGCTGCTCGCCTCCGCGTTGCAGTGACTCGCGCGATGCGAGCGCCGTCGCGTTGACGGGAGGCTGCATCGCGTGGCGCTTCGACGTTTGGCTCGCGACGCAGCGATATGGCTGTCATATTGGGCTTGCGCAGCCACGCGCTCGGCAGGCCGCAGGCCGCGTCTCGCGTCTCGCGTCTCGCGTCTCGCGTCTCGCGTCTCGCGTCTCGCGTCTCGCATCTCGCATCTCACAGCCCGCATTGCGCCGTCCGCATCCGCGGCACACCCACTATTGCACGATATAACCCTTGCCTTGCATGCATGCGCCGTATGCGTGCCAATAGCTGTTCATCGCCGATTGCTGCGACGCTTGCGTGGCCTGCGCCTGGGCGGCGTGCTGCTGACGGCTGCGCACGCCGCCGGCCAGTGCCCCCGCGGTCGCTCCGACCGCCGCCCCATGTCCCGCGTCGTTACCGCTTACACCGCCGACGATCGCACCTGCAGCCGCGCCTCGCGCCGCACCTCTTACGCGCGCACCGTTCGGGCCCGATGGTGGCGCGGGCGTCTGCGCAACGACGGCCGGATCGACGCCGGTGCTCTGCTTCGCCCAGGCATAGCACACGCCGTCGTCCGACATCTGCTGCTGTTGGTTTTGTCCATGCGCGGGATAAGTTGCCGGTTTTTGCGCGAAAGCGAGTGCAGTCGCGCTTGCCAGAATCACTGCGGCAAATGATTTCATTTGAACCCCCATATTCAGGAACACTGATCGGTTTTCAAACCGATTCAATACAGCTATCGGCGGCGCAGAAATATAAAGCATCTCATTCGACAGCATGCCTGCAGCCGAGGGCAACGCGGTTGAACGCGAACAGCATGGCTTAACGCCGCGCACACCGATTTATGCGTCGCGGGCACGCACCGGCGACGCCTGATTCATGCATGGAAGATAGAAAACCTCATTGCTAAACGCAAGGAAACGATTAGACATGCCTGGATTTTCGCGAGCCGCTTATATTGGCGTCGAAGCGGAATGAAGAGGCATCCTCTTAGGTCATCCTTTCGGCAACTTCAACCTAAATTTATTTGGCTCAAGCATTGCAATTCCGTATCGAAGAGAGTTAATAATCTCGCCATCGAGACACGGCGATCGTTTCCACAATTCATGCATGACGTGCTGTCGCGCGTGTCTCATGCAGACACCCAGCCCTGTTCGCAGTCCGATACTCGCAGCGCCGTGACGGCGCATTCACGTCATCTGCGAGCGTACAGTTCCCTGCCCGCTCGCACTCCCGCCGTAACGAGATCATGCAACTTCGAAACACGGAGAATCCATCGTGAAACGCTCAAGCGCAAACCACAGGGCAACGCTGATCGCGCTCGTCCTGCTGGCCGGCTTGCCGGTCATGCTCGACCTGGCGGCTCCCGCGGCTCATGCGCAAACCGCGGCGAACGTATCGAACCAGCAACTCGATTCGCTGACTGCGCCCATCGCGCTCTATCCCGATGCGCTGCTCGCCCAAGTGCTGATGGCATCCACTTTTCCGCAGGACGTCGCAGCCGCGGCGGCATGGTCCAAGGCGAACCCGAACACGAAGGGCGACGATGCGGTCAAGGCGGTCGCCGCACAGCCGTGGGACCCGAGCGTGCAATCACTGGTGGCATTCCCGCAGGTGCTTGCGACGATGGCCTCGAAACCCGACTGGGTCGCGCAGCTCGGCAATGCATTTCTCGCCCAGCCGAACGACGTGATGGACTCCGTGCAACGCCTGCGCAAGCAGGCGCAACAGGCCGGCAATCTGAAGAGCTCTGACCAGCAGAAGATCATCGTCGAGCAAAGCACCATTCAGATCGTTCCGGCCAATCCGCAGGTCGTGTATGTGCCGACGTACAACCCGACGGTCGTCTACGGCGCGTGGCCTTATCCCGCCTACCCGCCCGTGTATGTGCCGCCCCCTCCAGGCTACGCGGTCGCGAGTGGACTCGCCGCAGGTCTCGCGTTCGGCGCAGGCATCGCGATTACGAGCGCGCTGTGGAGCGACGTCAACTGGAACAATCACAGCGTCAACATCAACGTCAACCGGTACAACAACGTCAACGTGAACCGCCGCCTCGACGTGAACAGCAACACGACCCGATGGAATCGCGATACGACGTTCGATCGCAATGCATCCGCGAACATGGGTGGCGTGCAGCGCGACGCTTACCGCGGACGCGACATGTCGGGCTCGCGCGCGCAGGCGCAGCAGACCTTGCAGAACCGCACCGGCCAGAATCTGGGCGGCAGCGCAAGCGAGCGCGTTCAAGGCATCCAGCACGGTGGCGCCAACGCCGGCAACATTCGGGCGAGCGCGCAGAACGTGAATCGCGACAACGCGCTGCGCGGCGCCGGCAATGGCGCGGCTGCGCAGCAGGACATCCACCGCGGGCAAGCGAGCCGGCAGGCACAAGCCGGCACTCGCAGCGGCCTCGGTGCGGGCGGCGGTGGACAGCAAGGCGGCGGCGGGTTGGGCTCGGGCGGCGGTGGACAACAACGCGGCGGCGGTTTAGGCGCAGGCGGCGGACAGCCCCGCAGCGGCGGCCTCGGTGCGGGCAGCGGCGGACAGCCCCGCAGCGGCGGTTTGGGCGCGGGCGGCGGCGGACAACGCCACCTCGGCCGGCAACGTTGAACGATACCCAGGAGCCGCTCATGAACCCCAATCAGTCGATCCGCGATGGCCTCGCGAACGTTGCTGCGTTGCGCGCTTGCCGTCGTCTTGCCGGCTCGGCGATCGCAATCTCGGCGCTGTCCTTGTGCACTGCACTGGCGCATGCCCAGGCTGTGTATCCAACACCGGAAGCCGCCGCCGATGCACTCGTCGACGCGATCGCCAGCAACGATCACGCGGCAATGCAGCACGTGCTCGGCAAGGACTACGGCCGCTTCATTCCATCGAAGGACATCGGCGAGGAGGACATCTACGAATTCCTCGGCGCATGGGCTGCGGGTCATCGGATCGTCGACGATGCCGCGCCGCTTCGCGGCCGCCCGAGCAAGCACCTGTCGGTAGGTACAAGCGGCTGGACCTTGCCGATTCCGCTCGTGCAGGCGGCCAACGGCTGGCGCTTCGATCCGCCGGCCGGCAGCGACGAAATCCTCACCCGCAGAATCGGCCGCAACGAAGGCGCGGCGATCATGACGTCCCTCGCCTACCTCGACGCACAACGCGACTATCGCGCGTCGACGGGACACTACGCGCAACGCCTCATCAGCACGCCGGGTCAGCATGACGGCTTGTATTGGCCCGCCGCTGCCGGCGAAGCCGAGAGTCCGCTCGGTCCTCTGGCAGCCGCCATGACGAAGACCGGCTCGGTCAGCAAGGAGGGCTATCATGGTTATCGCTTCCGCATCCTGAACGCGCAGGGGCCGCATGCGAAAAGCGGCGCGCTCGACTACGCGGAGAACGGCACGATGACGAAGGGCTACGGTCTCGTAGCGTGGCCAGCCGAGTATGGCAAGACCGGCGTGATGAGCTTCGTCGTCAATCAGGATGGCCAGGTTTATCAGAAGAATCTGGGCCCGGGCTCAGCGCGAAAAGCGGCGGCGCTGAAATCGTTCGATCCCGATCCTTCATGGGAGCCTGTTCAGCCCTGAACGCGCCGCCAGTTGAGCACGATGACGACGGCGGTGGCGCATCACCGTCATCGCCGGTTCCGAAGCCGACGTCCGCATGAGATGCCGACGGCAGCTTGCTCGCTCTTGCACTTCGCGAGCATCGAAGCAACTTTTCGCTGGCCGAGGCCGCCCCTGAATTTTCGTTCAGAGACGAGGGAATCTCCTTAACCCCGAGTTCAACCTGGCAGTGTGCAGCCCGTACCACTACCTGGACCAGATTCCGAAGGACGTTCCCATCTATTCAGTCTCTGGATGGTACGACGGCGGTGGTTATTCCAATGGCGCCATCACGCGATTCTTGACCCGTGCAAACTCCAATGACCGCCTGCTTCTCGGTTCATGGGACCACGGCGCGCGGACGTTTGTTTCGCCGTGGCGCGAGCAAGAGACCCCGGCATTCAATTTACTTGCGGAGTTACCACGGTTCTTCGACACTCATCTACTGGACCGAAGAACAGGTCAGGCGGAGGAAGCGCCCATTCACTACTACAACGTGCACGCGGAGCAGTGGCAATCTGCGACGACCTGGCCGCCCGTTTCGCAACGCACCCGCCTAAGCCTGTCCGCAGGAAACGGGCTTTCGGAAACGCCGAGTAAACCGCACGTCGACGTCTTCAAGGTCGACTTCGAGACAACAAGCGGCAAGCAGACACGCTGCGAGCGTCTCGGTGCTGCAAGCATCGTGGACTACTACCCAGATTGGCAGGAGCGTTCGGCCTCGATGCAGCATTACCATACTGCGCCTCTGAATGGTCCGGCATCCCTTGAAGGGCATGCTGTAGCGAATCTCCAATTGGCAATTGACCAGGGAGATGCGTCTATATTCGTTTACCTGTCGGAGGTCGAGGTTGAAGGAAACGTGTTCTGCATAACCGAAGGCATGCTTCGCGCAATTCACCGAAAGACGTCCATATGCGACCACTTGGCCGTTCCGCTCCTTTCATCGAGCCGATGCAGCGCGCGTCGAAGCTGGCGTTGCAACCGCGTTTGTAATCCCGCTGCTGCCCGTCGCCTGGACTCTGAAGAAACGTAGCAAGCTGCGCGTCTCGATTTGTGGTGCCGATGCCGGACATTTCGTGCCTATGCCTTATGGGCGCCCCCCGTCTTCACGGTCCATACAGGTACAGGTGGAAGCTTCATCGAGTTGCCATTTCACATGCCTGGTAAGTAAGAGACCAAATGCAATGAGGCAAGAAATCGAAATTGAGCGTCGGGCTCTAACATGACCGGAAACCTCCTTGGAAGCGAAGCGGATAGGTCTGGGCGCGCCTGGATTGACAGCAACGGAGCGACGCGCGATGGAAGACTGTTCAGCCGACGAGCCGACGATAGGCGCTGAGATGTCGGACGAGGCCTTGCTTGTCCGACGCACACTACGCGGTCGACTCCTTTCCCCTGCCGCTCCGTTCGAAGAGACGGGTCTTGGACATCTCTCCCATTTCCTGAACGAGCTTAGTCGGGCCAGGCTGCGTCACGATTCCGGAAGAGCCTGATGCATCGAGTGCGCCAACTACTCCTCTGCCTCGTCCTGTAAGCCGTTTACCGCGTTCGGGGCTATGGCGAGCATGCGCTCCATAGAGCCGACCGGAAGGTCCTCCGGCATCATCTTCCCTTGCGCCTTCCGAATGGCATCGACGGTCACGCAGAATGCGAAGGCCGCTAGATAATCGTTGTCCTCCACCTCTTCTCTCTGTCAATAGACACAACAGGCTAAATATCGACCGAATTTCATCTTTCTTGATGGCACTGGAACGTCTACTCGAAAAGATTCGGCAATCCCCCGCTCGTCGGGCAATAGCCGATTGATTTCGGTCAGGAGCTCGAGACGATTGACGCAGCTATGAAGACCGCTGAAATCGACGCCGCGCGCTTACGCAAGAAACAATCAAGCACATACACAGGT
>NZ_AWZT01000027.1 GCF_000472525.1 Paraburkholderia dilworthii
TAAGGCATGCCGCCAGCGTTCAATCTGAGCCAGGATCAAACTCTTCAGTTCAAACCTGTTACTGTTTTTCGGGCTCTTTCGAACCCGGTCGCTCACTCAACGTACTGACGAATGATCCAACCATCTTGCGACAGTCAAACCTTCCTTTCATTACTGTGTGAGACTTGATACTTCCGCTTTATCGCCAGACCCCACGGAATAACCCGCAAGGCCCGGCGCGCATCGCGCATCAAGCGCCCACACTTATCGGCTGTTAGTTTTTAAAGATCATTCGTGAAGAAGCTCTGCTTTCTTCGCGTCCGTCATCAAACGGGAGGCGAATTATGCGATGCGGCCCGCAGCCCGTCAACCCCTCACATGCAATTATTTTCAAAAAAGTTCAGGAGCAGAAGAAACGGCTCTTTCTCCTCCCGGAGAAAATAGTTAGATATCCGATCTGATTAAACCGCTCAATACCTCACCCGTAACCAACGACGCCGGCCACTCGCCATTCATTCGATCAGATCTTCCGGCGTTAAGCGCGGCGCGCCCCATGCGCTAGCCAGTCTCTCGCAGCGGCCAAGCGGAATTGTGCCGCTCTCGAAGTCGACGAATACAACTTCGTCCGCATGCAGTGGACGCGTCGCTTCATCGGTCGTGCGGCCGTCGGTCAGAATCCAGAGCCAACGCTGCTGCGCGGGCTTGCGTCGCGCGCTGCGCTCGAGCAATTGCGCTGCATGTCGAACGCCCGCTGCGAACGGCGTACCGCCGCCACCGCCGACCGGTTCGAGCCATCGCTCGTTCCACCAGCGCGGCACGGCGGGGCCGAAACGCAGATCGGCGCCGGCTCCGCCAAAGCAAACCAGCGCGGCCTCGGCACGCATCGCACTCGCGCGGTCGAATAGCGCAATCAGCAAACCCTTCGCGAGTGCGAGGCGCTGGCCGGCCAGCATCGAACCGGAACAGTCGAGCACGAAACAATGCAGTACACCGCCGCGCGATGTCTCACGCACGAAACACAGATCTTCCGCGCACAACGCGAGTTGCCCCTGCTCTGTTCGCTGCCCTCGCTGCCCTCGCTGTCCGCTCGCGACAAATGTCTGCGGCCATGCGACCCGCCGCCCCGGTTCGCCACGCAGATACCCACGCGCATCGCCGCACGAAGACAAACGTGTGTCCGCCCGTGGCGGCCATCGAAAACCGCTGCGCGAGTCAGCGGCGGCGCCCTTCCGATGGCTTAGCGTTTTTTTACGTTAAGCGGTATCACGCCTTTGACATGGGCGGTCGCGGCCGGTGCTGGCGGCAGATAACCCCAATCACCATCGCCGCCCTCGACATCAGACGACGAAGGCGCAGCCCAACTCTGGGTTAAATCGCGCGGCACTGCTTCGCTGCCAGCCGTACTGCCGGCAGACGACATGTCCCGCTGATGCCGCCTATGCACGAGCACCGCCTCGGCAACGCGATCGACATGCTGCGACGTCACTGCATCGGCCTGCTCCAGCGCAGCCAGCGCACGCGCCGCGCGAAGCATCACGAGGTCGGCGCGCAAGCCGTCCACCGCGGCGTCGATGCACAACGCGCTGACATGCGCATGCACGGCGTCGTCGAAAGATAGCTGCGCCAACTTTTCGCGAGCCGCGCGAATCCGCTCCACGTATTGCGCCTGTTGCCGTGCATAACCGGCGCGAAACGCCACCGGATCGAGATCGAACGCGAGCCGCGCCTTCACGATCTGCTCACGCACGCGCGGCTCGAAACAGTTCTGCAACTCCACCATCAAACCAAAGCGGTCGATCAATTGCGGCCGCAACTCACCCTCTTCCGGATTCATCGTGCCGATCAGCACGAAACTCGCCTCGTGGCTATGCGATACGCCGTCGCGTTCGACGGTGTTCACACCGCTTGCCGCCGCATCGAGCAACGCATCGACGAGCGCATCGGGCAGCAGATTGACTTCATCCACATACAACACACCGCGATGCGCTTTTGCGAGCAGCCCCGGCGAAAAACGCACGGAACCGTCGCGCAGCACGGTTTCGATATCGAGCGTGCCGATCAGACGATCCTCGCTCGCCCCGAGCGGCAGATTCACCACTTGCCCTTCCGGCAGCAACTCGGCGAGCGCGCGCGCCGCCGTCGATTTAGCCGTGCCGCGCGGCCCGCTCACCAGCACGCCGCCGAGCCCCGGATCGATCGCCGCGAGCAGCAACGCCTGCTGCAACGGCGCCTGCCCGATCAACGCGGCAAACGGAAACGCGAGCCTTTGCGCGGCGCCTTGCCGCGCCTCTTGCGTAGCTGCATTCATGATTGCATTCCTTCAATCTGCTGTTCGCTCGCGAGCAGATGCTGTTCGACCTGCGCGCGATAGTCACCGGGCATCTGCCACAAACCGCGCTGCATCGCTTCGAGCAGACGCCCGCAAATCGAATGCAGCGCATGCGGGTTGTGCCGTTGCAAGAACTCGCGCGTGTCCGCATCGTTCAGATAAGCATCGGTGACGAGCGCATATTGATGATCCGCGACCACGCGTGCCGTCGCGTCGTAGCCATAGAGATAATCGACCGTTGCGGCAATTTCAGCAGCGCCCTTATAACCATGCCGCTTGACGCCGTCGATCCATTTCGGATTGACCACACGCGAGCGGACCACGCGCGCGATCTCCTCGTGAAGCGTGCGAACGCGCGGCGCAGCGGGATTGCTGTGATCGGCGTGATAAACGCTCGGCTGACTACCCGCAAGATGCCGCACGGCTGCGACCATGCCGCCCTGGAACTGGTAGTAGTCGTTCGAATCGAGCAGGTCGTGTTCGCGGTTGTCCTGATTCTGCAATACGACATCCATCGCGGCGAGGCGTGTGCCGAATGCGTGGCGCGCTTCTTCGCCTGCGCCTTTCTGCGTGTATGCGTAACCGCCCCACGCCTGATATGCATTCGCGAGGTCCGCGTCCGTCTGCCATTGCTGCGAGTCGATCATGTCCTGCAAACCGGCGCCATATGCGCCAGGCCGCGCACTGAACACGCGCCAGCCGGCGCGCTTGCGCGCTTCCGCTGCGTCCATGCCGCGTGCGACCAACACATCGCGTTCGTGCTGCACGCGCACGCGAATCGGATTGAGTTCCGCGGGTTCGTCCAGTTCGGCGACGGCCTGCACCGCTGCATCGAACAGATGCATCACGTTAGCAAACGCGTCGCGGAAAAAGCCGGATACACGCAACGTGACGTCGATGCGCGGCCGGTCGAACGCGTCGATCGGCATGATTTCGAAGTCGGTTACGCGATGGCTTCCCGGCGCCCACTTCGGCCGCACGCCGAGCAATGCGAGCGCTTGCGCGATGTCGTCGCCGCCCGTTCGCATCGTCGCCGTACCCCACACGGACAGACCGATTGCGCGCGGGTAATCGCCATGTTCCTGCAAATGCCGCTCGATCAGCTGCTGCGCGGACTTCAGGCCGAGCGACCATGCCGCTTGCGTCGGCACCGCACGCGTGTCGACCGAATAGAAGTTGCGGCCAGTCGGCAGCACGTCAGGACGGCCACGCGATGGCGAACCGCTTGGCCCCGGCGGCACGAAACGCCCTTCGAGGCCGCGCTTAAGATGCATCATTTCCTGCGTGCCGCATGCGTCGAGCCGCGGCAGCACGTCGTTGCGCAAGCGCTCGATAACCCGCGCCGCTTGCGGCAGGCGTCCCTCGGCCAACGCGGTCGACGCATGCATAGGCGTTTGCTCTTCGCATAGGCCACGCAATATTTCCGCTGCGAACAGTTCCAGACGCTCGCGCGTATCGCCGCAATGCCGCCAGGGCGCATCGCTCACCTGTTGCAGAATGTCGGGACGCGGACCGGTCCAGGCCGCGGACCAATCCACGGATGACGGGTCGAAGAAATGATCTATCCGCAGATCTCGCGCCAACGCATCGATCAAACCGGCGTTGCTGCCTTGCCCGTCGCCGACAGGAAAGCGCGCTAACGCAAGCAACGTATCCCGTCGTTGCACGCCTTGCGGCGATTGGCCGAACGTGTGTAGCCCGTCGCGAATCTGCGCTTCTTTCAATTCGCACAGCCACGCATCGACGCGCGTGAGCAAAGCATCTTCATCGTCTTCACCCTTCGGCTCGGACAGGCTCAATTCTTCATGCAGTTTATGTTCGACGATAGTCGCGAGAATCGTGCGCCGTAGCAGTTTCGAGCGGCGCGGGTCGACCATCAGCGCTTCATAGTATTCATCGACCTGGCGTTCGAGATCCTGCAACGGCCCGTAGCTTTCGGCGCGCGTGAGCGGCGGCATCAAATGATCGACAATCACGGCCTGCGCGCGGCGCTTGGCCTGACTACCCTCGCCCGGATCGTTGACGATGAACGGATACAGATGCGGCATGGGTCCGAGAATCAGATCGGGCCAACATGTATCGCTTAACGCGACGCTCTTGCCCGGCAGCCATTCGAGGTTGCCATGCTTGCCGACATGCACGATCGCGTCGATGCCGAACTGATGGCGCAGCCAGAAATAGAACGCCAGATAGGCATGCGGCGGCACGAGCTCCGCGTCGTGATAGCTCGCGTAATCGCCCTGCTCGCGCGAACGCGATGGTTGAATGCCGATGAACACGTGGTCGCAACGCCATCCCGCAATCATAAAACGGCCGCGCCGCACGGACGGGTCCTGCTCCGGCGGGCCCCAACGCGCATTCAGCGCGTCCCGCGCTTCGGCAGGCAGCGCGTTGAAACGGGCGAGGTAATCGCCAAGCGCAAGGCTTTGCAAAGCGGGCCGCAGATCGCGCACCACCGGATCGTTGGTCACGCCCTCGGTCAGCTTTTTCAATAGCGCGTCGCCGTTCTCGGGCACTTCTGCGAGGCGATAACCTTCGTCGCGCAACATCGACAGAATGCCGACTACCGACGCCGGCGTGTCCAGCCCGACTCCGTTGCCGATGCGCCCTTCGCTCATCGGATAGTTGGCGAGAATCAGCGCGAGTTTCTTGTCCGCGTTATCGAGCGAGCGCAGGCGGCACCAGCGGCGGCTCAATTCCGCGAGAAAACCCACGCGTTCGAGATCCGGCTGATAACGGACCACGTCGACTTCCGTGTGCGGACAGCGATACGCGAGTCCCTTGAAACTGATCGCGCGCGTGATGATGCGCCCGTCGACTTCGGGCAGCGCGATATGCATGGCGATGTCGCGCGAGTTCAGGCCTTGATTGTCCTTAAGCCAGTCCTCACGATTGCCGCCGCTCAGGATCACCTGAAGCACAGGCGCATCGCCAGCGAGCGCAAGCGGCTCGGGGTCGTCAATCGCGGAAGCGGCGAACGCAGTCGTATTGAGCACCAGCGCCGCGTTATGTTGCGCGCACAGCGACTGCACGACTTCGCGGCTCACGGCATCTTTCAACGACGTGATGGCGATCGGAAGCGGATTCACGCCCTGCGATTCAAGTGCTTCGATCAGCGAGTCGAACACCGCCGTGTTGGCCGCCTGAAGATGCGCCTTGTAGAACAGAATCGCTGCAACGGGCGCATCGTGCCGCCAGCGCGCTTGCCAGTCGGCGATTGTCGGCGTGTCGCGTTGTGGATGGTAAAGCGACGCGGCCGGCAACGCGCGCGGCGGCGCAGGTTCCTGCCCCCAACCCAGCGCGCGATGCGCGATGCAGCGCAGAAACGCCTCGGCATTCTGCGGGCCGCCTTCGCGCAGATAACACCATAGCTGATGGCACAGATCGGCATCCGCAGTGCTGCGCGCAAGCAGATTCGGATCTTCCTGCAGATCGCCCGAAAACATCGCGAGCGTTTGCTGTTTGCGCTCCGCGAGCGTGACGACCTGCTCGATCCCGTAAGGCCAATACGCCTCGCCGCCAAGATGATCGACCACGACGACGCGCGCATGTTGCAGCACGTCTTCGACGTAGAAATCGACCGATGCCGGTTGCCGCAGATACGTGACGTTCCCGAGGCGCACGCTCGGAAAGCCCCCGCCGAGACGGGGAAACACGCTTGCCAGAAGCGACAGCGTGGTATCCGCGGAACTCAGCACGACGATATCCGCGGGCTGCTGATCGATACGGATCACGCCTTGCGTATCATCGACGAAACCGCCCGGCGTGGTGCGCAGCAGATGCATGTGCGCTTACGCCCGTAGCGCAGCGGCGTTCGACACTGTGGCGCTCGACACACCGAGCGCCGCGTCGAATGCCCGTTGCAGCGCGGCCTGGTCGAGGTCTTCACCGATCAGCACGAAGCGGCTTTCGCCCGCTTCGCCGGGTTGCCAGCGTCGATCGAAATAGCTGTCGAAACGGCGGCCCACGCCTTGAATCACGAGACGCATCGCTGCGCCCGGCAATGCCGCGAAACCCTTCACACGGTAAATCGTGTTGCTTTCAACAAGCGTTTGCAGCGCGGCGATCACGGCTTCACGTGACAACGCATTGGCATGCACAACCACCGAGTCGAATTCATCGTGATGATGATCGGCGTCGTTCGCCGAACCGTGATGGTCGTGGCGCAAGTGAATCGTTTCTTCCGATGCTGCTTCGAGCCCGAACAACGTGTGCAGATCGAGCTGCCCCATCTGCGCGCGCACGATCTTCACTTGCGGCGGGATCTCCTCGCGTATCACGGTTTCGACCGCGTTCTGGCGAGCCTCGTCGAGCAAATCCGTTTTGTTCAGAATCACCAGATCGGCCGACGACAATTGATCTTCGAACAACTCGTGCAGCGGCGACTCATGATCGAGGTTCGGATCGGCCTTGCGCTGCGCGTCGACGGCGAGCGGGTTTTCCGCGAACTGGCCGCTTGCCGCAGCGGGGCCGTCAACAACGGTAATCACCGCGTCCACGGTGAAGCTGTTTTTAATCTGCGGCCAGTTGAACGCCTGCACGAGAGGTTTCGGCAACGCGAGCCCCGAGGTTTCGATCAGCACATGGTCGATCTGCTCACGGCGCTCGACGAGCTTCTCCATCACCGGAAAAAATTCTTCCTGCACCGTGCAGCACAGGCAACCATTCGCGAGTTCATACAATTGCCCTTCGGTCTCGCCGCCGTTCTCGTCGCAACCGATCCCGCAACCCTTGAGGATTTCGCCGTCGATGCCGAGTTCGCCGAACTCGTTGACGATCACCGCGATGCGCTTGCCGCCCGCATGCTGAAGAATGTGCCGCAGCAGTGTGGTCTTGCCGCTGCCGAGAAAACCCGTGACGATAGTGACGGGGATCTTGCGCATTTGAGTTTGCATCGTGAGGTCCATCCGTAGGAGTTGCAGACGCCGGCCTGCGTGGTTGGCGTGCATGAGTTCGCAGCGCGCAACGCGGGCATGACGACGGCCTTGCTACAACAGGAAAACGCAGAAACGGGTATGAGGGCATGAGCGCAGCGCCGCATCCCCGCGACGTTCGCCCTTCGTGTTCCGGCCGGTATCCGGGCTTGCGAAAGCGCCGCTTCCCCTTCCCGAACGAGTGATTTCTCGCCCAGTGGTGATATGCCGACGCGGCCTTGCGCGTGGACATCGAAGCCGGCTCTGCGACGCCATGCGAACCGCCATGACGTCACTTTTCGCTTACCGTTGCGGGGGCAGCACAGGTTGGCCCACACCGTGACAGGCGGGCGCCCTGTTTCCCGTTTAACTGCATGCGCACGAGCGCGCACACGAGCACCAGAAGTGCGTGCGAGTGTAGGCCGAGCGCCTGGCGCCGTCAAGGAAACACCGGCCCGGCGCGCTTATCGGACGGGCTTCCCGTGTGCTATCGTATGTGCGCGTTTGGTGCCCGCACATGCATTCGCGTGTGCAGTTAAACGGGAAACAGGCAGCGCTCCGGCGCTCAATCTGTGCTGTCCCCGCAACGGTAAGCGACCTGCGGTGCAATGTTTTTTGCTGCGCCGCGCATGCGTTTTCGATGCCACTGTCCGATACATTCGAATGAATGCGGGCGGGAAGGCAAAGCGCGTGAGGCCGCCAGCCCGGATACCGGCCAGACGCGAGGCGGCTGTGCGTTTCATGACGTCACGCCGCCGGCCGCCGGAATCCGCGAGGGACGGATGTGAAGGCGTTGAAGCACGATATGGCGACGGGGTCCGCGACCCACGCGCGCCGTCGTGTGTGAATACACCGCTTTGAATGACTTCGATCTCCACTGAATTGCGCCCGTTCATGTGCCGCACCGCATGGTGCGTGTCGGCGTGGCGCGCATCGTCCCTGCCGTGCACGGTCAGCGAGCCGCGATGACACGCGCGTGGCTGATCGGCGCTGGTCCCGGCGACGTCGAACTCATCACGCTTAAGGCGACGCGCGCCCTCGCACAAGCCGACGTGATACTCGTCGACAATCTCGTGAACCCGGACGTGCTGCAATTCGCGCGCGCCGATGCGTTAATTGTCCACGTCGGCAAGCGCGGCGGTCATCCGTCGACGCCGCAAGAAGGCATCGTCGCGCAGATGCTCGATCATCTGAACGCGGGGCGCAGCGTGGCGCGTCTCAAGGGCGGCGATCCATTCGTGTTCGGCCGAGGCGGCGAAGAGCAGCAGGCGCTGCATGCCGCGGGTATCGAAGTTGAAATCGTCAGCGGTATCACAGCTGGAATCGCGGCGCCCGCGGCTATCGGCATTCCGGTGACGCATCGCGATCATGCGCAAGGCGTGGTGTTCGTGACCGGCCACGGCGCGGGCAGCGGCGAGCCGGATTGGGGCGCGCTCGCCGCCACACGCATGACGCTCGTCGTCTATATGGGCATGCGGCGGCTGAACGATATCGTCGGCGCATTGCTCGCGGCAGGCATGCACGCCGATACGCCGTGCGCGGCAATCGAATCGGCTACGCGTCCGGAGCAGCGCCATGTACTCGCGACGCTCGGCGAATTCGCCGATGCCGTCACGCGTGCGGGGCTGGGCTCGCCTGCAATCGTGGTGATCGGCGGTGTCGCGTCGCTGGCGCTCGCGCGTGCCGCCGCAGCAAGTTCGTCGGATGCAGCATCTTCGCAGGGGCGCGCAATGAAGACGCTTAGCGTGGGCATCGGCTGCCGCCTGCATACGTCGGCGGACGAAATCGAAATCGCGGTGCGTGCGGCGCTCGGCTCGCACGCCTTCGAAGAGATTGCGACGGTGGCCTCTATCGAAACAAAAGCGGACGAACGTGGCTTGCTTGAGTTCTGTGCGCGCCATGCGTTGCGGCTCAAACTGTTCAGCCGCGAGCAGATTGCCGCGATCAGCGTTGAAGAACCGTCGGCTGCCGCGCGCGAGCATCTCGGCGTGGACGGCGTGTGCGAACCGTGCGCGTTGCTTGGAGCGTCCGTCGCTCGCACAGCACACCTCATCGCTCGCAAAACGGTTTACGCTGGTGTCACCGTCGCGATTGCATCGACCGAACGTGCACAAAGAAACATTGCCACCCTCATCCAACAGGACCTTTCATGAAGACCGATCCCGAATCGCATCAGCGCATGACCGAACGCCGGCGCGAAGGCCATGAAAAAAAGCAGGCCAACGCAACCGTCGAAAAAGGTCTGCTGATCGTCAACACCGGTACCGGCAAGGGCAAGACGACGGCAGCCTTCGGCATGGCCGTGCGCGTTCTCGGCCACGGCATGCGCCTCGGCGTGGTGCAGTTCATCAAGGGCGCGCTGCATACGTCGGAGCGCGATTTTCTCGGCGCGATTGCCAACTGCGATTTCGTCACGATGGGCGACGGCTACACCTGGAACACGCAGAACCGCGATGCCGACATCGCCACTGCGCGCAAGGGCTGGGACGAAGCGCGCAGGATGATCGAAAGCGGCGACTATCAGATGGTGATCCTCGACGAACTGAACACCGTGCTCAAGTACGAATACCTGCCGCTCGACGAAGTGCTATCCGTCATCAACGCGCGCCCTCACATGTTGCATGTGGTCGTGACGGGCCGCCACGCGCCCGATGCGTTGATCGAGGCCGCCGACCTCGTCACCGAAATGCGGATCGTCAAGCATCCGTACCGCGAGCAAGGCGTCAAGGCGCAACGCGGCGTGGAGTTCTGAGCGATGTCCGCGTGCCCCGCGCTCTTCATCAGCGCGCCCGCGTCGGGTCAGGGCAAGACCACGATCACCGCGGGTCTCGCACGCTACCATCGGCGGCTGGGACGGCGTGTGCGCGTGTTCAAGACCGGGCCCGACTTTCTAGACCCGATGATTCTCGCGCGCGCGAGCGGCGCACCCGTGCTGTCGCTCGATCTGTGGATGGTGGGCCAGGACGCCTGCCGCAACCTGCTCGCACAAGCGGCAGCCGAAGCCGACCTGATCCTGATCGAAGGTGTGATGGGCCTTTACGACGGCACGCCGAGCAGCGCCGATCTCGCGACCGCCTTCGGCGTGCCGGTACTCGCGGTGATCTCGGCGAAGGCGATGGCGCAGACCTTCGGCGCGGTCGCCTTCGGTCTCGCGAATTTCAGGCCGCAAGTGCCGTTTCATGGCGTGCTCGCAAACCGCGTCGGCTCCGCGCGTCATGCGCAAATGCTGGAAGAAGCCTTGCCGCCGACGCTGGGCTGGTGCGGACACATTGCCGCCAACGACGAAATCGAGTTGCCCGATCGCCACCTCGGCTTGCATCAGGCCGCGGAAATCGCTGATCTCGACGCGCGTCTTAATCGCGCCGCCGATGCGCTCAGCCATACCGCGCTCGCCGATCTGCCGCCCGCCGTGGAGTTCGGCATGCCGGCGCCGCAAGCGCTGCCGCGCCTTCTGCAAGGCAGAAAAATCGCCATCGCGCGCGATGCCGCTTTCTCGTTCATCTATCCGGCCAACGTCGCGCTGCTCGAAGCGCTCGGCGCACACGTCCACTACTTTTCGCCGCTCGCCGACGAAGCGTTACCCGCCGATACCGACGCGCTTTATCTGCCCGGCGGCTACCCCGAACTGCACGCCACGGCGCTCGCCGCCAATAGCCGCAGCACCGCGGCGATTCGCTCGCACGCGGCGGCCGGCAAACCGCTCGTCGCCGAATGCGGCGGCATGCTATATCTGCTCGACAAGCTCACCGACACGCAAGGCGTCAGCACGCCGATGCTCAGCCTGCTGCCTGGTCACGCGACGATGCAAACACGTTTCACCGCGCTCGGCATGCAGCAGATCGACAGCATGCATGGCCCGATGACGGGCCATGCGTTTCACTACTCGAAGCTGAGCACGTCACTCGCGCCGCTGCGTTCGGCCACGCGGCCTCAGGGCGATGCGCCAGGCGAGGCCGTCTATCGCGTCGGCTCGATTGTCGCGACTTACATGCATGCTTACTGGCCCTCTAACCCGGCCTTCACGGCCGCTCTGTTCAATGGCGAAGCCTTTTAACGAAGCCGAGCGCGACGCGGTCTATCGCGCGATTTACGAGCGCCGCGACATGCGCCATTTCGTGCGCGATCCCGTCGATGCCGCGGTATTGCAGCGTCTCCTCGATGCCGCGCACCACGCGCCGAGCGTGGGCTTTATGCAGCCGTGGCGTATTGCACGCATCACCGATCCGGCTTTGCGTCGCGCCTTATATGAAAACGTGGAAAGCGAACGGCTCGCCACCGCCGACGCGCTCGGCAAACGTCGCGAAGAATTCATGAAGCTGAAAGTGGAAGGCATGCTGGAATGCGGTGAACTGCTCGTGATGGCGCTGATGGACGGCCGCGAGCGGCACATTTTCGGCCGCCGCACACTACCGGAGATGGATCTCGCGTCGGTGGCCTGCGCGATCCAGAACATGTGGCTCGCCGCGCGCGCCGAAGGGCTCGGCATGGGCTGGGTGTCGCTTTTCGATGTCGATGCGGTGCGCCGGCTCCTGCACATGCCTGAAGGCGCAAGACCCGTCGCCATACTGTGTCTTGGCCACATCGATCAGTTTTACAGCGAGCCGATGCTGCAAACCGAACGATGGGCCGAGCGCGTGCCGCTTACCGATTGCGTGTTCGAAAACCACTGGCCGCAAGACCTGCAAACGCAGCAGGAGCAGCAGGCGCAACAGCCGCCGCCGCGCGATCCTCTATAGCTCGCCTTATCTTTGCAGAGGTGCGACCGACACCACCTCCGGTACGCCGCGCGTTTCATTCGTGCGCAATTTCACGCGCCAGTCGGCCGGCGCGTCAAACGGGAATCGGGCGAGCGCGCTTCTGATCAGCGCAGGCATTGCGCGCAGCGGGTCGGCGTCGCGATCCGTGCTCGCCGCGCTCACCTTGTAGACCTCGCGTCCGCTCGTACGCTCGAAGAACCGCAGCGTCAGCGTATGCCGGTACGCGCGTGCGCCGAACAGCGAGAACGGTGCGCCGCTCGGTGCGCCGCTCTGACGGTCACAATCGGCAGCCGCACAGTCGCTCACGCCCACGCCGATTTCCGCAGGCCGCGTCTCGTATCCGACGGAGAGCAGGTAATGTGCAGGCCGCGCTGCTGTATCCGCGAAACCCTGCGTCGCGAGTTCATCGCGCAGCAGGGTTTCGAACTGCGCATGGCCGCCGCCCGCATCCTGCATCGGCATGCGCGCGAACGTGTAGGTCCGCTCGCCGGGCAGTGCGGCCGCAGGCGTCGCGGTGTGCACATCGGCGTGCATACCGGTGCAGCCGGCGAGCGTCGACGCGGCGAGCGCGGCACAAACAAAGGTCGCTTTCACTGCTTTCACTGCTTTCACCGCTTTCACCGCTTCCACCGTTCATTCCTCGCTTCGATAAGATGCATAAGCCGCGTGCTCAGGCGTCGTGACGACGGTACGCAGGCAGGTCCAGTTGCGCTTCATCGAGTACCGGCAGATAGATCGTGACCGCCGTGCCGCGGCCAGGCGCGCTCACCACCTCGATCTCACCGCCATGACGCGTCACAACGGTCTTCACAAAAGCCATGCCGAGCCCCGCGCCGCCCACTTCCGGCCGCTCCGTTTCGTGGAAGCGCCTGAAGCGTTCGAACAGGTCCGCCTGCCGCTCTTTCGGGATCCCATAGCCCTCGTCGCGGATCGTGCACGAGACACGCCTCGTCGCGCCACTTAAGGTTGCGGCTGCAACCGGATGGCCCGTCGCTGATGTGCGTGCTGGCGCCGCGTGCGCTAGCTCGCAGGTGATGCGCGTATCCGGCGGGCTGTATTTGACCGCGTTGTTCAGGATGTTGACGAGCGCGCGCGTCATGAGCGAACGGTCCGCGCAGATCCAGTGGCCCTCGTCGCCGCTCTCGTCGATGTCGTCGCCTTCGGTCGGGCTGTCCGTTCCGGCATGCAGCGCGATGCGCTTCGCGTGCGCCTGCGGCCAGACTTCGTCGCTCGCGTCGATCATCAGCTCGGCCAGATTAACCGGCTCCAGCATGTAGGTTTGCGATTCGGCGCGTGCGAGCTGCACGAAGTCGTCGGCGAGTGTCAGCGCGCGTTGCGCATAACGTTCGATGCGCTCCAGCACGCCGCGCCCGGGTGCAGGCTTCTCGCGGGCCCGCTCGATCTCGACTAGCGCGAGAATCGACGCCTGCGGCGAGCGCATGTCGTGCGACAACAGCCGCAGCGCGTCTTCGCGCTGGCGCTCGGCCGCATGCAACGCGGATACATCGACGAGACCGGCGATCCAACCGGTCGTCTCGCCCTGCGCGTTTGTGCAGTTGGCATAACGCAGCAGATGATCGCGCTCGTTCGCGTCGCGCACTTCGACGCCCTGCGCCATCAGCGCGGCAAATTCGCGGCGCTCCGGATCCAGCACCGCAGGCCAATGCGCGCGGGCGAGCAGGTTGTTTTCCGCATAGGATGCCGCGCCGCTGTCGATCGCCTTCACGAGCGTCAGGCCGCCGAGAACGGCCTGCATCGAGCGTCCCTCGGGCATGGGTGCGCCGAGCCGGGCGAAATGCGCCTTCGCGGCATGGTTCGCGATCAGCACGATGCCGCGCACGTCGCTGACGAGAATAGGCTCGGGCATGCTGTCGAGGCTGTCCCACACAAAGCGCTTCATGTCCTGCACGCGTTGCGCGGCTTGCGCCATCAGCGCCATATGCTGCTCGAGCACATCGCCGCCGAACTGGCGCCGCCGTTGCGGCGTTTGCGGCAGCAGATGCGGTTCGTCCGCGAGGCGCTGCAGTTCCTTGCGCAGATAGGCCATCGTCATTTCGAGGCGGCGCCAGTTCCAGATCGGATAGACCGTCACCACGCCGACGATCGCCGGAACCGGCGACAGCCATAGCCGCGCGCCGTACAGCAGGATGGCGCTGCCGGAGGTCGCAAGCAGGCACAGCGCGCCCGTCAGCAGCAGCGAGCGGCGCGGCGACAGCACGAGAAAACCGGCCAGCAACGCCGCGAGCGGAACCAGCGAAACGGCCAGTAGCAGCCATCGCGCGGCCGGCGCGACTTCGCGGCCCGTCAGCAGCGTATCGAGCACATTCGCATGAATATAGACGCCGGGCAGCGGCCCCAACTCGCCGGACACCGGCGTCGCGAAGCGGTCGTAGAGCCCCGACGCGGTCACGCCGATCACGACGATGCGCCCGCGCAGCTTTTCGGGCGGAACGTGGCCGGCGAGCACGCTCGCGAAACTCAGTTTCGCGTAGCTCTGCGCGTTGCGGCTGAATGGAATCAGGAAGCGGCCGTCGCTCTGCGCGTCGTTGATGGCGCCGGCGCTTTCATCGCTTGCATCGCTCGCCGGTTCGAGCGACACGCGCCTCGTCGGCAGCGCGTTCAGGCCGAGCGTACCCCGCTCCGCCGCCCGCGCCACCGTCAGCATCAACTGCGGCCAGCGCGAGTCGGCATCGCCTTCGAACTGGGCGACGCTGCGCACGATGCCGTCGCTGTCCACTTCGAGGTTGATGTGCCCGAGGCCAGCTGCCGCACGCGCAAGCGGCGCCACCGGTTCGACGACGGTACGCGGTGCGCCGCGCCCTGAGTCGGTGAGCAGCACCGGCAGATAGGTTGGGCTCAGGGCGATCGCGCGGGCAAGCTCCGCATCGTCGGGATTGGATTCTGTGAAGAGCACGTCGTAGACGACCGCCGCCGGTTTCGCTTTCGCGATCTCTTGCAACAATCGGGCATGAACGCTGCGCGGCCAGGGCCAGCGGCCGAGCTGCGCGATGCTTTGGTTGTCGATTTCGAGGACGACGATGTCCGGCAGCACCGGCTGCGCGTACAGACCCAATAAGCGGTCGTACACCAGATGATCGACACTTGCGCTCATCCGGCCGAGCGAACTGAGCAGAATCACGACGAGGCCCAGGCACCCGATGGCCGTCCATTCGATCAGAAAGCGCCGGCCGGCGCGCCGTCCAAGACGGGCGCGCGGGTCGAGGCTCAAACGCGTAGATGTGTTCGACAAGGCGTGGCTGTTGGAGAGGTAGAGAGCTTGAGAGCGGACCGGGCGCTGTGCTGCGCCCTGAATCTATCAGCGTCAGCGCGCAAGCATAAACGACCGGACCGCGCTGCCCGTCTCATAGAAGCGACCGTTGTCGAACTGCTCGGCAATGATGGTCCAGTAGTAGACGCCTGGCGGCAAATTGCTCAGCACCAATTGGCCGCCCGTCAGATCAGCGCGATCGACAATCGGATGACGCAAATCGGCCGTCGTCGCCATGACGAAGCGAAAGCGCGTGTCCATCGACGCCGGCGCGCGGCTCACGAACCAGCGGAATTCATAGTCGTGGCTGCCGCTGCGCGGCGCAGCCGACGCCGCAAGGCCAAACTGGCGTCGCTCGAAGCCATAGACCTGCGGCAAGCCTTCAAGCCCGTTGGCGTCGATGCCGGCGATCCGCACGAAATACATGCCGTCGGCCAGATCGCCGAATTCCGCGTGCGGCGCGCTCACGCGCAGATCGCGGATCAGATCGAGCTGGTCGGCGTCGCGCGAAATCTGCACGCGGTAGGCGACGGCGGTTGGGGCGGTCCCGGCAGTTCCTGCAGTTCCGCTAGTTCCCACCGGTATCAGGTCGAACGCCACCGTCTTGCCGTCCTGCACTCGCGCCGGCTGCCTCAGCGCGGGCGCAGCAAGCAGTTCCACCGCATCGCCTATTGCGCCGCCGGCTCGCGTAACGCTGCCATAGCGCGCCGCGAGCAGTTGCGCCGATGCTTGCAGCGGCACGCCCGGCGCGGGCGCAGGCGCGCGAACCGCGGCCGGGTCCACGCCGACCGCGCCGTCCAGCACTTCGACAGCGGTGCTTTGGGCGTCGCCGTCATAAGCGACTCTGAAGCGCGTGCCGCGCACCCCCGCGACCACCGACGGCGAGCGGATCTGGAAGCGGTCGTCTTTCTTCGTCGCGTGCGTAACCTGGCTTTCGACTTGTCCGCGGCGCAGTTCCAGTTGACGGTCGCCCGCGCCCGTCAACGCGGTCCGCCGCAGCTTGCCAATGTCGAGCATGCCGTCCTGCGTCATCGTTACGTGCGAGCCGTCGGACAGCTCCAGTGTGACGAAGCCGTTGATTCCAGTGCGGATGCGGTCGCCTTCGACGAGCGTCGCGCCAGCCGTGAGCGGCAGATAACGGTTCGCTCCGAACGCATGCTCGGCCGGGCCGCTCGTCGCGATCACGCGCGCCGTCTCGGGGTCCTGCCTCAGCTTGTCGGCCGGCAAACGCAGCGCGATGCCGGCGGGCATGCGACGCGGCGCGCTCACGTGATTCAGGCGGCTCAGCAAGGCCCAGTCGCCGCTGCTGCTGAGATAGCGGCTGGCGATCTCGTAGAGCGTGTCGCCTTCATGCGTCACATAGGCGACATAGGCGGGCGGCGCAGTCGTCGCGCGCTGCTTCAGTGCGCGCGACGACTGCGCTTGCGCCGAACCGGGCGCTATGCAGGCGATCGCGAGCAGTCCTGCCGTCGCCAGCAACAGGCCCGCGCGGCGGCCCGTCGAACCCGTACTGCCGTGCATAGCTGAAGCGACGTCGAAAAAAAACGTCACGCCTGCCCCGCCTGTGGACGCTCGGCGGCGGCCGGCGCCTCGCCTGCGGATTCGAGCCGCTCGAGCCGGTAGCCATAGCCGTAAATCGGCGTCAGACGGTAGCCCCGTTCAGGCCGCAGGCCGAGCTTGCTGCGCAGCATCGAGACATGCGTGTCCATAGTGCGCGACGGGATATCGGTCGCCTGCTTCCAGATGACGTCGAGAATATGTGCGCGCGACAACGGCCGGCTCAGGTGCTGGAACAGCAGCAGAGCGAGCTCGAACTCCTTTTGCGTGACCGCCACTTTCGTGCCGCGCACCACCACATGCTTCGCATGCAGGTCGAATTCGAATTCGCCGAAGACTTCCTTCGCCGCCGGCGGCTTCAGATGATAGGCGCGGCGCAGCAGCGAACCGACGCGCGCGAGCAGCACGGCGGCCGAAACCGGCTTGACGACGTAATCGTCGGCACCGGTGTTCAGAATCGACGTGATGTCGCTCTCCTGCCCGCGGCTCGTCATGAACAGCACCGGCAAGCGTTCCGACAGGCTTTCGCGAACCCAGCGCAGGACTTCTTCGCCCGACATATCAGGCACATTCCAGTCCAGCACCAGAAGATCGAATGTTTCGCGTCGTAACTGCCGCACGAGTTCCCGGCCCGCGCCGTATGCGCGACAGATATGACCCGCCGCCGACAGTGTTTGGCAAACAAGATCGGCCTGCGCCGAATCGTCATCCAGGACAGCAATTCTCATAAAACCCCGCAACGCGACTTCGTCGTTTGTTCGTCATTTGTATCTGGCGCACCGGTAGCCGTGACCGCTTACGGCAAGCCGGTGGATCGGCCGGGATGGCGGTGCTCGCGGGCCCCGGCGATCCGGCCTCTCACTCATCTCAATTCGAAGTTTCTTCGACTTTCTTTCGACTAATGGTCCTTCGCCTCGCGCCCCGTACACCCTGCTCCCACCTGCTGCAATCCATCTCAAAATTAGCGCGCATTTTTCGATTCGGGAGCGGCGATTATCAAACCGCCGATAATCATAATCGAAAAAACGGTCGTTTTTATTGAATGCCATTAAGCGCTTCGCCGGCGGCGGCCGTCCGATCGCATGCCGCTACTGCCGGCTCCCGCGCCATTGCCGACGCCTCTCAGGTCCTGCCGGTTACTCTATCGGCCCGTATGGGCTCGTCATTTCGAATCAGGTGGTCTCTCTCACGCAGTGCTGGCCCCGCCGCCTTCGTTTTTCAAACCGCAGCCGGAATCCCGAACAGCGAGGGAAACAGCACAGAAACAGCACAGAAACAGCGATTTGACAATTTGTGAGTCAGTATAGAAACCGTCTCAAAATAAATCGTTTAAGGATTGTCAAATCGATTGGATGCTGCCAGCACACGTGCATTGGCCGGCACGCGCAATTCGCTGCAACAAGGGCCGTCAGCGATGCTGGCCCTAGCTGCTGACCATTGCACGGAGAAGAAGCGACGTCGCCAAACCGTTGTGAGCGCGCAGTTCACTATAGCGATGCGCAGCTTCGCGCCGCGCCACGCCAGGCACTCGGTGCATCGGTGCGACGCTATAGCTGTCCGAAATACCTCCTTGACCGCAGTAATCGAAGTCATGCGATTGCCGTATGCAGCTTGGCCAGTTCAGCGGGAATCGACGGCGCGGCCCGCATGGCGACAATGCTTCTCGTATATCGGTCCGCCTACAAGATCCCACGCCTTCAGGACACGAGCTCCGGCTCCACTCGCCCGAGCGCCCCGCGCGTTTCCCGGCTCAACCGACGCACCGCCTGAGGCGGTTGTCCAATGGTGCGCAGGAACGCGCGCCTCATTCGCTCGCGGTCGGAGAACCCCACTTCGTCCGCGATCACATCCAGCGATAGGCGACCCTTCTCGAGCATCAGCCGCGCCGCTTCCACGCGTAAATGTTCAACGGCTTTCGCGGGCGACTGACCCGTTTCCGCGCTGAACGCGCGGCTAAACTGACGCGGGCTCAAGCCCGCCACATCGGCGAGCTCCTCGACGGTCAATGCTCGGCGCAGATTCGCGTTCGCATAGTCGATCGCCTTCTGGATTCTGTCCGACTTCGGATCGAGGTCGAGCAATGTCGAAAACTGCGACTGGCCCCCTGCGCGCCGATGGTAAATAACCAGCTTGCGCGCCACCGCGCGCGACACGTCCTGGCCGTGGTCCTTCTCGATCATTGCAAGCGCCATGTCGATCGTTGCGGTCATGCCCGCCGATGTCCAGATCGGCCCATCGACGATAAAAATCTGGTCTTCCTCCACTGCGATCTTTGGGAAACGCCGCTGTAGATCGTTGGCGAACCGCCAATGGGTCGTCGCGCGCCGGCCGTCGAGAGCGCCGGCTTCGGCGAGAACGAAAGCACCCGTACATGGCGCCGCGATTCGTCTCGACGTCTCCAGCGAGCGCTTGACGAATGCCGTCAGTGCGGCCGACCCAATGTCGATGTCGACACCCGAGCCGAACATGATCGTATCGAACGTGGTGTCGCCGAACGGCTGCGTCTGCACGCGGATGCCCGCCGACGAGAGCACCAGCCCTCCCTTCTCCGACAGAACCGTCACTTCGTATGCCGGCTCTTCGAGCACGCCGTTGGCGAGTTCGAATGCGGTAATTGCCGCAAAGCCCATCAGGGAAAAATTGGGGAATACGACGAAACCGATCGTGTGCATGCGCCCTCCCAACGATGTCCTGAATTGCTTGTATATATGACATTTGAGACGCGGTCAACGACGATTATCCTTTGCCCATGTATCCCGTCGGCGATCCGACGCGGACGGGACCAGACGGCTGCGGCATGGCTGCGGCGCACGACCAGACTCAACCCACTTGGCCAGGAAGCTTCATATGGACCGCCGACTACTGATACTCGCGCTAGGCATGTTTGCAATGGGCACCGACAATTTCGTGATCGCCGGTATCCTGCCGGGCGTCGCGGCATCGCTGCGTACATCCGTCAGCGCAGCCGGCCTGATGGTGACGTTTTATGCGCTGACCGACGCGATCTCTGCTCCGGTGATGGCCGCGGTCGCCGGCGCATGGCCGCGTAAGCTGCTGCTGGTTTCCGCGCTGGGCATTTTCGTCGTCGGCAACGCAATCAGCGCGCTTGCCACGGAACTGCACTGGGTTCTGTGGAGCCGGGCTCTCGCGGGATTTGGCGCCGCACTGTTCTCTCCGACCGCATTGGGCGTTGCGTCGTCGCTCGCCGCGCCCGAAAAACGCGGCCGCGCACTTGCCACCGTCACGGCGGGCCTGACGGGCGCAACCGCGCTCGGCTCGCCGATCGGCACGTTTATCGGCGGATTCGGCAGTTGGAGAACGACGCTCTGGTTCGTCACGCTGCTTGGGCTTGTCTCGATGATCGGCGTATGGACGATGCTGCCATCGGTGGCGCGCCCCCCGTCCGTAAAGTTGCGCGACAGGCTGGCGCCGGTTCGCGACGTGCGCATCGCGTTGACGCTGCTCACGTCGCTGTTCGCGTTCGGTGGTTTCCTGATGGTCTACACGTATGCAGGCGTCGTGTTGAATCGCGTGACGCACGGCGACGAGCGCATTCTCGCCGGCATGTTTCTGTTGTGGGGCGTGGCGGCGACGCTCGGCAATCTGCTAGCCGGCCGCCTCGTCGACAGGTTCAGGAGCCGCCACATTATCAATGCGATGCTGTGCGTGGCCGCTATCAATTTCTGTGCGCTGCCGTGGACCTCCGCGCATGCGTTGAGTGCTGCGCTCGCTCTGACGATCTGGGGAATATGCGGGTGGGGACTCATCGTTCCGCAACAGCACCGCTTGGTGCAACTTTCACCGCAAGTCGCGCCCTTGCTGCTCGCGCTCAACAATACGGCCACGTATATCGGGCTGGCGTGCTCGGGCGTGCTCGGCGGCGCCGTGCTTCAGTCGATGGGCGGGCGTTATCTGAGCGTCGTGGCCGCGGTGCTGATTGCCATAGCTTTCGCTTTCGCCGAGGCCGCGCATCGGCGGACCGCGCGAGCGCAAGTGGCGCGTCGCGCAACGGCGAATCGCGAGACCGAAGCTGCCTGAGCTTCGCCAGAATCCCAGGTTGAGTCGATAATTCCGTTTCGCGCTGCCTACCCCAACAACGCGCCTTCAAAGCTTCATGCTGTACGACACGCGCAATGCGGCCTGAAAAAAAGGCGTCGTGCCCGATCAGGAGACGACGCCGCTAGAAAAACACCACACGCTCGCGGGGGCTACCTCACGAGTGAACAAAAAATAACCGCTACGGAATTCTTCCTCAAGATGAAAGAACTTCGTTTGTAACGAGCCATGCGGTAGATATTACGCAGGACGTAATAGCCCGCCTCGCGAAACCGATGTTGCACGCGGCGTCGAAAACGTTGTGATGAAAGACACTGACATCCGCGCATTTACAGACGCGAGGTTTTGTTACAGTCGCGCGTCACGCGAATGATTGAATGCGCAACGAAATTGACTCAGGCGTAAGTGCGACGAAATCCGTCGACATCGAATGGTAAGTCGTCTCTTTCATGCCGGCCGGTCCACGCACCGACGTGCGCCGTCCACGCCGCGCGCGGGCGCGATATGTTCGACTCTCACCGGCAAGCTGCCTGCCGTTCGCACGCCGATCGCCTCTGCAGCGGCATACGACAGGTCGATGATCCGTCCGTGCACGAACGGCCCGCGGTCGTTGATCCGAACTACCACCGAACGCGCGCGACCCAGCGTCGTCACACGCACGCAGGCGCCCAATGGCAACGTGCGATGCGCGGCCGTCAATGCATTCATGTCGTAGCGCTCGCCACTTGCAGTGCGGCGGCCGTGGAACATGCTGCCGTACCAGGACGCGAGGCCAGTCTGCTGAAAGCGCTTGCTGCAATCGCAGGCCGGTACGGCCGGCGAATCGTCGTCCGCGGGCTGCACGTCGGATCGCGGCTCGTCAGCCGACGCGCCAGGCGCCAGCGCGGTGCCGCGTTCGTCGTCATCGTTACCTTGCAACGCATGCGGCGCCGCACGCTCGAGTGTGCGAACGGCCGGCTCGCTGCTGTTTAGCGCGGCTGGCTCGACGACCGACGGCGCGCAGCCGGCCAGCGACAATGCACAGCCGAGCGACACGAGCATGAGACCGAGCCGGCCAGCAGCTGAGTCAGGAAAGCCGGTGGAACTGGTACAGATGGAAAAGCTGGAAAAGCGAAAGCTCATAAGGCGTCACATCGCGCGGCGCGCTTTATCCAACAGCGCGCCGCGTCGAGTCCGGTTGGAGAAAGCGGCAATGCCGCCTCAACGCCGACTTAACGGCGCTTGGGAAGATAGATGAGCGGATCGACGGGCTTGCCGCCGTCGCGCACTTCGAAATGCAAAAACGCGTCGCCGTGGGCATCGGCGGAAAGCTCTGCAACGGCCTGCCCCTTCTTGACGAGTGCGCCTTCTTTCACGAGCAACGCGCGGTTGTTGCCGTAGGCGGTCAACAGGTGTGCGTCGTGCTTGATGATAATCAGCAGGCCGTAAGCCGCAATGCCGCCGCCCGCGTACACCACCCTGCCGCTCGCCGCTGCTTTCACCTGTTCGCCCGCAAGCGGGGCGATTGCAATGCCCCTGGTTTTACCTGCCACGAACGGTGCTGCGAGAGCGCCATTCACCGGCCATACAAGCCGCGCTTTGGTGATGGCCGCGGCGCCCTGAACCGGGTTCGCGCGAGGATCGGTAGTTGCCGCCGCGCGTCCACTCGATCCCGCAGGAGCGCTCGCCGCGCCCGGCTGTGGCGCCACGCGCAACAGTTGCCCGGCACGCAGCGCGCCATCGGTCGACATGTGGTTCCACTGCGCAATGGCCGCTGCGTCGCGGCCGAACTCTCGCGCAATGCCAGCCAAGGTGTCGCCTGCATTCACCCAATAGAAGCCCGCGGGAACCATTGCCTCGTTAGCGATTGCAGGCACATTGCCAGCGGGCCATGCCGGCGGCGGATTCGTAGGCGAGCCGCTCGGCGCGAGCAGGGAGCAACCGCTCAGCGCAGCAGCCAACCAGAGGGCGAGCAGGATTGTGACGGCCGGTTTGGCACATCGCGGCAAACAGATTTTCATTGGAACAGTCGGGCGAGAACTTGATATTGCAAGGCGGCGCATCGAGCGCCAACCGCTGCGGTGGCGCGGCCGTCGCGATGCAGTGATACGCCTGTCGAACGCGCTGCGTAGCCGGCGCGCGCATTCAATGCGGGCGCGAACATCAGCACTCGTGCCTCTTCGCGTGTCCCGGCGGACAGTGAGCGTCGTAATTGAAGCGATAAGCGTTGTGGCCATCGGTTGCACGCACGTGCCGAGCTTGCCACTCGTCGCGCGACCAGTAGCGCTGACCGTCCCAATAGCGGCCATCGTGCCAGCCTTGGGCCGCGGGTGCGCTCACAACCGTGCGCGCGGAAGGGCTGACCGCAAGGCCAAAGCCGTTCGCGTGCGCCGCGACGCAGAGGCTCATCGCGCAAGCAACGGCGAGCGGAAGACAAATACGTTTCATACAATAGTCCTAACTAACCTGATTTCAATCTGAACGACGACAACCACGACGACAGGCGGCAATAATCAGTAACCACACCGTTCCACGAAGCCGTGTTGTGCGCCGCGCATCAATTTCATGCGATGAGTGATGGACGAGAAAACGGGCCGATGGCATGCATCGGCCCGCATCTTCACAGGCTCGCTACGCGGCGTAGAGCTTACGGCTTCGCGGGCGCTGCTTCGTCGACTGCCGGTGCGGCATCCTTTTCGCTGCTGGCAGCCGACGCCGCATGATGCGCGTGCTTATGAGCATGCTTGTGTTGCTTCTTGGCGCGGTGATGCTGGACCGCCGGCTTTGCCTCTTGCGGAGCAGCAACAGCGGGTTGCGACGATGCCGCGACCGGTGCCGAAGCCTGCGCGAATGCGGCGATCGAGAAAAGGCCGGCGATAGCGGCGGCGACGAGATGCTTGTTCATGGCGGAGATTTCCTTAACGTACTGCGTTGACTGACCTGATGATGGTCGCGTGTTCAACGAGTACCGGAAAAAACCGTTGACGGCGGGTGGACAATCTCCGCGCTTCTTGACGACTTGTGACGCCTTTGAACAATACACAGTCAGATCTGGTGAATTTGAATACCGCGGACACGGCGGTATTCGATCGCCGATGCCGATGCCCGATGTCTATGAACATCATCGCTGCACACGGGCACGAAGACAGTACGCGTTACCTTCCGCCTTCGAGATCGGGCATCGGCGCGAACAGCGCGTCGAGGTCGTCGTCCGAGAACTTGGCCGCGCCCGCGGCGTCCTCCGAGAGAATGCTGTCGGCGAGACCGGCCTTCTGCTCCTGCAATTCCACGATCTTTTCTTCGATGCTGCCCGCCGCGATCAGCTTGTAGACAAACACGGGCTTGTCCTGTCCGAGCCGATGCGCACGGTCCGTAGCCTGATTCTCCGCTGCGGGATTCCACCACGGATCGTAATGAATCACGGTATCCGCAGCGGTCAGATTCAGCCCAACGCCGCCCGCCTTCAGACTGATCAGGAACAAGGGCACCTCGCCTCGCTGAAAACGCTCCACGGGCGTGATCCGGTCCGTCGTATCGCCGGTCAGGATCACATAGGGAATGGCGGCTTCATCGAGTGCCTCGGCGATCAGTGCCAGCATGCCGGTGAATTGCGAGAACAACAGAACGCGGCGCCCTTCTTCGATCAACTCCGGCAGCATGGAGAGCAGCAAGTCGAGTTTGGCCGAGCGTATGCCGCGTGCGCCCTTGTCCGCCTTATCTGGGCTTGCCGGTTTGGCGGCTGCATCGTGACTGCGTTCGTCGCCCTCGCCCGCGGTTCTGATCGCGCGCACGAGCCGCGGATCGCAACACACTTGCCGCAACTTCAACAGCGCGTCGAGCACAATGATGTGACTGCGCGCGAGTCCTTGCGCGCTCACTGCGGCGCGCACTTTCTCCTGCATCGCCGTGCGCACGGTCTCGTACAGATCGCGCTGCGCGCCTTCCAGGTCGACGGAGCAGATAATCGTCGTCTTGGCCGGCAACTCTTTGGCGACCTCGTCCTTGCGACGCCGCAGCATGAATGGGCGGATGCGGCGCGCGAGCAACGAACGGCGCACGCCGTCGTTATTCTTCTCGATCGGATTGCGCCAGCGGCGCGTGAAGTCCTTCTGGCTGCCGAGGAAACCCGGCAGCAGAAAATCGAACTGCGACCACAATTCGCCCAGGTGATTTTCGAGCGGCGTGCCGGTCAGACACAGCCGG
Organism: Paraburkholderia dilworthii; assembly: GCF_000472525.1. Lineage (GTDB taxonomy): Bacteria > Pseudomonadota > Gammaproteobacteria > Burkholderiales > Burkholderiaceae > Paraburkholderia > Paraburkholderia dilworthii. Next base: position 25,042 of record NZ_AWZT01000027.1, read on the forward strand.
TGCCGCGCGTTCAAACCGCGGATTGCCTGCGCGGCTTTCGTCGTTGCGTTCTTGACGTACTGCGCCTCGTCGAGAATCAGCAGGTGGTATTCGTGTTCGGCGAGCACCTTCTGATCGCGCCACAACAATGCGTAGGTGGTTAGAATCAGTTCGTGTTCGCCAATCTGTTCGAAGCGCTCCTTGCGCTGCGGGCCGTTCAGCACCAGCACGTTGAGCTCGGGCGCGAAGCGCCGCGCTTCCTCACGCCAGTTGTGCACGAGCGTGGTCGGCACGACGATGAGCGCAGGCCGGTCGAGCCGGCCCGCTTCCTTCTCGGCAAGAATATGCGCGAGCGTCTGCACGGTTTTGCCGAGGCCCATGTCGTCGGCGAGTACACCCGCAAGACCCTGCTCGCGCAGATACTGCATCCAGTTCAGACCTTGCTGCTGATATGCGCGCAGTTCGGCCCGCAGGCCGCGAGGCGCCGGCACCTCGCGCAAGCCCGGACCGGCTTGCAGCCGCTGCGCGAGTTCGCGGATGGAATCGTCGCCGCGAAACTGCCAGCGTCCTGTATCGCTTAATGCCTGAAGACGGCCCGCGTCGACAGAAGGCACGCGCAGCGGCGCGCCGTCGGCCAGGCTGCCGCCGAGCGAATCGAACAGATCGACCAGCACGCGCACCACCGGCTTCAACCGGTCGGCGCGCAGCCTGAGACGCTTGTTCTCCTCGGTCTTTAGCTCGATGGGTTCGTCGTCGGCAATCGCCTCCAGCGCGCCGCCCAGCCAGCGTCGGTCGCGCCGGAACAGATCGGCAAGCAGCGGTTCGAGCCGTACCGTGCGCTCCCCGATGCGTATGCCCATTTCCAGATCGAACCAGCCGTCGCCGGCCTGGTGCGCGGTGCCGTCGATCGCATCGATCTCGATGACGTTGTAGCGGAACTCGGGCGCCATCGTCACACGCCAGCCTTTGCTGACGAGTTCCGGCACGGCGTCGCTGACGAACGCGGACCACGCGTCGGCATCGGCCAGGCCGAGCATCGTATCGGGCAGATGCCGCGACGTGAACACGCGGCTCGTGGGGACTTTCTGCAGCCCTGTCTTGCGCAGCTCGAGCAAGCGCTTTTTCTCGACCTCGTAGCGGCGGCGGATGTGAATGACGTCGCCGCCCGGCATCGGCACTAGCGTCACGCTGCTGTCCACGTTGATGCTGATGCCGTCGTAGTCGAAACTCACGCCGGCCAGTTCGACGGCCTGGCCTTTCGCTTTTCCCGCCGACGGCAGCGCGTGGCTGTTGAGCGACAGCACCGGCACCGGCTCGACATCGATGACGCGAATCGCCCGCGCGTCATGCGTGGGCGGCAGCGGCAACTCGGGCGCCACCTCGCGCAGGACCGACGCCACGAGGGGCGCTTCGGCGAGCGAGATCGGCGGCATGGCGAGGTAATCGGGCAATTGTTGAAACGGCAGCGACGAGCGCACGATACCGGCCTCGTTGGCCGCGCCGTCCACATACCAGACGGGCTCGGTGGGCAACACCATGCTGGCGCGCGGTTCGGTGCATAGAACGGGGCGCAGCCGCTGATCGGCAAGCGGCTCCCATTCGATGCGCCCGGGCCGGTCCGCTGCACGCACAAGCGGCGGGGGCCCGTCGTGACCGGGCGCGATCCTGAAGTCGACGAACAGGCGCCCGGTGGCAATCAGCTTTTGCAGCATCTCGGCGCCGCTCGTGCCGCGCAGAATGAATTGCCCGAAGTCTTCGCGCGAACGCCCGAGCCACAGGCCGCGCAAGATGGACAGATCTTCGTCTGAGACGAACCCCGGTTGCTTCACTAACGCCGCTTCGACGTTGCCCCAGGTTTCGCCGACCGAGACGATCCGGCCGTCCGGATGGCAGCGCGCGCGGTATAGCGCGACCTCGTGCCGCATATGGAAGTCGGACCAATTCAGCCGATAGGCGAGCGTCTCAGTACGCGCCGCGCCCGCCTTCTGGACCGCCGCATCGGCGGCTTCTGCGCGCGCCCGGAAACGTTCGAGCCAGCTCACCAGCTCGGGACGCACGCCCGGTTGCGAAGCGCCGCGTTCCACCGCTGCAAACTTCGCGAAGGCTGCGGCGCTATCGCTGCGCTCATCGTCATCCACGCGGATGATGTGGTCCATCTCGTCGTGGTACTCGAGCTCGGCCAGCAGCAGTGCGGCGACATGCTTGCAGTTGCGGCCCACTGGGCAGGTGCAGTCGCTCTGCGCCCAGGGTGAGCCGCCATCGGTGCGAAATCGTACGCGCGTCCTGTAAGGAAGCGGCTGCGTGCCCTGCACGTCGCCCGTGAGCGTCGCTCCGTGCCATGCCACGTTGCTGACGGGCCCGACCGCACGCGCCTTGGCGACGGTGTGGTCACCGAGCCATTCTGCAATCCGTTCCCGATCAAAGAAAACTGACGACATCAGGGTGCATCCTCTTGAAGCCGGTGAAGGCAAGCGGCGCAGGACCTCTGCCCGGCGGACGGCGCGCTGTCCACCACTGTGTTTGCTCCAGGCCTCGCTGCCAGTGATAACCGGCCATTTTACGCGTTGGCGGGAATTGGCTGTGCGAGGTGGCGCTCGCGTTGAGGCAGGTTTTGGGGGGATGGAGAGTCTGGGCGGAGGAGTTGGTTCGGAACGGTTTGGTTCGGAACGGTTTGGTTCGGAATGGTTTGGTTCGGAATGGTTTGGTTCGGAATGGTTTGATTCGGAATGGTTTGATTCGGAATGGTTTGATTCGGGAGGGTTTGTGCGGTGACGGTCGCGTGGGAGCAAGTCCACGCGGCAACCGGTTTCGCGTGAGGAAGGGTTTCGCCCCGCACGCGCTTCGCTCACAAGACCTGCTGTGCGCGGAGCGGGCAGTTTTTTCTAGCGGGCGACCGACTTCACACGGTCCCCCGGATTGGCGCGACAAGCCAGTTTGGTTCGGTGCGCGTATTTCCCGCGCCAGGCCGCTCTCCTTCCAGCCGGTTGCTACTCGACGCGCGCCGCGCGCCCCTCGCCGGTCCCGCCCGTCGCGTCCGTTCCGCCATCTGGCGCCTCAGCGCGCGGCCGCGCGCCGACAAGGACATCCACACCGGCACCCGTCAACGTTTCGGCAAGCGCCGGCGCGGGAGCTTCGTCAGTAACAAGCAGGTCGACGCAATCCGCCCCGAACGCGTGCATAGTTGACGCGCAGCGTCGAACGTCCGCCGCGCGCGCCATATTTCCATAACCCGCCGTCGCGGCCGACCGGACCTTGAAATAACGCAGAACGCGGGACGCAGCGGCACCCTGTCGAACAGCGTAAAAGCGAGCCCCCACGCAACGCGAGCGCGCCGCGCACGAGACGCGGGTCTGTTCCGTTCTATGTCCGGCGCGCTCTTTTGCGTGGCGCGCCGGTCGCCGGCATTGTCGCCTGCGTTAATTCGCGCTGCCCGCCGGCGCGCTTTGGCTTGCCACGCGGCTCGCGGCTGCCTGTGCAGCAAGCGCTTCCTTATGCTGCTCGACCTGATGTGCGAATACCGGGCTAACGTCCGGATACGACGCATCGGTTACATAATCGAGGCCGTTCTGCTGTGCTTCGATCAGTTCCTGATAGACCTCGGCGCGAGTCTTTCCCTGCGCAAAAACATTCGACGATGCGGCAAGAACGACGACGGACAATGCGGCAAAAGCGATCTTCTTCATGATGAACTCCGGTGAGTTGTGTACGGGTTTGCATCAGGGAGAACCACGCCGCACCCGCTTTTATTCCTGTGCGAGCCGCATGTAAAAAACATTGTCGGCGCTGGGAATAAAATGCTTGTCAGAAGGGTTTCCTCCGCCCTCCTGCAACGACGCAACGACAGATAATGGCAAAGTGAAGGATGTCGGCATGACCTGTCGTGCGACCGGAATAAACCGGCGCCCGGCCGTGTTCACTCCTCAATAGCCGGATCCTGACTGGAGACCTTTCATCATGAACCCGACCGACGCCCCTGCCGATTCGCCGCTTTCCGAGGCCGACATTCAGGCCTATGCCGACGGCACCCTGTCGCCGGCGCGGACGGCGTTTCTGCGCGACTATCTGGGCCGCGATCCGGCGGAAGCGCGCCGCGTGGCCTTCTACGGCACATTGAACGAGCAGATTCAGCGCTCGTTTCAGACCGCCGACGAACCGGCCCCGCGCGCATCGAGCGGCCGGCGCAACTCAGACAACCGCTTAGGCAAGACTGCTGCAAGGCCGCGTTGGTACAAGCCGTTCAGGGCACTGGCTGCTCTCGCGATCGCCTGCATCGCCGTAAGCGGCTGGCTCGCGGCGACGCAGGTCACCCAGCAGGCGCTCAACAACGCGGCCGTGATGGTGTTGGCCGAGACCGCCGCCGCGCCGTTTCCCGCCGCATCGCCCAGCCGCATGGCCCCGTCCGCCCCCAACCTGGAGGCGATCGGGCTGCGGCTCGTGGATCAGCGCGTGCTGTCACTCGGCCTGCTGCAGCGCGCTACCGAATTCGTCTATCTGAATGGCGACAATCAGCCCGTGGTCGTGCTGTCGACACTCGCGCTCCTCGCGCCCGCGCAGCCGCAATGGTCCGCGCGGCGCATCGGCGACGTGCGTCTCCTGACATGGACCGCACAGCGGCAGCGCTTCGTGGTCGCGGGCAATGCACGCACGCATGGCCTGATGCGTGCCGCCGACGTCATGACCATGCAATGAAGCACGCGCCGTCATGCGGTGAGGCACTTCCGCCAACGAATAGAACGCACTCACGCGTGTTTGCCCTTCAAACGCGTGCGACGCCCCGAAGAACGCGCCGCCGCTCCGTGTCCACGAGCGGCCCCATGACCGGGATGAACAATGGATGTTCGTGACGAATTGATGGAACACGTGCCGCGCTTGCGGCGCTACGCACGCGCGCTGATCAACAATCGTGATCTCGCGGACGATCTGGTGCAGGACACGCTCGAACGCGCGCTCGGCCGCACCGGAATGTTCGAGCCCGGCACCGATCTGCGCGCGTGGCTATTTACGATCATGCACAACGTGTTCGCCAATCAGGCGCGCAAGGCATCGTCACGCGCGGTCCACGTGGCGGTCGACGACGAAAGCGTGCATGAAAGCGAGTTCGCCGTGCCGGCGCAACAGGCCCGCTCGCTCGAAATGCGCGATCTCGACTATGCGTTGCAGCGTTTGCCCATCGAGCAGCGCGAAGTCGTGCTGCTGGTCGGCCTCGAGGAAATGAGCTACGCCGATGTCGCGCTTGCGCTTAACGTGCCCATCGGCACGGTGATGTCGCGGCTTTCGCGCGGGCGCGAACGGCTTCGGGCATTGATGGCGGGCAGTCAGCCCGGTGCGAAACTACAGGTGGTGCGATGAGCGAGCAACATACGCCAATCAGCGAAGAAGAACTGCACGCTTACGTGGACGGTACGCTGTCCGAGGAACGGCGTGCGGATGTGGAGCGCGCGCTCGAACAGAATCCCGACCTGGCCACGCGTATCAGCGATTATTTTTCGCTGAACAGCATGTTCCATGAGCGCTACGACCGCGTATTGAACGAACCCGTGCCGAAGCGCTTGCAGCCGGGCGCGCCGCGCCGCTCGCGCATTGCAGCCAACTGGCCGCAGTTCGCGGGGATGGCGGCGGCGCTCGTGATGGGAATCGGCATCGGCGTCGGCGCGCATATGGGGCAGGACGCGTTGCGGCCGGTGGCGGGTTCGTCGAATACGCGCGCGGTCAGTGCCGACAGCACCGAAGTATTCGCGCATCAGGCTGCGGTTGCACATGTCGTGTATATGGCGACGGTCGACCGGCCCACCGACATGACCGCGGATCACGAGCAGGACTTCGTGCAGTGGCTCGCGAATCGCCTCGGCACGAATGTGCATCCGCCGATGCTGTCGAAGGCGGGCTTCGCGCTCTCAGGTGGGCGCCTGTTGCCTGGCCCCGACGGCGATACCGCGCAGTTCATGTATCGCGGCCCGAATGGCGAACGCGTGACGCTGTGTATCTCGCGCCGCCAGGTGAACGCGAACACCACGGCGTTCAAGCTGTATCAGGACGGACCGGTGAACGTGTTCTATTGGGTCGACGGCGATTTCGGCTACGCGGTTTCAGGCGGTATCGACCGCAAGCAGTTGCTGCAACTGTCGCATGACGTGTACTCGCAATTGACGGCGGCCGCGCCCTCTCCGCCGGGCTGATGCTCGGATGGCCTGCCGCGGTACGTTAGCGCGCGCCCGACTTGACGAGCTCGCGCGGCGTCATTCCGAGGAGCCGCCCCATCCAGTGCGCCATGTGGCTCTGGTGCGCAAAGCCCGCGTCGAGCGCGACCTGGCTTGCGCTTAGCCGGCCTTGCAGCAGCAGGGTCCGCGCGCGTTCGACACGCCGCTGCACCACATAGTGATGCACGGGCACGCCGAGCGTCGCGCGAAACAGCACCTTGAAATGCGGCACGCTAAGGTCGGCGAGCGCGGCGAGTTCGCTCAACGTGAGGCGGCGATCGAGATGCGCTTCGATAAACTCCGTCACGCGTGCCGCTGTTCTGGGTGCGAGCGTGCGCCGCTTGTCGTCGAGCGAGGGCGCGCCGCCGATCAGACGCACCACCATCGCCGTGCACAGACTTTCGGCGTAGAGCGGATCGGATGCCTCGTCCGCCTCGAGTTCGGCGCGCAAGGCCCACGCAAGATGCTGAAAGCGCGGATCGCGCATCTGGAATTGCGGGCGAATCTGCGCGCCGCTCGCCTTTAACGCCAACTGTTCGGCGGTTCTTTGCGCGAAATCTTCGCCGATCCATACGCTGAAGATCGTGCAGGCGGATTCGTCGCTCCATTGCCCGTCGAGTCCCGCGGGAATCACGTCCGCGTCGCCGTGCGCCTGAATGCGAGAGTGCGGCTTCTCGTTGCAATGACAGCGCGCTCTGACCGGCGCGCCCACATGCACGCCCACCCGATGATGCCTGAACGCCGGTATCCGGTGCAATCCGGCTGACACGTTCACGAGCTCGGCGCCGAAACCCTGCCAGCCAAGCGTTTTGCTCGAACGCAGCGCGATCCGGGAGCCCGTGTGCGCGGGCGGAATCGGCGTGCGTATCTGTGTGACGGCATTCATTCGTTTTACCTCGCGGATGGCGGTCGATCTCCGCGCATTGTGCCTGGTTTTTCCGGGCTCCGCCCAATACGGTTTCCTGGAGCCCGACCGCGCGGCGGCAACGAGCGAGACGATCATCCGAATCTGCTCGTTCACATCTTCGCGTGTGCGTTTTCTGCTGACGGCGTCCTTATGATCGGGCCATGACGATCCGATAAGGAGCCTTAACATGTTCGTGATTTTCGGGGCAGGCGGCAATGTTGGCAAAGCAAGCGCAGCCGCGTTGCGGCGCGCCGGTCGCGACGTGCGCGCGGTCGTTCACAGCGCGGCGCAGGCTGGGCCGCTCGCGGAGATGGGCTGCCATGTCGCGGTCGCCGATCTGCATGATCGGGCCGCGGTGGCGCGCGCCCTCGAAGGCGCGCACGCGGTGCAGACGCTATGTCCGGTGCCGCGCCATCACGACGACCCCGCAAACGCGATGCGCCACATGATCGACGTAAGCGTCGACGCATTGCGTACGAATCCGCCGCCGCATGTGCTCGCGCTTTCCGATTACGGCGCCGAGCACGCAAGCGGAACAGGCATCACCACGCTGTTCCATTACGTCGAAACGCAGCTCAGTGGCGTCGACACCCGGTTGACGTTCCTCCGCGCGGCCGAGCATATGCACAACTGGGCGCGCGTAGTGCCGTTCGCATTGTCCAAAGGCGTGCTGCCGAGCCTGCATCATCCGCTGAATAAACGCTTTCCTACCGTGGCTGCGCAGGATGTCGGCGCGCTGGCGGCGCAATTGCTGCTCGATGACAAGCCGCCGCAGCATTCCCCACGTGTCGTGAGCGTAGAAAGTGAAGAACGCGTCAGCGTGATCGACGTCGCACGCACAATCGGCGAATTGGCGGGCCGGCCGGTCGCGGCGCACGCGGTGCCGCACGAGCAATGGTTGGCGATGCTCGAAGGCGCTGGCCTCGGCGAGCAGCACGCACGGCTCATAATCGATCTCCATGACGCGCACAACGCGGGCTGCATCGACGTGCAGGCCGGCGTCAGCGAACAGTGGTTCGGCTCCACGACATTGGCGCAGGCGCTAGCGGCAATCGTGCCGCATGACGCGGCCCGCAGCGCGTGAGCAAGGAGGATGGAGATGTCGACCTGCTCTTTCCGACCCGAAGCGCGACCCGAAGCGACACTACCGCGCGCCGATGCGAGCCGCTTACTGGCGATCGTGCTGACCGTGTTGGCACTGGTGGGCTGGCGCGCGCTTCGTGATCTGCTCAACGCGATTCCCGACAGCAACGACGACTTCGGCTTGTTCTAACCCGCCCGAAGTCCTCGAACCGTTCGACGCGACGTTGAACCGACACGATAACGGAATCACACATCGCCTGCGGATCCTGCTTGCGCGCAACCTCAACCCCTGCTCGTTTGCGACGAGGCCGGTGGTTCCTTGCATCAACGCATCGAACGACGAATCGCCGTGCCTATTGGTGGATCTTCGAGCGGAGCCGTTCGACCTCACGGTCGGACACCGGAGCCGCGTGATTTCCCCATGTATTGCGAATGAAGCTGACGACCTGCGCAATTTGAGCCGACGTCAGTTGCCCGTGGAATCCGGGCATTTTCTGCGGCGCGGGTCCTTCGTCTGTCACCGGGCTTTTGCTGCCTTCGATCACGATACGCATGACCGAAGTCGGATCGGCCGCCAACACTAGCGGATTTCCTGCAAGTGCCGCGACTTTGCCGGGCTGCCCCTGCCCGTTCGCCTGATGGCAGCGCGCACAGAACGACAGGTAAATACCGGCGCCGTGACGCTCCACTTCCCCCGTTTCAATGCTTCGCGCGGTAAGCGCTCTCGCGTGCTCCGTATTTGCGAAGGTGCCGTAGGTTTCGTGCGGCGGCAGCGCCTTCAGATAGGTGGCGATCGAACGCAGGTCCTCGTCGGACATGTACTGGGTACTCTCTCCGACAACCGGCGCCATCGCGCCGAAAGCGATAGCCCCGGCGCCGTGGCCGGTGCGCAGAAAGTTGACGATGTCGTCCGTAGACCATCGTCCGAGGCCGCTTGCCGGATCGCCGGTCAGATTCGGCGCCAACCAGTGATCATTGACGCCCCCGGTCAGATACCACGGCGAGCTCTCGCTATAGCCGAGTTCGTTGTACGCGGGTCCGCGCGGCGTGTGACACGCGCCGCAATGCCCGAGCCCCTGCACGAGATAAGCCCCGCGATTCCATTGACTACTGCGCTTCGGATCAGGGACGTACTGGTCGCGGTTGCCCACAGTCAGCGTCCAGAAAAGCATTCCCCAGCGCAGATTGAACGGAAACGGCAGATGCGTCTCGGGCGCGCGTTTCGCCACCGGCTTCACACCGTGCATCAGGTACGCATAAAGTGCGAGCACATCGTCGTCCGTGATGTGGGCAAATGACGGGTAAGGCATGGCGGGGTACAGCCGCTTGCCGTCCCTACGTTTGCCGAAACGCAGCGCGTCGGAAAACTCCCGAAGCGAATAGCGTCCGATGCCGTACGTCGGGTCGGGCGTGATATTGGTGGCGTAGATGGGACCAAACGGAGAGTTGACCGGCAGTCCGCCGGCGAGCGGCGCATGATCCGCGGCATCATGGCACGCACGGCAATCGCCCGCTTTCGCAAGATATTCGCCGCGCGCGACGAGCTTCGGGTCGCTCGCGATCGGCGACTGCGCCGTCACGTTGGCCGGAACACTGCCGGATTCGTCTGCCGGGCATCCACCGAGCAAGGCGACAATGCCAAGAATAAATGCGGCGGCAAGCCGGCTCGTTGTTCCCGTGGTGTTCATTGTCAGTGCCATTGATTGCAGGAAGTGACAAACACTTCGGCGAGAATCGTAAACACGAGGCCGATGAGAAACCCCCAGCCGAGCAACGTACTGCATACCGCAATAAAGCGCATGCGGCCGACCTGCTCTTCGTCGCGCGAGGGTTTCTCTCGGGCTGGGCCGTTATCGCGCCCGGCTTTGATCCGTTTCTGCTTTCTTTCCAGAAAGAGCAGACCGTGCGTTGCCAGCGCGGCGCAGACGATCGAAATCAGCACGGCCGCGGCGGAAACTCCGTACAGCCACGCATGAAAATGAGTAAACAGTGGCCTCGCTCGCGGTGCCGATATTTCATTGCAACCCTGGGCCGAGATCGTTTCAGAAATCATCACCTGCAAGAGCCACGCGCCCGGAGATAGAAAGAACCCGGCACACGCGCACAAGATGAGCCGCCGCTTTTCGCCGCTCGTCAACCGCTCTTCTTTCTGCGGACGAGCTTCCATCAATGGCCCCTTAACCAGAACGGGGAGACGTACAGCGCCGAGAAGATGAAAATCCACACCACGTCGACGAAGTGCCAGTACAAGCCGCCAATTCGCATCGGTGCACTGCGGTTCTCGTCGAAATAGCCCAGAGCAATCCACACCGCCAGTACAACGAGGATAACAAGGCCGACTAACACGTGCAGCAGATGAAAGCCGGTGATCGTGAAGTAAAGCGAGCCGTACAGATGTGAGGAGATGCCATACGGGTGATCGCGCCATTCCTTCATCTGAATACCGACGAAGACACAGCCGAGCACGATCGCGATCAGCATCCAGGCAAACGCCTTCCACTGGCGGTTCTTTCTGAGAGTCCGCTCCGAAAGCCACGCAAATACGCTACTCAAAATGAGAACGCCGGTACTGAGACCACCGATGCCGATTTTCGGCATGCCTTCCGGCGGCCACGCCAGCGTGGTTTGCGATTGCGAGTAGAAGTAGCAGAAGATCAGATAGCCGAACAAGCTCGCCTCGGTCAGTACGAGCGCGAGTACGCCCCACCATCCGCCCGAATGCTCGCCCGCACTGCCAACGGGCAGCAGATCGTCGTTTTCCCGGGCGCGCGCAGGCGCCGTTTGCTTCGGCGTCGGCGGCTCGCGTTGCGCGAGCGAGCGCCGCGGCCAAAGCCACGCAATCAGCGTGGCGCCGCATGCAACGAGTGCCGCGACGGTAAGAGACGGCGAATGCAGCAGCATCGCAAAGAACACGATGGCGGCGAAGAGGCCGAGAAAGAACGGCGACCACGCGTCTTCTGGCATCTTCAAAATTACATCGGCTTTGCCGCTCAACGGATTCACGCCGAGCGCCTCGCGTCCCTGATGCAGCAAATACCCCGATTCAAGGCTCGAACGACGCCCGGACGGTTGCAGACGGTCCTCCCACATCGGATGCCGCGACTCGATAACCGGCAGCACCGCAAAGTTATACGGCGGCGGCGGCGATGCCGTGGACCATTCGAGGCCGGGCGCATCCCACGGGTTGGGCGGCGCCTTACGTCCGCGCCTTGCCGAAACCAGTGCGTTGATCGCAAACAGCAGCACGCCGATGCCGAGCACGAACGAGCCGATCGTCGTGATCAGATTCGACGTGTCCCATCCCATGCCGTCCGGATACGTATATACGCGCCGCGGCATGCCGAGCAGGCCGGAGATGTGCATTGGGAAAAAGCCTGCGTTGAAGCCGACGAACACGATCCAGAAGGCGAGCTTGCCTACTCGTTCGTTCATCAGGCGCCCGGTGAACTTGGGAAACCAGTAAGTGATGCCGCCCAGCACCGGGAATACGTTGATGCCGAGCAGCACATAGTGCAAATGCGCGACCACGAAATAGGTTTCGTTGAGCTGCCAGTCGAGCGGCACGGCAGCGGTCATCACGCCCGATACGCCGCCCACCACGAACATCAGCACGAAGCTTGCAAAGTACAGAAAAGGGACCGTGAATACCGGGCGTCCCGTCCAGATGGTCGCTATCCACGCGAATACGGCGACCGCGCTCGGAATCGAGATCAACATGCTCGCCGCGCCGAAGAATGCCAGCGCAAGCGGCGCTATGCCGGTCGCGAACATATGATGGATCCACACCTCGAATCCGATGATCATGGTCACGACCGTGGACATCGCGACTGCCGCGTAGGCCACGAGCGGACGCCTGCAAAAAGTGGGGAGCGCATCGGAGACGATGCCCATTGCCGGGAGCACGACAACGTACACCCAGGGATGCGCGAACATCCAGAACAGGTGCTGCCAGAGCAGCGGCCGACCGTCGCTTGCGACGTCGAAGAAATGCGTGCCAATGTTGCGGTCCATCCACAGCAGCAGGAACGCGAGGCTGACAGCCGGAACCGCGAGCAGGTTGGCGAAAGAGATGGTCAGCGTGCCCCACACGATGATCGGCAGCCGGTCCACCGACATGCCGACGGCGCGCATGCGAAACAGCGTCACGACGAAGTTCACCGCGCCCACCGTGGTTGAAATGCCGAGCAGCACCATACCCAGTGAATAGACGTCGATGTTGGGCCCCCGGTTATATTCGAGCGATGCAAACGGCACATAATTGAACCAGCCCGCATTGGGCGCCTCGCCTAACGGAAAACTGCTATAGAGAAAGAGTCCGGCGAATAGAAAGACCCAGTAAGACAGCGCATTCAGACGCGGGAACGCCATGTCGCGTGAGCCGAGCATCAGCGGCCACAGGAAGTTGGCAAAACCGCTCAACACCGGCAGCGCATACAGAAAGATCATGGTTATGCCATGCATGGTGAAGAGCTGCGCGTACTGCTCGGGCGAGAGCAGCGTCTCGTTTGGCCGGGCAAGCTGCATGCGCATCACGAGCGCCTCGGCGCCTCCCATCAACAGGAAGACAAAGGCTGTCACGATGTAGCGCAGCCCTATCTTCTTGTGATCGACTGTCGTGAGAAAGCCGCGCCAGCCAGAGGCTCCTTCCCATATCTCGCAGAGGCGCTTCTCTGCCTCCGAGCCTTGCGGAACACTGCCAAATTCGGGCGTTCGTCGGAACGCGATCCGGCCTGATTGCCCAATGCGTCGATCACCGGTCGCGGACATCGTCTTTTCCTTATCTGAGAGTAGCGAGATAGGCGGACAGATCGCGCGCCTCCGCCGACGAGAGCTTCATGTCGGGCATCAGCGTGCCGGGCTTGATCTCCTGCACATGCTCGATCCAGTCCATCAGGTTCTCCGGCGTGTTGACCAGCGTGCCCGCCGCGAGAAGTCTGCGCGACAGGACATGCGTGAGGTCCGGCGCCTGCACGCCCGCAGCCTTGCTGCCGCGCACCGTATGACAACCCGCGCAGCGCTCCTCGAAGAGCTTGCTGCCGCGCGCCGCCTGAGCCGTCGCCGGCACGGGGGCCGTGCGCTGCTGCGCGGCGCGCCAGCGTTCATACTCCGCTTGCGGTTGAGCGTAGACTTCGAACGCCATATGCGCATGCTGCACGCCGCAGTACTGCGTACACTGACCGCGGTAAATGCCAGGCTTGTCCGCCTGTATCCACTGACGGTTGACGATGCCCGGGATGGTTTGCGTCTTTCCCGAGAGCTCTGGAACCCAGAACGCGTGGATGACGTCGGCGCTTTTCAGCATCACGAGCACCGGCACGCCTGTCGGAATGTGCATCTCGTTTGCCGTGGTGAAGTGCTGATCGCCCTCGCCGTAGTCCACCTTCCACCACCAGTCGTAGGCCGTGACCGTGACGGTAAGCGCCGGCTCGCGCGGCGGGTCGGCCACCTGCGCAAGCACTATCAGCATGTACACCGCAATACCGAGTAGCGCGACCGTAGATATCGCCCCGCCGACGTACACGAAACGGGTCCCGCCGCCCGCCGTAAGCGCGCGGGGATCCTGACGCTTACGGCGACGAAAGAGTGCAATGCCGAGCATCACTGCGATGACGATGCAGACAACGCTGCAGATGGCCGCCAATGCCCAGTCCAGCTGCAACACCGGTTGTGCCGCAGGGCCGGCGCCGTGCAGAAAATACGCGAGCGGTGTGGGTTTGTCCGCGCTCGGTCCGGTCGAGTTCGCGACAGCCGCCTCGGCCCAGGCGTACGGCACACGTGACGCAAGTACGACAGTCAGCGCCGCGCGGCCAAGCTGCGGAAAAAGTCGGCGTGCGCGAATCACATGTTCTCCTTCTGGCGTTGCCGGATGTACACCGACGAGCATCCGCATGGGTCGGCCGCAATCGCGCGCGTGCCGAAACCAGTGCTGCCCGACATTTCGGCTGCGTAAACGCAGGCGAAAGCAAAACGTCGGGGAACGCAATGCGGATCGTAATTTGCCACGGCGAGTGCGCATACACTGGCTTTTGCTCACTGCGGCGTCGAATGCGGTAGGACGAAGACAGCGGCTACGCGCCGCGGCCCTTGCGAGCCGTACCGCGACTCGAAGGAAGCAACCCACGTTCCAACCCGCGATTCGACGGACGCGATATGCTTGCGATAAATCATTTCCTGCGATCTACCGTCGTGCTGCTTGCGCAGGCGCTGATGCTCGACACAAGAGGCGGGCTCGGCTGGCTCGATATGCTCCAAGTGATTGGCGATAGCTTCGCGGCCTCGCCGCTCGTCAATTGCGAACTCGAAGCGCTGCGCTTTCGCCGCGCCGATATCGAAGCGGCAGTATCGAAGCGGCAGTCAAGGCAGCAATGCAGGCGCGTTACTACAATCCGCGACCACCGCGGTATGGCGCGGTACATCGCTTGCTGAACTATGTTTTCGACGGCATACGGCCTGATGGCCTCGCGTTCGAAGCCATATAACCGCTCGCCTGGGCGGACCGGCATCGCAGATTCATTGTGCAAACACAGCTACTTCTCAACTTTCAATCCACATGGAAAAACGGGCACTCATCATTGGCGCGACGGGCATCGTCGGCGGCAATCTCGCGCAGCATCTGCTTGCATGCGGCGACTGGGGCGTGACGGGTCTCTCGCGCGGCCGCACCGCAGCGCATAGCGGGATCGACTCCATCACGGCCGACCTCACTTCGGCCGACTCCGTCACGCAGGCGCTGCAAGGGCAGCGCTTTACCCACGTCTTTTTCACCGCGTGGTCACGACAGGCGACCGAGCGCGAAAACATCAAAGTGAACGGCGCAATGGTCCGTCACGTGCTCGACGCGCTTGGACCTGCCGGCACGCTGGAACATGCCGCGCTGGTCACCGGACTGAAGCACTACCTCGGTCCGTTCGAAGCGTATGCGCAAGGCAGCGTACCGCTCACGCCGTTTCGTGAGGAACAGGGCCGGCAACCCGTCGATAATTTTTACTACGAGCAGGAAGACCGCCTGTTCGACGCAGCCCGTCAATATGATTTCGGCTGGAGCGTGCATCGGCCGCATACGATCATCGGCTTCGCGCTCGGCAACGCGATGAACATGGGAGTCACGCTCGCTGTCTATGCGACGCTATGCAAGGAAACGGGGCAGCCATTCGTGTTTCCTGGCTCCAGTGCGCAATGGAACGGTCTCACGGATATGACGGATGCGCAGCTCCTCGCGAGGCATCTGGAATGGGCAGCCACGTCGCCGAATGCGCGCAACGAGGACTTTAACGTCGTCAATGGCGACGTCTTCCGTTGGAAATGGATGTGGACGCAGCTCGCGCAATACTTCGGCATCGACGCAGCGCCGTTCGATGGCGAGACCCGCCCGCTCGAACATCGCATGCATGATGCGGGCAAGCAATGGTCCGCAATCGCGGCGCGCTATCGGCTAGGAGAACCGGATATCGGAAGGCTCGCGTCGTGGTGGCACACGGACGCCGACCTCGGACGTCCGATGGAAGTGCTGACCGACATGAGCAAGAGCCGCAAGGCAGGCTTTCTCGATTATCAGAGCACGTCTGATGCGTTCTTTGCGTTGTTCGACCGCCTGAAAGCGGAGCGGATCATTCCTGCATGAGAACGGCGTCTTCGAGGGCGACGGCTGATCAATCCAATCGTCGCTTTCGAGCACATCAGCTTCAGATCGCCTGCGAGCCAACAAACGTTCACTCGTGCAAATCGTCGTGGCTACGGTTAGCCGCAACGACGGCCGAGTCGTGTACCAAGCGAACGAAACTTGCGAGCGCGACCGGGTGAGCGTCACCGCACGTCAATCCGCCAAAGGCACCGTCTCACGCTCATCCGCCTCGAACCAGGCGGGATTGCGCGCCGCGATGGGTCCGAAGGTGACCAGAATCTCACGTAGATGTGCCCGCATCGCGGCTTCCGCAGCATCCGGGTCGTGCGCGCGCAAGGCGGCGAGGATTTTCGCATGCTGCTTGATAAGATGATCTAGCGGAGAGTCGTCCGGAAGACTCAGATAGCGCACGCGATCCATCTGCGCCTTGATGTCCTGAATCGCATCCCACGCAGCGCCGCAGTCGATCGTCTGCGCGATCGTCGAATGGAATGCCTCGTCCAGCGCGAGAAACGCGGCCGTGTCGTTCGCTTTGGCCGCAATGCGTTGATCTCGCAGATTGTCCGTCAGTTGCCTGATCTGTTCGTCGGTAATGTGTTGCGCCGCCTTGCGCGCGACGGCCGTTTCGATCGCCTCCCGGATGAAGCGGCCTTCGCGCACACGGCGCGGCGAGATGCGTTTCACAAACGTGCCGCGCTGCGGGAGCACCTGAAGCACGCCCGCCTCCACGAGCTTGATGAATGCCTCGCGCACAGGCTGACGTGAGACGTGAAACATGTCGGAGACTTCTTTCTCCGACAGCGGAGTACCGGGCACCATCTGACCCGCGAAGATGGCCTGACGCAGCGCGCGATGAATCTGCCGTGTGATGGGCTCAGACGAATCCATTGACACCTGGGAGCGCAAGTCGGGCAGAGTCGCCCCTTCCGATTCGATTGCACCAAGACGACGGCGCGCGCGTTTTCGCGCCGGGCTCGCGAGTTCGGCACTGCCGGCGTTGATCGAAATAGCGTCGTCGGATTTTGATGCTTTCATGGCGATGGTGCGGTCAGGTAAGTAGTGAGACGCAGGCTTCGGGAACGCAGTGCGCCTGCCATACTGCCATCCTACTATGTTTCATTATCGAGCCGGACTCTCCGAAGATCCGATACCCCGTGCGGACTACCGGCGCGCGGCGGGTGCGCCGCCGGCAATCGTCGTCACTGCGATGATCAGTCCTCCGTACACGACCGCTCGCAGCCCCGCTCCCGCGCCGCTTGCGTTCAGCAGCGCGTTGATGAGAAACAGGAAACATGCCGCGCCCCATACGCCTGTCGGGCTCGCGCGCCCCCCGGATACCTGCGTTCCGCCGATCACCACGACGGCCACCGACAGCAACATGTAGTCTGCGCCCATATCGAGCGTCGCGCCGCCGGCGAACGCGGCCAGCAGTAACGCCGCCAGCGCGACCAGCACCGAGCAGCTTACGTAGGTCGCGCATCGAACGCGCTCGACGCGCACCCCGGCAAGATTCGCCGCTTGCGCGTTCTGGCCGACGGCGGAGAGGCTGCGCCCCGCCACGAGGCGAAACAGCACGACTGCCACCAACATCGTCGCCGCCAGTGCGACGAAGGCGAGACTGGACACGCCCGCGATGCGGCTAAGCGCGAAGTTCTCAAGCATCGGCGGCGGCGCCGCGCTGCCGCGCCCCAGGCTGATCGCAATCGATTGCAGAACGAAGCTCGATGACAGCGTCGCGATGATCGGCGGAATCCGCAGCAGCCGGATCAGCGCGTAGTTGAACAGTCCGATACCGATGCCCACGCCGATCGCCACCGCGACGCCCACCAGCAACGCGCCGTCGTGCGCGCTCATCACACGCATCGCAACGCCGCCGCAGAGCGCAATCGTCGCCGGAATCGACAGGTCGATGTTGCCCGGGCCGCTCGTCACGACGAGCATCTGCCCGAGTCCGACCAGCACGGTAAATACGACGAATGCCGATGCGGCCGACAGCATGTTGCCAGCCGTGAACGCCCCGAACGCGATCATTGCGGCGATGCCGACAATCACTGCGCCGGCTACCGACCAGAGCCACGGCAGTTCACGCGTGCGGGCGATAAAACCGTTGTCGATGGCTTTCACTGACGACCTCCCCGTTTGCGAAACACGAGCCGCAGCGATAGCACGACGATCAGAATCAGCCCCTGCAAACCGATCTGCCATTCGGGCGCAATCTGCAAAAAGGACAGGAACGACGACGCCAGCGTCAGCGTGACTGCACCGAGCACCGCGCCGAGCGCGGACACGCGGCCGCCGACAAACTCGCCGCCGCCAAGGATCACGCCCGCCACGGACAGGAGCGTGTAGCGCAACGCAATGTTCGCGTCCGCCGATGTCGTGAGTCCGAGCAGCGCGAGTCCGGAGCACACGCCGAACAGCCCCGCGCAGCCGAACAGCAGCGCCTTGGCCCGGACGATCGACCATCCGAAGCGCCGCATCGCGTGCGCATTGCCGCCGACGCCGCGCAGCGCCACACCTGCTGACGAGCGCATCAGAAGCAGATGTGCTGCGAGCGCAATGCCCGCGGTCCACACGAGTGGCGTGGGAATGACCGGCGACTGGAAACCCATCAGCGTCGACAGCCATTCCGGGCTCGTGCCGCCGGGCGAAGGCAAAAGAAGCACCGAGAGTCCGTTCCAGACGAACGACAGCCCGAGCGTGACGACCACCGACGAAATGCGCCGCCATTCGATCAGCGCGCCGACCAGCGCATAGAGCACGACACATCCCGCGAGCGCGAGACAGCCTAGCCACGGCGTCTTGACCAGCAGCGTCGCACCGATACACGCGACCAGACTCACAAATGAGCCAATCGACAGATCGAGTTCGTTCGCGGTTATCACGGCAAGCTGCGAAAGCGTCGCGAACACGATCGGGACGCCCAGGTTCAGCAGCATCACCATGCCGAAGTAACTGAACGTATTCGGCTGGATGATCACCATCGGCACGAGTACCGCCAGCAGCGACACCACCGGCAGCGCGGCGCGCAGGTCCGCGCTGCGTTTTGTCCGCGTCGAAGCCGCGTGTGCGGCCGTCGTCGTATTCATGCGGGCACCTCGTCGAAACTCGCGGCCAGCAATGCATCTTCCGTGCATCCGCTGGCGTCGAGCACGCGGGTCACCTGGCCCGCGCGAAAAACATAGATCTTGTCGCAGTAGGCGAACTCGTCGTTCTCGGTGGTGTACCAGACGAATGTGCGGCCCTTCGCGGCTTCGGCCTGCAAAAGCGTGTAGATCTCGAGCTTCGTGCCGATATCGACGCCGCGCATCGGATCGTCCATCAGCACGAGTTCTGCGTCGGATGCGAGGGCGCGCGCGAACAGCACCTTTTGCTGATTGCCGCCGGACAGCGCGAGAATCGGAGCGGACGCAGCGGCCCCGCGAATGTTGATGCGCGCCTTCCAGGTGTCGAACAATGCACGCAAGCCTTCGCGGTCGATCCATGCCCGGCTCTTGCCGTCATACAGCGCGCGGATATCGAAGTTTTCCGCGATGCTCCAGTCGGCGAATACGCCATCGGCTCGACGGTCGCCGGCCACGAATGCGACAGTCTGATGCGAGCCGCGCTTGCGGGCGTGCGCGTAAATCGCGAGCAGCGCGTCGGTCTGGCCCTGCCCTGCAAGGCCCGCAAAACCGACGATGCTGCCGCGCGCCGCCTCGATCCTCGTGCGTCCGCGTGGCCCGATTGCCCAACTGAACGCGGAATCGGCCGCGCTCGTTTTCGCCTCCCGCTGCGGCGATGGCTCTGCCGCTTCGGTAAACTGCCCCATCGCGCGAATGATCTGCTCCTTCTCGAGATTCGGTGCCGGCAGTGTCGAGACGATCTTGCCGTCGCGCATCACCATGACGCGATCGGCGCTTCGCAGCATCTCTTCGAGCATGTGCGTGATCAGAATGCAACTGATGCCGTTGGCCGCACACGCGCGAATATGCGCGAGAAGTTGTTGCGCGGTGTAGCGGTCGAGACTCGACGTCGGTTCATCGAGAATGACGAGCCGCACGGGCGCGTCCACGCGCGCGAAAGCACGCGCGATTTCCACCATCTGCTGCTGAGCCAGCGACAGGTCGCCAACAACGTCCGTGCCGCGCAAGCCGTGGCCCGGAAAAATCATGTCGAGCTCTGCCTCGATGGTCTGCCGCGCCCGCCTGCGCCACCCGAAGCCGCGCAGTTGCGGATGCGCCGCGCGCATGTTCTCCTCGATGGTCAGATTCGGACACAGCGACAACTCCTGGAACACGCAGCGAATGCCGAGCGAGCGCGCGATCGGGGCATCGAAACCGTCAGCGTAACGGTCACCGTCGATTTCAATTGCGCCCTCGCTCGCGCGTCGGGCGCCTGACAATACCGACATCAATGTCGATTTGCCGGCGCCGTTATGCCCGGCAATGGCGACGCACTCGCCCGCCGCAAAATCGAAGTCAGCGCCCTGCAATGCGCGCACCGCGCCAAACGACACAGCTAGTCCGCGAATGGATAACAGCGTCGGGAGTTTCGTATGAGCGTGCGGCTCGTCGAGCGTAACGCTTCCGGAATGATTCATCCGACTTGCCTCAGAAGGATCGAAAAAGCGGCTCACGCAGAGCCGCGTGCGCTTACTTCTTCGCGCCCTGCACCATGTCGACTACCTGTTCCCGCGAGAACACATTGCTTGCAACGGTGCCGGGCGCCGTCTTCGGCAAGACAGTCGGAAGCGATTCCGGCGTGACCGTGAGCGTCGGCAGCGACATATCATGCGGCAGCTTGTTGCCGGCAAGTATCTGCTGCGCGGCCCAGAACGCGAAAGTCGACGAGCCGGGGTCGGCGGCAATCGACATCGTTTTGTAGGTGCCCACGCCCTGCTGCTGCCACCACGCGAGTTCTTCCTGGCGATTGCCGAGGATGATCGTCGGTATCTTGCGGCCGCCCGCGCGGAACGCCTGCGCGACGCCGTAACCGTCGCCGCCTTGCGTGACGACGCCGTCGATCTGGGGCAGCGAAGGCAGAATGCCCGCCACTTCCTTCTGCGCGACCGTCTGCGTCCACTGGCCGTACACCGAGCCGACGATCTTCATGCCCGGATATTTTTTCATCTCGTCGACAATGCCCTGATGAATCTGATCGTCCACCGACACACCGGCAAGCCCGCGAACTTCGAGCAGGTTGCCTTTGCCGTTCAACTGCTTTGCAAGAAAGTCCACCTGTTGCGCGCCCATCTTGTGGAAGTCCGCCGCAATGCGATACGCGCACGGTTCCGTCACGATGCCGTCGAATGACACGACGACCACACCCGCCGCGCACGCCTGCTTGACCGAGCCGTTGAGCGCCGTCGGCGACGCGGCGTTGATGACGATTGCCTTGTAGCCCTGAAGCACGAGATTCTGGATTTGCTGCGCCTGCTCGGTCGCCTGGTTCTCGGCGGTCGTGTATGCGGGCGCATCGGCGATGAGCCCAGCCTTCCTCGCCTGCGTGGCCACTTCGGCCCAGCTCTTCAGCTGTTGCTGGCGGAACGTGTTGCCCGCGTAGCTGTTGGACAACGCGATCTTGTCCCTGGATGTATCGCCCGTCGCTACGGCAGCGGAGGCCGCAACGCTAAGCGCGGCCAGCGTGAAGGTGGCGAATCTTGCAACGCGAATGGAACTGGATGGCACGGTTGTCTCCTTGATGATCTGAATGAACGGTGGCGACTGGCTGTCGCGCGGACCGTCTTGTCGCGGCCCGTTGGTGATGCAATCATAGGTTCCAACCTACTACCATACAAGTAGGTAGTTTTCCGGAATCCATACGCGCCCGGCACGAGTAACCTTCGTTTTATTCAGAGCACGTAAGGAGACCCGATGAAACAACGCAAGGAATCGCTGGTATTCGTAGGCAGCCTGAATCGCGGCGTGCCGCATTTTGGAGCAGCAAACGGGCGTGGCATGACGACCCTTTCGCTCAATGAATCGACCGGTAAGCTGCGGCACCTCGCCGAGTTCCGCGACGTGGACAATCCGACCTATCTCGCGATACAGCCGTCGCGCGCAATGCTCTTTGCGACGAGCGAACTTTTCGGCCAAACAGAAGGCTCGATTGCAGCGTACGCGTATGACGACAATGCCGGCTCGCTCACACGCGTAGGCGAAACTCATTCGACGCGCGGCAGCCTGAGCGCCCACTGCTCGACCGATCGTGACGGACGTTATGTGTTCGTCGCCAATTACGCGCATGAGACACGAGACGAACTGCCCGGCCGCCATGTCGTCGCGTATGCGATCCAGGCCGACGGGGGGCTGTCGCCGGCTGTCAGCGAGCATGCGCACCGTGGCGCCGGGCCGCGTGCCGACCGGCAAGGCGTGCCGCACGTGCATTGCGTCGTGGCGTCGCCGGACAACCGTTTCGCGTGCGTGACCGATCTCGGCACGGACACGCTTTCAACGTATCGCATCGACCCGGACGGGCACGGCTTGCTGCCACCGGAGATCGAGCCGCTGCATCTTGCGCCCGGCAGCGGACCTCGCCATCTCGTGTTTCATCCATCGCTCGATTGCCTGTATGTCGTGAACGAACTGGGCAATACGCTTTGCCATCTCCGCTACGAGCGTGCGAGCGGCGCGCTGACGTTGCAGCAGACAATCGACGGATTGCCCGCCGACAGCCCCGCAAGTCATGCCGCCGACCTCGCAATTTCAAACGACGGCCGCTTTCTCTATGCATCGTTCAGAGGCGCGGATTGCATCGGCGTCTATGCGCTTGCGAGCGACGGCGCGATCGTCGAACGTCGCGGGTTTCATCCGAGCGGCGGCAGGACGCCGCGCAGCTTCACGCTGTCGCCATCCAATCGCTTTCTGCTCGCGGCCAATCAGGACAGCGACATCCTCGTCGTATGGCGGCGCGATGAAGCAAGCGGCTGCATCGTGGGAAAGGCCGACGAGATGAGGATCGGCACACCGATGTGCGTGAAAGTCATCGAATAGAAGCCGGCGTCTATAAATCAGCGTCCATAAATCAGCGCGTGACGGCGCCGTTGCGCGTTTGCGTTTCGCGGGTCGCAGCATGCCTCGGCTCGCGGATCCACACGAACGCGCACAGCGCGCCGAGCACCGCAATAGCGCCTGCGAGCACGAATGCCGCGCCGTAAGCGCCATGTGTCGCCTCGACAATGAAGCCCGTCACCGCCGGCCCGATCACTCCTGCAAGATTCGCAAGCAGATGCACGAATCCGCCGACGCCACCCACGTTCTCGCGGCGCACGGTGTCCTGAATCACCGCCCAGTACACGGAGCCAGTAACATAGAGGAAGAAGATCGACACGGACATCAACGCGATGGCGCCTTGCGTCGTCTGCACACGTCCAGCAAAGCCGACGCACACCGCCGCCATGCCCAGACAGATGGATAGCACGAGCCGGCGCGACATCAAGGGCTTACCGGTGATGCGCAGGATCGCGTCGGTGATGAACCCGCCTCCTGCAAGCCCGATGCTGCCGAGCAACCACGGAATCACGGTCGCGATGCTCATGTCGTGTAGCGACATGTGATGCGCTTCGGTCAGATACGTCGGAAACCACGACAGGAAAAAGAACAGCACGTAGTTGTATGCGAAAAACGCGAACGCCGTCGCGAGAATGATCGGCTGGCGCAGATAAAAGCCGAGACCCGCCTTGTCACTCTGCGCGCTGTGTTCCATCGATGCTTGCGTCTGCTGTCCTGCGACGATCAGCGCAAGTTCGTTCTTCGTCACGCGGCTGTTCTGCTGCGGATGCTCGGTTGTGGTGAGCGTCCACAGCACGAGCCACGCAAAACCGATGATCATGATGACTACAAACGCCCAGCGCCAACCGAACTGAATCGCCATGTAGCCGACGACCGGTCCCGCCAGCGCGCCGCCAAGCGGCGTACCGGAACTGATGACGCCGATCGCGCTCGCCACTTCGCGACGCGGGAACCAGTTGTTGACCATCTTGCTGTTCGATGAACTGAACGGTCCTTCGCCCATGCCGAACAGCACGCGCAACACGATCAGCGAGACAAGGCTGCTCGCAAGCGCGGTCGCGCCGCAGAACAGCGACCAGATACCCATCGCGCCGCCGAACACTTTCTTCGCGCCGATCTTGTCGGACAGCACGCCGCCCACGAAATTGAATAGTGCATAGCCGATGAAGAAGCTGCTGAACACGACGCCCATCTGCGCGTGCGAAAAGTGCAGATCCTTCTGGATCAGCGGCGCGGCGATCGAGAGTGCTGCGCGGTCGAGGTAGTTCACGACGCCCGCGAGAAACAGCAGGCTCACGACGAACCATCGTTGGCTTTTGATCATGAGTGTCTCCGATAGGCCGCGTGTTGTTTTGGTGCTTCGATGGCGGCTCGATTGATTCCTGAACGGCAAAGCGCCGTATCAGTCGAAATGGATATGGACTTTCATCGACTGGTTGCGGTCGAGTGCGACTTCGAACGCTCGATTTGCGTCTTCGAGTGCGAACGAATGCGTCATCAACGGCGTCAGATCGATGCGTCGCGACGCGAGCATTTCCGCGGCGATCGCGTACTCGTCGGTGAAGCGGAACGAGCCTTGATAGCGCAACTCTTTGGCCATCACCAGATTCGCGGCCACCGGCGACTGTCCGGCCGGCAGATTGCCAAGCTGGATCACCGTGCCGCCCGCGCGTGCCGCGCGCAACGCGGTATCGAGACCCGCAGGACTGCCCGATGCCTCGATCACCACATCGAAAGTGCCGCGTTCGCGCGACCATTCGTCGATCTTCGTCTGATCGCTTGCCAGCACGGTTTCGTCGGCACCGAGCGCGACGGCCATCTCCAGCGCTTTAGGCGCGAGATCGAGCGCGACGATGCGATGCGCGCCAGCACGACGGGCCGCCGCCAGCACGATGCAGCCGATCGGCCCGCAGCCCACCAGCAGCATTTTCGCCCCGACGAGCGTGTCCGCCTGCCTCAGCGCATGCAGCGCCACCGCGAGCGGCTCTGCCATCGACGCCTGCGCGTAGTCGAGCGTATCGGGCACAGGCACGCACTGCCGTGCGGCTGCCGTCAGGTATTGGCGGAACATGCCCTGCATGTGCGGAAACGTCGATGCACTGCCCATGAAACGCATGTTCAGGCAATGATTCGGCATACCCTTCACGCAAAACCGGCACTCGCCGCAATTGAGGCCGGGATTGACGGCAACGCGCTGCCCGACGCGCAAACCCGTGACACCCTCGCCCAGCGCTGCGATCTCGCCCGCCACTTCGTGTCCGAGCACAAACGGCTCGCGCACGGCGAAGTCTCCGCTTTTACCTTTGAAGTAGTACGAGAGGTCGGACCCGCAGATACCGCCCGCGCGCACGTGGATCTGTACCTGTCCCGCCAGCGGTTGCGGCGTTTCGATTTCGTCGATCCGAAGTTTTTTTGCTTCGTGGAGAACGGCTGCAAGCATGATGAACCTTGTGTCTCTATGAGTTGATAGCGTCTTTGTGTCACCAGTTCCAGAGCGTGCCGTCTTCGAGGCGCGCGACCGGCAGATACGCGGGGTCGTACGGATACTTCGCCGCGAGCTTCTCGTCGATATCGACGCCATGTCCCGGCGCATCGCCCGGATGCATCATGCCGCGATCGAACGACCACGCATGCGGGAACACGTCGAGCGCTTCCTCGGGAAAGCCCATGTATTCCTGCACGCCGAAGTTCGGCACCCACAAATCGAAGTGCAGCGCCGCGCCCATGCAAACGGGCGACAAATCGGAAGGGCCGTGACAACCGGTGCGAACCTGATAGAGCGACGCGAAATCGGCGATGCGCCGCAAGTGAGTGATGCCGCCAGCATGCGTGAGCGTCGCGCGGATATAGTCGATCAGTTGCTCTTCAATCAGCTGCTTGCAGTCCCAGATGCTGTTGAAGACCTCGCCAACCGCTATCGGTGTAACCGTGTGCTCGCGGATCAGGCGGAAGCCGGCCTGGTTCTCGGCCGGAGTCGGATCTTCCATCCAGAACAGGCGATAGGGCTCGATAGATTTGCCGAGACGCGCCGCTTCGATCGGCGTCAGGCGGTGATGCACGTCGTGCAGCAGATGCGTGTCAAAGCCGAACTTCGCGCGCACCGCTTCGAATAGCTTCGGAACAAAATCGAGATATTTTTCCGACGACCAGCTCTGCTCTTCCACCGAGCCTTTAGTCGCGGGTTCGTACATGCCGTTGCCCTTCGAGACCCCGTACACCGAGCGCATGTTCGGCACGCCGCATTGAATGCGGATCGCCTGGTAGCCCTGCTCGATGTGCTCTTCGTAGCGCTCGAGCGCTTCGGGAATGTCACGGCCGGTCGCGTGCCCGTAGACCATCACGCCCTCACGCGATGCACCGCCGAGCAGCTTGTAAAGCGGTGTATTGGTGAGCTTGCCGAGAATGTCCCAGAGCGCCATGTCGACAGCGGCGATCGCCGACATTGTCACTGGGCCGCGCCGCCAGTACGCGCCTTTATAGAGAAACTGCCATGTATCCTCGATACGCCCGGGATCGCGTCCGATCAGAAGCGGACATACGTGGTCCTTCAGATAGGACGCAACCGCGAGTTCGCGGCCGTTGAGCGTCGCGTCGCCAATACCGTACACGCCCTCGTCGGTAACCACTTTGAGCGTGACGAAATTGCGTCCGGGACACGTCACAATGACATCAGCGCGAACGATCTTCATAGGGAATTCCTCAGATGGCCAAGCCGTCGAGACGATACTACCATACCAGTATGTTACTAAGTCACTGAGGGTTTTCCCTTCAATGACTCTTGCTGAATCCCTCTATTCGATCGACAAATGACCAGCGAATCCACCCTTTCCCGCACCCATCTCGACGCACTACGCGCCCATCTGCTTTCGCCGAAATGGCATGAGCCGGAGATTGGCATCGTCCATCTCGGCATCGGCAATTTTCATCGGGCGCATCAGGCGCTTTACACGGAAGAAGCGATGCTCGCGCGCGGCGGCGACTGGGGCATTTGCGGCGTGACGCTGCAAGGCGACGTGACGAAGCGTGACGCGCTGATGGCGCAGGACGGGCTCTATAGCGTCGTCGAGCGCGGCCCTGGCGGCGTGCGCGTGACGGTCGCGCGCGCGCTTCGCGAAGTGCTGGCAATGCCCTTCGACCGAGCGCGCCTGTTTGAGCTGCTCGCGAATCCGCGCGTGCGAATTGTGTCTCTGACCGTCACCGAGAAAGGCTATTGTAGGGACGCACAAACCGGCGATGTGGACTTCGCCAACGAAAGAGTTGTGCACGACCTTCTGCGTCTGGCCGAAGCGGCCACCGTGCCCGGCATCCTCACCGCGGCATTGAAAGCGCGCCGCGAGGCCGGCACGCCGCCCTTTACCGTGCTCTCGTGCGACAACCTCTCGCACAACGGCGCGGCGCTGAAGCAGGTGGTCCGTTCTTTCGCGGCGAAGCTCGATGCGTCACTGGCCGGGTGGATCGACGAACAGGTGGCTTTTCCGTCGACGATGGTCGATCGCATCGTGCCCGCGACAACCGACGCGGATCGCGCAGCCATACGCTCGGCGCTTGGTGTGTCGGACGAAGCGCCGGTGCCCTGTGAACCTTTCCGTCAATGGGTCATAGAGGACAGGTTTCCGGCCGGGCGGCCAGCATGGGAAGCGGTGGGCGCGCAACTGGTCGAGGACGTCGCACCGTTCGAGATCGCGAAGCTGCGCATGCTCAACGCGACACATTCGACACTCGCGTATCTGTCGATGCTCGCGGGCTTCGAAACCATCAGCGATGCCGTCAGCCACGCGCCCTTGCGCACGCTCATCCACGCGATGATGACGCGCGAGATTGCGCCGACGCTCGACGTGCCCGCCTCGTTCGATCTGCTCGCTTATCGCGATGCGCTGCTCGAACGGTACGCGAATCCGGCGCTCAAGCATCGTTGCGCACAGATCGCGATGGACGGCAGTCAGAAATTGCCGCCGCGCATTTTGTCGACGATCGGGGCGCGCCTGGGTGATGGCGAGCCGTTCGAGCGGCTCGCGCTGGCGATCGCGTCGTGGTTCGTCTTTTTGCGCGGGCGCGCTGAGAGTGGCGAGCGGTATGTGATTAGCGATCCGCTCGCGGACAGGCTGGCGCAGATCGCCACGAACGCGGACGACGCCGAACAGCTCGTCGACGCGATGCTTGGCTTCAGGGAGGTCTTCCCCGAGTCGCTTGCAGATGCGCCCGCGCTGCGCGCTGCGCTTCTACGCGCGCTACGCGCACTGGAGGGTGGCGTACGCTCTGCCATTGCAGCGTACGCGACGCTCGATTGATGATGGTCGATTGATACCATCGACTGATGACGCTCGGTTGATACATGGGTGAGGTCGCCGATAGCGGCGCCACACCACACAGATCGACGTATGGATGAACATGCGCTCCTCCACCCGACAGTTCCCAGCACAGCCTCTCTTCTGAAACGGCTGCGAACGATGCGAACAACACGTGGCGCGTCTAGCGGCCCCTGAACACCGGCGTGCGTTTCTCGACCGATGCGCGGATCGCCTCGCGCGCGTCCTCGGTGTGCATGAGCTTCGTGCTGAAGCCCTGTTCGTGCTCATAACCGGCTTCGAGCGGCATCGATTCGATATCGTTGAGCGCCTGTTTTGCGTAGCGCAAGCCAAGCGGACTCTTCGCGGCGATCCTGGCCGCGAGCGTTAGCGCGGTTGGCATCACCTCGTCCGGTTCGACGACTTCATCGACGAGACCGAGGCGGTAAGCCTCCTGCGCGCTGATCGGCTCGCCGGTGAAGTACATGCGGCGCAACGCGCCTTGCGGAATCAGGCGCCCGTGATGCGCCGCGCCGCCGCAACGTCCGACGTTGATTTCCGGCGTACCGAAGCGCGCCGCGCTCGACGCGATGCGCACGTCGCACACGGTGGCGAGCACCGAGCCCGCGCCGAGCGCCGGACCGTTGATCGCCGCGATGACCGGAATCGCGCAACGATAGACCGAGGAAAACGTGCGCCGCACGATCGCCGCGCGCGCCGGGTCTTCCTCGGGCGTCGCGCGCAGGAATTCGTCCAGATCGAGACCCGCGCAGAACGCGCGCCGGCCCGCGCCGGTGAACACCGCGCAATGCACATCCATTTCCTTGCCGAGCCCTTCGAACAGATCGGCGATCTCTGCGTAAAGCGCGAGCGTCAAAGCGTTCACGGGCGGACGGTCGAGCGTGACAATCGCGATGCCGTCGCGCTTTTCGATTTTCAATGACATGCTGTCTCCTGTTTGCGTGTCTATCTCTGTTTCCGGGTGTGAATCTGCATTCGCCTCTTCGATACCTGACGGCCGCCCCGCCGCCCCCGTCGCCCCGCCACTCAGCACCCGAAGCCGTACAGGCGCGCCGGGTTGTCGACGAGGATCGCGTTGCGGATCGCTGCGTCGTCCACCCAATCGGTGAAGGTATCGAGCAACGCGCCGACATCGGGCGCCGCATCGCCCATTCGCACATGCGGCCAATCCGATGCCCACACGAGTTGCCGCGGATTCGCTTCGATCATCCTGTCGTGAAACGGACGCAGATCGGCGTAATGCGGCGCCTGCTTCGATACGCGGCACACTGCGAGCTTCACGGCAATGCGTCCCTCGCGCAGCAGGGCGAGCAGGTTTTGAAAGTCGCGGTGTCCGGTGCCGAGGGCCGGGTCAAGAGAGCCCATGTGCTCGAATACGACGGGCAGCCCCACGCTCGCAAGCTTGTCCGCGATTGACGGCACGTCCGCGCAACGCGCCCACACCTGCGCGTGCCAGCCGATGTCGCGCATGCGGCTCGCCAGTGAAAGCGCGGCGTCGATACCCACGCTGCCCGCATACGGTTTGCCCGTCTGCGGGCTCGGCATTTCGTTGAAACGCAGCGCGCGCACGCCGCTGCGCTCGAGCGCGCTCAGCGTCGCGTCGTCGGCATCGGGGGCGAGGACGGCCACGCCGCGGATCCGGCCTTCGCCGCGCACAAGCGCATCGGCAAGCGCCGTGTTGTCCGTCCCATACGGCGCGGGCTGCACCAGCACGCCGCGTCGCGCGCCGACCGTCTCGAGCATCGTCAGATAACTCTCGAACGGCGCGAGCGGCGGCGGATAACTCGGCGCCATCGAAAACGCAAAGCGGCTGTACGGACCGAACACGTGCGAATGGGTATCGCAGGCATCGGGCGGCAGTGCGGCGGCCGGCGCGCGCGGCATGTTCGCGGGCACGGCGTCGGTGCGCCGCAGCGGATCGGAGTTAAGAGACGGAGCGTTCATCGCGTCACTCGTCATCGCCGGGTTGCGTGCGGCGCATCGAATCGCGTTCAGCAAAACGCGCATGCCAGGCGGCCAGCGCCGGACGATTTGCGCGCCATTCGAGGTCCGGCAGGCGGAAGTCGAGCCACGCAAGCGCGCACGCAATCGCGATATCGCCGATCTGGATTGCATCGAGCCGCAGCGACGGCGCGAGGGTTTCGAGCGCATCGAGCGACGCATCGGACTTCACCTTGAACGCGGCAAGCCATTGCGGACGCTGTTGCGCGGGCGGCTTGTTGCGCTCCTGACGCCATAACAGATAGATGTCGAGCAGGCCGTCCGCGAAGGCCTGCTGCTGCAACGCGCGAAACCGCATGGGGCCGTTTGGGGGAAAGAGCGGCACGCCCTCGTGGAGCGTGTCGAGGTACTCGCAGATCACCGACGAATCGAAAAGCGCGCTGCCATCGTCAAGCACCAGCGTGGGCAGCTTGCCGAGCGGATTGTCGCGCAGCAGCGCAAGGTTCGGCGTGTCCATCGCGACCGGTGTGCGCACGCATTCGATGTGGCTGGCAACGCCGGCTTCGTAGGCGCACACCATCACTTTGCGGACGAATGGCGAACGGGGCGACCAATGCAATTTCATCGGCAAATCCTCTTCCGGTTCAATGCGGCGACAACGGTCGCGCGGTTAAAGCGAATCATATGGCTTATTGGCCTATAAGGCGGGAGCGCCACGGGCGAAAACACCGATGACATCGCGCACGCATCATCGGTCGACCCACGACCCTCCGCCGCTAAAGTTCTACCTTGATGTCGAGCCGCACTACGTCGCCGCGATATACGCCGTTACCGACGAACACCACGGTACCGTCCTTGTCCGTCGCCGTCCGGTAGACATGGGCGACCGGCGCATTCAGCGGAATGGCGAGCATGCGCGATAGTTCCACATCCGCGGTACCCACCGTGAGCGTCTGATCGATCTCCTTGAGTTCGAGCCCGGGCAGGTCGCGCAGAATGCGCATTGTCGTGTGCTGTTTGAACGCGGACTTCGGAATCCGCCGCGTGAGCCGCTCGTCGACATACGCGTCGCCCAGATAATATGGCTGACCTTCGCGCGAGTGACGCCGCCGCCAATGCTGGTACGACGGCGCGAGCTCGCCGATATCGTGCTGAAGGTGCGCGGGCATCACGCCCTTCTCGGTTTTGAGCAGTTCGATGCTCGCGCCTTCGGCGGCAAGCAGCAGACCCGACAGATCGGTCGGCACCGCGCACCACAACTGGCTCTGCGGCTTCCGGATCACGAAAGTGCCCTTCGCGCGAAAGCGCTCGATCAGCTTGTCGTCTTCGAGGATGTCGAGCGCCTGACGCACCGTAGCACGCGCGACCGCGCATTCCTCGGCCAGTTCGTCGACGGTGGGGATCTGCTGGCCGACCGGCCATTGCCCGGCTTCGATGCGCCGCCGGAACAGCGTAGCGAGCTGGATATAGCGCGCAACGCCACTCAGGCTGAAGTCGATGGGTAGTGAACGGGCAGGACTGACGGCAGTTTCTGTCGCCATTACAACTCCGGAAAAGGTCAAATGCGCTCGCGCACGCGCCACACAGTGCGGCGCGCCTGCGCGCACGGATAAACCTTGCCAGTGTAAAGCAAAAAACCGGTCGTCTAGCCTATTGACCATTCCGGTACTCGCCGTCTGCGCTGAGTCCATCACGCCGTGCCGTCCTGTTCCGTTCACTGCTCGGCCTGCGCAATGTACGCCGGCTTAAGAACGGGCAGCGACGGCTCCCCGGGCGCCTGCGCCGCACCCGCGCCTCGCTGCGCGCCCAGTAGTTCGAGTGGCGCACGCACGCCTTCAGGCAGCGGAATATCGTGCACGTTCAGCGTCATCGACACGAGCGTGTAGTAGCCGATCACCGCGCCCAGTTCGACTACACCCACCGTGCCCCAGCGGTTCATCACACGCTGATACACCGCTTCGTCGACGTTGCCGCTCTGCTGAAGCTGACGCGCGAATTCATAGATGTCGGCCTGCTCCGCATCGTTGAAGCGCACTTCGCCCGCGCAACGAATCGCCTCCAGCGAGGCCTCGTCGATGCCGGCCGACGCCGCCGCCTGCGCATGGACATGCCATTCGAGCTGGCTGTTCCAGCGCCGCGCCGTTACGACGATCGCCAGTTCCGTCGCCCATGCGGGCAAAGACGTGCCGTAGCGCAGGATCTCCCCGAAGCGTTGCCAGCGGTCGGCCAGTTCAGGCCGATGCAGCGCCGCGCGCAGCGGACCGACCACCGTGCCGCGCGGACCATCGACCACCGCGCGATACACGCGCTCCTGGTCGGGCGTCATCGAATCGGGAGAAAACAGGGGAATGCGAGCCAAGATAAGTCCTCGTAAGGGAAAGCCGGTGCGCGTCAGCGCGCCACGATGCCGAGTTCGCGCAACACTTCGCCGGTGTGCTGGCCGAGTGTGGGCGGTGCGCGGTCGAAGCTGAGCGGCGCATTGCGCAGACGCAGCGGGCTCACGACCTGCGGCACGGTGCCCGACACCGGATGAGGCAGATGGCGCAGCATCTCGCGATGCTTGACCTGCGCGTCGTCGAACACCATCGGAATAGTGTTGATCGGACCGCACGGCACGGCGGCGGCGTCGAGCTTCGCGAGCCACACGGCGAGATCGTCTTCGAGCAACGCCGCGCGGATCAGCGCATGCAACTCCGGCAGATTGCGTACACGCTGCGCGTTGGTGGCGAAGCGCTCGTCGTCGGGGAGTTCCGCATGGCCGATGACTTCGGCGAACTTGCGGAACTGCCCGTCGTTACCCACGGCGAGCACCAGATAGCCGTCGCGGCAGCGGAACACGTCTTGCGGCTGGATGTTCGGATGCTTGTTGCCGTTACGCGCGGGCGGCTTGCCCGAGACGAGATAGTTCATTGCCTGATTGGCGAGGAACGCGACCTGTACGTCGAGCATCGCGAGGTCGATGTACTCGCCCTCGCCTGTCTGCGAGCGATTCGCGAGCGCCGCCAGAATGCCGACGGTGGCATACATGCCCGTCATGATGTCGACAATCGGCACGCCCACTTTCTGCGGTCCGCCGCCCGGTTCGTCGTCGCGCTCTCCGGTCACGCTCATCAGGCCGCCCATCGCCTGGATCATGAAGTCGTAGGCGGCGTTATCGGATTTCGGTCCATTCTGGCCGAAGCCGGTAATCGAGCAGTAGACGATGTCGGGCCTCACCGCCTTCAGGTCTTCGTAGCCCAGACCGTAGCGCTTGAGCGCGCCCGCCTTGAAGTTTTCGAGCACTACGTCGCAGTGCGCGGCGATCTCACGTACGGTCGCCTGCCCTTCGGGAGTCGCCAGATCGACGGTCACCGAGCGCTTGCCGCGGTTCACGGACAGGAAGTAGCCCGATTCCTTCGACGGCGCATCGTCCAGCGTGCGCAGGAACGGCGGCCCCCAGCTGCGTGTATCGTCGCCATTGCCCGGCCGCTCGATCTTGATGACGTCAGCGCCCAGGTCGGCAAGAATCTGCCCGCTCCACGGACCCGCCATGATGCGGCTGAGATCGAGGACGCGGATATGTGAAAGAGGTCCGCTCATTGAAATGCCCGTCTGTTGCTGGTTTGCGAAGATTCCCGCGCCGCCGTGAGTCAGGCCCTGCGCTTTGACTATTAAACCATGTTTATGATCTTTCAAGGACAGTAAAAACCCTAAAGGTCATGTTATTGACTTTTATGAGCGATGGCATTTTAATCCGGGTTGTCGGGGCCACCGTCGAGTGAGCCGCCTAATCAGAAAGAACCAGGAGACATCCGTGGCAGTAGAGACAACCGCGCCGCACGCCGGCCCGTTACCTGACGCCGCACTGGCCGGGCAGATGGTCTATCGCAAGCTGCTCTGGCGCCTGATGCCGCTGCTGATGCTGCTATATGTGATCGCGTTCATCGACCGCTCGAACGTGGGCTTCGCAAAACTGAGCTTCCTGCATGACCTGGGGCTTTCCGAATCGGTGTTCGGCATTGGCGCCGGCATCTTCTATGCGGGCTACATGTTGTTCGAAGTACCGAGCAATCTGCTGCTTGCCCGCATCGGTGCGCGGCAGACCTTCCTGCGAATCATGCTGCTCTGGGCTGCGTGCTCCGCCGGGCTCGCCGCGATGACAGGACAGAACAGCTACTACCTCTGGCGCTTCCTGCTCGGCGCATCGGAAGCCGGTCTCTTTCCCGGCATTCTGTTCTACCTGACCTACTGGGTGCCGATTTCCCGCCGTGCGCGTTTCACCGCTTTATTCATGGCCTCGATTCCGATAGCGGGAGTGATCGGTAGCCCTGTGTCGGGGCTCATCATGCACACGATGCACGGCGTGCTCGGCCTGCAAAGCTGGCGCTGGCTGTTCCTGATCGAAGGGCTGCCCGCGCTGGTGCTGATGTTCTTCGTCGCGCGGATGCTGCATGACACGCCCGCTTCGGCGCCGTGGCTCAGCGCGGATGAACTCGCCATCATCGAGCGGGATCTGCGTGCAGACCGTGAAAGCACGCGCCATACCGAACACAAGTCGTTCGCCGCGGCGCTTCGCTCACCGCGCTTCTATCTGCTGACCGGCATGGGCGTGGCTCTGCTCGCGGGAACGGCGAACGTGTTCTTCTGGCTACCGACCATCATCCGCCGTACCGGCGTTGTCGACCTGTGGACGCTCGGACTGCTTTCCGCGCTGCCTTACGTCGCCGGATTCATCTGCCAGTATTTGATGGCGCGCCATTCGGATGCACGCAGGGAGCGCCGCTGGCACGCGGCGTTCGCGGGCCTGATCGCGGCCATTGGCTGGGCGGCGTTGCCGCTCGTCGGCGAGAGTCCGGCGCTGTCGGTCGTCGCGCTGACGGTGACCGCCGCGGGCACCTTTGCCGCAATGGGACCGTTCTGGGCG
This sequence comes from Paraburkholderia dilworthii, assembly GCF_000472525.1. Taxonomy (GTDB): domain Bacteria; phylum Pseudomonadota; class Gammaproteobacteria; order Burkholderiales; family Burkholderiaceae; genus Paraburkholderia; species Paraburkholderia dilworthii. The sequence continues at coordinate 59,971 of NZ_AWZT01000027.1, forward strand.
ATGCCGAGCCTCTACTTGAGCAGGCACGCCGCCGCTGGCGGTATCGCGCTGATCAGCACGCTGGCCGGACTCGGGAGCCTGGTCAGTCCGGGCATCGTGGGCTGGCTGAACGAAACGACGCACTCGCTCGCAGCCGGCCAGTACTACCTCGCCGCGCTGATGCTGATCGGCGCCGTCACTGTGATCGCGGTCGGCCCGCACGACGCGGCCAACCCGCGACAGTGACGTAGCGCGGCGGACCTGAAGCTCGGAGTGCCGCTGATATGGCCGGCCTCACATGGCGTTGGGGCCTCGCCTCGATGCCTGTCGAAACACGTCGGCGGTGCTGCAGTGCCAGCACTGCATAAATAGCTCATACCCGTTTCAACGCAGCAAGCTGACGCGCGACGCTTTTGCTGCCCGCGCGTGCCGGCTCGCGCCCTTTCTCATCACGCGTGTCATCCACAAGCACAACAACGGAGACTCACCATGAAATCCCGCCCACTCTCCCTTCTCGCCATCGCTGTTGCTGGGGTCGCTAGCACCGCCGCGCATGCGCAGAGCAGCGTGACCCTCTACGGCATCATGGATGTCGGCCTGAACTATCAGTCGAACGCGTCAGGCGGCCGCCTCCTGGCGATGACGAGCGGCGTCAACCAGGGCAGCCGCTTCGGCCTTACCGGCAGCGAAGACCTTGGCGGCGGACTGAAGGCGATCTTCCGTCTCGAGAACGGCTTCGACATCACCAACGGCAAGCTTGGCCAGGGCGGCTTGCTGTTCGGCCGACAGGCCTATGTCGGCCTCGCCAGCAGGAACGGCACCCTGACCTTCGGCCGCCAGTACGACTCGCTGATCGAGTTCGTGAGCCAGTACTCGGTCAGCAACCAGTGGGGTGGCTACGTCTCCGCGCATCCGGGCGATCTCGACAACTTCAACTACAGCTTCCGCAGCAACAATTCGGTGAAGTTCACGAGCGCGAACTACAACGGCTTCTCGTTCGGCGGCACGTATGCCTTCGGTGGCTCGGCCGGCGATGAAACGCGCAACCAGGTTTGGGCAGTGGGCGCGCGCTATACGCATGGTCCGTTCTCCGTTGGCGCGGCCTATCTGAACGTGCGAAATCCGAACACCAGCCTGTTCGGCAGCAACCTGTCGACGACCGCCACCGCTGCGGCGGCCAACGCGGCGTCGCCGGTGTATCGCGGCTTCCTGTCCGCGCACTCATATCAGGATATCGGTGTGGGCGCGTCGTACACGATCGGCAAGGCGACGCTCGGCGCGACCTACTCGAACATCTCCTTTCGCAACATGGGCGACACCACGTCCGGGCCGAATCCCGCCCACTACACCGGAAATGCGACCTTCGACAACGCAGAAGCCAGTTTCAGCTACCAGATCACGCCAGTGTGGATGGCCGGCATTGCTTACGACTACACGAAAGGACATGCGAACAACGTCAACCAGGGCGCCACATATCACCAGGCGGAGGCGAGCACCCACTATTTTCTTTCGAAGACGACCGACCTGTACCTGTCGGCAATCTACCAGCACGCGTCCGGCACCGATTCGACCAATAGCCCGGCCGTCGCCGCGATTAACGTACTCACGCCGTCATCGTCGGACAGCATCAAGCTCGTGCGCATCGGCATGCGGCACAAGTTCTGATTTCGCCGTTCGGCATCAGTGACGACGGCACCTGGTAAGGGCTTGAGAACTACGCATCGGCGAATGGGCAAAGTGACCTTTCACGCATAGTGCTTGCCTGCACGATGAGTTAGCGGGCGGTTTCGATCGTAGCCTAGCCCACGCGGGGGAGATCGATTGTCGAAGATCCAGGCAGATGATGTCGAATGACGGCTCGCGGCGGCGCGCGAGCCCTGAAGCGGCGCCGCACGGCCAACGAAGTTCAGGACACTGGGCTGAGCAACATCCTCATCAAGATGTTGCTCAAAACCGCTTCCGCCGCATCGTTCGGCAACTCGCTGGGCATGGTCATGGGAAAATAGAAGACGCCGTCCATCAATGCAATGGCGGCGAGTGCGTAGTCGGCGCAAGGGCCTGGCAACTGCACATTGACGCCATCGCTGAATTGCTCGACGAACTGCTCGATGAACGACGCGAGCATATCGCGCTTTTCCAGGCACAAAGCGTTCAGGCGTTGCCGGAACTTCGCGTCTCGCAGAGCGTGGAGACGCGCCTCAGCCCAGATGACGTAGTTATCCTTGTCGCGGTAACGCTGTGCGTAGAACGAGGTGAGCCGCTTTTGCAGCTCTTCGCTGGACTGGGCTGCGTCAAGCAGCTTGCGCAAGTGTTCCTGCATATTCCGATGATCGACGCGGAGCACTTCGGCGAACAGATCGCTCTTGCCGTTGAAGTTCGAGTAGAACGCACCGCGCGTATAGCCTGCCTGGGCGGCAATGCTCTCAACGCTGGTCGCGGCCAGTCCCTTTCTGGCAATGCTCAACGCTGCTGCTTCGAGCAGGCGCAGGCGGGTCTGCTCGCGGGATTCTGCCCGGCTCAAGCGTTTGCGTTGCATGCGACAAGGTATCTCGCCATCTGGCACATGTGAATCTCGCGTTGCTGGGTCTGGGCGTCCTGCCCCGCAATCGGGGCCGCACGTGCATTACACAGGCCAACGCGCTGGTTTTCGCTCGTCACCGGCGCTATGGACAAGTACCGTTGTCACCTGGCGGCGACTGCGTTAAACGCATCGGGTTGCCAACCACCGCCGAGCGCCTTGAAGGCAGCGACCGCTGCGCGCGCTGATTCCGCTTGCGCCTGCACACGTGCATCGGAGGCGCGTAGCAGATTTTCGTCGGCCTGCAGCACTTCGATAAGGCTGACGACACCTTTTTGATAGGCTGCAAACGAAGCCGCTCGCGCGCGCCCGAGCGAGTCCACGCCTTGGGCTAGCACAGCGGCCTGTTCCTCGCGCTTGACCAGCGCGGAAAAAGCGTTCTCTACGTCCTCAGTTGCATGGAGCGCAGCAAGCCGATACACCGCCAGCATTTCGGCCTCCTGACCCTTAGCCTGGTTGATCTGCGCATTGATACGGCCGAAGTCGAACAGACGCCAGCGCAGACCCAGCACGCCGGCTCCCTGGCTCGCACCGCTCGAGAACAGGTTGCCGCTGGCTACTGATGTCGCGCTGCCGATCAGTCCACTCAGAGACAGCTTGGGGTAGTACTCGGCGATCGCGACACCAATACGCGCATTCGATGCGGCGAGGCGCCGCTCGGCCACCATCAGGTCAGGCCGGCGCCTGAGCAGCTCGCCTGGCGACCCGGTGGCTGCGATCTGCGGGGCGGCCGGAATGTCGCCAGCTTCCAGCAGTTCCGCCCGATGCGTGCCGGGCTGCGCGCCCAACATCACGTCCAGTGCGTTCATGGCCGCGTCGAGGCCCGTTTCGAGGACCGGAACGGAGCCCCGCACCTGGGCGAGAGCCCCCTCCGCCTGCCTTACCTGAAGCTCGGCCGCCAAACCCTTGCCATATAGAAGGTTGATGGTCGAGAGCAGATCCTGCTGCGTCTGCACCTGCCGCCGGGCAACGCTCAAACGCGCCTGCAAGCCGCGGATGCTGATGTAGATGTCGGCGGTCTGTGCCGCCACAGCGAGGCGCGTGGCCGCTGCGCCCGCCTCCGAAGCCTGGTACTCGGCCAGCGCCGCTTCGCGTCCGCGACGCAGCCCTCCGAACACGTCCAGTTCCCAGCTCGCGCTGAGATTGGCCTCGTAATCGTTACCGTAGCGGTCGAAACCGGGCGCCGAGTTCAAGACCCGCCCCAAGGGCGTTTCGACCGATTGATAGACTCTGGCCGCCTGGCCGCTGACATTGCCCGAAGGCAGCAACGCCGCGTTCGCCGCCCCGAGTCCAGCGCGCGCCTGCTCGACGCGAGCGGATGCCTGCGCGAGATCAAGGTTTTGCTCGAGCGCAAGCGCGACGAATCTTGCCAGTTGTGGATCGCCGAAGCCCGCCCACCACGCGGCGAGGTCGGCAGTGGCGCTCGCCTGCCGCTGATCGACCGCGGCCTGGCCCTGAAACCGCTCGGGCATGGGTACGTCGGGCCGAACGTAATCGGGACCGACGGCGCAGCCTGCCGACAGGCTAGCGACGATGAGCATGGCAAAGGTACGCTTGGGCAGCATGAGCTTCTTCCGATAAGAGGAACGAATGGCTGTGACTATAATACATATTAGTCACTTGTTGTCGATTTCTGCGCACGACGGTAAGCTAGGACCATGAAAAACGCAGCCACCTATCCGACTCCGGGCCGCGGTCCGGCCGACCACGACGTGCGCGACCAGATCGTTGCGGCCGCCACCGAGCACTTCAGCCGCTACGGCTACGAGAAGACAACCGTCTCCGATCTTGCGAAGGCAATCGGCTTTTCCAAGGCGTACATCTACAAGTTCTTCGAATCCAAGCAGGCCATTGGCGAGATGATCTGCGCGAACTGTCTGCGCGAGATCGAAAGCGAGGTCAAGGCGGCCGTGGACGAAGCCGACCGGCCGCCCGAGAAGCTGCGGCGGATGTTCAAGGCGATCGTGGAGGCCAGCCTGCGCCTATTCTCACAGGACCGGAAGCTTTACGAAATTGCCACGTCGGCGGCCACCGAACACTGGCAGGCGACGCTCGCCTATGAAAAACGTATCCAGAAGCTGCTTCAGGACATCCTTCAGGAGGGCCGGCAAAGCGGGGACTTCGAACGCAAGACGCCGCTGGACGAAACCGCAATGGCGGTCTACCTGGTCCTGCGCCCCTATCTCAACCCGCTGATGCTTCAGCACAGCTTCGATTACACCGACGAAGCGCCGGCGAAACTGTCAAGCCTGGTGCTTCGCAGCCTCTCTCCTTAAAGCGAGGCGATGGTGACTGTTGACTAATTTGGTCACTAGAACCATAATGAAGGCCATCTTCATTTCGTCGGTGGAACTTTCATGCGCTCGCGTCGCCTCGCAATCTCTGCCGTGGTCTATGCCTTGCCCTTTGCGCTGGCCGCTTGCGGCGCAAAATCTCCTTCCGATCCGCGCATGGAAGCGCCGCTCGTACGGGCCGCCATCGTCCAGAGCGCGAGTCCCGCGTCGCGTTCGTTCACCGGAACGGTAGCCGCCCGCGTGCAGAGCGACCTCGGGTTTCGCGTTTCCGGCAAAGTGCTGGAGCGCCTTGTGGATGCCGGGCAGACCGTGAAACGCGGCCAGCCGCTCATGCGCATCGATCCCGTCGATCTGAAGCTGGCTGCGCAGGCGCAGCAGGAGGCGGTGACGGCCGCGCGGGCGCGCGCGCAACAGACAGCGGAGGATGAATCGCGCTACCGCGACTTGCGCGGCACCGGCGCGATCTCGGCTTCGGCCTACGATCAGATCAAGGCGGCGGCAGACGCTGCCAAAGCCCAGTTGAGTGCGGCCGAAGCGCAGGCCGACGTGGCCCGCAATGCGAGCCGCTATGCGGAACTCGTGGCGGATGGCGATGGTGTGGTGATGGAAACGCTGGTCGAGCCCGGCCAGGTCGTTAGCGCGGGACAGACAGTCGTGCGCCTCGCCCACGCCGGGCGCCGCGAAGCCGTCATCCAGTTGCCGGAAACTCTGCGGCCCGCGGTTGGTTCGATCGCGCAAGCCACGCTGTTCGGCAAGGAAGGCGTCAGTGTCGCGGCCACGCTGCGGCAGCTCTCGGATACGGCGGATCGCCTTACCCGCACATTCGAGGCGCGCTATGTACTGGACGGCGCGCTCGCCAACGCGCCGTTGGGCGCCACGGTCACGATCCGGATTCCGGATGGACTCTCCTCCGTGCAAGGCGGCTTGCAGGTGCCGATCGGCTCCCTGTTCGACGCGGGCAAGGGGCCGGGAGTGTGGGTCATCAACGGCGAGCCGGCAAAGGTTGGCTGGCGGCCCGTCGCGATCGAACATCTCGACGACGACGGCGCACGCATCGCCGGTCGACTTCAGCCAGGCGAGCGGGTCGTCGCGCTCGGCGCTCATCTGCTGCGCGAAGGCGAGCTGGTCCGGGTCGCCGGCCAGGCCGCCGCGACCACGACCGAGGGAGCACGTCCGTGAGCGAAGGCCGTTTCAACCTGTCGGCGCTTGCCGTGCGCGAGCGCTCCATCACGCTGTTCCTGATCTGCCTGATTTCGCTGGCCGGTCTCATTTCATTCTTCAAGCTCGGTCGTGCAGAGGATCCCGCCTTCACGGTCAAGGTAATGACCATCATCACCGCCTGGCCTGGCGCCACCGCGCAGGAAATGCAGGACCAGGTCGCCGAGAAAATCGAAAAGCGCATGCAGGAACTGCGCTGGTACGACCGTACGGAAACCTATACCAGACCAGGGCTTGCCTTCACGACCTTGACCTTGCTCGACAGCACGCCGCCTTCGGAAGTGCAGGAGCAGTTCTACCAGGCCCGCAAAAAAGTCGGCGACGAGGCAGTCAACCTTCCGCCCGGCGTGATCGGACCGATGGTCAACGACGAATACGCAGACGTCACGTTTGCCCTCTTTGCGCTCAAGGCCAAAGGCGAACCGCAGCGCCTGCTGGTACGCGACGCGGAAACGCTGCGTCAGCGGCTGCTGCACGTGCCGGGCGTGAAGAAGGTCAACATCATCGGCGAACAGGGGGAGCGCATCTACGTCGAGTTTTCGCATGATCGTCTGGCAACGCTCGGTATAAGCGCCCAGGACGTGTTCGCCGCGCTCAATAGTCAGAATGTGCTGACGCCGGCCGGCTCCATAGAGACGAGGGGCCCGGAAGTGCTCGTTCGCGTGGACGGCGCCTTCGACAAATTGCAGAAGATTCGCGACACGCCAGTCGTCGTGCAGGGTCGCACGCTCAAGCTGTCGGATGTTGCCACCGTCAAGCGCGGCTATGAAGATCCGGCGACGTTCATGATTCGCAATGGCGGCGAACCGGCGTTGTTGTTGGGCATCGTCATGCGCGACGGCTGGAATGGGCTCGACCTCGGCAAGGCGCTGGACGGCGAGGTCGGCGCAATCAACGCCGGGTTGCCGCTGGGCATGAGCCTGACGAAAGTCACCGATCAGGCGGTCAATATCAGCTCGGCGGTCGATGAGTTCATGATCAAGTTCTTCGCCGCGCTGCTCGTGGTCATGCTGGTCTGCTTTGTGAGCATGGGCTGGCGCGTGGGCCTCGTGGTCGCCGCGGCGGTGCCGTTGACGCTGGCGGCCGTCTTCGTGGTGATGGCCGCGACCGGCAAGAGCTTCGACCGCATCACGCTGGGGTCGCTGATTCTGGCGCTCGGTCTGCTGGTGGACGACGCGATCATCGCCATCGAAATGATGGTGGTGAAGATGGAGGAAGGCTACAGCCGCGTCGCTGCTTCCGCCTATGCGTGGAGCCACACCGCTGCGCCCATGCTGTCTGGCACGCTGGTGACGGCCGTCGGCTTCATGCCCAACGGCTTCGCCCGGTCGACTGCGGGTGAATACACGAGCAACATGTTCTGGATCGTCGGCATTGCGCTGATCGCGTCGTGGGTGGTCGCAGTGGTTTTCACACCGTATCTGGGCGTGAAGCTGCTGCCCGACTTGAAGAAGGTCGAAGGCGGCCACGACGCGATCTACGACACGCCGCGCTATAACCGGTTTCGCGATTTGCTCGGGCGCGTCGTCGCGCGCAAATGGCTGGTCGCCGGGTCGGTGGTCGGTCTTTTCGTGTTGGCCGTGGTGGGCATGTCCGTGGTCAAGAAACAGTTCTTCCCGATCTCCGACCGGCCCGAAGTGCTTGTCGAAGTGCAGATGCCCTATGGCACGTCCATCTCCCAAACCAGCGCTGCTTCGGAGAAGGTGGAAGCCTGGCTGTCCAGACAGAAGGAAGCGCGGATCGTCACCGCCTACGTCGGCCAGGGTGCGCCACGCTTCTATCTCGCGATGGGCCCCGAACTGCCTGATCCGTCGTTCGCGAAGATCGTGGTGCGCACCGACAGCCAGGATGAACGCGACGCGTTGAAGCAGCGACTGCGCGAGGCGATTGCCGGCGGTCTCGCCCCAGAGGCGCGCGTGCGTGTCACGCAACTCGTATTCGGTCCGTATTCGCCCTTCCCTGTCGCCTACCGCGTCACGGGCCCGGACCCGGAGAAGCTGCGAAATATCGCGGCCGACGTGCAACACGTGATGCAGGCAAGTCCGATGATGCGCACGGTCAACACCGACTGGGGCACGCGCACGCCCACGCTGCATTTCACCTTGCAGCAGGACCGGCTGCAGGCGGTGGGACTCACCTCCAGCGCGGTGGCGCAACAACTGCAATTCCTGCTGACCGGTGTACCTGTCACCACCGTGCGTGAGGACATTCGAACAGTGCAGGTCATGGCGCGTTCAGCCGGCGATGTCCGGCTCGATCCGGCCCGGATCGGCGATTTCACGCTGGCTGGCGCCAACGGCCAGCGCATCCCGCTGTCACAGGTGGGCAAGGTCGACGTGCGCATGGAGGAACCGGTCATGCGCCGCCGCGATCGCATGCCGACGATCACGGTGCGCGGCGACATCGCCGATGACTTGCAGCCGCCGGACGTGTCAGCGGCAATCACGAAGCAGCTTGAGCCCATCGTCGAGAAATTGCCAGGCGGCTACCGCATCGAGCAGGCCGGCTCCATCGAGGAATCAGGCAAGGCGACGGTAGCCATGTTGCCGCTTTTCCCCATCATGCTGGCGATCACCCTGCTGATCATCATCTTGCAGGTGCGATCGATCTCCGCGATGGTCATGGTGTTTCTGACGAGTCCATTGGGACTGATCGGCGTGGTGCCAACCCTGATTCTTTTCCGGCAACCATTTGGCATCAATGCGCTGGTCGGCCTGATCGCACTGTCGGGCATCCTGATGCGCAATACGCTGATTCTGATCGGGCAGATCCACCAGAACGAACAGGCGGGCCTGGATCCATTCCACGCAGTTGTGGAAGCCACCGTGCAGCGTGCCCGCCCGGTGATCCTGACTGCGCTCGCGGCGATCCTGGCCTTCATTCCACTGACTCATTCGGTGTTCTGGGGAACCCTCGCCTACACGCTGATCGGCGGCACTTTTGCGGGGACGATTATCACGCTCGTCTTCCTGCCGGCGATGTACTCCATCTGGTTCAAGATCAGGCCGGGCAATATCGACGGCCGGAAAGAACGGCACAAACACCGACAGCCTGCGGAGCAGACGTTTGAGGACTCGCCCGCCAGTCAGAGTTGAAGAAAGCAAACCTTAACTGCAAGGTTCGAAAGCTATAGCCAACATCAGTTATCGATAACTTGTTATATGTTATTTCAATGGTTACAATTAGTTCTCGGTTACCGGAGAACGCCTGATGCCCGCCCAAGAATTCCTGATACTTGCCGACAACCCGGCGCTGGATTTTCTAAATACCCTTGCGCAAGGCGAAGAGGGGCCGGTGGAGTATTTGGAAACCAATAAAGACGTGGTAGCCTGGTTAAAGAGCATCGGATATCTCAACGGCAGAGATCAGCGCACTTTTCCGCGCGAGATTTTGGCGGACAGAGCGCGGGCGTTGAGAGAAGTCGTCCGGAAACTGGTTATGCAGCGCAAATCCGGCAAAAGCATTGATATTGGTGCGCTCAACTCCTTTCTGATGCACGGCAGATACAAAGTGCAGCTTGCACGGGGAAACGACGGCACGTTGGAAGTCAGGCATCACTTCGATATGGACACACCGGAACAGCTTCTGACGCCAGTGGCTCTAGCCGCTGCAGAGCTGATCGCGACAGGCGATTTCAATCTTGTTCGCAAGTGCGAGGCCGACGACTGCGTATTATGGTTCTACGATAAAACTAAAGCCCATCGTAGACGGTGGTGCAGCATGGCCATCTGCGGGAACCGTCACAAAGTGGCAAAGTTTCGCCAACGGCAAAAAGACAATACGGAGCCTGGGTAAGAGCTGGCAGATTAGGGCCACATTCAAGCATAGCGAGGCAGCGCATCCCGATTAATGCTGGTAAATGGACCGCCGCTCCGCTCTATTCGTCGTGAACGACAACCATTTTTCCGTTCACTTCATTCGCCTCCATGACACGATGCGCCTCGCGAATTTCGTCGAAGCGGAAGATGCGCGACGGCGCCGCCGAATATTTACCCGCGGCAATGTCGCTTGCAATAGACTGGAGCGGAACATCGGACAACGGAAATTCGGGCGTGCCGAACACAAAGCTACCGAAGAACGTGAAATCAACTCCGCTCGGCATTTGCAAAAGCGGGTTAAAGTCGGGAATCGGCGCAAGGCCGCCGAGCCAGCCAGCAAGACACACCTTGCCGTCGCGGCGCACCATTGCAAGAGAATCCAGCACCGTGCTATTGCCAACCAGATCCAGTACCGCATCGATCTGTTTCCGTTGCGCAATCCGTGTCGACAAATCCCGACCTTCTATTTCATAGCGGCTCACGCCCAATTTAGTTAGCTTTCCGAATCGAAATTCGTTGCGGGTCGTTGCAATCACCGTCAAGCGATGATGGACCGTCGAGCATCAATCAGTAGTCCCACTGTACCGGCACGAAATGGAAGCCCTCACCGTTCTTTGCAATGTGACCGATGGACGGGAACGCGACGTGCGCTGCGGCCAGCAGAGCGCCGGTTTCAGCGGCTTCGTTGAGCAGCGCGATACGCACATCCATAGCCACTTCAGGATCGTGCTCGAAGCCATTTTGCCAATCCGGATTGTCGAAGTTGACTTCGAAAATCGCGTCGCCTACGAACGTCAGCTTCTCGCCGTTTGACGCGACGTCCACGACGCAGTGCCCCGGCGTGTGGCCCCCCGTCACGCGCGCCGACACACCCGCTGCGACTTGCACGGTCCGATCGAACTGCACGATGTTTTCGCTGTAGAGTTTCACGAACTTTGCAGCAGCCTTGCGGAGCGCGGGAGGAACGGTTTCCGGCATCACCGTCCGGCTGAAGTCCGGGTTTTTCCAGAACTCCACTTCGGCGGCCGACACGTGAATGCGTACGTCCGGGCGCAGCTTCGCCTTGACGCCATCAACGTTCAGCCCGCCGACGTGATCCATGTGCAGATGCGTAATCACGATGTCGGTGATCGCAGCGAGGTCGATGCCAGCCGTTTCCAGGCGCATCACCGACTGACCGGCACGCGTGAAGTATTCGAAACCGTCGCCTACGCCCGAGTCGATCAGGATCAGGCGCTCGCCGCTGCGCACGAGCGCGATATTCAGAGCCCAGTCGAACATGTCACGTTGCAGGAAACGACCATCGAACCATTCGTTGCGGTCCGCTTCGCTCACGTTGGTGGACATGGTGGAGGTCGGCAACGGCAGTACGCCATCGCTGATCAGCACGACGTCGACGTCACCGACGCGCACGGCGTAGCGGGAAGGCACGAGTTCGCCTGAACCTTCTTTTCCAAGGTTCGCGGTAACGGGCCGCACATTGCGGGTTGTTTGGCTCATCATTAAGAGTCCTGTTGATTAAGTGGAGTAGGCCGCACTGCGCGGCACGGTTCACGAGCACGACCACGAATTTCGCGCTTCGTTTGGCTCGCATTTCGACCGAGCGTGTGACAGATTGTAGTTAGCAGGGGCGAACGCCAGTAGCATCGCGGATGCGTACACCATGTTGTCCGGAGGACAACAATTCACGACGGGCAGGCAATGAGATGTTCGGTACGGTGTGCGGCGATCACAGGCGCGATTGCGTAATGCACGCGGATGCCGCGCACGCGGCATTCGAGTGAATGTCATGAGCCCGGGACCCGTCGACACGTCCATTCCTTCGAAGCGTGGCGTCCCGGACAGCGAGCAGCCCGCGTTCGAAGCAGTTATTGCGCGCGGTGTACCGCTGGGTCGCCTTGGCCGACTTGGCCGGCCCAAAAAACTCGCGCCCCGCGGGCTTTCTTCTCCGCGACGAAAGCAGCTTCATCAACCGCATTAACTGAGTGTCGACGGCGGCATGTCGCTCACCTGAACTCCCAGGCCGTGCGCAATGGCCGGGATTAGCTCCAATCGCTCAAGGCTTGTCGCCGGCGGGATTCGGGTGCCCTGCCACGGGTGGATCGAGGTGCAGCGAGATCACACTGGTAATCCCCTGTCTCGCCATCTTGGCGTAGGGGCAAACGCGCTCGGTGCTGCGCACTAGCTGCTCCGCAATCGCCCGCTCTACACCCGGCAAAGTGATGCGAATGTCGGCAGTCAACATATACATGCCGTCGACGGGGTCGCGGCCGAATGTAACGGAGGCGTCCACCGCGCTCTCGCCGAGCTCGATGCCGTTCTTCGACGCAATCAACATGAGCGCGCCGTGAAAGCAGGCAGCGTAGCCGGCGGCAAACAACTGCTCGGGATTCGTGCCGCCGCCAGGCCCACCAAGCGCCTCGGGCAAACGCAAATTCAGTTCGAGATTGCCGTCGTCCGAACGAACGACACCCGACGCCCTGCCGTGGCCAGCCTCGCCACCCGTCACGCGGATATGGGCCGTGTACAGCCCCTGAAATTCGGGACCATAGTATTTGTCGAGCAGGGTCAAAGGTGGCGGAGTCAATTTATCCATGATGTCGATCCGTTGTTTCTTCAAATCGGCGTGCGGTAAAAATCAAATGGCGCGATGCGCAAACGGGTTCATTCATCCCTGCGCGGGATCGTAACCGCCTTATGTGTAATGGGGAAGCCCTGGAGTGCAACGCACGATGTTGCCTGATAGACAACAATCGGACGTCGAGCCCGATGCGGAAACGCGCCGTGATTGCGGCGCTGCGGAAAAGGCGGCGAGACTTGTAATTTGTGAAAGCCGTGGGTATAAGTACAGGTTCGAAGAGCGAGACTGTCGATTCCATGCCATAGAGGTAACGCTGCGGTTCCACGTAGCTTAACGTTGTGGTTTGTCCGAATACCTTTGCAGCCCTATCAATCAGATCCGCGCTTGCGTTGTTTCCTGGCGTCGAAAATGCGCGTCCGCAGTTCCGCAGCACGTCAATTCACTAGGTGTTCGTGAACCGAATGGAAAAGCGCATGCTCATCCCGACCACTTCGACGACTTCTCCCCCCGCGAGCGAGGACTCTCTCGCGACCAGCTTCGCCACCAGCTACGTCGGCGTGATTTCCTTCCTTGCGGTGGTGAGTGAAGGCAGCTTCGCGAAGGCCGGTGACCGGCTCGGCATTGGGCGCTCGGCGGTGAGCCGCAATGTTCAGAAGCTCGAAGCGCAGCTCGACGCGCGACTCTTTCTGCGAACCACGCGCAACACCGCGCTGACGCGCGAGGGCGAGCTTTTCTATCAAAACTGCAATCCGGGTGTGGAGCGCATCATGCAGGCGCTCGAGGACATGCGCGAACTTCGCCAGGGACCACCGCGCGGCCAATTGCGCATTTGCTCGACAACAGGCTTCGGCCGCAAGATCGTCGCGCCGCTGCTCAACGGATTCTATGCGGCATACCCCGAGATTGCCATCGACTTCATGCTCAAGGACGGACCGGCCGATTTCACCTCCGAGCGCATTGACGTCGCATTTCGTGACGGCAAGATGGACGACAGCCAGGTCGTGGCAAAACAACTGATCCCGATGCAGATGATGGTGTGCGCCTCGCCCCCGTACGCGCGTGAGCACGGTTTGCCGGGCACCGTCGAAGACCTCGATGCGCATCGCTGCATCAATTTCCGGCTTGCGTCGGGACGCATCGCCGAATGCGAATTCAAGGTGAGCGGCGTAGGCCGCAAGGTCGTCCCCAAGGCGCTGCACGTTTTCAACGACGCCGAACTGACGCTGCAAGCCGTGCTCGCTGGCCACGGCGTTGCTCAACTCGCGGCCTACCAGGTAAGCGATCTGCTGCGGGAGGGCCGTCTGCTCGCTTGCCTCGCACAGTACGCACCGGACGACCGCGGCCACTACGCGTGCTATCTGAGCCGCAAGCATTTGCCGGCGCGCATTCGCGTGTTCATCGACTACATGACCGAACAGATCCGCGCGCTCGATCTGCAATGTTCCACCGAAGTCCACCCTCTTTCGTTCTGCCCTTGATTGTTGATGTGATGACAACACGGTGAGCCGCTCGCAAGGGCTACTGCCGCGCCTCTGTGCTACCTACGATTTCTCCTGACGGGTTTCCCCCGCGCGAAGGAGAACATCATGTTGTCACACGAGTTGATCGCGCGGTACGGCGTGCTCATCGTATTCCTGAATGTGTTTGGGTCTTCGCTCGGCTTGCCGTTACCCGCAGCGCCAACGTTGCTCATGATTGGCGCAAGCATGTCGCTCGCCGCGGGCGATTTATCGTCGACCATCGGGCAGTGCGGCGTAATGCTGGGCGCTGCCGTGACCGGCGGCGCGCTTGGCGATCTCGTCTGGTTTCTGTGCGGCAAGCGTTATGGCGCACGAGCGCTTTGCAGTGCTTGCAAACTGTCGGTGGGACGCCACGCCTGCATCGCTCACATGGAGCGATTCTTCGGGCGCTACGGTGTGCGGATACTTGTCATCGCGCGGTTCGTACCGGGACTCTCGTTCGTCTCGGTGCCGCTATGCGGCGCCACGGCGATTCGATGGCGCCCGTTCGTGTTGCACGACTGTGCGGGTCTTGGCCCTTGGGCGTCTGTGACACTCACGACAGGTGCGATGTTCGCGTCGCAGATCGACCATACCGTTCCGCTTCTCTGGCGCTTTTGCTGGCAGGCGTTGGGCGCGATTGCGCTCGCGCTTGTGCTGTACGCGCCCTTTCGTTACTTTCGACGCGTGCTGCGGGAAAGAGCACGTGCAAGATCGACCGCCGGTGCGCGGGTCATAAATGAGCCGCCAGCCGCCAGGCTTGCGGCGCAAACACGGTGCGCCAGTCCCGCGATACCAACATCGCATCGATTGATGCGTAGCCGACAACACTGTGAGCCAGCGGCAGTGGCTACCGCCACACGTCGCGCGTCCCTAAGATGAATTCATGCGGTTGGCCAGCGCCTAGGGCATCAGCGAATCCGCATATCCGCGATCCGCTCACTATCGACAGGAGGCATCATGACGCAGCGTATCAACTACATCCAGCAATCTCCGCAACTGTTCAAGAAGTTTCTCGAGTTCAGCAATCTCTCGAAAGAAGGGACGATCGAAGAGTCCATCCGCGATCTTGTATCGATACGCGCCTCGCAGCTTAACGGCTGCGCGTTCTGCCTCGACATGCACGTGAAGGAAGCGAAGATTCATGGCGAGCGCGAGTTGCGCATTCATCATCTCGCCGCATGGCGCGAGTCGACGCTGTTCGCGCCGCGTGAGCGCGCTGCGCTAGCGCGGACCGAAGTGCTCACGAAGCTGCCGGAACATGGCGTACCGGACGACATCTACGAACGCGTACGAGAGCAATTCTCGGAAAAGGAGCTCTCCGACCTTACGTACGAAATCATGGGAATCAATGGCTGGAATCGGGCGAACGTCGCGTTCAGGACCGTGCCGGGCTCCGCGGACAAGGCTTTCGGCCTCGACAAGGCCAACCTCACCTGAACACCTCCGTTGCACGTTTCTTCTGCGCCGGCCTGTGGAAGCTGCAGGCCGGCTCATACCGGAGCACACGATCATGCAATGCTTGGAACATGCGGTATTAGCGGTACTGGTTGCCGTCGGCGCGTCGGTGGGCGCTGTCCACGCAGCGGCACCTGCGGAGGCCAGCGTCACACCGTTGATGACTCAGCCACTTGCCGACTATCCGGGCAAGGAAGCCTTGATGATTACCGTCGAGTATCCGCCCGGCGCCGCGGACCCGGTGCATCGCCATCACGCGCACGGCTTTATTTATGTGCTGGAGGGGTCGATTGTCATGCAGGTAAAAGGAGGCCAGGAAGTGACGCTCACGCCGGGCCAGACCTTCTACGAAGGCCCGCACGACGTGCACACGGTGGGGCGCAACGCCAGCCAGACGCAGCCCGCAAAGTTCCTCGTGCTCCTTCTCAAGGACAAGGGCGCGCCAATTCTCGTTCCCGAGAAGCAAGGGAACTAGCGGCCTCATCGGCGGCATGCGTGCAAGCCGGTGCGTGCGCGAGTCGGCCGGCATGCGCCGTTAGTCCATTAGCCGCAATGCGCAGACGACGAAAGCTATGCGGGATCTTCGCAACGGGCCGCCGCGTGACCATCTTCGCGTTCTCTCGACGCACGGATTCGGCCGCAAGATCGTGGCACCACTGCTGAGCGATTTTCATGCGCGCTACCCAGCGATCGCGCTCGAACTGGTATTGAGCGATCGTCCTGCCGACTTCCGGCAAGACCACATCGACTTGTGGTTTTGCGAGGGTTCCGTGCAAGAGGCGGGAATCGTGGCGCGCCGGTTGATGCCGCGGCAACTGGTGGTGTGTGCTTCGCACGGCTATGCGCGAACGTACGGCTTGCCGCAATCTGTCGACGACCTCGCGGATCATCGCTGCATCAACCTTCGCACTGGTTGCGGGAGCATTCAGGCATGGACATTCAAGGTTGACGGCCTTGCGCAACGACGGCAGTTCGTGGCACAACACACGTTCAACGATGCCAGTCTGATTGTGCAGGCCGTCATGGATGGTCTTGGCATTGCTCAATTGCCCACCTATCAGGTTTGTGGCCTGCTTGCAGAGGGCAAATTGCTTCGCTGTCTCGCGCAATACGCGCCGGACGACAGCGGCCACTATCTGTGCTATCCGAACCGGAAGTCAGTTCCCGCACGCATTCGTGTGTTCGTCGAGTACATGACCGCGCGCTTGCACACGCTCGCTGTGGAATGAACGGTGCCGTTCTACTGCGTCGATCCGGACTCCGGACGTGAGTCGTTGCGGAAGACTTCGGAACAGGCAACATCAACGGCGGCTTTGGGTTGCAAAACGGATGTCAGTGGACCATGCAACGGTACAAGCGGACCACGACCGTCCGACCAGGCGGTCCTTCAACGGACCACGCGCGCTTTGCCCCGTGCGGCCACCGTGGGTGATCGAATCGTCTTCTTTGAGCTCACCAATGCCTAAGAAACAGCACCCTTGATAACGGAAACTATCGCACGTGAGTTCCCGCGAGGCCTCGACAAAGCGGGTACCGGATTTGGTGCCTCGAAAGGGATGCGAGCCGCCGTAAGCGGTCTTCGCCGCCGAGTTTTTGAGAGGCACGAAGCGATGACAAAGAAACGAACGCTGCCTAGAACGTGTGCCGAATGCCGACGGCAAATGTGTTGCCGATGGGATGGTCACTCAGCTTGTCAATTGAGTAAATCGCGTAAATGTCCGTCCGCTTGGATAGCAGATGGTCGTAGCCGAGAGCGGCAGTGTTGCGAAGGCTGTTGGTCGTATGCGTAGGCCCTGACCGTTGCGTGCGCGCCCACTCCGCGAGCAGGAAATCAGCCGGTGAGAAGGGAATCGACAGACCCGCCTCATACGTGTGGCTTCCTGTAGGTGTACTCACGTCACTTGTCATCGCCCACGCCCCGTAGAGCGTCACGACCTTGAAATCGTACGCTGCGCCCGCGAGATAGGCATACTGCGCTCCCGCCGGCCCTGCTGCCGTGTACCGCACGCGCTGGCCGGACAGCACCGCCGTGAGGCCGTGACCTTGATAATTCAGGTGAACGCCGAGGTTACCGATGCCAGGTGAACCCGCAACGCCACCCAGGCCGTAGATTACCGTTGCGCCAAAGCCCTTGAAGTTCGGGGTCGCGTACCTGGCAGTGTTATTCCACACCGTATCTCCGATAATCGTGCCCCCGTAATTGGCCACCAATGTCTGAACGACGAGAGGGGAAAAGACGACAGATGATCCGAATGGATTGACGAGAGATTCTGCCGTATAAGTCGGATTTCTTTGCCGCCCCAAGGTTAACTGGCCGAAGTTGCCTTTAAATCCCAGGTACGCATTGCGGGACCAGAATGGGTCCGCCGCACTGCGACCCAGCGCGCCGTTTTGAGGCTGGAAGAAGCTCTCAAGGGCGAAGATCGCGCTTACGCCGCCGCCGAGGTCTTCCTTTCCGCCGATTCCCCAGAAAGAAGTGGTAAGTCCGCCGCTCCCCATCAGTACCGCAGCTTGCGGCATGTCGCTACGTTTGACACTCCCGACATAGGTGCCGATGAGACCATAAAGTTGTACCTGGGAGCCGCTATCTGCGTGTGCGTCGACAGAAGTCAATGCCAGACCTGAGCAGAAAAGCGCCGTAACGCCGAGCCTGGTGCCGACTTTCCGCGCAGGAAAGCGGGCGATTACCCGTTGTGCCTTTTTCATTTGGGTTGTCTCCAGTTATTTTTTTGTTAGTACTACCTATTGACCATCTTTGAGTGACGGCGCGCGTCGCAAGCATGTCGCAGAAGCTAACGGTGTTACGAGCCAGGCAGCTCCTCCCCTCGAGCCATGTCAGGAGAAGGAGCCGCCAGGGACGCGCGTGGCTACGGGGAAATCTCCTCAAGAGCGCGATTGGTCGTCTCCACCATTCGTGCAGCTACGAAGAAGCCTACTGCACTGACCACGGCAAACATGATGAATACCGCAGCGATGCCTTTCCCTGTCAACACGACGCCGACGATCGCTGGTGCGGCAGCAGACGCTGCTCGCAACCAGGAAGTCGCGAGACCAGTACCGATGGCGCGCATCCGGGTCGGATAGATTTCAGGGGTGTAAAGGTACAGAAGTACGGTTGTGGTTGCCATCACAGCGTAGGCCGACGATCCGAGGAACATCACTGACCAGGCGCTGCTTGCTCCATGAATGCCCAGAGCGGCGAGCAGTATTGCGCTGACGATGAAGCATGTCATGGCCCAGCGGCGGCGCCCTACCCGGTCAATCAGCAACGCGCAGGCAAGCACCCCGCTGGTGCTAAGGACATTGGAGATGGACGCCATATGAAGCGACTCTTGCAAAGGCAGATGGTAGACCGTCCGGTAGAGGCTCGGTAGCCAGTTGTTAATGCCATTGGCCACAAAATAAGAGCTCGCCCAGAGCAACCACACGACAACGGTGCGTCCTCTGTAGAACGGGGAGAAGAGTTCTTTCCAGGTTCCCTTTTTCTTCGACTGGAGTCCGTCCAGAAGGCTCCCGATGCGCTCGTCAACTTCGGCCCTCTGCGTTTGCGTGTCGAGGCTGCGCTTCGTCGTGCTTGCCTCCAGACGCTCGATGATTCGTTCCGCTTTATCGAAACGACCCCTTCCAATGAGCCAGCGCGGCGATTCCGGAAGGCGGGCAATCATGATCGCTACGGCGATGCCCGGGATCCCGCCGATGAGGAACATATACTCCCAGCCGAAGCGGGGGACGATGAAGGCACCGAGTTGTGCGGCCGCAAGAAGACCCAGCGGGAAAATGAGTTCGTACAGGATGAAGAAACGTCCCCGGCCGTGCGCTTGAGACAGCTCGTTGATGTACGTGGCCGCCACTGGCACTTCTCCGCCTACTCCGATACCTTGCAGGAAGCGCATCAAAAACAACATATGCAAATTGCCGGTGAAGGCGCATACGATGCTCATTGCCGACATGACACCCACCGTTATCGTCGCGCTCGGCACCCGGCCAATGCGCTCAGCAAGCCAGCCGAACACCAACGCTCCTACGACCTGGCCGAGATAGCCCGCGGCAATCAGCGCGCCAATCTCGGCGGCAGAAAGATGCCAGAGGCCGACGAGCACAGGAAGCACGAAAGCAAGCGAGAGGGCATCGAACGCGTCAAAGAGGGTCGCGCTGCCCATGACAATGCGTGCCTTGGTGTGCCACCTGCAGAACGGTACGTTCTCTATGCGGAACAGTAGGTTCGCCGCACGCAACTGCTCGCCGGCGGTGCGTGTTTCGCTTTCGGATTGACCAAAGCCCACGCCATAGGCGGTCGAAGGGGTATTCATGCTGTCTCCTGTAAGGCTGCATTTTATGGACCCTCGTCTTGTTCCTGTTTGAAGCACCGATCGCACTTTTTATCTTTTGTGTCGCGGCCGCGGAGCTTTTTTCGATCGTTTCCCGATCCTGTTATGGGCAAGACGCGGAGCGAGGTGTCGCGTGTCGCCGACTGTTAAAGCTGATAGCGAAGCGGGTCGACGCTTCGCTATCGTCATCGAGCTATGGATCCACAGTTCCCACGTCAGTCGACGAGGCGCGCCGAACGAAGCGCGTCTGCAATTTCAACGTCTGCGCCTTCCGCAAGCGGCAGCAAGGGTGAACGCACCGAGGCGTGCTCGAGGATGCCTCGGGCAACGAGACCGTGCTTGAGTGCAACGGTGCCTTCCATGTGCGAGCCGCGGTGATAGACGTTGCGGGTAATGGGCAGAAGGCGATCATGGATCGCGCGAGCCGCCCGGTAGTCTTTCGCCTTGCCTGCCTTGATCAGCTCGATGAGCGGCTCGGGGGCCAGTCCGCCGTAACCGACGAGCGCACCGTCAACGTCGAACATCGTATGGAGCAGATATTCGTCGTGGCAGGTCAAGATTTGCAGTTCCGGACGCTCGCGGCGAATGATGGGGATCTCAACATCCCAGCGGCGCATGTTGCGCACGCCGTTCTTCATCGCGAAGACACCAGGCTGTGCGGCGATCTCCAGTTGTGTTTCGAGGTTGTAGGTCGCCTTGGTAGCATCCGGGTACTGGAAAAGAATCAGGGGCAGTCCGCTGCCTTCGTAGATGGCACGGTAACGGTCTTGCGGTGCGCCCTTCTGGTAACCGAAGCGCAGCCAGCCGTGCGACGGGTATACCAGACCGGCCGACGCGCCCGCTTCCACCGCACGCTTCGCTTCTTCGACAGCCACTTCCGTGCCTTCCAGCGTGATACCGGCGATGACCGGGATCTTGCCGTCAACGGACTTCACGAAGCTCTGGATGACCTCAGCCTGTTCTTTCTGCGTGAGGAACGTACCTTCTCCAGCGTGTCCAAGAACCGTCAGGCCTTTAACACCCTCGATGCTGCCGAGCCAGGAACCCAGCCGTTGAATTGCTGCGTGGTCCACCGCTCCGTCGCGGGTGAAGGGTGTGACGGGTGCCGGGACCAAACCGCGCAGATCAATCGCTTTCATGACGTCTCCATCCAAATTGAGCTTTTCGGCTCCTCTGTCCGCAGAGGAGAGCCCGCTGCTCGTTTCGCTTGAAGCCGGAACAACGGTGCATGCGTTGCAGTGTAGGGAGGCGCGTCCTATGCAGGAACTGCTCGAATGGACATTTCAGCTATACTGGATTGGCATATCTCAACGGGGCAATGAGTGGACTACGCTGCCTGGAAGCTATTCATCGACGCCGCAGAACTCGGGAGCCTGAGTAAGACCGCGGTTGCCTATGGGACAAGTCAGCCGCACATCAGCCGTCAGATTGTTGAGCTTGAGCAATACTGCGGTGGCCGTCTGTTTCAGCGGACCGGGCGAGGCGTGATATTGACCGAGTTGGGGGCGCGTATCGCCCCGCGTGTAAGGGCGTGGCTGGCCAGTACGGCACAGTTATCAAACGACATTCGCAGTACGGCGGGAGAGCCGATCGGCGTGGTCAGAATCGGGATCCTGCCGTCAACCGCGCATCCGCTTGTGAGCACCCTTTACCATCGTCTTCGAGACCGTTATCCGCTAGTGCAACTACAGGTGCGCGAAGGTCAAGGGGCGTTATTGGAAACGTGGCTGGAGAACGGCAGTGTCGACCTCGCAATCCTTTTTCGAAACAGTCCAACGCCCAAAAACGGTGACGAGTATCTGGTTAAGGCGGCGACTTACCTGGTCGGCGCCGAGGGCGATCCTTTGTTGAAGCAGTCCACGATTGCTTTTTCAAAGCTCGATGGGGTCCCTCTAGTCTCTTTCTGCCGCCCAAACAGCTGGCGCGACCGCCTTGAGCAGATTGCCGATGAACACCGGATCTCCCTCAACTTCGCGGCGGAAGCGGACTCTTTGAGTCTCCAGGCGCATATCGTGGCCGACGGCGGGATCTATGCCTTGCTCGGACCGTACGCGATTGCCAATCTTGAAAAGGAATGCCGGCTGCAGGCGTCGATCGTGGTCGACCCTCCAGTGCCACGTTTCATTGCGCTTGCCATGTCTCCCCACGGCGAACTGACGCTTGCTTCCCGTACGGTCATGCAGCTCACCAAGGAGATAGCGCGTTCGCGGAACCTTTCATCCGACCTCCAGCTGGGCATGTCCGCAGCCTTTTTGCGTTCCATCTAAAGGGGTGAACCCGGCGCGCATCAATTGTGTTTCGCAATTTACTGCTGTTTTTTCGGGGGCAACATTCCGATGCGTTCCGACGAACGGTTAATGTCGACGCAGGTCATCGACATATTTTCCGCCCTTCTGCATAACGCTTCATTTCCGGCTTATGTCCACTGGCGACCTGCGCCCGGCTTCCAGGCTGCGTGCGCTCGGACGCCGACCGTCGCAACTCTGCCTGAAACGAACCCCGGCCATGCCTCGATCGGGCCCATCGGCGTTTGTTGGTTCAGCCGCATCTTTACGGAAACGCGCTGACTTCTTACTGTCACTTGGGTCACAACCCCGTTACGCACTGCCTCAGGCGACCCTGCAGTTGCCAAGGGAAAGAATTTTCACACTTGCCACAATATTCGCGTTCCTGAAACGTCTTCAGACGCATGGAACCGCCACCCACCTCGCACACGATGACCGAACGAGACAACGACATCACCGCGACCGTGGTGCGTGAGCGCACGAGGCTCGTCAATTTTATCCGGCGACGAATACGCGATCCAGACGATGCCGAGGACATCCTGCAGGATGTGCTCCATGAATTTGTGCAGGCCTACCGGCTGCCCGCTCCCATCGAACAGGCGAGCGCGTGGCTTTTCCGCGCCGCGCGCAATCGCATCATCGATCGTTTTCGCAAGAAGAGAGAAGAGCCTCTGACAGATTTGTCCGAGGGCGAGGATGACACCAACGGTGAGTATCGCCTCGACCTCGCCCTCCCGGCCCACGATGCGGGTCCTGAAGCGCTCTACGCTCGCGCCCTGTTGCTTAAGGCCTTGGAGGATGCGCTTGATGAGTTGCCGCCGAATCAACGGGAGGTGTTTATCGGGCACGAGTTCGAGGGACGGTCCTTCAAAGACATGGTGGCGGAAAGCGGTGTCACGCTGAATACACTGCTCGCGCGCAAACGCTACGCGGTCTTGCATCTGCGCGCCCGATTGCAGGCCATTTATGACGAACTAGGCATTTAGAGGAGTCGACGCATGAAATATCGAATCAGATGTGTGGGTAAGGTGCTGCTTGTGGTGGTCGGCATAGGCGTGCTCGGGTGGGTGGTCATGACTCTATGGAACTGGGTGATTCCGGCGTTATTCGTCGGCGCCCGTGCGATCGACTTCGCGCATGCGTTGGGCTTGCTGGTTTTGAGCCGCATCCTGTTCGGCGGATTCCGCGGACATGGCGGCTGGCGCGAACGGCGTCATTGGCGCAAGTGGGAAGCGATGACGCCTGAGGAACGGGAGCATTTCCAGACGGCATGGCGATCGGGCCGCGCCCGGCGCGCGGGAGATTGAATATGCGCGGGAAATCAACGGCCGACTGCAAACAGAAGGCGGGCGTGATTGCGCCTGTCATCGACCTGAAACGTTGCGAAGGTAAGGCCGATTGCCTCGATGTCTGCCCCGAGAATGTGTTTGAGATCAGGCGCATAGACGAGGTCGATTATCTTAGTCTCGATTTGATGCATCGCCTCAAGCTACGCGTGCATGGAATGAAAGTCGCCTATACGCCGAACGCGGACGCCTGCCGGTCTTGCGGTCTTTGCGTGACCGCGTGCCCTGAACGCGCGATCACGCTCGCCAGAACGGCGTAGCGCCATACGTCTTTGCCCATGGCGTAAGGACATCGCGGGCTGCCTGAGGTAGCGGTCAGTCGCGGGATGCTTCATCAACACTACCGATCTCGTCAAGGAGCGCACATGGCGTCGTCAAGCGCAGTTCTTTTGCGGCAGCTTCACGAACAGAGCCAGACAGAAATAATAGCCCGCGCACAGGCGCAGTTCGAGGGATCGAGCGATGAGTTTCTGACTCTCGCGGAAGAATATGACACGCTCGCACCTCGACTGCGTGGACGGTTTCTCGAAACGCTCGGACTATCTAGCGAAGATTTCGAATCGTCGCAAGGCACTCCCCTATCGTTAGCCGTGTCAGCGAAAACGGGAAGGTTTTTACACAACTTGGTGCTTTCGCATAAACCGGCTCGAATCCTCGAACTCGGCAGTTCCTGCGGCGTGTCCACGCTGTATCTCGCCGAGGCCCTTTGCACGTTGGGCAGTGGAATGGTTGTAGCGACCGAATTCGACGCGGTTAAATGCGCACATCTTCGGGCCAACGTCAAAGCGGCGGGTGTAGATGCCTATGTCGATCTGTGGGAAGGCGATGCATTCCAGACCGTTTCCGAACTGGAATGCACCTTCGATATGGTGTTTATCGACGTATGGGCCAACACCTATCTGGATCTGTTCAAGCAGACTGAGCGCCTGCTGCGCCCGGGATCTATCGTTCTCGCAGACAACATGTACACGGCGGAGGACGCCGTTCGGCCGTACAAGCGCTACCTCGACGACAATCCGCGTTTTTCGACAACGACGCTGGACTTCGAATCGGGGCTCGAATTTACAGTCGTCGTTTCTTAAGCTGGTAAAGAGCGAGCTCCGCCTGCAAACCGGTTCATGTGTCATGCGGTCCGGAGCATGCTTTTGGGCTCTTGAAGGCCGAGTAAGGTTTAGGCCCGAGCCACAGAACCGGCAGCGAGCCGCTTGGGCCAGGCAATCCAGCCGACAACAATCGATAGTGCCGCCACGACAAGTGGCGCCACTCCATGTCCGTATTCGCCGTGGACTGTGACGGTTGCCAGCGCAGCCAACATCACGGTGCAGCCGAGCACCGAGCCCCACAACCGCGTCCGTGCTCGCGCCAGCAGAACGGCGGTCATGAGTTCCAGCGAACCGGTCACGAAATGGAACCAGTGCGGATATCCCCACTTCAGGTATTCCTCGAAGATGGATCGCGGGGCGACGATGTTGCTGAGCGATCCCACGACAAAAAAAGCGGCAAGAACCCAAGGTAATACTCGGCGCCAGGAAATCCTGGACATTCGTTCTACCTTCTCCGATGAGGGCGCTGCCGACGAGCCAGTGTGGCCGCCTGGTTGACGAGCCGGACGATCTCCGCTGTTCATGCCGTAGTGGCCTTGAGGGCCGCTGCAAAGACATCGCGAGGGGACGTCGTGCCCGCGACGTGCTCCGTACCCGCGACGCCGAGGTCCATCCAGCCCGCGTTGACGGCATCGAACATCGCTTCGGCCGGTCCAGTCCGGCCCTTCGGGACGCCGAACTGTTCGAACGCTGCTGGCCAGCCGTCCCGCGGGACGGCAAAGGCCTTGACGTCGCGCTGCAAGACTTCGCCCAGCTGGGCTGCGACTTCATCCGCGCTGACCATCGAGCCAACCTCGACGACGCGATGCCCGGACCACGCCGGCCCGGTCAGCAGCGTCGCCACCTCGGCGCCGATATCGTCGGTCGCTATCATTGTCGACTTGCGACTCGTCGGGTTGTAGTAGACGGGTAGCGTGCCGCCCTGGGCGACGTGCAAGCCGTAAAGGAAGTTTTCGAAAAACCCGCCGGCTCGCACATAGGCGATCGGCACGGTCAGGTGGCGTAGCCCTTCTTCCAGAAGCGACAGGGCCGTGATCATTCCCAGCCCGCTGGTTCTATTCGCACCCATCGACGACAGCACGACCACCCGCGGCGGCGCCGCCTTCGTCAGCGCCTCGACATAGTTCGCGATTACGCTCTTTGCTTCCGTGAAATCAGGCGAGGGTGCCCAGACAGCTGGCAGCATGACAAATGCACCTTCGACCCCTTCGAGCGCTCTCTCTACGGCGGCCGCATCATTCCAGTCGCCGTCGACGAGTTCCACACCTTGATCCGCCCAATTCGTCGCCTTCTCGCGATTGCGGACCAGCGCCCGTACTTTCCTGGTTTGCGCCAGCAGATGTTGGGCCGTTGCGCCGCCTACGCGTCCCGTAATTCCCATTACCAAAAACATGTGTTTCTCCTGAAATGAATATTGCCCTTAAACACCAATATTTCTGCGACCGCCGCTGCGGCTGCGGCTGCGGCTGCGGCTGGACGCGGTGATATTCGAATCTTGGGCGCCCCCTGCGACTCCACCACACGCCGGCCCGGATGTCCGCCCGAGTCCGCTACTAAAGGGGGCCGACGCAGGTCTTGGCATCAGAACTCCCTGAGGGACGGTCTTTGTCTGAGAGCAGGTCTATCATAGAGACCTATGCCTTGCGCCGTAAGGAGGCAGTTTTTTGTTACCAGAAGAGTTAAAGGGAACCCGAATGACCACCGCTCAGAATGCGATCGAGAGATTCAGCCGATATCAACGTCAGTTGGGCGACGCCCAGCCCGCACACTGCGCGGTTCGCGACGTGCTCGACCGCATCGGCGACAAATGGAGCATGCTCATGATCATGGAGCTCGCGACGCAATCGCAGCGCTTCAGTGAGCTTCACCGAGCTATCCCGGACATCTCCAAGCGCATGCTTACCCAGACACTCCGCTATCTGGAGCGCGACGGACTCATCACCCGCCACGTTTTTCCCACCAGCCCGCCAAGCGTCGAATATCGTCTCGCCCCACTAGGCCAATCCCTGTTGGATCCGATGGCGGCCCTCATCGATTGGGCCGATCGTCGTTATCCCGACATCCATGCCGCGCGCGTCCGGTTTGACGGCGCATCCGGCAATGTTCAGCGCTAGAGGGTCAGTCCGATATAAGGGCGAAAGCCTGAAGCGGCCAGTTATGTGCTGCTTTGCAGATGGCGCGGAAGGACATATCACGCGTTTCTTGCTCGTCGCCTCCGCGGAAGGGGGACCACAATGCTTGGGGCGTGTCGGCCGATGCGGCGCTTGTGTCGGACTGCTGCGGCTCGCGCCCAACGTGAGTTCGACTACCGCGAGAGAAAGCGGATTCTTAAGCGTCGCACGGAGAGAGGGATGGGATGTGGTGATCGACACCTACGTGGGGTATCGACCCCGCGATGCTGAAGCGCTGATCGCTGAGGTGATAAACGCCTACCCAGCCCGCCTGGACGCCGTTTTCGCGCCGGCCGAACCAATCTCCTACGGCGTTGTGCGAGTAATTGAAACCGCGGCAATTGGCCAGCGCCCGCGCCTTGTGCTATTCGACTGGCGTCCGGAATTCCTGTAAGGCCTCAAAAGAGGAATCGTATACGCCGCCATATTGCAGGACCCTTACCGCATGGGTTACCTCGCCTTGGCGTCCCTGGTCGAGGCACTGCAGGGTCATCCGCCGCCCCACAATATATTCGTCGACGTGGTCACCGTTACGCCGAAAAACATGAATGACCCGGCGATCCGTTCGTTGTTGGCGAGGTACGCCAAATAAGCGGCGTGAGCCACGAGCGTGTTCAGTACCGCTCGACGGGGCAACCGTTGCCGCCGCTTAAATCGACTCCCGGTCCTTCCCTCTATGGACTGCGTCGGGCTTGGCGAAATCGCGCGCATCCCCCGCTCCCTGGAAGTGCCCACGTCGCGGAATTGCAGCTAACTGACTAGACACCGCAAAGCTTCATGCACGAACATCGCTTCATTCCGCTGAGCAGCTGTCGCGAGTGGTGTATCCGGCCGCCGTCGCCTGCATGCGTCGCGGTGCAGTTCAGGGACATGATGAAGTGGTTTCGACCGGCGATGACTTAGCAGAGTGTCGAACGTTGCCAGCCGCACTTTGCGGAAGCCTTCTATTTTGCAGCCGCCGCGGCACTCACCTACATTCCAACCACTGCACTTCAAAAGAATGCGCCTTAAATTTTCCTTAAGCATCGGATGGTAAATAAGCACCGAGCGCGCTCCTTCAAGTAGCCGGCGTGCGCGGACAGATAACAGAGCAAAACCTATGAGAAAGGGAAAATCGCGCGGTGCCGTGTCGGCGAGCGCGCGCATCGCTTATGCGCTCGAACTGGCGCGCGGCTCGTCGCACATAAGTAGCACGTTGACTCCAGAAACCGAACAGCGCGCTATTGGTGAGACGCTCGCCGGATTTTGCGAGACGTATGGAGAAGCCGAATTGGCAGTGTTCCAGGAACTGCTCGCAGAGGAGCTGCGACGACGTGCCAGGCACGAGACCGCTCTGGCGGTCATTAGCTTCAGACTCTTCAGTCCCTCGTGCGCACGCTAGTCAAGGGCCGTTGTCGCGCGTAAGCGTTCGGCCCGGCACCACCGCGATGGCCGGCACCATGTGACCGACTTGCGGCACTAATATGGACACGCGACGACCGTCGCAGTGGTTCCCCGCCCACTCGAGTGACTGCGTCGAAGTCGATACCGATACATTCCGCACGCCACATCACGACATCCTTAAGGAAACCTTAACCGAGCCTAACGCTCCCCGATTTAAATTCTTGTGCAAACCCGGCGAAATACAGCTAATCGAAAGTCAACGTTCACGGACTCGACGCAAACGCGTTGCAAATTGATGGTCCGACAGGTTGTTCTGTTATCCATCAATGAGGACGAGACATGAACCGAAGAAGACCGCAATGGCCCTTGCAAAATTTGTTGTCAAGTGCAGCCGTGACGCTCGCGGCATTTTGCGCAGCGAGTGCAACTGCAGGGGAGGACCATCATCGCGGGCGAGATGGCGATCGTCATGGCAGCCACTCAGACGTCGCGCGCGTGCTTCTTATCAGCTTCGACGGTCTGCACGAACAAGACGTGGCGCGATGCATCGCCTCGAACGCGTGTCCTAACATCGCGCTTCTTGCCAAGGCCGGCACCATTTACACCAATGCCCACACGCCGGGTTTGTCAGACTCTTTTCCGGGTCTCGCCGCGCTTGTAACCGGCGGCTCGCCTAAGAGCGCAGGGCTTTTCTACGACGTCTCGTACGACAGAACGCTATACGCGCCCTCCGACTCCACATGCAGCGGTCCCCAAGGCTGGAACGTCGTGTTCGACGAAACCACCGGCATCGACGCCGAGAATGGCGGCGCACTGACGCATCTTGATGGCGGTGGCGGATTCAATCCGCAGGCCATCCCTCACGCGAAGATCAATGGGGTTTGCAAGCCCGTTTATCCGCACGACTATGTAAAGACCAACACGCTCTTCGAAGTCGTCAAACAGAATTTTAGAGGCGCGCGCACGGCTTGGGCGGACAAGCATGCGTGGGGCTATGACTGGCTGAACGGCCCTTCCGGACGCGGCGTCGACGATGTCATGCGAACCGAGATCAATTCGATCGACCCCGCGACCGGCACCGATTACACGGATGTCTACAACCATACCGAAAAGTTCGATGACCTCCACGTCGCAGCAATCATCAATCAAATCGACGGCAAGACATCGAAGGGCGATGCAGCGGCCAGTGTGCCAACCGTGCTCGGCACCAACTTCCAAACGCTAAGCGTTGCACAAAAGGCGCCAGTGGCCACCGGCGGCGGCTACCTGGATGCGAGCTTCACGCCCGGCCCGCAAGTCGCAGCGGCCATCGCGTACATCGACGCATCCCTTGGGCGAATGGTGGCCGAACTGAAGCAGCGCGGCCTCTATCAGTCCACCGCGATTATCGTCACCTCAAAGCATGGCCAGTCGCCCACGGACCACTCGAAGCTGGTGAAAAACGGCGACACGCTGTCCAAGCTGCTTGAATCAGGCAACTATTTCGATCCGGGCGGCAACATTGGACAAGCGAATACAAAAAGCGGCAGCCTCAATGACGGAACAGAACTCACAGCTACAGGCTTCATACAGACCGACGACGTCGGGCTCGTGTGGCTGCGCGATCAGAGTCAGCTCGCCGCCGCCGTCAAGACGCTTAAGGACAACCTGAGTTGCAATGCGCCCGGAATCTGCGCGGACGGCCCGCAGGCTTATATTCTCTATGGCCGTCCGCTGGCGGCGCGCTTTGGCGACCCAGCGCGGGGCCGAACACCGGACATCATCGTTCAGCCGAACCCTGGCGTCATCTACACGAGTAGCACCAAGAAGGACGAGGAACACGGAGGCAATGCGCCGGATGACAGCCACCTGGGCCTCATCGTCTACGTACCCGGTGCTCCCGGTGTAGGTCGGGAGGTCGGTGAGCGCGTGCAGACAACGCAGGTCGCGCCAACGATACTGCGCGTGCTCGGGCTCGATCCGAAGCTGCTTGACGCAGTGGTATTGGAGGGCACGCAGCCGTTGCCGGGCTTCGACGCACGAAGCTTCTAGACGGTTCAGGCTGCGGACGCCGCTCGCAGCGTCTGCAGCCGCCTGGAATAATAGCGGCCCTCAACGCCGTCCGAGCACCAGTGCGCACCATTTGCGCTAGCGGACGGAGTCTTGGCACTTTGCGTTTTCCAATGTCGTACAGTCCTGATCTATGGCCGCTCAAAAATGTGCAAAGTAACTCGGATGCCACCGCCCGCCTTCACGGTACGCGTGGCTGGACGGCGCTTGCGCGTTGTGTCGGCTTCCGGGCCAGCGGATCGTCGCGACGCTTGCTAGCCGCTGCGCAGACCTGTTAAAGCAACGCTAAGTCCGGGCCGCCCGTTATTGTTCTCCGGACGAAGCGTGGCGTTATGCCTCTGTGCGATGCGCGACGCAATTGCCAGTCCCAGACCACTACCCTGCTCCTTTCTCCCGATGCTGCCATAGAAGCGGTCAAAAACCCGTTCAAGTTCTGTCTCGGGAATCCCGGGGCCGCTATCGACGACCCGTACGCTGACTTCCGCTCCGTTTCGGGCAAGTATTACGTCGACCTTCCCGTGTTCCGGCGTATAGCGGATAGCGTTGTCAATCACGTTGTTTAGCAGGACTTCGATACCGCCGGCTTCTGCGTGGACGTTATAGAGATCATGAGCAGTGGAGGCATCGTCGCACTCCAGCCCGAGATCAATTTTCCTGGCCTCGGCGAGAACGGAAGCGTCTGCAACTGCGCGCTCCGCCAATCCCCGCAGACTGACGACTTTGAACTGCACAGCACGGGGAGCATCTTCGCGTGCAAGAGTCAGGAGTTGCTGCACGAGGTGGATCAACCGGTCGAGCCTGCCCTCGATGCGCGCAAACGTGGTCGAACCGGCTACTGAGCCATCACGCTCCGCAGTCTGTATCTGAAGTTTCAATGCGGCTAGCGGCGAACGAAGTTCGTGCGCGGCGTCAGCCACGAATGTGCGTTGAGACTGTGATGCGATGTCGAGCCGGTTCAGCAGATCATTCAAACCATCGACAAGCGGCTTCAACTCGACAGGAACACGCCCGGCGAGATGCAATGGAGCAAGTGAGTCTAATGAAACTGTCGCGAGCGCGTGCGAGATCCTGTCAAGCGGCACACGAGGCCGATGGCGGGACTGTCGCGGTCGATATGCCGATATCAGACTCGACGTTGTTCCTGTGCTGATTTGTGACGCGGCAAGCCGCACACCTCCCCTGACGAATTAATTTACATACTTCTTCGCGATGACAAAGCTCGAAGCGCTCAGGACTCGCTCTATTCGTCGGCGCGGCAGTCGCTTGGGCACGCGTATTCGTGGGCGTGCATTTTCCGCTCGATATGATGGGGGCCGCTGTTGTCGCGTGCCTCGCCTACGCGCTGATGACGCCGCTCTGGAGAATCGGCGGCACGCCCATAACATCCTCAGCGATCGCGCTGTATCGCAAGCTGCTCACAACACCGATTGCCCTCGGCTGGCTGCGTCGCTGATCGACCGTGCACACCGGCTGCGTGCGGTAAAAGAAGGCGCGAAGCTCTGCTCATCGAGGAAGCATTCGGTAAAGTCGATGTTCCGGTAGAGTCGCAACAAGTTGCCAACCAGTCAGTGTTTCAGACAGGCGCCGTTGCGGATCGAACACGGCCAGATAGACTTCCGTGAATCGGGTTTGCAGGTCCGGAAATCTGTCTTGCAAGTCTGCCGCCCACGCGCGCAACATGCCGTCGTTTGCGAGGAATGCAGTGTCGCCGTTTTCGATATCGTCCTGGAACTTCCTCAATGCGACGTTTTCAGCGCGGTAAAGCACCGGCTGCTGGCCAGGCTTCAGATAAAGGTCCGGTACGAGGACCCGATCAAGCGTTGCAAGCGCGACGACCTTATCCAGGTACGGATTCCAGCGGTGAGGGTCGACCCTTGGGGATGGGTACGTCGTATCCTGCTTGTATTGAAACAGGACCGAGCCCGGTTTCAAGGACGCGAACGTAGAGCGGTATGCCTGAATGGCAGGCTTTGCAGCGCGCCAATCGGCCGTCACCGTCGCAATGCGAAACAGGAAAACAATTGCAAGCGCGAGCGCGCCGACACGTTGCAGACGCGGTGCCGACGCCCGCACATCCACCAGTGCAGTCAGCAGGAATGCGAAGCTGAGCGCGCATCGCTCGACCACGCCATAAGAAGCAAATGCGGAAAACGGCGCGAACAGTGCTACGAGCGGAAGCACAATTACCGTTATCCGGCACTCAGGCTTACACGTCCACCATCTCAAGAGAAAGCCGACGGCTAACGTCAGACCCAGGCTCGCCAGAACTGTGACGTCGGCCGGGGGATTGCCGATAGCGAAGACATCGAGCCAACCGCGGACCTTGGCGAATATATGAACGAAGCCAAAATCGACCGAGCCACGAAGTCCGCCGGTACTGCTATGCGCCAGCAATACCAAGGGAAGTATCAACGGAACCAGGCTTGCGCTTGCGTGCCTGACGAGCGAGCGGCTTAGCAGCATCCCTTCCTGCAGGAAACAGCCAAGCTCCCAAGTCCCTATGACCAGTGCAAAAACGGCCAAAGGAAAAAGATGGCAAAAGTAAATCACAAGCGCGCAGCAAGACGACGCTATGATTCGCACGACCGTGGACGGACGAAGCGCCACATGCAAGGCTATGGCCCACAAACAAAGGCCGACCCCGAACAGAAAGTTGTCGTAACCGCGTATCAGGATCCAGTTGTAGAGAAGCAGAAAACTGAGCAGCGGGAACCACGACCAGCGGCCATTCACGGCACGGCTGAGAATCAGGCAGCCCGAGCTCAGCAACGCGAGTTCGACGACGATAAAAAGCCATGCGGCCCACTCTACCGGCATCAGCTTCGCGATCCACGGGACAGTCAGGTCCATCGCAAGATCGGGTAAGGGGTCCCACCTAACTATGAAGTTGCCAGCGTAGGAACCCGGATGCCCCAGAATGTCTACTCTGACGATGTTATAGAAGTGCTGCCCCAATGGTGGCATCGACGAGACGAAGAGCGGCGATGAAGCCACAACAGTGGCAATCAGCCAGATGCTCCACAAATACAACGGCCTGCCACTCTGCACCGTTCCCTTTCGAGCAGTCATCAAAGCTCCTTTTCTGACTGTGTCGACGTTTTGCGCTGCGATATCTTTTGGAAGAAAGCTGGCGCTCATCCCGCCTCTTCGTTGGCGTCGCAAAGCGACCTCCTAGCTGCATGTTCCGGGGGGATGCGAGACAAGACGGTCGGCCTTCGCACGAGCACCTCCGCCTCGATCGTTCCGTCAACCGTATGGAAAACAAACGAATCAAACAACTTTGAGGACGGACGTGGCGAAGGCTCTAATTTCATCGAACTGAGTAACAAGTTCCACGCAAAGCACGAATCCAAGCATCGCCGATGGTCCCGGGTTGCGCTCGATCCAACGCAGCATATAGGTCGCGTAATGTCTTCTCACAGAATCGCGAGTCATGATGAAAGTAATGACGATGCCAATCGCGGCTCCTCCCAATAGGTCCGTGGGGTAATGGAACCCGAGGTAGGCGCGCGGAATGCAAATGAAAATAGCGACATACAGGAGCGCTAGAATGCCGACGCGGCGAGAGACGATGAAGATGCCTACCGCAATCGACATCCACAGCATTGCGTGATCGCTCGGAAATGAACTCCACCCTGCCAACAGGCTTTCGCTTTGCGGCACAACGGGGAAATGAAGATGCAGCTCGGCCGAATACGCTGGGCGCATGCGAAACGGTAAAAAATGTGCCAGAAGTCTTCCAGCCAGAAGAGCCAATAGTCCGCTCACGGTAGTCGCAATAACGACTTCACGCCGCCATTGCCGATGCTCGGCCGACTGGAACCATAGCCACCATAGAACGGGAACCAGAATCAAACCTTTGAACGTGTACATGTCCGCGATGGCTCGCACGGCATGATTGCACAGAGCACAAGAATTGAATCCGCTAAAAAAAGTCTCGATGCTCGTATCGAAGCTGTTCATTTTTCGCGTAGACAATAGGGTATGTACTGAGACTGGACGGTGGCCGTCCTTCTCGCGGAGTCAGTCCGTTCAACGAGCCGCTCGGCTGCTGCGGTACACCCAGATTATGTTATTTGCCACCGTGCAACGCTCGGAATCGGCTCTCGAATGCGCGCTTGCGCACGCTTTATCCCAAAAACTTTTTTGTTGTGGCCGAAAATGAAGAATGCTCTCTCAGATCGGCCTCGAGCTCCCGACTCGACGTTCGCCCCACACTCGCCGTCATCGAACATCGTCTACGCGCGCAACAGATCGCGAGGCACTTGTATGAGCGGGGAAGTTCAAGTCCGGAAGATGCGCGCTGCAGCGCTCGCACTTTGAAGGATGAAACCGCTTCGCCGGACGCAACGCGAAACAGAACGATTTCGAGGATCGCAATGGCAACCATCAGGCAATAAGCAACGCTCAGTTCGGCGCGCTTGAGCACGAGTGCATAAGGGCGGAGCCGGCACCGTACGCCGCTATCCGGGCGAGTCGATAAAGCAACGGTCGGGCGCTGATCCGGATAACGACGGATCATTGCCAACCCGCCACGCAATGCGCAAAACAATACTTCAAGGCACTACGCGTGCCGCTAAGACGCTCATGTCGTCAGAGAAGAAAGTCTAGCTAAGTCTGCTGCATAACGCCGGCAAACCTATGCCGGCGTGGCGGATTTAGACGCACCCAGACAAGTGGAGACACACCGCCCGGAATGACGGAATAGCGGAATTTATTGTTTCCGTTGCAGCATCTAATGGCTCAACTTGGACGACCGCAGGCAGGTCTCTGAGTTTTGCTATTCGTTGTCGTCGAAGTATTGAAGGGGCCTTGCCGGGCAGGCCTCCGGCGACCTACCTACGCCAAACCCTGTCCGTGCGCACTTCCCTGACAACTCCTCAATTGGAGCAGCAATCAATCGGTTGAAGACGATGGGTCAACCGGCCAGTTCCGGAGAGAACGCAAGTTCCACTGCCCGCAGCTATAAATGTTCCGCAGACGGACGTTGGGTTCAATGCGGCGCGACCTGCCAGGCGAGAACGGGGTGGGTGGCACCGGGCAGCATCACCCACACGCCGTTCGGGCCGAAGTCCCAGCCGGAAAAACTTTTCGGGTCGCTCATCTGAGCGGTAGTGAGCCCGTTCGATGCCGGTAGATTGCCACCGCTCGACGGTTGACCCGTCGTCTGGACGTTCCAGTAAACGTCGCTTCCAAGAGCACCGCACCTGGCGCAGATACCGCCAGTTATCCCCGATAGTGCGGCCACCCTTCCGGACGCAAACGACTGTGTGATCGCGCCGGTGTTCCCTACGAATGATCCAACGAGTCCTCCGGCTGAACTGTGCGAATTAAATCCGACGACCGGGCCGGTGGCATATGACTCGGTGATCGTGCCTTCGTTACCGACAACCAGCCCGGCGACAGTACTATCCGCCGTGACGGTAGCGCTGCTGCCAGAGCGCGCGATCAACCCATAGTTGACAGCGACAAGCCCGGCGAAGACGTTGCCTGCATCACCGAACGATGAGGCAATGGCCCCGGACGTAAAGACATTGGCGATCGTTCCATAATTGTCAATGGCTACTATCGCGGTCCCGTCAAAAAAGAAAACCGGCGATTGGTTGCCGACATTTGCTTTGACGTTCAGGTCGCGCACGACGCCGTTTGGACCGATATCGCCAAACACCGCGACGTAGGTCGGCAAAAGGTTTGAGATCGTATGCCACATACCGTCGAACTGCCCGGTGAACGACGTGCCGGCAGCGAAACCAAGCGTCTGGAACGTGGAATTGCCAGCGTCGAGGTCTTTGCCTAACGCGTAGTTGCCGGCAAGATTGTTCTCNATCTTCTGAAGGTCGGTGAGCGAGTTGACGAGCTGGTAGCCGGTTATCTGCGTCACGAGACCGCTGTACAGCGGCGCGAGCCAGGCCGGGTTAGCGACAAGCGTGCCTGCGCTAAAGCCGCCGTTCATATCGTAAAGCGCGCTGACGATGCCTGTGCTCTTCGACCAGTCGATCGTGCCGCCGTTGATTACG
>NZ_AWZT01000028.1 GCF_000472525.1 Paraburkholderia dilworthii
AGCCGTCCGAGCTTCTCGGTCCCGCGCAGGCGCGTGGCCACGAAGACCGGCTGCCCGTAGTGTTGCGGCAGCGCGTCACCGGTCACCTCCAGCGCGCGGGTCTGCGTGTTCCAGGCCATCAGTGAACCTCCATCAGAAAATGCCACGCGTGCCGCGCGGCAATGTCTGACCCTGCGGATTGAGCGTGGCTTCAGGGTCGGAAAAGAATCGTGCAACCCTCAGCGAGGGCAGCAGCGTCACATACTTGCGATTCACGCATTCGAGCAGGTGCTGCGTGAACGCCCCGGTCATGCGGTCGATGCGCATCTGCGAACGTGCAGCCGTCAGGGCGAACGTCTGAAGCAGACGTTCGACGTATGCACCCTGCGCGCCGAGCCGGCGCGCGATTTTAGGATGCTCGCAGGCAAATTCCTGAAATAGTTCGTGTATGCAAAGTAACTCCCGCTGAGAGTACCCGGACAATTCTGGATGCATGCTTCCCATCCTGATCGTTCGTTATGCAGACTGATTCGCTACGGGAAAAATACCTGCATGCGACCAGAGGCAGCTGACGTGCATGACCGGACGGATTCCAAGCGGCCCCATCCGGTCTGCAACGGCGAGTAAACTAGCGCCGGATCAGCGCGGGCGGTTTGAGCGGATGGCTGACTGTTAGCCGAAAACAACGCTTTCACGCAAATCGGATTTGTCTTATCGAGCGTTAATGCGGACATGAGGTAGCCGGCAACGGAAAGCGGAAACACCGGCGCTATCCGTTGCGCGACGATAAACGTGTCGAACATGCGAGGAAACGGTCTGCGCCGGTACTATCCAACGCAAGCTGCACATGCAGCAGTCCTCAACATTAGGAATTCGTATCGAAGGCGCGACCACGACGACCGCGCGCTCCGCTACGCGAACGAACCGGCCGCGGCGCCGCTGCGGGTCATCGCACAGCCTGCGCAGAGCGGCCAGATTGTCCCGGAGTGCCGCAATCAATCAATGCGTGATCCACCGGACGCCGCCGCATCCCGCCTGCCGGTCGACCAGTTCCGCCAGAGGAGCACGCCTACTGAACAGCAGGAGGCCCCCCAAGCTCCTCAAACCGACCGAGTCGCCGCCCGATTCCCCGCACGCATGAACGAACTGCGTTCAACGATCGCGCCGAACAGCAGCCCGATCGTCGTCCACATGATCGCCTGCATACCGAGCGCCGCCACGCGAAACTTCCACAGCAGCGCTGCAGGAAAACCGTCGGGCAACTCGTCGACCACCGGCATCGACATCTGCACAGCAGCAATGATTGCGATGAACACAAGTCCGGCCACGATCGAGCCGTTCCATGCGCCAAGTTTCATCGCCGCGCGGCGGCGAATCTTCAGCGAAAAAACCAGCGCCGTCAGAGAGATTGCGATCATCAGGAAGAACAGACCGGTACGCGTTCCAATCGTCTCCGGGTCGCCGACCGCGGGCGGATTCGCCGGGTACTTGATGTTCGGAACGATCACGAGTGCGACGAAAGCGCCAAGCGCGAGCCACGCCGACAACGCGCGCGCGCTCATCGCGCCCACTCGCCCGTATGCGTAGGCGAACACGAGCGAGAACAGTCCGCCGAACGCTGCGCCATACGTCACCACGCCAGTCAACAGTCCCAATCCGGCTTGTGTATCCCGACTGACAAGCTCCTGCTCATGAGCGTGCTCGTGCTCGTGCTCGTGCGCATCCGCACCGGCATCCGCATGCCCATGCATCGCGCCGCCCGAGTCGCCGGCTTTCTCTTCGAACGCAATCGCCCGATTGACCTGCGGCTCGCCCACCACGCGGGCGAATGCGAACGTGAGCAACCCCGCGGCGATGCCTGCGAGCATCCCGCGCAACAACAACTTACCGACCATGTTCTGCTCCGTTAGTGGCAGGGAAAGCCGAGCAGATGGCGACCGTCGTGCACGAACTCATGCACGTACATGCCAGGCACCAGGGAAGTAGCGCCCTGCTCCGCGCCGACGAAGTACAGCGCGAGCAACAGCAACAATCCGCCGAACACGGCCCAAGGCAGTAGTTCACGCAGCGGAATCGGCGTGGGCTGGGCGGCAGGCTGGCCGGCGGGATCGAAAACAGCTTCAGTCATGATGGACATCTCCTGGGGTAACGCGCCCCGTAGTCGATTGCAGAGGAATGGTGCGAAGCTCAGGTCTGGCTTTCGGCTTACGATGCCGATTACAGTGGCGCGACCGCGCCGGGCTCTCACCGGCTTCCGCGCTTCGCAGTGCGGCTATTCTACGCGCTAAACTTTCGCGCCAGCTATCGCAGACAGACACAAGCGCGTATTCACGGAAACTGAACAATGAACCGACGGCTGCTGCTGATCAGTCATGCACCGACCGCGGCCATGCGCGCCGGCCGCTTTCCCGCCGACGATCCGCTCGACGCTCGCGGCCTCGGTGAAGCGCAAGCCGCACGCACACGCATCTCGATTGCCGACGATGTAACCGCGTTCGTGAGCCCGGCCGTCTGCGCGCGCGAAACGGCCGTGGCACTCGGTCTTGCAGCGAAGGTGGACCCAGCGCTCGCGGACGTCGACTACGGCGAATGGCGCGGCCAACGACTGCACGATCTCGCCGCACAAACACCGGACGGGCTGACGGCCTGGACGCGTGACCCCCACGCCGCGCCTCACGGCGGCGAGTCGTTCACTCAGGTGATAAAGCGGATCGGCGAATGGCTCAGCGCATTAAACGTTGCGCCGGACCCCGCGTTAGGCCATGTGCGCAATGTCGTCGCCATCACGCATGCGCCGCTGGTCCGCGCGGCGATCGTGCATGTGTTGGGCGCGTCGCCCGAGATTTTTCCGCGCATTGAAATCGCACCGCTCGCCGTCGTCGAATTGCAGCACTCGCGACAGCGCGGCTGGACATGGAACCCGGCGCCATCGTAAGTCTGATTGGACCAACATCATTTGCCGGATACAGACAGACGTAACTTGCCCGAACCCGCAGATGTCAGCGTGATTTGTGTGCGCCTAGCCGGCGCCCCAAGATAAAAGTGCTGACGTCCCGGCGAATTCACATCGTGCGTCGCATCCGGCAGGCACGAAGCAATGTCAGCGGCGACGGCCTGCAACGCATCGGCAGTCGAGCCCGAATCGCGGTGCGGTGTCCACACGCACTGATAACTGCCGCGCGCCGCCGAGCATTGCGCGTCGTCGCCATAGGGCTGAGCGACGCCTTTGCCGTCGTCGGCGGTAAGCGCAGCGAGCCCGTCCGGCGCAGCCGCCACGATGCGTTTCAACGATGAGCAAGGGCTCGGCGAATCGTCGGCATTCGCGGCGCACGGCGTGAGGGCGCCGGCCGACGCAATAGCAAGCACGATGACGAGTAGCTTGTTGGCTTTCATATCGGCGCACGTCCTTGAAGATAACTCGCGTGTTCCAGCGAGAGCACGCTTCATGCCGTTGCGGGTTGGCCAAACGAAAGTGTCCGCAAATAGGCATGCAACTTGCATCCTGGCGATACCGGCTGAGCGCTCCTCGGTCCATTCATTGATGCCATAACCACGCCATGTCAAAAGACGCTGCGAATCACACGCCTCACCGCCTTTCCTGGGGCATCGACGGAATCGACGACGCCCTCGGAGGAGGTCTTACCCCGCACCGCATGTACCTTGTGGAAGGTGCGCCCGGTACGGGTAAAACCACCCTGGCATTGCAATTTTTACTTAAGGGCGTGGAAGAAGGTCAGGTAGGTCTGTACATTACGCTGTCCGAGACGCGCTCCGAGCTAATATCGGTAGCCGACAGCCACGGCTGGGACCTGAGCCGGTTTCACATTCTCGAATTGCTTTCTGACGAAGGTCTCGATCCGCAGTTCGAGCAAACCGTACTGCACCCGGCCGAAGTCGAACTCGGCGAAACCGTGCGAAACGTGATCCAGCAGGTCGAAGAGATCAAACCTGCACGAATCGTACTGGACAGTCTTTCGGAACTGCGACTGCTGTCGCAGAACGCGCTGCGCTACCGGCGGCAGATTCTCGCGTTAAAGCGCTACTTCGCCACGCGCGCCTGCACGGTGCTGCTGCTCGACGACAACAAGTCCGACCCCGGCGACGTGCAGTTGCACAGCATCGCTCACGGCGTGATCGCGCTCGATAACGTCGTACACGACTACGGAGGCAACCGGCGACGCCTGCGCGTCGCAAAGATGCGCGGCATCAAGTTCCGCGAGGGATACCACGACTTCACGCTCGACACGGGCGGCATCCACGTATATCCACGCCTCGTCGCGGCCGAGCATCACACGTCATTCGACGCACACGTGGTGAGCACCGGCACAACGGGCCTCGACACGCTGCTCGGCGGAGGCCTCATACCCGGCACCAATGCGCTGCTGATCGGCCCGTCGGGCGTCGGCAAAACCACCACCGTGGTCTCGTGCCTGATCGCGGCTCTTCAACGTGGCGAACGCTGCGTCTACTACGTGTTCGACGAAACGCTCGTCACGCTGATAGCGCGCTGCGCGACGGTCGGCATGAACCTGCAACCCTACGTCGAAAGCGGATTGTTGACGCTGCGTCAGATCGATCCCGCCGAGATCTCTCCCGGCGAATTCGCGAGCGACGTTCGCCTTTCCGTCGAGAAAAGGGGCGTCAAATACGTCGCGATCGACAGTCTGAACGCGTACCTGCAAGCAATGCCCGGCGAGCGCTATCTGCTGTTGCAAATGCATGAACTGCTCGGTTATCTCAACCAGCAAGGCATCATCACAATGCTCGTGCTTGGGCAGCACGGAATTATCGGCGAGATACAGAACGATATCGACATCAGCTATCTGAGCGACGTGGTGGTGCTGTTCCGCTACTTCGAACACCACGGCGAAGTGCTGACCGCCGTGACCGCCGTGAAGAGCCGCGCCAGCGCCCATGAACGCTCGATCCGCCAGTTCCGGCTTACGAAGAAAGGCGTCGAGGTGGGCGAAGCGCTGCGCGACTTCGAAGGCGTGCTCTCAGGACTGCCGTCCTACCGTGGCAGCACGGCGCTACTTGGCACGACGGAGCACGTCATCGACACGTCGCGGCAGTAAGGTCATGGAGCAACGCGTCCTGATTCTCGCGCCGTTTGGCCGCGACGCCGATGTCATTGCCGAAGTCCTGCACAAGGATCACCGCGTATGCGTGCCCTGCCGCGACGCGGACGCGCTCACCGAGGCTCTGGACGCCGGCGCGGGCAGCGCGCTCATCGCCGAAGAAGCGCTCGCCGGCGAACACGCGACGCGTCTGTTCCATTGGCTCGAACAGCAGCCGGCGTGGTCGGACTTTCCCTTCATTCTGCTCGCGGCCACGCGCGTGGGGCATCGCTCGGCGCGCGGCATCGAAGTGCTGGAACGCTTGGGCAATGTGGTCGTGCTCGAACGTCCGCTGAACTCCGAGACGCTGCGGCGCGCAGTGGCCTCTGCGCTGCGGGCACGCGCGCGGCAATATGAATCGCGCCGCCATCTGGCCGAGCGGATCGAAGCTCAGGAAGCGTTGGTGCAACTCAACGACTCGCTCGAAAGCCGCATTGCCGAACGCACGCATGAACTGGCTTCAGCGAACAACCGGCTGATGATGGAAATTCACGAG
Source organism: Paraburkholderia dilworthii (assembly GCF_000472525.1). Lineage (GTDB taxonomy): Bacteria > Pseudomonadota > Gammaproteobacteria > Burkholderiales > Burkholderiaceae > Paraburkholderia > Paraburkholderia dilworthii. Next base: position 5,593 of record NZ_AWZT01000028.1, read on the forward strand.
CGCGCCAAAGTGCAGGCCGTGCTCGTGCAATCGCAGAAAATGGAAGCGCTCGGGCAGCTCACCGGCGGCATCGCGCACGACTTCAACAATCTGTTGAACGTCATCATGGTCAACTCGGAACTGATCGCCCGAGTGAGCGGCGACGAGCGCATTCGCAGCATGGCCGCGACGGTCAAGCGCGCAACCGAACGCGGCGCGAAGCTGACCGGCCAGCTGCTGACGTTCTCGCGCAACAGCAACCTCGACCTCAAAGCGGTCGACGTGGTCGCGCTGCTGCAAGGCATGCGCGACATCATTACCGTGTCGCTCGGATCGGGCATCGGCTACAGCAACGAGTTCGAAGGCGACGAGATGTGGACGCAGGCCGACGCGAATCAGCTGGAACTCGCCGTGCTCAATCTCGCGATCAACGCGCGCGACGCAATGCCTGGCGGCGGCCAGCTCAGTATCCGCGTGAAGCAGCGTACTGCGCCTGATCAGACACTTGCCGAGGGCCGCTATGTCGTCATCGAAGTCACCGATACGGGTTCGGGCATACCGCCCGACATCGTGTCGCGCGTGTTCGATCCGTTCTTCACGACCAAGCCGATCGGCAAAGGGACGGGGCTCGGCTTAAGCCAGGTCTACGGCATCGCGCGGCAAGCCGGCGGCACGGCGCGGCTCTTCAGCGAGGAAGGCGCCGGCACGACTGTGGAAGTCTGGTTGCCGCTGCGCGACCGCGTCGCGCCGCAAACTGCCGAGACCTCGGATATCGAAGCGAATGCCGTGGGCGAAAAGCGCGTGCTCGTGATCGAGGACGACAGCGAAGTGCGGGCCATGCTCGTGGAGTCGCTGAAAATGCTCGGCTACAACGTGACCGAAGCCGCCGACGGACGAGCCGGACTGAACCGCCTGCAAGACGATAACCCCGACCTGCTGATGGTCGACTTCGCGATGCCCGGCATGAACGGCATCGACGTGATTGCAGAGGCACGCAAGATGCGCAGCGATTTGCCGGTGATCCTCGCAACCGGTTACGCCGACATCGACATTTCCGGTCTCGCGGTGGAACGCTGCACCGTACTGCGCAAACCTTTCCAGCTCGACGACCTGGCGCGAACGATCCGGCTCGGGTTGATCGTGTGAAACGCTTGCATCGGCTTGCCGCGAAAATTTCCAATTCGATAGTTTGCTAACGATTGTTTTGGAAATACAATACCGGCCATGACGAATCTCGACGCCTTACGCCGCAAAGTGAGCAGCACGCTCGTGATCGCTGCCAGAAAGTGGCGGCGCACGAGTCATGGCGTGCTGTCCGCGTTCAACGTCTCGGAGGCCTGCGCTACGCCGCTGCTTAGCGCGAGCCGGCTCGGCGAGGCGGTGCGCCAGGTCACGCTGGCCGATTACATCGGCATCGAGGGCCCTTCGCTCGTGCGCCTGCTCGATCAGCTTTGCGCCGCGGGGCTGATGCGTCGCGACGAAGATCCCGAAGACCGGCGCGCGAAAACCGTGGTGTTGACGAAAGCAGGCCGCGCCGTGACGGAGAAAATGGAAGAGGAACTGGTCACACTGCGCGCACAAGCGTTAAAAGGCATTTCACGCAGCGATCTCGAAGCCACCTTGCGCGTGCTTGCGGCGTTCACAGCCGATTCCGCGGAAGAGTCCGAAACCGCCAGTGCCGCAAAGGCGACGAGATCCGCCAGCGCGGCCAAAAGCACAACTCACACCACCAGTACAAGCAGTACAGCCAGCACAAGCCGCACGACCCGCACAACCGCGCCGCGCAACGTCAAGGGATCGGCGTAACGCGTCATGATCTACCCCTCCGTTCGCGACTGGCTTTTCTCGGTCAAGACTTTCGCCGCCGCGATGATCGCGCTGTACATCGGTCTTGCGCTCCAGTTGCCACGACCCTACTGGGCAATGGCGACGGTCTACATCGTGTCTAATCCGTTCGTCGGCGCAACACGGTCGAAGGCCATCTATCGGGCGCTCGGCACAGTGCTCGGCGCGTCGGGTGCTGTGCTGCTCGTGCCGCCCTTCGTCGAATCGCCATATCTGTTCAGCGTGATCCTCGCGCTATGGGTCGGCACGCTGCTATATCTCGCCGTGTCGGACCGCACCGCGCGCAGCTATGTATTCCTGCTCGCGAGCTATACGATGCCGATCATCGCGCTGCCCGCGGTCACGAATCCAGCGGGCGTATTCGATCTCGCCGTTAGCCGCACTGAAGAGATCACGCTCGGCATCGTCTGCGCGAGCATTGTGGGCAGCGTGCTGTTTCCGAGCCGGCTCGCGCCGACTATCATCGAGCGTACCGATGCATGGTTTCGCGACGCCGCCTTCTACGCAACTGAAACGCTGTCGGGCCGCATCGCAGGAGCGGCGATTTCAGGCGCGCGGCAACGGCTCGCGGCCACCATCAACAATCTGGAATTGCTGCTGAGTCAGCTCGCTTACGACCACACACGTCCTGACATCCTTACGCGCGCGCATGAACTTCGCGGGCGCATGCAGTTGCTGCTGCCGCTCATGTCGGCGCTCGCCGATCCGCTGATTGCGCTATACAACAGCGGCAGCGACAAGTGGCCGGCGGGTCTCGACGCACTGCTTGCCGACATCGTCAAATGGTTCAATGCGACGCTGCCCGCGGCGAGCGAGGGCAATCATCCCGACCCGGCCGCGAACGCGCTGCGCGAGCGCATTGCCGCAATGCAGCCGCCGCCCGCCGCGCTCACTAGCTGGGACGGCGCATTGCTGTCCAGCGCCTTATGGCGCATGAAACAGGTGATCGACGTATGGCAGGACTGCCGGTCGCTACGCATCATCATCACGCGAGAAGAAGGCTTCTGGCGTCCGCGTTTTCGTCATTGGCGGCTCGGCGGCACCGAGCGCTTTTACGATCGCGGCATGATGCTGTTCTCCACCGGCTCCACCGCCGCGGCTGTGATTCTCGCGTGCAGTCTGTGGATCGGCTCGGGTTGGGCGGACGGCGCGAGCGCCGTGACGCTCGCCGCAGTGGCCTGCTGTTTCTTCGCCGCACTCGACGAACCGGCGCCAATGGTGTTCCGCTTTTTTGTCGCGACGGCTATCAGCGTGGTCGCCGCGGGCGTCTATCTCTTTGCCGTATTGCCGCACGTGCATGACTTTCCGATGCTCGTGATCCTGTTCGCCGCGCCGTTCATTCTCGTGGGCACGCTGATTCCGCGCCCGCAGTTCAATATGGTGACGGTGCTCGTCGCCGTGAACACCGCCACGTTCATCAGCATTCAGGACGCGTACGACGCCAACTTCCTGATCTTCCTGAACAGCAATCTCGCGGGCCTCGCGGGGCTGCTCTACGCCTACCTGTGGACGCGCGTCACGCGCCCGTTCGGCGCCGAGCTTGCAGCGGCTCGCCTGCTGCGCTCGAGTTGGACCGACGTCGCATTGACCGCATCCACGCGGCCTATTGAAGATCCGCGCAATCACGCGGCCCGCATGCTCGACCGTTTGATGCAATTGATACCGCGGCTGGCCGCGACCGACGACCATCGTCATCCTTCCATCGAAAGCTTCCGCGATCTGCGCATTGCATTCAATTCACTCGACCTGCGCCGCCTCACGCACAAGCTCGGCGGGGAAGCATCTGCCGCGATCGACCACGTGCTCGACGGCGTACGCGCCTATTACGAAAGCTGCGCGAATCGTCATGCGCGCGAACCGGTGCCTGACAGCCTGATGTCGTCGATCGATTCGGCCGTTACGCGCGTCACCGCACAAGGGCTCGCCAATGCAGGCGCACCCGACGCGACGTCGCAGACTTCGGCACGCCACTTGCGCGACGCGCTGCATGCGCTTGTCGGCTTGCGTCTTTCACTATTTCCGGCCACGCTGCAAACACCCACGCCGCCCGCATCGGAGGCCAATGCGTGATGCCTCGCTCAACACCTTTGCTCCCTTGCCGCGATGATCGGTGAAATAGATATCTTCGGCGTGTTCGTGCCGGCCGTGCTCGTGCTTATGTTGGTCGCCTATCTGATCAACCTGGCGATTCGCACGATGCTCGCGCGCGTCGGCTTTTACCGCTTCGTATGGCATCGCCCGATTTTCGACCTCGGCATCTATGTGCTGGTGCTGGGCCTTGTCGTCGTCGTTTCGCACAGACTCGTTTCGTGAAATCAACGTGAAAAAAACCTGGTTCTCCGTCGGTCAAATCCTGCTGACCCTGATCGTCGTCGTGGTCGCGGCACTCGTGCTGTGGAAGCTGATCGGCTACTACATGTTCGCGCCGTGGACTCGCGACGGGCACGTGCGCGCCGACGTGATCCAGGTTGCGCCAGATGTCTCCGGGCTGATTTCATCCGTCGACGTGGTGGACAACCAGCAGGTCAGGCAAGGCCAGGTGCTGTTCGTCATCGATCAGGCGCGTTATACGCTCGCGCTGCGCCAGGCTGAGGCCACCGCGCAGCAACGCCGCGCGACGCTCGATCAGGCGCGCCGTGAGGACGTGCGCAATCGCAAGCTCGGTAATCTGGTCGCCGCCGAAGTCGCGGAAGAAAGCCGCTCGCGCGTCGAGCAGGCGGAAGCCGCGCTCGCCGATGCGAACGTCGCGATCGACACCGCCAAGCTGAACCTGCAACGCGCGACGATCGTGAGCCCTGTCGACGGCTATCTGAACGATCGCGCGCCGCGTGCCGGCGAATTCGTCGCTGCCGGGCGCGCGGTGCTCTCGGTTGTCGATATGCATTCATTTCGCGTCGACGGGTACTTCGAGGAAACGAAACTGGGCGGTATCAACATCGGTCAGCCAGTCGACATCGACGTGATGGGCGAGCCGCATTTGCTGCGTGGCCATGTGCAAAGCATCGTCGCGGGCATCGAAGATCGCGACCGTACGCAAGGCTCGAATCTGCTGCCGAACGTGAACCCCGCCTTCAGTTGGGTGCGGCTCGCGCAGCGCATTCCGGTGCGCGTCGCGCTCGATGAAGTGCCCGCCGATTTCCGCATGATCGCAGGACGCACCGCTACCGTGTCGGTGCGCGATATATCGAATGTTCGCGCTTCGCGTGCGGCGGGTGCTTCGAGCGCATCCGCTACGCAGCCTGCGTCTGCCGCGGTCACTTCGGGCGCCTCGCAATGAAACTGTCGCGCACCGTGCCGTTTCTGCGCTCGCTTGGGCTGCAGCGGCTGCAACTGCGGCGGCTGCCGCTGTTGCCGCTGTTGCCACTGTTACCTCTCACGGCGACGCTCAACGGCTGCATGAATGTCGGCCCCAACTACGCCCTGCCGAAAGATGCACTCGTCAACGCGCCGCTCGCGAATGCGCCGATCGAGGGCGCCGACACGTCGCTCACCTCACGCGGCAACGTACCGGCTGTGTGGTGGAAGCTATACGACGATCCCGTGCTCAACGGTCTCGTCGACGAAGCGCTGCAATCCAATACCGACTTGCGCGTCGCCGCCGCGAATCTCGCGCGCTCGCGCGAAGCATTGGGTGTCGCGCAGGCGCAAGGCGGCTTTTCCGGCAAGAGCTCGGCAGTGATTCAACGCGCGCAGGAATCGGCCGAGCAATACTTGCTGACCGAGAAACTGCCGGTCGTGAATGAAGGCGACATCGGCATCAGCGTCGCGTACGAGATCGATCTGTTCGGCAAGCTGCGGCGCGGCGTGGAAGCGGCGCAAGCCGACGCCGAGGCCGTGCAGGCCGCGGGCGATCTCGCGCGAATCACGGTGGTCGCCGACGTGGTGCGGGCTTATGTCGAACAATGCTCGGCTGCCGAGGAATTGAAAATCGCGCAGGAGTCGCTCGCGTTGCAGAGACAGCGCGTGGATGTATCGCGCCGTTTGCGCGATGTGGGCCGCGGCAATCAGACGGAAGTCACGCGCGGCCAGACTCAGGTCGACACGTTATCCGCGGATATTCCGCGCTACACGGCGCGGCGCAAGATCGCGCAATACCGGCTCGCGGCTTTGCTCGCGCGAGCGCCGTCCGACCTGCCGCCCGCTGTTCTCGCTTGCGAAAAACTGCCGCAGATTCGCCAGCCGATTCCGGTCGGCGACGGCGCCGCGCTGCTCAAGCGCCGGCCCGATGTGCGCGAGGCCGAGCGCCAGTTGGCGGCATCCACGGCGCGTATCGGCGTTGCCACCGGCGCGCTGTATCCCACCGTGAGCATCGGCGCGTCGGCGGGTTTGACGGGCGTTCTCGAAGATCTCGGCACATCGCCCACCGCGCGCTGGGGCTTCGGTCCGCTGATCAGCTGGACGTTCCCGGCGAACGGCGCGCGTGGCCGCGTGCGTGAGGCGCAGGCATCGAGCCAGGTTGCGCTTGCCCGCTTCGACGGCGTGGTGCTGACCGCATTGCGCGAAACCGAGACCAGTCTCGCCACGTATGCATCCGACTACGCCCGTGCGGAGGCATTGCGCGCCGCGCTGAAATCGGCGGCGCAATCCGCTGACGAGACGCACCGGCTGTATCGCGCGGGCCGCGAGTCGTTCATTTCCGATCTGGATGCAACGCGTACGCTGACGTCGACGAAATCTCAGGTGGCTGTCGCCGAAGGCCAGGTGGCGATCGACCAGGTGAATCTGTTCCTGGCTCTCGGCGGCGGCTGGGAGGCGGTGCAGCAAACGGCGCCGGGGGTGTCGACATCGTCGGCGGCGACGCCCGCAAAAACACAACCGGTAACGCCCGCGACAAAAGCCCGGTAACGTCGGCCCACAAGCTTACGATTTATTTTTGGCGAGATTTCTTTTGCCTTTCATTTGCGGTTAAATACGTTCCACCAACCACACGTTGCGAGGCCAAAGTATGTCGTCGTTCATGAAAAGCGCAGCAGCATTGGGCGGATGCATCGGCATCTTCACGGCCGTGGTGGCCGTGGTCGAGATGCTGGCAGGCTGAAGTCCATTGCTCGTGAAGCGCCGGCTGCGTCACGCAGGCCGGCGCTTCGCCGCTTGATGAATCGCGGCCCGCACACGGGGATAAGTACCGCAACGGCACACGATATTGCTCATCGCCGCGTCGATGTCGGCATCGGTCGGATTGGGCTTCTGTTTGAGCAGCGCACAGGCGGCCATCAGTTGCGCGCTTTGGCAATAGCCGCACTGCACTACATCGAGGTCTATCCACGCGGCCTTCAGTGCTTGCGCCTCGTGGCCCTGCATTCCTTCGATGGTCGTTATTTTCTGCGTATTCAAATTCGACATGGGCGTCTGGCATGACAGGCACGGCTTGTCGTTCAGATGCACCGTGCACGCCCCGCAAATTCCGACACCGCAGCCGAACTTGGTGCCCGTCATGCCGAGTTCGCAACGCAGTACCCACAACAGCGGCATATCGGGCTCCGCTTGTACCGCCACCGCGCGGCCGTTGATGTTCAGCGATCGCATGCGTATCTCCCGCTTACGTGAACTTCAAAGGCAACGTGCGCAGCCGTTTGCCCGTCAATGCGAATACCGCGTTGGCAACCGCGGGCGCAATCGGCGGCACACCGGGTTCGCCGACACCTTGCGGATGCGACCGGCTCGGCATGATGTCCGTTTCAATCACCGGGCAATCGTTGATCCGCACAACCGGAAAGTCGACGAAGTTCTTTTGTTCGACCTGTCCGTTGACGATCGTTATCTCGTCCTGCAACGCGGCCGAGAGGCCGAATACGATTCCGCTCTCCATCTGCTGGCGAATCAGATTCGGATTCACCGGCAAGCCGCAATCGATCACGCAGACCACGCGATGCACACGAATCCGCCTGTGCGGCCCAATCGATACTTCCGCGACTTGCGCCACCACACTGCCAAACGCCTCGTGAAGCGCGACGCCACGCGCACGCGGTGCGCCATCGGCGGTAGGGGTCACCGGCTGTTGCCAACCGGATAGCGCGGCAACACGCTGCAACACCGCCAGATGCCGCGGATGCTCCGCAAGCAGCGCGGCGCGAAACGCGATGGGATCCTCGCCCGCGGCGGCGGCGAGTTCATCGGTAAAGCTCTCGGTGAAAAAGGCTTGATGCGAGTGCCCGACCGAGCGCCAGAAGCCGACCGGCACCGGCAATTCCACGATCTTGTGCGCGACGCGGACGACAGGCCACTCGTATGGCTGATCGAATGCGCCTTCGGAAGTGGTTTTGTCGATCGGAATGCGCGGCGCGCCGTAGTAACGCGCGAGCGCTTCGGGCACGATCGCCTGACTCGCGGATGCGCTGTGCCACGCAATCAGTTTGCCGTTGCTGTCCAGGCCGGCCCTCAACCGCGACACGCATGCCGGTCGATAGAAATCATGCGTGAAGTCCTGCGCGCGCGACCATAGCGTTTGCACCGGGCGGCCATCCGCTTCGCGCGCAATCATCGCGGCCTGCGCGATGTAATCGAGTTCGAGACGCCGCCCGAATGCACCGCCGAGCAACTGCGCATGCACACGGACGCTGTCGTCGTCGATATGCAGCACCTTCGCCACATGATGCCGCGCGAGCGCGGGCACTTGCGTCGACACCCACACGGTCGCCGCGCCGTCCGCGACCTGCACCGTGCAATTGATCGGTTCCACCGCGCCATGCGCGAGATACGGCGCGTGATATTCGGCAACGACGGTGTGCGCCGCGCCGCTCAATGCGTCGTTGATGTCGCCGCGATGGTAGTACGCGTGGCCGTCGCCGTCGTCGAGTGCGAGCGCGAGGCGGCGCTCCACTTCCGCGCTCGATAGGGATGCCGCGGCGCCGTGCTGCCATGTCACGTTGACCGCGTCGACTGCGTTCATCGCGCGAAACGGGTTGTTAGCGATCACAGCGACGCCGCCCGTACCGCCGTTGTAGGGCGCGAAGGCGAGCGCCTTGATGAAGCCCGGCATTTTCTCTGCCGATGCCGCGTCGAAACGAGCGACCGTGCCGCCGAGCGTGGGGCACATCACGACGCTCGCGTAGAGCAGACCGTCCGGCAACGCGTCGATGCCAAAACGCGCGGTGCCATTGAGCTTCGACGCGGCTTCGATGCGACGCAGCGGCTTGCCGATCAGCTTGAAACTGGCGGGATCTTTTAACCTGACCTTGTCGGGCAAAGCTTGCTGCGCCGCCGTCGGCGACAACTCGCCGAAACTGGCCTTATGTCCCGACGGATGAGTCACGCAGCCGCCCTGCGCGTCACACTCGCCGGCTGGCACATGCCATTGCGCGGCGGCCGCTGCGATCAGCATTGCGCGCGCCGAGGCGCCGGCTTCGCGCATCGGCGTCCATAGGTCGTTGATGCTCGATGAACCGCCGGTCATCATCGTGCCGGCCTCGCGGACCAGTTTGCGTGTGTACCAAACGATCGTGCGCTTCGTGATGCTGTCGTGATCGGAACGAAACGGCAGATCGTCGATGACGCTCTGCACGCTGTTGTAGATGTTGTCGATCGGCGCGTCTTCCACTCGCACGCGCGACCAGTCGGCGTCCAGTTCCTCGGCAAGCAGCATGGCGAGGCCGGTGTGAACGCCCTGTCCCATTTCCGCTTTGCACATCATGATCGTGACGGTGTTGTCCGAGGCGATCTTGACCCAGCCGTTGAGTGCCGCTTGCGTGCCCTCGACGGGTAACGGCGCGGCAGTGGTGAAGCGCTGCCGCACGGGCAGCACGGACCAGCCGACCAGCAGAGCGCCGAGCGCGCCTGCGCCGCCCACAAGGAAGGTTCTGCGCTTCATGACGATTGGCCTATCCGCTTGCCGCCGGTAACAAGCTGTGAGGGCGCCGATTCGCGCCCTGCGTTCCCACGCAATAGTAGTAAGACGGGAGAGCGGGCGCGAACTTAAATTCGTCGGATGAAGCGATGCGCGCGCGGGGATCAGCGCGTTTGGTCAGGCGCGGGGCTCAGCGGGATCCGTGGGGTGTTTCATTAAATGTTGGGGACGTGGGGCGGGACCGCCCCACGTGCTCAATAACCTCACCGCCTGTTCGACCCCGACACCACATCGATCCACACGGCCAGCACGAGGATGCTGCCTTTCACGATCATCTGCCAATAGGCGTCGACATCCAGCATCGACATGCCGTTGTCGAGGCTCGCCATCACGAGTGCGCCGATCAGCGCGCCGTAGACCGTGCCCGAGCCGCCGCGCATCGACGTGCCGCCGATAAAGCACGCGGCAATCGCGTCGAGTTCGCCCATCGAGCCCGCCGACGGCGAGCCCGCGGCAAGCCGCGCCGTATTCACCACGCCAGCGAACGCGCACATCAGGCCCATCAACGCGAAAATGGCGAGCTTCACGCGATTCGTGTTCACGCCAGAAAGGCGCGTCGCTTCGAGGTTCGAACCGACCGCGTAAATGCGCCGTCCGAATACCGTCTGCGTGGCAATCCACGTGAAAATGCCGAGTAGCGCGAGCAGTAGCAGGACCGGCACCGGAATGCCGCCGTAACGATCGAGCGTCGCAACGAAGCCAGCCAGAATCGCACCTGCACCGACCACCTTCGCGACGTCCTGCCAGACCGGCACCACACTCAACTGGTAGCGCTCGCGATTGCGGCGCTGCCGTATCGTCAGAAACGCGAGCAGTACAAAAAGCACGACGGCGAGCGTATCGCCCGCAAGCTTCGGCAGATAGCCCTGTCCCACGAATACGAAGCTGTCGGATACCGGCGCAATCGTCGAACCGCCCGTCACGCCGAGCAGAATCCCGCGATACGCGAGCATGCCGCCCAGGCCGACAATGAACGAAGGCACGCGCCGGTATGTGGACCACCATCCGTTGAAAACGCCGATGAGCACGCCAAGCAGCATCACCACCGGCAATGTGACGCCTATCGGCCAATGGCGGTTCACGTCGAGTATCGCGGCCACGCCGCCGAGCAAACCGAGCAGCGATCCGACCGATAGGTCGATCTCGCCCGCGATGATCACGAACACCATCCCGCAGGCGAGCATGCCGGTTATCGACATCTGTCGCAGCAGATTTGACAGATTGCGCGGCGTCATGAACGCGCCATGCGTGAGAACCGAAAAGAAAATCCAGATCGCGGCCACGGCAATCAGCAACGCAAGAATCTTGTAACGCGCGAACAGTTGCTGAATGCGCTGTGGACCGCCGAATGCGCCTCGCGGTGCGGTATCGTCGGCGCGTTGTGAAGTAACGTCGGGCGTCATGCGGCACTCGCTACGGTTGGGTTCGGAACACGCTGCACGGGGCGGATTGCGGCGCTGAGGATGTCTTCCTGCGTGAGGCCGTCGTTGACGAAATCGCCACGCAATTCGCCCTCGCCGATCACCAGCACGCGATCGCTAATACCCAGTACTTCCGGCAATTCGGACGACACCATCACGATCGACATGCCGCGTTGCGCAAGCTGAAAAATAAGTTTGTAGATTTCGAACTTAGCGCCGACGTCGACGCCGCGCGTGGGTTCGTCGAGGATCAATACTTTCGGGTCGGTCAGGAGCATTCGCGTGAGCACGGCCTTCTGCTGGTTGCCGCCCGAAAGACTCGCGATCGACAGCATCGGATGCGCGGCCCGCACCGAAAGCCGCTTCATTTCGGTGTGAATCGTGTCGAGTTCGGCGGCTGAATCGATACGCCCGCCCGAAGCAAAGCGCTGCAATACTGCAAGCGTAATGTTGTGGCCAACGCTCAAACCAGGCACGATGCCGTGGCGCTTGCGATCCTCAGGCACCATGCCGATGCCCGCGCGAATCGCATCGATAGGCGCGCGAATCTTCACGGGTTTGCCTTCCATCACAACCGTCGCATCGCTTGAGCCGGGATAGGCGCCGAAGATCGCCTGCATCAATTCCGTGCGCCCAGCGCCGACCAGACCGGCCACGCCGAGAATCTCGCCGCGCCGCAATGCGAACGACACATCGCTCACGCGCTTGCGGCGCGGATTCGTCACGTCGAAACACGTCACATTGCGCGCCTCGAAAATTACATCGCCGATCGGATGGGGCTCGCGGGGAAACAGGTTCTTTATCTCGCGGCCAACCATCAACGAGATGATGCGGTCTGTAGTAAGCGCACGCATCGGCTCGGTGGCGACATGCCGGCCGTCGCGAATCACGCTGATCGTGTCGCAAACCGCGGCGACCTCGTCGAGCTTGTGCGAGATGTAGACGCAGGCCACGCCGCGCCGCTTCAAATCCCGCACGATGTCGAGCAGAATCGCAATCTCGGTCGAAGTCAGCGACGACGACGGTTCATCGAGAATCAGCAGCTTCGCCTGCTTGTTCAGCGCCTTGGCAATTTCGATCAATTGCTGATGGCCGCCGCCATAATTCATGACAGGTTGCGCTGCGTTGATTCCGCTAATGCCGAGTTCGCGCAGCAATTCGTCGGCGCGCCGGTACATCGCCGCGTAGTTCATACGGCCGCCCGGCAGCGTGATTTCATTGCCGAGAAAGATGTTCTCCGCTACCGACAACTCGGGCACCAGCATCAGTTCCTGGTGAATGATGATGATGCCGGCGCGTTCGGTGTCGCGTATGCTCGTTGCCTTGAGCGGCTTGCCTTCCCAGGTTATTTCGCCGTCCCAGGTACCGTGCGGATATACGCCGGACAATACTTTCATCAGCGTGGATTTGCCTGCGCCGTTTTCGCCGCATAAGCCGACGCACTCGCCCGGCGCGACCGTCAGGTCGATGCCGTCGAGTGCTTTCACGCCTGAAAACGCTTTGACGATGCCACGCATCGTCAGTAACGGTTGCGTCATTCCCTATGCCTCGCTGCAAGGCGCGCGTTCACGCCGATACCTTCCACATGTATCAGCGCAAACCGCGCGCGCGTTACGCTCATTGGCTCGCGAGCTGGGCCTGGGTATAGAAGCCATCCTTGATGACCACGTCGACATTGCTCTTCGTGAGCAAGGTGGGCTGCAACAGCACCGTGTCCACCTTCTTCTTGCCGTTATCGTATTGCGCGTTGAAGGCCGGCTTCTCGCCCTTCGCCAACGCAACTGAGAGCTTTGCCGCTTCGCCGGCAATCAGCTTTAACGGCTTATAGACGGTCATGGTCTGCGTGCCCGCGATCAGCCGCTTGACTGCCGCAAGGTCCGCGTCCTGGCCCGACACGGGCACCTTGCCCGCCATGTGCTGTGCGGCGAGCGCCTGGATTGCACCGCCGGCGGTTCCGTCGTTCGATGCGACGATTGCGTCGATCTTGTTGTTGTTCGCGGTCAGTGCATCTTCGACGATGCGCAGCGCCGTGGACGCGCTCCACTCCGGCACCCACTGCTGTCCCACTAGTTTGATATCGCCCTTGTCGATGGCGGGCTTCAATACCTTGAGCTGCCCTTCGCGCAGCATCTTCGCGTTGTTGTCGGTCGGCGCACCGCCGAGCAGGAAGTAGTTGCCCTTGGGTTGCGCCTTATAGACGCCTTCCGCCTGCAATTCGCCTACCTTTTCGTTGTCGAATGAAATGTAGGCGTCCACGTCGGCATCGAGTATCAGGCGGTCGTATGAAACGACCTTGATACCCGCTTTTCTTGCTTCGGCCACTACGTTGCCGAGCGTCTTTGAATTGAACGGCACGATCACGATGACATCGACGCCACGCGAGATCAGATTCTCGATCTGCGAGATTTGCCGCGCCTCGCTGGCATCGGCGGATTGCACTGACACTTTCGCACCGAGCTTTTCCGCAGCGGCGACGAAGTAGTCCCGATCGCGCGACCAGCGTTCGACGCGCAGATCATCGATACAGAAGCCGATTTCAGGGTGATCCTTGCTGGCGTGCGCGAGCGGCGCCGCAAGCGACAAGCTGGCCAGCACCGCTCCAAATACGAGCGAACCCAGTACAGTACGACGTGTTGCGAATTTCATCTCTGTCTCCTTCTTCTGATAGCCGGAATACCGGATCGGACGGCCTGCGCTGCGAGCCGCAGGTCCGGACAAGCGACAACCCAAAGCTTCTTTTTTTCGCGCGGTATATGTCCGCGCGTTTTCTTAAATTGCGACGATGCTTTTCAACGTCTGCTATAAATCGCCTGATTGACGATGTTTTCCATACGCTCCTGCTGGCCGCTCGCATGTCGCGGATTCAGATCGCGCGACAAGGCGTCGGTGGCTAGCGTCGAGAGAGAGTAGCCGCCTGAGATAATCTTTCGTCCGAACTCGGCGTCCCAGCCCGCGTAACGCTGACGTTTGAATTGATCCAGACGATCGTTTTCGATCAGCACCGCTGCGCGTTCGACAGCAAGCGCCAGGTTATCGATGGCGCCAACGTGCCCATAAAAGAGATCTTCCGGATCGACGCTTTGCCGCCGCACTTTCGAGTCGAAGTTCATACCGCCCGTCGTAAAGCCACCGTGCTTGAGGATTTCATAGAAAGCGAGCGTTAGTTCTTCCACACTATTTGGGAATTGATCCGTATCCCAGCCGTTTTGCGGATCGCCGCGGTTTGCGTCAACGCTACCGAAAATACCGAGCGCATAGGCCGTCGCGATCTCATGGTGAAACGAGTGGCCGGCAAGCGTCGCGTGATTGGCCTCGATGTTCACGCGAATCTCTTTCGCGAGGCCGTATTGAAGCAAAAAGCCATGCACGGTCGCGACATCGTAATCGTATTGATGCTTGGTCGGCTCCTGCGGTTTCGGCTCAATCAGCAGCGAGCCTTTGAAACCGATCTTGTGTGCATGATCGACCACCATATGCAAAAAGCGCGCGAGCTGATCGCGTTCGCGCACGAGATCCGTGTTGAGCAGCGTGTCGTAGCCTTCGCGTCCGCCCCACAACACATAGTTCTCGCCGCCGAGCCGTTGTGTTGCGTCGAGCGCATGGCGTACCTGTGTCGCGGCGAACGCGAATACCTCCGGATCGGGGCTCGTCGCCGCGCCCGCAGCGTAACGCGGGTGCGAAAACAGATTGGCCGTACCCCACAGCAGCTTGATGCCTGTGTCCTGCTGTTTGCGCGCGAGGTAGTCCACTATGCGGGAAAAGTTCGCGCTGTACTCTTTCAGGCTGGAGCCTTCAGGAGCCACGTCGGTATCGTGGAACGTGTAGTACGGCGTACCCAGCTTCGAAAAGAATTCGAACGCGGCGTCCGCTTTGAGATGCGCCATTTCCATTGCGTCGCCGCCCTGCTGCCAGGGGCGCGTGAATGTGCCCTGGCCGAAAATGTCGACGCCCGGCCATACGAACGTATGCCAGTAGCACACCGCAATGCGCAGATGTTCTTCGAGCGTTTTACCGAGGACTTTTCTGCTTTTATCGTAGTGACGGAACGCAAGAGGGTTGTCCGATTGCGGGCCTTCATAACGGATCTCGGGAATGTGTTCGAAGTAGGACATCAGCGTCTCCAGTATTTGTTGCACCGCAACCCGTGCGACGTGGCCGCGCCGGTCGATAAGGTGACGCCATGCTGCCGCCTGCGGCAGGTATCGGCAATTGCGAAATTGCGCAGCGCGCTTGATGTTTCTTACCGCCCTCGATTTGTTTTGCACCGGTGCGCGATTCGCGGCCTAGAATAACCAGACGCTTAAAAACATCGAACCTGAGCAAGACGCTAAGGCGCCAACTCTGTCGACATAGGAGACAAAGGCCTTGCGGGTTTAACTATCCGCATGCCGCGCACCGCCATGACCCGTCCGCAAACGCCACAGACGACCCATCGGATCGCCCTGCTGTTCAACGCGAACAAGGTCTACGATCGCGAGATCATTACCGGCATCGGCAACTATCTGCTGTCCACGCGCGTAGCGTGGGATCTCTTTCTGGAAGAAGACTTTCGCTGCCGCCTGACGGGTATCGAGCGCTTCGACGGCGACGGCATCATCGCGGACTTCGATGATCCCGCTGTGAGCGAAGCGCTGCGTGATTGTCCATTGCCGGTGGTTGCGGTTGGATCGTCGTTCGAAGACCCGGCGCAGTACCCCCCGGATTTACCCTATATCGCGACCGATAACAGCAAGCTCATCTCGCTCGCTTATACGCATCTGATTGGCGCGGGCCTCGAACACTTTGCGCTGTACAGCCTGCCGCGAGCGCAGGAAAACCGCTGGGCGCAGCAGCGCGAACTCGCGTTCGCTCATTTGCGTAGCACGGACGGGCACAGCGCCGAGCAGATTCACGGCGAGATTTATCGCGGACTCTCGACTAGCGCGCCTTCATGGAACCAGGCGACCGAACAACTCACTGCGTGGCTGCGCGAATTGCCGAAGCCGGTCGGCATCATCGCCGTGACCGATGCGCGCGCACGGCATTTGCTGCAAGCGTGCCTGATTGCAGGCATTCCCGTACCGGAGGAAGTGGCGATTATCGGCATCGACAACGATCCGCTCACGCGCACGCTCACACGCATCCCACTTTCCTCGGTGATTCAGGGTACTGAGGAAATGGGCCGCACCGCGGCTCACCTTCTGCATCAGATGCTGCGCGGTGCGCGCTTTCCTGGCCGGCGCATTCTCGTGCCGCCTGTCGGCATCAACGTGCTCGAGTCGACAAGGCATCAACCGCTTGCGAGTCCGTATGTGATGCGCGCGCGGCATTTCATTCGTCAGTATGCGTGCCAGGGTATTCGCACCGAGCAGGTCGCCGATTATGTCGGCGTGTCCCGTTCGTCGCTGGAAGAGTACTTCCGGCGCGAGCGCAAGTGCACCGTACATCAGGAAATCTTGCGCCATAAACTCGATGTCGCGAAGGCGCTGCTTGCGAAGCGCGACGCGTCGAGTGCGGAAGTGGCGATACGTTGCGGCTTCACGTCGCTGCAATACATGTACGCTGTTTTTCGTCGTGAGCTCGGGTGCACGCCGCGCGAATATCAGGAGCGCGCGAACTCGACCGAGGCATCGACGCCAGGCTGAGCATGCCACTACTCTTTATTTTTTATCGCAGACATGATCAGCATCGCACAACTTTCTTCGGAACCGTGGGGCACGCTCAATGGCGGCGATCCGGTACGGCTCTTCACGCTGCGCAACGCACACGGCATGAAGATCGCAATCAGCGACCTGGGCGCGACGCTCGTTTCCTGGCATGCGCCGGATCGCACGGGACGTCTCGGCGATATTCTGCTCGGCCATGACACACCGGCCCAATACGTTGCAGCCACAACTTATATGGGCGGGCTAATCGGCCGCTGGGCAAACCGCATTGCAGATGCGCGTTTTACGCTCGATGGCATCGAGTACACGCTCGACCGCAACGAGGGGGCGAACCTGCTGCATGGTGGAAGCGTCGGTTTTCATCGTGCGATATGGGATGTCAGCGAGGACAACGGATCGCTGCTCATGCGACTCGAGTCGCCCGAAGGCGATGCCGGCTTTCCGGGCAACGTGACGACGCAAGTGCGCTACACGCTCGACGATGAGGGCACGTTGACCATCGAATACGAAGCTATTACCGACGCTGCCACGCCGCTGAATCTGACGAGTCATGCGTACTTCAATCTGACCGGCCGCCCGCGTACCGATATTCGCGGGCACATGCTGTCAATTGACGCCGATCAGTTCTTCGAAGTCGATGCAGCGATGATTCCAAGCAAGCTCGCCGACGTAGCGGGTAATGCATTCGACTTTCGACAGAGCGCACCAATCGGTGCCCGCCTCGACTGGCCGCATGGACAGCTAGTGCAAGCGGGCGGCTTCGATCATTGCTACGTGCTGCGCGATGCAGCTGGCGATGCTAATGGCGCTAACCGCGCTGGCAATGTGCGCGACGTCGCGTGTCTTTACGATCCCGGCAGCGGTCGGGAATTGACTGTATCGACCGATCAGCGCGGCTTGCAGTTTTACAGCGGCAACTGGTTGAAAGGCGACGCGGGCCGCGGCGGAGTTGTTTATCAGGCGCATGCTGGGCTCTGTCTCGAAGCGGGTGGCTTTCCGAACCAGGTGAACATGCCGACAGAACATGACGACGTCATCGTTCGAGCAGGAGACACTTACCGGCAGGTAACGGCGTACAAGGTCGGCGTGCGCCACGGCGTTTGACGAAGTGCCCTCATTCTTTACGCTGTCGATTACAGCACGCCGACTTATCAATTGCTGCAAGAGTGAATTACTGTATTGGGGGTTTTCTCTGGAATAACCGCTTCCTACAATCCGCGCATGGTGCCGACGATTTGCCGCGGCATCGGAGAACACCATCTTCGGAGAGAAGCATCATGAAATCGCTCATCAAAGCGGTAGCGCTAGTCGTAGTTCTGGCCGCGCCGCTTGCATCGTTTGCACAGTCCGAGCAGCCGCTCACGCGCGCCGAGGTCAAGGCTCAGTTGAAGCAGGTCCAGCAGGCGGGATATAACCCGGCTGCTGCCGTCGATGCCAATTATCCCGCCGATATCCAAGCGGCCGAGGCTCGCATCGCTGCACAGAATGCCATCGCCCAAAGCGATACCACAGGGTACGGCTCCACCGCCCTGGGGTCGTCGCAAGCAGGGGCTGCTGCGCCGGCACAATAAAGTCGTCTCTTGCTTGATTTGGTAGCCGGCGTTGTTCGGCGTGACATGAGAGGCGCAATTTCCGGACTGCGCCTTTTCCGTTTACGCGGTGTTATACGCCGTTTATAATTGGCCACTTCGTTCACTCTATCATTAGGCATGCAGACGAATTATCGATTTAATGTGCCTGCTTTTCCGGTTCTTTAGCGCTCCGTGTGCTCATGAAAGTCTGGTAGCGGTTTCGGCTATTCGGCGGCCAAGGGTGGTAGCTCTGCGATTTTTTGGCGCCGTACAGTCCCGTCTTCCTGACATGCTGCGTTTCGCGCTAACCGGTTTCCCGTTCGGCCTGACTGGCGAGTGTTAGAGGTCAAGGTCAGCACGGCAACGTGAGGCTTTGAAGGACACTTCAGAGGCTTTGTGGTCAGGAAAGGCGGCCGGATCGTGCAACAGAAAATGCGAGTTTGTCCGTGGCGACCACACTGGTAGTCAGCGTTTGCTAGCATTTATACGTCTCCGAATGAGCTTGACGTCTCAGAGGAGCGCCGCCCAGCGCGCCCGCACAGCGCAAGCGATGCCTTGAAACAAGCAAACCGCGACGCGTACCTATTGGCATTCGTATTGCGCCTGCATACAGGGCCGCGGTTGTACGGTGCAATGAACATTGTCGGCAGGGCGGAGCCATCATCATGTGGCTAACTCAGTGCCGTACTGTCAGGCGAGCGGCTTCCGAAGCTGCGATCAGCATGCTGGTTTACGGCTCGCTGAACGTGGCATATGCCACAGAAGGCGGCTTGGGCCGGCCGATTTTCGCGTACGGGCGTACTGTCGGTCGTGGGGAGGTATAGGCGGATGAGACTTCGCATCCGCGATGACCATACCTTATCTGTGGACGGAAACCACCGCTCGGTTCGGCGTCGGCAGAATGACAACTTCAAGCAGCGACCGGACGTCGAATCTGTTTGACCTGTACTTCACACCGATCATTGCCGGCTATCACTTGTCCAATACCGCACATATTGCCTTGAGCTTCAATTTTTGGGCACCTACCGGTCATTACAAGCCAGCGCCCTTGCCAATGCGAGCTTGAATAACTGGACGTTCGTTACGCAGGTCGCCTATACGCAAATGTTGCCGGAGTATCCAATGAGAAGAGTTCTGATCGGCAAGCCTTGATAGCAACGCGCCACGCGCGGCAACATGCATGTCGGTCTGGAATCTTCCGAGCCGGGTCTGCCTGCAACATCGGCCGCGGCCAGTTTCCGTGAACTGCGTGTTGTCCGGGATCGGCCTTCCCCAAAGCGGTTTGTATCACCGCATGCCTTGAACTTGGTGACGATTAGCCGACCGCCCTAACGTAAAACAGAAGGCGTTAATCCGCCGCGCATCGCGCACTCGCCGTTTCCAATCAGAAAAGGGGCGCACCGAAGGCCTGCCGCTCGGCAGCCCAGCAGCAGCCAGTGCCCGCGAGCTGCTCAACTGACGCCAAATGTTATTATCGGAAACACCAATCCCATCCGCCAGTCAGCAGTAATGAAAGCAGCAAACTAATGGACACCCACATCGCAAAGCCCACCGAACCGTCGACAACCGATCTCGGCCGGCGCGTTCGCGCCGCCCGTCAGTCGCAGAATCTGACACTCGAAACTGCGAGCCGCCTCTGCGGCGTCTCCCGTTCAACGTTATCGAAAGTCGAAAACGGCCTGATGTCTCCCACTTTCGACGTGCTGCAAAAAATCGTCCTCGGGCTGAAGATCGAAATCGGCGAGTTATTCGGCTCCATGCCCAAGGTCAGCGCTAGTGGACGTCGCGCGTTGACGCGCAAAGGCGAAGGGCAGCGTCATGCGTATCGCGGCTATCAGATGGAACTGCTCGCGACTGACCTCGCGCACAAAGCAATGCTGCCGTTCCGCATCCGCATCTCGGCGCACACCCTCGATGCGTTCGACGACTGGGGCCGTCACGAAGGCGAGGAATTTCTGTATGTGATCAGCGGCAGCGTGTGCCTCTATTCGGAGTTATATGCGCCGACGCATCTGAACGCCGGCGACAGTCTTTACTTCGACAGCCGCACCGGCCACGCCGCTGTCTCGACAAGTGAAGAGGATGCCGAAGTATTGTGGATGGCGACCAGCGCCGACATTCCGCAAGCATCGGCCATCAACGAATCGCCGAAGCGATAGTGTGGCCTATCAGGTCATGCACCCGCCTGTTCGCGCGCCTGCGCGAGCGCGCTGAGATTGCCTTCGCCAAATCCATGATGTCCCTGGCGCTGAACGATCTCGAAGAAAATTTCGCCGGCACGGCGGCGCACGAAGGTCTGAAAAAACAGCAGCGGCACGCCGTCCGTGCCGATCTCGCCATCGACGAGAACGTGCGTGCGCTTGAGCCGCTCGACGTCGAGGCCATGTCCCGGCAAACGTGCGTCCAACTGTTCGTAGTAGCGCGCAGGCGGCTCGACGAATTCCACGCCGTTTGCGAGCAATTGCTCAACGCAGCCGAAAATATCGTCGGTCGCAAGCGCGAGGTGCTGCACGCCCTCGCCCGGATGATCAGGTAAATACTCATGCATCAGATCAGTCCGGCGTGTGCCTTCTTCATATAGAGGGATGCGGATCGCGCCGCACGGCGACACCATCACGCGCGATTCCGCCGACACGTGCCAGTTCGCGTGGAGCTCGTGAATTTCGCGGAAGTTGAGCAAATCGCGGTAAAAGTCGAGCCATTCCTGCATGCGCCCCGCACCGACCGTTTGCGTCAGATGATCGACTGCGACGAGGCCCGTGCCCGCGTGGCTCAGGTCGGCGTGCGCAGTGTCGATGTGGACGGGACGAAAGTCGATGTCGAAGATCGAGATGTCGCCAAGCCCGCCGCGCTGGCCACCACGTCCGCGCCAACGGTCGACAAAGTAAATATGCGAATCGCCAATGCCCTGGATCGCAGGAATCAGCAGTTCTCCCGCGCCGATTCTCTCGCCTTCGAAGGCCCACGCGCCCAATTCAATCGCGCGGTCGAAAGCGCGCTGCGCGTCGGCCACACGAATGCCGATTGCGCAGATACCCGCGCCGTACTCTTCGGCGTAGCGCGCGGCAAACGAATCGGGTTCCGCGTTGATGAGGAAATTCATTTCGCCCTGCCGGAACAGCGTGACATCTTTGCTGATGTGGCGCGCAATTGCCTTGAAGCCGAGCTTGGTGAATGTCTCACCGAGCGCCCTTGGATCGCGCGACGCGAACTCCACGAATTCCAGGCCGGCAGTGCCGAGCGGATTGTGCTCAGGCGCCGACACGGCGCGAAGCGCGGCGTCTGGAGTGGGCAAGTCGCTGGGCATGGCAATCTCCTTGTACTGTCTTTCGACGCTGTTTCCAGTGGTGCTGATATCAGTGAAGACCGTCTTCAACTCGCAGTGTGACGCTGCCGGCGCGGTGTGCCGCAGCATCGCAAGGTATGTGGCGGCTTTTGCACCGTGTTTGTACACCGGCTCGCGTAACATTCGCAACTTCATTTTGTACTGAATGGTTCACCAGAGCCGCAACCGGCGCACGTGCGTGTGCACCTGAATGGCCGCGTCGCGACCGTCCAGGTACGCTCTTCCGTCAAGTCGTCCGCGTCGGGCGGCGAACACGCTTCGGTGCAGCCTTGCTCGCCGGCTTGCTCGCGCTTGCCGCCATCCGCAACCGCGCAACTTCACGCACGGCGTCGATAAAAGCTCTTCCCACCGGCGACGGCTGCGTGTCCGAGCGCCGAATCAAGCCAACCGGCTCGCCGGTGCCCGCGAACGGCAGCGGCAAACGCACAAGCATGCCGTGCGCCAGTTCGTATTGCACGGCGCTCAACGGGACGAACCACACGGCGTCGTTCTCGAGCGTCAGCGCCCGGCCAGTGGACACCGACAACACTTCGACGAATGCCGACAGCGGTGGCACGCCCCATGCGCTCAACAAACTTTCCGCCGACTGCCGGATGAGCGTGCCGAAGGGCGGCAGCACGACCGGAAAGTCCTGCAATGCAGCGGACGGCAAACCCGGCGCGGCATCCAGCGGATGCCCTGCTCGCACGACAGCGACCAGCGGTTCGCTGAACAACTGTTCGAAGCTGAGCCCCACCATTCGCTCAGGATCCGCGAGACGTCCGACGGCAAATTCGATCGTGCCCGCTTTCAGACGCTCGAGCAATTCGGGATTTGCGCCGGTCGCGAGGCGCACGATCACGCGCGGCCAGAGCGACGCAAAACGCTTGAGAACGGGCGGTATCAACGCGCTGGCAACGGTCGGCAGAATCCCCACTTCCAGCGTGGCAGCCGCCGCGCCATCCGCGCGCGAGAGCAGATCGACGCCCTGCCGCAACGCGCTGACGCAGGCGCTGGCGTGGGGCATGAAGAGTTGCCCCTCGCGAGTCGGCACCGCTCCGTGGCGGCCGCGCTCAAAGAGTTTTACGCCCAGAATGGTTTCGAGTTCGGCGACCGTCTTCGACACCGCGGGTTGCGTGATCGATAGGCTGTCCGCGGCCCGCTGGACGCTCCCAAACTGGGCCACGGCCAGAAAGCACTGTAGATGACGGAATTTGACGCGGCTATCCGCGAGGCTGCGTTGCATAACGGCAGGTTATACGAAAATGGCTAAAACGTCATTTTTCATAACCGTTAAGTTTGGATAAAGTCACCTGACAAGCTATCCCACAAATCCTGAAGGAGACACTGATGGACGATTCCTTTCTCAGCGCGCGCGATTTCGCGTCGCATCCCGAATACATCTACCCCGGCTACGGCTCGTCGGTTAAACGCGGCCCGACCCGTCCGCTGATTCCGCTGAAGGAAAAGCTGCGCGATCAGCGCGTGCCCGTCTACGGCACAGAAGACCTGGGCGCGCTCGACAACGACCTCACGCGCAACGCGGTTCGCAACGGCGAGCCGCTTGGCGAACGCATCATCGTGACGGGCCGCGTGCTCGACGAAGGCGGCCGCCCGGTGCGCAATACGCTCGTGGAAATCTGGCAGGCGAATGCGGCTGGCCGCTACGTACATAAGGTGGATCAGCACGACGCACCGCTCGATCCGAACTTCCTCGGCGCAGGCCGCTGCGTCACGGACAACGAAGGCCGCTATCGTTTCCTGACAGTCAAGCCGGGCGCATATCCGTGGGGCAATCATCCGAACGCATGGCGTCCGAATCACATTCACTTCTCGCTGTTCGGCGAACATTTCGGTTCGCGTCTCGTCACGCAAATGTATTTTCCCGGTGACCCGCTGCTGGCGTTCGATCCGATTTTCCAAGGCACGCCGGAGCATGCACGTGACCGCCTGATCGCGAGCTTCTCGCTCGACACCACGCAAGAGTCCTACGCGCTCGGCTACGACTTCGACATCGTGCTGCGCGGCCGCAATGAAACTCCGATGGAGCGCTAAGCCATGACCACTCTCAAGCAAACGCCCTCGCAGACGGTAGGACCGTACTTCGCGTACGGCCTGTGCCCCCAGCAATACGACTTCGACTTCAAGAGCCTGTTCACACCGGTCCTCGCGGACCGAGAAGCAGCCGGCGAGCACATAACCATCGTGGGCCAGGTGTTCGACGGCGACGGCAATGTAATCGGCGACGCGATGCTCGAAGTGTCGCAGGTCGACGCTGACGGCCACTATCCGGAATCGCGCGAGGAAATACTCAAGACCGGTTTTCGCGGCTTTGCGCGCGTAGGCACGGGAACGGACCCACACAAGCGCTTTATCGTGGAGACCGTAAAACCCGGCCGCGTGAGCCCCGACGAGGCGCCGCATCTAAACGTAATCGTGACGATGCGCGGCATGCTGCTGCACACATTCACGCGCATCTATTTCGAGGACGAAGCGCAAGCCAACGAGCGCGATCCGGTATTGGCGGCAGTTCCGACCGATCGACGCGACACGCTGATTGCACGCCGCGATCCGAACACGGCCAACGTATATCGCTTCGACATCTACATGCAGGGCGACAAGGAAACGGTTTTTTTCGACCTGTAACGCAGATTCTCTACACTTTCACAAAGCTTTCACCTACACTCAAAGCGATCCGTTTAGCGACTGGATCGCGAAACTCCGAGTAGTTGAGCCCGCCTTGCGCGGGCTTTTTTTTGCGCTTGCTGAAAAGTGCCGGCATCGCTCATCTCAACGAGCAACGCAGCCAGCGACGGATTCTGATCACATCGGCAATGTGATCGCGCGGCCCTGGTGCGCCCAGCACGACAATGTCGATGGGCCTGCCATGCACGATCATTCGCACGACGACGCAGTGCCCGGCTTCATTGATGAAGCCCGTTTTCTGCAACACGATCGACCGGTCGCCGCTCCTCACGAGCGCATTCGAGTTGTGATAACTCAGGCGCGCCCGTGGGCCGCCCGGAAACACCATCTGATCGCGGTCGGTGGAATAAGCGCGGATCAGCGGATAGCGGCTAGCCGCCGCCACGAGGCGAGCCAGGTCGCGCGCCGTCGACACGTTATGTGGGGACAAGCCCGTGCCATTCACGAACGACGTATGCCGCATCCCGAGCGCGCGCGCCTTCGCATTCATCGCAGCGACAAAGCGCGGCCGGCCGCCGGCGTAGTCGCGGCTCAACGCGGCGGCAGCGCGATTCTCCGACGACATCAGCGCGATATGCAGCATGTCATGGCGCGATAGAACGGAACCGACAGAGAGCCGCGAGCCGGTAAATTTGTCGAAATCCTGGTCCTGAACGGTGACGTTGAGCGGCGCGTTCAATGCGTGTCTTGCATCGAGCGCCACGACGGCCGTCATTAGTTTGGATATCGAAGCAATTGGCATCACGCGATCGGCCTGCTTTTCGGTGAGCACGGTTTGCGTTCGTTCATCAACAACGAACACCGAGCGGGCGCGAAGCAATGCGCGAGATCTGGGCGTATATCCGCAACGAGGCAAAAGACGAAGGCCCGCATGCCTGGCATGTGCCGTACGTGCCGTATTTCCGGCCATGCGAGACGTCGGCGTGGGTTGCCGGCTGCGATGCGTCGTCATTCCCGGCGGACGCCCCGAGGCACGCGGCTCGCGTGCAACGCGTACGCCATGACGGCGCGATTTGGGCGCGAGCTTGCTTGCGTGCAGTGAATGCTCGTCGTCGGCGACATGCTTGCGCTTGTGTGCGATGCGCCGCGGGGTCTGGCCCGTCGTGACTTTTTTCGCTTTGTCCGCGGTTCGCGCTTTCGCTTTCGACGCATGCCGCGCGGGCAGCGACACGTGACGTACCGCGCGAAGCGACGAGTGCCTGGGAGGCTCGTGAGTCGCGCCGAACGTCCAGCCGATGTTCAGCCACAACAGGCCAAACACCGCGATATAACGGAGCCACGCAAGAAACCGAAAAGCGGGAAGTGGTGATGAGGGAGTTCGTTGGCGGTACGGCATGCAGCTTCCAGTTCTGTGCCGCGCGCGCCCGTTATGCGGAGAATGGAGTGGGCGCCTCGTCGGCAACGACCCGTGGATATTAAGGGAGATCGCCCACACGATCAACGGCAAAGGTACATACCGGCTGGTTCGCAACCGCATGCACGGTGCAATTGCTTCGTTCATGCCCAGCAGCGGAAATGGTCGATGCCCTGTCCTGCGTAAATCGCGCGCGCTGACCAGTCCGGCTTATCGCCACGCCCGTCCGATGTATTACCGTAAGCGTCGCGACAGACAACCGCTCGCGTCGCGGCGGCATCTGCTTCCATTGCGTGGGCGAACGCTTCGATCGTAATGCCGTATTCGTCCATGCGTCGGCGTATTTACACGATCAAGCGCTCACGCGCATTTCCATCGAGGTCGAACAATGGTTTGTTCTTCTCGCTCTTTCATAACCTACCGGTGTCGCGGCTAATAATGGACGCAGTAAAACCGGAAGGGCTTCGCTCACAATCCAATAATGCAGAACCACACCCAGCGCTCTCGTGCTATGTTTGGACCAGATTGCCTATTTGAGCAGCGGTCCGGAGACACAACCATGCCAGCATCTACCGCCATCCTCACCATTCTCGCCGCGCTGTTATTAGGCGCAATGAGTCCGGGACCGAGTTTTGTCATCGTCGCGCGCAATGCGATCGGTCTGTCGCGCGGCGACGGCCTTGCGACGGCGCTCGGCATGGGTATCGGCGGTGTGTTCTTTAGTGGCATTGCGCTGCTCGGTTTATACACGCTGCTCGCCACCGTGGAATGGCTCTACATCGGACTGAAAGTGGCCGGCGGGCTTTATCTGATCTATCTGGCCTCGAAGATCTGGCGCGGCGCCGCCAGGCCCCTTGCATTCGACACCACGCAAACCGTCTCCACGAACCCGCGTAGATCTTTCTGGGTTGGCCTCAGCACCCAACTGAGCAATCCCAAGACAGCGGTCTACTACGGCAGTATCTTCGCGGCGCTTTTACCGCAACATCCGCCGCTGTGGTGCTACTTCGCATTGCCGCCCGCGATCTTCGCAATCGAAGCGGGCTGGTATACGGTCGTCGCGCTGTGCTTTTCGAGCAGACGTCCACGCGAAATCTATCTGCGATGGAAGGCCTGGATCGATCGCGTCGCCGCAAGCGCAGTGGCCGCGCTTGGCTTGCGTCTGATCGTGACCGCACACAAGGTGGGCATTTGACCACTTCACGTCAGCGGCTTGCCGCAGTCGAGGCGGCAAGCCGCTAACAGGGCCGCATTGCGAAGCCTTAGCCCCGCTGAACGGAAGCGCCCGGCAGAACAGTTACAAGTTAACTGTTGACGCTGGTATGCCACAGCGGTTACTGTGGCACCCGAAGTTCAAGAAGTTCGATTGCTGTTCATCAATGTCTCGCTCTCTCAGCGGTATTCGTTGTCCTCTCCCTCCTTGACGCTTCTAACGCTCTCTCACAGAGCACATTTTCTATTTCTTTCCTCAAGGATTCTTCATGGATACCGGTACCGTTAAGTGGTTCAACGACAGCAAGGGCTTTGGCTTCATCACCCCGGACAAGGGCGGCGACGACCTGTTCGCGCACTTCTCCGAGATCAGCGGCAATGGCTTCAAGACGCTCGCTGAAAATCAGAAGGTGAGCTTCGAAACGAAGCAAGGCCCCAAGGGTCTGCAAGCGGCTAACATCACGCCGCTGTAAGCAAGTTTGAAGGGCTCGGTGTCCGGCAACGGACATCGGGCTGCAGCGACATCCTCGCGGAGCTTCGTCTCCCACAGTTGGCGCGCGATCGCTTTTGAGTTGCATGTGTCAGGCAACTCGCTCAAGCGCCAAACGCCTCGTTGCACCTCATTCTCCCCCGGCTTTAACGCCCCTTTATCTTTCCGGCTGCGTTCTGATTCGGCTCGCAATGGCTTTGAATCCCCGCTCGTCCGCGCGACTTAATCGAAGTTCGCAAGGCAAGCGCGCACTCGTACATTATTAAAATATAAAATGCAAAACAAACATATTCACCTTTACAACGGCTATGCCGTCAAGCCTTCGGCGCATCGTTTGCCCGACGGTACATTTTCGTCCAACCTGTTGCTCGAACGCGCCGACAGCGCACGCACGGAAGGGCTCTACCAGTTCTATTCGCTCGATTACTTCACCGACGAAGAACAGGCATTGCAGCACTCCGCACGTTGGGCGCGCGAGTGGGTCGATACGCGCGGTTGACGCGACGATAAGCGCGCAAAACAGCGCGCGACATTCCTTTACCTGGTGAATTTCTAGTACAGACGAACCAGGCCGCACGCGCACGATGCATCATGACGCTGTACAGGCGTCATGCGTATGCCGGCCGCAAACATAGCTACGGCTAATTCGCCTCCATTTGCGGCATCGGCACCACGCTGACCGGTTGCCCACACATCTGTCGCTGTACAGATGGCGAGCGACTCGCCCTCCAGCTTCCTCATACCGCGTATCACGGTTTCCTTCAACGCATCACGCATCGACGCAAACCTCTGACGGCGCCACCGTTACGTCCGCCACGCTGCGTACCTTACGGCACTGAATAGCCGCAGGAAGCATGCGTGGATAATCGCATACACGGCGGTTCAATGCCCAATGAGCGCGTGAACCGAACGCGTCGATTTCCTACGACAAGCGAAATGAATTGAAGAGCGCTTCAGTAGCCGCTTTTCTTTAGAACAATGAGTCTGTTTGAGTATCGCTTTATGCTAAACGCATACAAGGCCGGCAAATGCAATAACAGACCGGAAAGATATTCTCCCGTCCAACGCTAGAGTTTTTTCTCTCACTGCCGTTTAACTCAGTGCGCGATTTTGCGCGGGAATATCGAGAGTTCAGCAATCATTCTGCAGGGTTAACTATCCGCACGGTCAACGCCATAACGAAATGAAAGAAAGACTACCTTTAGTAATTTCCGTGCTGGGTTCGATCGTGCTCGCCGCGTGCGGCGGGGGCGGCGGCGGCAGTTCGCCGGCCGTCCAGACCGCCGCGCCGGCTACGAGCGCCAGCGCACCGGCGGCTTCGCCGACGCCTGTCGTGGCGGGCGAGGCGCTGCCGAGTCTGGCTGCCCCGCAAGCCGGTTCGACTGCCGCCAGCGGAAACGGGTTCGAAGGCATCTGGACCGAGTCGTCGACTTCACGGATGACGGCCCTCGTGGACCCGGCGAACAACGTCTCCTATATGAGCGGCCTATTCACGGTCGTCACGTCGACGTCCTTCGGCACCGCAACCACCGCTGCGCCGAACTGGACATCGACAAGCGGCTTCGAGACCATCAGCAGCGTGCGCTACCCGGCCACGTCGGGCAGCGGGACGTTCACCGCGAAACAGACGTTGACCGGCAGCTACGTCGCCGACAGCAAGACGATGAACCTGTCGTTGAACTATGATCCGGCAAACGCGCTGGCGGTTACGCAGTCGAGTGTCACGGGGACGTGGGCGCAAAGCCGGACCACACTGACCGTCGACGACGCGGGTGACTTCACTGGCAACATTCTCGGCTGCGGTGTCACGGGCACGCTCGCGTTGACCACACCAGGCTCGAACAAGAACCTCTACACGATGACGGCAAGCGGCACCACCAGTACCTGCGCGCTCGCTTCCGGAGTAACTTACACGGGCAATGCGGCGATCACGTTCCTGCCTGTCAGCGGCAGCACGACGTTGTACAAACGGTCGATCATCTATCTGATCAAGGCAACAGATAATTTGGTGATCGCCTACGGCCAACTGACAAAACAGTAGGCCGTTGCGAGTCATTCGGCAGTTCGGAAAATCTCCGACTGCCGAATGACTGCTTTCGTGGAACTGAAGGCCGCTTCACGCCCACTTCAGTCCTCACCGTTTCCTGCGAGCAGCCATTTGACAGCCTGCGAGCGGATCGGAGGTCGACATCTGTGAAGATAAACGCATGGTTGAGAAGCGCGACTTCAACGAAACGCCGGGGCTTTAGCGCAGCATCGACCGATCCCAATCTCCGTTTGCAGCGCATCTTTGCGGCGCTGTCCGCGCGGATCGTCGCTGGCTAATTCAGCCGTGCTGATGTGTCGGATCGTTGCAAGCGCAGTTCGAGTCGTTCCACGCATTCCCGAGAATGATGCTGCAGAAGTTCTTGCGGCGGAAACCCGGGTCTTTCAGCGCAAGCACATCGTCGTTGACGGTGCCAAACGTCGAGTCCGGCCGATGCTTCATTCCGTCGTTAAAGGCGTTAATGATCTGCTCCTTGAAGTTCTCGCCGCGAGGATGAGCCGCCACCACCAGCTTGCGCTGTTCCTCGGTGAACTCGTCATATGCGAAGCCGAGCACGTCCATCTCGACGCCCGCCGTCACCAGTTGAACCACCGGCTTCTTGAATGGCGGAATACCCGGCGTGGTGTGCAAGGCGATGGCGTCCCACACAAGGTCGATCTCTGCTTCGGCAATACCGTGCTCCTGAAGGAAGCTGCGCGCCGCGTTCGCGCTATCCACTTCAAAGCGGTTCTGCGACGCGCGGAATTGCCCGGTAAGCCCCATGTCGTGGAACATCGCGCCGATGTAAAGAAGCTCCGGGTCATACTTCAACTGCTTGCGCTCGCCGGTGAGAGCGCCGAAAAGAAACACGCGAGTGGAGTGATGGAAAAGCAGGTCCGACTCTGTGTCGCGAACGAGTTCGGTGGCTGCACGCGCCATCGTGCTGTCCGGAATTCTGATTCCTGCGATCGTCGTCATGTTCATTGCTCCAATATCTGCCTGGTCGCACCACGCCTGTTACGAGCGGCTTGAGAAGGCTACGTTGAGAACCGGAACCTCCCGGTTCCGAAGTTCGGACTGCCAGTTTTTCACCGCGCTGCTCGCGCCTGGTGTCTGTCCTCGGGCACTTCGCCAAAGGAAAGCCCGCAACCAAAGTATCGGAGTGCGGCAGCCGACTTTCAATTCGATTGATGCCTGGAACACGGCCAACAAAACGACGTTTTCTGCCAACTCCGGTATCAACGGCGCTGCCGTTGCAAACGGGACGCAACCGAACGGTCACGTTCATTTCGAAGGAGGCAGTATGGGATGATGTTTCAGGCGATGGAGCGCGGCGACGCACGCGAGGATTCGCGCCTGCCACCGAGCAGATGCAGATCGCGAAAAAAGAATGTGGCCTACGCGCTATAGCGGCCAGAACTCTGCCTGAAGCTCGCGCCGGCGTTGCAACTCGTGGAGAAAGCGGGAATGTGAGTACGCAGCATCAACGGGCGCCGGATCTCGCGCGCTTGCATCACGACTACTGCTTCGGAGTGCGGGTCGGCCCGACGCCGACCGTCTGCAGGCCGCCGTCCGTGACATATGGAACGATGCCCGCGGCACTGATCTTATTGACGGTTTCTGCCGCGCATGCGCCATCGGCGGGCGCACAGTAATCGATTGCCAGTACGGGCAGCCGATATTGTTCGCGAATCGTTTTCGCCTGTCCCAACAGCCACTCGCGATCGGCCGGCGCGATCTCGGTGTAGCGCTGCCCCGCCTGGTCCCAGCCGCGGTACAGCGATTCGAACGCAACCGCATACACCAGCGAATGAACCTGCGGCAATATCTCGAACCCGCGATTGAAAATCAGCCGCGCACGCGGAAAGCGCGTCTTGATCGCGCGAACGACAGCAACGAGACCACGCTCCTGCCGCGCCCTCGCCGCGTCCGTCCTGGCGACGAGTTGATAGGAATCGAGCGTGTCGAGGAAAAAGCCGCGGTAACCCTTCTTCCACAAGGGAGCGATCACGTGCTCGACGTAGAACGCGGGCCAATCCGCCGCGTCCTGATCGATTACCTTCGCGCCCCACACGGCGTTGTCGCCGAGTTGCCAGGCTTTCGGAATAGCAGCGTAATACGGCCGCTGCGGCTCGATCTCACCCACGCTCACATAAGCGAACCACGCGGTGTGCAAGTGCTTGTGCCTGAGCGGCTCGAAGCCGCTGTCCGGTTCGACCACCGCGACGTCGAAGTTACGCAACAGGCTAACCGGCGGCTGGGCGCCGTAAAAGAGCGCGATGGACGGCGCATATCCTGCGTCGGCCCACGCGCGTTCATGCGCGATCGACGACAGCAGGCCCACGATCACGAGACGCGCCGCGCACACGACGCGCCGATAAAACGCGCACATGTCATAGCGCTGACGTCTCTCGATACTCATCCGCAATTCTCCTGCCTAGTTGCGCAGCATGTATGTCTCGTACTCGAGCGACGCAAATTTGCGATCGAGCAGTGTCACCGCGGCCATCACGACCAGTAGCAGCGCGAGCGCGAAACCATAGCCGTATAAATCCGGCCCGAGCCACAGCGTGATGCCCGTGAACAGCCCGTTCAGCGCGACGAAAGCCGCCGTAAGTTTGAGCACGGCACGGCGTGCGTCGAGATAGAAGAACACATTAAGCAGCCCGAGCAGCAACACTTGCAGGCTGGCCGAGATGACATCGACGATAAGCAGCGGCAAATACAGCGTCGAAATCCCCAGCGCTTCGAGCACGAGGTGTCCGAACGCGAGAATCAGCAGCAGCACGACCGCCTGGACCTTTACGATCTCGTACAGGCCTGCCCGCACGCTGCCGACCATCATGTCGCGCATGTCGTTGATATGGCGCAGCGTGGCGCCGCTGCGCACGGCGTCATAGAAGCGGTCATAGTACTCGACGAAGTCCGCCTCGATCCGCACAAGGAACGTCGCCATGCCGGGCATCACACACACGTACGCAATGAACACGGGAATGTCATAGATCACCGACGCGTGCAGCGGTCCGATCACGCGCGCGCCCGTATCCGGTGCGTACCAGAACATGAACTTGTCGATCCACACGCCAAGGTTGAACAGCAGCCCGACGAGCGCGAGACTCGGATACGCGAAGCGTTTCTGCAGCACCTCGAACGAAATGAAACGTTCGCTGCGGTAGTTGCGATAGATAAGCCCGGACAGTCCAGCGAGCAGCACGATGTGACCGGCCACAAAGCCGCCGAGCAGACCCGGAAGCCCATGACGGTTGAGCATCAGTGCGAACGCGACAGTGCAACCGTAGCCGAGCGCGAACACATAGAGAATCTGCCGATACTGCTTGACGCTCGACAGAAAGATCACCGCGATCCAGATATTGCTGACGACGACAAAGCCCGCCACCATCAGCAGCCGGTAGATCAGCGGCTCGCCGCGAAAGCCGAACGCTACCGCGATTACGCCGAGCACGCCCGAGGCCGCCGTCGAAATCAGCACGACGCCGTTGTAGTTCGACAGCACGAGGTCGTCGCGTTTCTCGAACAGACGGTCGGAAATGAAGCGGGTAAACGACAGTTGCAGCGGTCCGGTCAAGATCAGGCTGCACGCGACCAGGTAAGTCACCGACACCTGGAACTGCACGATCGCGTACTTCGGGATCACGAATGCCAGGCTCAACAGACCAATGATCAGGATACCGAAGATCGACAGAATGAGCGGCCCGGAACTGATCAACCCCGCGTACGCATAGGCGCGCGCGACGCCGAACAGCGTCTGGTGCTTGAGTATCTTGCGGAGCTCGAAACCGATACCGGCCATCAGCGCACCTCTTTATGTGGAATCCGCGCGCTGCCGTTGGGCGCGGCAGCATCTGCGGGCGCCTGCCCGGCACCAGCGAGCGCGCCGTGATGCACCGGACAGCCGCCACGCGCGGCGGCCGCTTTCCCGCCCTCACTGCCGTCACGCGTGGGCGCGGCTGTCAGGCGTTCATACAACACGCGGTATTGATCGGTCATCTGCTTCTTCGTATAAAAACGCCGCACGCGCGCAAGGCCCGCCTGCTGCGCCGCGAGCCAGCGCGGTTCGTCGCCGAGCAGATCGAGCACGGCCTGGGCGAACGCCGCCGGATTTGCAATGGGCACGACGCTGCCCGCCGAGCCCAGTGCGCGATCTTCGTCACCGTAGCCTTCGATCAGTTGGCGGCACGAACCTACGTCCGTCGTGACCGACGGCACGCCAGCCGCGTAGCCTTCCAGCACGACGAGCGGCAACGCCTCGCTAATCGATGTGAGCGCAATGACGTCCACTTGCGGCAGGATTTCATCGATACGCTGGAAGCCGAGAAACTTCACGTTCTTCGCGAGCCCGAGACTTTGCACGAGCGCCCGGCATTCCAGTGCGTAGGCTGGGTCTTCTTCCTCCGGCCCGACGATCCAGCCTTCGATATCCGGCATGGTTCGCGACGCGATAAAGAGTGCGCGAATGAAGGTCTTGATATCCTTGATCGGTACCACGCGGCCAATCAGCGCGACTACGTTGCGCGGCCGCACAACGCGTTTTTCAACGAGCGGCGCGAGTGCGTCGACGTCCACGCCGTTCGGAATGTTGCGCGTGCGCGAAGCCTGCGCGCCGTCGGCGATCTGCCGTTGGCGATTGGTCTCGTATAGCGCGACGATGTCGTCAGCGGCGTCGTAGGCGAGCTTGCCGAGTGCCTCGAAGAAACGCACCCACAGTTCACGGAAGTAACTGATCTTCGAGATGTCGCGCTCGAAAGCCCCACGGTTGTCGCGAATCCACTGGCTTTGCAGCAAATCGATCTTGCGTTCCTTCGTATAGATGCCATGTTCCGATACCAGCAGCGGCCGC
Source organism: Paraburkholderia dilworthii (assembly GCF_000472525.1). Classification (GTDB taxonomy): domain Bacteria; phylum Pseudomonadota; class Gammaproteobacteria; order Burkholderiales; family Burkholderiaceae; genus Paraburkholderia; species Paraburkholderia dilworthii. Next base: position 39,868 of record NZ_AWZT01000028.1, read on the forward strand.
CCAGTCCGGTAATGCAGCAGCGCGCCGAGAAAACCCGCATAGCCTGTCGACACCGTGTGATACACCTTCGCCGGCGGCAATTGCTCCGCGACGCGCGCAAGCTGCCACAACGGCTTGTGCATGATGCGCACGGTCCAGAAGTAATCGGTAAACGACGGGTCCGTGCAATACCGGTCGTACTGGTCGACGATAAAGTCCCACGCGGCGCGGCTCGACAGGAATTGCTCCTCGTTCAGCGGCCCGTTGTCGCCGATCAGCTGCACCATGTCGGCCATCAGCGCGCCAGGGTCCGAGGCTGGATTCGAACTGCCGCGATTGCGCCACGCGTCGTGCAATGCGGCCGAGCGCGCGAATGCCTGGGCGTCGCCGGGAATTTCACGCGACGCGTCTTTATCGGCAAGCGCCGCTTCGTACAGATAGTGAGCTTCGAAATGCACCACGTTATCCGGCAGCGCATAGGCCGCGCCTTTGTAGTCTTCCTCGCGGCTGCCGACGAACACAATGGAAAAGCGCAGCTCGGGGTACGAGCGGATCATGTCGTTGACCCAGCTCGACACGCCGCCGCGCACGTAGGGAAACGTGCCTTCGAGCAGCAGGCAGACATCGGCGTCGGCGGCGCGGCGCAGCAGTGAGGGTTTCATGTTGACCAGTAACGCGCGACAGGTTTGAGCATCGGCAGCGTCGCGGCATTGCCGAGCGACGCCAGCAGTTCGGATACGCGCGCAAGATCGCCGCGCAGGAATTCCACTTCGGCAAGCCAGGGCACCAGACGCTCGCGCGGAAAGCCAAGCGCCTGGGCACGCGCCATGTACTCGGCGGCTTCGTCCGCGGCGCCGTTCGCGAGCGCGAGGCGCCCGCGAATCATCCACAGTGCGGCGTCGCCGTCGTCGATCTCAAGCGCCGCGCGTGCGTGGCGATCGGCTTGTTCGAGCGTGTGCCGGTAGACGGCGCCTTGCACGAGGTTCTGATAGATCAGCTCGAAGTACAGCTCGGCAAGCTGACGATTTATCGCCTGACGCTGCGCGTCGGTATTCGCCGTCTCGAGACTTTGCCCGGTCTGGAAAATGCGCTGCGTCACTTCGTTTTCCGCCTGATCGAGCGTGCCGTAAGCGATCAGGCGAACGTCTTCCACCGGGTCCGCAAGCAATTCGCGCAACAGTGTGCCCGTGGTACGCGTCGGCATGCTTTGAATTGCGACGAGCGCCGACAGACGATCCGACGCGTTCACTTGCGTATTGACGATGCGTGCCTGCAAGCGCGCGCCGCCGCCATGCGATACACGCGACATCAGATGCGTGACGAATTCGGGCGCCGGCACATCGTCGAGTTCCTCGCCGTTGTGCGAACGCGGGTAGCAGGCGGCCCAGATGCAGCTCACGAGCACGACAAGCCCGGCGAATAGTGGCACGAACGCGCATCCGAGCCACAACAGCAGCAAGCTCCAGCCGCGCGGCTCGCGATAGCGCAACGGCAACAGCATGCGAAACAGCAGCGCCTGAAGTGCACCGCCAATCAGATTGATCGCGACGACGGGCAAGAGCGGGTCGAACGCCACCGGCCGGTTCGCGATGCGCCAGATAAGAACACATTGCACGAGCGCGACGACCACTATGCCGACGAAAGCGGCCACGGCGCGAAGCATGCTCAACGCGCGGCCGATGGATTGGGGGCGCATGGTTTCAGACATCGAGGCCGCTGCGCATGAGAAGACGCTTCAACGCCGGGCCCGGTTCGCCGCCCAGATGCAGCGTATGCACGCCGATGCGCGCACCTTCCAGATCTAGATTGAACTGCGCGCGCAGGCTTGCTTCGATCCGCGCGAGATAACCGTCCACACCGGTTGCATCGGTCGCGGGCATCAGGTTGATCAGCACCGACTGCCCCGCAGCCTTGACCGGCCACATCAGATCGAGTGCACGGCGGCGGCGCATCACATGCTCGAAGAACGAATCGCCTTCGTCGTCGTGCGGAAACACCAGCGCGACGAGCGACGAAGTAATGCCCGCCGTGCGCTCAAGGCGCGTGAGGCGGCTCACGTCGAGTGCGAATTCATACGGGCAGTCGGGCACCGTCTGCAATATCGCGCGCACCTGCTGCGAGTGTTCGACGCCGTCGGCGTAATAGCCGAGCAGGACCAGCAGCAATTGCAGATTGTCGAAGTTCAGCGACAGGAACGGCATCCGCTTGATCGCGAGCACGGCGATGAGCCGCCCGTCCGCTGAGATCATCGGCGCGCACACAAGCAGGCCCGTGTTCGTGAAAGGATGCTCGCCGCTTTTCAGATGCGCTACCGCTTGCGTTTCGAGCGCCCGTGCAACGAGCTCGTCGCGCGGCTCGAGGTCGAACGCATCGCCGATGCGAGCGAGCGCTTCACGCGCGAGCTTGCCGTCGTGCACAGGGTACAGCGCGGCCACTTCGATCTGACACGCCTGCGCGACGAATTCGAGCAGCGCATGCGCGCCCGGCAGATCGTCCGACGGCACCGGCGGCGCACTATCGAGCCCATGTGCGACCGACAGACGGCGCAGTTCAGTGATCGAATCGCGCAACGTCGTGGGCCTGGACAACAGATCTTTTTCGAGCCGCTCATGCGAAAGACGCATCAGGTAGTGGCTATTCGTGATCGCGACAAGCCGGTCGTTGAGGTAGTCGTTCAACGCGTTTGCCCGTTGCGCCCGGTTGCCCCACGTATCGCCGAAGTGACCCGCAACGATGGTCTGCAACAGGCCGCCGGTGAAGAACAGCGTCGGCCATGCCTCTGGGCTGCCGCGCATCAGCACCTGCCATGCGCCGATCAGCATCGCGCAGGCAAGCATCCCGAGCAACGTGCCGTAGCGCAGCGCAACGATCAGCGGCGCGAGCCATAGCCACGGAAAACCCGCATGCAGCAGGAACGGATCGTTGCGATCCAACGCCCAACTCAGTGCGCCGGCCACCGCAACAAACGCGATCGTCTCGACGATGGAAAACGGCCGCGCCACCGCGGGCGCAACGAAGCGGCGCAACGCGCTCAGGTTGCCGAGCGGATTCGAATGGCGCGGCTTCGCCGCATTGGCGGCGGATTGCGCGGTGACGGTATTCACTGCCGACTCCTCATGACGTGTCGAGATACGAATGACAGCCTGCTTGCGCGACGCAAAACGTCACGCAAGACGTGGCGCAACGCGCGCATCAACCGCGCGAGCGCAGCGGCGACAACAGGCTGCCGATCAACGACGAAGCAACGCTTGCAAGACTCGAGCGCGTCCAGCCGCTCTTCGAACCCGTGGCGCTCCACACGACCTGCCCCGACGCGACGTCGATCAGTTCGAAGGTGACGCCCGCCACCGGTTCTCCATCCACGCCCACCTTGTAGCGCCATTCTTCCACCGCGCCGGTCAGCACGTATTTGACGTGCTGCTCACGCGCCCAGGCCAGTTTCTTCTCGCCCAGCTCGCGCTGCGCGGTGTCGAACATCGCGTTCGCCGATGCATCGACGGGCGCGATCCGCACGTCCGTCAGGCCATTCGCGCGCAGCGTATTCGCCGCGATCGCAGCCGCGCTGCTGCCCGCCGCCGGCGTTTCGGTGAAGTTCGCCATCGACACGACCGCAACCGAATCTTTTACGCCGAGCGTCGGCGAACCGGTTTGACGGATTGAACCGCACGCGCCCAGCACGAGCGCCGACGCCGCTACCATCGCGGACCATTTGACGAGGCCGGACCATCTTTTCATGTTGTTCATCGAACCACTCCTCAGTAACGTCGTTATTCGTCGCAGACGCGATACGCCCACGGTGTCAATAGAACAGAATCGGTAATCAGTAGTACCAGCTATAGCGCGCGCCCAGCACAGTGACGGGCGTGCCGATCTTCGACACGCGCTGGTGTTGCAGGAACAAGGCCACGTGATCGCCGCCGAACACGGTCCCGGCGATACCCACATTGAATTGCGGCCCCCAGCCCTGGATCGAATCGTGCAGCAGGCCGACGTCGAAGAAGGGCCGCCAGCGGTGCGTGTACTGTTCGAGCAGATCGTTGCCCGCGCCGAAGAAGAAACCGTATTGCGTGTAGGTGTCCGGCATGAAGTCGCGAGGCGTCGCCGGTTGCAGCGCGACCGGCAACAGACGCGTGATCAGTCCATCGGCCTGGCCGCTCGCGCCATAGCCGCCGTGCGTAATGAGCGCGCGCAACGTGTAATCCGGGTACTGCGTGCGGATCCGGTAGCTCACCTCGCCCGTCGACAGCACGCCGCTTCCCATATAGGTGCGCGCCTGGCTATAGAAACGGTCGGCCTCCACACTGCCCGTGAACGTGATGTGCTGCGTCATCCGATACGTGAAGTCGCCGATCAGGTTGTCTTTCATGCCGCCGACCAGCAGCGCCTGCGTTTCGTCGGCGACCTGATTGCGGCCCGCGCGAAGCCCGACCGTGAGAGCCGAGTTGCGGCCCACCTCGCCCGCCAGATCGAGCGTGTAGAACGAGCTCGATGCAACCCGCCTGCCGCCCGTGATCGTGAACGATGTGTCGCGCGTGCGCCGCTCGCCGTAGATGTTGAGCCAACGGTCCACCGAAGGCACGTTGACGAGCTGGGTGATGTCGGTCGAATGCTGGAAATGCTGGACCGATGTCACGCCGACGAGATAACGCTCGGCGATCTTGCGGCTGCCGGCGAGCGTTGCCTCGACGTAATCGAGCGGATGCTCGACGTAGTTCGTGACGGTAGCGTCGATCGATTGCGGCCAGTCGAGCGCCGTCTCCGTGACCCGCGTGTGCAGTTCGGTGTCTTCGGGCGCGCCGCCGAGAGCGTCGAACGCAAGTTGCTGCGCGCGATCAGGGTGATCTACGGCGATCGTAGCGTCGATGCGGTCGTAGATCGGCAAGCGCGAGCGCTCCTGATCGAGCAGGCGCTGCATCTCGCCGACGTCGTTCTCGGCGAGCGCGATCGTGAGCCGCGCGTCGGCGGGACGCGACAGGCGTTCGGCATACTGCTGCGCGAGCCAGCGCTTTGCAAGCGGATTGCTTTCGTGCGACAGCGCCCATGCAACGGCGACGTCTTTCGCGACCGCACCGCGCACACGTTCGTTTTTCGGCAGATCGGCGCCCTGCATCGGCGCGCCGCCGGGCAGTCCCTTTACGTCGCCGATCAGTGTGCGGCGCATTTGCGTGAGATCGGCGGGCGCTGCATGCGCGGACATCAGGTCGTCGAGCAACGCGGCAGAGACGTCGCCAGTCGCAAATTCCGTCGACAAGGTCACACGCCGGCCGCGCAAATCGGCCGCCGTTTCTGCGTCCTGCGCGGTACGGCCGCGCATCGACGCGCGTTGCGCGCCGTGAAGCTTCGCGAGCTTCGCCTGTTCGTCCCGCAGTTGCAGCCACACCTTTTTGCGGATCGTCCACGCCAGCCCCGCGTGACCCGACTGCTCCTGCGCGTCGGCATAGGTGAGCAGCCATAGCGGATCGCGCGACATCATGCCGGCCTGGCGGCGCAGATAGTCGAGTGCAGCCACCGGCCGGTTCAGGCGCATTTCAGCGGCGGCGAACGGGCCCCACAACGCCGAGCTTTGAGCGGCGCTGTCGCGCCAGCGCTTGAGCGCGGCGCGCAGGTCCGCGTCGCCGCCGTAATCGACGAGCGTCCACAGATAGGCGGCGCTCACGTCCGAGCCCGCGCCAGGCAGGTCGACCGCTCGCTTGAGATCGGCAAGGGCGTTTTGCGGCTCGCCCATCAGACGATGGTATTCGGCGCGCACGCCGAGCAACGCGGGCGACGCCTCGGCGGTCTTGCGCTCGTCCGGCGTCAGATTGGCGAGCAACGTCGCGATCCGGTCCAACGCCTGGGCGTCGAGGTAGTAGTAGATCGCGTCGCGCAATGCACGCGCCGTGTGCTCGCGATGAAAACGCAATTCGGCGATACGGCCCGCGTCGATCGGATACGGATCGTAGAAGTCCGTCATTTCGCCGAGGTCCTCGCGCGTCGCCACGCCGCTTGCGAGCAGGTGACGATAGGCGTCGTTCGCTGCGTCGTCGCGTTGCAGCAGTCGGGCCAGTTCGGCGTAGTTGCGCCAGAAAATTTCGTCGCTGTTTTTTGCGCCCGCGCGCGCGGCAGTCAGCGCGGCAAGCGATGCGCGATAGTCGCCCTGGCGGTACAGCACGCTCGCGGTGCGCAGCGCGGCAGTGGCGTCGTCAGGATGACGTGCCTGCACTGCACGGTAGGTCGCAAGCGCCTCGTCGTCGTGGCCCGCGCGTTCCGCGAGCCCGCCGATGCGTTGATCGATTGCGTCGCCATTCGCGCCGCGCGGCAGCGAACGCAGGAACGCGAGACCGTCGTCGGGACGGCCGAGGCGTTCATACGTGGCGGTGACGCTGTCGACAAGCTTCATGTCGCCGGGCGTCGCGCGCGCCTGGTGAACCAGCGCGACGAGATACGCTTCATCGTCGTTGAGCATGGGCGCGATACGCAGCACGTTCTGCCAGCCGACGGGATCGTTCGAAACCTGCGCATATTCCAGCCAGGATTTCAGCGCGAGGGCGGGCTCGCGGTTCCATTCGGCTACCTGAGCGAGACGCTTGACCCACGGCGCGGAGCGCGGGTCGCGCTGCACCTGTTGCGCCGCGATCTTTTGCGCGTTGGCGAGGTCGCCGGATTCGACGAACGCCTGGAATACGGTGTTTGCGATGCCGGGCTCGGGAGTTGTGGTTGCCGTGGTTGCCGTGGTTGCCGTGCTTGACGCGGCCGCTGTGCTTGACGTGGTCGCTGTGCTTGACGTGGTCGCTGCGGCCCCGACGCGTACGACATGCATCATTCCCGGCTTTTGCACATCGCGACCCATCGCCTCGCGCAGAGTCGCGAGCACAAAGCCGTCGCGCTGCGCCAAAGGTCCATCCATATACGCGTATTGCGTACGCTGGGAGGGCGCAGCGTCAGGCGACACCCCGCGCAATCCGTTCGACGCATAACGCGCCAGCATCTTCGCGTAGCGATCAACGGCTTGCGGACGATTTGCCGCGCGCGCGAGATTCAGCAGCACCACCAGCGTCGCCGGATCGTCAGCAAGCTTGTCGCCATGCGCATCCGCCGCGGCAAGCGCTTCGTCCAGCAGATTGCCCGATTGCAACGCCCGCAGGCCGGCCACGAAACAGCGGCGCTGCTCGTCGCGCGTGCGTGCCACTGCTTGCTGACGGAACCAGGCATCGGCGGCCGCACGATAGTCGCCCACTTGCAGCGCATAACGCGTGATCTGCGTGTCCCACTTGTTGCGGCCATCGGGATCGTTCGCCGACAGCCGCGCGTAAAGCTGCATCGCGAGATCGGGCAAGCCGACGGCAGCCGCGCGCTGCGCAAGCCATTCGAGGTCCTTCGGCGCCCATTGCAGCTTTGCCGCCTCCTGCAAATGCTCGCGCAGATCGCTCAGCTCGCGGGCGCGGCGCGGATCGTCTTCGGCAATCGCAAAGGTGCGTTGCTCAGCCACCGAAAGACGCAGCATCGTCGCGGTGCGGTGCATGTCGTCGGTGCCGAGCGCATCCATGCGCGCGGCGATCCGCTCCGTGTCCGCGGTGCGCCCCAGATACGAATACTGCGCGCCGAGCAAGGACAGGAACTCTTCGTTATCGGGCCGCACCTTCGACCATGCTTCCAGATACGCAACGCTCAGTTCGCTGGGCGCGCCGACCGACGCCACGCGCTGACGCAAGCCGCCGCGCGGCGACACGCCGTATATCGTGAGCAGCACGACGCCCGCCAGCAGACAGACGAGCCAGGTCGGTGCGATACGGGGACGTTTAGCGCTCACAGGAAATCTCGACGGGCTGATAGTTCATCTGCAGACCGGTAGAGGCCGGCGTATCGAAGCGCAAGCCCGCACCGTCGCGATGAGTGGCGACGGGACGCCCCGCGACGCTCACGCTGCAACTGCGCGCCTGGGCAAGCCTGACAAACGGCTGGTAGTAGCCGCCGAATTCGAACGACATGCCGTTTGCGCCGCGCCTGAAGTTGCGCACGAAACCGTTGGCTTCGGCGATGTACGGCAATGCGCCCGCCTTCGGAAGCGCTGCGGCAGCCGTATCGCCGGCATCGGCACCGTTGAACGAAACGCGCGCCGCGCCGTCCGCGATGTGGATGTAAGTGCCGTCCGGACCGGATGAATAGCCGGTGACGCCCGCCGATGCGCGCAGATCCGGCGCGCTCGACAGCGGCCAGTGCAACTCGCGCACTTCGCCATTGCCGCGCACGATCCAGTCGCCGCCCGCGCGCTTCGGCGCATTGGCATCCGGATTCTTCGCATCGACTTCGTCACGAACCGCACGCGCGACCGCAAACGAACGCCAGTCGAGCACCTTCTGCGTGTAGTCGGTCATCTGCACGGGCAGCACGGCCTGCTTGAGCACCGCGGTAAAAATCTGGTCGAGTGCACGCAGTGAGGCGACCTTGGTGCCGCTGTACATGTGGTAATACAGGTCGATGGGCTTGAAGCGCAGCGGCTTGTCCGTCATGTCGAAGGTTTCGAGCACGCGCGTGAAGCCGTAGAACGGGCCCAGCCAGTCGTTCGTGTAGACGTTCTCGTCCTGGTTGGGCGCGTAGACCTGGTACGCGCCCGGCCCCTTGTCGACACCGATCGGCGCGATGTTGGTCCAGCTGCTCGCGCTCTTCGTTATGACGGTATCGCCCCCGTTCACATTCGCGACACCCGCTGCATAGACCTTGCGCACGACCAGCGCGGGCGGCTTGCAATTGCCCGGCCATTGCAGGATGGTCGTCTTCTTGCCCGGAGGCGCAAGCCGCGTGTTGATGTAGTCGATGGAGCCCGTCACCTCACGGTCGATGTCGAACGTGTAGTTGGGAATCTCCAGCGAGAACGCGGTATCGCCGCCGCCGCGGTCCACGCGCTCGCCGGTCTTCGCGTCGACGCTGCCCCAGTCGAACGGATGCGAATAAGTATGCGTGCCTATTGCGACGTATGGCAGCGCAAACATCTTGCGGGCAATTTCTTCCAGACGCGGCGAGATTTTCGGGTACAGCCCCGTCGGACCTACCTCGCCCTCGATCACCGAAAGCGTCATCGGCACCTTGTAGCGCGTAAAAATCTGCTGATACAGCGCTTCGCCCGAATAGTCCGCGCCGGGGAATTCAGCGCGCGACGCGAAACCGTCTCCGTCGACGTGCGACATGAAGAGGCGCCGCCCGTTCTCTGTGGTAACGCTCGGCGACGGCATCTGCTGTAGACGCAATGCAGCGGCAAGGAACGAGATCGGCTGAATGGCCCAGCGTTCCTGGTCGATGCCGTTGAGCGACACGACCGTGTACGGGCTCATCGCAAAGCCGCCCCAAGGGGTGATCGCGACCGGGTCCAGCGTCGCCTGGCCGCTCTTCACGCGTAGCAGCGACCGGCTGGCGGCGCCGACCTGAACGCCCGTCAGATCGCGCGGCCCGAGCTTCGGATCGATCTCGAAGCCAATCATGGGATCGCGCGAGACGACGTCCACCTTGTCGCTGAACGGACCCGGCACTGCTTGCAGATCGAGCGCGCGTCCTTCATCCTCGGCCGCGTCAAAACCGAACTGGCCAAGAAACGCGACGGGAACGTGTGACGCGATGCGCGCATCGACCCATCTGCGCCACACGTCGCTGTCCTGTGTGCCGCTGCCCTGCAGCCACGCAACTACGCCGGCGTAGCGGTCGGGCGTGATGTCGTCGGGAAGCGTGCCGTTGACGTTCGCGTACTCGACGTCGTAGCCGAGGTAGTTCAGCGGCATTGCCAGATCGCGTACACCGGGGGTTTCGTCGAGCAGCAGGTCGGCGCCGGTATCCTGCACGACGAGCACCTTGCGCGGCAGCACCTCGATTGCGCCGATGCCCACCACGCTGCGCGCCGCGTCCGTCACGTAGGGCGTGACGCCCGCCGCCAGCACCTGCGCGGCCGTCTTGCGCGCGCATGCGCGGTCATCGGCGGCGCAGTACTCGATCGACACGACGGGCACGCCCGTCTGCCGCATGAATGCTTGTGCAGCGGCGACCCGCGCCGCGCGGTCGTCTGCGGAAACGACGGTCTGCCCCGCACCGTTCGCGCTCGCGCCGCTGACGAGCGACGGGCCCACCACCGCATACAGCGCTTGAGCATGCGGCGCCGCGAGCGTCAGCGCGTCAGCGCCGCCTACTACGATTCGCGCGTCGGGATGGACCGCACGGATCGCATCGATCGATGCAAGCGCTTGCGGCGTGTCGAGCAGGAAGCCGCGATAACCGCGCTGCCACAGCGGCTCGATCTGGCTCGCGACGAATGCATTGGGGGTGTTCGCCGCCGCATCCGCATGAGTGCGCGCGAGCCATGCGGTATGGCGCAACGAATTCGCGGACGGATCGAAACCGCGCGAGGGATCGACGACGACGGCATCGAAGGCTTGCAACAGATCGACCGGCACATTGGCGCCGTCGAAAAACGCGAGGTTGACTGACGGCGAGGAATGCGGCTCCACCGCGCGCGCTTCGCTGTGCGCGGGCGGTTGCGCGGGCAACGGCGCGGATTGCGGTTGCGCCGACTGAGCGTTCGCACTCGCGTAGGCGATTGCGAACGCGGCAAGGACCGCGCACTCCAGCACGCGCAGTTCGAGGCGCGGATGAGCCCGTCCCCGTTCGAGACGCGGCGGCCTCGGCACGCCCCATCGTGCGTCGCGAAGCGCCGGCCGCGCTCCACCTGTCGTTTGGATCCCCAATGGCATGTGATTTCTTCTTCGGTTTATTGCTTTTACCGACCCGCGTTGAATGCGGCTTTTCTTTGGGTTTTACCGCAGCCCGCGTGAATTAACCGCCCCGTTTTTGACGCGCTTTCCGTCGACCGATACAGTGACGTAATCACACACCGCCCGGGCCTTCTGCCCGTTAATAGTCGCCCCGCGTCCAGGCTGCGCATTCTAATGGCTCTTTTTTTCAGACGCACGACTATTTTTTCCTGAAAGCTTCGCGCACGGTCGTCAACGATGGACAAACTTCTATCAACGCGCATGCTAATCGCGCCCGGTATGGCGCCGCAAACGTTTTACTTCGCAAGTAGCCGCGCTGAAAATATCGCGGCGCCTGACGATAATTAACAATACGCGAAGACATTTAGCCGTCTTTCACAGAGTTCGTTGAACTAAAACGGGCGTGCGAATCAGCGCCCGCGTCGTGCGCGACGGTGCGCGGGGATATGCAAAACGCAAATTGTTGCTATGCGCCGCAACGAAAAGGCGGCAATGGCCGCGTGGCTGTAACGACATTTGTTCGGATTGCGCGAAAAATGGCGCGCCGCGGCTACTGCTTACCGCAGCAGTTTTCCGATGAAATTTGGGTTCGGGGCAATTGCCGTCAGCACGAGTTCTCCTCAGTTTCGGTCCCCGCAAGCAGAGAAGACAATCGTCAGAGGATTATTCGTATCACGTTTCAGGCGTGGCGTATTCAGCCCACATTCCAGGCAAAACCGCTGCGTCGCCATCCCGAATACGTTTTTTGAATGTGACCGGCGCCAATTATCAAGTCAATCGGCGTCGCGGCGATTCCTATGCGCACCCACAGGCAAACTCGACTACATGTGCCGCCGTCGACTCAAATAACTGGAATATACGGGGACAGAACTCGGTTCCACCAAATTATGCGGCCGTCGCCTGTGGGAGCTCATGGGACAAATGCTCAACGCATGAATCAAATCAGCGAATGAACTTTGGTAAAGACAAGCGCATAACGATGCGAATTTGCGCGCGCCGTTCAAGCAGCAAATGCCGGCGCGATCAAGTAACGACTATGGACCTGTCCGCAGACAACGCGCGATGTGTGTTTGCAGATAAGGCATAGAGGCTCTCTGATCGCGCCCGTCGTACGCCGACGAGGCAACTGAATTCCAAGCCTGGGCGTCGCCGCCTTTTATCACACGCCTTCGACGAGAACGGCGCGATAGCGCGCGCCCTTGAACCGGTGCTGCGCGACTTCCTGGTACGCCGGGCTGTCATACCACGCACGTGCGTCCGCAGTTGACGGAAACTCCACGATCACGACGCCCTGTGGCGCTTCGCCCTCAAGAACCTGCTGAGGTCCGTAAGCAGCGAGAACCTTGACCGGATGACCTTTGAAGGTTTCGCCCACCTTGCTTTGGTAGATGTCGAACTCACCCTGATCCTGCGTGCTTTCCTTCGTGAAGACGATATAAGTCGCCATAGCGTACGCTCCTGCAGTGGTGTGAAGGTGCATACGATGATGCCATGAAACGGCATCGGGCTTCGATCCACGGCGACGGTGCATCGGACCACCAGAACACGGCGTTCCACAAACGTCAGTCGCTAAGTCCCAGAGATGCGCCGCCAGCACCGCTGCAGACGTGGAAGCCGTCATCTGGGACTAGCGGAAGAAGCTAGATCGTCCGGCCTTCCGCCTTGCCGCAAAGATCGTAATGCTGGATGCCAGACGCAAAGGTTCCAGCGCGAACTGCCTGCGCGACGTCTTCGTATTTCGCCAGATATGCCCGCTCGAATTCCGCACGCTCAAAGGCTGCCTTTGGAACGTCGAGAATTGGGCGGTCAATCCAGAATCCGCAGGACAACGGCTGCAGCCGCATGTCGAGATCGACGGCGTCGCTCGTTGAGAAGTAGTGGAAGACAAGCGATTTCCGGGTACGCGAGGGATCGGAAATCGGCCCGCCGCCGTGGAGCAAGTTCGAGTGCCAAATGAAAACGTCGCCTTTCTTTGCCGAAAACGTCTTCTTATGCAGGCCCGCCTTCGCAACTTCCTCGTCCATATACGCATGCCACTTCGGCATTTCGGCTGGTTCGAAATGTCGAGTGCCGTTGCTAAAGATCATCTGCTCGATTTTGTGGCTCGCGGGGTAGTACTCCAACTGCCCTGCATCCGCGTGCGCATCTTCGAGCGCGACCCAGATCGCTATCAGATGATTGGGCGTGGCAGGCGTCATGTAGATGGAATCGACATGGGCGGGCTGCTGGCTACCCTTCTCGAAATAGAGGCTGTTGCAAAGCGCTGGCGCTTGACCCAGTAGTTCGCGAAGGATCGGAGCGATTCGCTCGGACAAAGCCAGTTCCCGAACGCCCGGCATGTCGAGATAAAGATCATTGATCTTCATTCGGCGCGTCGCAATTTCCTGGGCGGTCAATAAGCCAAGAAGACTGCGTTCCCCTGTATCCAGCAGGTCTACCGTTACATTCATCGGACGGGCGAGCTTTCTCGTAGCAATGGAATCGAGAACCGCGTCTATTTCACTGTGCGAATAGAACGCCGGAAGGATGGCAAAACCATTGCACTCAAAATCTTGCTTCAAAAGAGGATCCACCAATGCACTCCGCGATCTGTTGATTTGATTCGTTCGAACACTCCGGCTTGAAGTCTATACCATGAGGGGACGGCGATCCATCTGCGGATTTATCGACCTCGCTGGCTCGCGGTCAGCGTCGGGGCGTCCGTCTGGTGTGACACGGGTCTTGATACTCTTTCTTTGGTAGGCTGTGGCGGTTTCGAACCGCCGACCAACGGACTAAAAGTCCACTGCTCGAAGACAAGCAGAAGTTCGACAAGTACCTGTCGAGCAACAAGGACGGGATCAATGTGGCGTCCCCCAGTTGTCGGCGGTCAGGAAAGTGGAGATTGCGCAGTTATTTGCGAAGACCAGCAAGGAACGCAAGGGGACGGCTATCGGTGCGCTGGTCTCTCTTGTAACGGAAGTTCCCTTGAGCTTGCGATTGCATGTTGACGCTCCTCGTGTTGCCTGAGCGCGCGCACCTGGTTTTCCACCGTCGCTTCTGTGTGGGCGAGTGCGACTTCCTGCCGTGATTCTGCGAAACTCCGTGGGGATGTCAGGAGGATTCAAGCCTTTTGTTCCGCGATTAGACGCGGATCTAACAGCGGTAAAATGGTGTCAAGTGACGTCAGATTATTCGCCATTCAGCATTGCTCAAAGAGTCAGAACATGAAGCGCGAACCCACAGCGGAAAAGTCCATCCCGATCGGCGCGCTCAAATCGTTGCCAGCTGTCTTGCGCGAGCATGGTGCGGACCCGTGGGTGCTTCTCGAGTCCTTTGGCGTGACAGAGGAAGCGTTAGCTTCGCCACTGAGCCCGTTGTCGACAGTCTCACACGGCCGCATTCTCGAATCGGCAGCGAAGCTAATTGACTGCGAGCACCTCGGTCTTCTACTGGGACAAAGAGCGACACTCGACAACGCAGGGCCCCTGCGCTTTTTGGTACTGAACGCACCCACGGTGCGCGAGGCCGTCGAAAGCCTGATCCGCTTTTGCGGTGTCTGGTATCGCGGGCTGCATGTCAGCATGAAGGAAGATGAAGGCTACGCCTGTATGTCACTGTCGATCGACAGCGGCATTCCGGGCGCGCGGCATCTGCTTACCGCGTATCTCGCGGCGAACGTAAGGATTCTGGAGTTGATTCTCGGTCGCACGTGGCGGCCCACACTGGTGCGGATCGCGTATCGGAAACCAAAAACCGCAGCGCTGTACGAGCAGTATTTTCAAGCGCCTGTATGGTTCGGCCAGGCGCATTACGAGATCTTGTTTCCGCAGTCCTTGCTCGATCAGCCGAGGTCGAGTCACGACCAGCAGCTTGGCCACTTCCTGCATCAACACATGACCGAGTTGGAGGCGCGTCAGACCGACGACTTCAGCGCGCGGGTCAGGCAAGTGATCGAAGCGCTTCTTCCGACCGGATGTACGTCGCAGAAAGTCGCGGAATTTTTTGCAGTCCACCGTTTCACGCTTTATCGTCATCTCGACGAGCAACATACGAGCTACGAGAAATTGCTCGAAGACGTCAGGCGCGATCTGGCGAATCAGTTTCTGTCGCAGACCGACCTTCAGATTGCTGACATTGCGACGCGGCTCGGCTACGAGAGCCAAGGCAATTTCACGCGCGCGTTCAAACGATGGAATGGACGAACACCGACTGAATTGCGCAGAAACGCGGCCCGACTAAAAGTGACCAATGTGCATGATGAGAAGTGACATGGTGGGTTTCGAGAGAGCGCCGGCCTCTGCGGCCGCTAAAGAGAACTTTAACTCTGACAGTCGCAATCCTTGATGAAGGACAGCTGGCGATACGCCTGATCAGTTTTCGAGCGAACCGCCGTCAAGTGGTTTCATACACAGCAGTTCAGTGACTGTTGCAGAAGTGTCCTGCGTCGCCAGGCAAGAAACTTCGCGTAACAGGTCTGTGGCGAGGGGAAGGTCAAGGGAAGGCGATGCCACCTCTCGTCGTTTTGCGTAATCCAGAGAATGGCATTAGGGATAAGACGAATGTCTCGCCCGGGCGGCCACGTGTCGGGCGATGTGTGGCCAACCGATGTTTGACTTGCTCCCAGTCGGTGTCTGAAAGAGGCAGTTCGATCAATGGTTCGGGCTGCCGCATGATAAGCCCGGACTTCAGACCGGTACTCCGCTCATAGAAAACGCCACAGACCAGCATCCGCCGAGGTCATCGCCAGCCTGTGTCTGTTTAGAAGCTGTGCCGCATCCCGATCATGACTGCAGTTGTCCCCGTACCTGGCGCAACAGGTTGTCCGTAGGTGATGGTTTGCGTCATGTCCCCGTGGTTGTTCACCCAACCGACCTGCGCATACAACGCACTGGCCTTCGACAGGTTGTATTCCGCTCCCGCTGCGACTTGCAGTGACTTGTTCGCCGAGACGTTTTTGTCTTTGATGTAGTAGAGACCACCGGTGATCTGGAAGTCGGGGGCGAAGCGATACCCCAACCCGAACGCGTACAAATCCAGGTCGACCAGATTCCTGTGCGCGGGATTCGATCCATTGCTGTATGAGCCGGAGATCGAGAATCCTTCGTACTTATAGAGCGCGCCCAAATACCAGTAGCGGTTGTTGTTGAGCCCGGTCGGAACAGTGCTCGGACCGGGGTTGGTATCGTGGCCGTTGTAGTAAAGCGCAGAAAGTCGCAGCCCGTACCCCGCATACTTCAGCACGGCCGACTCGCGCGTGTTGCCCTGCGGCTGCCCCGCCACGCCGCCGAGCGCATATTCGAGTTCAGTGCTCAATCCGTGGAAGACCGGCGACCGATAGACCAGCGCGTTACTGTCATACAGCGCGCCAATCGGACCATTTGTGCTAGTACCTGGCCAGCCTGCCGCCGTATTCAACCCGAGCCACGCGCTCAGAATGCTGCCGAAATACTGCGATGCGCGGACATCGGTCTCCGCCATCGCATAGATCATCGGCACGATCTGGCGGCCCGCGTTGATCGAACCAAAGGGGCCGCTGACACCAACAGTCGCAATCTGGTTGAAAAAGCCCGGCACGCCCGCCGTATCCGACAGCCCAAGCTTGCCGGTTCCGGTATCGAGCACACCTTGCAATCTGAAGTTGACGGCGTAGCCGCCGCCGATATCCTCTACGCCTTTCAGCCCCCAGAAGCTCGAATAGATGCCCGCATCCTTATACCGATAGATCTTGCCGAGATTTTTTTCTGTAGGCCTAAACGATGCTGCCGATGTACTTTGATATAGCAGGCCGCCGTCGACTGCGCCATACAACGTGACCGACGCTTGCGCGTGAACCGCTGTGCCAAATGCCATTACCGCCAACCCGACCATCAACTTCAGTTTCATGCCGTCTCCCTTTTGTGGTGCTTTGTTTGTGAATCTGAATCGGTGCCTAGTCGGGTATCGGCGCGAGCTGTTCGCGTAGAAGGCTTTTCTGCACCTTGCCGGTTGCGCCGAGAGGAATCGAATCGACGAAGACGACGTCGTCGGGTATCCACCATTTCGCGATCTTGCCGTCCATGAACGTCAACAGCGTTTCGCGGGACACGTGGGCACCAGCTTTCCGGACTATGACCAGCAGTGGCCGCTCGTCCCACTTCGGATGTTTGACGCCAATGCAGGCGGCCGTCGCAACGGCTTCATGCGACATCGCCAGATTCTCGATGTCGATGGAACTGATCCATTCCCCACCGGACTTGATCACGTCTTTGCTTCGGTCCGTGATCTGCATAAAACCTTGCGGGTCGATGCGGGCGACATCGCCAGTTGGAAACCAGCCGTCGATAAGCGGTGCCGTGCCTTCATGACGAAAGTAACCGGCCGCAACCCACGGGCCACGCACGAGCAGGTTCCCCGCACTCTCGCCGTCCCAAGCAAGCTCCCGGCCGTCATCCGTGACGAGCTTCATGTCAATACCAAATACCGCACGCCCCTGTTTGGCCTGAATCGCTTCGCGTTGCTGCGTGGGTTTCGTGCGTTGCGCACCGGTCAAACTGCATACCGTGCCGAGCGGACTCAGTTCAGTCATGCCCCACGCGTGCAAAACCTCCACGTCATAGCGATTCTGGAACCGACGCAACATGGCCGGTGGACACGCCGCGCCGCCGACCACAGTGCGCCGCATGGTGGTGAATGTGAGGTCATGCTGATCAGCGCATGTCAGCAGGCTCTGCCATACAGTCGGCACACCCGCTGACAGCGTGACGCCTTCGGATTCAATCAGGTTGTAAAGCGATTCGCCGTCGAGTGCAGGTCCAGGAAACACCAGCTTCGCGCCGACCATGCAAGCGATGTACGGCAAGCCCCATGCGTTCACATGAAACATCGGAACCACTGGCAGAATCACGTCGCCCGACGAGCAGTTGAGCGCATCGGGCAAAGCAGCCGCGTAGGTGTGCAGCACCGTCGAGCGCTGGCTGTAGACAACGCCCTTGGGCATGCCTGTGGTGCCGGACGTGTAGCACATCGACGCTGCCTGATTCTCGTCGAGCATGGGCCATGCAAAATCGCCAGGCTGCTCGTCGAGCAGGTCCTCGTAGCACTGCAGCTCCGCGATACTGGAGTCCGGCATGTGATCCCGGGTGGTCATCGCGACAAAGGTTTTCAACGTGGTGCTTCGTTTAGCGACTTCCTCCACTAGCGGAAGAAAGGTCAGATCGAAGAACAGCACGCGATCTTCGGCGTGATCGGCGATGTAAAGCAACTGATCAGGATGCAAACGCGGATTCAATGTGTGGAGCACGGCGCCGGAACCGGACGCGGCGAAATACAGCTCCATATGCCGATGCCCGTTCCATGCGAGCGTAGCGACACGGTCGGGAGATCTGATGCCGAGCGCGGCAAGAGCGTTGGCAAGTTGTCTCGCACGCTGTGCCAGCTGTCGAAAGGTCATTCGGTGCACATCGCCTTCGACGCGTCGCGAGACGATCTCACGGTCGCCGTGATGGCGCTCCGCATGCACGAGCAACGAGGAAATGAGCAGTGGCATCTGCATCATCGAGCTATTCATTCCGTTTTCCCTGGACGAAGCGAGAGCAGCCGTTTCCCCGCACCCGGCAAGATCGCCTGGGCGCGTGAGATACCGCTGATAAAGGAAAATATGAAATCGAGCGTTCTACTGCCGGCGTTGCTGAAGAGCCGCGGCCGGGATGCCGGTGAGCAGCACAATCACGCCCACCAGTAGGATCACGCCGATTACGTCGAACGCAATGTAGAGACTTCCGGTGTGCATTTTTATTGCGCCGACGGTGATCGGACTGACTACCGCGGCGATTGAGCCCAGGCTACTCACTAGCCCGATGCCACCTGCCGCTGCACGGCCGTTGAAGAATGCCGGCGGAATGGTCCAGAACACGGGCACTGCCGCCAGGCAAGCCGCCGCGCCGACAGTCATAAAAACAGTCGATAGCAACGCGTTCGCATATACGAGATGCATCAGGAAAAAGGCGAATGCCGCAGTCGACATGGTTGCCGCGAGGTGCCAGCGGCGCTCCAGACGACGGTCCGAACTGCGTCCCAGCAAATACATGGCGACCGCGCCGAGTACATACGGTCCACTCGCAATCAAACCGATGCTGCGCACATCGGTGAATCCCGCGCCTTGAAGCATTGACGGCATCCAGTAGGCGACCGTGTTGGTCGCGCAATAAATCGCGAAAAATACAATGCCAGGAATGTAAGAACGGGGATCGCGGATGATGCTCCCGAACGTGCGCGCCGGCGCATTGTTCGATTCACGGTCGAGTCGCAGATTGTCGGCGACAATCGCCTTCTGTTGATCGGTGAGCCATTTGACGTGCACGGGCTGATCGTCGAGCCAGTACCACGCGAATGCGCCGAGCAACACCGCAGGAATGCCTTCCAGGATGAACAGCGTTTGCCATCCCTTCATCGCATGCCAACCGTCGAGTTCAGTCATGATTGCGCCGGCTAGTGGCCCGCTTATCATTCCCGCGACAAAACCCGCCATGAAGAAAATCGACGTGATCCGCCCTCGTTTCCATGACGGAAACCAGTAGGTCATATAAAGAATGACGCCGGGAAAGAAGCCTGCTTCCGCAATACCGAGGACAAATCGCGCGATGTAAAGCTGCACCGGTGTCAAGACCATGCCGGTGAGCATAGTGACGAGTCCCCACAGAATCATGATACGGGTCAGCGTGGCGCGTGCGCCGACACGCTGCATATACAGATTGCTCGGGATTTCGAAGAGAATGTAGCCGGCGAAGAACGCTGTGGCTCCGATGGCGTAGGCGGCATCGGTCAGACCGAGATCCTGCGCCATGCGCAGTTTGGCGAAAGAGATGTTGATCCGGTCGATCGCGTTGACTGCGTAGGCCAGAAACAGGAACGGCAGCAGCCGCCAGGCGATCTTGTGATATGTCTCCCGGACTTCGCGCGATGAACGCGACCCGCTGATCGCCTCAGCCTGTAAAGCGGCATGACTCATGGTGTCTCCATCTGCTACATTCAGTGCGACGGCGCAGAGTCGCCGTCGCATGGTGAAGGCTCCGCACGCATGCCTTATGCGACGCGTCACGCGGAAGGCACGGCCCTGCCTTAAACCGTATTACGCCGGGCACGGTCCTGCTCCGCGCATTCGGCCTCCAGCAAAGGCACGGCGAGCTCGCATGCCTCGATGCCTTGCAGGCTGACTATTTTCAGCACTTCCAGAATCTGCTCACGCGTCGCACCGAGTTCGAGCGCCGCCTTGATGTGACGCCGCGTGCCGTGCGCGTACATATGCGTGATTGCGGCGTCGCCCGCGATGCAAAGGAACTCGATCCACAACGGTGGCAGAACGTTGTCGCGCCACAGACCCAGACCCATCGCGAGAAATTTCTCGAGATATTGCGGGTCCCACCGATAGATCGTCTCCCACAGCGGATTGAACATCCCACTCGCGCGCACATGATCACAAACTGGCGTCGACGTGGCAGGCGCTGGTTCGTCCGACAGCCCCGCACTCGCGAGTTCTTCGGAAAGAATCGGTACACCGAGCGCGCATGCGTGAATACCGACTACGCTCGCAAGCTTGAACACCTCGAGAATCTGCGCTCGCGTGACACCCAGTCGCAATGCGTCGCGAACATGACGACGCACGCCAGGGCCATACATATGCGTGGCCGTCACGTCGATGTTCAACCGGATCAGCGCCACGAGGCGCGGATCGAGCACGTCGCTGGTGTGGGCGCTCTGGCTGAGCTTCATGAACGACTCGGTCCACTCAGGATCCCATTCGGCGAGCGGATCGAGCGTGGGGGCAACGAGACCTGCGGCGCGCATCGTGTCGTAGTTCGGTGTGGGCTGTCGATCGCTCATGCTTGTCGTCATGTCCGGTTGGGATAATTTCGTACTCATATCACCGCGCCTCCGTTCGGGCTGATAACCTGGCCAACGAGATAGTGATTACCCGCAAGATAGACCACTGTCGACGCATATTCTTCTACGGTGCCAAAACGCCCTAACGGACAGCTTTGCCACAACCGGTTGCGGGCGTCTTCGCCGATCTTATCGAGATAGTCGTTGAATGCCGGCGTGGCGACGCCGCCCGGCGCCATCGCGTTCACAAAGATATTGGCGCCGGCCACTTCGAAGGCAACCGACTTCGTGAAGGCGATGACCGCGCCCTTCGTGGCACAGTAGTGCGGGCTGTGCGCGCTTTTGGTCGAAAGTCCGGCAATCGAGGCAATGTTGATGATCTTCCCGTCGAGCTGAGGTTCCATCAGTTTCAACGCCTCACGCGTGCAATAAAACACACCGTGGACGTTGACGCCCCAGTAGCGATGCCATTCTTCGTCGCTGATTTCGCTGGTGAATTTCAGCGACTGACGTGGCATGGGCGTTTGCATATACGCGTACAGCTTATTGCGTCGTTCGGTGTCGATAGGACGATTAGGCGTCAGCGCGGCGTTGTTAACTAGGACATGCAACGTGCCGAAGCGCTCTGTGATCTGCGCAAACATATGCCTGACCTCTTCGCTCGACGACACGTCGCACCGGAGTGCAAGACATTCGGCGCCGCGTGCTTCGACAGCGGCGCGGGCCACCGCCAGCGCGTTTTCGTCGACGTCGCATATGACGACGCTGGCGCCCTCGGCGGCAAGAGCGTCCGCGCATGCCAGACCGAGTCCTGGGCCCACGCCAGTGACCAGCGCAATCCTGTTACGTAGTGTCATGCTCTTTCCAGTCTGAAGGTGGAGAGATGTGCGCCGTGGATTCACGCGCGGCCCGGTACCGTGAAGCCGCGCTGAGTAGATTTGCGATTCGGCGCCATGCCGAGGGCGGCGATCGTTTCGTCGGCGCTGCGGTACTGCTCGCCGATCTGATAGATGCGCTTTGCGTCTTCGCCCGTTGCGATGTCGCGGCCGAGCTCGCGGGCAATGCGTACGCTCTGCTCGATCTGCTGCACCGACGTCATGCGCTCGCCCTTGCGGCCCCAGAGGTTGTCCTCGATTCCCACGCGCACATGCAGTCCCATCGCGATGGCCATCGCGTTCATCGGCAACACGGCGCGCATTGCGCTTTCAATCGTCAGAATCGCTCCATCGGGCGTGCGTCGAACGAATTCGATCAGGTCGGCTGGATGCAGGCCCGCCGCGCCGCCGCCGATCGCGACATAGTTGAGCACCAAGGGACCGGTGTAGAGGCCGCGGCGGATCAGCCGCTCGACGCTCTCGAGCTGGTGCACGTGGCCCAGCATGAAATGAGGCTGAATGCCGGCCGCCTGCAGGCGGCGCAGGTGCTCGATAAAGAATGACGGCTTCGCATCGACGACCATTTCCGAATAGGCGTTGAAATATTCAGGCTTCTCGAGAATGGTGCCCATCACGTCGTCCGGCGTGAGCAACTCGCAGATGTTCATCTGGCTGGAGTTAATCGCGATCGTGACCTGGTCGGGTTTCGGATCGAGTTCCGCGAGCATGTGCCGCGTGTCGTAATCGAGCCACCGGGCTTCCTGGCCCTCGCATTCCGGTGCGAAAGAAATCGAGCCGCCCACCTGCAGGACCATATCGGGCACCGCTTCGCGCAGCCGGGCGAGACTCTCGTTGAACTTGGACAGGCGCTTGGAGCCCTTCCCGTCTTCCTCGCGCACATGCACGTGCAGCACCGTAGCGCCGGCGTTGTAGCAGTCCACTGCCTTCTGGATCTGTTCGTCCATCGTGATCGGGATGTCGTCTGAGTCGCTCGGAACCCACTGCGGGCCAAACGGCGCGACCTGGATCACGAGTTTTTCCTGAACTTCGGGGAAGAGGCTATCGTCGAGAAAATTCATTGGGCGTCTCCAAACTGGGATTGGTGGCCGGTTGCGCTAACGCGATCCGTTGATTGGAACTGTAGGGAAAGTGAGGGAACCGCTTTTATCATTTTGTCACTCGGTTTTATCACACTGTCACATGCAACATTGGGATAAACCCTTTCGATGCGCACCACGCGTGCAACAGTGCCGCTGAGCGCGTCGACAATGCGCTCGGGCGGCCTTTGGCGGTGAAGACGGAGGGGGAAACAGCGATGGGGGACTTGAGAAGTTACTTCGAACCCGTCGCGACGGACGGGTTCGTCGGCACCGTTGCAATGCCGTTGCTCAGGGCGCGTTCAGATCACGCCGTTAGCCTTCAGAAGCGAGAGACGGTCAGCGGATACATTGAGTAGCGTGCTCAAAACGTCCGACGTACCCTCGCCAAGCGTTGGCGGAATGGCGCGGACCGGCAACCGTTCGCCGTCGAAGCGGTAGGGTGGCGCAAACACATCTACCTTGCCGCCCACCGGATGCGGATGGGACGTCACAAGCCCGGCGTCGCGGGTACGTGTCGACGTCAGCGCTTCATGAAGACCCAATACTTCGCCGCATGGAATGTTCGAACGAGCCAGCGACTCAAGCAGTCCATCACGCCTGCGTTTGGCGAGTTCGCGATGAATTTCCGGCAGGAGCATTGCGCGATTTTTCGACCGGTTCAGATTCGTCAGGAAGCGCGGGTCGGTCGCGAGATCAGGCCGCTCGATCACGTCCCGACAGAAGCGTACGAACTGCGCGTTATTGCCGACGGTCACCACGAGTGGGCCGTCGGCTGCATCGAAGACGCCGTACGGCACGATCGAAGGATGCGCATTGCCATAGCGGGGCGGATCTTCGCCCATTAGCAAGGCTTCGAGCCCGTAGTACGCGGTGATCATCAGGCCGCAGTCGTACAAAGCCATCTCGATCGAGCGGCCTTGCCCGGTGCGCTGGCGCTGGTAGAGCGCCGCCAGAATCGCCTGCGCTGAATACATGCCGGTGAACAGATCGACGACAGCCACGCCGAATTTCAACGGAGACTGGCCGGCTTCGCCGTTGATACCCATCAGCCCGGCTTCGCCCTGGACGACGAGATCGTAGCCCGGACGCGTCGCTTCCGGGCCGGTGTGGTCATAACCCGAGATCGAGCAGTAAATCAGATCTTCGCGGTCCTTACGCAAATCGTCATAGCCTAGGCCAAGCTTCGCCGCGTCACCCACTTTGAAGTTCTGGATGACGATATCGCTCTTGCGCACGAGCGCGCGCGCAAGCTCGACGCCTTCCGGCGACTGCAGATTCAGGGTGACCGAGCGCTTGTTC
The DNA here is from genome assembly GCF_000472525.1 of Paraburkholderia dilworthii. Classification (GTDB taxonomy): domain Bacteria; phylum Pseudomonadota; class Gammaproteobacteria; order Burkholderiales; family Burkholderiaceae; genus Paraburkholderia; species Paraburkholderia dilworthii. The sequence goes on from NZ_AWZT01000028.1 coordinate 63,694, forward strand.
CGGTTGACGCTGTTGAAATAGGCAGTCTCCGTGGCGCCTACGCGCATGCCCCAGTCGCGGGTGTCATCGCCTCGCTCGGGGTGCTCGACCTTGATGACTTCAGCGCCAAGATCGGCGAGGACCATAGCGCACCAGGGTCCGGCGAGAATGCGCGAAAAGTCCAGTACGCGGACGCCGGCAAGCGGCAAGGCGAGGTTGTCAGTCTGCATGATGTCTCTAGTTTTTGTCTCGACCCGCTCGAGGGGCCATTTGATGAGGAATCGAGGCAGCGAGAGCATTACGCCCCTCGAATTATGGCCGCCTCTTTAAGCAGGCCGTCGGTTCCGGAGGATCTGTCGGCAGATTGTGCGGTGAACAATGACCGTAGACAATCCCGTGTGCAATTGACAGACTGTCAAATTTTATTTGACAGTCTGGGCTGTCGGCCGGAACCGGAGCGATTAGGAACCAACTCGTGACGTGCCTTTTTCGAAAAAATTCTTCACCTGATTTTTTCCCCTGTGGTGCGCTTCTCTGGTTACTTCGCCTGATCCCGCACTGGTGATCCGCTATCTGATGATCGAGCAGCCGCATTGACCGACGCTAGTCCTCCTGCTTGGCGCTCAGATGCACGTGCGGTTGCTGCCCGCGTTCAGCGCGACGGGCCGCGCCGTGCGCGCGAACTTCCAATGCAAATGTCGAACCCGTCATGCGGTAACACTCGCACGCTCACCCGGCCATTGGCGTGGATTCGCGTGAATTCGCAGCGCCGTCTCCCGGCAGTCAACACATGGGCGTTAATACACCGAACGTGCGATGTCGTTCGCGGCATGGCGCACGCGTTCGGTCCGCGCCAGTTCGATCCGGCATTTGCCGGCCCGTTTCGCGCGATAGAGCGTTGCGTCGGCGGCGGCCAGCGCGTCGCTCAAACTCTCCGCCTGCGCGCATTCGCTGATGCCGGCACTGAACGCATAGGCCAGCTTGCCATTCGCACCCGGCGGCGGGCAACTGACCGCGGCGAGCATGCTGCCGACCCGTTGAGCCGCTTCCGCCATCGACGTATGCGGGAAAAGTATCGCGAACTCTTCGCCGCCCAGTCGACCGAACACGTCACCGGCACGCATGTGCCGATGCACTTCGGCGCCGAAGTCGGCGAGAACGCGGTCGCCTGCGGCATGTCCGTGTCGATCGTTGATCGTCTTGAAATCGTCGATGTCGATAATCGCAACGCACAGTTCAGTGTGCGCGGCACGTGCCGTGTGCGAAAGCGTTGCGCCGCGAGTCATGAACGCGCGGCGCACCAGCGCGCCGGTCAGGTCGTCGAATGTGGCGAGGTGCTCGACCTGCTGCATCAGCCGGTCGTTGGCCAGCATCACGAGCCCGATCGAGAGGATCGGCAACGAGAGAATGCTGACGCCGAGAAAGGCGAAGTCCGGAGCGATGTGCTTCGGCCACTCCATCGAGGGATCGGCGAAAAAAGCGTTGAGAACACCCCGCGCCAAATATACGATGCCGCCGACAAGCGCTGCGCACAGCACGAGCCAGTGACCGTATTGCGGCCGCCCGCGCACACGCGCGCGCCAGATCGTCCACCCTACGGCGATGCGCGCATACGCAAGCGCGAACGACATAGCCGCGGCTCTGGCGCTGATCGTCGGCGAGACCCACGTCCAGTAGACGAGGGCACACGCGAACATGCCCAACGCGAGATGCTCGCCAGTTCGATACGGCGGCTCGCCGACGAATGCGCGGCAGCCTTGCAGCATGAGCAGTGCGCCGGCAAGCACGAGCATGCACGAAGCAAGCATCACGGTCGCCGAAGGACGAGCGTGCACGACAAACAGCACGCCGGATGCGGTGGCGAACAGGCAATGCGCGGCAAGCCAGCGACGCAATCCGGCTACCTTACGCCGTGCAAGGTAGCCCAGCACAGCCGCGCTCGAAAGACACGAGACGAATACGGTGGCGAGCAGCGCAAGGGAATTGGACATGGTCTTTTGGCGTTATTGTCGGTCGCACATGCGGCGTGCGGCCTCTGATTTTTCTATAGCGTCCGTTGGCACAGCCCTCGTACGGACAGACTTCGTTTTGATGCTGCCGCGCTATCGGCACGCGCGGCATCGGCGATAGTATGCGCGAGTCGCGCCGGCGCATCGGGCTACCGGTCCTTTCTCCGGCGAAACGCCCACCATGCCGTCAGCCCCGTAAAGCAGGCCACGAGCACCACCATGACCCAGAAGCCGTGATGATTCTCGGCAAATGGAATGCCGCCCACGTTCATACCGAAGAACCCCGCGACGATGTTGATCGGCATCGCCAGAACCGTGACCAGGGTGAGCGTGAACAGGGTGCGGTTATTCTGTTCTTCCAGCCGGGAAATGATCTCTTCCTGCAGCAGCCTGACGCGTTCGATCAGACCTGCCATGTCGGAGAGCACCACCGAGAACTCTTCCGTCGACTCGCGCAAATCCTGCACGTCTTCCGGATGAAGCCAGCGAGGCGGCCTTGCGAGCAGGCGAAAAATCGCGCCCGGCTCCGGTGCGAGCATCCGCTGCAAGCGGGTCAACATGCGTCGCATCGCGCCGAGGTCGAGCCGGTTTTGCGTCGGCCGCTGCGAGAGAAAACGGTCCTCGATGCGATCCACGTCCGTGCTCGTGCGGCGGACGATCTGCACGAGCAGGTCGGCCTGGTCGCGCATCAGATGAACGAGCAGTTCCACCGGCGAGCGGAAAATCTCGCCTTCTTTGACCGACGCGCGCAACCGGTCCACGGAACGCAGCGGCTTCAGGCGCGCCGTGACGATGATTCGCTGGTGCGCGTAAATCCATAACGTGGCGATCTCCGACGGGATGAACTCCAGGTTGAACATCACGTCGTTGACCACGGCGCGCAGCGCGCCGTCCGCCTGCTCGATGCGCGTCGAGTGCGAGCCCTCACGCAATGCGTCGAAAAAAGTCTCGGGCAATTCGAGTTGCGCTCGCATCCAGCGCTCGCTCGCGCTGTGCGCGAGGTTGAAATGCAGCCACAAAAATTCGTCGGTATGCGCGTCAGCGCCTGCGCTTTGCAGCGCATGCAGCCATTCCAGCGCGTCGTCGGCTGAAATGGGTCGGCCGGGTTGCGTCGGTGAAAAGACAAAACCGCACACGATGCCCGATGAATCCGAGCCGTAGGTTTGCAGCAGAAGTTCAGATTTCATAAATCGTTCGGTGCCTGCTTCCGCTTCGGGTTTGTTCACACCCCGCAATTTACCAGCCCAAGATGAACCCGCGATGGCCGCCATCACCGAGTCACGCGAACGTCATATTGCCGCTAAACGACGGTGCGCGCATTGATCTCTCGTTGAGCGATTGCTTCATAGTGAATTTCAATCATGCGCAAACCTTTGCGCTCGCATTGCCAGGGCTAGTCGCCCTACGGCAAGAGATCCGTGGGCCGTTATTGCGTTTAGCACCGGCGCAAACTCACTTCCATCGCGTGATGCCGCCCCCGTTGGGTAGTAAAGGGGAATCGAAAGTCTTAAGTAGTTTTCGGCCAGAAAAGTGGCGACTGGAGTCCACAATCATGAATTTTCATAACCTGTCGGAAAAGGCAAAGCTGGGCGCCGCGTTCGGTTCACTTGCGGTCGTCGTATTGATCGTCTCGGCGATATCGCTGAACGCGCTCAATGATGCAAACGAGCGCTTCGCCGGCTTTGTGAGTGGCGTCAATGCGCGCGCGCAGATGGCCGAGTCTGTGCGCAACGCGGTCGACGACCGTGCGATGGCAGTACGCAACCTGGTGCTGGTTTCGTCGTCGGCGGACATCGAAATAGAAAAGGCCGCCGTGCTCGATGCAGAGAAGCGGGTCGAGAACAATCTCGAGAAGTTCAATGCGATGGTGGCTCGCGCACAGGACATGAGCGATAAGGCGCGCAGTCTTGCTGGCGAGATATCCCGTATCGAACAGCTCTATCGGCCGGTCGCGCTGGAGATCGACAGGCTCGCCTTGAATGGACAGCATGAGGCGGCGATCGCGGATATCGCGACCAGATGCAGACCCTTGCTCAGTGCATTGATCAAGGCTTCGAATGCATACGCCGACGTCACGCACGAACATGCGACGCAGTCGGCGCTGGATTCGAAAGAGCAGTTCGCCCATCAGCGCAACGTGCTGATCGTCTTCTGCTTCGCTGCTGTCGCGCTCGCAGTCGTAGCGGGGATCGTTATCACACGCGGCTTGCTGCGTGCGCTCGGGGCGGAGCCGGTCGCGCTCGCGGAGGTCACGCGGCGCGTCGCGGAAGGCGACTTGCGCCCCGTTCCGGGTGCGAGCAATGCACCGGCAGGCAGCGTGCTTGCGTCGATGGGCGAGATGCAGTCGAGCCTCGTTCGCCTGATCGGCAATGTCCGCAATGCGGCGGACAGCATCGCGACCGGCTCCAGCGAGATTGCGTCGGGCAACGTCGACCTTTCGTCGCGCACCGAGCAACAGGCGTCGTCCCTTCAGGAAACCGCATCGAGCATGGAAGAGTTGACCGCCACGGTGAAGCAGAACGCGGAGAACGCGCAGCAGGCAAGCACCTTGTCCGCCAATGCATCCGAGGTGGCGCTGAAGGGCAATGGCGTGGTCGGCCAGATGGTGGGGACGATGGGCGAGATCAGCGCAAACTCCACACGTATCGCCGAAATCACCGGCATGATCGAAGCCATTGCGTTCCAGACGAATATCCTGGCGCTCAATGCCGCCGTGGAAGCCGCGCGTGCCGGCGAGCAGGGCCGCGGCTTCGCGGTGGTGGCAAGCGAGGTGCGCAACCTCGCGCAACGCTCGTCGAGCGCGGCAAAAGAGATCAAGGATCTGATCAGCACGTCAGTGCAGAAGATCCACGATGGGTCGTCACTCGCGGACAAGGCGGGAATGACAATGGCGGAAGTCACGCAAGCCGTTGCACGCGTGACCGACATCATGGGCGAAATCGCGTCGGCGTCGGCGGAACAGAGTCGTGGAATCGAACAGGTCAATCAGGCGATCACGCAGATGGACGAGGTGACGCAACAGAACGCGGCGCTGGTGGAAGAAGCGGCGGCCGCGTCGAAATCGCTCGAAGACCAGGGCCGGCAGTTGAATCAGTCCGTGTCGTTCTTCCGTCTCGAAGGCGCTGCGGTGCCGGCATCGCAGGCGTCTTCAGTTGCAAGTTCCGCGGCGCCGCGTGCGCGAACCGCCTCTGCAAACAATAGAACTGTGGCGAACAAACGCGCTGCTTTGGCTAGCTTGCGCCCCGCCGCTGGGGCCGGGGCTGGGGCTGGGGCTGCTGCGACGCGAACGGACGGCTGGGATACGTTCTAACCGTCGCTTTAACCGTCGTCACGGGTGTTAAGCGCTGAGGCACGCGGACGGCGGACGGCGGTCCGTGCCGCGTCAAGAGCAAGGTCGAAAGCCGGTCAACAGACAGGCGGCCGCCCGTTCGATTACCGCTCAGCAGGCGGTTTATCGCTTCGCCGCCGTCACCAGTTGCAGCGGCGTCTCTATCGTTCTCGACAGTTCGCGCTGCTTTCGCTGCTCGGTCACCGCTTTCAACGCGACGTCCATGCCGAACACGGCCTGGCGGTCGGCGAACTGATTGACGGTGGCGAGCACGTGGCCGTCGGCGATCAACGGTTTGATCGCTTCGATCGCGTTATAGCCAGTGATATAAACGCCGCCGGTTCGGCCCGCGTCGCGAACAGCGTCCGCCGCGCCCATTGCCATGTTGTCGTTCGCGCATAGCAAACCGCGAATCTGCGGATGCTGGCCGAGCATTTTCGACGCGACGTCGCGGCCCTTGCCATACTCCCAATCGGCAGCCTCGCTAGCGACCACCTGCATGCCGGCCGCGTTCATCGCTTCGCTGTAGCCGGCCGTGCGCTGCTGCGCGTTGCGATCGGCGGCAATGCCCTCGATGATCCCCACCTGGTCGCCGGCCTTCAGCCGCTCGGCAAGATAGTTCGCCACGAGCATCGCGCCCTTGCGATTATCCGGTCCGACGAACGGCACCGAGATTTTCGCGGCGTCCTGCAATGCGTCGTCGAGCGGATTGTCGATGCTCACTACGATGATGCCTGCGTTGATCGCGCGCGCCACCACGGCCGTCAGCGCTTTCGATCCGGACGGCGCAATCACGATCGCGTTCATCTTCGCCCTGATCATCTCGTCGACAATGCGAATCTGTCCCGTCGTATCGGGCTCCGTGGCGGTTCCGCGAACCATCAACGCGAATTGCGACGCGTAATGCTGCTGATAGTTTTTCGCCGCGTTAGCCATTGCGACAGTGAACGGATCGCTGAGCGACTTCAGCACAAGCGCGATCTTCGGCGTGCCGCCTTCCACGGTTGCTGCGCCGGCTGCACGCGCGAGCCCGGCCGCAGCAAGTGCACCGGCGATCAGCACGCGGCGGCGCATTCTCTGCGTCATGGTTTCTCTCCTTGCTGACAGCGTCCGTCGACAGCATCAACGCCAGCGGACGAATGCCGACTAATTGACCCGCAAGCGGTTCGCATGTTCAACATCACCGGGCCTTCAGCGCCAACAGATCCGTTGCTATCTGCTCGAATAGCGGCCGGCTTTGAACGTCTTCGCTGAGGCAACTGTCTCTCAACCCGGCTAGTTTTTCAGCGACGCGTGGTTGGTCAATGGAATCGGCCCAATCGCCCGAATCGTAATGGTCGCAACGGCCACAACGGTCGATCAACTCCTCAAGCAGACAACCATACGCCCTCACTTCCAGGCGCTCGAGCGCAACGCTCCTTTCTCGGTTATCCGTCGAATAGAAAGATGCGGCGCCAAAGTCTCCTAACAATACACGCGCTTCGCCGTCGTGCAGAATGTTGTGCGCGTAGAGGTCGCCGTGCATGACGCCGCGTCGATGCAAATGACACGCCGCCGATGCAATGCCGTGCGCGATTTCGACGACGTCGGCCGATTGGAAACGCGCGCCCGCCTCGTAAATGTCTCGCGTACACGACTCGAAACTCGGTGGCCCCGCGAGATTGCGGAATTGCGGTTCGATCAGTTCCATCACGAGGCCATGCGCGTTTGCGGGATGACCTTTCACTTTCCCCGCGACCGCAATGAGGTTCGGGTGATCGCCGGCCCGGATGCAAGCTGCCATTTCACAGTCGGGCAAACCGTCGCTCGTGACGGCGCCTTTGAACAGCTTGACCGCGACGGACCGTGGTGCGCCATGCTGCCCGCCAAGCTCGGCGCGATAGATGAGTCCCGAGGCGCCCTCGCCCAATTGCTCCTGCAAGCGTAAATCGTCCCAGCCGATTTCGGCGATGGGGGTATCGGCCAACGCTGCGCCTTCCAGTGCATCCGCAAATGGATTGCCCGCAAGGGCGAGCCAAGCGAGCCGCGGCATGCGAAACAACCATGCCGGCAATTCGTCGAGCCGATTCGCGGCGAGCCGCAGCAATTCGAGCCGCGAACACGCGGCCAGTTCTTCAGGAAGAAAGCGCAGACGATTACCCGCCAGCATCAACTTCTGCAAATGCGTACAGTCGCCGATTTGTGGCGGCAACGCGTCGATCTCGTTGTCCGTGAGAATCAGCCAGCGCAGCCGTGGCGGCAATGCGTTGCCGGCGACCCTACGGATGCGATTCGCCTTGAAGCCGACCATGCTTAACTGCGGACACTGCCCAAGTACTTCGGGAAGCTCCGTAAAGGGATTATCGGACGCGAACACCATGCGCAACTTGCGTAGCCGCGCAAAATCGTCCGGCAACGCGAAGAGCGCATTACCCGAAAGATCGAGAACTTCGAGCGTATCGGCGAGATCCAGAATCTCGCGCGGAAATTCGGTGAGCCCGCACGCGAGTTTCAGTTGGCGTGCGCCAGATAGCTGTCCCGCTCGAAGTTGTTCCAGTGTCGTTGTCACAGTCGTAAAAAGATCCGGTGGCCCGCGCCCGTCGTGCACGAAGGCTCAATTCTACTGAGTCGCATCGTGAGGCGCTTCTGCGCAGCGAACGAAGCAACGCTGCCGCTTCGCGATAGCTGACAGTCTCACGCATAAATCCTTCATACTTGACGACGATATGGACAGCAAGATCCGAAGTGTTTCTAGCCGGCGCGAAGTCCACACTCGGATCGTCGCGCACCGCGAGTTCGCAGCCTCGTGCCGCGCAGTCTCACTTCAATTGCAGGAGCAGACAAGTGACTTACGCTTACAAGCTGATGGATTCCCCAGTAGGCAAATTGAAGCTCGTTGCCAACGGCGAGCGATTGGCCGCAATTTTATGGGAGAACGACAAGCCGAACCGCGTGCGGCTCGCAGGGTTGGTTGAAGCCGGCGATCGCCCCATCCTTCTGGAAACCGAGCATCAGCTGAATGAATATTTCGCCGGCAACCGGCAGACGTTCGATCTCGCGCTCCACTTCGAAGGAACCGAGTTTCAGAAAAAAGTGTGGGCCGCGTTACAGACGATTCCGTTCGGCCAGACGCGCACTTACGCGCAAATCGCCGTGCAGATCGGCAATATCAACGCGGTGCGCGCAGTCGGCGCGGCAAACGGCAGAAATCCGATTTCCATTGTGACGCCGTGTCATCGGGTGATCGGCGCGTCGGGCGAGCTCACCGGCTTCGCGGGCGGGTTGGCGAACAAGATGCTGCTGCTCTCGTTGGAAGCGGGGCAAACATCGCTCGAAGCCGCCGCGGATACGCAAACGCAAGGGCCCGCAGACGCGGCCCGCGTCGCTGCCAAACGCGCACGCCCGGCGCCTGCGCGCGGAATGCAGAGCACGTTGTTCGGCAATTGACGGCGTCGGCGGCGTCGTGCGTCGTGCGTCGTGCGTCGTCGCAACGATAAGCAGGCCCGCTCAGAAGTTCGCGAAGAATGCTCGCGCGGCAACCATGCACGAGCTCGCAACGAGCCCTCCGTGATAGGACCGCAATACAGCAGACGCGCCGCCATCCGCCGCGCCTGCGGCAACGGCCTCGCGCGCAATCGAAGCCTTCGCTTTTGCAAAGCCCTGCTTGACGGCTGCGAATGGATCGTCGGGTCCGGTAACGGACGAGTCCACGTCCAGCACCGAAGTCAGTCCCGCAGGGACCTTCGCGTTAAGCCAATAGGCCTGCTCGATGCGGGCGTTGAAGAAGAACACCATTGGGTCGGAGCCGCCGCCGCATAGCAGGACGGGCGCCTTGGGAACCCAGTTACGCAGATCATTGCGCTTGAACGCCTGCCGCAGCGGATGCCCGGGATTCGCGGCGGGCGCGAGGCTTGCGGTTTCAGTGGGGAAAGCGCCATCGGGATTCGCCGCCGCGTCTTCGAGAAGCGCGCGGCGGTACGCGTTACGCACCAGATTGGCATCGCCGAAACCTGCGGCAAATAGCGGCGTCAATGCGGACGGCGTCAATGCAGGCGACGCGGGCGGCGTTAGCGACGCGAATTGCGGCGCCGGTGGAGTACTGCTGAAAAGATGCGTCGACGGCAGTTTGCCTTGCGAGAAAAGTGCGTTGAGAGGTTGCGCGCTCGGCAGCAGTTGTCCGATACCCTGCGCATAAGGGGCTTCGAAGAACGCGGCCGGCTCGCGATAGAGGTTCTTATAGGCATGCTGATAACCCGTTACGGCCAACGTCGTGAAGAGCGTGGAGCCGAGGTTGACCTCGCCTGCAATGATCGCGTCGGCCGTAGCGGCAAGCGCATAAGGACCTGAACCCGGCGCGGACGCTGTCACTTTGACGCCTGCGGCTTGCAGCGCACGATGCGTCGCCAGCGCGACGAAACCGCCTTGCGAATAGCCGGTAATGAAGAGCTTGCCGTTTTCGCGCGTGGCGGTTGGCGAGCCGTTGTCGTTCAGCATCGCGCGCGCGGCTCGCAGCGCGTCGATCATATCGGCGGACTGCTGGTCCGCGTTCAGATAAGGATGGTACGGAAGATCGGACCCGGCATAGCCCGCATAGTTGCTCGCCGCCACGATATAGCCGTGAGCCGCATACATCGCGGCCACGCTCAGACCTTCGCCGGCGCCGCCGTTGTCCGGATCGGTGCGCGCGATGTCGGCAAGATTGTATTTGCTGTACGCGGTGGTGCCGTGGGCATACAACATGAGCGGACGCGGTCCGCTACATGCGGAAGAATCGCCTTGCGGGATCATCAATGCACCGCTCGCAGTGGCCGGTTCGTCCGCGCCGCCGATGGTCCGGTAGCGGAAGTACACGACCTGCACGCCGCACGCGGGCGGCCCCGCCATTTGCATGAGGCGCTGCCCGGAGGGACTCGATGCAAGCAGATCCGAGAACTCGCGAGCGCCAAGCCGCAACGTGACCCGATGATCGAGAAGCTGGCCGCGCGCGCGGCATGCCTGATCGCATGATGAGTCAGCTTCGGCTGACGTGCCGATGGTCAAGGCAACGCATGACAGCAATGCGAGGGCTGCGGTGCGGGTCGCTTGTGGCATGCGGGTCTCCGAACGAAACCGCTAGCATAGCGCCACTATCGTGACTTCCGCTGAGGCCTCGATACCCGAATTCAAACAGCGGCGACTAACCGCTGCGATCGATTCACCGCCGCCTGCCCCGCCGCCACGCCCGCTCCACCTTCGCGCGAATCGTATTCCACCTGGAAAGTATGAATCGACGCTTCCAGCAGTCTCGCCTGCTCGGTCAATGTCTGCGCCACCGCGGCGGCCTGCTCGACAAGCGCGGCGTTCTGTTGCGTGACGCTGTCCATCTGCGTGACGGCGTCGCCGACCTGATCGATGCCCGCGCTTTGCTCGGCGGCGGCCGCGGCGATATCGCGCATCACACCGGAGAGCTTCGCAATGGCCTCGCTCGCCGCCTCTATAGTCGCGCCGGTTTTGTCGACGAGTTCAACACCGCTCTCGACGCGGCCCACCGCGCGGCTGATCAAGGCGCGAATTTCCTTCGCAGCGGATCCACTGCGCTGGGCAAGCGTGCGCACTTCGCCCGCCACCACCGCGAAACCGCGCCCTTCGTCTCCCGCGCGCGCCGCCTCGACAGCCGCGTTCAGCGCGAGAATGTTGGTCTGAAATGCGATGCCTTCGATCACCGAAATGATCTCCACCATCTTGTGCGATTCGGTCGATATCTCCTGCATCGTCGACACGGCCTCGGCCGCCATCTGTCCGCCGTGCGTGACGATCTGCTCGGCACTAGCGGTCAGTTGGCTCGCCGTCTGCGCGCTCTCCGAAGTTTGCCGGACCATCGCGGTCATCTGCTCCATGCTGGCCGCCGTCTCTTCCAGCGAGGCCGCCTGGCTCTCGGTACGCGCCGACAGGTCCGTATTGCCCGCTGCAATCTCACGCGCGCCGGTCGCCACCTTCTCGGCCGCGCCGCCGATCTGCACGATGGTCTTCGCAAGCGCGTCGCGCATCAGTCGCATGGTGTGCAGAAGACTTGAGTCATCGCCGGGGCGAACCTCGATCGGGATCACGAGATTACCCGTCGTGATTTCACCGGCGACCTGCGCAACATAGGCCGGGTCGCCGCCAATCGTGCGTTGAATGCTGCGATTGGTGAACGTGACGAGCGCCGACAGCAATAGCGCCACCGCGCCCACCACGCCGCCGAGCACATACAGTGACTCTGTGAAAGCGGCGTCGATATCGTCGACGTAAGCGCCCGTCGCGATGATCCAGTCCCACGGCGCGTAACGCACGACGTAGCCGATCTTGCCGACCGCAGCCGACGGCGGATTACCCGGATGCGGAAACACGTAATCGACGAACCCTCCCTCCGGCGCCTGCGCTGTCGCGGCAAACGTCACGTAATGGTGACGGCCGTCGGCGTCCGCGGCGCCTCCGAGGTCCTTGCCGTTCAACGCGGGTTTCATCGCATGCATGACCATGCGCGGCTTCGAGTCCAGCACGAGGAAGTAGCCGTCCTCGCCGTAGCGCACGTCGCGCAGACGCTCGAGTGCCTGCTTGCGCGCATCGGCCTCGCTGAGCGCGCCGCTTTGCGCAAGCGCCGCGTACTCCTTCACGATGCTGAGTCCGACGTGAGCCACGTTCACCAGATCGTGCTTGCGCTCTTCAACGCGCGTCTCACGCGACAACCACGCCGCCGACACCGACACGGCAAGGAGTGCCAGCAGGCTGACGACGAGCGGCAACCAGAGCTTCTGCTTGAAATTCAATCGGTGCATGCTCGCGCCCCCTATGTCGTCTGTTGGAAGGAGGCCGATGAACGGCTGCGCAAACCGCCAATGGTTCAGGCGGAACGGCAGCATCACACGACCACTCGACTTATTTATCGGCAGCGATTCATGCGGCATGTGTAGAGACAAACCCTCTGTGTGCGGTGCGCGCCGCCGGGGCATACGCGGCGCGACGATGGACGCCACGCATTCCAACGCGTCAAGGCGCAAAGACAATAGTTTGAACTAAGGGCAAACCCGTATAATGACGCCCAAGTGGTCAGACAACTGCGGCACATGCTTGTCTCGATCCTGCGCCGCCCGGCGCTTCACCTTAATCGCTCCCTGCCCAGATCCGTGACTTCCACTGCCGCCGCCCCCTCGCTGCCTTTCCGGAACGCCCTCTTCGCGATGCTCGGCATCGGTCTCGTCAACATGCTCGTCGCACTCGACCAGACGGTCGTCAGCACTGCGCTGCCGTCGATCGTCGCAGAGTTGCACGGTTTCGAGTATTACGCGTGGATCGCGAGCGCCTATCTGCTCGCGTCGGTAGTGACCGTGCCCGTGTTCGGGCGGCTTGGCGATTACTTCGGCCGTAAGCGCTTCGTGATTGCCGCGGTGATCACGTTCACGGTGGCGTCCGTGCTATGCGGCATCGCGAACGACATGCTGTTTCTCGTGATCGCGCGCGGCTTGCAAGGCGTGGGCGGCGGAATGATGGTCGGCACCGCGTTCGCGTCGATACCGGACTTGTTCCCCGATCCGCGCGCGCGTGTGCGCTGGCAAGTGGTGATGGCCGCGGCCTACGGCATCGGCACGGCGGCGGGGCCGTCGCTCGGCGGCTGGATGAGCGAGCATCTGGGTTGGCGCTCCACGTTTCTGATCAATCTGCCGGTCGGTGCAGCGGCGCTCTATTTCATCTGGGCGCATCTGCCGAGCTTTCAGCGTCCGCATGAAGGCGAGGTCAAGATCGACTGGCTCGGCGCAGGGCTCGTGGCCGCAGTGCTCGGCGGCTTGCAGGCTTTCATTGAAGCTGTGCCGAAAGACGGCTTGACCGCCGGCAACGTCACGCTCGCCGTGTGTGTGATCGTCGGCGCAATTGCGTTGTTCGTGTGCGAGAAGCGCGCCACCCATCCGATCATTCCGCTCGACCTGTTCAGGGACTCGCAACTCGTCACGCTGTTCACGCTCGGCATGCTGTCGGGCTTCGTGATGTTCTCGCTGATCTTCTTCGCGCCGCTACTGCTGCAAGGCGGCTTCGGACTCTCTCCGCAACAGGCCGGCCTGCTCGCCACGCCGATCGCCGCATGCATCGCGCTCGGCAGTGTGCTCAATACGCGCATCGTCATTCACATGAAGAAGCCGACGCGAATTCTGTCTATCGGCTTTGCGCTACTGCTGTTCGCATCAATCGGCCTTGCGTTTGCGAATCCCGAAACACCGCACCTGTGGCTCGAATTGCCGATGGCCGCGGTCGGCATCGGTCTCGGTTTCATTCTCAACAATCTGAATGTGTTCGGCCAGGAGATTGCGGGCCGCGAGCGCTTCGGCATTACGACTGCGCTGTTGCAGTCCACGCGCATGGTGGGCGGCATGCTGGGCACGAGCATCGTGGCGACCGTCGTGCAGCATCACTATCGAGATGTAGTCACGCGGACGATGAGCGTGCTCGGCGAGCCGGCCGCATCGCAATGGCGGCCGCGCTTCGTCGATCTGCGCATTCTGATCGACGAAGCGTCGCGCCTGAAGCTGATTGCGGACATGAAGCCGTCAGGGCTCGACACGCTCGCATTGATCGACACCGCGCGCGATGCGCTGGTGCAGTCCATTCATATCGGCGTGTGGCTTACCGCGGTGGCCGCGCTGGCGGCGGCGTTGCTCGTACAGCGGATTTCGCACGTCGTGTTCCGCCGCGGCTAGACATTCCGCCGTCGGCAAAACACGCGGATAGGCACCGCTTATTGCGGGCCGAGTTTCCTGATCAGCGCGTCGAGCTGCGTGAGCTCTTCGCCGGTCAGATCGGTAAGCGGCGCACGTACCGGTCCCGCGTCGCGGCCGACCAGTTTCGCGCCCGCCTTCACGATGCTCACTGCGTAACCCGCACGACGATTGCGAATCGCCAGATACGGCAAGAAGAATTCGTCGATAAGCCGTGACGTGGTCGCGTGATCGTCGGCGGCAATCGCGCGATAGAACTCCATCGCGGTCTTCGGAATAAAGTTGAATACCGCCGACGAATACACCGGCACGCCAAGCGCTTTGTACGCAGCGGCATAAACTTCTGCGGTAGGCAAGCCGCCAAGGTACGAAAAACGCTCGCCAAGGCGCCGGCGAATCGTCACCATCGCTTCGATCTCGCCCACGCCGTCCTTGAAGCCGATCAGATTCGGGCAGCGATCCGCGAGCCGTTCGAGCATATCGGCATTGAGCCTGGAGTTCGCACGGTTATACACAATGACGCCGATGTTGTTCACCGCGTTGCACACCTGCTCGACGTGCGCCGCAATGCCTTCCTGCGAAGCCTCCGTCAAGTAATGCGGCATCAGCAGCACGCCGCTTGCGCCGAGGCGTTCTGCTTCCCGCGCGTACTCGATCGCGACGCGCGTCGGGCCACCCGCGCCCGCGAGAATCGGCACCTTGCCCTTGCATGTTTCGGTCGCCGTGCGAATCACGTTGGTGTAGTCGCTTCTGGTAAGCGAAAAGAATTCGCCCGTGCCGCCCGCCGCGAACAGCGCGGTCGCGCCGTACGGCGCGAGCCATTCGAGTCGCTCGGCGTACGTGTCGGCGCGGAAGTCGCCTTGCGCGTCGAAGTCAGTGACGGGGAAGGACAACAGGCCTTCGGATACGATCGCTTTCAGTTCTTGCGGTGAAGTCATTTGTATAGGGCGTGAATATCGTCAAATGTGAACGGACGCGCGACGGGCTGCGTCTCGGGCAATCAGCGCACGAGGCATGGGCGCTTGTTGTCGAACTTCCAGTTGGGAATCAGGTACTGCATCGCGACGCCGTCATCGCGTGCGCCGAGGCCGTGTTGCTGATACAGCGCATGCGCTTTTTCGAGTTCATCCATATCGACTTCGACGCCTAGCCCCGGCTTCTGCGGCACCTTCACCTTGCCGCCGACGATCTGCAACGGTTCGCGCGTCAAACGCTGGCCGTCCTGCCAGATCCAATGCGTATCGATAGCGGTAATCTTGCCAGGCGCGGCCGCTGCCACATGCGTAAACATCGCGAGCGAAATATCGAAGTGATTGTTCGAATGCGAGCCCCACGTGAGGCCCCAGTCGTTGCACATCTGCGCGACGCGCACGGAGCCCTGCATGGTCCAGAAGTGCGGATCGGCAAGCGGAATATCCACCGACTGCAACTGGATGGCGTGACCCATCTGGCGCCAGTCGGTAGCGATCATGTTGGTCGCCGTCGGCAAGCCGGTCGCGCGGCGGAATTCCGCCATCACTTCGCGGCCCGAATAGCCGTTCTCGGCGCCGCATGGGTCTTCTGCATACGCGAGCACGTCGTGCTTGTCGCGGCACAGGCGCACGGCTTCCGCGAGCGACCACGCACCGTTCGGGTCGAGCGTGACGCGCGCATTCGGAAAGCGTTCAGCGAGCGCGGTCACCGCTTCGATTTCCGCGTCGCCGGACAATACGCCGCCCTTGAGCTTGAAGTCGTTGAAGCCATAGCGGGCTTGTGCGGCTTCGGCGAGGCGAACCACGGCTTCGGGCGTCAGCGCTTGTTCGGTGCGCACGCGCTCCCAGTCGTCGCGTCCGTCGGCGCCGCTCGCATACGGCAGGTCGGTCTTGTTGCGATCGCCGATATAGAACAGATAGCCGAGCATTTCCACTTCGTCGCGTTGCTGGCCTTCGCCGAGCAACGCGGCAACAGGCACGCCGAGATGCTGGCCGAGCAGATCGAGCAAGGCCGCTTCGAGCGCGGTCACAGCATGAATCGTGGTGCGCAGATCGAACGTTTGCAGACCGCGGCCGCCGGCATCGCGATCAGCGAATTGCGTGCGCACTTTGTTCAGGATAGCTTGCAAATTTCCGATTGACTGGCCGACGACGAACGGCCGCGCGTCGTCGATCGTCTTGCGGATGTTCTCGCCGCCCGGCACTTCGCCCACGCCCACGTGGCCGGCGCTGTCGCGCAGAATCACAATATTGCGCGTGAAAAAAGGACCGTGTGCGCCGCTCAGATTCATCAACATGCTGTCGCGGCCGGCGACGGGCACGACGCGCAGTTCAGTGATAGTGGGCGTATCGTTCGAATTGGATGGTTTCGTGGACATGTGGACTAGACCGGGTGAGTGGGTGAGCCGGACGGTGATGAGCGGCGCGTCGTGCGAACGCGCTCAACACCTTTACCGGACGGAAACTGTTTTGCGCGTCGGGCTCATGAGCAGCGGCGAGAGAAAGAAGCGCTCAGTGTGCGCTGCCGTGCAGCGGATCGCGTAACACCTTGCCATCGCCGCGTCGATTGCGTGCAAGGAACGCCGCTGCCGCCGCGATCAGCGAAGCCACGCCCAGACCATACAGGCCGCCTGTGATCGAACCGGTGTGCTGCTGCAAATAGCCAAACGTGGCCGGCGCGAAGAACCCGCCCAGATTGCCGATGGAATTGATCAGCGCGATCACCGCCGCAGCGACACGCGCATCCAGATAGCCCTGCGGAATCGGCCAGAAGAGCGAAGCTGCCGCCTTGAATCCGATCGCCGAGAAACAGATCGCGACGAAGGACAGAACCGGATTGCCCGACGTCGACGCAAAGAGGCCGCACGCCGCGATCACGAGCGCCACAGCGAGCCACGCCTGCTGAAAACGCCACTTCGCCGAAAGCAATGCGAAGCAGTACATCGCCACCATTGCGATGAGCCACGGAATAGCGTTGAGCATGCCGACCTGGAAATCGGACAGGCCGCCGATCTTGCGGATGATAGTCGGCAGCCAGAAGGTAGCCGCGTAAATCGTCAACTGGATTGCGAAGTAGAGAAAGCAGAACAGCACGATCTGCGGGTCCTTCAACAGCTTCCTGGCCGGCAGATGCGCGCCGCCGTGGGCGACGCGCTCGGCCTGTTCAGCGGCGATCGTGCTCTCGAGAACGCCTTGCTCCTCGGTTGTGAGCCACGACGCGTCGCGAATGCGGGACTTCAGAAAGATCCAGCTTATCGCGCACAGCACGATGGAAAAGCCGCCTTCGATCAGGAACATCCATTGCCAGCCGTGCAGGCCGAAACCGCGAATGGACAGCAGGCTGCCGGTGATCGGTCCGGACACCACCGACGCGATGGCCGAGCCCGAGAGAAAAATCGCCACGGCCTTGCCGCGTTCTTTTTGCGGCAGCCACTGGGTGAAATAAAACACCACGCCCGGAAAGAAGCCCGCTTCGGCGACGCCGAGCAGGAATCGCAACACATAGAACGACGTCTCGCTCGACACGAACGCCATTGCTGCGGCCACGACGCCCCATGTCCCCATGATCCGCGTCAGCCACGCACGCGCGCCGTACTTTTGCATCAATACGTTGGACGGCACCTCGAACAGCGCGTAGCCGATGAAGAACAAGCCGCTTCCCAGCCCATACGCCGCCGCGCCGATGCCGAGGTCGGTTTTCATGTGAGCGTTGACGAAGCCGATGTTCACGCGGTCGATGTAGTTCGCGATGAACATGATCAGGAAGAGCGGCAACACGTGCCGCTTCACCTTCGAGACCGCGGACGCTAGCGGATCGATTGCCGTGGTAAGAGCAGAGTTCAAGAGAGTCTCCAGTGTCGGCCGTCGAGCGGCCTTGATCTGACGTCGCGGGCGGATGGGCAGTCAGCAGGCATCACCCATGACGAACCGAGATATGTTGTCTGATGACAGTCTACCGCTGTTACTCTCTGATTTCCAATGCGGTGTTTACCCTGTCATTCCATGTTAGATGGGAAGGCAACGAGCCCGAAGGCTTAGCGCAGCCGGAACATCGGCCGGTCGAAACTGAAAATAAGACGTCTGATGACATAGAGTCATCGAGTCCAAATTGATCGCCTTGTCGACATCCCTCTCCATCCATCGAACGATGAATGTGGCGACAGACGCTATGATGGCTAATGTCCAGACGTCACGAGACGTCCCGCACGTGCTCGACGCACGTGTTTTCAGCCGATCAGTCAATAAGCCACAGAAATGAGCAGCCTAACTGAGAAAGTGGTGGCCACCCTTTCCGATGAAATCCGCCGCGGCGTTCTGAGACCGGGAGACCGCATACCCACAGAAGTCGCGATGATGAAGCAGTTGTCGGTCAGCCGCTCCGTCGTGCGCGAGGCCATCTCGCGCTTGCAGGCGGCGAGAGTCGTGGAAACGCGTCATGGCATCGGCACGTTCGTACTCGCACCCGCCGCTGAACAAACCATGCAACTGCCGGCCGCCGATATGTCGAGCATGCTCGACGTGATGGCGATCATCGAATTCCGTATCGATGTGGAAGCGGCGTCGGCGGCGCTCGCCGCCGCGCGGCGCACCGAGCAGAGCCTCAAGCAGATGCGCGCGGCGCTCGCCCGCTTCGAGTCCGAGCTCGAACGCGGCAGCACCGACACGCTTGCGCACGACGTCGAGTTTCATTTGCAGATCGCGCGGGCGAGCGGCAATCGCTATTTTTTCGACGTGCTGAGCCAGTTGGGAAGCGCCGTGAGTCCGCGCACGCGCCTCGGCTCAGCGGAGATCGCGGAGCTCGATCACATCGAGACCTTGCGCAACGTGCTCAACGAGCACCAACTGATCTATCGTGCTATCGAGCGCCAGGACCCCGACGACGCCCGCGCCGCAATGCGCATGCATCTGAGCAACAGCCGCGAACGGCTGCGTCGCGCGCATGAATTGAGTCGGCCGGGCGAATAGCCGCGTACGAACGGTGGCGCATTCCGGCCTCCGGGTTCACACCGTCGGCGGCGCTTCGATTTCGAGGCTCATCAACGCGGAACTCAGCGACTTGCCGTGCGCGTCGAGCGCGAGCGAACGTGTGACACCGCCGCCGAGCGCATCGCCAAGTACGAAGTTGAACGCGGTAATGGTGGGAAGTTCATAGCGCGCGACCTTGCCGCGCACGACATCCGCGAGATGCGCCTTCACGCGCTGCGGCGTGAGTACGGCTCGCAAATGCTCGTAATGCCGCGCGTCGTAACAGATCACCGAGATGTTCAGCGTATTGCCTTTGTCGCCGGTTCGGGAATGAGCAAGCTCACGTAGTTTCATCTCACGCCTCCACCATCGTGAATGCCGGCTTCACCTGCTCGCGCGGCAGCAGGACCGATTGCACGGCAACGACTTCGCGCGCGGACTTCGTCACGCCGCCGCCGCCCGCCGGACCATTGGTGTACAAGGTTTCGACTTCATTGCCGATGCGCACCGCCTGCTCCAACGATGCCGTGCGCCCCGACACGCGCGCGCGCACTTCGTAGGGCTCCGCGAACTCAGCGGCAAGGGTCTCACCGTGCAACGCATTCACGCCAATCAGGTCGAAGCGCAATTCATGCGTCTGAACTCCGGTCAATGCGAGCCGTTCTCGCACGATGTCGAGCGCGAGGCGAGCACGCTTCAGCGCACCCGGACCGGCATATGAAATTTGTCCCTCGCCGATATAGCCGTCGAAATACGCGACCGAGACTTTAAGCGTGCCGGTGCGCGGCGTGCCGCTGCCGCCGCTCACGCGAACACGATCCGGCGCTTCCTCGTGGACACGCACCTGTGAAAAATCAGCGACCACGTCGGGTTGCAAGTAACGTCGCGGATCGTGAATCTCGTACAGCAGTTGCTCCTTGCAGGTCGCCTCGGTCACGCGTCCGCCAGCTTGCGGCAGCTTCGTGATTACCACCGCACCGTCCTGCCCGACCTCCGCGATGGGAAAGCCGAGTCTCGCCAGCGCGGGAACGTCCTTGAAACCGGGGTCCACGAAATAGCCGCCCGTGATCTGCCCCGCGCATTCAAGTAAGTGACCAATCACGGTCGCCTGGCCGAGCGTCTGCCAGTCGTCCATGCGCCAGCCGAATTCGTGGATCAACGGCGCGACGAACAACGATGGATCCGCCACACGCCCCGTCAGAATGATCTGCGCGCCGGCCGCGAGCGCGTCGACGATGGCGCTCGCGCCCAGATAGGCGTTTGCGGAGACGAGCCGCGTTTTGTAGTCCGCCACGCGCTCGCCCGACTCCTCGAAGCGGAAATCGCCGTTGCGCACCGCATCGAGCACGTCGTCGCCGGTGATTGCGGCGATCTTGATGTCGCCGAGGCCGAGCGCGCGCGCAATCTGCGCCGTCTTGCGCGCCGCCGCCAGCGGATTGGCCGCGCCCATGTTCGAGATGATGCGCACGCCGTTACGCAGCGCGGCGGGCAGCACCGCCTTCATGCGCGTTTCGAGCAGCGGGTCGTAGCCGAGATCGGGGTCTTTGCTGCGCGCCTGCTGCGCGATTGCGATGGTGCGCTCGGCAAGACACTCGAACACGAGGTAATCGAGCGCGCCGTGCTCCGCGAGTTCGACTGCGGGCTCAATACGGTCGCCCGAATAACCCGCGCCCGCGCCGATTCGCACAAGGCGCCTATGCTGAGTGGCTGTCATCCTGCTCACACCTGTTTGGGTAAAGCTCACAGTGAAAATATCCCCAACGCGACACACGCAATCGTCATTACGATCGATGCGCCGAACAACAAGGGGAACGTGAATCGCTGATGGTCGGCGAGATCGATGCCGCACAAACCGACGACGAGGAAAGTAGCGGGCGTCAACGGACTGACGGGAAAGCCGGTTGTCATCTGTCCGAGCAACGCGGCCTGGCCGACCTGCACCGCGGGCACGCCTAGCTGGCCTGCCACTTCGGCGATAACGGGCAGTACCCCAAAGTAAAACGAGTCGGGATCGAACAGCATGCTAAGCGGCATGGACATGATGCCGAGTGCGACGGGAATATGGCTCGCCATCGAAGGCGGCACGAAGCCGACGGCGGCTTGCGCCATCGCCTTCAGCATACCGCTGCCTTGCATGATGCCGGTGAACACGCCGGCCGCGAGCAGAATGCCGGCCATCATCAACGCCGCGCGTGCATGCGCGTCGATCCGCTTGCGCTGCATGTCTACGTTCGGATAGTTGACCATGAGCGCCACGCACAAGCCGACCATGAACATGATCGCGGGCGGAATCTTCTCGCCCATCACGACCATCGTGCCGAGCACGACGAGCGTGAGCACGATGTTGAACCAGAAATTTTTCGGTCGACGCAACGTCTGTTCTTCAGGCGTCAGTTCGCGTTTGGGCATCGGCGCCGAACCGCTAGCAGCGCCGAGACCGAGCCGCTTTTCCTCGCGACGTCCGAGCCAGAACGCAACGCCAAAAACGAAGACGAGGCCGATTGCCTGCACCGGAATCAGCGGATTGAAGAGCGATGAAATCGGCAGATGCAGCGAAGCCGACGCGCGGATCATCGGCCCGGTCCACGGCAGGAAGTTGATGCCGGCAGCCATGGAAACGGCCGCGGCCAGCACGCGCCGGTCCATCTTCAGACGGTCGTAGAGCGGCAGCATCGCCGGAATCGTGACGAGAAAGCAAACCGCGCCGGAGCCGTCGAGATGGATCAGCAGCGCGAGCAGCGTGGTGCCCATCACAATGCGCGTGGGCCGTGTGCCGACGGCGCGCAGAATGCGGTCGATGATCGGGTCGAGCGTGCCCGCGTCGGTGATCGTGCCGAAATAAAGAATCGCGAACACGAACATGCCGACGACCGGCGCAAGGCCCTTGAGCCCGTCGATCACGAATTTGCTTGTTTGGAAGCCGAACCCGCCGATCAACGACGCGGCAATCGGCACGATGATGAGCGCCACCAGCGGCGACATGCGTTTCGACAGAATGGCGCCGAGCAGCACGACGATGGTGGCCAGCCCCAGCAATGGCAGCATGTGCTTGTCTCCGATGTTGTTTTTTACTGCGATCCAGCGTAAGTTCAGAACACTGATAAATCAATTGAAATGAATTGATCGCAGCAATTATGAGTCATCATGGATCTAAACCTTCGGGACATTCGCGCGTTTATCGCGGTCGCGCAAACCGGCAGCTTCACGCAAGCAGCAACGCGGCTGCATCTTTCGCAACCGGCGTTGACCGTGCAGATCCGGCGCCTCGAAGAAACGCTGGGGCTGCGTCTTTTCGACCGCAACAGCCGCAATGTCGCGCTGACTCCGACCGGTCGGGATCTGCTGCCGCTTCTGCAAAAGTCGCTGCACGACATGGAGCACGTGCTGATCGACGCGCGCGCACTTGGCGACGGCGCGAGCGGCACAGTGCGGATCGCTTGCCTGCCGACCTTTGCGGCGAGCTCGCTTCCTGAACTCGTGCAGAATCTGAAGAAGGCGGTGCCGCGCGTGAGCTTCCAGGTGCGCGACGTAGTCGCGAGCATGGTCAATACGTTGGTGCGCAATGAAGAGGCCGATATCGGACTGACGGGCGGCGAACTCGACGACGGGAACCTCGAAGTGCTGCATGCGGGCATCGACAGGCTGGTGGTTGTCTGTCCGAAGCAGCATGTGCTGGCGAAGCGGCGGCGCATCACGCTTGCCGATCTCGCCGCGACGCCACTGGTGTTGACCGCGCAAGGCACGAGTGTAAGAGCGGTCGTCGACAGCGCATTTGTCAACGCGCGTTGCGTGCCGGAGATTGCGTGCGAGCCGACCTACATGATGAGCGCCGTCGCAATGGTGCGCGCGGGGCTCGGCGTGACGATCCTCCCCGCATCGGCTCGCGAAGTGAGAGCGGAGCCGGATCTGGTGGTGCGTCCGGTCGACGACCCGGCGTTCACACGGCCTATCGCGCTGATCAAGAAGCGCGGTCGCACGTTGCCGCCCGTCACGGAGACGTTCGTTGCGATGCTGATTGCGAAGCTCGACTCCGGGTGAATGGCGACCTGGCGTTTGCGGTGGGTGTGCGTGAGTCGCGACGTCGCTGGCGCAAGTCAGCAGATTCTCGTAGGTTTGTTGCTTTGCGCGCCGCCGTGCTGGCACGCTGACGCATTCGATCACAATATTTTGAGGCGGTCATGGTTAGCGCTTTACATGAGACCGCTTTACACGGGACCGGAGTAACGCGCTAAAGCGCGAACTCCGGTCGACCGCCCTGCATGGGACCGGAGTAACGCGCTAAAGCGCGAACTCCGGTCGACAGTGGAGACGACGGCGATGGCATCTTTCGCGGAAACGCACGACGACACGCTTGAACAATTCGAAGCGCCTGGCGTGCCGCCACTACCCGCGTCGAACGACTCGGGCTGGATCGAGCATGAAGGCGCGCGAATCTGGTACGCGTCTCACGGCAGCGGCGCGCCGGTGATTTTGCTGCACGGCGGACTGGGCCACAGCGGCAACTGGGGTTATCAGGTGCCGGCGCTGCTCGATGCTGGCCACCGCGTGGTCGTCATCGACAGTCGCGGCCACGGCCGCAGTACGCGCGATGAGCGGCCGTACAACTACGAACTGATGGCCTCCGACGTACTCGCCGTGATGGACGCGCTGGCGCTCGAACGCGCGGCAATCGTCGGCTGGAGCGACGGCGCATGCGTGGCGATGGTGCTGGGTATCGTGGCGCCGCAACGTGTGGCCGGCGTGTTCTTCTTCGGCTGCAATATGGATCCGGGCGGCACAAAGGAATTCGTGGCGACACCGGTTATCGACCGCTGTTTTAGCCGGCATCGTCGGGACTACGCACGGCTTTCCGCTACGCCGGACGAGTTCGATGCGTTCGTCGCGGCCGTCAGCGAAATGATGAGGACCGAGCCCAACTATGCCGCGCATGATCTCGCGCGCATCCACGTGCCGGTTCTGATCGTGCAAAGCGAGCACGACGAGTTCATCAAGATGGAGCACGCCGAATATCTCGCGCGCACTATTCCGGGCGCGGAGTTCAGCGTGCTGTCCGGCGTCAGTCATTTCGCGCCGGTGCAAAGACCGGCGGTCTTTAACCAGGTGATGCTTGCGTTCGTGGGGCGCGTGCTTTCTTGACGCGTGCCCTAACGAATGCGCGCCTGTATCAGCGCGCGACCCTCCAAATTTCACGATATGGCACGCGCCCTTGCTTCGTAAAAAATCGTGGTGCGTGGCACAAATCCCTCATTTCGCAATGCCGCCCCACGTTGCACATCGTAAAATCAAGCCAGTAACTTACTGTTTATAGAGGCTATTTTTTGTTCGAGCGGAGCGTCTAACAACTGCTTGCGCCGCTGCCTGCTGACTTAGACTCTTTTACAAGAGCAGGCGCTTCATGCGACGCAACCGATTGGATGGGACAGAACACTGTCGGAAGTCCCCGAATCCCATTCGCATGAAGCCGCCACGGCACCGCGGTTTTTATTGGCAATTGGGAGACTAAAAATGAAAGGCTTTCGCTTTGGATCGACCGAGGGAGCGTTTTACATTTTGCCGGGCCAGGACGGTTGGGAAGCAACCTACGGTAACGAAACTTTGGGCGAGTTTTCGAGCCCGCAACAGGCGGCTGACGATCTGGCGCGCGGTTTGACTTGCCCGCATCTGTCCGAAGTCGACACGTCGACACTCGAAATTCCCGAGAAACTGAGCGACTGGGAAATCGTTCACGTCTGATGGACCGCATGCCGCGCGTCCATGTAATCGCAGAAACGACGATGGCGCTCGAAAGCGCCATCGTCATGCTTACCGCTTACTTCTATGCGGCCTTAGGTTCTTCTTCCACTAGCGCGTTTGCCAGTGCATGCGCCACTGCGTTTGCTAGTGCGTTCGCAGCCGCGCTATTCCGCACGCCGTTCAGCACGTGGCCAAACACTTCACGCAATCGAGTCCACGATCTGATTCAGCGTGGCGCTCGGGCGCATAGCTTTGCTCGTCAGTTCGACGTTCGGACGATAGTAGCCGCCGATATCCACCGGCTTGCCCTGCGCTGCACGCAGTTCATCGAGGATCTTCGCTTCGTTGCCGGCCATTGCTTTCGCCACGCCGGCAAATTGCGCCTGCAACGCAGCGTCTTCCGTTTGCGCGGCCAATGCTTCGGCCCAGTACATCGCGAGATAGAAGTGACTGCCGCGGTTGTCGAGACCGCCAACCTTGCGCGCCGGCGACTTGTCGTTGTCGAGGAACTTGCCGGTTGCCTGATCCAGCGTCTTCGCGAGAACCTGCGCCTTCGGGTTGTGATACGCGCTGCTCAGATGTTCGAGCGACGCAGCCAGCGCAAGGAATTCACCCAGCGAGTCCCAGCGCAGGAAACCTTCTTCGACCAGTTGCTGAACGTGCTTCGGCGCCGAACCGCCCGCGCCGGTTTCGAACATACCGCCGCCGGCCATCAGCGGGACGATGGAGAGCATCTTCGCGCTGGTGCCCAGTTCCATGATCGGGAACAGGTCGGTCAGATAGTCGCGCAGCACGTTGCCGGTGACCGAGATCGTGTCCTTGCCCGCGCGGATGCGTTCGACCGAGAACTTCGTTGCCTCGACCGGCGTCATGATGCGGATGTCCAGACCGTTCGTGTCGTGATCCTTCAGATACTGCTCGACCTTCTTGATGATCTGCGCGTCGTGTGCACGAGCCGCGTCAAGCCAGAACACCGCCGGCGTGTTGGTGGCGCGCGCGCGGTTCACTGCGAGCTTGACCCAGTCCTGCACCGGCGCGTCTTTGGTCTGGCACATGCGCCAGATGTCGCCCGCTTCCACCGCTTGCTCGATCAGCACAACGCCGCTTGCGTCGGTCACGCGGACCACGCCGTTCGTCGGAATCTGGAACGTCTTGTCGTGTGAACCGTACTCTTCGGCGGCTTGTGCCATCAGGCCGACGTTCTGCACCGTGCCCATCGTGACCGGATCGAACGCGCCGTTCTTCTTGCAGTCTTCGATCACTGCCTGATACACGCCCGCGTAGCAACGGTCCGGAATCACGGCCTTGGCGTCGTGCAGTGCGCCGTCCGCGCCCCACATCTTGCCCGACTCGCGAATCATGGCCGGCATGGACGCGTCGACGATCACGTCGCTCGGCACATGCAGGCTCGTGATGCCCTTGTCCGAGTTGACCATAGCCAGTTGCGGACGCTGTTCGTACTGAGCCTTGATGTCGGCTTCGATCTGCGCAGCCGTTTCAGCCGGCAGATCTTTCAGGCGCGCATACAGGTCGCCGATACCGTTGTTCGGATTGAAGCCCGCTTGCGCCAGCGCATCGGCGTGCTTGGTCAACACGTCTTTGTAAAACACCGACACCACATGACCGAAGATGATCGGATCGGACACCTTCATCATCGTAGCTTTCAGGTGCACCGAGAACAGCACACCTTTGCTCTTCGCATCGGCGATTTCCGCTTCGATGAAATTGCGCAGCGCGTTCTTGCTCAGCACCGACGCGTCGATGATCTCGCCCGCCTGCACCGGTGTCTTTTCCTTCAGGACGGTCTTTGTGCCGTCGGCCGCCGTCAGTTCGATCTTCACCGCACCGGCCGCTGCGATCAGCGCCGATTTTTCGCTGCCGTAGAAATCGCCGCCGCTCATGTGCGCGACATGCGACTTCGAGTCCGCAGCCCACGCGCCCATCTTGTGCGGGTGCTTGCGCGCGTAGTTTTTTACCGACAGCGGCGCGCGGCGGTCGGAGTTGCCTTCGCGCAGCACCGGGTTGACCGCGCTGCCCTTGATCTTGTCGTAGCGTGCCTTGACATCTTTTTCGGTGTCGGTCGTAGCGACGTCCGGATACGGCGGCAGCTTGTAACCCTGATCGCGCAATTCGGTGATCGCGGCCTTCAGTTGCGGCACTGAAGCGCTGATGTTCGGCAGCTTGATAATGTTGGCTTCGGGACGTGTGGTGAGTCCACCCAGTTCCGCCAGATTGTCGGAACCCTTCTGTTCCGCGGTCAGGTAGTCCGGAAATGCAGCGATGATCCGGCCAGCAAGCGAGATATCGCGCGTTTCAACGATCACGTCGGACGAGCGCGTGAACGCCTTGACGATCGGCAGCAGCGAGTAAGTCGCCAGAGCAGGCGCTTCGTCGGTCAGGGTGTAGATGATCTTCGGCGGTGTGGACATGTTTGATGCTTTGCTAGGTGAAGTGAGAGACAGAGCGTTGGAAGCGCTGAGCCAGCGAGTTGCGACGAAGCAGCAAAACGCAGCGCGACCCGCGGCACTACTTTTTACGGCCCGAGCGTGAGTATATGCGCGTTTTCCTCTATCTGCTGCTAAACAAACATGCCGACAAACCGGCTCAATTTGACGCGATGCCCGCCACACAAGGCTTTGATCGATTTGGACTATGTGAAAATACATATGTCTTATAGATGACCCAGCGCCCGCAACTTTGGGTTAACGAGAATGGTTCTCATATAACGGGGACTTAGGCCCAATCGTTTAACCAGCCGCTTAACACCACGCGGGTTCTCCCGTTCCGCCGTCGCCCACATCGCCTGTGCGATAGGTCTGCGCCATTGCGACCACCACCTTGCGCGGCCCTTCGAATGGGTCGCGCGCGTGCGCGGTCAACATATTGTCGAGCATCAGCACGTCGCCGGTCTGCCAAGGAAACGCGATCCGCTGCTCATCGAGCACGCCGCGAATCTGTGCAAGCGCGTCGGCTTCCAGCGGCGCGCCGCAGCCGTAATACACATTGCGCGGCACATTTTCCGGACCGACAGAGTCGATTAGCGCCTGCTGCATGTCTTCATCGAGCGACGAAAGGTGGAACAGGTGTGCCTGATTGAACCAGACGTTTTCGCCCGTTCGCGGATGCCGCGCCACCGCCTGGCAACGCTCGCGCGTGCGCAAAAGCAACTCGCCGTCTTCGCTGTCGCGCCATTCGCATTGAATGCCGCGCGCGCGGCAAATGCGCTCGACCACGGCCGGATCGTCCGAGCCAAAAGCCTGCTCCCACGGCAAATCGAGCCCTTGCCCGAAGTTGCGTACGTAAAGCAGTTCGCGGCTCGCAAAGCGCTCGACGAGCGCGGGGTCGAACGCACGATAGATCGCGCGGCTATCGGCAATCGGCGTCGCACCGCCGGAACGCGCGGCGAGCGCGCAGTGAAACCAGATACGCAAAGGCCATTCGCGCGTGTACGACTGCTCGTTATGCAAAGGAATAGAGCGATGCGGCGGATATTCCGTCGACGTGTACACCGCGCCGTGAACCTGGCTACGCGGCGTCGACGCAAATTCATAACCGATCAGCGGATGCCCGAACGAAGCCGCGAAACTCTGGAATGCATCGATCGATTGAATCCGGAAGCCGGTAAACAGTAATCCCCCCGTGCGTTCGAGCCTTTCTTCGGCGATCTGCTGCAGCAGCGGCGTCGCGTCGTCCAGCGAAGCGTCTGCGCCCGCGCGCGGCGAAACGACAGTAGGCAGTCCCGGCTCGACGCGGAGATCGGCAAGCGCCAGCGGCGGCGTCGAAAGCATGGTCATATGGAATCCTTTTTGAAGTAGCGGCGTGTCGACGGTGTTCTGGCGCGCTCTGTTATATGGCGCAGTCTTTGATGGCGCTAGTCTTTGCAGCGGTCCCCTTGGCGAAGTAGGCCTTTACGGCTTTCTCTGTGGCGCTCGCCGGCACAACCGACATTGGAACTGCTGTGGAAGGTTCCCCCGGACAAACATGTCGATCATGGCCCGCTCCCTCCTTCACGTGGCACAGCAACAATCTAACGGAAACGCGAATCATTCTCAATTGACATTTGGCATGATCCCGCGCGTTCGATAGTTCGTCCGGCAAATATAGAAGGACGAGCGGCCGAATCCGCTCTGGGACAACTGACGTCGTGCGCCGCACCGTCACCGCATGACGACAACGTCAGCCCACCGTGCGGTCGGCTGTGCAGTGAGAACCTCGATCACAGTTAGGTTCGAGCAATTGATGGCCAACGCGCGCGCCCTGGTGATCGCCCGATGTTCTGCCAAGCCCAGCAATCCGCAATAGCGGCGCGACGTGCAGGCTCTCACCCAACTTGCCGCCACAACTCGCGCGGCGCCCACCAACGTCTACTACGATTTCCCGCTCGCCGCCCGCGCCCGATCACTCAGTGATCGTCGAACAGTACGGCGGTGCAAATGGTCTTGCCGAACATCGCGGCAACCGGGCATTTTCAGCGCCCCGCTTTCGGCATAATCATTCTGTTGCTCGACCGGCGTTAAGTGTCGAGCTATATGATGCCTGGAGACGCAAATGATGAACCCATTCCGCTTTCAAACAGTGCCCACGCTGATAGTCGAATTCGGCGCGGCTCGCCGTCTCGGCGCTCTGTTGCGCGCGCAATTTCCGGCGCTTCAACGTTTGTGCGTCGTGACGGACGGCTTTCTACACACGAGCGGCCTACTGAACCCCGCGCTCGCAGACCTGGCCGCGCATGGCTGGCATGCGACGGTAATCGACGACGTAATCGCCGATCCGCCCGAACATATCGTGCTCGAAGCGACAGCGCGGGCGCGCACGGCCGGCGCTGAGCTCGTGCTTGGATTAGGCGGCGGCTCGTCGATGGATGTCGCGAAGCTCATCGCTGTCCTCGCTCCGCAGCAGGAGCAGGCGCTGAGTGACATGTATGGCGTGAACAAGGTTTCAGTGTCGCGCTTGCCGCTCGTGCAGATGCCGACAACCGCGGGAACCGGCTCGGAAGTCACGGCTGTGTCGATTGTCACAGTCGGCGAGGCGAAGAAGATGGGCGTGGTCGCGCCGCAGCTGATTGCCGACCTCGCCATTCTCGACGCCGAACTCACGCTCGGGCTCCCGGTTGCGGCAACAGCGGCGACGGGCATCGACGCGATGGTTCACGCCATCGAAGCCTATACGTCCGCGCGTTTGAAGAACCCCGTCTCGGACACGCTCGCGATAAAAGCGCTCGAACTGCTGTCGCGCAATCTGCTGCCCGCTTGCGAAGACGGCCACAATCGCGAAGCGCGCGAAGCGATGCTACTCGGCGCGACCTTCGCGGGACAGGCATTTGCGAACTCGCCGGTAGCTGCGGTGCACGCGCTTGCCTATCCGATCGGCGGCATTTATCACGTGCCGCATGGGCTTTCCAATGCCCTGGTGCTGCCGCATGTGTTGCGCTTTAACGCTGAGTCGGCGGCGGATCGTTATGCTGAACTGGCCGAGGTCGTCGTGCCGGGAGCAGCAGGCAACGTCGATGAAAAGACACAGGCGCTGATCGAAAAGCTCGAACAGATGATTGCCGCCACAGCGATTCCGGCGCGATTGCGTGATGTGGGCATCGAGCGTGAAGGGCTCGGACGGATGGCCAGTGACGCGATGCTGCAAACGCGGCTACTCGTGAATAACCCGCGGCCTGTGAGCGAGGCCGATGCACTGGCGATTTATACCGCTGCTTTTTAATTCCTCCTGTTTTGACAATTAACGTTGCGCAGAGCGCGCGACAGTTCGCGCCGTTACGGGAACCTGCGCGTTACGTAGCGCGCAGTCGGAACACGCGCCCTCCGCTTATGTTCCTGGCGTGATTTTTCGTCGTTAATTCGAACTAAGCTTGAAAAATCCGTTTTAATAGGCTCATTACGCGAGTTCACGCTATTCCACTCGAATGGCGCGGTACTTGCGGAGATGTCTCCGTCAATAGACGTTCAACGGGGACATCATGATGAAAATTGCTGGCCGCACCGCTATCGCTGTCGCGGCGTCTACACTACTGGCGCTTTACGGATGCGGATCAACTCTTACACCCAACACTAGCGGCCTCGGCGGCGGAGGTTTGGGCGGGACTTCAGGTACTTCGGGTACTTCGGGTACTTCGGGTACTTCGGGTACTTCGGGTACTTCGGGTACTTCAGGCACTTCAGGCACTTCAGGCACTTCGGGCACTTCGGGCACTTCGGGTACTTCAGGCACTTCAGGCACTTCAGGCACTTCAGGCACTTC
>NZ_AWZT01000029.1 GCF_000472525.1 Paraburkholderia dilworthii
CGATGTGCGCCGCAAGCTCCAGCTGAGGCAGCCTTCACCTCAACGGAAATAGAATTGCTCGAGTGCATAGTCCCTGACTTGCCGCTTACCGCGCAGGCACCACCGCTCCTGCGAAACCTTATCAAGGTCGCCCGGCTTGGAGGCTATCTGGGCCGAGCCAGTGATGCGCCACCAGGTAATACCGTCGTGTGGCGTGGCATGCGGCGCCTCACCGATATTCAACTCGGTTATGAACTCGCCCTGAATCGAAGTGGGTAATTGCAAGCCAACCCACAGCGAATGCGGATATGCCTCCGGCGTGAGAAGCCAAACCTCGGCCAAACACCACTCTCCCGTTGCAACCCGACCTTCCGCAGAAAATTCATGGTGAGCCTGCTTCGATGACCCTTCGGATGAATGCGCACTTAGCGCAAACGTCACTAGCAGGTCGGGTTGGCGAATCGGACGCGTCATGCTAAGCGTGACCGGAGCAAATTGCGAATATTAACGAGAAATTGTCGACGATTCAGGGGCCGGCTGTCGATTGGCTGCTTCTCGCCGAACCGGAAGTTGCTCGTCGGTCGACGTTCACCCCCCGATTCAACCCCGAGCTTCCGTCTTCGTTTAGCGTTATTCGATGCCTTGATGTGAATTAGGGCAGGCGTCAATAACGGTAAACGACAGCGGTAAGCGGGGCGGGCATCCCTAAGTCTGCTCGAGAATAAAGTGGCCGAGGCTGGCCGAAGGATTGCCGATGTAGGACGCGCGCCTTTTCAGGGAGCGATCCATCTGCGAGTCCACTCGTTGCCGCTGCGTATAAAACGCGCCCGCTTTGGATTGTCGGCTTCCGATAAGTCAAGCCAGTCAATGCCGACCGCACGCACCTCAACGACACAAAAATGCGCAAGGCCTTCATCGGGACCGGGAATATCGCCTTTGTCTCCAAACGCGTCCCGCGGCTGGGCGATCGGCGTCCCCGGGGAGAGTAACGTTCGATACTGGACCAGGTCGTGGTCGCGACTGGCCTTCCAGGCGTCAACTCGCATTGGCCCATCGCGGATAATGCGAGCCTCGCCAAACACGCGAATCTGTAGCTTACGATCCGAATCGACGCCAGCAAGTGCTATTCGCGGCTCGCGGTCCAACTCGGCGACCTTCGGCGAACGCAAGTCGGTGTGGAAACTGATCAGGTTCTCCGGTTCGCTGACCCGCCGAAGGGCCACCGTCCGAACGTTCGGCGCGCCATCAAGACCGATCGTTGAGGCCTGCATCGCATTGAAGGCGTGATCGCTTTCGCTTGCCGCGGCAGCGAGACAACCCCATATCTGGAGATAAATCTCTCCTAGTTTCATTTAGGTTCTCCCGGTGCTGGGCAGCCAAACAGGGACTCTCATAGCAAGGGGTAGGCCTGGCGGCTGCCAGCGTCAGGCCGCACAAATCTTGCACCCGATCGACATCACTTTTGGCAGTGTCGACTCTTCCCTTGCTGGCAGTCTCGCATCCAGTAGATTGTCATCGACCCGTCTCAGCCCTTTAGCTTGATCCGAAACGGTCCTCAAAACATAATCGGTGCACCGCCGCAAGGCAAGCACACCGTTACGCCTCACATGCTCGCAAAGCGCTCGACTCATCAACTACATCTGATTATCAGGTTGGACCGCAAAGATCGATGGAAAGGGAACGGTAAAAGCAAATTCGTATCCCGTCGCAGCAGTAGTCTTGTCGGTGACATTTATCCCCGGCGTTCCCTTGTCAAACATGGCGAAGCGCCAGAGTGAACCGGTTGAACGACAACGCACTTCATGGATATCTTGCTCGACGGCTGCACTGTCATACATAAACCCAGGGCGAATGTGGCGAGCATATGAAACGCAGTCAAACAAATTAACATTTAACGGGGGTTTCTTGTCCAAGTACTCGACAACGAGGTTGCCGCTAGTTCCGTGAGCGTTGAACGAAGCCGTCATACGGGAAAACCCAGCTCTGCTTTTTACGGACTCGACCACCCTGAATGATCCTTCCATCTCGCGTGAGAAGGAAGTCGCCGAGGGCGTTCTTGAAAAAGGAGGCGCCGTGCATGCCGTGGCGGCAACGCACATCGAAACGAGGAGAACCACTCCCAGGGATCTTAACTTTGATTTAATCATTTGCAGTTTGATGACTGAAGTCGCGTAGGAAATGGGCATTTTTTTGAACACCGCGTGATGCGAAACCACTCAGTCCGCTGTGTGAAAACGAGGTAATGCTCCAAGGTCGCGTGTGACTGAACCCCATTCGTGCTATCGACCACACCCGCTTTTTCTTGAGCAGGATCCTGCCCGTCTGTAACGCGGTTCCGTCGGTTCAGACGGACTCGTTGTGGTTACTCACATTGTTCGAAGCGATGTAACGCCAATGTTGATTGTTGGCCGACTGTTGCGAACCGATGCGGCGCCGCCCTGCGATCATTGGCTACGGTCTGCGGGCAACATTGCCTGAAGTCATGAACGGCCGGCAAACCAAGGGGACGACAACATAGCTACTGCACTATTCGCTCCATGCAGCCCAC
The DNA here is from genome assembly GCF_000472525.1 of Paraburkholderia dilworthii. GTDB lineage: Bacteria > Pseudomonadota > Gammaproteobacteria > Burkholderiales > Burkholderiaceae > Paraburkholderia > Paraburkholderia dilworthii. Next base: position 2,528 of record NZ_AWZT01000029.1, read on the forward strand.
GATGCTTACGACCGCGAGACACGCAAGGAATAAACCGACAATGAAGTAGGCCATGAGAAATTTGATGTGCGATTCGGACTTGTATATGACGCCACCACCACGCGTATGCATTTTCTCTTCTGTTAGGTAGCTCGATCCTGTCGCAATTAGGCCGGAGGTAGGTCCGAAGAGGTTCCGATCCAACAAAAAACCCGCCTGATCAGGTCCGCGGACGCCAGAGTTCCAATGCCCCGGACGCCGTTCCCGGCAACTGCCGCGCCGAACAATGCCTCGGCTGTTTCCGTTAGAGCGTCGTGCGTGCGAGCGCGCGCGCTTTCTCGCCGCGAGGTGTGAAGAAAGCCAGCGCCGCAGCGACGATGAACATCGCAGGCACATCGCCGATCAAATGGCCAAGATGGCGTGCCCCGTCCATCTCGGCGCCGAAGGACTGCACGGCCATGATCACGCCGTGCACGATGCTCGACCACACCGTGAACCAGATCAGGCTCAGATGCTTGATCGGATCGCGCGAGGCCAGTAGCAGAAACACACCGAGCGTCGCGTAGATGCCGACGATCATCAGCGGATAGTCGGAATGGCCGGTGTGCCACGTCCAACCGGACGGCCACAGGATCATCAGCGGCCAGACCGCGAACACGGCGATCAGACCCACCACGATCAGAACGATGCGCAAGGCGGCGAGTCGCTGGGTGTCGTTCATGGCGGTCTCCATAGTGCGGCGTGCCTGTCCGCGCACGATACTCCTCGTGCATGCTTCGCGCGACATTCAAAGTGCGTGAGACGCACCTTCGACCAACACCGTCTGCTCCAGTTGCGTTCGCGCTGGCTCAGTCGGAGTCCATATCTGCCGCGCGCCCTGCGAATGAACATAACGGCAATTGGATGGTGCTCCGAGCTCGACGAACTTCTCGCCAGGCATTTCTGTCAAAGTGACGTGGGCTGGAGTTCATCATGAAGCTGTTCAACGTTACTGCGACTGCGACTGCGCTTGCGGTTGCCGTCGTCGTCGCGGTGCTGGTTGGTGGCTGTTCATCGGCGTGGCCGCCGCCCGGCGAGCCAGTCGCCCAGCACGTGCCGCCCGTCACCGAAACGCGCACCGCGCGCAGCCATCAGAACGCGGCGCGCGCCGAGCCAGAATCCAGGCCGCCGGTGCTCAGCGTCGGCGTGAGCGATCCCGACACGCAATTGATTCTTCCCTGGTTTCTTGCGGACATCGTCGATGCGGTCAATACGCATCAGTCGTTTGGCGACTTGCTGCACACGATGAAAGACGGGCTTTGAGAAGCGCGCTGAGCCGTCACCGCTCACGTCGGCCTACCGGTCTGGCGACTTCGCCGCATGGCACCCCCGCATTGAATGGCACGTGAGAAAGGCGCCTGCTCGCGCATTAGTGCTCATCGCCACGATTGAACAGCGGCCAAAGCCTTCCGTCACACGATAACGATTCCGCATTCCCTTAACGCGCCGCGCAATCCCAACTGCGGATACGCGCTCTCCAACGTGCGTAGATCGGTGCGCATCTCTTCCACGATCCAGTCGCGCACATTCGCGACGATGGGCCGCAATGGCCGGTTCGCCGGCGATACTAGGCAGCAGCGCCGGTTCGTTACGATGATTTCTTCTTCGGCGGGAATCAGCGCGCGCTGCGACAGCCAGTGCGACACGACGTTCAGCCACCCTAGCGCAATGCCCTGACCAAGCAGCGCCGCTTGCACGACGATCGCGTAGTCGTTGAAGCTGAGCATGCTCGCGACGCGCCGGCCGTGCTGCTCGAACGCCCCAAAACGGTGGTGCCAGCCGCGTTCCTCGTCGTCCATCACGATGACGGTATCGCCGTGCTCGCGGCCCGCCTCGGTTTGCGCGGTTTCCTGATAACGCGGGTTGCATACAGGCATCAGCGTTTCCGGCATCACGAGCACGCTGTTCTCGTCGATCTCGCCCGCGTGCATGAAGCGCATGCCGAGATCCACATCGACAAGCGGTCCGCCAATGCGCCCGGAAATAAGCTGAAACCGCAGGTCGATTGATGGAAACGCTTCGTTCAGACGGCTCATGCGCGGCATCAGCCAATGCGTGGTGAAGCCGGTGGAGACGGAGAGCGTGACGGATTCCACGCCCGTCGAGCGGGCCTCGATTTCGCGTATCGCGCTTTCGATGCCGTTAAAGCCCTCGGAAATCTTGCGATACAGGATGCGTCCGTTCTCGGTCAGCTCGATGCCGCCGCGCACGCGCTCGAACAGGCGCACTCCGATGTGGTCTTCCATGCGCGCGAGCATGCGGCTCACGGCGGGCTGGCTCACATAGAGTTCCTGCGCGGCACGCGTGAAGTTGCCGCAGCGCGCGGCCGCTTCGAAGACGAACAGTGCATTCGCGCTCGGCAGTTTTTTGCGTAGATTCGGCATGACTTGATGTTATGCCCGATCCAACAATTTGGGAATTGCCGCCAAAAAGTTTGACACCTATATTTTCCCTAACGCAGGCCCTCAAGCGAGAACCCACGCAATGGACGCACGAGCGAAAACAGGAGTCTCCATCCGGTCGGCAGCGAAGCGCTACGGTCCCGTGATCGCGCTGGACGATGTCTCGCTCGACATCGAGCCAGGCGAATTCGTGTCGCTGCTCGGGCCGTCCGGTTCCGGCAAGACGACGCTGCTCGGCATCCTCGGCGGCTTTGTTCAGCCGAGTTCGGGCTCCGTGTGGGTGGGAGAGCGTGACATTACATTTGCGCCGCCGCACAAACGCAACATCGGCATCGTGTTTCAGAACTACGCGCTGTTTCCGCACATGACGGTTGGCGAGAACGTCGCGTTCCCACTGCGCGCGCGTCGCGATCCGAAAGCCGGCTGGGCGAAGAAGGTGGCCGACGCGCTCGCGATGGTCGAACTGAGCGGCTACGAATCGCGCAACATCAGCCAGCTTTCGGGCGGTCAACGTCAGCGTGTCGCGCTTGCAAGGGCGATGGTCTTCGAGCCGCAACTGATCCTGATGGACGAGCCGCTTTCCGCGCTGGACAAGCAATTGCGCGAAACGATGCAGATCGAGTTGCGGCGTCTGCATCGCAAGCTCGGCGCGACGATTGTCTACGTGACGCACGATCAGCGCGAGGCGCTCACCATGAGCGATCGCGTGGCGGTACTGAAGAACGGCAAACTCGTGCAGATCGATACGCCCGAGCGTCTCTATGACCGGCCTTGCGATGCGTTCGTCGCGAGCTTCATCGGCGAGGCAACGCTGCTCGATGTGCGCCGTGCGGGCGACGACGCGGTGCGTCTCGGCGACGCCGTGCTGCGCACCGCACATCCGTTGCCGCGCGGCGAGCGTTTGCTGCTTGCCGTGCAAACCGAAAAGCTCGTGATCGACGGCGGCGCGACCGGGCCCGCCGCCAACAAACTGACGTGCCGGGTGACCGAGGTGCTGTACCAGGGGGAAAGCCTGCGCGTGTTCGCGACGCTCGCCGACGGCACGTCGATCAGTCTGCGCCAGCCCGGCAATCACAACGCACGCCGCCGCATTCCCGCACCGGGCGAGCACATGACCGTGGTGCTCGATCCGCAGGACACGATTGTCGTGCCCGCCTGATTTTTTCTTGCCGCCCGACGGCGGCTCACGTCTAACGAAATTCACGCAACCCGCAAAGGATGATGCAATGAAGCTCACCGATTTCAAGGTCCTGACGTTCGATGTCGTCGGCACGCTGATCAACTTCGAACAGGGCGTGCTCGCGTCCGTGCGGCGTTTTGGCGGTGCGGCCGCGAAAGACCTCACGGACGATCAGATCTTCGAACCGTATATGCGCGGACGCGCGAAGTATCCAGGCCGTTCGAGCCGCGAAATGGCGAACGTGTATCTGTATCTTGCCAAGGAACTCGGCCTGCCCGACGACGCGCAATCGGCGGCTGCATTCCAGCGCGACGTGCTGGAGTGGCCCGCGTTCGAAGACTCGGTGGCAGCCTTGAAGCGGCTGCGCAAACACTACCGCCTCGTGGCGATGACGAACGCGGACCGCGTCGCGTTGTCGGCCTACGCGCATACCCTCGGCGATCCGTTCGACGACACCGTGTGCTGCGACGAAACGGGCGTCGCGAAACCCGACCCGCAGTTCTTTGCCTATAACCGTGGACGCCAGGCTGCTTTCGGCTTCAAGTTCAACGAGATCCTGCATACCGCGCAGAGCCAGTACCACGACATCGGCATCGCGACGAAGCTCGGTTACTCGACCTGCTGGATCGAGCGCCGTCAGGGCATGAAGGGTTTCGGCGCAACGCCGGTGCCGGAAGCCGTCACGACGCCGACGTTCAAATTTGCCACGCTCGGCGCGCTCGCGGACGCGGTCGAAGCCGAAGCGCGCGCCGCTTAAGCCATGCTCGCGCCCGCCCTCCACAACGCCTCACAGCGGCCGCAGCCCGATTCGCTATGGCGGGCGATGGCTGCGCGCGATCCACAGCGGCAGGCACCCGTAAGCATGGGCACGCCGCTCGCCCGCGATCTCGCGGTCGACGTGGCCATAATCGGCGCGGGCTATTCGGGCTTGTCGGCCGCCTACGTGCTTCAAAAGCGCGGCGTCGATTGCGCGGTGTTCGATGCGAACCCGGTCGGTTGGGGCGCGAGTGGGCGCAATGGCGGCGTGGTGTCGTCGAAGTTCCGCTTGTCGTTTCCTCAGATCGACAAGCTGCATGGACTCGATACCGCGAAGCGCATGCACCGTCTCGCCCACGATGGCGTGCGCGTAGTCGAATCGTTTATCGACGAATTCAAGCTCCAACGCGCGCAATTCGAGCATACGGGCAGCCTGCGCTGCGCGCACACCGAGCGCGCGTTCGCCGCGATTTGCGCGGAAGCGGAGTGGGTACGCACGCGATTAGGCGACACGTCGATGACGGTGCAGTCGCGCGAAGAAGTGTCGCGCGAGACGGGGTCGAGGGAGTTTGTCGGCGGCGTGTTGAGTGCCGATGCGGGCACGATCCTGCCGCTCGAATATGTGTACGGCCTCGCGCGCGGTCTCACTGCGCGCGGCGTGCCGATTTACGAAGCGGCGCCGGTCCTCGAAATGACGCGCTCGCAACGCGGGCCTGGCGGCGTGGTGCTGCGCACGCCGGGCGGCACGGTGCGCGCGAGGCACGTGATCGTCGCCACCAACGCCTACTCCGATCTCACGTCCGCAACCGCCGCCTATCAGCGCGAACTCGTGCCGTTTCGCAGCGCAATGATCGCCACCGAACGCCTTCCTGCCGAACTCGATGCGCGGCTGATGGTGCAGCGCCGCAGCTATACGGAAACGCGCCGCATGATGAAGTGGTTTCGCAAGGTGGACGGCCGCATGCTGTTCGGCGGGCGCGACGCGTTCGGCAAGGAAGGTCAGGCGACCGGCTTCGACGCATTGCAACGCGCGATGATCGCGCTCTTTGCCGATCTCGCGGATGTACGCATCGAATATCAATGGTCGGGTTACGTCGGCATGACGTTCAACGCGCTACCGCATGTTGGCCGCAGCGACGACGCCACGACCTTTTGTCTGGGGTATAACGGAGCGGGTGTCGCGATGGCGAGCCTGCTCGGCCAGCATGCCGCGGCGCTTGCGCTTGGCGAGACACCTGAGCTTGCGTTGCTCGGCCAGCAAGGCTTGCGGCCCGTGCCGTTTCATTCACTGCGCGCGCCGGGCGTTCGCGTCGTCGCCGCGTGGTATCAGTTTCTCGACGCCGTGGGTGCATGATGACGACAGCCAAACGGATTCTCCAGGACCCCAGCTTGATGCAGACCGCCACGATGGACCCGTCGGTGCGCCATCAGCAACGCGAAGATCGCGCGATGCTGCTGTTGCTCGCGCCCGCGCTTTTCGTCGTGGTCGTGCTGCTGGTGGTGCCGCTTGCGTGGCTGTCGTGGCAGTCCATCTGGCATGACGGCGGCTTCACGCTCGTCAACTACCAGCGCATTTTTACGGGCACCTATCTGGACACGTTCCTGATGACGTTCAAGCTCAGCGTGATCGTGACGGGCGTGACGTTGCTGCTCGGCTATCCGGTGGCGTATTTCGCGGCGTCGGTGTCGCCCCGATGGAGTGCGCTGATACTCGGCATGGTGATCCTGCCGTTCTGGACCAGCGTGCTCGTGCGCACTTACGCGTGGCTCGTGCTGCTGCAGCGCACCGGCCTCATCAACAAGGCGCTGCTTGCAACGGGTCTCGTCGATCGCCCGGTGCAACTCGCCTATAACCAGTTCGGCACCATTCTCGCGATGGTGCACATCCTGTTGCCCTTCATGGTGCTGCCGCTCTATTCGGCAATGCAGAAAATCCCCGCGAATCTCTCGCAGGCCGGCGCCAGTCTCGGCGGCTCGCCGCTGCACGTGTTCTGGCGCGTGTTCCTGCCGCTGTCGATGAGCGGTGTCGTGGCCGGCGTCACGCTCGTGTTCGTACTGTGCCTCGGTTTTTACATCACGCCTGAACTGATGGGCGGCGGCAAGTCGATCATGGTGTCGATGGTGGTGAGCCGCAACGTCGAGATCTATAACAGTTGGGGCGCGGCGAGCGCGGTCAGTGTGGTGCTGCTGCTCTGCGTGTTTGCGATCTTCTATGCAGCGAGCCGCGTGATTCCACTCGAAAAGACCTTGGGCGCGAAATGAACAAGATCCCGTTCGGCAGAGTCGTGCTCGGCGCGGTTGTCGTGCTGATTCTCGTGTTTCTGATGCTGCCCGTGCTAATCGTCGTGCCGCTGTCGTTCTCCGATACGCGTTTCATGACGTTTCCGCCGCCCGCGTATTCGTTGCGCTGGTATCACGCTTTCTTCGACAATCCCGCGTGGATCGCCGCCGCTCGTACGACGCTCGCGGCGTCGGTTTGCGCAGCCGTGCTCGCGACGCCGCTCGGCATCGCCGCGGCGTATGCGATCCAGCACGGCACGCACTGGTCGATGCGCTATCTGCGCACGCTGCTGATGTTGCCGCTGATGGTGCCGATCATCATCGTCGCAGTCGGCGTGTTCTTCGTGTTCACGCAGGCCGGTTATGTGAACACACTGGGCGGACTGATCGTCGCCGATACGATGCTCGGCCTGCCTTATGTGCTTATTTCCGTGGGCGCCGATTTGCGGACGTTCGACCGCACGCAGGAAATGGTCGCGCGCAGCCTCGGCATGAATCGGCTGCGCAGCTTTCTCGCGGTGACGCTGCCGCAGATCAAGGCGAGCGTGATCTCGGGCGCGGTGTTCGTGTTCATTCAGGCGCTCGACGAAACCGTGGTCGCGTTGTTCATCTCGGGCGGCGCGAATCAGACGCTTACACGCCGCATGTTCGTGACGCTGCGCGACGAGATCGATCCCACCATCGCCGCGATCAGCACGATGCTGACCGCGTTGACCCTGTGCCTTGTGATGATCGTCGTCGTGAGCCGCCGTTCGTCCGCTGCGCGGGCCTGAATTTGTTTCTTGCTGTTCATCGGAAAGCGAATGTCGAACGCACTGAAGTTTTATATCGACGGCGCGTGGGTCGCTCCGTCGGGCACGGCACGCCTGCCCGTGATCGATCCCTGCACGGAAGAAGCATTCGCCGAAATTGCGCTCGGCAACACGGACGATGTGGAGCGCGCAGTCGCCGCCGCGAAGCGCGCGTTCGCATCGTTCTCTCTGACCGAGCCCGCCGAACGCGTTGCGCTGATTGGCCGGATACTCGAGGCCTACATGGCGCGCTACGACGAAATGGCCGGCATCATCTCGCGCGAAATCGGCGCGCCGAAAGCGCTGTCGCATGCATGGCAGGCCGCGCTCGGCAAGCGTCACCTCGAAGAACTGCTGCGGACCTGCGAGACGTTCGCGTGGCAGCGCAAAAAAGGCACGACGCTCGTCAATCATGAGCCCGTCGGCGTGGCTGCGTTGATCACGCCGTGGAACTGGCCGATTAACCAGATCGTCTGCAAGGTCGCGCCGGCAGTTGCCGCAGGCTGCACGATGGTGCTCAAGCCGAGCGAAGTGTCGCCGCTAAACGCAGTACTGTTTGCCGAGATTCTCGATGCAGCCGGCGTGCCGCCAGGCGTATTCAATCTCGTCAATGGCGACGGCCCCACTGTGGGCGCCGCGCTGTGCAGCCATCCGGAAGTCGACATGGTGTCGTTTACCGGATCGACGCGGGCGGGCATCGAAATCGCAAAGCTCGCGGCGCCTGGCGTCAAGCGGGTGCACCAGGAGTTGGGCGGCAAGTCCGCGAATATTCTTCTCGACGATGTGGACCTCGAAGCGGCTGTGACGTCGGGCGTGAACGCGTGCTTCAGCAACAGCGGCCAGTCGTGCAATGCGCCGACGCGCATGCTGGTGCCCGCAGCGCGGCACGACGAAGCCGTGCGCATTGCCCAGCGCGCGGCACACGCGCATCGCGTCGGTCCCGCAGACGATGAGACAACGACGATGGGTCCCGTGGTCAGCGACGTGCAATACGCGCGCGTGCAACGGCTGATCGAAATCGGCATGGAAGAAGGCGCTCAACTGGCGACGGGTGGCCCAGGGCGGCCCGACGGTTTGACGCGCGGCTATTACGTGCGGCCCACGGTGTTCGCGAACGTCGACCCATCGATGACGATTGCGCGCGAGGAAATCTTCGGTCCTGTGCTCGCGATCATGCCGTATCGCGACGAGGAAGACGCCATCGCAATGGCCAACGATACGCCGTTCGGCCTCGCCGCTTATGTGCAGTCCGCGGACCCGGCGCGCGCCCGGCGTATTGCATTTCGTTTGCGCGCGGGCAGCGTATATCTGAACTATCCGTCGTGGGACGCAGGCTCGCCGTTCGGCGGCTACAAGCAGTCAGGCAACGGCCGCGAATACGGCGAGTGGGGCCTGGAAGCGTTTCTCGAAGTCAAGGGTATCGTCGGCTACGGCGCTTAACCCCCACTTCCCGCACTTGCACGGCCGAGCAGCAGATCGGCGATGCGCTCAGCGATCATGATGGTCGGCACATTCGTGTTGGCGCACGGAATGGAAGGCATCAACGACGCGTCGCACACATGCAGCCCTTCGACGCCGTAGACCGCGCCACGCGCATCGGTGACCGCGAGCGGATCGTCGGCGGCGCCCATCCGGCAGGTTCCCGATGGATGCCACGTGCCGCCCACAGAGCGCGTGACGAACTGCGTCAGCGCGTTATCGTCGGCGAGCAGTTGGTTCAGCGTCACGCCTTGCGTCACGACGCTTCGCACAAGCGATTCTCGCAACGGGCCTGCGATATCCAGCAGCACGCTCAGTGCACCGCGCTGCAACGCGTTCCACGCGCCAGGCACCGCGACAGCCGCGACGCGCGGCGAATAGCTCGATGGAAACAGCGTGCCGCGATGCGCGGCCATCGACGGCGCAGCGAGTGTCTGTGCGCCCAAGCGCAGCGCGAGCTTCAGCCGTTCGAGATCGCGCGAATCGGAGAGCATTGCGAAGTCGACGTCGGGTTCATCGAACGCGTTCGCCGATTTCAGTTTCAGACGTCCGCGCGAATACGATTTATTGACCCAGAAAAACAGGGTGCCGAGACGGTAGCCGACCGAATGCCAACCCGAGCGCGACAGTATTGCGCCGTGCATGTCGCCCGGCACGGTGCCGGGCAAGCCCGACGAAAAGCGCACGATGGCCTGTTCGTGATGCTCGTTGCGAAAGGACGCGCGCGCCGCGCGAGGCAGATAGGCGGACACTGCGATAGACGGATGCTCCATCAGATTGTGGCCCACGCCTTCGCGATGCGCGAGTACGTCGATGCCGAGTGCGGCTAGATCGTCGGCAGGGCCAATGCCGCTTCTGAGCAGCAGCGCCGGCGAGTGGATCGCGCCCGAGCAAACGATCACGCAGCCGGCCGGCAATTCGTGGCGTGTACCGTCAGGCTGGATCATGCGCGCGCCGATTGCACGCCGTGCGTCGAACAGAATGCGTTCCGCGATCTGGTCGGTGCAAATCGTTAGGTTGGGGCGCGCGCGCACGGCTTCATCCAGATAGCAAACGGACGTGGGTATGCGTTCGCCGTTGGCGCTCACTGCAATTGAACCGATGAAGGTGCCGTCTTCCCACGGGCCGTTCTGATCGGCGCGCAGCGGGTAGTCATGCTTTAACGTATCGAGCACGGCTCTCACGAACGGCGAGATGCGCGGCCAGCCAGTGCGCTGGATGCGCAGCGGGCCGTTTGCGCCGTGCAGCGTGCTATTGATAATGTCGCCTTCATTGCCGAAGTCGCAATCCGTTTCGAGCTTGCGGAAGTAGGGCAGACACGCTTGCCAGTCCCAGCCATGCGCGCCGAGTGCTTCCCATTCGTCGTAGTCGGCGGGCGCGCCGCGGTTGGCCATCAATGCATTGATCGCGGAGCCGCCGCCGAGCAGCCGCGCCTGTTCATAGCGGCGCGGCGTGGTGAGCGAACTCATGCGCGCTTTGAGTTGCTGCCAGATGTTCGTGGTGTCGAGATAGGCGCGGCCGGGATAGCGGCTGCGAATGTCGGCAGGCATTGTCGCCTGCGAGATGTCGCGGCCTGCTTCGACGAGACACACGGTTTTGCCGGCGTCTTCGGAAAGACGCGCGGCGAGCACACAGCCGGCCGATCCACCGCCAAGAATCAGATAATCGATCACGTTCAATAGATAAAGAGCGCGTGGCTCATGGCTGAGAAGGCGATGAATGCGACGAATGCGATGAACGCCACAAGACGCAAAAACGCCCGCGATGAACCGTGTTCCCGCGGGCGCGTCAGTCGGATAGCGCTAGTGGCGCGACCGTTACTGCATGAACTTCAGCCAGCGCGCTTTTGCCTGGACGCCTGCGTCGGATGCCCACCAGTCCTCAGACATCAATGCCTGCTTTGCGGCGTTCTCAGGTGAACTCGGCAGTTCGCTCGCGCGCTTCGCCGTGATCTTGCCGGTCTTGAACGCCGCCGGATTGCCTGGGCCATAGTCGATGTAAAGCGGCAGATTGGCCTGCAACTCCGGCGAGATCGCGGTGTTGAGAAAGCGCATCGCGTCACTCAGATTCGGCGCGTTCTTCAGCACGCACAACTGCGTGTTTTGCAGAATGCCGTCGTTAAACGTGAAGTCGACGTCGGGGTCGTCCTTGCGCACGGCGCTCGCGCGGCCGTTCCAGATCATCGTCATATCGACTTCGCCGTCGTGCAGCAATTGCGCGGACTGGCCACCCGAGGTCCACCACACGGTAATGTCGGGCTTGATCTGTTGCAGCTTCCTGAACGCGCGGTCGACGTCGAGCGGATACAGCTTGTCGCGAGGCACGCCGTCGGCGAGCAGTGCGGCTTCCAGTACCGTTTGCGGATCGTTGCGCAGCGCTCGCGTGCCGGGGAACGCCTTCACGTTCCAGAAGTCGGCCCAGCTTTGCGGCGTCTTCTTCAGCGTCTTCTTGTTGTAGCCGATCACAGTCGAATAGAACTCGTACGCGACCGAGTAGGGCGTGCGGTACTTTTCCGGCATGGCGGCAGCGTTGGGAATCTTCGAGAAGTCGAGCTTCTCGAGCAGCCCCTCGCGGCCGCCGCGCAGACAGTTGGAAGTGGGCGTGTCCACCACGTCCCAGATCGGCTTGCCGGTGGCGGCCTGTGCCTTGATCTGCGGCCACGCGTCGGGAATGCTGTCCTGATTGATCGTGATGCCGAGTTCCTTGGCCGCTGGGTCGAGGATCGCTTTGGTCTGGGCTTCCTGATAAGTGCCGCCTTGCGACACGAAAGTGATTTTCCCCGCGGCGAGAGCGGGCGCCATGCTCGCGGCGCTCAACACCAGAGTCATGGCAAACGGGCGCAACCTTGGCATGCTGATCACGACTTCTCCTCGATACGGTTGGAGCGAAACACATCATCCAGGTCGGCGCCAAAGCGCCTGCGGCTTGCGGCCGGAGGTGCAAATAGCGCGGGCTTGAATGGAAATATAGTGAGTCAATTTGACCGGGGCAACGCCGCAATTGTTGGAGCGGCCATGACATGGCGTTATGTCACACCGCGCACGCCGGTGAGCGCGGTCGTTGGCTGGTGCGTTGGCGTTTCGGTTGCGTTTTTGGTTACGCCTTCGGTTGAGTCTTCGTCTGCTTTAGTCGCTCGGCTCGTGTTGGTCGCGTTGGCTGCTGTCGTCTCTTTTGCTGCGTTCGTCGATTCGCAACATCACGTTGGCGACAATCCGATCGCAGCGCGCGCCGGCAAATCCGAAGAGTTCGCTCGCTGCGACGTCGATGTCTCGCGCCAGCGATTCGCGCAGCAGACTTTTTGCACGGAAATGCCGGCTACGCACGGTGGCTTCGGCAATGTCGAGGCATTGCGCTGTTTCCTCGACACTCATCTCTTCCACGGAACGCAGAATGAATACCGTGCGGAAGGATTCCGGCAGTTCGTCGAGCTTGCGCTCGATCAGCGCGCGCATTTCGGCGCGTGCGGCTGCGCTGTCGGGCGATTCGGAGTCGGACGGATGCATGGTTTCGATATCGATGCCGGCGGTGTTCGAACTGACTATCGGAACGACGTTCTCGCGGCGCGCATGGCGGCGCAGGCGGCCATAGCATTCGTTGAGCACGAGCCGCGAGAGCCACGTCGATAAGGCCGCATCGCCGCGAAACTGGTTCAGCGAACGATACGCACAGAGGTAGGCGTCCTGCAGCGCGTCTTCGGCTTCGGCGTCGTCGTGCAGCGTCGCGCGCGCGAGGCGGTACAGGCGCCGGTTATGACGGCGCATCAGCAACTCGAACGCCGGGCGATCTCCGGCCACGATACGCCGTACGATCGCAAGATCGTCGTCGACGGCGGTGCCGGACAGAGACGGCACATTCGCTGTGTCGGTCATTGCGAGCGGGCTCTCATTGAACGGTCAGTGCGCCGTGCATGGTCGGGTGAAAAGTGCATCCGTACGAATAACTGCCGGCCTTGACCGGCTCATAAGACCATGACGCGTTGGCGGCAATGCTGCGGGAATCAAATGCATGGGTGCCGGCGGTCACGGTATGAGGAAAGACGTCCTTGTTGATCCACACAACACGGTCTCCTCGTTTCACAGTCAAGTTTGACGGATCGAACTGCATGTTTTCAATCGCGACGACGTAAGTCTTCGGCGCCGCCCCCGCGTTGGCCGACAACGATGCCAGCATTGCACAAGCGAGCGCCGCGTGTCTGAGCGTGGTATGGCCGGGCGAGCTGCTCCGCTTAACCACTGCTTTTCTCCAGCGATGCCTGCACATGCTTCGCATGCTCCAGATGTGCGACGAACGCAGGCCGCACTTTTACCAGCAGCGCTTTGAGCTCTTCGTTCTTCGCACTCGGTATCAGCGTTTTATCGAGCGCATCAAGCACATTCTCATGGTAGGTCACTTCGTGATCGATATACGCGCGATCGAACGCGGCGCCCTTCAGCTTCTTCAGCGCGGCGAGGTTTGCATCGCCACCCTGCTTGAGGCTTTGGCTCGTGCCGTTGTCCTCGGGCGTCACATTCAGTTTATGCACGAGATCGCTGGCCGATTTGTTGACCGCGCTGTGATCGGTGACCATCTGCTTCGCGAACGCCTTGACGTCGCTTGACTTCGAGCGTGACTCGGCGAGCTTTCCCGCGTCGATATCGACCTGATTGGCCGTGACGACGATGGCCGCGATCTGCGGATCCGTGGGCCCGGCGCTTTGTGCCCAGCTAGCGAGACTGATGAGCGCCAGTGCGCCCAGCCAGTGAGGGTGGATCAGTTTCATGCGGATTCTCCCGTTTAACCAGCATCGACCAACATTGCCTTGCATACGACGTTGGATGTCACGACGGAGAATCCTGTTCCCGGATGAGCGAGTACCTTCAGTGGCCGTGCCGCTCGCCGGCTGCGACCGGTGTCTGCTTCGACTGCCGGCTCAGCATCAGCGTGACGACAGCGGACAGCGCCAGCGTCGCGCCGACCACATACAGCCCCGCCGAATAACTTCCCGTCACGTTCTTGAGCCAGCCGATCGCGAACGGACCGACGAAGCCGCCGAGATTGCCGATCGAGTTGATCATCGCGATTCCCGCGGCCGCGCCGGCACCCGAGAGGAACATGCTCGGCATGGCCCACAGCGGCGCCTTCGCCGCACTGATGCCGATGTTCACGATCACGAGGGCCAGCACGATCATCAATGCGGTCGCGGCGTTGCCCGCAAACACAAAGCCAAGACAGGCGAGTACGCACGGAATGACGACGTGCCAGGTGCGCTCTTCGGTACGGTCCGAATGCCTCGCCCACAGGATCATTGCGATCACGGCGCCGATGCTCGGGATGCCTGCCAGCAGACCCGTTTCGAACGAGCCGAAGCCGTACTGCTTGATGATCAAAGGCGCCCACAAGCCGAGCGTGTACAAGCCCGCCGACGTGCCGAAGTAGATCAGCGCCAAAGCGAGAACGCGCGGATCGCGCAGCGCGCTCAGCGCACCGGCCGTGTGACCTGCATGCGACTGCCGCGCGTCGGCTTCCATCTTCAGCTTCGCGATCAGCCATTCGCGCTCTTCAGGCGCGAGCCATTGCGCCTTCGACGGCGTGTCCGTCAGGTACTTCAGCACAAAGAAGCCGAGGATGACCGCGGGCAACGCTTCGAGGATGTATAGCAGTTGCCAGTCCGCTAGACCGGCGATTGGCGGAAGCTTCATGATCGCGCCGGAAATGGGCGAGCCGATGGCGGTGGATATCGGCGCCGCGGCCATGAACCATGCGGCGGCGACCGCGCGCTGACGGGTCGGAAACCACAAGCTTAGATACAGGATGATGCCGGGAAAGAAGCCCGCTTCCGCAACACCCAGCAGAAAGCGCAGCGCATAGAAGCTGTTGGGCCCGACGACGAACGCGGACGCGAGCGAGACGATGCCCCAGGACACCATCACGCGCGCGATCCAGCGGCGCGCGCCGACCTTGTGAAGAATCAGGTTCGACGGAACTTCGAACAGGAAGTAGCCGATGAAGAAGAGGCCGCCGCCGAGTCCGAATGCAGTCGGTGAAAGACCGATGGCCTTGTTCATGGTGAGCGCGGCGAAACCCACGTTGACGCGGTCCAGAAAACTCACGAAGTACAGCAGCATCACAAACGGGATGATCCGCAGCATGAGCTTGCGGGACACCCGGCTTTCGAGGTCGGTCATGATTGTCTCCTCCTTTGGAGGCGTGAGCAGTGCTCTCTTGGGAAACGCAGGGCAGTGCAATGCGCAGGCGCGCCGCAGCCGTCGGATGCGGCCGTCGTGCGCGTGTTGTTGCGGTGCGCGTCGCGAACCGGTGTCGCGCGATGGCGGCTTACGCGGCGTTGGCAGTGGGCGCCGCTGCCTGCTCGATGAACGCGCAGACGGCCGCGGTCACCTGCGCGGTGGTCGCCGTGCCGCCGAGGTCGCCCGTATGCAGCGACTTGTCGGCCGTCACGGCTTCTACTGCCTGCATCACGCGTTTTGCGGCATCCAGTTCGCCCAGATGCTCGAGCAGCATCACGACCGACCAGAACGTGCCGACCGGATTGGCGAGACCCTTGCCCATGATGTCGAACGCGGAGCCGTGGATCGGCTCGAACATCGACGGAAAGCGGCGCTCGGGGTCGATGTTGCCGGTCGGCGCAATGCCCAGGCTGCCGGCGAGCGCGGCGGCGAGATCGCTGAGAATGTCCGCGTGCAGATTGGTGGCGACGATCGTATCGAGGCTCGCGGGACGGTTGATCATGCGGGCGGTCGATGCATCTACCAGTTCCTTGTCCCATGTGACGTCGGGAAATTCCTTGGAGACCTGTAGTGCGATCTCGTCCCACATCACCATTGCGTGACGTTGCGCGTTGCTTTTCGTAATCACGGTCAGCAGTTTGCGCGGACGGGACTGCGCGAGGCGGAACGCGAAACGCATGATGCGCTCGACGCCGGCACGCGTCATGATCGACACATCTGTCGCGGCTTCGATCGGATGACCCTGATGAACCCGGCCGCCCACGCCGGAATATTCGCCTTCCGAGTTCTCGCGAACGATTACCCAGTTCAGGTCTTCGGGCTTGCAGCGTTTCAACGGTGCGTCGATGCCGGGCAGGATGCGAGTCGGGCGCACGTTCGCGTACTGGTCGAAGCCCTGGCAGATCTTCAGGCGAAGACCCCACAGCGTGATGTGATCGGGAATGTCGGGGTCGCCTGCCGAGCCGAACAGGATCGCGTCCTTGTCGCGGATCGCGTCGAGCCCGTCCGCCGGCATCATCACGCCGTGCTTGCGGTGATAGTCGCCGCCCCAGTCAAAGTTCTCGAATTCGAATGCGAACGACTTCGTGGTCCTGGCTAGCGTTTCGAGGACTTGCGCGCCCGCCGGCACGACTTCCTTGCCGATGCCGTCGCCGGGAATGGTTGCGATGCGATAGGTGTGCATGTCTGCGGTCCTTCAGATGTTGTAGATGTGAGTGACTCTATCGATATCTGGGTGCAAAAACCGGTGCTAGACTCAAAGCATCTTTAACTTTCATTCACAAGTGAAACCGATGCGCGATACCGTTCAACCGGCCGATCTGAGCTTTTTTTCGACGCTCGCCGCGTCGGGCAGCCTGAGCGCGGCGGCGCGCGAGCTCGGGCTGACCGCGGCGGCCGTGAGCAAGCGGCTCACGCAGATGGAGAGCCGCGCCGGTGTGGCTCTCGTCAATCGCACCACGCGCCGAATGATGCTCACGCCCGAAGGCGAGTTGTATCTGGAGCGTGCGCGCAGGATTCTCGATGAAATAGACGAGCTCGCAGAGTTGCTCGGTTCGGCGAAAAAGAGTCCGAAGGGACTGCTGCGCGTGAATGCGACGCTTGGCTTCGGGCGCAGCCATGTGGCGCCAGCCATCTCGCGCTTTGTCGCGAAGTATCCGCAGGTGTCGGTTCAGCTACAGCTGTCGGTCACGCCGCCGCCGCTCACTGACGATACGTTCGACGTCTGTATCCGCTTCGGCGAGCCGCCCGATACGCGGGTGGTCGCGCGGCGCCTCGCGGGCAACCGGCGCGTGCTGTGCGCGGCGCCTTCGTACATCGCATCGCACGGCATGCCGATGACGCCGCACGATCTCACGCGGCATAACTGTATCGGCATCCGTCAGGGCGATGAAGCGTATGGCGTGTGGCGGCTGACTTCGGGCAAGGGCGCGTCGCGCAAGACCGAAGCGGTGCGGATCAAGGGCACGCTGACCACGAACGATGGCGAGATCGCGGTGAAGTGGGCGCTCGAGGGGCACGGCGTTCTGATGCGGGCGGAGTGGGACATCAAACAGTATCTGGCCGATGGCTCGCTTGTTGTCGTGCTGCCCGATCACGAGACGCCGAACGCGGATATTTTCGCGGTGTACTCGCAACGGCATCAGATGTCGAACCGTATTCGGGCGTTTGTGGATTTCATCGCGCGGGAGTTAGGGCAGGGGGCGGTGGGGTGAAGAGGCATAAGCCGTAGCGATGCAATGCTCTGTGCCGGGCGGCGGCACAACGTCGGTGTGCGGCTGACCGTACTACCGTTCGGCGCGTAGCTGAAGATCGAATGCATCTATGGAGCCGGACCGCGTCGACGCGCGCCACCATACTGCGCCGGCAAGCAGCGACAGCACCGCAGAGAACAGCAGCCCGGCGTGCATGCCGTCGCCGATCGCAGCGTGCCTCGCGATGAATGCCCCTGACGAAGCGACGCCAAGAGCCGCGCCCGTTTGGCGCGCCGCATTGAGCACGCCCGCCGCGATGCCCGCCTGATTGCGTTCGACGGACGCCATCATCGCCGCTGTGGTCACGGGTGTGATGAGGCTTGCAGCAAAACCGATGGCGGGCAGCGGTAGCGCAAGAAGCGCGTACGGCGCCGCCGGGCCGAGCGCCATCAGACCGAGATAGCCGCTCGCAGAAAGCAGACATGCGCTGACTACTAGCCATTTTGTGCCGATCCTGCCGGCTGCCCGCTTCGATAAAAAGCTGCCGACAGGGACGACAATCGTTAGCGGCAGGAAGGCGATGCCGGCCACCAGCGGCGTGTAGCCGAGCTGCCGCTGCAATAGCAGGCTCAGACTGAAGATCAAACCGTAGAAGGTGAACGCGGACACCATCGAGACGCATGCCGCGCCTGAGAAGACTGCGTTACTGAACAGATCGAGCGGCATCATCGGCTGCGCGTGGCGCGCTTCGATTGCAATGAACAGCGCAGCTACAACAAGCGCCGCTCCAAGGCATCCGATGATCGCAGCGGAAGTCCATCCGTAGTGCGGCGCATCGATGACGGCTATATTCAGCAGCGCAAGTGCTGCAATGCCGGCGAACTGCCCCGCGATGTCGAAACGGCGGCAGTTCGCGAGCTCCGCGCCAGCCGTATCGGCCCGCACCCGAAGACAGAGTGCAATCCCGATGATGCAGACCGGGACGTTGACCAGAAAGATGCTGCGCCAGCCGATCAGCGCAATCAGCATGCCGCCGACTAAAGGCCCGCACGCCATCGCCGCGCCGCCGAGTCCGGCCCAGATGCCGAACGCCGCTGCGCGCCGACGCGGATCGGGGCATGCGTTGTTGATGAGCGCCATCGAGGCGGGAACCAGCAGCGCGGCCCCGAGACCCTGAAAAGCGCGCCCGCCGACGAGCACCGCCAGGTTCGGGGCTGCGCCGCACAGTGCCGACGCCACCGTAAATACGGTTAATCCCGCAATGTAGACGTTGCGCGCACCGAGCCGGTCGCCGAACGTGCCGCCAGCCAACAGAAGGCTTGCGAATGTGAGCGTATATGCTGTCACGACCCACTGCAATCCGGCGACGCCGCCCGCAAGACTTGCCGCAATCCGTTCGAGTGCAACGTTGACGATCGACGTGTCGAGAATCACGATGACGTAGCTGATGCTCGTTGCCAATAGCACCCGCCGGTGCATGTCGTTGTCCATACCCGTGATAATCCTTTCGTCTGGTTGCGACAGTATCTGGCAGCCGCAGTGTTCGATGCTTCGATGCGCATCGAAACGTGCGGACGTCGAATTGCTCTAAGCTCCAACGAAGTCTTGGGGAATCGCTATGAACGTCCAGCCTAACCTGTCGGCAACCGCATTCCTGATCGCGGATGCCGCCCGCGCCGCGATCCTGATGGTGTTGGCCGATGGACGCGCACTGCCTGCGGGCGAACTGGCCTATGCAGCCGGCGTCACGCCGCAGACGGCCAGCAGTCATCTGACGAAATTGCTGGACGGCGGGCTGCTCGCGGTCGAACAACAGGGACGTCACCGCTATTACAGACTCGCCGATCCTCAGGTCGCGCAGGCGCTCGAATGCCTCGCGTCGATCGGGAAACGAGAGATGATTCGCCGCAAGCCATTGAGCCGCGACGCCCGCGAGTTGCGGTTTGCCCGTTGTTGCTACGATCATCTGGCCGGTAAGGCGGGCGTGCTTATCACCCAAGCGTTGATCGAGAAGGGCTTTCTCGCCGATGGCCCCGATAAGCGTCTGGACGTCACGCCGCGCGGCGCTGCGTGGTTCGGCGCGCTGGGGCTCGATTTGAGTGCGACGAAAGGCGGACGCCACGGAATTGCACGTCGATGCCTCGACTGGACAGAGCGGCAGCATCACCTCGCCGGGCCGCTAGGCGTTGCGTTGCTTGAACTGTTATGCAAAAAGGGCTGGGCGACGCGAAGCAAAGCGTCGCGGGCAGTGCAGATCACACCCGAGGGGTGGAAAGGATTGCGGCAGCAGTTGGGAATCACGCCGGAGGACGTCGAACAAGTAGGTGAAGAGAACGCCGCAGCGGTTGGCGTGTGATACTACTAACGGCAGCCATTCTCACCGACCGTTTCAGCGCAAGGGCATCCGCCATGACATACACGGTTAAAAGCATAGAGGACCTCGAGCAGATTTACGGAGAGGCGCACGAGCGCGCGCTGTGGAAAGAAATAGATTTCCTGAACAGCGACTATCAGGCGTTGGTGCGCGCTTCGCCGTTCGCCGTTTTATCGACCGTGAGCGAGAGCGGGACAGATGGTTCGCCGAAGGGAGACGCGCCCGGCTTCGTGCAGATACTCGACGAACGCACGTTGGCCTTGCCCGACCGGCCCGGCAACAATCGCATCGACAGTCTGAAAAATATCATTGCTGACCCGCGCGTGTCGTTGCTGTTTCTCGTGCCCGGCGTCGGCGAAACTTTGCGCGTCAACGGGCGTGCTGAAATATCAGTCGATCCGCAATTGCTGAAGCGCTTTGAGGTCCGCGAAAAACTGCCGCGCACGGTGCTCGTCGTGCATGTCGAGGCCGCATATTTCCATTGCTCGAAGGCATTGGTGCGCTCGGGCTTGTGGGACCCGGCGAGGCATGTCGACCGTGCAAGCTTGCCGAGTGCGGGAGATATGCATAAGCGCTTGAGCGGCGGCACGTTCGACGCTCAGCAATACGACGAAGAATTGCCGCAAAGAACGCTGGCGGGGCTTTACTGATCCGATAGCTGTCCGGCATCGAGCGCCTCGCGACATGATGACCGGAGGCCCGATAACTCACCCGCGCTTAAGCAAGCGTTAACCTCTGGCGTTTAAATTGGCGTGTCTACTCAGCTACACAAAAGGAGTGAGCGATGAAAGACAGCGCCAGGAACTTCGCTGAAGACGCCGTCAGCAAAGTACCGCAAGTGACGTTGGGCTTCTGGGTAATCAAGGTCGCGGCCACCACACTGGGCGAAACCGGCGGAGACTGGGTGTCGATGTCGCTGAATCTGGGTTACCTGATTGGGTCGGCGATCTTCCTCGTATTCTTCATCGCGCTCGTTTCCGCGCAGATCAAGGCGCGCGATTTCCGCCCGTTCCTTTATTGGGCGACCATCATCGCAACCACGACGCTTGGTACAACGATGGCCGACTTCGCGGATAGATCGCTCGGCATCGGCTATCCAGGAGGTGTCGCGGTAGTTGTCGCGTTGCTGGCGGCGAGCCTCGCGGTCTGGTATCGCTCGCAAGGCACGGTCTCGGTCGAAAGTATCGTCACGGCCAAAGCGGAATGGTTTTACTGGGTCACGATACTGTTCTCGCAAACCCTCGGCACGGCACTCGGAGACTGGGTCGCGGGCGAGGACCGCGGTGGTCTCGGTGCGGGCTACGAATATGGAGCGATGATTTTCGGCGCCGGCTTGCTCCTGGTAGCCGTCCTGTATTTCCGGTCGCGCGTGTCGCGCACGGCGCTTTTCTGGGCAGCGTTCATTCTGACACGTCCGCTCGGCGCGACGCTTGGCGATCTGCTCGATAAGCCCGTTGCCGAGGGCGGGCTGCACATCAGCCGCTTGTATGCGTCGGCGATTCTGCTGGTGTTTATCGTCGCCTGTATCTTGCTTTTGCCGCAACGCTCCGCGAGACGCGAGCCGGCTGTATAGCAATGCGTCGGACGCGACGCAAACTGAAACGCCCCTACAGAAGCAGGGGCGTTTCAATATTCGGCGGCGGCCGGCGCTAACTCTTGCGCCGGTACGAATCCGCTTTAGAACTTGTGACGCACGCCCACGCGGAACGCCAACTGATTGTCCGCTCCCGTGCCCGACGTGTTGAAGTAGCTCGTGCTCGAACCGATCTGCGCTTGCAGATCTTGCGTGCCGTTGCGACCCGCTGCGATCTGATAGATGCCGAGCGCGTACACGTCGGTACGCTTGCTCAACGCATAGTCGACGCTCAGATCGACCTGGTTCCAGTGGCCGCGATTCGCGTTGCCCAGATGCATGTACGTATAGCCCGCGCCTGCCGTCAGTGCCGGCGTGAACGCGTACTTGGCGCCCGCTTCGTATGCGGCGAACGTGGTCGCAGCGCCCGTGAGCGTTTCGAGGCGCGTGTTCGTGTACAACGCCCACAACGTCGCTGCGGCGATCGTGTAACGGCCGCCCACGCCGAACGTGCGCAGATCGCGGATATTGCCGGTCGTCACGTTTGCAATGGTCGTCGAGAATGCCGGCGTTGCCTGGCTCGGGTAGTGGATATCCGTATATGCCGCGCCCACGCCGAACGGACCGTTCGCGTAGTTCAGGCCGAAGCTGTAAGCACGCGACGAACCGGCGACCGGTGCTGCGGTCGTGCCCGTTGCCGGCGCGCCGGCGAATGCGCCAGCCTGGTTCGAGAAGCCATACATCGCGCCGAAAGTCAGGCCCGAGAAATTCGCGCTGCTGAACTTGACTGCATTGTTGATACGGCTGGACGTCAACTGGTCGACGTCGTTGATGTGATAAGCGTAGTTGCCCGCGACCGTCTGACCACCGGTCGAATAGTTGCCGCCGAGGTAATCGGTGGAGAACGAGTACTGGCGGCCGAACGTCAGCGAGCCGATGTTGTTCTTCGACAACCCGACATACGCCTGACGACCGAACATCGCGCCGCCCTGGCCGAGCGTGCCGTTACCGCTGTTAAAGCCATTTTCCAACACGAACAGCGCCTTCAGGCCGCCACCCAGATCTTCGGTGCCGCGCAGGCCCCAACGGCTGCCTTGAGCCACGCCGTCGTCGTATTTGAAGAGGTTGTCGTGACCGGTGGCGGTCTTCGAATTGTTCACGTAGCTGATACCGGCATCGATCACGCCATACAGCGAGACGCTGCTTTGTGCGTGGGCGGCGCTGGCGAAGACGGCGAGAGTAGCGGCGGTCAATAGTTGTTTGTTCAAAACGTTCTCCGATTAAAAATTGAGCGATCGCAACGCCATGCTCTTTGGTAAGGTCGTGCGACGGGCTGAAATTTAAGGGAACGCTGAGTAAGGTATGTGACAAGGGCATTCATTTTGAAATTTGTCGCGCGCACGCGACAGTCAATGGCATTCATGCGCGAATGGCGCGGTGCATTAGCGACGCGACGCATTACCGATTACGAAGCGCATTGCGTGCATAGTTTTTTTCTTCCCCACTCATATAAGCGTGTGAAAAACGATTGCTTTCAGGGCGCCGTCGCTGCATGCGACGATGCGCGCCCATCAATCAAACCGCTCATTGGGGAAACGCATGCAACGCCGCACTATCATCGCAAATCTGCTCGCAGTGGCCAGTGTCGCCGCTCTTTCGCTCACGGCAACGTTTGCGCATGCGAACGGCAAGCAGCTCAAGGTCGGCACCATGAGCGGACCGGATGCGCAGATCTGGTCGGTCGTGACGAAACTGGCGGCGCGCGAGGGGCTCAACGTGAAGGTGATCGAATTCAACGACTACGTGCAGCCGAACGCGGCACTGGACGCGGGCGACCTCGACGCTAACGGTTTTCAGCATCAGCCGTTTCTGGATAGCCAGATCAGGCAGCGCGGCTACAAGATCGTCAATGTCGGGTTGACTTATGTATCGCCAATGGGCCTTTATTCGAAGAAGCTCAAGTCGCTGAAGGACTTGCCGGAAGGGGCGAAGGTCGGCATACAGAATGATCCGTCCAATGGCAACCGCGCATTGCTCCTGCTACAGAAATACGGTGTCATCAAGCTGAAGCCGGGCGCCGGCACGAACGGCGTCAATGCGACGCCGCTCGATGTCGCGGAGAACCCGAAAAAGATCAGGCTTGTCGAACTCGATGCCGCGCAATTGCCGCGCGCGCTGGACGACCTCGACGCGGCGTCGATCAATACCGACTATGCAGTGAAGGCGATTATTCCCGCATTTTAAAGCGCTCTTCAGGTCTTTCCAGGCGCCTTCATGGCGCCTTCTCTTTGGCCCTCGTGTGCGGCAAATCAGTTGCTCAATAGAGAGCCGCTTCGAAACGCGGTCGCACCGGCAATGCGCGCGAATTCGAGGCCAGCCGTGGCAAAGCGCGTCAGATGCCGCGCATACAGCACGCCCGCGACGCTACTCTTGAGCGTGACGACCCGATCCGTCAACGGATCGACGATGTCTGCGATTTCATGGCCCACGTCGACCCATGTACCCACTTCGCAGCGATACACGAGCACGCCGCTGATCGGCGCGACAATCGGCTCCGCGCCGGCAAGCGGCGTGGCCGCAAATTCTAGCGGCGGCAGCGGCGCGGCCGTGCCTTCGATCACGCCACGCGAGGTCAGGTATTCGATGATCGCCTGTGCGTCGCGCTCCGCATACTCGTAAGACACTTCGCGCTGGCCGCGCAATTCGATGGTGACCGAAATTGAGCCGTTCGGAATCGGAAAACGCTCGCCGAAACGGCCACGCAGATCTGACCAGCAGAAGCTGTGGATCTCGTCGAACGGATTGCCCACCGAATTCAGTGCAAGGAGCGAGGCCTTCGCATCGAGATAACGCGCAAGCGGTTCCACTTCGGGCCACAGGTCAGGGTTCGTGTACAGATGCATTGCAGCTTCCCAGTCGCAATGCAGATCGAGCACCACGTCTGCGTCGTACGACAGCTTTTGCAACGCGAGACGTTGGGATTCGAGTTCCGTAGCGGGCGTTTGCGCGTCGAGCGCCTCGCGCATCGCGGTGCGGATGGCTTTGCGGTTGGCGTCGATGTTATCCGTGAGACGTTGTTCGATCACCGGCGAGACTAACGCCGACAGATCATGGAAATTGCGGTTGAAGTTCTGCGCGGTGTTGGTTTCGAAGCGACCGGTGAGATGACCGAGAAAGTGCTGATTGAGCCCAATCGGATTGGCCACCGGCACGATCACGACTTCGCCGCGCAGCTTGCCGGCATCTTCCAATGCCGCAAGCTTGCGGCGCAATTCCCACGAGACGAGCATGCCCGGCAATTCGTCGGCATGCAGCGACGACTGGATATAGATCTTCTGCTCGCCGCCGGGACCGTAATGGAAACTCGTCAGGTTGCGGGCGGTGCCGAGCGTGGGCGCAATCAGCGGATGGGATTGGGTTTGCATGGTGGTCGAATTCGCGGGAAAGTGCGGCGCGCCGCTATCTCGTTGATTAGAGGGGAAAAGCTTTAATGGCGCCAGTCGGTCATAGCAGCCCGGCGGCGCATCGATCGCACGATCTTAGCCGATACGGCGTGATGCGTGGTTTTGCCGCCCAGAAAACCAAACGGGCCCCGCGTGTGGCGGAGCCCGTTCCGGCGAGCCGTTCAGCGCGGCGCTAGACGCGCGTGGCGGGCCTGGTCGTCGACATATAAGCCGGAGTATTAGCTGCCGTACACGTCGAAGTCGAAGTACTTCTTCTCGAGCTTCTTGTAGGTGCCGTCCTTGATGATGTCGGCGATTGCCTTGTCGACCTTTGCCTTCAGGTCCGTATCTTCCTTGCGCATGCCGATGCCCGCGCCGTTGCCGAGAATCTTCGGATCGTCGAGGTTCTTGCCGACGAAGTCGAAGCCCGCGCCGCGCGGCGTCTTCAGGAAGCCGATTTCAGCTTGCACCGCATCTTGCAGCGCCGCGTCGAGACGGCCCGACAGCAAGTCGGCATACACCTGGTCCTGGTTCTGATACGGCACGACCTTCGTGCCCTTCGGTTCCCAGTAGGTCTTCGCGTAGGTTTCCTGGATTGTGCCCTGTTCGACGCCAACCGTCTTGCCCTTCAGCGATTCAGCCGTCGGCACGATGCCCGAACCCTTCTTCGCGACGAGGCGCGTCGGCGTGTTGAACAGCTTCGACGAGAAGGCGATCTGTTCGGCGCGTTGCGGCGTCATGGACATCGACGACAGTACGCCGTCGAACTTTTTGGCCTTCAAAGCCGGGATCATGCCGTCGAAATCGTTTTCGACCCACACGCATTTGGCCTTCAGGCGCGCGCAGATTTCATTGCCGAGGTCGATGTCGAAGCCAACGAGCTTGCCGTCGGAGCCTTTGGACTCGAACGGGGGATAGCTGGCATCGACGCCAAAACGGATGGTGGACCAATCTTTAGCGTGTGCGCCAATCGAGACGGTGGCAAGCAGAGCAACCGTCAAAGCCGCTAGCAGTTTTTTCACTGTTTTACTCCTCGGTGTAGTTCAAATACTCCCGCATGCGGTTGTGCCGCTGCGGGAAACCCGGCGCGACTTACGACCGGGCTTGGGTTGAAGCCGCCGGCCGGGGCGGCCAGCAGCGCGCGCCAAGCTTATCAGTTCAAAAATATTGGGTAGTTAGTGAAACACCGGATGGCGCATGAACGACGTGCCTAAAGTAGAGGCTCTGCTGCCGGGTCCGCGTCGCGGTTCGATGCGCGTTGCATCGATATGTCGCGCTGCGCTTCGAATATCGTAATGCCGCCGTAATGCGAATCGTTAAATGATATTTGTCAATGATGCGCCATTTTGAATCGTCGCAATGATTAAAGAAAGTTAAGTGCTTGCCGTTATCAACGATGAATACCCGTCGTGTCCCGCCGAGGGTCAGTTATTTGTGCGCATTGACGCGGTAAGGAAACCAAAAACGTATTGCTTGGCGCTATCATCGTTGCTCCTCACGCTCGCCATCCAGCGCAAAGAGCGGTTCTGTCTGAGGAAACGTCTCCGTATTGATTCGCGAGTCATTCACGCGGGCATGTGCTCGCCGGAACTGCCTTCTGCTAAACGGTGTTGCGTATGCACATGATTTCGACGGCAGATGAAATGCGCTGTTATAAGCGGCACGGTCAGTGGCGAATTGCGCTTGCGTCATTACGGGCACCGTTAGCCGTGCGCGGCGGTTGCGGCGTTTTGTTCCGGCTCGTCTTGAGCGCGTTTCTCTGCTTCGGGTTGCTATCGGGCGCATCGGCCGAAGCGGCGAAAAAGGTCTTGCATGTGCTCGCATGGCCCGGTTACGCCGACGCCGACGTGGTCAAGACCTTCGAGACACGCTACGACGTGAAAGTGGAAGTCACGCTCGTCGATTCGGACGAAGCGTTGTGGGCCCAGATGCACGCGAAAAATGCGCCGCGTTTCGACGTGCTCGCGGCCAACACCGCGGAAATCGAGCGCTATACGCACGCCAATCTGCTGGCGCCGCTCGATCTGCAAAGCCTACCCAACACCAGAAGACAATTACCGCGTTTTCAGGCTCGCTCGGCGATTGCGGGAATCGTCTCGGACGGCAAGGTCTACGCAATTCCGTTTACCTATTCGTCGATGGGTCTTATCTACGACCGCAAACAGGTCGCGGTCGCGCCGCGCTCGATGCGCGAACTCTGGAACCCGCGATACCGCGGCAAGGTACTCGACTTCAATAGCGCCCAGCACAATTTCTCGTTCACGGCGCTCGCCCTGGGTTATCCCGATCCTTTCAATCTGAACGCGACGCAAATGCGCGCGATCGCGCACAAGCTCGTCGACCTGCGGCGCAATCTGCTGACCTATTACACGTTGCCCGAAGAGGCGACGGCGTTTTTCATTCAGCATAACGTCGCGCTGATGTTCGGCAACTACGGCACGCAGCAGGTGGAATTGCTGCGGCGCGCGGGCGCCGATGTGGGCTATGTGATTCCCGAAGAAGGCGCGCTCGCCTGGCTCGATTGCTGGTCGATGACGCGTGCGACCGCTGATCCGGTGCTCGCTCACGCATGGATCAACTACATGCTCGAACCGGATGTGAGCCGGTTGCTGACACAGCGGCAGGGGCTTGCGAACACGTTGACTGATCCGGCTGCGAATAGCGATAAAGCTCGTATCGTATGGATCGGGCCGGTCGAAAATATTCAACGGCGCGAGGATCTGTGGGCCAGAATCGTGTCCGGTGACCGCTCGGAGCGCTTCTGATGATCCGCCCCGGCCTCACCTTCAAGCTCTCGCTTTTGCTTGCGTGCATCGGCGTGCTGGCATCGGGCGCGACCGGCTATTACGCGTATCACGCGAACCGGACGATGCTGGTGAAGGAAGCCGGGCGCAGTTTGCTGACCTCGACGGAACTGTTGGGCCAGCGCTTTTCCGCGTCGATCGACGACGTCGGCGCCGACGCGCTCGTGCTCGCGAGCTTGCCCTCGTCGGCCCAGGTCGCAGCGACCGATGAAGGATCGGGCGCCAATGCTTCGCGCGAACGGCTCGCGCAGGTGTATTCGAGCTTTATGATCCATCACGCCGAATACCTGCAAGTCCGGCTTATTAGCCGCGCGCATCATGGCCTCGAAATCATTCGCTTCGACCGCGACGCCGACGGACTGATGCGCGTGGACGGCGGCGATCTGCAGGAGAAAGGCCAGTTTCCGTATGTGTTCGAGCCGCTCGCGTTTTCACCCGGACGCATCTATACGTCGCCGATTTCCGTCAATCACGAATATGGCGCACATGCGGCACAGGGCAAACCGACGCTGCGCATCGGCACGCCCGTCGCCAATCCGCAAGGCGCGGTGGTGGGCGTGGTGGTGATCGACATCAATCTGACGGATTTGCTCAAGCGCCTGCAAAGCGATTTGCCGAGCGATTATCAGGTCTATCTCGCCAATGAATGGGGCGACTTCCTCGTTCACCCGGACGCGTCCAAAACATTCGGCTTCGACACTGGCCGCCGCGTGCTGATGCAGGACAGCTTCGCCGTCACCAAGCCGCTTTTCGAACAGAAGGAGAGCGAAGTACTCGTGAACGGCCTCGCGCGTCCGCGCCAGGCAGAGGGGCAGGTGCTCGCCTTCGTGCGCAGGCCGTTCGGCGCGTCCGAGGGCAATCGCTTCATCGTGCTCGGGCTCGGCAAGCCGCTCGAAGACGTGCTGTCCGGCGCGGATCTGTTAGGCGGCAGCATCATCCGCATGGTGCTGATCTTTAGCGCGCTTGCACTTCTGCTCGCGATTCTTTTCGCACGGGCGCTTACCAAGCCGCTGCATATCCTCGCGTATGCAGCGACGCATCTCTTCGCCGAACACGCAATGGAAACATTGCCGCTCAAACGCACCGACGAAATTGGCATACTCGCGCGCTGCTTCGATCGTCTGCGCCGCGAAATCAGATCGCAGATGGACGCGCTGCACGTCAAGCAGCGCGAGCTCGTGCATCTCGCCACGCACGACGTGCTGACCGGATTGCCGAATCGCATGCTGTTCATGGAGAAGCTCGAACGCGCGATCGACGATGCGACGCGCCGCCGTGAAGGACTCGCGGTGCTGTTCGTGGATCTCGACCGCTTCAAGCAGATCAACGA
This sequence comes from Paraburkholderia dilworthii, assembly GCF_000472525.1. Lineage (GTDB taxonomy): Bacteria > Pseudomonadota > Gammaproteobacteria > Burkholderiales > Burkholderiaceae > Paraburkholderia > Paraburkholderia dilworthii. The sequence goes on from NZ_AWZT01000029.1 coordinate 31,374, forward strand.
TCAGTTCGGCCATGCCGTCGGCGACAAGGTGCTCGTTGCAGTCGCGCTGCGGCTCAAGCAGGTGCTGCACGCCGCGGATGTCGTCGCGCGTCTTGGCGGCGACGAATTCATCGTGCTGATCGAGGGGCCGCGTTCGGCGGAAGCTGCGCCGGGCATCGCGTCGCGCATCATGACCACGCTCAACGAAGAGATCGTGATGGACGGCCAGGGCATGACGGTGGGCGCGAGCATTGGCATCAGCCAGTTTCCCGACGATAGCGGCACGGCGGAGGAACTGTTGCTGAACGCCGACGCCGCGATGTACGCAGCGAAATCGGGGGGGCGCTGCGCGTATTTGCGTTATCGCGACGTGCTCGAAGCGCGCCGGCGCCAGCAGGCGGAGCAGGTCGAAGCCGTGCACGCGCAAGCCGGCGAGGGCCCCGCCGAGGGACGCGAGACCAAGCCGACGGCTTGACGCACACGCAAATCGAACCGGAGCGAGTGCCGTTGTCCACGTGAAAACGTCACGCCAGGCGGGCCCCGCAAACCTTCGTGTTGTGGCAAAGTGTCCCGTTTCAATGCGACGAGGGTGAGGGGCCAATGACAGGTCGCCTGGTCTACGTGATGGGGCCGTCCGGCGCGGGTAAGGATGCGTTGTTGGGTTTTGCGCGCAAGCGCCTCGCGGGCGAGCCGATTCTTTTCGCGCATCGTTACATTACGCGGCCAAGCGGCAATGGCGAAGAACATATCGCGCTCAGCGTCGAGGAATTCGCCGCACGTTCTCTGCTGGGGCTGTTCGCGCTCGAATGGTCGAGTCATTCGCTTCACTACGGCGTCGGTATCGAGCTCGATGCGTGGCTCGCGCGCGGTTGCACGGTTGTCGTCAATGGATCGCGTCAGCATTTGCATCATGCTTTGGCTCGCTATCCTCATACCGAAGTCGTGCACGTGAATGCCGCGCCGCATATTCTCGAAGCGCGTCTCGGCGCACGGGCGCGTGAATCGGCGGAACAGGTGGCCGCGCGGCTCGCACGGCACGCGCCTTTCTCTGTGCCCGATGGCGTTCGCTGCGAGTCCATCGACAACTCCGGCGAGCTCGAAGAGGCGGGCCATGCGCTGATCGCATTCCTCAAGGCGCAAGCCGGGCTATAGTTGTTGCCTTGTGCTGCATCGGCGATAACAGGTGCCGTCTTACTGCCACCCTGGTATCTGCTTTCACGCAGCTTCACATCACGGAGTGCCTTGCAAATGAGCGAAACCGCGCGTTTCACCGAAGTAGCCGATCTGATTCCCGCCGCCGAAAGTCTGCGCGAAATTCGCCATCACATTCATCACCATCCCGAACTGGCCTACGAGGAGTTGCAAACCGGCGCGCTCGTCGCGGAGAAACTCGAACAATGGGGCTGGCAGGTCACGCGCGGCGTCGGGCAAACGGGCGTGGTCGGCACGCTGAAAGTGGGCGACGGCCAGCGCAGCATCGGCATTCGCGCGGACATGGACGCGCTGCCTATCATCGAACAAACCGGCTTGCCTTATGCAAGCGGCACACACGGCAAGATGCACGCATGCGGCCATGACGGCCACACCACGATACTGCTCGGCGCCGCGCAACGCCTCGCGGCCACGCGCAACTTTTCGGGCACGGTGCACCTGTACTTTCAGCCGGCCGAGGAAAGCGGCATTGATAGCGGCGCGCAGAAAATGATCGAAGACGGCCTGTTCGAGCGTTTTCCGTGCGACGCGGTGTTCGGTCTGCACAATCATCCTGGCGCGGAGCCGGGCGTGCTGCTGTTTCGCAAGGGAGCGTTCATGTCGGCGGGCGACAAGGCGGTCATCACGATTGAAGGCGTCGGCGGCCATGCGGCGCGTCCGCATCTGACGGTCGATCCGGTTGTGGTGGCGGCGAGCATCGTGATGGCGTTGCAGACCATCGTCGCGCGCAATGTCGATCCGTCGCAGCCGGCGGTCGTGACGGTCGGCTCCATGCATGCAGGCACCGCGAACAATGTGATCGCGAGTACAGCGACGCTCGAACTGAGCGTGCGTTCGTTTAGCCCTGAAGTGCGCGCACTGCTGAAAAAGCGCATTACCGAGCTCGCCGAAGCGCAGGCTGCGAGTTATGGCGGCAAGGCTGTCGTCGAATATATCGAGGGCTATCCGGTTGTCATTAATTCGGATGACGAAACAGATTTCGCGGTAGAAGTGGCGCGGGAACTGGTAGGTGACGACAAGGTTATCGCGCAGACCGACATACTGATGGGCAGCGAAGATTTCGCGTTCATGCTGCAAAAACGGCCGGGCACGTTTCTGCGCATCGGCAACGGAGTGGGCGAGGACGGCTGCATGGTGCACAACCCGCACTACGACTTCAACGACCGTAATCTGCCGGTCGGTGCGGCATTCTGGACACGGCTGGTCGAGCGGTATCTCAGCCGCTGAAAGCAGCGTCGCGCGCGGGCCGCGCGCGCCTAGTCGCAGCGCGGCGAAAAAATCACTGCTGACCTCAACCGCGCCGCGCCACCATCTCCGATACGGTTTGCGCAGCCTGCTGCAGCGGTTCCAGAAACGCCTTGACCATTTGCCTCGCCGAGTTGCGCTGCGCGTTGCCGCTGATGTTCATCGCCGCAATCACGCGCCCCTGGCGGTTGCGGATCGGCGCGGACAGTGAAATCAAACCGCCTTCCAGTTCCTGATCGACGATTGCCCAGCCCTGGCGGCGCACCTGCGCGATCAACTTCTTCAGCTCTTCCTTGTCCGTTACGGTGCGCGGCGTGTGTGCGTAAAGCGGCGAGGAATTCAGCGTCGCGTCGAGCGTTTCGTCATCGAGTGCGGAGAGCAGCACGCGGCCCATCGACGTGCAATACGCCGGCAAGCGGCTGCCGATCGACAAGTTGATCGTCATGATCTTGTGGGTCGGCACGCGCAGCACATAGACGATCTCCGTGCGGTCGAGCACGGCCGCCGAGCAGCTTTCGTGCACCTGCGCGGATAGTTCTTCCATCACCGGCTCAGCCAGATTCCAGAACGGCATCGACGTGAGATAGGCGAAGCCGAGGTCGAGAATCTTAGGCGTGAGGCGAAACAGGCGCCCTTCGGCTTCCACATAGCCAAGCGTTTGCAACGTCAACAGGATGCGGCGCGCGCCCGCGCGCGTGAGGCCGGTCGCGGCGGCGACGTCGGTGAGCGTCTGTTCGGGGCGTCTCGCGTCGAACGCGCGGATCACCGCGAGCCCGCGCGCGAACGACTGCACGTATGAGTCGCCCGGTTTGTCCGGGGCCGGTTCGGCGCTGGCGGAAACGTCGGGAGACGGCGGCGGGGCTTTGCTCATGGACCTGTGGTGAATGCGTTCGGAAGGCTCGGATACCGTTTGCGTCGACTCGATCGACGCGATCGACAGACGGTGCGCAAAGGCGTGACGATAGCTTAAGCCTTCTGTTTCGCCAACTTCGCGCGCAGACGCATAGAAATCCCAGGGTTTGCGTGGATGCACTGCGTATCGGAAATTTGTATGATGACCTGATGACATCACAATCGAGGCATTGGATGTTCGACAAAATTCCAGCCCGCGCATTGAGCGACACCGTGGCGCAGCAGCTTCTCAAGCAGATCGACAAGGGCACGTTCGCGCGAGTCGGCAAGCTGCCGACAGAGGCGGTGCTTGCGCAGCAGTTCGGCGTGAGTCGCACGGTGATCCGCGAGGCGATCTCGCGGCTGAAGAACGAAGGCGTCGTGGAGCCGCGCCAGGGCAGCGGCGTGTTCATCGCGGCGCACGGTGCGATCCGGCCGCTGCGCATCGACTACGCGGAAGCGGTCGAGCCGGGGTCCGTCGTGCAGATTCTCGCGTTACGGCGGGCGATTGAAGCCGAAGTCGCTTCCGAGGCCGCGATGCGCCGCACCGACGCAGACATGATGTCCATCGACGCTGCCCTCGCGAAGATCGACGAAGCCGTGGCTGAAGGCGAGGACGGCGTGACCGAAGACGTCGCGTTTCATCGCGCGATTGCGGCGGCCACCGGTAATCCGTATTTCCTGAAGACGCTCACGTTTCTGAACCAGTACCTGGAAGCCGGCACGGTCGTCACGCGTCGCAACGAAGCATTGCGCGAGGACTTCTCGCGCCAGGTGCGCGAGGAGCACGCGGCCATCGCGGCCGCGATTCGTGCGGGCGATCCTATGGCCGCGCGCAACGCGGCGCAAACCCACATGTACAACGCGGCACGGCGGCTCGCAGAGGCGGGCATTTGCTGATATCGCGCCATACCGGCGCGTCGGCGCGTCGGCGTCCGGCGCATAACGGATTCCATAGAGGTTCAACATGTCCAGAAATGTCGGTGTCATCGGTCTTGGCGCAATGGGTTTGGGTGTCGCGCGTTCGTTGCTGCGCGCGGGCTTGCGGGTCCATGCCTGCGATCTGCGCAGTGAAGTCCTTCAAGCGTTCGTGAAGGAAGGCGGCGTGGGCTGCGCATCGCCCGCCGAACTCGGCGCGCAATGTGACGTGGTCGTTACGCTAGTCGTGAATGCCGCGCAAACCGAGGCGGTGCTGTTCGGCGAACAAGGCGCGGTCGCGGCGATGAAGCCGGGCGGCGTCGTGATCGCGAGCGCAACGGTCGCGCCGGATTTCGCGATCGAACTCGGCAAGCGCATCGAAGCAGCGGGTTTGCAGATGCTCGATGCGCCGGTCTCGGGCGGCGCGGCGCGCGCGGCATCGGGCGACATGACGATGATGACGTCCGCCCCGGCCGCAGCTTACGCGTCCTGTGAGGACGTGCTTGCGGCGATGGCGGGCAAGGTTTATCGCCTCGGCCCCGAGCATGGCGCCGGGTCGAAAGTGAAGATCATCAACCAGTTGCTGGCCGGCGTGCATATCGCGGTGGCGGCGGAGGCGATGGCGCTCGGCTTGCGCGAGGGCGTCGATCCCGACGCGCTCTACGACGTAATCACGCACAGCGCAGGCAATTCGTGGATGTTCGAGAACCGCGTTCCGCACATACTCAATGGGGATTACACGCCGCTGTCGGCCGTCGATATTTTCGTCAAGGATCTCGGCCTCGTGCTCGATACCGCGCGCCGGTCGAAATTCCCGTTGCCGTTGGCGGCGGCGGCGCATCAGATGTTCATGATGGCGTCCACGGCTGGTCATGGTGGCGAGGACGATTCGGCGGTCATCAAGATTTTCCCCGGCATCGACGTGCCGGCGGCGAAGTAAACAGGAGCGCCTGTCATGACGGCTACGACACAACGTGCGCTGCTCGGCTGTATCGCCGACGATTTCACCGGCGCAACCGACCTCGCGAACATGCTCGTGCGCGGCGGCATGCGCACGGTGCAAACTATTGGCGTGCCGGAGCAGGGCGACACGATCGAGGCCGATGCAATTGTGGTCGCGCTCAAGTCGCGCACGATTGCCGCCGCCGATGCGCTCGCGCAATCGCTTGCCGCGCTCGACTGGTTGCGCGCGCAAGGCTGCCGCCAGTTCGTTTTCAAATACTGCTCGACCTTCGATTCGACCGACGCAGGCAACATCGGGCCGGTGACGGATGCGTTGCTCGACTCGCTATCCGCCGAGGGCAATGCGAGCGCTTTCACGATTGCCTGCCCCGCGTTTCCCGAGAACGGCCGCACGATTTTTCGCGGGCATCTGTTTGTGGGCGACACGTTGCTCAACGAGTCCGGCATGGAGAACCACCCACTCACGCCGATGCGCGACGCGAACCTTGTGCGCGTGCTGCAACGTCAGACGCAATCGAAAGTCGGCCTCGTGCGTTACGACACGGTCGCCCAGGGCGTGTCGACGGTGCGCGAAGCGTTCGACGCACTGCGCAACCAGGGCGTGCGCATGGCGATTGCAGATGCACTCTCCGATGCCGATCTGTACGTGCTTGGCGAAGCATGCGCCGATCTCACGTTGATTACGGGCGGCTCCGGCATCGCGTTGGGTTTGCCGGGCAATTTCCGCCGCGCAGGCTTGCTTCAGGACAGCGCCGATGCCGCGCAACTGCCGCGCGTCGAAGGATTGTCGGCGGTGCTGGCCGGCAGCGCGTCGAAAGCGACCAACGCGCAAGTCGCTGCATGGCGCGAAACGCGGCCTGCGTTTCGCATCGATCCACTCGCGGCTGCACGCGGCGAAGCGGTCGTCGAACAGGCGCTGGCATTCGCGCAGACATATCTCGATAAAGCCGAGCCCATGCTGATCTATGCCACCGTCACGCCCGACGAAGTCAAAGCGGTGCAGCGCGAACTCGGCGTCGATAGAGCGGGGCATCTGGTCGAAGCCATATTGGCGTCGATTGCGCGCGGCTTGCATGAGCGCGGCGTGCGCAAGTTCGTCGTGGCAGGCGGCGAGACGTCGGGCGCGGTCGTGCAGGCGCTCAATGTCCGCACGCTGCGCATCGGCGCGCAGATCGATCCTGGCGTGCCGGCGACTGCAACCACGGGCGCACAGCCGCTCGCGCTCGCATTGAAATCCGGTAACTTCGGCACCGCCGACTTCTTCGAAAAAGCGCTGCGTCACCTGAACGGAGCCGCGCAATGAGCAACGCACCCGCAGTCCACACGACGAACGAAGCGCGCGTGCGCGAAGAAATTTGCGTGACAGGCGCGAGTCTTTATCAGCGAGGCTATACGGTGGGCAGCGCGGGCAACATCAGCGCGCGGCTGGATGACGGCTGGCTCATCACGCCGACCGATGCGTGCCTCGGTCGGCTCGATCCCGCCGATATCGCCAAGGTCGATTTCGATGGCAACGCCGTATCCGGCGGCAAGCCGTCGAAGACGCTCGCATTGCATCGCGGCATCTATGCGTGTAACGGCGAAGCGCGCGGCATCGTCCATACACATTCGACGCATCTGGTCGCGCTGACACTCGCGGGCGTCTGGCAAGAGACCGACGTACTGCCGCCAATCACACCGTACTACGTGATGAAAGTGGGGCACGTACCGCTGATTCGTTACAGCCGGCCCGGCGATCCGCAAGTCGCGGCGCAAATCGCGACGCTTGCCGACAGCGTTCGGGCGGTGCTGCTCGAACGCCTCGGTCCGGTGGTGTGGGAGCGTTCGGTCGCGCATGCATCGTATGCACTCGAAGAACTCGAAGAGACCGCGCGCTTATGGCTTATGACGAATCCACGGCCGGCGCCGCTCGACGAGACAGCGCTCGAAGCGTTGCGCAGCGTGTTCGGCGCGCGCTGGTAACAACCGCTTGAACAGGCCAGATCGCTCAAGGGGACGCGTCACATTTCCATTCAAGGAAACATTGCATGAGTTCGTATCAGGCCGTATCGAGCCGGCCAGACTGGTCAATCGCTAATCAACCGCGCGCGGCGCACGCTTTGCCGATATCGCTTTCGTTACCGCGCTGAACATCGCTTGAAAGGAGTTGCCGCCATGCCTCGCTTCGCCGCGAATCTGTCGATGATGTACAACGAGCACGCTTTTCTGGACCGTTTCGCTGCTGCGGCAAAAGACGGTTTCAAAGCGGTCGAGTTTCTGTTTCCCTACGATTTCCGTGTGGGAGAAATCAAGGCGCGGCTCGATGCAAACGGTCTGACGCAAGCGCTCTTTAACGCGCCGCCCGGCAACTGGGCGGCGGGCGAGCGCGGCATTGCAACGCTGCCCGGCCGCGAAGACGAATTCCGCCGAAGCATCGACACGGCGCTCGAGTACGCGCGCGTGATCGGCAATCGCAAGCTGCATGTGATGGCCGGGCTTATCGGCGCGGACGACCCGCGCGAACGACATCGCGAGGTGTATCTGCACAACCTCGCGTATGCGGCGAAAGCCGCGCAGGCCGAGGGCATCATGGTGGTAATCGAGCCGATCAATACACGCGACATACCGGGCTTTTTCCTCAACCGGCAGGACGAAGCGCAGGCCATTTGCGCGGCAGTCGGCGAGCCGAATCTGAAAGTGCAGTTCGACTGTTATCACTGCCAGATCGTGGAGGGCGATCTCGCGGAAAAGCTCAAGCGCGATCACGCAGGCATCGGTCATATCCAGATTGCGGGCGTGCCGGAGCGGCATGAGCCGGACACGGGCGAGATCAACTATCCGTATCTGTTCGACGTGATCGATTCGCTCGGCTACGACGGCTATATCGGTTGCGAATACCGGCCGCGCGCCGCGACTTCCGCGGGACTCGGCTGGCTCAAGCCGTATCTCGGCGAGGCTCAATAATTCACGAGGACAAGCGAATCATGAAATTACTGATTACCGGCGGCGCGGGATTTCTCGGCCAACGCCTCGCGCGTGAGCTGCTCGCGCGCGGTTCGTTGAAAGACGCGCAGGGCGCGCCGCAAGCCATCACCGAACTGATATTGCTCGACGTGGCGCAGGCAAACGATTTCGGCGACAGCCGCGTGCGCAGCGAAGTGGGCGATATCGCGCAACGGAGCGTGCTTGAGCGCGTGATCGACGAGAACACCGCGGCGATTTTTCACCTTGCGGCGGTCGTGAGCGGCCAGGCAGAAGCCGATTTCGATCTGGGCATGCGCATCAATCTGGACGCGTCGCACCTGTTGCTCGACGTATGCCGACAACGCGGGCATCGGCCGCGCGTGGTATTCACGAGTTCGGTCGCGGTGTACGGCGGCGACTTGCCCGACATCGTGCAGAACGATACGGCGCTTAATCCGCAGTCGTCGTACGGAGCGCAAAAGGCGATCGCCGAATTGCTGCTCAACGATTATTCGCGGCGCGGTTTCGTCGACGGGCGCGTTCTGCGCCTGCCTACCATCAGCGTGCGCCCCGGTAAGCCGAACGCGGCGGCGTCGTCGTTCGCGAGCGGCATTATCCGCGAGCCGCTGAACGGTGAAGAGGCCGTGTGCCCCGTCAGCGGTTCTACGCGCCTGTGGCTGCTGTCGCCGCGTAAAGCGATCGAGTGCCTGATCGCCGGACTCGAACTCGATACCGCGACGCTCGGCAACCAGCGCGTGCTCAATTTGCCGGGTATTTCCGTCAGCGTCGACGAAATGGTTGCGGCACTGCGCGAAGTCGCCGGAGACGAAGTCGCGAAGCGGATCGTGTGGCAGCCGGACGCGCGCGTGGAAAAGATGGTCGGCAGCTGGCCGGCGCGTTGGGATACGTCGCGTGCCGAACAACTTGGCCTACGCGGCGAGCAAAATTTCGCCGACGTAATCCGCGCGTATATCGCGGACGAAGGCGTTCAAGCGCGCTGAAGCTCCCTCTACGCCCCATGTCCCGGCCGTGAGAACGCTTCCGGCCGATCGGCGTATCAATCGTCAGACTTCTGCAAGCGCGCGGCGTCTCTCACGTATTCCATGGTGAGGGGCGCCGCGCGCTTGACAGCATTTCGGCCACACGCCTATTATTGGGCCTTGTTGTTCGTTATATGACCGTCTGTTCGCGTAAAGAACAAAACGGTTGGCGGCTCGAACACATCGTTCACCATCCTGCGCTAAGCTGAATTCACGCGGCGGCTGCCCGGCAGCCGCCCGGCCGATGGCCGACGCATCCGCCCGCGCCGCATGCATCCATGCTGACGGCGCGGCGCGCGCAGCACATCACTGGAGACATCACATGACCGAAGCATTCCTGTGCGACGCGATTCGCACACCCATCGGCCGCTATGCGGGTTCACTGTCGTCGGTTCGCGCTGACGATCTGGGCGCCGTGCCGCTGAAGGCGCTGATGGAGCGCAACAAGAACGTCGACTGGAACATCATCGACGACGTGATCTACGGCTGCGCGAATCAGGCCGGCGAAGACAACCGCAACGTCGCGCGCATGTCGCTGCTGCTGGCGGGGCTGCCGAAAGACGTGCCCGGCTCGACCGTGAACCGTCTATGCGGCTCGGGCATGGACGCGATCGGCATCGCCGCGCGCGCAATCAAGTCGGGCGAGGCGGCGTTGATGGTGGCGGGCGGTGTCGAGAGCATGAGCCGCGCGCCGTTCGTCATGGGCAAGGCGACGAGCGCGTTTTCGCGCCAGGCGGATATTTACGACACCACCATCGGCTGGCGTTTCGTCAATTCGTTGATGAAGCAGATGTACGGCGTCGACTCGATGCCCGAAACCGGCGAGAACGTGGCGACCGATTACAACATCAGCCGCGCCGATCAGGACGCGTTCGCGCTGCGCAGCCAGCAGAAGGCTGCGCGCGCGCAGAAGGACGGCACGCTCGCACAGGAAATCGTCGGCGTGACGATCGCGCAGAAGAAGGGCGATCCGATCACGGTGTCGCAAGACGAGCATCCGCGTGAAACGAGCCTTGAGGCGCTCGCGAAACTGAGGGGCGTGGTGCGCCCGGACGGCACCGTGACCGCAGGCAACGCATCGGGTGTCAACGACGGTGCAGCGGCGCTCCTGCTCGCCAACGAAGAGACGGCAAAGCGCTTTGGCCTCACGCCGCGCGCTCGCGTGCTCGGCATTGCGACGGCGGGCGTCGCGCCGCGCGTGATGGGCATGGGCCCGGCGCCCGCTGCGCAAAAGTTGATGGCGCGCCTGAACATGACCATCGACCAGTTCGACCTGATCGAGTTGAACGAGGCGTTTGCTTCGCAAGGTATTGCGGTGCTGCGCACGCTCGGCGTGGCCGACGACGACGCACGCGTGAACCCGAACGGCGGCGCGATCGCGCTGGGTCATCCGCTTGGCATGAGCGGCGCGCGCCTCGTGACGACGGCGATGTATCAACTGCAACGCACGCAAGGGCGTTTTGCACTGTGCACAATGTGCATTGGCGTGGGCCAGGGCATCGCAATCGCGATCGAACGCGTGTGATGGTTTAGCGCGCATGCGTGCGCATGCAGCGCTTCGCTTTACTGAACAGCCTCTTCGCTAACGCCAGGAGGCTGTTTTTTTATACGTCGCACTTCGACAATGGAGGCGCTGCATGCACTGAATTGCACAGTATGCACGGCAAGGCGTCCATCACCAGGCGGCCATTCGCGCGATTGAAGCTTCTCGTAAGGGATGTACAATCGTTGCGCTACACCTTTAGTCAAGCGTCCTGAATATATGCACATTCGACGTTATGCGGAATGGGCAACTATTGCACGGGCGATTTATCGAGGAGAGCGTAAATGAAGGCAGCGACGATTGGAGCAGCATTGACGGCGGCGATGCTCGCCGCGGCTCAACCGGCATGGGCGCAAGACCCGATGGCGAGCACCGCGCAAGGCGTCGTGAGTGCGGTGGAGCCTGTGCATATGAAGGCCACAATCGTGGGCATCGATCCAGGCAGCCGCTCGCTCACGCTGCAAGGGCCGAACGGCAACGCAGTGATCGTGCTCGTGGGCCAGCAAGTCGCCGGTTTCGAAAAACTGAAGGTGGGCGACCATGTGGATGCGCTCTATAAAAACGCACTGCTCGTGAAGGCCGAGCGGGTGACGGGCAAAGGCAAGGGCATTCGTGAACGTGTCGATACGCAGGTCTACACACCGGCCTCGGGCGGGTTCGAATCGGCGCGCCAGATCGAAGTACTCGCCACCGTGCAGAAGATCGACCGTAAGCGGCGCCTCGTCACGTTGCGCGGCGCGTATCAGACCCAAACACTCGAGGCCGGTCCGCAAGTCGATCTCACAGGCGTGAAGGCAGGCGACACGATTCACGCGGTATTCGTTTCGGCTGCTGCTGTGCAAATCACGCCGCAAGACGCGGCGCAAGGCACGGCTCAATAAAGCGTAGGTCTAGTTGCGGCGCGATGGCTTTACCGGCCATCGCGCCGTTAATTTTTCAGGGCTTGCGACGCGCATGCCCAATGCAATTGCGCAATGCACGCCCCAGGCAATGTCAGCGCGGCGTCGGCGGGCCCAGGCTTAGACACGCGAGCCGGTTCAGCCAGCGCTCGAAGAAGCCTTGCGCGGGCAGCGGGCAGGTGAGCGAAACGTGTGCCGTGCGTTCGCCGTCAGTGCTGAGCCATATGCGTTCGCCGCGTTGCAGACTGAATGTCTGGCCGGGCGTGAGCCAGTGATCGTACGGCGAACTGATGCGCGTGAGCCAAAGGCGCGCACCATTGACCGCGAGCGTGCTGTCCGCGTCGACACGCCATGTCAGCGTCGCGCCGGGCGCGACCGGAAAATGCACCACCACTTTCGGTAGACGCTCGTCCTGTTGATACGCATAAGGGTGTGCGTCGCCGTCCATGCACTGCGGGCTTGCCTGATCCATCTTGCTCTCCGTTATCGAGCCGGCTGACGGAGACGCCCCCAAAACAAAAGGCCCCTTCCGTTACCGGCGGGGCCTTTGGGGTCTTGTTTTGCAGATTCAGACTGCTAACGCGCACATGCTCCCATAGGCCAGCCGATGATGGCTCGCATTGGGTTTTTAATCGCTACGGCGATGGAGGTGTGCGTCAACATGAAATCGAGTGTGCCGTTTTGCCGCACGCGCTGTCAATAAAAATCGGCCACGGTTTTTAGTAGACGTGCGGCGGCGGTAGCCGCTCAGGCAGCGATACGACGCGATGTTTTCAGCCGCGACAAATTATGTCGAGACATGTCACGGCCTCGGAAAATCGCTCGCAAAGCCTTTTCCAGAAGGCTTCTTTCACAATGAAATCGCATGACATATCTTCGCTGCTGACTGTTGCAGTGTGTCCTTCTATAGTCCGTTCATCGCCACGCAGCGCAGCAGCAGTCGCACGAAGTGGCCTGAATCCACGAAGGACATACCGTGAAAACTCATTCGTTTGCAATCCCGGCCAACGGCGCTTCATCTGCGGCCGTCACCGCTTGTTCCGCTCGCGTCGCACTGCGCAAACTCGCGCTGACTGCCGCCGCAGCGATGCTCGCATTCGGCAGCGCGTCGGCGTTCGCATGGTCGCAACACGGCACCGCGTACACCTCGCGCGGCGTCTATAACGAAGGCCACTACGGCTCATGCAGCGGCGGCAGCTGCTCGCATGCGGGCGGCGTCGCCGGACCTTATGGCGGCGTGGCGACCAACACCGGCACCGTTACTCGTAATGCGCCAGGCCAGTTTTCGAATTCGGGCACCGCGACCGGGCGCTACGGAAATTCGGTGCAGCATGCCGGGGACACGAGTTGTGCCGGCGCCACGTGTTCGCATACGGGCGCGCTCACCGGACCGGATGGCAAGACGGCCACCACCTCGGGCGACGTGACGAAGACCGGCGCGGGGCAATACTCGTCGTCGGGATCGGTGACGCGCTCCAACGGCAACACGGTCGATCACTCGGCGTCGACCAATTGCGCCGGTGCTTCATGCTCGCGCTCGGGCACGGTAACGGGATCGGACGGCGGCACGGTCGCGCATTCCGGAACGGCGACGCGTGTCGCACCAGGTGTGGTGACGACGTCCTCCAGCGTGACCGGCACGCACGGCAATACCGTGACGTCGAGTGGAACAGTGGTGAGTACGGGCGTTGTCGCGACGGGCGGGACAACTGTCGTCGTGGCGCCGAAGCCTGTGGTGTATGTGCCGCCGACGGTTGTGGCTGTGCCCAGCCCTGTCGTCTATGTCCCGCCGCCGCCCGCGCCGGCTGTTGTCGTGACGCCGCAGCCGGTGGTTTATGCATCGCCGCCTGCGCCGGCTGTTGTTGTGACACCGAAGCCTGTGGTTTATGCACCGCCGCCTGCGCCGGCTGTCGTCGTGACACCGAAGCCAGTGGTCTACGCACCGCCGCCGCATACCGTCATCATCGCGCCGAAGCCAGTTGCTTATGTCGCGCCGCCTGTTATCTACGCGCCGCCGCCAGTCGTCTACGTCGCACCGCGCCGGGTCTATATCGCGCCGGCGCCGCGCCCGGCGGTTTGGGTGCCGGCTCATTGGGTCGGCAATCTGTATGTGCCGGCGCACTGGGCCTGATGAGTAAAGCCATGTCATTCAGAATGCGCTTTACCCGCACGGATCCAACCCGTCACGCCAGTCGCTTCAGTCCCGCACGAGCGATGCGGCCCCGCGTGACGATGTCGGACGAACAACGCGTTGCCGTGCCGCATCGGCGTCCACTGCGTGCATCCAATGCAACCGCCGTTCGAAAAGCCCGCGTATGGGCGACGATCATCGTGGTGAGTGCACTTGTGATCGCCGTGCAGAGGTTTATGGCGAATGCAGACGTGCCACGCGAACTCCCTGGGATCGTTTCGCCGACGAACTGCCCGGCACGCTACGCCGCCTTGCTCGATCTCGCGGAACTGGCGCGCCGCGACGGCACAGCGTCCGACGTCGTCATGCGCGGTTTGAGCAACGGTGAGGGCGCAATGAACGCATGTCCGCGGATGAGCATCAACGGACGGACACCGTAGCGGGCCGCTCCGCGCTTGTTGCCGTTACCGTTGTTCCGGCTGTTCCGGGAGCGCCAGCGGAAAGCGGATCGTGAATGTGGTGCCCACGCCCTCGCGCGACACGAAGTCGATGTGCGCGCCCAGCACGCGGCACAGTTCCTTGACGATCGCGAGGCCGAGGCCGGTGCCGGGTATATCGTCGTCGGCGGCCCGTTCGAATTCGCCGAACACGCGATCGGCATCAGCGGGCGCGATGCCCACGCCGGTATCCGACACACGGATCGACCAATGTTGCGGATCGGCGATTGCGAACTGCAGCTCGACCTGGCCCGACTTGGTGTACTTGATCGCGTTCGAAAGCAGGTTAACGGCGATCTGTTTGAGCTTCAGACGGTTCGACGTTACCGCAGGCAGCGCCGGATCGAACGCCGCGCGCAGCGTGAGCCCCTTTGCCTCGATGGAAGGCCGCGACGACGCGACGAGTTCGTCGTAGAGCTCACGCAGGTCCACCTGCTCTAGCGTGAGCGGCGCGCCGTCGCCCAGGATCACCGAGTACTCGACCATTTGCTCGACGAGCGCCTTCATGTCCGCCGCCTGCCGGTTCGCCAGCTGCAACGCGGTGTCGGCTTTCGCAGGCGCGCGAGCGATCAGTTGCAGTGCCATCGAAAACGCATTCAGAAAATTACGCAGATCGTGAACCACGCTGCGTGTGATGTGCATGCGCGACTCGTACAACTCGCTGACGAGCCGCTGTTTCAGTGTCAATTCGTGGTTGGCGCGCTCGAGCCGGCCGGTGTACTCGTCGATCTTGCGGTCGCGTTCGCTGACCACTTCCTTGATCGACGTGAGCGTGACCATGCTGAGCGTTTCCGCGATCATGCGGCGCGCGCGCTTCTCGTGACGGCGGGTGAATGCGTTGTCGCGCACGGCGTACTCGTCGAGGGCATCGGCGAGAACCTGATGGAACAGGTCGAGTTCCCGCACGAGCTCTTCGATTCGATAGCCCTGACGCCAGCGCACCATGCCGTGCTTGCGCGCATCCCGTTCGATCACCGGTTCGACGCGTTCGAGGTCTTCGATGTCGAGCGCCGCGCACAAGCCGTCGAGAATTTCGGGTAGATGGTCGGCGAGCTGCTGATACGTGAGCTTGTCGGCTTCCACGAGATCGACATCCCCGAAAACCGCATTCATCCATTGCTCTGTCAATCGAACCCGCTCGGCACGAACGAAGTCGGCGAAGTTGCGTAGCGGGCTAACGCGCGTGTCGTTCGTCATGGTGCGGTGGATCAGGTTTTGAGAACTTGCATGCGCTCTGATGGCGGCAGCCCATTATCACCGCAAAATCGGCGGCTCGGCGTCGAAATCGCGGGGCTGCCGATTCATCCATTGCGCTCCTTCACAAAATCGACGAACGCGCGCAACGGCGCGGGCAAGTGACGGCGGCCGGGATAATAAAGAAAGGGCCCCGAAAAGCGTAGCCACCAGGGTTCGAGAATAGGCTCCAATGCGCCGCTGTCGAGGTGCGGCCTGAGAATGTCTTCGAACAGGTGAATCACGCCCACGCCCGCGATGGCTGTGCTGATTACTAGCTCCATCGCCGCGCCGGGCCGCACGAGTAAGGGCCCCGACGGGTTCAGTTGCACCGCTTCCCCGTCCCGCTCGAAGTGCCAGGTCGGCGTCGCGCCGCCAGCAAACTGCACGCGCAGGCAAGCATGCGTGAGGAGGTCACGCGGATGCTGCGGGCGTCCGTGCTGTTGCAAATACCCCGGCGCGGCAGCCGTCGCGAAGCGCTCCACGCGCGGGCCGATTGGCACGGCGATCATGTCCTGTTCGAGCCGCTCGTCGTAGCGGATGCCCGCGTCGCAGCCGATCGAAAGCACGTCGACAAAGCCGTCTTCGACGAGCACTTCGACCCGTATGTCCGGATAGGCTTTCAGAAACGGCGCTATTACACCGGGCAGCACGATGCGCGCGGCGCTCGCCGGCACGTTGAGCTTGAGCGTGCCGCTCGGCTGGTCGCGAAACACGTTGAGCACGTCGAGCGCCGCTTCCATTTCGCTGAAGAGCGGCGTCAGCTTCTCCAGCAGGCGCAGGCCTGCCTCGGTCGGCGCGACGCTGCGGGTCGTGCGGTTCAGCAGACGCAGACCGAGCCTGGTTTCGAGGCGGCGCACCGCGACGCTCAGACTCGACGCGGAGACGCCGCTCGTTCGCGCCGCGTCGCGAAAGCCACCCGCGCGTGCCACTGAGATGAAGGCGGTAAGGTCGTTTAATTCCATGTCGGCTGTGCACAAAATTGAACAACCCGTGCACGTTAGCCCGCTTTATTAAACGGTGCAATCCCCGCCATACTGCGGCTCAACCACTCAGGAAAGGAGAGCACCATGCCGAACCTCGACATCACGAATACTTTTTCACTCGCGGGCCGCTCGGTGCGGCGCATGGGCTACGGTGCGATGCAACTCGCCGGACCGGGCGTATTCGGGCCGCCGAAAGACCGCGACGCCGCGCTTGCCGTGCTGCGCGAAGCGGTGGCCGAAGGCGTGAATCACATCGACACCAGCGATTTCTATGGCCCGCATATCACCAACCAGCTGATTCGCGAGGCGCTGCAGCCCTATCCAGACGATCTCGTGATCGTCACCAAGCTCGGCGCGGTGCGCAATAGCGACGGGGCGTGGCTGCCGGCGCAGGAGCCGGCGGACCTGGAGCGCGGCGTGCACGACAACCTGCGCAACCTCGGGCTCGATGCGCTGGAAGTGGTCAATATGCGGCTGATGGGCGACGTGCAGGCGCCGAGCGAGGGGTCGATCGAAAAACAAGTGACTGCACTCGCCGAGCTTCAGCAGCGCGGACTAATTCGCCACATCGGCCTGAGCAACGCCACGCCGACGCAGATTGCCGAGGCGCAGCGCATCGCACAAATCGTCTGCGTACAGAATCACTACAACCTCGTGCACCGCGCCGACGACGCACTGATCGACGAACTGGCGAGCCAGGGCATCGCTTACGTGCCGTTCTTTCCGCTTGGCGGCTTCACGCCGATCCAGTCGTCGGCGCTGACCGATATTGCGCGAGCGATTGACGCGACGCCGATGCAAGTGGCGCTCGCATGGCTGCTGCAGCGCGCGCCCAATATCCTGCTGATTCCGGGCACGTCGTCCGTCGGGCATTTGCGCGAGAACCTGCAGGCCGCGCGGCTGAAGCTAAGCGACGAGGTCCTCGCGAAACTCGACGCGATTGGCCGCGCTAACGGTTAGCGATGCACGGCGATTCAGACGGAATCCGCGATATGCGCGCGCAACCACTGATGCGCCGGGTCACGATGCGAGCGCTCATGCCACAGCATCGCCATTTCATAACCGGGTACGTGGACGGGGGGCTCGACCACGCGTAGCGCAGCGTTATCGCGGACCAGCCGCGCGGGCACCATCGCGACGAGGTCGGTGCTTGCCAGTGCGGAAATCATGAACAGGAAGTGCGGAACGGAAAGCACGACTCTGCGCGACAGGCCGGCTTGGGCGAGCACTTCGTCGGTTGGTCCGGCAAAGCCGCCGCCGTCCGGCGACACGATCGCGTGCTCGAACTTCGAGAATTGCGCGAGCGCGGGCCGCCGCTTCAGGCGTGGATGATCCGCGCGGCCTGCAAGCACATAGCGCTCGGCAAATAGCATTCGCCGACGCAAGCCGGCAGGCGCTCCCTCGCTCGTATGAAACGCGATGTCGATTTCGCCCTGTTCCGCCTGCCTCGCGATGCGGGGCGGCGCCGCCTCGACAACCGCGAGCCGCGTGCCGGGCGCCGCTGCGCGCAGGCCCGGCAAGGCAGGCTGGATGATCGTCGACTCCGCGTAGTCCGTCGCGGCAATGCGCCAGGTGTGCGTGGCCTGCGCCGGATCGAAGGGGCGCGCGGGCGCGACTGCTTGCTCCAATGCTTCGAGCGCCTGCCGCAAGGGCTCGCGCAATGCGTCGGCGCGCGCCGTGGCGCGCATGCCACGCGGACCGGGCAGCAGCAGTGGGTCGCCCAATACGTCGCGCAGCTTCGCGAGATGCACGCTCACCGACGGCTGCGAAAAATTCAAGCGCTCGGCCGCCCGGGTCACGTTGAGTTCTGCCAGCAATACGTCGAGCGTGACGAGGAGGTTCAGATCCAGCTTGCGGAGATTGTTCACGGTAATACCTGCCATATCAGCAATTCATTTCTACTATACCGTCGCGGCAGCTATCGTGTGTTCTTCCAGACATGAAGGCAACCGCAAATGAACGTTCTCATTGTTTATGCTCATCCTGAACCACGGTCGTTGAATGGATCGCTGAAGGATTTCTCCGTCAAGCGCCTGCGGGAAACGGGGCATACGGTTCAGGTTTCCGATCTCTATGCGATGAACTGGAAGGCGTCGCTCGATGCAAGCGATAGCCTCGCTCCAGCAACGGGCGATCGCTTCGATCCTTCGCTCGCGTCGAAATACGCGTTCGAAAACGGACTTCAAAGTGCGGACATTGCAGCCGAGCAGGCAAAGCTCAAGTGGGCCGACGCGGTGATTCTGCAGTTCCCGCTGTGGTGGTTCTCCATGCCCGCGATCATGAAAGGATGGGTGGAGCGCGTGTACGCCTACGGCTTTGCGTACGGCGTGGGCGAGCACTCGGATGCGCGCTGGGGCGACCGCTACGGCGAGGGCACGTTAGCCGGAAAACGCGCGATGCTGGTGGTCACGACAGGCGGCTGGGAATCGCATTACAGTCCACGCGGCATCAACGGCCCCATCGACGACGTGCTGTTCCCGATCCAGCACGGCATACTGTATTACCCCGGTTTGGACGTACTGCCGCCGTTCCTGGTGTATCGCACGAGCCGCATTGACGAAGCGAAATACACCGAAGTGCGCGACGCGCTCGGCGAGCGCCTCGACAATCTCTGGAAGACGACGCCCATACCGTTCCGTCCGCAGAACGGCGGCGATTATCGGATTCCCGAACTTACGTTAAAGGAGGACATCGCTCCTGGGCGGACGGGCCTGGGTGTGCACGTCAAATAGTTATTGATTCGGTACCCAAACTAATTGACGGCGACTTCAGTCGATACCATGAAACACCGCATCGTCCGGGCCGAGGTAGGCGGGCGGGCGCCAGGCGGCATCGCGCATTGAATGCTGAACCAGTTTTTCGACGCCGAGCAGCACTGCGAATATCGCCATCCGCACAGGAATGCCGTTATCGGTTTGCCGGAAAATGGCAAGCCGCGAATCGTGATTGAGATCGACGCTCAGATCGTTCGCGCCCGGCCGGCTGTCGCGCGGCAGCGGGTGCATGATCAGCGTGTCGCTGCCACACACGCTGTCCACTAACGCCTGATTGATCTGGAAGTCGGGCGTGTAGCCTTCGAACGATTCGTCGGTAAAGCGCTCCTTCTGGATGCGCGTGGCGTACACGACGTCGGCGCCGCGCAGTCCGCTCGGCAAATCGTGAGTCTGTTCGATCACGTGGCCGTTGCGCGAAATCTGCTCAATGATATAGGCGGGCATTTCGAGCATGGGCGGCGAGATCAGCGTGAACTTGATGCCGCGATACAGCGCCAGTAATTTTACGAGCGAGTGCACCGTGCGCCCATATTTCAGATCGCCGACGAGCGCGATATGCGCACCGTCGACGATCTTGCCGAGGCGCGAGAACTCGCGCTGAATGGTGTAGAGGTCGAGCAGCGCCTGGCTCGGATGCTCGCCGGGGCCGTCGCCGCCGTTGATCACCGGCACATTGGTCGCGCGCGCGAATTCGGCCACCGAGCCTTGCTCCGGATGACGGATCACCAGCGCGTCGACGTAGCCGCTCATCACGCGGCTCGTGTCGTAGATCGACTCCCCTTTGGCCATCGACGAAAAAGTGAAGCCTGTGGTGTCGCACACCGAGCCGCCCAGCCGGCAAAACGCCGCGCCGAAGCTCACGCGGGTCCGCGTGCTGGCCTCGAAGAACAGGTTGCCGAGCACCGCGCCTTCCAGCACGCGCGAGATTTTGCGGCGCCGTGCGATGGGCTGCATGATGTCCGCGACGCGAAAGAGCGCCTCCACCGAGTCGCGCGAAAACTGGTCGACCGAGAGCAACTGCGGCTTGCCTTCCCACAGCATCTGACTCGCGAGCGACTGCGAATCTACGCTTTGCGTATACTTGTCGCCCGGCTCACCATGCACGACGATTTCCGACACGAAACGCTCGACAATCTCCGGCATGGCTCGCGATTCCTGCGAGTCGTCCGGTAAGAGCCAGGTGTCAAGTGCCCGCCGGGACACGCCGATGCGGCCCGCGAAGGTCTCGCGCGTCATGTTCAGGCGGCGCATGGCGTCGCGAAGGAAGGCTTGTTGCGGGACGCTCATGGAGGCACCTGTCGGAAAATGTGTGCGTCGGATATACGCCCTGCGTATATTAATTCGGCCGCGACAGAAGTCAAGCAATTTTGGGATGCGCTTTGCCAAAGCGCGGCGGGCGCGGTTACACTGCGCTTCATGCGCCTTGGCCAAACACTCCGACTCCGCTTGTCGACCGTGAACCGTTCCGCTTTCGCAGGCGTCGCGGATACACGCGCGCTCCGTTCGCTCGTCCGCGCGCAAAACGGCGCGCAACGCAGCCCGCAACTCAGCGCCAAAGCCAAAAAACAGCCGCTCATCTGACCGGAGCACGCTGTTCCGTCAGATGCGACGGAACAGCGGGTCAGCGCTTCGGCGATCCTCCCTGTCTTTCCTCTTCGCACGCTGCCGGAATCGATACGGTCGCTCATCGACGTAAAGAGGAAAGACATGCCTATTTTTTCGGGTATCTGGGTTCCGCTCATCACGCCCTTCGCCGATGGCGCGGTGGATCACACCGCGTTGCGCGCGCTCGTGCGCCGCTATGCCGACGCGGGCATAGCCGGAATCATGGCGCTCGGCACGACAGGTGAACCCGCCGCGCTCGACGCCGCCGAACAGGACGCCGTGCTCGCAACGATCCTCGACGCGGCGCAAGGGGGCCGCGCGGATGCGAACGCAAGCGGTGATACCAGGCCGGCATTGCCTGTGGTCGTCGGCGTGCCCGGCAATAACACGCAGAGCATGCGCGAGCGCATCAAGCAACTGAATGCGCTGCCTATCGCCGGCGTGTTGATGGCCGCGCCCTATTACATCAGGCCGTCGCAGGCCGGCATCGTCGGTCACTTCATGGCGCTTGCCGATGCGAGCGAACAGCCCGTCGTGCTCTACGACATTCCATATCGAACCGGTGTGCGGCTGGAACTCGATACGCTCCTGACGCTTGCCGGCCATCCGCGGATCCAGGCGGTGAAGGACTGCGCGGGCTCGCTCGACACCACGCTCGCGCTGATCCGCGACGGCCGCTTGCACGTGCTTGCAGGCGAAGATGTGCAGATGTTCAACACGATGTGCCTCGGCGGCAGCGGAGCGATTGCGGCTTCCGCGCATGTGTGGCCGGAACGGTTCGTCGCACTGTATCGCGCGCTCGCGACAGGTGCGCTGGAAGAAGGGCGGCGCATCTTTCACGCGCTCGTGCCGCTGATCCACGCGTTGTTCGCCGAACCGAATCCGGCGCCGGTCAAAGCGCTGCTCGCCTCGCAAGGTCTGATACGCGACGAACTTCGCCTGCCGATGACGCGCGCGAGTGAAACGCTGGTCGAGCGTCTCGCCGCGTTGGCGCGGGCTTGAACGAAGCCGGCCGCTGCGAACGGCGTATTTGAGATGCTACTTCCGGCTGCAAGGCGATAATCGGCGCCCTTTATCGACTATCGCCGCCGGCATCTGTCCGGTTGATGCCGCATGCAGTCAGCCCAGTTCATCCGCTTCGTCCACTTTGTCCAGCTCGTCCGTTCATTCAGGTTAGCTCGTTTCGTGTCCGCTTCGCCTACGCCGCTCGTGCGCGCTGCGCGGCGCAATGCGCGCATCTTGCGGCTGGGGACGCGCTGATGTCGTCCGTGTTTCGCACAGGCGCTCAGCTCGCGAGCGGTTCCGTCGGCCTCGTCACGCGCCGCTTTGCGTTGACGCTCGCGGTCGGCGCCGCCATTGCAACGGCTGTGCTTGCGCTCCTCGCGGGTATCGCGATCGGCATGCACTGGTCCGCGAGCGATGCCTCCGGCATGCAGACCGCGAACCGCATCGAGCGCGATTATGCAATCGATCAATTAGGTAAGCTGAACGCGTCGGTGGCGCAGATCGAGCCGCGCGTTGCGCGCCTCAGCGCGCAGGTCGGTGCATTGCGCGATTTCGAAGCGCGTCTGAATACACCGCGCTTAGCGCCAGGCGCGCCGGCTGTCGCGTCGCCCGCTTCGAGCGGCGATGCGGCGGCGACCGACAGCGAAGGCGAGGGCGGCCCTTTGTTGCCGCCACGGCGCTGTACCAAAGTGATGCGGCATCTGGGCGGGCGCGTCGACGCCACCGGCACCGGCGCGCAACTCGATTGCATCGCCGCCACGCTGGGCGCGCTCGAACAGCAGACCGCCGCGCACGCAATGGCCTATGCCGCGTTTCCCGGACGCATGCCTGCCGACGGCGCGCGTTCTGGTTCGCCGTTCGGCAACCGCGTCGATCCCTTCACGCATCGGCTGAGTTTTCACCCGGGCCTCGACCTGGTCGCGAAGACGGGAACGCCGATTCTGGCGGCGGCAGGCGGCCGCGTGGTGCTTGCAGGCGAGAAGACCGGCTATGGCAACGCGGTCGAAATAGATCACGGCAACGGACTTACGACGCGTTACGGCCACGCGTCGCGCGTCGTCGTGCATGTCGGCGATCTCGTGCTTCCGCGCCAATATATCGCCGACGTCGGATCCACCGGACGCTCGACCGGTCCGCATCTGCACTTCGAAGTGCTGGTCAACGGCGCGCCCGTCGATCCCGCCGCCTATCTCGCGCTTTTTGCCCCCGCTTCTCATGGCTGATCGGATTCTTTCTCGCGACGCGGTAGGTCTGACGCGTCGCGCTTACACACTCGTGCCGGTGCGCTCTCTGCGTTCTCGCATCGCCGCATGGGTGCTTGTCTGCGCACTGAGTGCGCTCGCCGGCGCGGCCGCTGTGGTCGTCGGCGAGGCGCGCCGCGCAGGTTTGCCGCTCGCGCAATGCCTCCCGGCGCCCGTCGATAAAAGCGCCGAGCAGAACGAGCTGGCTCGCGCGCGCCTTGCTTTGGCGCAGGAGTCGGCGGCGCGCGCGGCAGTGCAGAAAACGGCCAACAGCGCCGCTGCCGAGGTCGCGCGGCTTAACGACGAATTGCAGTTTTTGCGCGGGCAGAGCAAGACAGCGCCGCGCACGCAGACGCACGTGCAGACAGCCGCGCCGCACCGCTAGGCGCCTGCGCTGCATAGCCTGGTCCACACGTCACACCTACATTTCCGGAGTACTTATGTTCAGCAAGAAAAAAGCGGCGGGCATCAAGCAAACGAAGCTCGCGACACTGATCGCGCACGACGTGCGGATCACCGGCAATCTTCAGTTCACCGACGGCTTGCGCCTGGACGGCCATGTGAAGGGCAATGTCAGCGGCGAGCCCGACGCTCAGACGCTGCTCGTGCTGAGCGACCGGGGCTCGATCGAGGGCAATGTGCACGGTTACGACGTGATGATCAACGGCAAGATAGTCGGCGATGTGATTGCCGACCACTTCGTGGAGTTGCAGGGCAACGCGCATGTGACGGGCAACATCTACTATCAGCAATTGCGGATGGACTGCGGCGCATCGGTGGACGGCAAGCTCACGCGGCGCGACGGAGTTCAGGCGTCCACGCCGCTTACGTCGATGGTCGACGCCGGGCGCGACTGAGCCTCATATCACACTGGCAGCGACCGGCGTTGCGCCGGTCCGTCTTGACCGGGCGAGCCGCCGTAAGCCGCCGCGGCGCCCGCGCCGGCACGCATGTGCCGCGACGCGAGGAGCCGTGCGGCCGCGCTGCGATCGAGCGTTGCGAGCATATCGCGTTCGAGAATCAGCAGTTTGAACGCCAGCACGATCAACCCGCTTGCGAGCAGCACGTCGCCTGCGAACACCACTGCGTAAATCGCGGACGTGCTCTGCGGATTGCCGAGCAGCAGCGACAGATTCGCGCGGTGGAGCAGCACCAGCATCAGCGGCACGATCGCCCCGAGCGTGACGATGCCGGCGCCTATCGCGACGATGGTGCGCGCAAGCCCGAGATGCGGACGGCGTCGGCGGCATACCTCGTAGAGCGTGGCCGCGCGATACGGCGCGAAGAACAGCGCGAGGAGAACGGCGCGCGGCAGCATGGGCAGATTCAATAGCAGTGCGCCGCCATACAACGCGCAGAACGCGCATGTAACGGCGAGCCCCGTGCGCCACGACGCCGGCACACCGAACAGTTCGCGCGTGCCGGCCCAGATCAGAATGCGGCTTTGCAGAGCGAGCGTCGCGGTCGCGAAGAGAAGCAGATCGGTGGGCCACGTCAGGTGCAATGCGAAGCATGCGGAGGCCGCCGCAAGCAGATAAAAGGCGGCCGCCCAGAAGCGGAATGCGCTCACTTGCGCGAACATTCGACGAAGCGCGGTAGCGACCAGCGCGCAGCACAGAAATGTAACCAACGACAACGAAGCAAACGTCGCTACATCGAATTTCATGAAGTCTCCAGCACCTGTGCGACTTTTATTGTTTATGTGGAATCGGACAATTGAAGGACAACGTTTGCGCGACGAGGCGCGACGAGGATGCGAAGAAGCGCCGCGCGCCGTCATAACGCGAGCGGCATGCGTATGAAGATCAGCAGGCGTCGGCGCTCACCGCTTCCCCTCTCAGCAAATCGCCGAAGTCGTCAGCGGTGAGCGGCTTGCCGAGCAGGAAGCCTTGCATCTCGTCGCACCGCATCGCCTTGAGCATGTTCAGTTGCGATTCGGTTTCGACGCCCTCCGCCACCACATCCATTTCCAGCGAATGCGCGAGCGCGATGATCGCCGAAACGATCGCGCTGCCTTCGGCGCCATGCGCGTCGAGACCGTTGGTGAAAAAGCGGTCGATCTTCAGTTGCTTCACGCGAAAGCGTTGCAAATAGGCGAGGCTGGAATAGCCCGTGCCGAAATCGTCGATTGCGATTTCGAAGCCGCTTGCCTGGAATTCGCGAAGCATTTCGATCGTCCGCGGCGCGTCATGCATAACCACCGTTTCGGTGATTTCGAACATGATCTGTTCGCACCTGACGCCTTCTGCCTTCACGATATCGAGCATGGTCGGCACGAGGTCGGCCTGCAATAGCTGGCGCGGCGACAGATTGATTGCCACCTTGACCGGCGGCAGGCCTTGCGCGGCCCAGCGGCGAATTTGCAGGCATGCCTCGCGCAACACCCAATAGCCGATCTGCACGATCTGGCCGGAGCGCTCGGCGATCGGAATGAATTCGAGCGGCGCAAGCGTGCCCAACTGCGGATGATGCAAACGGATCAGCGCTTCAGCACCCGCAAGCGACTCGCTCTTGCCGTCGAACTTAGGCTGGAAGTGCAGCGTGAAATGACGCTCGGCCAACGCCTCGCGCAACGCATTCTGAATCTGCAGCGTGCGCATCGCGGCTTCGTTCATGCGCTGCTCGAAGAAACGATAGGTGCTGCGGCCGGCGCGCTTTGCTTCGTACATCGCAGCGTCCGCGTGTTTTAGCAGCGTGTCGACCGTGTCGCCGTCCTCGGGGAACAACGCAATGCCGATGCTCGGCATCACCTGAAGCGGTTGCGAATCGGCCCACGTGTCGCGCCGCATGCGCTCGAGCACGCCTTCTGCGAGCGCGGCGGCGTCGTTGCGCGAAGCGAGGTTCTCGGACAGCACCACGAACTCGTCGCCGCCCAGGCGCGCCACGGTGTCGCCCGCGCGCACGCAGATCAACAGGCGTTGCGCGAACGCGGACAGCACCTGATCGCCGGCCGAGTGGCCGAGCGAATCGTTGATGGTCTTGAAACCGTCGAGATCCATGAAGAGGATCGCGAAGAGCGACCGTTGCCGGCGCGCGGAATGAATCGCTCTTTCGATGCGTTCGGTCAGCGTGGCGCGGTTCGGTAATCCGGTGAGCGTGTCGAGCGTGGCAAGGCGCACGATCTGCCCGTTCAGCCTGGATACCGCGCCGACGAGGAAACTGGTGCGTGCATCGAAACGCGACAGCAGCAGCGTGACGATCAGAATCGCAAACGTGAACAGGATCACGGAGGTGGCGAGCCATGCGGCGTTCACGCCTGCCGCCGCACCGCAGATCGCGCCGGGCGCGAATTCGGCGGCGGCCATGCCGGCGTAATGCATGCCGCTGATCGCAACGCCCATCACCAGCGCAGCGCCGAAGCGCTTGCGCGCCACGTGTCGTTCGTCGTCGTTACTGAGTGCGTGGGCCATCCACAGCGCGGCCGTGGAAGCACCCACCGCAATCGTGAGCGAAGCAGCGAACCACGCCGGCTGATAGGCGATGGCGGGCGACATGCGCAACGCGGCCATCCCGCTGTAATGCATGCCGGCGATGCCCGCGCCCATAAACGCGCCGCCTGCCAGCAGGCGCGTGGCCGTGAGCCGTGCCTGAGTGGTCAGGCAGAGCGCGAGATACGACGCGCCGATTGCGAGCCCGAGCGAATAGGCCGTGTCCGCGAAATCGTAGCCGAGCGGAACCGGCAGCGAAAACGCGAGCATGGCCACGAAGTGCATCGACCAGATGCCGACGCCGAGCGCCGCGGCGCCGCCCATACGCCAGACGTGCCGCAACCGCGGCGACGCCAGCACGAAGATGCGGCCGGTCAGATCGAGTGCCGTATACGAGGCGAGCGTCGCCACGACAAACGACATCGCCACCAGCCAGGGGTTGTATGAGTTCTGCATATCAAGTCCAACCGCGAGGGAGAAGCGGCTGAACTTGTTATCGACACTTCAGGACGTTTATTTAATTCATTTTCAATATGTTAGCGATCGTCCTGCCGCAGTGGCCGGGCTCGGGCGAAAATCGGCGAGCCCGGCACGCGGCGCGTCAGACGGCCTTTTCAGAGGCCGGGAACGGCAAACTGTGAAGCCGTTTGCCCGTCGCGGCAAAAATCGCATTGGCGACCGCCGGCCCGACTGGCGCGACACCCGGTTCGCCGACGCCCGTCGGCGCTTCGCCCGATTGCACGATATGCACCTCGACCTTCGGCATCTCGGCAATTCGCAGCACCTGGTAGCCGTCGAAATTGTTTTGCTCGACCTTGCCGTCCTTCAGCGTGATGGCGCTGTGCAACGCCGCGCCGAGGCCAAAACCGATCCCGCCTTCCATCTGCGCAGCGATGACGTCCGGATTGATCGGCGTGCCGCAATCCACCGCACAGACGACGCGCTCCACTTTCACGTTGCCGTCTTTATCGACGGACACTTCAGCGACTTGCGCGACGAACGTCTTGAACGCCTCGGCGACGGCGATGCCGCGTCCGCGGCCTTTCGGCAACGGTTTGGCCGGGTCCCAGCCCGCTTTCTGCGCGGCCAGTTCGAGCACGGCGCGCATGCGCGGTTCGTGCGCGAGCAGATCGCGGCGGAAAACGAACGGGTCCTTGCCCGCAGCGTGCGCGGCCTCGTCGATGAACGCTTCGACCGCGAATGCCGTGTGCGAGCTGCCGACCACGCGCCACCACAACACCGGCACACCGGTCTGCGTAGTCGTCAGTTCGACCGAGATGTTCGGAATCGCGTAGGCCACGTTCGCGGCGCCCTCGACCGAGGTCGCGTCAATACCGTTTTTCACCATGACGCTCGCGAACGGTGTGCCGGCGAGGATCGACTGGCCGACAATCCGATGCCGCCAGCCGACGAGCTTGCCGTCCGCCGTCAGGCCCGCGTCAAGCTTGTGGAAGTACATCGGCCGGTAAAAGCCGCCGTGGATGTCGTCCTCGCGAGTCCACTGCAGCTTGACCGGCGTGCCGTTCGCGCCCAGCGCGCGGGCGATCGACACGGCCTCGACGATATAGTCCGAGCGCGCGTTCGCACGCCGTCCGAAGCTGCCGCCCGCATACAGCGTGTGAATCTTCACCTGCTGCGGATCGAGCCCGGCCGTGCGCGCGGCATTGGCCTGGTCGACCGTCTGGAACTGGTCGCCGGCCCAGATTTCGCAGCTGTCGGCAGTGAGCTTGACGACCGCGTCGAGCGGCTCCATTGGCGCGTGAGCGAGATAGGGGAATGCGTAGGCGGCGGAGATTTTCTTCGCCGCGCCCGCGAGCGCCTGTTCCGCATTGCCGTCCTTGCGGGCCGATGCGCCGGGCCGCTCGGCGAGCTGCCGGTACTCGGCCATGATCGCGTCCGAGCTGCGCTTTTCCGCTTTCGAATCGTCCCATTCGACCTTCAGCGCATCGCGGCCCTGTTTCGCCGCCCAGAAGCCCTTCGCGACCACCGCGACGCCGCCCGGCACCTGCACGACCGAGACGACGCCCGGCACGGCTTTCGCAGCAGACGCATCGAACGACTTGACCGTCGCACCGAAGAGCGGCGGACGTTGCAGCAGCGCGACCAGCATGCCGGGAAACGTGACGTCGAGCGTGAACTGCGCGGTGCCGTCGGTTTTCGGCGGCACGTCGACGCGTGGCAACTGATGGCCGATCAAACGGAAGTCCTTCGGCGATTTGAGCGCGACCTTCTCCGGCACCGGTAAGCGTGACGCGGCCGATGCGAGCGAGCCGTAGGTCGCGCTGCGGTTCGTGGCCGCGTGGTGCACGCTGCCGTCGCGCGTCACGAGTTCCGTTGCGGGCACCTGCCACTGCGCGGCAGCGGCCGAGACCAGCATTGCACGCGCTTTCGCGCCGGCTTCGCGCAGTTGCATCCACGAGTTGGCCATTGCCGAGCTGCCGCCTGTGCCCTGCATTGTGCCGAACGCGAGGTTCGCGTAGCGCTTCGCGTCGGCGGGCGCGCTTTCGACGCGTATGTTCTGCCAGTTCGCGTCCAGTTCTTCGGCGACGATCGTCGCAATTCCGGTGTACGCGCCCTGGCCCATCTCGACGTGCTTCGCGATGACGGTCACGCTGTTGTCCGGCGCGACACGCAAGAACGCATTCGGTGCGAACGTCGCATCAGGCAGCGTGGCGGCGAGCGCGCGGCGGCCCATGCCCGCCCACTCGAAGCCGATGGTGAGGCCGATATTCGCGCCGACTGCCGCGACGGCGCCGGCTGCCTTCAGGAAGCGCCGGCGCGACGGGCGTACTGCGTCGGTGAATTCAGATCCGGTCGTCATGGTCAGGCCTTCAAAGTGGCAGCGGCTTCATGGATGGCCGCGCGTATGCGGGTGTAGGTTGCGCAGCGGCACAGATTGCCGTTCATCGCGGCGTCGATATCGGCGTCGGTCGGCGCGGCATTGTGTTCGAGCAAGGCTGTCGCGGACATGATCTGTCCAGACTGACAGTATCCGCACTGCGGCACTTGCAGCTTGACCCATGCGGCCTGAACGGCTTTCGCGGGCCGGCTTTCAATACCTTCGATAGTCGTGATGCGTTTGCCCGCGACAGCGGCGAGCGGCAGCACGCACGAACGCGTGGCCTCGCCTTCCAGATGAACCGTGCAGGCGCCGCATTGCGCCATGCCGCAGCCGAACTTCGTGCCGTGCAGACCCGCGTTCTCGCGAATCGCCCAGAGGAGCGGTGTAGTGGGATCGGCGTCGAGCGTGACGTTCTTGCCGTTCAGGACAAACGATGTGGACATGGAACCTCTCCGTGGGGAAAGCCCGAACTTGGCGCCGGGTGTACGCGGCAGTGTGACCGACCGCTTGCCGCCGTGCTTACACAATCCTGCAAAAATATTGAACAATGCTGCAAATCGAGCGGGCCGGCCGTGGCGGTGCGGCAGCGCCTGGGTATGCTCGCTTCCGTCAACGGAGTTCACTGCACATGAATCTGAGTCCTTCCGGAATGGATCCCTCGGCGTCGCGCGAAGCGGCGCGCCGCGAACTGGCTGCGCTTGTCAGCCGCTTCGCGCCGATAGACGGCGCGCATCAGACGGCAATTCCCTCGCTGGCCTTCTACCGATACTCGGCGCCGGCCGATCTTGGCTGCGGCGTGACGAACTCCGCGTTCGTGTTCGCGGCGCAGGGCGCCAAGCGGGTCGTGGTCGCGGGGCAGGCTTACGACTACGATCATCTGCATTGCCTCGTGACGTCCGTCGATCTGCCGATGACCTCGCAGGTTACGCGAGCGTCGTCCGACGCGCCTTATCTATGCGTGAAGCTCACGCTCGATCCGCAGTGCATCGCCGAACTCGCGACGCAACTGCGTCTGCCCGAACCCGGCGCCGTGTCGGCGGGCGAGGGCATCGCCGTCGGCTCGCTGTCGACGCCGGTTTTCGACGCAGCGCTGCGGCTCGTGCGATTGCTCGATACTCCGGCTGACATTCCTGTTCTCGCGCCGCTCATCGAAAGGGAATTGCTCTACCGGCTGATGACCAGCGAGCAGGGTAAGCGGTTGCGGCACATCGCCGTGAATGGGAGCCAGACCTACCGGATCGCGCGAGCTATCGAGTGGATCCAGAATCACTACTCCGAGCTTTTGCGGGTGGAGATGCTGGCGCAGGAGGTGAACATGAGCGTGTCGTCGTTCCATCATCACTTCAAGAACGTCACGACGCTCAGTCCGCTGCAATATCAGAAGCAGTTGCGGCTTCACGAAGCCCGAAAACTGCTGCTTGGACAGAAGGGCGATGTGGGGTCGGTGGCGATCCGGGTTGGGTATGACAGTCCTTCGCAGTTCAGCCGCGAATATAGCCGGCTCTTCGGGGCGCCTCCGCTTCGCGATGTGGTGCAGTTAAGACGCCGCAACGGGATCGGATATGGAGAGTAGGTCGCTGCGCCGGGAAAATGTGCTCGCGGTCGATACCAGGGTTGCACAAGATGGATGCCGAATGCCGCATCGCGATCGCCTTGCTCGACCTGGCTCACGAGTGCAACTTCAAACCCTTCACGGTTTTATCGATGGCCTTTTTCGGCCCGTGCAGAGCGAGACCCACGAGGTCGAGGTTCGCTAGCTCCTGCGCGCGAAAGGCCTCGCGATTCGCGGCGTCGTGGCCCGTCGAAAACATCGCGTGCACGTAGGGCACGATCGTGAGTTCGCGTGTGAGCGCTTGCCGATGCGCCGTTTGCAGGCCGCAAAGATCAGCGGCAAACACCAGCATCGGTTGGCCTAGCATGCGGCCGTATCGACGCCCTGCGGCATCCTCGTAGGGCTCGCCCAACGCTTCAGGTATCGCGGCGGCGACACCGGTTGCAAGAAACGCGGCGACATTGAGTTTTTGCCAGACTGCCAGATCGTCGCGCACGATCAGGGCTACCTTCGTATCGAACATGATTGCTCCTCGGTGAGGCGCTCATGATCGGCGACCCGTCGCAATCAGTCTGGAACGTTCGTGCACATGCGCCGGTAAGCCGCTGGGGTCATCCGGTAGGCCCGGCGAAACCAGCGGCCGAGATGGCTCTGATCGGCGAATCCGACTTCGGCGGCAGCTTCCGCGGGCGTGCGGCCGTTCGCCAGCAGTCTGCGCGCGGCGCGCAGGCGCAAGCGGACAAGATACGCATGCGGCGACGTACCGAACGCGCGCTGGAACAGGCGTGTCAACCGGAACCGGTCGATCCCGGCAATAGTAGCCAATTCATCGAGCCCGACGTTGCCGTCCATGTGGTCGTGCAAAAAATCGCGGACACGGGCGATCATGGTCGAGATGGTCGCGCCGCCCGTCATCGGCATCTCGCACAACTGGCCGCCGAGCCGCGTCAGAAGGCGATCTAGCGTCTGGTCACGCGCTAGCCTGCCCTCGTTGCCGTGGATCGCGAGGAAGGCCTGCTGAATCGTGCCGACAAGTTCGCTGTCGTCGACGAGCGTATGGGCAAAAGCGGCGTCGACGCGTTGCAGACCGGGAAGGTTCAGGCGGCGCGTCGCGCGCTCGACCCAGGCTTGCGGCAGATACAACATCGCATAAGTGAAGCCGCTGGCCTCCGGCGCATGGCCGTCGTGCAACGCGCCCGGCTCGATCAGGATCGCACGGCCAGGCACGCTCGTATGCAGCGACTGGCGGCATCGGAAGCGCTGCACGCCCTGTTCCGTGTAGCCGGTCAGCATGTCGTCGTGATCGTGCGGATCGTACGCGTGACCGCTGAAGTGCGCCCGCAGGCTCTCGATACCGGTCTCCAGATCGCGCCGCGCGACGAGCCAGTTGTCAGGACAGGAAGGGGACACGGCCGCGCTCGTCATTGCCTGGCTTGCTCCTCGTAGTTGCTCGAAGTTACTGGCCGCAGTGTACGTCAGCAATACGCGGATCGCAGGGAGGGGCCGGTTGACCGCAGGCGGTTCATCGAACGGAGGCGAACAGCGGCGCTGCGCCGCGCGGGGCGTTCGAATGCGCTGCATGCTGGCGCACCGTCCCGCTCGCCGGGTGCGTGGATCGAGCACCGAAATGATCGATTTGCGCAACTTGCGCGGACAAAGTACACTTCAAACTGATCGTTTCAATCAAATCAGTGACCAATTCAATCATGGTCCGATCAGACAGGAGACTGGCATGGCCCAAATAAACATAAAGCGCGGCATTGAACGCGTGCCCGGCGGCATGATGATTGTCCCGTTGCTGCTAGGCGCGCTCGTCGCGACCTTTCTGCCGAACATGCCGAAGTTCTTCGGCTCCTTCACGAATGCGCTGTTTACCGGCGCGCTGCCGATTCTCGCGGTGTTCTACGTTTGCATGGGCGCGAGCATCGACGTGAAGGCCACGCCTTATCTACTGAAAAAGGGCGGCGCGTTGTTCGCCACCAAGGTGGGCGCCGCAATCGTAGTAGGCGTGATAATGGGGCATTTCCTCGGCGAACAGCCGATCTCGTCGGGGCTCTTTGCCGGGCTGTCGACGCTGGCCGTCGTCGCGGCGATGAACGACACCAACGGCGGGCTCTACATGGCGTTGATGGGCCAGTACGGCCGCTCGGAAGACGTGGGCGCCTACACCATCATGTCGCTCGAATCGGGCCCCTTCCTGACGATGGTCACGCTGGGCGTCGCCGGCCTGTCCGCGTTTCCGTGGCCGACGCTGGTCGGCAGCATCCTGCCGCTGGTTTTCGGCATGCTGCTCGGCAACCTGGACCGCGAAATGCGGGCGTTTCTCGGCAAAGCCGTACCGGTAATGATTCCGTTCTTCGCGCTGGCGCTCGGCGCCAGTCTCGATCTGCACAAGGTGTGGCAGGCGGGTGTGCTCGGCATCGGGCTTGGTATCGCGGTCGTGATCGTTACGGGCATTCCGCTTTATCTCGCCGACCGTCTGACGGGCGGAACCGGGGTCGCGGGCACGGCCGCAGCCAATACGGCGGGCAACGCGGCCGCGGTGCCGGCATTGATCGCCGCGGCGAACCCGGTCTACGCGGAGGCAGCGAAAAGCGCGACACTGCTGGTGGCTGCATGCGTGGTGGTGACCGCGATTCTTTCGCCGCTCCTGACGGCCTCCGTCGCAAAACGGGTGCAGGTCCGTCGCGAAGCACGGGAACTGGCGCGATGAGCAGCATACTGATCATCGCCGACGATCTGTCCGGCGCCGCCGATTGCGCGATCGGTTTCGCGAGCGCGGGGCACCGGACGGTCGTCACGCTGGATGTACCGGCGCATGGGCTCGACGCACGCGCGGCCGACGTGATCGCCGCCGATACCGACACCCGCCGTCTCACGCCCTCCGAGGCTGCGCAGCGCAGCGCGGCGGCCTGGCAGACGTTGCGTGAGCCGGGGCGGCGTCTGTACAAGAAAATCGACTCGACATTGCGCGGCAATTGGGCCGCCGAGGTCGCCGCGTTGCAGCCGCTAGCTGGGCTCGCGATCGTCGCGCCGGCATTCCCGGCGACCGGCCGCACTTTGCGCGGCGGCCGTGTGTTCGTGCACGGCGAACCGCTCGAAGCTACCGATACCTGGAAGCTCGACAATCCCGACCGCGCCGCCGATCTGCACACGATGCTCGCCGAAGCCGGCCTCTCGACGGCGCAACTCGAGGTCGACGCGTTGCGCGAAGGCGCTGACACGCTCGCCGCGCGAATCGCGGCCGTGGCAGCGAGCGGCGCGCAGGCGCTGGTGGTCGACGCCGAGACGAGGCAAGATTTATTGATGCTCGCCCAGGTCACGACGCAGATGAACGATGCGCTGTTCTGGGTCGGCTCGGGCGGCCTCGCACGCGAGATCGCAGGTCTTGAAGACCTGTTCGAGGTCCGGGCGGCGGCACAAACCCAACGCGCGTCCCAACCGCGCGATGAAAACGCGCCGGTGCTGGTTCTGGTGGGCAGTCTGTCGGCCGTGTCCGAGCGGCAGTGCGCGATGCTGCGCGAACGCGCCGGCATGGCGGAACTGACCGTACCGCCCGCGATGCTGCGTGAGGGCGAGCGTCACGCGGGCTGGTCCGCATGGCGGGCGCGAATCGGCGAGGTGCTTGCTACGCGTGCCGATCTGCTGCTGCGCATCGGCCGCGACGACGCATTTGATCCCGCCGAGGGCGCGCTGCTGTCGACGGCACTCGCGGCGCTCGTCAAGCCGCACTTCGGTGCGCTCGGCGGATTGATCGCGACGGGCGGCGAAACCGCGCGTGCGATGCTGAGCGCCGTCGGCATCGGCGGTGTCGAACTGATCGAGGAGATCGAGCCGGGCGTAGCCATCGGCAAGCCTTTGGAAGTGCGCGTTGGGCAACCGCATTTGCGTATCGTCACCAAGGCGGGCGCCTTCGGCACCGATCAGGCGCTGTTCGCCGCATGGCGCTATCTGCACGAAGCGCCGGCAGCGGCGGCGGCCGCGGGAACCGGCTCACACGATTCGGCCTGAGCGCCGCGTTGGCGCAATCAGGCATGCAGGACAGGCAGAAATCAAGGACCAGGCAAAACATCATGAGCAACTACCTCCCCGTAATCGGTATGACGATGGGCGACGCAGCGGGCGTCGGCCCCGAGATCGTCGTCAAGAGCCTTGAGCACGACATCGTGTACAAGCAGTGCCGTCCGCTCGTGATCGGCGATGCGCGCCGGCTCGAACGCGCGAACGAGATCGTCGGCGGCACGGCGAAAATCCGCCGCATCAAGGAAGCGGCCGAAGCACGCTATGAGCCGGGCACCATCGACTGCATCGACCTCGATCTGATTCCTGCCGACATGCCGTTCGGCCAGTTGTCGGCAGTCGCGGGCGATGCCGCGTATCAGTTCATCGCGCGCGCAGTCCAACTCGCCGAGGCGAAGCAGATCGACGCGATCTGCACGGCGCCGCTGAACAAGGAAGCGCTGCACGCGGGCGGCCACAAGTTTCCAGGCCACACGGAAATGCTCGCTTACCTGACGGGCGTCGACGAGGTCTCGATGATGCTGGTTGCGCCGCAATTGCGCGTGATTCACGTGACCACGCATATCGGCATCATCGACGCGATCCGCAAGATCGAGCCGGGTCTCGTGCAACGTACGATCGAGCGGGGCAACGCGACGCTGGTGAAGGCCGGCATTGCAAAGCCGCGCATTGGCGTGTGCGGCATCAATCCGCACGCCGGCGAAAACGGCCTGTTCGGTTACGGCGAGGAAGAAGAGAAGATCGTGCCGGCCGTGAAGGTGTTGCAGGAACGCGGCCTCGACGTGACCGGTCCGCTGCCCGCCGACACGCTGTTTTTCCGCGCGGGCCGCGGCGATTTCGATCTGGTGGTCGCGATGTATCACGATCAGGGCCACGGTCCTGTGAAAGTGCTCGGTCTCGAAGCCGGCGTGAATGTGACGGTGGGCCTCGAGGTGATCCGCACGTCGGTCGATCATGGCACCGCATTCGACATTGCGGGCAAGGGCATCGCCGATGAACGCAGCTTGCTCGAAGCATTGCGCCAGGGCGCCGAACTCGCCACGCGGCGCGGCTGAACCCGGCAGGCCAACGCGCGACTGCACGCGGAAAGTGGCGCGCACCGTGGTGTAAGATCGGCAGCCTCCTTACTGCAGATGACAGCCATGAAAGCGTCCGAGCGCCATCGCGCGATTCTCGATCTGGTTCTGACCGGCGACGCCAACGTCGAACAACTCAGTGCCGCGCTCGGCGTGTCCGAGGCAACGGTCCGGCGCGATCTCACAACGCTTGCCAACCAGCGTCGTCTCGTACGCACCTATGGCGGCGCCACCGCGCTGATCGGCTCCCATGAGCCGGAGGCGTCGCTCGAGGAACGCAAGGCGACGCAGCGCGAACAGAAAGAAGCCATTGCTCGCGCGGCTGCCGCTCATGTGCACGACGGCGATACGGTGCTGCTCGACGGCGGCACGACCTGCGCCGCGCTCGCGCGGCATCTCGGCTCGCGAGTCGATCTTCATGTAGTCACCAACAACCTGCTTGCCGTGATGACGCTCGCGAATGCACCGGGCGTGCATCTGACGTTGATCGGCGGCGATCTGCGCAACTCGAGCATGAGCACGCTCGGGCCACTCGCCGAACTTTCGCTAAGCCGTCTGAGTGTCGACAAGGCGTTTCTCGGCGCCGACGGCGTGGTCGCCGAATTCGGCCTGTGCGAAGCCAGCGCGCAGCAGGCGTATCTGAAAGACTGCATCATCCGGCGCGCCGCGCAGGTCATCGTGCTCGCCGACGCCGACAAGCTTGGCCGCTCGCGGCAGCAACACTGGACTCCGTTGGAACGCGACTGGCGGCTCATCACGTCGAGCGTCGCCGACGACGCGCGTCTTGCGCCGTTTCGAGCACTGGAACGCGTGATCGTCGAGACCGCGGATCTCGAATGCGCGCCGCTGGCCTCGCCGCCTCTCGAAGCTGTGCGTCGACGCACCGTTGCGCCGTCCGGCTGAAGTCGGGCCGCAATCCTCGCCTGTTGCGCGGCCGTTGCTGGACGCATCGCAAATCTCTGAACGCCTACCGGTGTGGCCCGTCTTCCACCTCGCTCGCGCCCGCTTTGGCGACGCCGGCAGATGGCGTCAGCGTGTAGCCTTCGTCGATCCAGCCAGTGACGCCGCCTGCCATCAGCTTCACGGGGCGTCCGAGTTGCGCGAGCCGCAGCGCGCCGCGTGCCGCGCCGTTGCAATGCGGACCGGCGCAATAAGTGACGAACAACGTGTTGTCGGGAAAGACGGCAAGCCTGGACGCGACGATCTTGCCGTGCGGCAGGCCTATCGCGCCGGGCACGTGGCCCGCCGCGAACAACGCCGGGCTGCGCACGTCGAGCAGCACGAAGCCCGGCGTGCCGCTTTGAAGCGCGGCGAATACATCGGCGCAATCCGTTTCGAATTCAAACGATGTCTGGAAATGCGCGATTGCCGCGGCGCTTGGCGCGGCAGGCACGGCAGTCACCGCGTTGATGGTGTTGACGGCGCTGATGCTGTTCAGTTCGGACATGGTGATCCCTCGGCAAAAAAGCGTGTGAGTGGTTCGGCTGGTTATATCTGGTTGCCCGTCGTGCGATTCGTGCAGGTCGATTGTCAGGCCGGCGCATGCATTGGATAAGTGGCGTAATCGTCAATCTCCGGTAACATCGCGCCATGCATAATCATCTCGTCGTCGCGCTGGCTTATGACCGGCTTTGTACTTTCGAATTCGGCTGCGTGACCGAACTGTTCGCGCTCGAACGTCCGGAGCTCGGCGTGCAGTGGTACCGCTTCGCCGTGTGCGCGGCCGAGGCCGGCCCGATTCGCGCGGCGGGCGGCATCACGCTCGCGGCACCGTACACGCTCAAGCTGCTGGATCGCGCCGACACCATCGTGATACCCGGTTGGCGCGATGCTGATGAAGTGCCACCCGAGCCGTTGCTGAAAAAGATTCGCGCCGCGTACCGGCGCGGCGCGCGCCTCTGCTCGATCTGTTCCGGCGTGTTCGTGCTCGCTGCGGCGGGCGTACTCGACGGTAAAACCGTCACCACGCACTGGCGTTACGCCGCGAAGTTGCGGGAGCGCTATCCGCATCTGCGAGTACAGCCCGACGCGCTTTACGTCGATGAGAAGCAGATCATTACGTCGGCCGGATCGGCGGCTGGGCTGGACATGCTGCTGCATCTCGTGCGGCGCGATCATGGCAGCGCTATCGCAAACCGGGTCGCGCAACGGCTCGTGGTGCCGCCGCATCGCGAGGGCGGCCAGGCGCAATTCGTGCCGCGCCCCGTGCCGCACGACGAAAGCGGACGTCTCGCGCGCTTGATGGATTGGGTGCGCAGTCACCCCGCGCGGCCGCACACGTTGCGCTCGCTTGCCGAACGCGCAGCGATGAGTCCACGCACGTTGCAACGGCAGTTTCATGATGCAACCGGTATGGCGCCTTACGAATGGCTCGTGCGCGAGCGTGTCGCCATCGCACGTGAGTTGCTGGAAGCGCCGAGACCGCTGCCGATGGCGCGCGTCGCGGAACTCGCCGGCTTCGGCTCCGAAGAGTCGCTGCGGCGGCACTTCAGGCGTATCGCCCTGACGAGCCCAGGTGCGTATCGCAAGAAGTTCGGCGCACAGGTGGCGTAGCGGTGCGCGTTGGCTCATCAACAGCATGGCCGAATTCAACGCGTCGGCGCACTTGCGCAACGGCGGCAGGCAGAAGTCGTTAATTGCGGATGAACTGATCGCGTTCGGCAAATCGCCGCGACTGGCAAGTGCCGTTGATCGAATTCACGACGCAATGCGAAGGGCAGCTTGCGGCGGATCGGAGAGCTTACTGCGACGCTTACGATCACGGCGCATTAGCGGCGCATTAGCGGCGCATTAGCCGTGCAGCGCGGCGCGCCCCAATGCATCGCGCATGCGTCGAAACCGCGTGCCAGCCGCGCTCCAGACAAACCCTGATTGCTGCGTCGAAGAGGCCACTGATATTGTTCGCGAGCGTCGAGTGGAAGCGCTTCCACTTCGCTCTCGCGGACCTTACAACGCAGTTGCTCTTTCGTATTTCGCCGTACCCGGTCCACTCAGATCCGCTCAGTTCAGCACAACTGCCTGCATGGAGAACCCGTGGCATACGACGCACTTTCCTCTCATTCGTCCGCCGATCCGTTCACGCCGCCCGTCGACTCGGCGCTGTGGCGCAAGAACTTTCTATTGGGCGCAGCCACCGCCTCGTATCAGATCGAGGGCGCTGTCAACGAAGACGGCCGCCTGCCATCGATCTGGGACACCTTCTGCGCGACGCCCGGCAAAGTGCTCGCCGGCGACAGCGGCGCAGTGGCGTGCGATCACTATCATCGTTGGGAAGCCGACGTTGAGATGCTCTCGGGCCTAGGGCTCGAAGGCTACCGGTTGTCAATTGCGTGGCCACGCGTGATGGACGCCAACGGTGCGCCTAATCGCAAGGGACTCGACTTCTACAAGCGCCTCTTGACGCGTCTGAAAGAGAAGGGCATCACCACCTTCGTGACGCTTTATCACTGGGATTTGCCGCAGCATCTGGAAGATCGCGGCGGCTGGCTGAATCGCCAAACCGCATACCGTTTCGCCGATTACGCGGATTTGATGAGCCGCGAACTGACCGGCACCGTCGATGCATGGGCGACGCTCAACGAGCCCTGGTGCTCCGCGTATCTCGGCTATGGCAACGGTCATCATGCGCCGGGTCTTGCCGACGCGCGCTTCGCCACCCAGGCGATGCATCACCTGCTGCTCGCACACGGCCTCGCGCTACCGGTGTTGCGCGCGAACGATCCGGCCTCGCAAAAGGGCATCGTCGCGAACATCGGGCGCGGCACGCCCGACAGCGACAGTGCCCAGGACCGGCGCGCCGCGCAACTGTTCGAGGTTCAGCACAATGCGTGGATTCTCGACCCGTTGCTCAAGGGCACCTATCCGCAGGCGCTCTTCGAACTGTGGCCGGGCACCGAGCCGCTGATACTCGACGGCGACATGCAGACTATTTCCGCGCCGCTCGATTTTCTCGGCATCAACTATTACTTCCGCACGAATGTCGCGAGTGACGGCGCGCATGGTTTCAGGGACGTGCCGCTCGAAGGTGTGGAGCGCACGCAGATGGGATGGGAAGTGTATCCGGACGGTTTGCGTGATCTGCTGATCGGCTTCAGCCGCGAGTATGCGAATTTGCCGCCGGTGTACATCACAGAGAACGGCATGGCCTCCGACGACAAGGTGATCGACGGCCGCGTGAACGACACGCAACGCATTTCGTTTTTGAAGCGCCATCTTGCGGCTGTGGACGAGGCGATCAAGGCCGGCGTCGATATACGCGGCTATTTCCTGTGGTCGCTGATGGACAACTTCGAGTGGGCATTCGGCTACGAGCGCCGTTTCGGTATCGTGCATGTCGATTACGACACGCAGAAACGCACAATAAAGCGCAGCGCCGAACTGGTGTCGCAATTCCTGAAGGAGCGGAAAGAGCGAAGCGAACCCGCATAACAGGCAACGAAAAAGCAGCGAAGAAGCAACGAAAGCTGGTTTGCATGTCGACTTGAAACACGGGCGCGAGCCTTCGGAGGAGACGGAATGAACAGCAGAAAAGCGGTCTTGCGAGGCGTGGTTGCAGCACTGGCGATGTATGGCGTGCTCGCGCATGCCGAGCCTTTGAAGGCCAACGTTATTCACTGGTGGACCTCGGGCGGCGAATCCGCCGCGATCCGCCAGTTTGCCGATGCCTATAACAAGGCCGGCGGTCAGTGGGTCGATAACGCGGTTGCAGGCGCGGATCAGGCGCGCTCCACGGCGATCAACCGCATCGTCGGCGGCGATCCGCCAACGGCCGCGCAGTTCAATACGTCCAAGCAGTTTCATGATCTGATCGATCAGGGCCTGCTCAACAATGTCGACGACGTCGCCGCGAAAGAGAACTGGAGCGGCGTATTCCCGCAGTCGATACTCGACAGCATCAAGGTAAAAGGACATTACTATGCAGCGCCGGTCGACATTCATATGCCGGCCTGGTTCTTTTACTCGAAGCCCGCTTTCGGGAAAGCCGGCATTACGGCCGAGCCGAAGAGCTACGACGAGTTCATCGCTGATCTCGGCAAGCTGAAAGCCGCGGGCCTCATTCCTCTCGCATTCGGCGGCCAGCCGTGGCAGGAAAAGATCACTTTCGATGCGGTGCTCGCAGACGTAGGCGGTCCCGATCTTTATCTCAAGGTGTATCGCGACCACGACCCCAATGCGGTGAAATCCGACGCGTTCAAGAAGGTGCTGGTCGCATTCAAGCGCTTGCACGATTTCGTCGATGCCGGCTCGCCCGGCCGCAACTGGAACGATGCGACGGCGCTGGTCATTTCCGGCAAGGCCGGTGTGCAGATCATGGGCGACTGGGCCAAGGGCGAATTCTCGGCGGCGAAGCAGAGCGCGGGCAAGGAGTTTGGCTGCTTCCCAGGCTTCGGTCCGCATTCGCCGTACCTCGTCGCCGGCGATGTATTCGTATTTCCGAAAAGCGATAACCCCACCACGGTGAAAGCACAAAATCTTCTTGCAACGGTGATGACCTCGCCGCCCGCGCAAGTCGCATTCAGCGCAAAGAAAGGTTCTATTCCGATTCGTCCCGATGTGGATGCGGGCAGCCTCGACATCTGCGCGAAGGAGGGTATTGCAATCATGAAGGACAAGTCGCGTCAGTTGCCGAATCCGGAAATGCTGCTTTCGCCCGATATGCAAGGCGCGCTGATCGACGTCGTCACTAACTTTTGGAACAAGAACCAGTCGGTCGACGACGCGCAAAAGGCGTTCGCCAGCGCATTAAAGGGCTAGACGTAACATGCACGCGCTCAAGCTGCCTGCGTCGTCCACGTCACCGGACCCCGGACCTCGCAAAAAGCCCTTGAAAAAGCCGCTAGAAAAGCGTTTTTCGATTGCGGCATGGCTCGCATTGCTGCCGATGATCCTGACCGTCGTGTTCGCCTACCTCGGCACGATGGTCTGGACCGCGCGTGTCTCGCTCAGCAATTCGCGCACGTTTCCATCCGGCGACTTCGCGGGCTTCACGCAATATGCGAGGCTCTTTAACAACGATCGCTGGTTGTTGTCGCTGCAAAACATCGTGATTTACGGCGTGTGCTTCATTGTCGCCTGCATGGCGATTGGGTTGCTGCTCGCCATCTTTATCGATCAGCGCGTTGTCGCGGAAGGCGCATTGCGCACGGTGTTTCTTTATCCATATGCGATGTCGTTCGTTGCGACGGGCCTTGTCTGGCAGTGGATTCTGAATCCGCAGCTCGGCGCGCAGGCTGTGCTGCATAAGCTCGGTTTCGTTCATGCGCGCTTCGACTGGATCGTCGATCAGGACTGGGCGATCTATACGATCGTCATTGCAACGGTGTGGCAGGCGTCGGGGCTCGTGATGGCGTTGCTGTTGGCGGGCTTGCGCGGCATCGACGACGAGTTGTGGAAAGCCGCGCGTATCGACGGCATTCCGCGCTGGCGGGTCTATGCGAGCATCGTCGTGCCCATGCTCGGACCGTCGATCTCCACAGCGTTCGTACTGCTGTTCGTGATGGTCGTGAAGCTTTACGACGCCGTGGTGGCGATGACGCAAGGCGGCCCCGGCACCGCGAGCGAGGTGCCGGCGAAGTTCATCATGGACTATCTGTTCGGGCGCGCGAACATCGGCCTCGCGTCGGCGGCGTCGATCGTTCTGCTTGCGACCGTGCTCGCGATTCTCGCGCCGTTCTTCTATGCTCGCAGCCGCGCGGCGTTGCGTAGGGAGGTGTGATGAACACATTCAGTTCCCCGCTGAAAAGCGGCACACTGCATCGTGCGTCCAAGCACCGACGCCGCGCGGCATTCACACCGGCGCGCTTCGGCGTCTATCTGTTTCTGTTAACCGCGGCGCTATTTTTCCTGCTGCCGCTCTATGTGATGCTCGTCACGTCGGTTAAACCGATGAGCGAAATCCGGCTCGGCAATCTGCTCGCTCTTCCCGCGCATTTCACGCTGCATGCATGGAGCGCCGCCTGGCAGTCCGCGTGTACGGGGCTCGATTGCAACGGCATTCAGGTGGGGTTCTGGAACTCAGTCCGTATCGTCGTGCCGAGCACGGTGTTCTCGATTGCTATCGGCGCGGTGAACGGCTATGCGCTGTCGTTCTGGCGTCCGCGCGGCGCGGGCGTGCTATTCGGCGTGCTGCTGATGGGCGCGTTCATCCCTGTGCAGGTGATGGTCTATCCGCTCGTGCGCGTGCTTGCGAGCGTGCATTTGTTCAGTTCGCTGCCGGGTATCGTCGTGATTCATACGATCTTCGGCATGCCGGTCATGACGCTGCTGTTTCGCAACTACTACGCGTCGATTCCACAAGAACTGTTCAAGGCGGCGCGCATCGACGGCGGCGGTTTCTGGCGTATCTTTGTCCAGTTGATGCTGCCGATGTCCACGCCGATCGTCGTCGTGGCGATCATCATGCAGGTGACAGGTATCTGGAACGACTTCATTCTCGGCCTCGTGTTTGCAGGCACCAAAAATTTGCCGATGACGGTGCAACTGAACAACATCATCAATACGACGACCGGCGAGCGGCTCTATAACGTCAACATGGCGGCGACGATTCTGACCTCGCTGGTGCCGCTTGCGGTGTACTTCATTTCGGGCCGCTGGTTTGTGCGCGGCATTGCGTCCGGCGCGGTCAAAGGGTAAAGCGATGACCTACGTGGCTAAACAGGCAAACACACTCACAAGTCCACTGACCGGCGCGGCTGATATGGCGGAATCCGCGGACACGGCGCATGCGCACAGCTTGCCCGGTGTCGCCGATGCCGCGAACCTCACCCATCCGGTCAACGTCGCGGTGCGCAATCTGACGATCCGGCTCGGCGGCAACACGGTGATCGAGAACCTGAATCTGGACGTGCAAGCCGGCGAATTCGTCGTGCTTCTCGGCCCCTCGGGCTGCGGCAAATCCACGTTGCTGCACAGCATTGCGGGGCTGATCGACGTGACGGACGGCAGCATTGAAATTGCCGGCGAAGACATGACGTGGGCCGATCCGAAAGATCGCCGCATAGCGCTCGTATTCCAGTCATACGCGTTGTATCCGACGATGAGCGTGGAGCGCAATCTGTCGTTCGCGTTGCGCATCAACGGTACGCCGAAGGCGGAGATCGCGCGTCGCGTGGCGCGCGCCGCCGAGATGCTGCAACTCGGGCCGCTGCTCAAACGCAAGCCGGCGCAACTGTCAGGCGGGCAACGGCAACGCGTAGCGATCGGCCGCGCGATCGTGCGCGAAGCCGACGTGTTTCTGTTCGACGAGCCGCTGTCCAATCTCGACGCCAAGTTGCGGACGGAACTGCGCCGCGAGTTGAAGCAATTGCACCAGCGTCTGGGCGCAACGATGATCTACGTGACGCACGACCAGGTCGAGGCAATGACGCTTGCCACGCGCATGGCCGTCATGCGTGGCGGCGCGATCCAGCAGTTCGGCACACCTGCGGAAGTCTA
Source organism: Paraburkholderia dilworthii (assembly GCF_000472525.1). Taxonomy (GTDB): domain Bacteria; phylum Pseudomonadota; class Gammaproteobacteria; order Burkholderiales; family Burkholderiaceae; genus Paraburkholderia; species Paraburkholderia dilworthii. The sequence continues at coordinate 75,830 of NZ_AWZT01000029.1, forward strand.
TGCGCGGCCCGCGAACCTCTTTGTCGCGACGTTTCTCGGCACGCCTGCGATGAACCTGGTCAATGGCACGCTGGAGCAGCGCGACGGCTCGCTCTATTTTTGCACCGGGCAGTGGCGGCTCGACGTATCGAACTATGCGTTCGTCCATCAGCCCGGCGAATCACGGCTGCAATCGCCGCCCGGGCCATGCGTGCTCGGCGTTCGCGCGGAAGATGTCCGGATTGGCCCAACGCAGGGCGCAGAAGGCGCTGGCGAGCGCGCCCAAGTTTCGCTCGTGGAGCCGATGGGCAACCACCGCGTCGTCTGGCTCGACTATCATGGAGTGCAGATCGCGTCGATCGATCAAAGCAAGGCGCCGGTAATGCCGGGCGATACGCTGGCGTTCTCGCTCGACGGCACACACGTCTCGCTTTTCGACGCGGCGGGCGGCGCGCGTTTATAGCGCGAGCGTGGGTGTCGTTGAAATCAGCATGGTGTGACGGAGAACCGTGTGGCAACACTGAAAGATGTCGCGGCGCTGGCTGGTGTCGGCATGTCGACCGCGTCACGCGTTATTTCCGGCAAGGGACCGGTGTCGGCCGACGCCGCAGCGCGCGTGAGGGCAGCAATCGAGCGACTCAACTTCCGTCCGTCTTCCATCGGCCGCGCGATGGCGACGCAGTCGCTCGGCATGATCGGCATTTTCGTGCCGACGTTTTTCGGCTCCTATTACGGCACCATCCTCAAACAGACCGACACTGAGCTACGCGCCGTGCGCCGTCATGTGGTGGTCGCAACCGGCTGCGGAGAAGTGTCGCCGCGCGAGCAGGCCATCGAGGCCGTGCGTTTTCTGATTGGCCGCGATTGCGACGGCGTGGTGGTAATCAGCCATGACCTGCACGACGAAGACCTCATCATGCTGCATCGAATGCACCCGAAAATGGTGTTCCTCAATCGCGCGTTCGATCAATATCCGGAGGCGTCGTTTTGCGCAGATCATTGGCACGGCGGCGAACTGGCGGCGCGCACGCTGCTGGACCACGGGCACCGCGAAATCGCAGTGATTTCCGGGCCTTTTACAGCATCGGACAACCTCACGCGGCTCGAAGGCTTCTTCGCTGAACTCGCGCGCGCAGGCATTGCTCGCAGCGACGTGACCTTGATCGAATCGGACTTCTCGCCGGAAGGCGGCTATGCGGCCGCACAAAAGCTGCTCGATTCGAAGCGGCGTTTTACGAGTCTTTTCTGCGCGAACGACACAATGGCTGTCAGCGCGCTCGCGCGTTTTCATCAAGCGGGGATTTCGGTGCCGGACGAGTTGTCGGTGATCGGTTACGACGACGATTACTCTGCCGCCTATGCCGCGCCCGGCCTCACGTCGGTGCATATTCCAACGGCCGAACTGACGCGGAACGCCGTGCGCTGGCTCGTCAACCAATGCTATCGAACCACGTGGGAGATATTCCGCGAGTTTCCGGTGAGCGTGACAATGCGCGAGTCCGTGGGACCGGCGCCGGGCGTCGAGCCGGCTTCGATCGGTACATCGCGTTTGAGCAGCGCTTCGTAGTTTCTTGCGAAAAGGCGGTGGCGCGTTGCACGCCATGCCGCCCACGCTCGCCTGACGTAGCCTTATGTGCCGCTGCGCAGCGATTCCTCATAGCGCACACGCGCTTCTTCTTCGAGCCGCGTATCTTCGAGCTCTTGAAGCACGGCTTCCAGATCGACCGGCGTCGTATCGGCTTCTACATGCCCCGTTAATGGCGCGTCGACGTGCAAGGCGCCCGCCTCGTAGAGCGACCAGATTTCCTTGCCGTAATTCGTGCGTAACAGCGCGGGCGCGAAGCGGCCGAAATACGTGGCCAGGTTGTTCACGTCGCGTTCGAGCATCGCGGGCGCTTCAAGATTACCGGCGGCGTCCACGGCTTGGGGCAGGTCGATAATCACAGGGCCGTCGGCGGCGAGCAGAATGTTGTACTCGGACAGATCGCCGTGAATCATGCCGGCGCACAGCATGCGCACGACCTGATTGACGAGTAGCGCATGCAGTTCTAACGCGCGCGCCTCGCTCATGTCGACGTCGTTCAGGCGCGGCGCGACGTTGCCTTCGGCGTCGGTGACGAGTTCCATCAGCAACACACCATCGCTGCAAATGAAGGGTTGCGGCACGCGCACGCCGGCGTTGGCCAACTGGAAAAGTGCGCTGACCTCTGCGTTCTGCCAAGCTTGTTCCTGCACCTCGCGGCCGTAGCGGCTGCCTTTTTCCATCGCGCGTTGCTGGCGGCTGTTCTTGACCTTGCGGCCCTCGCGATACGACGCGGCCTGGCGAAAGCTGCGCTGTTTGACATCCTTGTAGACCTTCGCGCAGCGCGTGGAGTCGCCGCTGCGGACCACGTACACGGTGGCTTCCTTGCCGCTCATCAACTGCGAAATGACTTCGTCGATGAGGCCTTCCTCGACTAGCGGGAGCAAACGTTTCGGTGTTTTCATGCGACCGCCGTGGTGTGGCGGAAGACGCGGCGGCCGTGTGCGGCCGGCGACGAAGAGAAGTGGTGCGGGATTCGAGTCATGCTGGATTATAAGCGCTCGGGCCGCGCGGCTCTTTATATGGGGACGTGGCTGCTGTGGCCCGCGAATAAGCGTGAACGCTTGACGCACTCATCTACCGGATTTTCCGGACGCACCAAAGCAGAGTTTCTGCGACGCGCGGAAGCAATGACCGCGAAAACGTTTGCGCGTCCGAACTAGCATTTGCCCAATGCGCGCGCATGACGCGTTCAGCAGTTTTGCCCGCTATTTCAGGGGCCTAAAATGCGCTGCCTCCTGACAATGTGTAATAGTCCGCAACAGTGCTTTGCGGTTTTCCCTCATTCATTTCGCGACCTTATCGCGTAGACTTGACTGCAACAAAAAATGATTACGGGGTGTGAGGATGTTGGCCGTTTTCGTGATCGCCTGTCCGATCTGCATTGTGGCGCTTTTCGGTTTTGCGCGGCATGTCGATCCGCGCACAGGTCACTTCAAGCGTTGATCTTCAACGTCGGGAGCTTCAGCAAAGCCGGCAGGTGAATTCCGCTGCCGGCCTTCAGCCGTCGCCGGTTTGTCTGCGGCCCTTGCTTTCGAGTGCCGGGTCGCGGCACGATGCGCGATAACCTGAATCGGGGCCGCATCGCGTATGCATAACTTTCTGGCGAAACTGGCGGCACGCGCGAGTGTGCTCAAGGGCGTGCTTCCATTGAGCCGCGCCGCGGCCATGCGGGATGCGCTGGCGGGCGTGCAGCTCGCGTCGATGGATATTCCGCAGGTACTCGGTTACGCACGCATTGCGGGCATGCCGGCCGTTACCGGGCTCTACACGGTCTTTCTGCCGCTTATTGCGTTTGCCTTTTTCGGGGCATCCCGGCATCTCGTCGTCGCTGCAGATTCCGCCACCGCCACGATCTTCGCTAGCCGCCTGTCGAACATGGCGCCGGTTTCGAGCGTCGAATACGCGTCGCTCGCCGCGATGGTGGCGTTGCTTACCGCTGCGCTGCTGCTTGTCGCGCGCATTTTCAAACTGGGCTTTCTCGCCGACTTCCTGTCGCGCACCGTGCTGGTCGGCTTCCTGGCCGGAGTCGGCGTGCAAGTGGGCATTGCCATGTTGGGCGATATGCTCGGCTTACCGGGTCACGCGGCGCGCAGCATCGATCAGCTTGTGCTCGTCGCGCGTGACTGGACGCAGCTTAATGGGCCGACGTTCGCGATTTCGGTGCTGGTGGTCGCGGCGGTTCTGTTCTGCAAACGTGTCTGGCCGCGTTTACCGTTGCCGCTGATCGCAGTCGTGGCGGGGATCGCCGCGAGCGATGTGTACGGTTTCGCCGCGCTTGGCATTGCGGTGCTGGGTCCGGTGGCCGGAGGGTTGCCGCCGCTGCGCATACCGTCGGTCACATGGCAGCAGATGCTCGACCTCGTGCCGGTCGCGGCCTCGTGTTTCGTGATGATCGTCGCGCAAAGCGCCGCGGCGAGCCGTGTGTTCGCCGAGCGCCATCACGAAGCAGTCGACACGAATGCCGACCTGCTCGGCATCGCCGCGGCCAATGCAGCGGCAGCGTTGTCGGGCGCGTTCGTAGTGAACGGCAGTCCGACGCAGACGGCGATGGCCGATCGTGCCGGCACGCGCAGCCAGTTTGCGCAGATCGTATTCGCGGCGGTGGTGGTCGTGGTCCTGCTGTTTTTCAGCCGCTTTTTGCAGTATCTGCCGCGCTGCATTCTGGCGAGCATCGTATTCACGATCGCGGTCGGACTGATCGATCTAAAGTCCTTGTTTGCGATTCGCCGCGAGAGTCCTGGCGAATTCGCACTCGCAGTGTTCACCGCTGCGGCCGTGGTGGTGATCGGCGTCGAGCACGGCATTCTGGTGGCGGTCGCGTTGTCGCTGCTGCGCCACGTGCGCCACAGTTATCGTCCGCATACGATGATTCTCGCGCCCGGCGACGACGGCATCTGGGTGCCGGTGCCCGCGGTTGCGGGCACGCAGACTTCGCCGGGGCTGATCGTTTACCGCTTCGGCGCCGACCTGTTCTACGCGAACGACCACTTTTTCGTCGACGACGCTCGGCGCCTGATCGACCATGCGCCGAGCAGCGTGCGCTGGTTCGTCATCGATGCAAGCGCGATTACCGACCTCGACTATTCGGCGTCGCGCTCCGTGGGCGAACTGTGCGCGCTGTTGAAACAAAGCGGCATCGACGTGATTTTCGCTCGCGTGAACCGCTATTTGCGCTCGGACATGGACCGGCACGGCATCACGCCGATCATCGGCGCAAGCTGCATTTTCAGCACGTTGCACGAAGCGCTGCGCGCCGCAGGCGTGGAGCAGCCGGTCGGGAAATAAAGGCGTTAGCTTTTCGAAGCCAGCATCTTCAGACCGGCAATGCCGAACATGATCGCAAGCGAGCCGTCGAGCCAGCGTCGTATCGCGATGTAGATGCGCCGCGCGGATGCCGTCGAAAACAGCAGCGCATAACTGCTGAACACCGACACGCCGATGCACATGCAGCCGAGCACGATGGGCGCGATATGCGACGTACCGCCCGTCGGCGACATGGCGAGCGACACGATCGACATCCACACGAGAACAGCCTTTGGATTCGTGAGATGCAACAGCAGGCCACGCAGATAGAGCCGCTTGAGCGGCTCATTCTGTCGTGCGTCGCTTTCCGGTAATGCGCGAGGGGCGAACGCCGAGCGCGCCGATTTGATGCCGAGCCACAGCAGATAAAGCCCACCGGCGATCCTGATCGCGACGAGGCATTCCGAGCAAGTAGCGAGCACCGCCGACAAACCGAGCGAAGCCAGCAGCGCCCAGAAGAACGATCCCGACACCACGCCCAGCGCAAAGACGAGCGCCGAGCGGCGGCCGGCGCGCATTGCGAGAGACATGATGGCCAGATTGCTCGGGCCGGGACTTGCCGTGCCGACGAAGTAGGCGCTGTAGGCGATCAGGACATCGGCGGTGACGAAGGCGGTGGGCGTCATGGGGCTGCGACTCGGGGATGGGCAGTGGGAATAGCGATTCTGCGCGCCGCCGCATGGACCGCACAGATACAGTTGAGCGCGCGTCGATCTGCACAATCGCGCATCCGCGCCGCGTTTTATTCGTTCGCCGCGGTTCCGATGCAATCAGCAAGCGCCCCGGCCACCGCCTGACGGCTATGCCGCGGGCGCTGCACGAGGCCGATTTCACGATGAAAGGTCGCATCTTCGAGCGATAACGCGACGACGCCCGCAGGCCACTTGCCGAGGCCTGCGGTGTTCGGAATGAGTGCGACGCCGATGCCGCGCGCGACCAGTTGCACGATCGCCTGCAATTCGTCGAGCTCCAGCACGTCGTGCACATCTAGCCGCGCGCGCCGCAAAAAACGGTCGACGAGCCGGCCGCCGAACGACGTACGGTCATAGCGGATAAACGGTTCGCTCTTCAACAGTTCGCGCCACGACTGCTTGCCGCGCGCGAGCGCTTTAGGTACGAGCAGCATGAACGGTTCGGTGACGAGCGAGCGCCACTCCAGTTCGGACGGTAGTGCAAACGGCGGCTTGATAATGACAGCAAGATCCAGTTCCTCCGAGTCCACCTGTCCGAGCAGATTGAGCGATACGCCCGGCACGACGCGAATGCGCCAGCCTGGACGGTCTACTCGAAAGCGCGCCAATGCGTTCGCGAGAAACGAAACTTGCGCCGATGCGATCGCACCCACGCGCAGCATGCCGCTCTCCGCCGCGACCGCGCCGCGTTCGGACAGCCGCGCGTAAAGCGCCATGATTTCCTCGGCGAGCGCGAGCGTTTCGCGTCCAGCGTCGTTGAGCGTGGCCGAGCGGCCCGTGCGGTCGAACAACGCAAAGCCGAGCTCTTCTTCGAGTCGCTGCATTTGCGCGCTGACGGCCGACTGCGTGAGTCCGATGCGAGCGCCCGCGCCCGAAAACGTCCCGTACTGGCTCACGGCGATTAAAGTTCTGAGTTCGGCGAGCATGGTTCGATTGATCGATTTTGGTGATGGTCAGATCAAATATATATCGTTTTGCACCATTTTTTCTGGTGGTTAAGCTATTGGCGACTTAGGCATGTCCCCGTCGAGATCATCAACCGCATCACCTACATAAACAGCGAGCCATACATCATGAGCGTTGCCGACACCGTCTTGCCGCCGTTTCATCTGGCGTTTCCTGTTCATAGCCTTGTTGCTGCGCGCGAGTTCTATGGCGAATTGCTCGGCTGCCCCGAAGGTCGCAGTTCGGAGCAGTGGGTCGATTTCAACTTCTACGGACACCAGATCGTGGCGCACCTCGCGCCGGAAGAAGTGGGCCACCGCCAGACCAGCAAGGTCGATGGCGACGCCGTGCCGGTGCGCCACTTCGGTGCCGTGCTTTCAATGGAGCAATGGCAGGCTGCGGCGGACAAGCTGCAAAAGGCCGGCATCGACTTCATCATCGAGCCGCATGTGCGTTTCAAGGGCGAAGTCGGCGAACAGGCGACCATGTTTTTTCTCGACCCGTCGGGCAACGCGCTCGAATTCAAGGCGTTTGCCGATATGTCGTCGCTGTTCGCGAAGTGAAGGCATGAAAAAAAGCGTAGGCTAATTGAAACAAAACGGCGGTCAGCCGTTGCGAAGGGCCGCCTGTCAGCAGGTTTTTCTTACGATAAGCTTCCTGACAATTCCGCCATTTTCGCGCCATGCAGGTGTTGGTGCCAGCGATCTAGCATAAGCGCCAGTTCGCCCATCCCTCACCTGCTCCCGCAGTCACCTGCACTTTATTCAGGCGCGTTTCATGTGGATTGTCAACGTTGCGCTTAAGCGGCCTTACACGTTCATCGTGATGGCCATTCTGATCGTGCTGGCGACGCCTTTCGTGCTGTTCACCACGCCGGTCGACGTGCTGCCGGAAATCAATATTCCGGTGGTCAGCATCATCTGGACGTACAACGGCTTGTCCGCGGAGGACATGGCCCACCGCATCGCCTCGGTCAACGAACGCAGCCTGACCACCACGGTCAACGACATCGAGCATATCGAGTCCCAATCGCTCGCGGGTATCACGATCCTCAAGGTGTTCTTGCAGCCGAATGCGAACATCCAGACCGCGATTGCGCAGACAGTGGCAGTCGAACAGGCGCAGCTCAAACAGATGCCGCCGGGCGCGACGCCGCCTCTCGTGATCAGCTATTCGGCGTCCAGCATTCCAGTGATTCAACTCGGCCTGTCGAGCACGAGGCTCTCGGAGCAGCAGCTCAACGATACGGCGCTCAACTTCCTGCGGCCGCAACTGGTGACGATTCCCGGCGCGGCCGTGCCGTATCCATACGGCGGCAAATCGCGGCTGATTTCGGTGGACCTCAACACACGCGCGTTGCTCGCCAAGGGTCTTACACCGTTGGACGTGGTCAGCGCCTTCAACGCGCAAAACCTGATTCTGCCGACCGGCACGGCGAAGATCGGACCGAAGGAATACACGATCAACATGAACGGCTCGCCGCCGACGCTCGAAGGGCTCAACGATATTCCGGTGCGCACGGTCAACGGCGCGACGACGTATCTGCGCGAAGTCGCTCACGTGCGCGACGGTTTCTCGCCGCAAACCAATATCGTGCGGCAGAACGGCCATCGCGGCGTGCTGATTTCGGTGCTGAAGAACGGTAGTGCGTCGACACTCTCGATCGTCAATGCGCTGCATCGCTTGCTGCCGGCCGCGCGCGCGGCGTTGCCGCCCGATCTGAAGATCACGGCGTTGTTCGACCAATCGGTGTTCGTGAAAGCGGCTGTGCAGGGCGTGGTGCGCGAGGCGGTGGTCGCGGCGGCGTTGACCGCCGCGATGATTCTGCTGTTTCTCGGCAACTGGCGCAGCACCTGCATCATCGCGATCTCGATTCCGTTGTCGATCTTGTCCTCGCTGATCGCGTTGCATGCGCTCGGCCAGACCATCAACATCATGACGCTCGGAGGTCTCGCGCTCGCGGTGGGTATTCTCGTCGACGATGCGACGGTGACGATCGAGAACATCGAGCGGCATCTGCATATGGGCACGAATCTGCACGATGCGATTCTCGAAGGCGCAGGCGAAATCGCCATTCCCGCGCTCGTTTCGACGCTGTGTATCTGCATCGTATTCGTGCCGATGTTCTTTCTGACCGGCGTGGCGCGCTACCTGTTCGTGCCGCTCGCCGAAGCGGTGGTCTTCGCGATGCTCGCGTCGTACATTCTGTCGCGCACGCTCGTGCCCACGCTGGCCATGCTGCTGATGGGCCACGCGCATAGGCCGAAGGCCGGTGCAAAGCCGAGCCTGTTCGCGCGTCTTTATCGACGCTTCGATAACGGCTTCGAGCGCATGCGAGCCGCCTACATTGTGATTCTGAGCAGCCTGCTCGTGCGCCGCGCCCGCTTTGGCAGCATTTTTCTCGGCTTTTGCGTGGTGTCGATGGGGCTCGCGTTCGTGCTGGGTGAAGACTTCTTCCCGAGTGTCGACGCGGGCAATATCCGCTTGCATATGCGCGCGCCGACCGGAACACGCATCGAGGAAACCGCGCGTCTTGCCGACGAAGTCGAAAAGGTGATCCGCGAAGTCGTGCCCGAAAATGAGCTCGGCACGATCCTCGACAACCTTGGCTTGCCGTACAGCGGCATCAACCTTTCGTATAGCAACGCAGGCACGATCGGCACGCTCGACGGCGAGATCCAGATCGCACTGAAAGAAGGCCACGAGCCGACGCAAGTCTATGTGGACAAGCTGCGCGCGATGCTGCCGCAACGTTTTCCTGGCGTGGAGTTTTTCTTTCAGCCCGCGGACATCGTCACGCAGATTCTGAACTTCGGCCTTCCCGCAGCCGTGGACGTGCAGATCTCCGGCGCGGATCAACAGGGTAATTTCGAGGTCGCGCGCAAGCTGCTCAAACAGGTGCGCCTGATCCCCGGCACGGTCGACACGCACATCCAGCAGAAGCTCGACGAGCCCGCCATCAACCTGCAAATGGACCGCACGCGTTTGCAGCAACTCAATCTCACCGCGAGCAATGTCGCGCAAAACCTGCTGATTTCACTATCGGGGAGCTCGCAGACCTCACCCGGCTTCTGGTACAACGAGCGCAACGGCGTCGAGTACAACGTTGCAGTGCAAACGCCGCAGTACCGTATTTCGTCTATCGACGACCTGTTGCGCACGCCGGTGTCGGCTTCCGCAACGGGTCCGACGCAACTGCTCGGCAATCTCGTGCGCGTGCAGCCGCAAAGCCAGTTCGCGGTCGTCACGCACTACAACATCCGGCCGGTGATCGACCTCTACGTGAGCGTCGATAAGCGCGACCTCGGAAGCGTCGCGGACCGGGTCGACAAGCTTGTCGAAGAAGCGCGCGCGTCGCTGCCGCGCGGCAGCCAGATCACCGTACGCGGTCAGGTACAGACGATGCGCAGTTCCTATTTCGGTCTCGGCCTCGGCGTGGCGATGGCGATTGTGCTCGTGTATCTGCTGATCGTCGTGAATTTCCAGTCGTGGGTCGATCCGCTGATTATCGTCAGTGCTTTGCCTGCGGCTCTTGCGGGCATCGTCTGGATGCTGTTTTTGACCGGCACGCATCTGAGCGTGCCGGCGCTCACCGGCGCGATCATGACGATGGGCGTGGCCACGGCCAACAGTATTCTGATGGTTGCGTTCGCGCGTCAGCGGCTTTCCGCCGGTGCGCCGCCGCTCACGGCCGCGCTCGAAGCGGGAGCAAGCCGCATTCGCCCGGTGTTGATGACGGCGTTCGCGATGATCATCGGCATGATTCCGATGGCGCTCGGCCTCGGCGAAGGCGCGGAGCAGAACGCGCCGCTCGGCCGCGCGGTGATCGGCGGACTGCTGTTTGCGACGGTGTCCACGCTGTTTTTCGTGCCGTTGGTGTTCGCAGGTATTCATACGCGCCTCGCGCGGCGCCATCGCGACGAACCTGAAGACAACGGCAACGGCAGTGCCGGCGAACCGGCCTGAAGTCGAACAGGCAGATTGAAGAACACGTGATGAATACGGCTACCCAGGCTAACGGAGCTAGCTAACCGAGATGGCTAACTGAGATGACCGAAAAAACTCATGCATCGCTGGCGATTCCGTCGCGAGAGACCGAAAGCGGCCACGCACTGCCGCCGCGCAATCGCGAATGGAAGCGCGCGAAGATCGCCATCTGGATCGTGCTGATACTGCTTGCACTCGGCGCATTGCGCACGGTGATCGCGAACCTCATGCAAAACCGCGCCGTCGAGCAGACGACGAAGCAAAACGCCACGCAATACGTGAACGTGGTGAGCCCGACGCCGGCCGAAGGCGGCGGCAGCACCACGTTGCCGGGCACGTTGCGCGGCAGTGTCGAATCGCCGATCTATGCGCGTTCCACCGGTTATCTGCTGCGCTGGTATGCCGACATCGGCACGCGCGTCAAGCAGGGCCAGTTGCTCGCGGAACTCGACACGCCCGAGATCGATCAGGAGCTCGCGCAGGCACTCGCGCAGCGGCAGCAAACCAGTTCGAGTCTCGCGCTTGCGAAGAGCTCGCTCGAACGCTGGCAGCAGCTGCGTCAACGGGATGCGGTCTCGCAGCAGGAACTCGACGAACGGCAGAGCACGTATACGCAGGATGTCGCGAATCTTGCCGCCGCCGATGCCAACGTGCAGCGCCTGCGCCAACTCGAATCGTTCAAGCGGATCGTCGCGCCGTTCGCGGGCGTGGTCACGCAACGTAATGTAGATGTGGGCGACCTGATCGACGCGGGCAGCGGCACGAGCCGCGCGCTGTTCGCGCTCGCACAGTCGGATCCGCTGCGTGTTTATGTGCAATTGCCGCAGGCGTACGCGCAAAACGTATCGGTCGGACAGAACGTCGTCGTCACGCAGGCAGAGCTGCCCGGCCAGCAGTTTCATGGCACCGTCACGCACATCTCGGGCGCGATCGACGTGCCCACCCGGTCGCTCCAAGTCGAAGTGACGCTGCCGAATCCGGATAACAAGCTGCGTCCGGGCGCCTATGTGCAAGTAGCGCTGGCTTCCGTCGCCCGCGCGCAGTGGATGATACCTGGCAACGCGTTGCTGTTTCGCGCCGAGGGTCCGCGGGCTGCAGTGGTCGATGCAAAGGGCAACGTGCAGTTGCGCAAGATCGTGATCGCGCAGGACCTCGGGCAGACGCTCGAAATAGAAAGCGGAGTTGATGGTAACGACAAAATCATCATCAACCCGAGCGATTCCATTGCGGACGGCGATCATGTTGAAATCGCGCAGCCGCAGAAGAGCAAGGAGGCGTCGTGAAGCGCAGGCGCGACAGCCGGGGCGTCGTCGGCTTTGCCGCTGCGGCCGGCGTGGCGGCTGGCGCGGCCATGCTCGCCGCGTGTACCGTCGGCCCGGACTACAAGCGGCCGCAGGCAGAGGTGCCGCCCGCATGGAACACCGATTCGTACTGGCGCGTCGCGGCTCCGTCGCATGCGCCGATGGACCCGGACTGGTGGCACGTCTATCGCGACCCCACGCTCGCCTCGCTGGAGGCGCAGGCGCTCGCGCAGAATCAGACGCTCGTGGCCGCGAGCGCGCACTATGCCCAGGCGAAGGCGACGCTTGCGAATACGCGCGCGCAGCAGGTTCCCGAGGTGGACCTCGCGGCATCGGCGTCGCGCTTCCGGATTTCGCGAGACAGGCCGCGTACGAACTATGGCGTGCCGACCACGTCGACGGTGCAGAACAACGTGCAACTCGGTCCGACGATCAGCTACGACACCGATCTCTTCGGCCGCATACGCCGCCAGGTGGAAGGCGCGGCGGCGTCCGCCGAGCAATCGGCCGACGATCTCGCGAATGCGCGGCTCGTGCTCACCACCGAGGTGGCGAGCGACTACTTCTCATTGCGCGAGCTCGACACCGAAATCGACGTGCTGAATCAGTCGGTCAAGCTGCAACAGAAAGCGCTCGATTATGTGAACTCCGAACATGAGCTCGGCGCAGTGTCCGGGCTCGACGTGTTGCAGCAAAAATCGCTGCTCGACACCACACGTGTGCAGGCGCAACTGCTGCTGAACCAGCGCGCGCAATTCGAGCATGCGATCGCCGCGCTCGTCGGCGTGCCCGCGCCGCAATTTGCAATCGAGCCGAAGGTGCTGAACTCGCAGGTGCCGGCGATTGCGCTCGGCGTGCCGAGCGACGTGCTGCAACGGCGGCCCGACATCGCCTCCGCCGAGCGCGCGATGGCAGCGGCGAATGCGCAGATCGGCGTTGCTAAGGCGGCGTTTTTTCCGAGCCTCACACTGACGCCCGGCATCGGCTGGGAAAGCACGCAACTCGCGAGCTTGCTAAGCGCGCCGACGCTGATGTGGACGCTCGGTGCGGCAGCGGGCCAGGTGCTGTTCGACGGCGGACGCCGCGCGGCCAACGTGCAGTTCGCAAGCGAAGGCTATAAAGCGACCGAGGCCGATTATCGGCAAACGGTGCTCAACGCATTCCAGCAGGTGCAGGACGGCATTACGGGGCTTGCCGTGCTCGACGGCGCGGCGAAGCAATCAGAGCAAGCGGTCGCGGATGCGCAGCGTCTGCTTGCGCTTGCCAACGACCGTTATTCGGGCGGCCTCGTCGCGTATCTGGACGTGATCACCGCGCAGCAGTCGCTGCTCAACAGCAAACGCCAGGACGCGCAGATTCACGGCCAGCAGATGACGCTTTCCGTTGCACTCGTGAAGGCGCTGGGCGGTGGGTGGGAGGCGGGTAGCCAAGTGTCGGACGTCGCCCAGCAGGACATGTAGCCGAACGGCGCGACGCAAGCACGAGCCGCCGCGCGCTGAGACGCGTCAGGTGAACGAAGCAATACAAGGCGTTTCGTATAATGCAGACACTAGGGGACGCGCATGAAATTGCTGATTGTTGAAGACGAGCACAAGGTGGTGGACTATCTGCGCTCCGGTTTGACAGAGCAGGGCTGGGTCGTGGACGTCGCCCTCGATGGCGAAGAGGGCATGCATCTCGCCACCGAGTTCGATTACGACGTGATCGTGCTGGACGTCATGCTGCCCAAGCGCGACGGCTTCAGCGTGCTGAAGGCGCTGCGCATGCGCAAGTCCACACCGGTCATCATGCTGACTGCGCGCGATCATGTGAACGATCGCGTGCGCGGCCTGCGCGAAGGCGCCGACGACTATCTGACCAAGCCGTTCTCCTTCCTCGAACTTGTCGAGCGCCTGCACGCGCTTGCGCGCCGCACGCGTTCGCAGGAATCCACGCTGATTTGCGTCGGCGATCTGTTTGTCGATCTGATCGGGCGGCGCGCAACGCGAGAGGGCGTGCGCCTCGATCTGACCGCCAAGGAATTCCAGCTGCTAAGCGTTTTAGCCCGCAGGCAAGGCGATATTCTGTCGAAGACAGCGATCACCGAACTCGTGTGGGACGTCAACTTCGATAGTCATACGAACGTGGTCGAAACCGCGATCAAGCGATTGCGTGCGAAGCTCGACGGCCCATTTTCGTCGAAGCTGCTGCACACGGTGCGTGGCATGGGTTACGTGCTCGAAGTGCGCGAAGAGGCGGAGCAGCCATGAACCGTTCTATTGCGCGGCGCCTCGCATTGATGTTCGCGCTCGTCGCGCTGTTTGTGTTTACGCTCGTCGGCGCGGGGCTTTTCGCGGTGTTGCGCTCGCAACTCGAAAGCCACTTGCGCGAATCGCTCGACGACCGTGCGCAGATTGCGCGGCTCATCTGCAATCACGGGCTCACTCCTGAAAAATGGCGCATGTCGCGCGAGAAGCTGACCGACATGACCCCGCATGACCGGAGTACCGTGTATGCGGTAACGAGCATCGAGCCGTCCTACAACTACGGCAAGCCCATCGAAGGCTCGTCCGTGAAGACCTGGCCCGGTGGCTACGCGCGCGTGAAACCGGTAGGTGGCGGCGAAGACATGCTCACCACCACCGTGTCCATTCCCGGCTATTCGACGCGTCCGCCCATGCAGTTGCAGGTTGCGTCGAGCTATTTGCCGAACATTCGCACGATGCGCGTATTCGGCTTTGCGCTCGCTGCGCTGTCGGCACTTGGCAGTCTCGCGGTGTTGCTGCTCAGTTATTCGGTGACGCGCATCGGCCTCGCGCCGTTGACGCGTCTCACGCGCGACGCGTCGGCAGTCAGTCCGAACAATCGCTCGCAACGGCTGAATACCGCGTCGTTGCCGCACGAGTTGAATGACCTCGCTAATTCGTTCAACGGCGCGCTCGAACGACTCGACGGCGCATACTGCCGGCTTGAATCGTTCAATGCAGACGTCGCGCACGAATTGCGCACGCCAGTGACGATCCTGATCGGGCAGACCGAAGTTGCGTTGACGCGGAACCGCTCCGTCGACGATTTGCGTCATACCTTGCAGTCGAATCTCGAGGAATTCGAACGCATGCGCGCGATCATCAACGACATGTTGTTCCTCGCGCGCGCCGATCAAGGCGAGCGTGCGACGGGTCTGGTGGAAGTGTCGCTCGCCGCGGAGGTGTCGCATACGCTGGAGTTTCTGGAGATTCCGCTCGAAGAAGCCCGCGTGCATGCGCGCTTGCATGGCGACGCCGCGGCGCATGTGAACCGCTCGCTGTTCGGCCGAGCCTGCACGAATCTGTTGATGAACGCGATCCAGCATTGCCAGGCGGGTGCACAGATCAACGTCAGGATCGTGCGCGACGGGCAGCAGGTGCGGATCGAAGTTGCGAATCCCGGCGAGCCGATCGAGCCCGCCGTGCTCGAACATCTGTTCGACCGTTTTTATCGCGCGGAAGCATCGCGCACGAATAGCCGCGAAAATCACGGTCTCGGTCTCGCGATCGTGAAGGCGATTGCAGAGATGCATCGCGGCAGCGTGTCGGTGCAGAGCGCGAACGGCGTGAACACGTTTGCCTTTTCGATTGCTGCTTCGCTCGCGGACAGCGCTGTGCCGGCGGTACGTTCAGGCGCGGGGAATGTGGCGGCGAATGCAGGGACGAATGCGAACAACGCAGCCGCACCGGCTTCCTATTCGTCGCTCGTAAAAGGCAAGTCTGCCTGAACCGGCAGACGCCGCTGCGGCGCTTGTGCGCTTGCAGGAGTCAGTGCGCTCACGCGCACGCCGAGCAGCCGCAGCTTGCGGTTCAGTTCGACGCGCCGCAGGCATTCGGTGGCCGCGCGCCGTATTTCGGCGGCATCGGCGGTCGGCGTGTCGAGCGTCAGGTCGCGCGTGACCGTGCGGAAATCGTCGTAGCGCAATTTGATGCCGACCGTCTTGCCCACATAGCCTTTACATACGAGGTCTTCTGCGACCCGCACACACAGGCCGGTAAACGAACTGGACAGTGCAGGCCGGTCATGGCGCGGATGCAGATCACGCTCGAAGGTGGTCTCGCGGCTCATCGACTTCGGCTCTGATTCGATCACGACCGGCCGCTCGTCATGGCCTTGCGCGACCTCCATCAGCCACGCCGAGTAGCTGCGCCCAAAGTGATCTTGCAGCAGGCCCGCGTCTGCCGCCGCCAGATCGCCAACCGTGGCGATGCCAAGCGCTGTCAATTTTTCCGCTGCTTTGGGCCCGATGCCGTTGACCTTGCGCACCGGCAACGGCCACACGCGCAGCGGCACGTCCGCGCGCGTGAGAATCGTGAGGCCGTCAGGTTTGTCCAGTTCTGAGCCGATCTTTGCAAGAAGTTTGTTCGGTGCAATCGCAATGGAGCAGGTTAAGCCGGTCGCTTCTCGAACTGCATCTTTGATGCGAGCGCCGAGCACACGCGAGTCACCGTGCACGAGCGTGAGGTCAACGAAAATCTCGTCAATCCCTCGGTCCTCAATCTGATCGGTGAACGTTCGAACTGCGTCCTTGAATAGGCGCGAGTAACGTCGATAGGAGTCGAAATCGGTTGGTAAAAGAACCGCATCCGGCGCGAGTTGCGCAGCCTTCATCATGCCCATCGCCGAAAACACGCCGAACGCTCGCGCCTCGTACGTCGATGTCGTGACGACACCACGTCCAGCGTAATCGCGGAGTTTGGCGAAGCGCCGCGTACCGTCGGACTGAAGTTCCCGTGTCGCATTGCGGCCGCCTCCGATTACAACGGGTTTGCCTCTTAACTCAGGATAGCGAAGCAGTTCGACTGAAGCATAGAACGCATCCATGTCGACATGCGCGATGCGACGTGAAGGCTCGTTGCTCACGATAACTGTATTGCCACGCTACACAACATATTTCCAATTTCCGTACGTAGGGTCGCGAGGGCTCTGAACCAGTTTTCGAAAACAACATAGGCGTTGGTCGTTGCGGCCGCTAATCTTGCTCGAATATCGAAACCCGCGTTCTTCGGTGACCTAGAATCAGCCGTATGTACATTTTCGCGATGTGCATCTTCACCAACGCCGAATATACTGTATATCTATACAGTATTCTACTGTTCACAGCACAATGGTGCAAGATCCGCGTCATGCCAGCCGACCAAAGCCGTGACGATGCAGCAGGATCAAGTAAGCGACATCGAACCGTCGGCGCGCAGTTGTGTTTGCGTCAATTTTCGGACGTGGCAAAGCTTGCGGGGAATCGGCGTCAACAAAGTCTGCTTCAACTCGTGCTGTGTGAAAAGAATGTGGCTCCAACGTTGGGTGGGACTCGTTCGAGGCTAGATGCGATCGGTTGTAGGCGCGCCTTGTGCGGTTTGACCATTGCCTGTACGGCACTCGCAGTGGTCCGTGTGGCTATGCCAAAGGATAGAGGAAGCAAACAGAAGCGCATTTTTGCAGCATCACACTGACAATCGGAATTGATGTATCTAGAGTAAATCACTCGACGAACTTCTTGAAATGCAATTTGGGGTGAAACGAGTGGAGCGGCCCCCTGAAACTCCGGACACGGTCTCCCACTTACAGTAGCGGGTAGGCATACGAGTGTGTTAATGAGATGGTCGCCCCCGCCTCCGAGGTCAGGTTACGCTACGGAGGCCTTCTACCAAGGGGAACCATCATGCAAGATGTGGCGCTCATAGGAATTGATCTCGGCAAACACTGTTTTCACCTGCACGGCCAGGACCGGAAGGGCAACGAAGTGTTCCGGAGGAAAATGACGCGCAAGCAGCTCGTGGAGCTACTAGCGAACTTTCCAGCCTGCACCATTGTCATGGAAGCCTGTGCCGGCGCGCACTTCATGGCACGCACCCTGGGCGCATTCGGACACCGCGTCAGGCTAATCTCACCGCACTTTGTGAGACCCTTCGTCAAAAGTAACAAAAACGACTTCGCTGATGCGCAAGCGATCTGCGAGGCAGCATCCCGCCCGTCCATGCGTTTCGTCACACCGCGAACAGAACCT
>NZ_AWZT01000030.1 GCF_000472525.1 Paraburkholderia dilworthii
TTTGGCTCAGGCCACGGTGGCGGCTTTGGCTCAGGCCACGGTGGCGGGTTTGGTTCAGGCCACGGCGGCGGCTTCGGCGGAGGCCACGGCGGTGGCTACGGCGGCGGAGGCGGCGGCGGAGGCGGAGGCGGCGGCAGCGGTGGTAGCCACTGACGCAGCGATACGCCTTATCGGAAGGGGGCCGCGAGAGCGGCTTTCCTACCGACGCGAAACGGAGCCACCGAGCCACAGAGCCACGACGCCGGCGAGCGAGCCAGCCGCTCAAGGACTCAAGGACTCAAGACCTGGCCCGCAGTGTGTTCCGCCGCTCACGGATCTATATCGCGAGACGAGACATGCGCGGCGAGGCGCGTCGAAGCGGACGTTCAACTCGAACCGTCCGCTCGACCTGCCAGGATAACAACAGAACTCAAACCGCCTGAAGCGTCGAGGCGTTCTTCCGCAACGGTGCGCGGCTTCGAGTGCCAAAATCCGACGACGCCCGACCGCGACTCGCCTGCGCAGACGAATGCTCGCCGACCCGGAATACGGCTACGGCGTCGCGCAAAACAGCCGCCTGTTCTTCCAGCGATTTCGCGGCCGCAGCCGCTTCCTCGACGAGCGCCGCATTGTGCTGCGTGACCTCGTCGATCTGCGAGACGGCCTTGTTGACCTGCTCGATGCCGTCGCTCTGTTCAAGCGCGGCGGCCTCGATTTCTCCCATGATGCCGGTTACGCGCTCCACCGACTGCATCGCCTCGTTCATCGTGCGGCTCGCTTCGGCCACGAGCGACGCGCCCTGCCCGACCTGAGCCGCCGAATCGCCGATCAACTCCTTGATCTCCTTCGCTGCCGCGCCCGAGCGCTGCGCGAGGCTGCGCACTTCCGACGCCACCACCGCAAAGCCGCGCCCCTGCTCGCCCGCGCGCGCCGCCTCGACGGCCGCGTTCAACGCGAGAATGTTGGTCTGAAACGCAATGCCCTCGATCATGCCGATGATCTCCGTCACCTTGCGCGACGACTCGCTAATGCCATCCATCGTCTCGGTGACGCGCGATACGACCTTGCCGCCGCGCGTGACCGTATCGAGCGCGCCGTGCGCGAGCCGGTTCGCCTGCTTCGCGTTGTCCGCGTTCTGCTTCACGGTCGCCGACAACTGCTCCATGCTCGCTGCCGTCTGCTGAAGCGCCGCGGCTTGCTGCTCCGTTCGCGCGGACAGATCCGCGTTGCCCGAGGCAATCTCGTTGGCGCCTTGCGTGATGGCCGTCGTGCTGCCGCGCACTTGTGACACCGTCTCGACAAGACCGTCGCGCATCTTCGTCAACGCGCTCAGCAACTGGCCCATTTCATTGCGCGACTGGCTCTTGATCGCCACCGTCAGATCGCCTGCGGCCATGCGCTCGAAGTGCTTGACGGTCGCATTGACCGGCTTGATGAGCGCCGCCGACAACGCAACGCGCGCAGCCACGCCGATCACGATGGCGAGCGCGCCGATTGCGGCGAACAGCAACGTCGCGATCTGGAAGCGTTGCGCCGCAGTCTGGGCCTGGCGATGCTGAATCGCGGTCTGCGCACCTTCGAGCGCGCCGATGGCCTTCGAATACGCGGCGTAGAACGCGTTCGCCGTTTCGCCCTGAATATTGCGGAACGTATTGAAGTCGAAGTCGGTGAGCGCCTTGAACTCCGGCTCGATTGCCTTATCGACGAGCGCACTGCGCGCTTGCTCGACGTTCTGCGCGAGCTTCTGCTCCGCGTCGCTCGCAAACGGTCCGGCCATGTAATTGCGGAAGTCCTTGTTCGATTCGACCAGCACCTTATGCGCGGCAGGCAGCAGGTCGTCAGTCTGCTTGCCGACGCTGAACAGCGTTTGATAGGAGCCCAGCGCGAGTTGCACTTGCAGCAGCTTCTCCGAGCTCGCCTTCAGATGCGAGAGCGCCGCCGCGCTGCGCTGCGTGTCGTCGAGGCTGCTATTGGCGAGCTTCAGCGCACCATAGCCGACGCCGATCACGGTCAGCAGAAAGGCAACGAATACGCTGATTACCAGCGTCAGGCCGCCACGAATTGTGATGTTGTTTAGCATTGGGTCTCCGGAACGGTCTTGTCGATCCGCGGCGAGTGCGTCTGCCACCCGTGTCGCCTACACTTCGCCGCATCCAGGTTAACGACCCGGCGCGATCCTCGCTGAATAGGTGGAATCCATGACTGGCGCGGGTTTGCAGCCGGTTTGCGCCTCACTATCTGGGATATTTCGCGGCTTGCGCGAGCCCGGCGCTTTTCGGGGCACTCCGCGTTTCGTTTGTATAATTCGGCGTCTTCGCTCAGGCCACTTTCATGCTTAGTTTTGCGCTCGGTTTTCTCGTTTCACTGCTGATCACGCTGTTGATCGTGCGCTATGCGCATCTGCATGAAACATTTTCGACCGACACCGATCTGGCTGGCGTCCAGAAATTCCATGTGCGTCCGGTGCCGCGCATCGGCGGGACGGGGATTCTGGTTGGGCTGATCGTCTCCGCCGTGCAACTGCACTCTGCATATCCCGCTGTGTCGGGCGGCATTCTCGGACTGATCGCGTGCGGCATGCCGGCCTTCGGCTCGGGTCTCGTCGAGGATCTGACCAAGCGCGTATCGCCGCTCGCGCGCCTCGTCTCTACGATGGCCGCCGCCGCGCTCGCGTATTTCCTGCTGGATATCGCGGTCACGCGCATCAGCGTGCCGCCGCTCGACTTCCTGCTCTCGTATGCGGTGATCTCGTGCGCAGTCACGGTGCTGGCGGTGGCGGCGCTTGCGAACGCGATCAATATCATCGACGGCTTCAACGGCCTTGCGTCAATGGTTGCGTTCATGATGTTCGCGTCGCTCGCTTACGTGGCCTTCCAGGTGCACGATCCGATCGTGCTGTCGGCGTCGTTCATGATGATGGGCGCGGTGCTCGGCTTCTTCATCTGGAACTTCCCGGCGGGGCTGATTTTTCTCGGCGACGGCGGCGCGTATTTCATCGGCTTCATGTTGGCCGAACTGTCGATCATGCTGGTGATGCGCAATCGCGATGTGTCCGCATGGTATCCGGTGCTGCTGTTCATGTACCCGATCTTCGAGACGTGCTTCTCGATCTACAGGAAGAAATTCATTCGCGGCATGTCGCCGGGTATTCCCGATGGCGTGCATCTGCACATGCTGGTTTACAAGCGGCTGATGCGTTGGGCAGTCGGCACGCGCACCGCGCGTGAACTGACGCGGCGCAACTCGCTGACGTCGCCTTACTTGTGGTTGTTATGCCTGATTGCGGTCGTGCCGGCCACGTTGTTCTGGCGACATACGCTGCATCTTTTCTGCTTTGTGGTGCTGTTCGCGGCGACTTATGTGTGGCTCTACGTGAGCATCGTGCGCTTCAAGTCGCCCCGGTGGATGGTGGTGAGGAAAACGAAGCGGTGAGCCGGGTCCAGCCCCGTCACATCGGTGGTACAGCCGGGGTACGTTCGAGCGCGCTCCTACCCCGGTCAATCCCCGAAGCTGAAGTTCGGCGCGTTTTCTCCTTATAACGGGTTGAAAGTCAGACAAACAACCGTGGGTGTTTGAACACAAAAAGGAAGTTGGCGCAACAACTTCCTAACCATTATCGTCAGAGCCAAAAGTCGTGGCTTTAAGGAGAATGGAAGCGTCCAACGCATTTCGCTAACCCTCGTACTAAACAGTCAACAAAAACAGTGATACTGTGACGCTGGACCGGTAACGCATTCCTACGCCTGCCCGCAGTCATCAATCGTCGGCAACGGGATGTACCGGTCGATGTCATCCTGCACCGCCTTCCGAAAGAGAGTCAGTCGCGCCCTTGTCCGCGCGGTCCCGCTTGCGAACCGCCTTGGTGACCTTGCTCTCGCCCGGATACACTCACGCCGTCCCAACCTTGAATACGCGCGAAATCAGCTTCCACACCGACGTTCGGGATGCTCATCAACGCTTCGGCGAATGTCTTGCGCTGAGACGCGCTCAATGCTTTTGCCAAGATTTCGCGGTGCTCGGCTTCTGCGCTGCGCCCACGCGCTGCGGCTCGCTGCCTCAAGCTCTGGACAAGTTGATCGTCTACATTTCTCAACAGCAGATTCGCCATGAATCAGCCCACACTTCGTCGGTCTCCGCAATAAGATCTTGCGTGTGAAGTCCACGCAGTGATAGCAGGGCCGGCCGGCACGCGATCAATTGCACTCCGACTGCGCGAGTGCCAGTCGAGCGGCTGCACTTGAGCGACCAGCAGTCTACGCTTCGTCCTTGTCAAGATGACGCCGCTCACGATCGTCGCTAGCATCTAGCTTATACGTCAATGATAAGGCAAAGCCCTGCACCACTTACCGAGCTCACACACGACCTAGAGAAGATGCATTCTTGAACTGCTGAGATGCGAATAGCATTCGAGGAAGGTCGTTACCTTCAGCACTTTCTGTCAGCCTCTTTAGCACCTGCTGCATTGCCTGCTCGAACTGACGGCGATACATGTACAGAAAGCTTGCGTGGTTGCACTCGATGATAAGTCGGTTTCTGCCACGGCCCTTCCTGATACGAATACGACTAAGGTCAGCTGGTTGCACGTTCGCGCCGACAAGCGCGCGAATTAGATGGTCGCTTGAAGCTTCTCGCATGTGCGAGGTAAGGCGCGTCAGGCGCTGCACGAGCATTTCCCGCCCCCACTGCTTTTCAAGCGCCAGAAACTTGCGGCCGCTGGTGAAACTGACCTCCATTAGGCCCGGAGCGCAAGGCATCTTAAGCATGAGCGCTTCGATGCAAACTGCGTCGCGAACGATTTTTCGAGAAATCTTTAGCTCCCGGGCGCAGCCACTGTAATTGGTCCATCTACCTTCGAGGACGCCGATATGATACCGATCCGAAAGATTTCGCGGCGACGCGGGCGCGCCCTCCGGAACGGCGTTCTTGGCGGTTTTCTTTCCCCTGAGAGCGCGCGTAGTCGCAGCCAGATTTCCTTTCAACGTCGCCAGGGCCACCCTTGTCGAGAACTTGTTGCCAGCGGTCAGATGTGGCTTGGCCCGCTGCGTCACGGCTTCTAGACCATCCTTTGCGATGGTTTCGCTAATCACCCGCACTGCATACGGCGTTATCGCACCGGGAGACTCAAACAGATCTACGATTTCTGCCGGCAGTGCGTCAAGCCGAAGTGCTAACGACAGCTCCGCCGCGCTGATTCCGAGCGTCTCAAGGGCGCCTTTCTGCGTGGTCCACTCACCTCGAGCGAGCCCGTCCTTGTACAGGTGCACAATCAGAAAGCACTTGCGGACTGCTTGCATTATCCGGATCAACTCATTGTCATGCGGCATAACATCTGTCTCGAATGAATAGTGTCGCGAGCCTGATCGTCTGCGAGCCTATACGATACGCGGGTTCGGCGGAATTGGGGGGCCTTCTGTGAACGTAACAGCTTCATAGACAACCACCCGTGCGCGCTCCAGGCAGCTCGCCGCGCGAAGGACCGAGAACCCGCCCGCGGGCGATCCCAAGGAGGACGTTCGATAGAGCCGCACGTGTCAGATCCTTCTCGCGTCGTTGTCTCATCTTCCAACAAATAGCCTCTTTCGCCGGGATCAAACGGTATGCGCGGCGCGCCGCTCGCCTGGCACGAAGGTGACCTGTCTTTTCTGACGGGAGAAGGTTGTTTGCCTGTCGATATGCGTTGAACTGCCGCTTATCACAACTGGGGTCCACCAAGGTGGCGCAACAGGGGAGCGTGGCGCAACAACGCAAGCGACCTGCGCGCGAAAAATCCAGCCATGCGGGCGCGGCGTTGGTGCGTTTCCGCCCCTTCTGCACCGCGGCCAGCGCAGGCGATTCCGACGTTCAGCAGCGTTCCCAGCTCAAGGACGGAGCGTCAAACTCGACCTGCCGTTGCAAGAATCGTGGTAGCGCTAACGCTCTCGCCCGAATCATCCGGCCGTCTTCGCGTGCGAAGTTGACCCATTCCTGCCACGCAGTTCGCCACATCGCTCCGCGCTCAGCCGATATCCAGAAAACATCGATTAACGCGTTACGGGTCCTAGCGTTGCGGCCGATGTTCCGTAACCTCATGATCTCTCAAGCAAAATGAAGTGATTTGCGAAATCCGAAAAGCAAGCCAATCAGCCAGAATTCGCAAATTCAACCGGACATCTGCTGGCTGGCGTCGCTCACGCGTCGTTATGTACCTGAGGACACCCGAGAAGCCCCGATACCTCTATGCCTTCGGCACCTCATGTCGCAGTAACTAGTGCTCCTGTTGTAGCCAGCCCCCCGACCAAACTCCCTTTTTGGCGTCATCACACGACAATGTTGACGTGTGCCGGTGCTGCACGACAATCGCCTGCTACAGGGAGTGAACCTCCGGGCAAGATGGTCAGCCCGGGCGGAAGCTGCGTTTCGGGCGACCGACCTTCGCGCAGGACCTCACAGATCGAATGCGTGGTTGTCCCTAAAGCGCGCGCGGCCCTCCGCAGACTGCCGCGCTGTTCGGTCAGAACCTCCAAGACTTTTTCGCGCGTGAGTATAGGGATGGCAGGCCGCACATAGCCAACTATACGTGTACAACGACGACTGTCGTTCTCGCGCGGCGAGGTCCGTGTCCTTATCCAAGCGTTAAGCAAGCTAATGAGCTGCCGCTTGCGGATCCACAGCAGACACTGGCACCAGTGCTCGCACCGCTCGGCACGCTCTCCGGGCGTCATGTGCTGCGCGGACCACCGGTCTATAAGAAGTTGCAGATGCTTGCCCCTGAAGTGCCACGGACTATGCAGGGCGTAGCCGCTACTACGCAGTGCCTCAAACCCTTCAGCTATTTCAGCGATCCGTCGGCATTGCGCTTCCGGTGACACTCTTTCCTTTATCCGGGTGCGGTAATCGTAGGTTGTGGTGATCCTGCCGCTGGCGAGCCCGCGCAAGTCCCGCCGGAACTGTTCGGGCAAGCCGCTGCAGGCGATAACGTACCGGTAGTCATAGTGGATTGTCATGCTCTTTCCTTGTAATGAACCAGTCATGCGCCCGGTGTTCGCGGGCAAGGACGAACGTGCGACACGGAGGCGAACGCGAAGACGACTCGTTGAGTCGGATCGGCGGAACGAGGCAAGGAATTCATCGGATGTCACGAACCGTGGCTGCATCACGCGGCACAGTCCGGGGACTGGTAGCAGGCGCTACCGGAGCACAGGAACCGGGGTTGCACAGCTTTTTCGTAAACCGGTACTTGCCATTCGCGTCATTTGGCAGCCGTTCGCGTTTGACCCGAACCGTTAGCGCGCTCAGTTGCCTATGACGGAAACCGGCCGCTAAAAGCGTCAACCTCATACAGGTATGGGCATACCGCAATCCCGGCTTAGCGAGGCAATCGCCATTCACAAGGCGTTGCCAGCTGAGGTGAAAATGCTTTTTCCGGGTAACAATCTGACTTTCGCGGCCGGCAAGGAAATAGTGAGGCTGATAGCGCTGCGGGGGGCGGATACTGTTCGCGCGCTCGCAGCCGAGGCGGGCCGCTCGCCGCGTAGGCCGTCACCCCAACTGATGCTGAACCGCCTTGCGGGTATCGATATCCCCGGCGTCGACGTGAGGGTTAGGAAAGCGCCAGGAAAGAATGCAAAGCGCCGCCTGATCGTTGAATTGCACCTTCAAGAGTCGGACGCTAACGTTGCGGCGCTCGAGTTCATGATTGAAATGCTGAAGACAGGTTTGGCATTGAGTGAAGGCCAACCGTGAGGCTTTTTTTGGCTACGGTCAGAACACTCCGACACGCGCCGGCGTCCACGCACCACCTCACTTCATCCTTTACGGAAACGAGAACCATCTCGTCGGCCAGCCGCTGGAAAATAAGGAAATCAGCTCGGCGATGAAATTCCCGACGACGCGATCGCCGTGGTCCTTGTACATCGGCACCGGCCACGTTTGCGATTACGCGGGCATGCGCATCCACATCGAGTGACCGTCGTCAAACATGACCTCGGGTTTGAATTCGGCGCTGCCGTCGACCGAGTAGTCCCAGTTTGTTGATTTCCGCCAGAAACTGACCCAGTGGTTGCCCGCGTCTGTCCGCGCCGTTGGCGACGGTATCAGCAAGTGAACGTCGACGAGGGCATGTATCAACCTTGGCCCCAGTCCGGGCTGTGCGACTGCAGATGCGCCGCGATCCTTCGAGGATCGAGATACCGAGAGTGGCTGCAACGAAAGCGGTTTAGGCGCGTGCGCATGAAATGACGTAACTCACCGCCTTGAAGCATGTTTTCCGGCAACGTTGGATCGAGAGCGCAGTCGGAGTCGGCGAAGACGGCGATGCTTTCGACCGGACACAGGAACTGTCCGAGTACCGCTCGCAAATGGCGTAATACGGGCTTTGCTCTGCGCAATGGAGAGGTTTGAACGCAGACCACACCGGGTCTCTCATGCAGAAGGAGCTCCTCCTCGTTTGCAGAGCGCGCGACTTTGCCGATCCACTCGTACTGATCGATGGCAAACACGCCAAATGCCGATATAGCCAGGCAGTCTACCCAGGTCACCGGGTTGCGCGTGTCAGGGGCATGCTCCAGTAGCACTCCGAGGCGAACGACGCATGCATCGCCGGTTATCCCCTCCAGTAGCAATCGGATACGGTTTGTTAATGGCAAACACACGCGACGGCGCTTTTCCTTCCACGGAGCTTGATCGGCGTCCCACCCTTCAGCGGCCGCACTGGGATCCTTCCACAACGCCGCGGCAGAGGTTGCGTTATTACCGGCCAGAGGATGCAGCGACTTTATCCGTTCCATATGTTCTCCGTTGATTGACTGAAGGGGGTGGTAGACGGCAGCGTGAGTTCGCCCCGCTCGTCTCTCCTCAGGACGCAGCGCAGCTTTCGGTGGCGCCACATTTCGCAGCGGGGCAAACACGTCGCTGAGCAGCGACGACTCTGGATAGCTTCAGCGTGCCATGCGTGGCGGAATGTCAAGGCAACGTCGAACGACCGAGGCAGCGAGCCCATGCATCCAGCGAAGAAATTCCTTCGATGCGTAACCCGTTGCCTCTGCTCTTCAACGCAACAAAACGTGAACGCGCGCCCGTTTGGATGTTCGCTGCTTCCGCCGAAAGCCAGGCGAAATTAGTGATCATTCGCTTCCCTATTAACCTCATCGGATCGGTACAGTTGGTCGGTCAAGCAGTGTTGTCTTCGCCGCGGCCAACAGCCTGCGACCGCCTTGGCTCAACGTGATAAAGCCGCACAGGCAACGCTGGCCACAGCAGTGCTCTGAACAGGCTGCTGCGGGACGAAAGTCTCGGCACGCCGAGCAGTTTGAACCAACAGGAGAATGTGAATGAAGGTATCGGGCATCTGCCGTCGACATCGGTTACGGCCACGCCAGACGAGCCGTTTTCGTTAGTCGATAACTCACCCTGAGCCGATGCGGAGGCTGTGTCGCGGCAGATTGCCCCCTCTCAGGCGCGAAGGACGACTGACTGAAAATTGCCGCAGTAAGCAGGGACTCGGTGGCCGCGACGGCCCCATATGATGGCGGGCACTGATGTGCTCCCCGACACACGGACGAGGTGAAGATGTCTGCAATTCTTGATGTGCGCGAAGCCGTGGACAAATACCGGCTGCCCGCTGACTTCAAGGCGGTGCTCGAAGAGCTGCTCGAGCGTAATGTGGACCGTGCGAATAGCGCGGCAACGGGGAGCCCGAAAACGCTCTCGATGCAGACGCAGAAGTGCCGAACGATGACGCTCGGCAAGTCATTTGAGGAACTGCGACAAAACGGCTTCGCCTTGCAGTCTCCATACTCACTGAAGCACAAGCACGTCCAGTTCCTGGTGAACTTTTGGTTACGTAGGAAGCTGACGCGTGGCACCATCGAGAATAAACTGACGTACCTGCGAGCTCTTGCTGACTGGACGAGAAAGCCCAAACTTGTCGGCACGCTCGCCGACTATGTCGACAGGGAAAATCACGATCTACTGCGTTCGCACGTCCCCCGAATCGATAAGTCGTGGGTGGCAAACGGCATTGACGCCGAAACGAAGATCAAAGAGGTGGCTGCGACCGACCGCAACGTCGCGGTGCAGCTAAAGCTTCAGGCGGCATTCGGTTTGCGGGTGGAGGAAAGCTTTCTGCTGCGACCAGCGCAGGCTGTACGCAATGATGGGTTATTGCATGTCACACGTGGCACGCCGGGCGGCAGAAACCGGCTTGTACCGATCGGCCTCAGGCTCGCGGTGCTCGAGGAAGCAGCGGAGTTGTCGAATCTTTACACCGGCACCACAATTCCGCATGGTTACACCAAGCAACAGTGGCGCGACCGCTATTACCACGTGCTGAGAAAGCATGGCGTCAGGCATTCTGGCATTGGGGTAACCAGTCACGGCCTGCGACATCAGTTTCTACAGCAGATGTAGGAGACACTTGCTGGCGCGCCTGCACCAATCAAACAACAGCGCGAAAGCGCCTCGGCTAAACTGCACAGGGAAGCGAGGCAACGTGTCGTCCAAGCTGCGGGGCACAGCGACGTCTCAAAGTCGAATGCCTACCTAACGATGAGAAATGCTGCGACAGTAAGGGTAAGTCGCGAGCTCACGCCGGAGGCCGCAAAGCGAGCAATCGTGGAGGCGCGGGGAGTCAAGAGCCAAGCCGCGGCAAATCTGGGAATTTCGCGGCAGGCTCTCTACAGATTGCTTGAACGGGACCGCTAGTAAGAACCTGTGTTGTCTTCTTTGCAAGTAGTGGTTGCCGTTCGCATTTCCCTTGATGGCAACTGCAAGCTCTAATGCCGGCACAACCGCTCCTGTCGTAAGTGGTCGTCCAACCCGCGATGACGAACGGAGGGCTGCGCGGCAGTGACGCGACGCTGCCACTTATGAGGCAGGGGTTTGCGGCGCCCCCCGACTTTTTGTTAGCGGCGGTGTAAAAGCGCCATTAGATGGCGGCGCAAAGTTGAGTAGAAACGTCAACAACAGGGGCGGTTATGGGCCGCTGTTGTTGGGCGATGGCGATCAGAACGGATTGTCGATGTCGCGAGGGTGAGGATTGTCGGGAGGCGCGCGCTGTTCGTGCAGCAGGTCTTGAGCGGAATCTGGTAGTGCGAGGCGATACGCTCGCGTAGTTCGTCGATGAGTTCCACGACGGCGAGCGCCTGATCTGCGGACCAGTTGTCCGAGATCAGGAAGTCCAGGCCGTGAGTGATGCCCGAAGGCAGGTGCAGGCTCGTCATGATTTCTGCTTCTCCATGCGTGCCGCGCTGCGTTTCTTTGCGCGCTGCTCGGCCCGTTCACATGCCTCTTTCACCCGGTAGGACTCGCCTTCGATCGCGACGACTTCGGCGCGATGCAGCCGGTCCACCAGCGCGACGTCGCAGGCTGCGTTCAGAAATACCTTCGACCATTCTGCGAACGGCCGGTTTGTGGTGACCACGGTGCTCGCAGCGCCATACCGGCGGCTGATCAGCTCGCACAGCAGGTCGGCGTGGCGATTCGAGTAGGATAGGTATCCAACCTCGTCAATTACGAGCACGTGAGGCGTGGCGTACCGGTGCAGCCGCCGGCGTATCGCTGAGTCACTGTCAAGTGCGGCGAGCTCACCGAGCATCTGGCCAGCGGTTGTGAACAGCGCCGTATGCCCGTTGACGAGCGCCTGGTAGGCGAGGTTCAGCGCCAAGGTCGACTTGCCCACGCCGTTGGCGCCGATCAGTGCAACGTTGGCGGTGTCTCTGACTAACTCGAGCGACATCAGTCTTCGACAGCGGCCCGGTCGCAGCGCGTGGGCCAAGCCCAGTCAAAGTCACACAGCGGTTTGAAGCTGCCCAGATGGGCATCCCGGAGGCGTCGCTCGAGCGAACGGCGGGCACGCTCGTCCTCTTCCCACTGCAGCAGCGGTGCAACCCAGCCGGCGTCAGTGAGATCCGGCCAATGCGCCAGCAGCCCGTACAGGCGCAGCGCGTTCGCGCGCTCCTGCAGGTTCTCAGGCGAGCTCATCAGTACCTCCCGTTATCTGGTCGTAGATGTTGAGCCGGTGAGGGGTCACCAGCGTGTCCTTGCTACGCACGTGCTCGGGCAGATTCACCGTCACTGGCGGCGGTACTTTGCGCGACTCGCGCCGACGCTCCAGCGCCAGACGCACCGGATTCTGATGAGGCGCGGCATCGCTGGAGAGCGTTTCCTCGATCGCTGCCTGCAGTTGGGCGGCACCATAACGGTCGAGCGGCCGCAGCAGGTGGGCGGTGATATTGCCCAGATTGGCGCCGCGTGTAGCCGCGCGCAAGACGAGTGTGCGACTGGCCGGCGCTGCGCGGGCGAGATGGTCGAGGCCGCGATGGTGACGGGCTTCGCGTTTGGGTGCAACGAGGATGTCGATGTGCGCGGCAATCTCGATTTGCGCGCCGCGATCGTAACTGCGCACATGAGTTGCAAGCAGATCGGCGCCGTCGGGAATGCGCACGTGCCGGGGATCGGCCCGGACAGTGAGCACGCGCCGCACGTGGGTATGCGGGATCGTGTAGCCGTTCAGATCGAAGCGCACATATGTTGATACGCGCATAGAACTGACCCACTTCCGCTAGAAAATTTGGAGTGAACCCCTGAGGCTGGACCGGGGTTTGGCCAAAAACTAAGCCGCTTGCTGGACGAGACGATCCTCAAATTGGGTGGGCGACAGATAACCTAGCGAAGAGTGCATACGTCGTGCGTTATAGACATCTTCGAGAAACACGGGAAGCCTGGACGTGACGTCCGCGAAGGTCTCGTACCCAGCGAGATAGATTTCCTCGACCTTCAGGGTCTTCATAAAGCTCTCTGCCTGCGCATTGTCATACGGGTTCCCGACTGCACTCATTGACCCAATCAGACCGTATCGTCCAGCGCCTCCCGGTAGGCCGCACTGGCGTATTGACAACCCCTGTCGCTATGATGAATGCAGCGGCCAGGCTTGGGTCGTCGGCTCTCGACCGCAACGTCCAGTGCGGCAAGCGCCAGTTCTGTATCGATGTAACGACTCACGGCGTAGCCGACGATTCGTCGACTACAGGCGTCAATAATTGCGGCTAGGTACGCAAACCCGGACACCAGTCCGATATACGTTATGTCCGCCACCCACACCTCATTCGGGTTTGCTGGAATCCGGTTGCGATACAGGTTAGGAAAGACCGGATTACTGTGATTGTCCGTTGTCCGAACGAAGCGGCGTCTGGGCTTAACACCCAGATGGCGCTCACGCATGACCCGCGCAATCCTCTTGTGGTTGACCCTGTAGCCTCGATGGCAGAGCTCAAGGGTCACGCGACGATAGCCATATCCAGGAAATTCGTCATGGATGTCGCCGATCAGATCAACCAGCCGGTCATCTGATAGCGCCGCTTCGTGTGCCTTGGAGCGGTAGTAGAAGGTGCTACGTGCGAGGTCGATCATTTTGCATCCTTGCCTGATCGAGCAGGATGGGGGCCGCTCACAATGGATGATGGCGCGCCGTCGTTCACGAGACGCAGCCTCGGACTTTTTTTTAAGTAGATCAAGCTCCATTGTCAACTGTCCAACCTTGCGTTCCAGCGCGGCGACCTTCGCTTCATATTCCGCAACAACGCTCGCCGCGGCCTCTTCTTCGTTCAGATCGCCTCGGTCGTACTGCGTCAACCAGAGCTGTAGAAGATTGGCAGAAAGCCCATGAGTTCGGCTTGCATCACGGCGCCCGATCTTGCCTGTGCGGATATCCGTGCACAATTGCAGCTTGAACTCGCCGCTGTGGCGTCGATAAGAACCTCTTGCTGGCATGACCTTCTCCTTCAAGTGAAGGCCCAACAAGCGTATCACTTTCCGAACTTCGCCCGGTCCAGCCTCAGGGGTTCACTCCAAAAGTGGGTCAGTTCGCGGCGCAAATCAACACACATACGGCTGCTTGCCGACCTTCACGGCCAGTTGCAGTTCGCAAGGATACGGGTTGTCCGGCAACGCAAGCAGGCTGGGCTGCTCGCGGGCGAACGCGTCGCGCACCGTGATCGTGGGCTCTTCCCGGCAGGGACGATCCGCCGCCATGCCCGCGCACCATTGCGCGGCCTGGATGTTCAGATCGTCGAGATCGGCGAACTTGCGCGCGGCAAAGAAATTCCCACGTACATACCTGATAGCTCTTTCGACGCGTCCCTTCTCGTGGATATGGGCTCGAGCCCATATAAACGAGTATGGTGTGGTAAAAAATATGTGCTGCTCGAATACCAACGAGGCAAAGGCAGCGTCTTTGCGGAGATCGAACAGCACATATTATTCGGCTACAGTGTGCGCAGGAAGGCCATCAGGTCGGGCTGGTTGCGCCATTGCTTTTGTCCTTCGGCACCGCCTTCTACTTCGCATGTCGCCAGCGCCCGCGCCTTTGTTTCGAGGTTGATCTCGGCATAGATGTTGGTCGTCTCCAAAGACACGTGCCCAAGCCAGCCGCGTATCGTATTGATGTCGACACCGGCCTGGAGTAGTAGCGAGGCGGTTGTATGCCGAATCAGATGTGGGTGCACATTCTTGTTGGCAAGTGACGGCGTGTTGGCTGCAGCACGGACAGCGCAGCGCTTCACCAGGGCATGGATGCCGGAGCGCGTCATCGTCTGGTGGAACCGGTTGAGGAACACCGGCGCGGCGGCGGGCCTCCCTTCAGTCTGTGAGCGCAACGCATCGAGTGTGGATTTCCAGAGCGGGCAGCGGCGATGTTTGTTCCCCTTGCCGACGATGCTGACCGAACGCGTGTGCCAGTCAACGTCGCCAATCTTGAGCTGCGCAGCTTCGCTTGCACGCGCTCCGGAGTTAAACATGAATAGCAGTAACGCATGTTCGCGTTGCCCTTGCGCTGTATTCACGTCGGAGGCAGCAAGCAGAGCGTCCATTTCCTGCTTACTGAGATAGCTGATCTCCGGCCGACTGGTTCTCTTAACGGGAATCAGATGAATCTGTGCCCACCAGTCGATGTATTCCGGCGCATGTTCGCCGATGAAACGAGCCAGCGCATGGATGCCGCCGAGCCGCTGATTTCGTGTGCTGACCATACAGTGGCGCTGTTCTTCCATGTGCGTCAGGAACAGGCGGACCATTTGCGCGGAGAGATCATCAACGGTCAGGCGGTCGATCCGCTTGTCGACCTTGGCGGCCAGATACGGAAGCAACAGCATGAGCATGTCGCGGTAACTTCTTTGCGTATTGATGGCAAAGTTACGTTCGCCCACCAGATACTCGATCAGGAAACGTCGGATCCACGGACCCAGCAGGGATGAGTTATCCATGTTGCACCTCAAGGACGTAAGTTTCAAAGCGCGTGCTCGCTTCATTCAGCAACTCGGGCGTCAGGGTAAGGTAGCGTTGGGTGCCCGCGAGATCAATGTGGCCGAGATAGGTGGCGAGCTGCGGCAACAACAGTTGCAAATCCGCGCCGCAGCGATACCAGGCGATTAGCCGGTGCACTGCGCCTGAGTGCCGCAAATCATGCAGCCTCGGCTGGCAGGACACACCGCCTTCGCGTTGGATATTTGCCAGGGTGCGCTGTCGCTGAAAGGCCCTGCACACAGCTTTCTGGCTCAGGGGGCGACCATCGCGTAAGCAGAAGAACGGCGCGGCCGGTGCCTGCCCAAATCTCTGGTTGCGTTGCCGTGCATAAGCTTGCATTGCACTATTCAGATGTGCGCCAAGCGGAACCAGCCTCGATCTGTAGAATTTGCTCTCGCGCACGTGCAGGACGGCTTCGTCGAGATTGACATCCCGCATGGTTAGCCGCAAGGCTTCGCCATGGCGGAGGCAAGCGCCGTACAGAATCAGAATGAGTGCACGCAAAACGTATGCATCCAGCAGACCGTATGGACTGCATGCCGCCGACGCCACGTCGAGCAGGCGCTTTAATTCCTGCTGCGAATAAATATACGGTGTCAGTGGTTGCGGCAATTTCGGACTGTAGCGAGGAAGCGGAGAAGCCGTGACATATCCACGCGAGAGTGCAAAACGAAACAGGCAGTCAAGTACCGACCTTCTCTTACCCCAATGGTTAGTCAGCGGCCTGTTGCCAGTCAGGAAGTCGTGTACCTGTTCGACTGTGACCGACTCCACATCAATGTTGCCATCAAGCCGGTGGCAGAATGAGGCAAGCGTGGCCGCCTCAGAATTGAAGCGCATGCCCAACGCCCGTTTGTGGCTCACGTATTGGGCGACAAGTTCGGAGAGCTTCATAGCAGACTCCCCAAATCGATTTCGGCCACACACCGCAGTCCGGTCAGGTCAACCTTCGCATAGGCTCTCGTCGACGAAGCGCTGCGATGGCCGAGATGGTCCCCGATCTCCTTCAGGGCAAAGCCAGCGTCAAGTAAATGCCGGGCGTTGGCGTGCCTCAGGCAATGTGCGCCATGTCGCGGGATATCGATACCAAGCGTCGCAAGACGCGAGCGGACAATGCTACTTACGCGTCCGGGTGATAGCGGTCGGATCGGCGCCTCGACCGACAGGAACAGCTCGCGATGGGCGCTTCGTGGACGCGCTTCCTTCAGGTAACGCAGAATGGCGTTTCCAACTGTCGCCACCAGCGGGTATTGCTGTGTGCAACGTTGCTTGGGACGATGGACATGAAGGATCTCGCCGCACCAGTCTACATCCTCCAGGCGGAGCCGGACTACCTCGCCGCGCCGCAGTCCGTAGACAACCAGCAGCATGATCATCGCACGGTTGCGTAGATCGATCGTGCTGTCGCCGACAAAGCTGGCGACGAACCTTTGCACATCTTCCCAATCCGGCCCGAGCGGCAACCCCTCCTCTCTGTACACCACTGATGCTTCAATGCCCGACGCAACGTTGGTAGCCCACCCTTGTCCTTCTACGTACCGGAAGAAATTACGGAGCGTGCTCGCAAGCGCGTGTAACGGAGTGGAGCGGCCCCATGCATCTGAGGACACAAGGACTCTTTTAAAATAACGGATAGTCTTGTGTCTAACATTAAGCCTAGTCATTACGTGGAACCCATCGAAATTCTGAGTGAACCGGAGCGCCGTCGGCGGCGCACGGCGCAAGAAAAAATCGCCATCGTGCAGGAGACGCTGACACCGGGCGCATCGGTGTCAGCCGTTGCCCGACGGCATGGCGTGAACCCGAATCAGGTGTTCGGCTGGCGCAAGCAATATCAGGAAGGCAGTCTGGCGGCAGTAAAAGCTGGCGAGACCGTGGTGCCGGCATCCGAACTCGCCGCAGCCATCAAGGAAATCAAGGAACTGCAACGACTACTCGGGAAGAAGACGATGGAGGTCGAAATCCTGAAGGAAGCCGTGGAATGGGGCCGCTCAAAAAACCTGATTGCGCGCTCGCCCTTGCTGCCGGGGGACGACCATTGAAAACGGTCTGTGAAGTTCTCGGCGTGGCGCGCTCTGGTGTAGCAGCAAAACGGGCTCGCTCGTCGGATTGGCAAGATGGTCGTTGCGCCAGACCGACCGACGACGCGGAACTGGTCGAGGAAATCCAGGCCCACGTCGCGCGCCTACCGACCTACGGCTACCGACGCATCTGGGCACTGCTGCGCCGTAGTCGAGAACAGACCAGCGCGCCGTGCATCAACCACAAGCGAGTGTATCGGGTTATGCGTGAGCACCAGTTGCTGCTGCGTCGTCCCGGCGTGCGGCGAGACACGCGGCGGCATGATGGTCGAGTTGCCGTGGACCGCAGCGATACACGCTGGTGCTCCGATGGCTTTGAGTTCCGGTGCGACGATGGCACGCCGCTGCGCGTAACGTTCGCGCTGGACTGCTGCGACCGGGAGGCGATTAGCTGGGCTGCGACAACGGGAGGCCATAGCGGCGACGTGGTGCGCGACGTGATGCTGGCTGCCGTCGAACAGCGCTTCGGCGCTACGCAGGTCGCGCAGCCCATCGAATGGCTGACGGACAACGGCTCGGCCTACATCGACCATCGCACGCGCAGCTTTGCGCGCGAACTGGGCCTGCAGCCGTTGACCACGCCCGTGCGCTCGCCGCAGAGCAACGGGATGGCTGAGTCGTTCGTGAAGACCATGAAGCACAATTACGTCGCCTATATGGATAAGCCTGACGCGCCAACGGTCCTCTCACGTCTGGCAGTTGCGTTTGAACATTACAATGAGAGCCACCCGCACAAAGCACTGAAATATCGCTCGCCTCGCGAGTTCAGGCGTGCAGCGGAGTCATCAATCTAACGGTGTCCGCGTGTCCTCGGTTACAGGGGCAACTCCACGGAGCTCTGGCCCAGCCATAATTGCTTTGGTACGCAAGATAGGCGTCGACATCGTGGATAGTGAGAGCAGCGAGTTCCTTGTCAGCGCGACAGACCGTTGCCAGAAAATGACCGATCTCATCACGACAGGTTGAAATCGTAGCAGGAGAAAGTCCTCGCTGGTCACGCATGAAATCGGCGTAGTGCTGGACATAGCGAACAAATGGTTCTCTCGTGGGATGCCGTTCCTCCAGACACCCCAGAAAGCGCAGCCAGGCCGTGGCGGTATGGATGAACAGAAGCCGCGAGCTGCGGGACTCGTTCGTGCGCTCACTTCGGAGAAGTCGAATCCGATGGTCAACCGCAAACGCGATTTCCTCGTGCGTTATTAACCGCGGGCGGGACAGATCCATGCTCTGTGAAAAAACCAGCAGGATCCAGGCTATCTTCCGGACCGACTTGGGTGGATAACCCTGTTCCTGACAATGTACGAGGAAGCGCTTCCTGGATTCCACGCAGGGCGCGAGAGTGTGGGCAGCAAGAGCATGCGGACGCGTGAAGAGAGTCTCAAACATGATATTCCCCCAATGTTGATCAGCGGAACATCAGTATCAGTCTGAAATTATGTCGTCATGGACGCGTCAACCTGGTAGGCAACACAGGGTCATTGAGAGGCACCGCGACATTTTTTTACCACACCATACTCGTTTCCTCTGGCCACTGCCACGGGACGGGGCTCGAAGCGATGATGAGCGGCGAACGCGAGAAGCGTCGGGTTGAAGCGGATCGCATCACCCTGACGCTCGAGCACAGCGCTGCTGAGATTGTCGTAGAGGAGGATTCGTGGCAATCCGGACAACGCTGCGAACGCGCCGGCGTGGCCAGCCAGGAACCTGTCCATGCGGGCGTCAAGGAAGAAGCGCAGATAGATCTGCCGAGACCACGACAGCACCATGACGAAGGCCATGAGCGGCTGGCGCACGCCCGATCCGCAGGTGATCGAAATCGGCCCAGTCAACCTGGCCCTGCTCTCCAGGCAAGGTGCGCAGCTGCAGATAAGCCTCTGGTGCAGGACGCGGACGGTGTACCGCGATCAGGTGCCGGAAATGATGAGGGTTGCCACGGTAGCCGCGCTCGGTGACCATCGCATACAGCCGGCTGGCCGTGAGCGACGGAAATCTCTTGAGCGTGTCATGGATAAACGGCAGGTAGGCATCGATCTGCGAAGGTCTGAGCATCGCGCCGACGCGGGGCAGACCGGCCTGCGCCATCACGCGCTGGACCGTGCCACGGTGCACGTGCAACTGCCGTGCGATGGTGCCGCAGCGCCATTTCTCGACGTGGTAGTAGCGCAGCATCTGCGCCTCGAGTTCAACTTCAATGGTCATGGGTCATTTCCTGTGCAGTAGGTAGTAGTACGAACATCACGGAAGACCCGACGGCGTAGTGGCCTGAGGCGCACGAAGTCCGGACAGACGCAGTGGCAGAAATGGCACTGCTCAGGCACAGCTGGGGCGGTGGCAGATACCGCCGCTGTTGCCGCCGACGTCGTCGAAGTCGGTGCCAGTAGAGCATCGGCGGCAGGCACAGAGGAACCCTGATGCGTCGCTTTATTCTGGCGGCTGCGATAGCGGCGCATCCGTTCGGCATGCGCGAACCGGCCATGACGACTGCACTGATAGCGCTCGCCGGCCACGCGCATGCTGGTCTGACGTGCGACCTCAGAACAGTCACCGTCGCAGTAGATCTGGCCGCGGTCGCAATGGCGGCAAACGATGACCTGCGCCCGGCAGCGGGCGCACTCAAACAGGCGGCCGGTGGCCGGCATCGGCAATCCCCGCAATGCCGAAACGCTATCGACGGGACTGATAGGTCGTGCCATACTGGCCCGGCACCCGTACCCCATGCGTCTGTGGGGCTCGACATCTTGAGTGAACTTGGCGGTTTGAGCCGGTGTCGGGCCTGTTTCTTTGGCGGTAAGCCTTCTTCTACCGGATCCCGACTTCAGGTCACCACTTCCTGAAACGAGCACGTCGGGTGCGTCTGTGCTCATGTCCGATCGACGCCGCCGATTAGTGTCGGATTCTCACAGCCGTTCACACCTTTGGCCGTAAGCGCCCGGGCAACTCACCTCGAGTAACGGCTGGCGCTTGCGAGTATCGGGTCCACCAAGGGGAAATAAGCGGACACGTGAACACTATCGAAGAACGCGGTCCCACGGAGCGCCATCGCCGGCGGAGCACAGCGAACAGTTCAAGGCCGAAGTGGTTGCGGCATGCCGGGCGACGGGCATATCACTCGCGGCAGTCGCACTGGAGCACGCGGTCGACTCGAACCTGCTGCGCCGCTCGTCGATCAGGCGGATGGCAGATTGCCGCCGGATATGCCGGGGCGCCCTGCAGACGTACAGGCAGTGCTCTATGCCATGGCGCGCCATGATGACATGCTCAACGCCACTCGTGCCCTCTGGTTCGTTCGCTTAGAACCCGAAATGGTCGATCGCGTTCCTCCGAATACGCGCGAATGCACCCGATGACCGCTATCGCACAGCTTTCCGAACGGCGTACAGACATGCCGGATGCGGCATGTTCGCGGTTCCGTCCGGAGCCGCATCGCGATTATTCGCGCGCTGCTGCAAACCAATTCGATCTGTCTACGACAGCTTCAAGACTGCAATAAGCTTGCTCCGCGTAGCTCGTCAACGTTGGGTATCAGACGCCGACGCGCTGCCCTCCCGAAGCCACCGGCTACACACCCAGCACTTGTGCGGACACGCCGCCGGTTTTGACGGTGCTGCGCCCACAAGCATCGTTCGCAACCAGGTGAGTCGTCGCTGCTGAGCGGGAACGAGACGAAAATGCTCACCGATGCCTTCGACGCGCACGAGCCAATAAGACAAGTCGAAATATTCTGTAGCGCCGCCCGCGCGGCTATTAACGAAATACCGGACCACCGTTTCGAGATGCGCTATTTCAGCATCGGCCAGTGCTGCGGGCCGCTTTAATCGGTGTTGTTCACGCGCAATTGTCACTCGCGGCTTCATCTGAGGACGCCCTCACACTGACCGGAAGCCGCAGGAAGCAACGCACAGCTAGACACACACCGATCGCACGGAAAGACGCGGCCACGCAGTAGAGGCGCGACGCATCCGGGATTGCGAATGTTGTTGCGTAGACTGTCGTGAGGGTTGTTGCGGACGTTCTTATGACCGTCTTTGCGTTCGGCATTTCCCTCGTTCGCGACGGGACCGAGAAAATGCAGTGTTTTGGAAGGCATGGGTCAATGAAATCGGGTTCAGTGATTTCATCTTGCCGAGGCCAATCAGAAGTCAAGGCAGCGCAGACCACAGATTGATGCTGTCCTGAGCACCCCAGTCGTGTCGAGAGGTGGAACGAAAGAATGGGGATTTTTTTAGCTATCCTATAGAATGCCCATCCGGCAATCGCTGATAGCCGAAACCTTGCAGTGACATATCCAGACAATGCCCCGTGCGTTGAGGCACACCCAGAGGTAAATTCGGTGTCAACACCGCTCGCACACTCTTGTCGCGCTAGCGAGATCGCATCGCGCTCGCGTGCCAGCACTGGCATATCCCGGGCGATCGAACGTAGGTCGGGACCTTGGCCATGAGCAGTGCCACACAAAATCTCCGTGCCGTCATCGTCGCTGAGGCACATTCTGAGCATTTCTGCCTGCACTTACCGAAAGCCCGCAGCCGGTTTGTAGCGGTCTGGTCGACGAATTTCGACAATGCGCCAAATATCGGTACGCTCGCTCACCTTGTTTTCGTGAAGTGTCTCGACTACCAGGCGACGTTCTGTCACCTGTAGGACTTGAGCGCAACGAATGCGGACGGGACCTGCCGGAACGTCCCTCACCGCTCGACATGTCTTCACCCGCGCTTACTGTATGTAGAGGACGAGGATTGTCGCAACTCGTCCTCTTCACGAAAGCCAGTTCAAAGTTGGCCGTTCGGTTCTGCATCGCGCTTGGCTTTTTAGCCCCCGGAAATCAAACACGTCGATTGCGGTCGCGAAACAGCTATAAGACGCGCGTTACGGGCGCAGGCACGCTGCGCAGCGCGGTCGATGTCGCTGGCTGGTATTCAGCAACCCAACGGCGCAGGTCGCGGCGAACCTCATCGTCGGTGGGAACACGGTGCTGCATTAACCAGGGCAGCAGGCTGTCGATCAGGCTATCCGGCACTTCGCGCGCCCGTGCGATACGCAGCTTCGGGTGCGGCGTGCGCGTCGTGGTTTCGTCGTCGGCGAGCAGTTCTTCGTAGAGCTTTTCGCCCGGGCGCAGGCCCGTGAACACCACGCGAATCTGCTCTTCGGTGAAGCCGTACAGGCGGATGAGATCGTGCGCAAGATCGGCGATGCGTACCGGCTTACCCATGTCGAGAATGAAAATCTCCCCGCCGTGCCCCATACTCGACGCTTGTAGCACGAGCTGCGACGCCTCGGGAATCGTCATGAAAAAACGCGTGATTTCCGGATGCGTGACCGTAACCGGACCGCCGCGCGCAATCTGCTCCTGGAACTTTGGGATCACGCTGCCCGCGCTGCCGAGCACATTGCCGAAGCGCACGGTCTCGAACTGCGTGCGCCGCGCGCCTTGCTGTTGCAGCGACGAACACACCATTTCCGCGAGGCGCTTGCTCGCACCCATCACGTTGGTCGGATTGACGGCCTTGTCGGTGGAAATCAGCACGAAGCGCACGACGTCGTGACGGATCGCCGCACGCGCCACGCGATAGGTGCCGAGCACGTTGTTGCGCACGGCCTGCCAGGCGTTGACCTCTTCCATCAGCGGGACATGCTTGTAGGCTGCGGCGTGGAAGACGATGTGCGGGCTGTAGCGTGCCATAACCTGATCGAGCAGCAGCGAGTCCTTCACGTCACCGATGATCGGCACCACTGACACTTCCGGATACTTGTCGCAAAGCTCCTCATTCAGGCGGTAGATGGAGAACTCGGAGACGTCGAACGCGACCAGCTGCACCGGGCCGAAGCGCAGAATCTGCCGGCACAGTTCGGAGCCGATCGAGCCGCCTGCGCCCGTCACCATGGCGACGCGGTTCTTAAGCAGTGCTTCGACGTCGTCGGTGTCGATCATGACCGGGTCGCGGCCCAGCAGGTCTTCCAAGTCGATCTGGCGGACGCGGGAGAGGAAGGCCTGGCCTTGGGTGACTGCCGTCAACGCCGGCAACACGAGCGCGCGGACGCCGGCTCGTACGCAAAGTGTCGCGACGCGGCGTTGGACGTCAACAGAAGCCGAGGGAATGGCGATGATCGCGTACTCGGTTTTCAACTCCTCGGCCATTCGGGGTAATTCGCTGATCGGCCCGAGGACCTTGTAGCCGTAGATTTCGCGCCCATGCTTCGAAACGTCGTCGTCGAGCAGGCCGACGAGACGCCATTCGCTCGAACGCGATAGCTCACGCGCGAGATTGGCGCCCGCGTTGCCCGCGCCGAGCACGACTACCGGCTTGCCCTGGCCGACGAGTCCGCCGTATAGGTAAAACTCCTTGGTGGCCCGATACAGCGCGCGCGCGCCCCCCATTGCGAGAAACAGAAACAACGGCGATACGACCAGCACTGAACGCGGCACGATGGGCACCGGCTGGACCATCACCGAGACGACCATGGCAACCAGCGCGCCGGCGACTACGGCTTTTGAAATCCGTACGAGATCCGGCAAGCTCGCGAAAACCCACATGCCTCGGTACAGGCCGAATATGCGGAACATGACGCCGTAGACCGGCAGCACCCAGAGGAGAGAGTGCAAGGCGCCGACCCGGAAGTCTTCGGGAACGGTGCCGTTGAAGCGGATGATGTACGCGACGAGCCAGGAGCCGGCCACCGCGCATAAGTCGAAAAGGAAAGCGCTGAAAGACAGCCAGGTGGCCTTGGTTCTTAGCATCAGCGTCT
This sequence comes from Paraburkholderia dilworthii, assembly GCF_000472525.1. Taxonomy (GTDB): domain Bacteria; phylum Pseudomonadota; class Gammaproteobacteria; order Burkholderiales; family Burkholderiaceae; genus Paraburkholderia; species Paraburkholderia dilworthii. The sequence continues at coordinate 24,081 of NZ_AWZT01000030.1, forward strand.
ACCTCAGTTATCGGACAGTGTTGATTGAAACCGACGCCAGCGCAGATCGATTACCGCGCCTGCTACACAGAGAACGACGATCCAACCGGCAACCATGCCCCACTGAAAAACAGGGGCGCTGCCCAGCGCACACAAAGCAAGCATTATGCCAGTTACCATGAGGACATACCACGCCAAAGCTGTCCGGGCGTGCCCGATGCCGGAACGCACCATACGTTGATAGTAGTGCTCGCGGTGAGCTTGCCAAAATTTTTCGCCGCGAAGCAGCCGCCGCGCTAGGGTGACCGACGCATCGGCAATGAACGGCGCGAACGCCATGACCGGGAACCACACGGGCCAGACGGCCGAGCGCCAGCCCCAATACCCGAGCGCACCGGCCAGGAAGCCCAGCGAGATGGAACCGGCGTCGCCGAGAAAGATACGCGCCGGGTGGAAATTGAACAGCAGGAAGCCGAGCGCCGCGCCTGCAAGCGCGCTGGCCGACCACGAGAGTTGCGGCAGAGGATGATCGCTGAGCAGGGCCGCCGCCGCGTAGCCAGCGAAACCGAACAGCGCCATGCCGCCTGCAAGACCGTCCGCGCCGTCCATGAAATTGTAAAGATTGACCAGCCATAACATCAAAAACGCAAGAATTGCCAGGAACCACCAGGGCGCGTCAGCAGGAAACAGCGCGACCAGTCCGACCACGGCGACCATGTGGGCGGCGAACCTGACGCGCGCCGGTAAGCCGCGACGGTCGTCTAGTTGCGAAACCGCCGCCAGAAAGGCCGTGCCGAGCGCGGCGTACCACAGGCTCGGCGCGAGCAGCAGCATTGCCGCGACGCCGACCGGGACGATGCCCCAGCCACCGACGCGCGGGGTCGGCGCGACGTGCAGCGAGCGGTCGTTGGGGACGTCGGTGGCAAGCTGCCAGGCGATACCGGTCTTGAGCAGCGCCCACAGAATGCCGGCGCAAGCGCCAGCGGAACCGAGCGCGATCAAGGTCACGGTCATCCAGATCGCGAGCGTGGAGATGTACGTCGACATGTGCGCCCTCAGTGCGTGGATTGATACCAGCGGGCGGTCGCAGTCAGCCCTTCGTCGGTCGAATACGGCGGCTGCCAGTCCAGCGCCGCGCGAATCCGGGCGGTGTCGAGCTGCAAGGCGCCCACCAGCCGGTCGACTTGCACCGTGTGCCCGCTCAAGCGACCCGCGAGCCGCAGCCAGCCGGCAGGCACCGGCAGCAACCGCACGGGCTTGTGCAAATGACGGCCGAGCGAGCGCGCGAGTTCGGCGACCGTGGGCGCGTCGCCGTCCGCGACGTGGAAGCATTGGCGCGTGGCGCGCGGGTCGGTTGCACAGTGCATCAGCGCATCGGCCAGGTTGTCGACATAGACGAGACTGCGCCGCGCGCTTATCGCGCCGAGCGGCAAAGGCACGCGTTTCCAGATTGCGTCCATCAGACGCAGGAAATTGGCGCGCACCTGGGGCCCGTAAACCAGCGGCGGACGCACGGTCACCACGTCAAGGCCGGTTTCCTCGCCGTAGCGGGACAGTGCCTGTTCGGCGGCAAGCTTGGAGCGGCCATAGGCGTCCTGCGGCGCCGGCGGGTCGTCTTCACGCAATGGACGACCGGGGTCGCTTTCAGCCAGCGCCTTGACGCTGCTCACGAATACGAAGCGCCGCACGCCGTGATGTCGCGCGGCCTGCGCGACGCGTAAAGCGCCTTCGACATTGGTCGAGTGAAACGCCGCGTCGGGGTCGGCGGCGTTGTCGCGCATGACATGGACGCGTGCCGCGAGATGGACGACACAGTCGGGTGTCAGCGCTTCAGGCCATGTGTTTGCAAGACCGGCGAAATCCTGGGAGGCATCGACCCATTCGCGCACGCCGCTCACGCAGCCGCCCGCTTGCCGCACCAGGCCCGTGACGCTATGACCGTGGTCGACCAGAGTGCGGCATAGCGCCCGCCCGACGAAGCCGTTCGCACCGGTTACGAGAATCCGGCTCATAACCATTTCCAGCCGAAGCGGCGAAAGAATTTGTACGCCGAGGCCGCGAACATCTGAATATGCGCGGAGCCCTTGCGGGCCGCGCCGCCGCCGTGATGCAGCACGCGCACCGCGGGTGTATAGGCGACTCGGGTGACGTCATGGGCTCGCAGGCTCAGGTCGTAGTCCTCGAAGTAAAGGAAATACCGGGCATCGAAGCCCTTCAGCTCCTTGAGCACGGACGTGCGGAACAGCATGAAACAGCCGCTGACGATCGGCGGATCCCATACGACGTCGTGCGCATTGATCCGGTCGCGCATCTCGTAGAGAGCAAGACGACGCCTGAATAGCCGGCGCAGTTGCGCAGGCAGAAAACCGCGTGCGAACAGATCGAGAAGCGTCGGGTAGCGACGGCATAAGAATTGCTGTTGTCCATGCTCGTCGCCGATCCAAGGCGTGATGAGACCCGCCTCGGGGTGCGCCTCGAAAAAATCGAGCGCGCGGTCGAGCGCGTCGTGCTCGAGTTCGATGTCCGGGTTCAGCACTAGGTGATAACGGCTGCCGATGTGTTCAATCGCCAGGTTGTGACCGCGCCCATAGCCCACGTTACCGTGCCCGGCGACGATCGTGCAGACGACGCCGTGTGCCCGGAGCGCCTCAAGGGTCGCGGATACGTCGGGCAGCCCGCCATTGTCGACTAGGTGGAATGCGATCGGAAAGCCCGGCCGCCTAGCAATCAACGCATCACAGGCAGCGCCGAGGCTTGCAAGCGTGCTTTGCAATTTCGCCATATCCGGCCGATAGACCACGACGGAGACGGACAAACCTTCAATTGGAGAACGGAGCACGCTTGTGGCATTCATGTGGGCGAAGTGGTCTGGCGCCTCTTGGAAATTATGGTCAGGAGAGCCGCAACAAAAGCGCAAGTGTGCTTAAAAGCGTCGATTAGAGCAACAGGCTTTGCGCTTTGTTACTCGAACGGCATGCGGATAGCTGCATAAAACAGAAAAACTGCGTTGAATATGCGCGCCACTTGGTTCGGCAGGACGTCGCGGCACGCCGGGTAAGCCACGGTAAGCATAGAATGCTGAGGTTGGGGGTTGTCAAACGTCAAGTAAATTGGACAATTAGTGCCCGTTGAGGAAAATGAGAACGATGAAAGCTCATTGACGGCCAGCCGGGGCTCCTCTTGTACAATTCGCTACCCGTCAAAATCGATTCGCGTCTTTAGCCGCTAAATATGAGCCACCACGTAATTATCGCCGGTACCGGACGTGCCGGCACCAGCTTTCTCGTTCAATATCTCGCCGCCTGCGGCCTGGAAACGCATCTGGCGGCGAACCCAGACGACAAGCTCGATGAGAACGCAAACGCGGGCCTGGAAGACACGCCGATCGCCGGCCATGCGCTGCCGTACATCGTCAAGTCTCCGTGGTTGTTCGAGGTGGTCGACGACCTGATGGCCAGGACCGACATCACCATCGACGCGGTCATCATGCCGATGCGCGATATCGTCGAGGCGGCGACAAGCCGCGTCATACTCGAAATGCGCGCTCGCTACGGCAACGAAAACGTGGATCCCCAGGTGGCGCAATGGGAGACTTGGGGTCAGACGCCCGGCGGCATCGTCTATTCGCTGAATCCGATCGACCAGGCGCGAATCCTCGCCTTGGGTTTCCATGAAACGGTGAGGGCGCTCGTCAAAAAAGATGTCCCGATGATTTTTCTGGACTTCCCCCTGCTAATCGAGGAAGGAGATTATCTCTGGTCCAAGCTCGAACCGATTCTGCAAACCCGCATCAATCGGCAGGACGCGAACGCTGTCCACTCAAGGATCGCGGATTCCGGCAAGGTGCGAGCCGGCAAGGAGATTGGCGAAGCCGCAAAGCAACAGGCGCAGTCGAGCCAACCGGAAAAGCTGTCGAAGAGCCAGGTCCCATTTCCGTCGCATGAAACGCTCGATCGCGCGGCTCTTTTACGCGAACTCACCCGCGTCCGAGGCGAAGTTAAAGCCAGGTCGGCTGACGCCATTCACTGGCAAGGTCAGGCCGAGCAAGCGAGCGCACTCGCCAATCGTTTGTCCGCGGAGAAGGAGGGGCTCCGCTCACAACTCGAACAAACGATACGGGAAGCGGCTGACGCACAAGCAAGAGCGGAAGCCGATCTGCAAGCGCATCAGGCAGCAGCGCGAATCCGCGCCAACGAGCTTGAGCAGCAGGTACAGCAGGATTACGAACAAAGAATGCAGAATGAGCGAGCCCGAGCCAGCGCTCGAATCGCGGCGCTCGAGCATTCGATCGCGCAACTACGCGACTCTACCTCGTGGCGCGTCACCAAACCCATCCGTGTGATTGCCGGGCGAGTCCGCGGCAGGTCGTAGCGCAGGTCCGCGTTTTTTCGCGGATCGATTCGCCCGGACGCCGCTGCCAGGCGGGCCGCACCGGCGTCAGAGGGGCCTGTGAAATGACCTTTGGTCGTAACGAGCGACAAGGCGTCGAAATCTCTGGATATAATTTGTTCCTCCTTTCGCAACAATATCTCGAGACGCATGAATACGGCCAACTTGCCTGTCGGTACCGCTGGACCGGCCGACCTACCCGATCTATCCGTCCAACGACTATACGATGATCGGCTCGACCCTCTTTTTTGGGTAGCGGACCGAATTGATGCGCATAGCGCGTGGAGCGGGCATATCCCCTTCGCACACTGGATCATAAGTGCGGTCCAGCCACGGCTATTCGTAGAACTGGGCACTCATACGGGCGTTTCCTACGCCGCGTTCTGCCTGGCCATCGAGCGCCTCGGGCTCAACACGCGTTGTTATGCGGTGGACACTTGGACTGGAGACCCGCACGCCGGACGATACGGCGATCGGGTCTTTGCCGATCTGGATCAGTATCACCGCACCAAGTTCGCGGCATTCTCCACGCTCATGCGCTGCACGTTCGACGACGCGGCGCCGCATTTTGCGGATGGAACGATCGATCTACTTCATATCGACGGTCTCCATACCTACGAAGCGGTCAAGCACGATTTTGAAACCTGGAAAAGCAAGCTAAGCGATCGAGCCGTCGTTCTGTTTCACGACACCAACGAGCGACATGACGACTTCGGCGTATGGAAATTGTGGGCGGAGCTGCGAACGCAATTTCCGTCGTTCGAGTTTCTTCATGCGCATGGTCTCGGCGTCCTTGCCGTCGGCGCGAATGTTAGTGAAAGCGTCAGCCGGCTGTGCGCACTCGGCAATACGGACGCGGCGACAGTCCGCAACAGGTTCGCCCTGATAGGCGGACGCTGGGAAGCGGAGCAAAGAGAGAAAGGACATATCGAATACGCGGGTGCTCAGGCTCAAGCACACGCGCAGGCTCTGAACGACGCGCGAGCTTCCGCGAACGCGGAACTCGAGCAAGCCAAACTCGGCGAGCGGCAGATGGCCGCTCATGTCATAGAGGCCGAGGTCAGGGAGCGAACAGCCAACATGCGTGCCGCCAAACTTGAAGCAACGCTCAGAAGCGAGCGGGACAATCATGCGCGCGAAATAGCGGCTATTCAGCGTGAGATGGCGGCGATGAGTGAGCGCATTGATGCCGCTCCGGCAGTTCGCCCAGAAGTGGAGAGAGCGCTCGCCGATGAGCGGGCGCAACGCATGGCGATCGAATCGAGCATGTTTTGGCGCCTGACAAGCCCGGCTCGAAGCTTTCTTACTTCACACCCGGCAGTTCATCGCAATGCCGTCCGCGCCGCCAAGGTCGTGTTCTGGTCGCTGCGGGGCCAGCTCCGCGCCAAACTCGTGGAGCGCAAGCAAAGAACGGAGGCTGCGGCTATCATCAGCCGTTCTCCTCTTTTCGACGCAGCCTGGTTCGCCTCTCAATACCCCGATGTCGCAGCCTCCGGTCTGCCGCCCGCGTTGCACTACGCAGTGGTCTGGACCGATCGCAGAAATCCCAGCCTCAAGTTCGACGCCGACTGGTATCTAAGCCACTATGCGGACGCTGCGACAATGCAACTCAATCCCCTCGTCCATTACGAAAAGTATGGACGAGAAGAAAATCGCGCCATTCAACCGGTTTCCCGCTCGCCTTCCATAGCGTCGAATACGCATGTTCATGTGGCGCAGGGAATCCGTCATCCGATCGACGTCCGCGATCTACTCAGCCAACACTTTGCTTCAATCGCCCCATTGCGCACGTACGCGGTGATTGGCGAACCGAGGCGCGTCACCTTGGTCACCGATAGCATTGGCCCCGGTAGTTTGTTCGGTGGAGTCGGCACGTCGATCGTGTTCGCGGCTTCGCTGGCCAAGCATGTCGGCGCACGGTTGCGCCTGGTTACGCGAAGCGAACCGGCTGATCCGAATGCATTCGGGCATATCCTCAAACTGAACAATATCGACTGGCACGACAACATCGACTTTATTTTCTCGGGGATAACTGGTGGACACGAAGTGCCGGTAGGACCCGACGAACTGTTCGTCACCACCTCATGGTGGACGACCAGGTCGGTGCGACAGATAGCTCACCCAGACCGCATTATTTATCTGATGCAGGAAGATGAGCGAATGTTCTATGCGCACGGCGATGAGCGACTTCGCTGCATTGAAACGGTCAGCGATCCAGACATTCGCATCGTGATCAACACCAGGATGCTATTCGATCATTTGACAACCGGTCCTGATGCACTTGGGAACGTATCGCGGAACGGCGCATGGTTCGAACCCGCATTTCCGACGCTGTTTAACGGCGATAACCACCCGAAAGCGACGAACGGCGTACGCCGATTCTTTTTCTACGCTCGCCCCAATAACGTTCGCAATCTATATTGGAGAGGCCTCGAAGCGATTAGTGCGTGCCTGGAAGATGGAACACTTCCCGCCGAGCAGTGGGAGTTCCATTTCGTTGGCAAGGATATGCACGACGTCGAGCTACCTCGTGGTATTCGGCCGTTTTTTCACCAGAATCTGCCGTGGCAAGACTATATCGATCTGGTGCGGACCATGGACGTTGGACTGTGCCTCATGGATACCCCCCACCCCAGCTATCCGCCGCTTGATCTCGCGGCTACAGGCGCCATAGTCGTCACCAATCGAAGCGGGCTTAAGAAGTCTTTGGAACGATATTCCCGCAACATTCTCTGTGCCGATCACAGCGTGAGCAGCCTCAAGCAGGAAATCGTCAAAGCCGTGGCATTGGCAAACGATCCGGAGAGAAGATCGGCGAACTTCGCACAAAACAAGATTGGCGAAGACTGGTCCGAATCTCTAAGCCAATGTCTGTGTCAGCTTTACCCTGACGCAGGCTCGGAGGGGCGTCATGTTTGAGTCTGCCCTGACGGACCGTATCGAATACAGTGACCCGTGGCACCTCACGTTCGAACAGCGCTTTTCGATGCTGAGCACCGCGCCGACGCGTGTCGCCTATTTCTATGAGAGGCCAGACAACAGCACGTTCCGGTACAGAATTTTCAATATGGTCGAAGCGCTCAACGCAGAAGGCGAGGTGTCCGCGTCCTGGTTCCATTACGGCGACATAAAGAGAATGCACGCGGTGATCGATCATGTCGATGCGCTCGTGTTTTGCCGCACCAAATACGCGCCGTGTATTGCGCAACTGGTTTCCCACGCGAAAAACCGTGGCGTGCGAGTGCTGTACGACGTCGACGATCTGGTGTTCAACGCGGACTACGTGCATCTGGTCCTGGACACGCTGGACCACGACGTCGATCAGGAATCTGTGCTCAACGATTTCTTCGCTTATTGCTCTCGAAATGGTGCTTTGTTACGAGCATGCGATGGCGCGATTACGACAAATACATTTTTGGCGCAGCAGATACGGACTTTTGCGCCACATGTCACCGTCGGCGTCATACCCAATTTTCTTAACCGTGAGCAGCAGGCGGTATCAGAGCGTCTTTTCAAGCGTAAGGAAGTCACTGGCTTCAGGTCGAGCACTCCATATCACATAGGCTATTTCAGCGGATCTCCCACGCATAACCGCGACTTCGGCGTGGTTTCGCAAACGTTAGCGCAGTTGCTCAGGCAAGACGACGACCTTCGGTTGGTAATCGTCGGATTCCTGCAACCGGGGCCATCGCTCGAACAGTACGCGGATCGCATCGACCGATATCCGCTCCAGGATTATTTGAATCTTCAGCAGCTAATCGCGCAAACCGAAATCAATATTGCGCCACTCATCGACAATACGTTCACGAACTGCAAGTCCGAGCTCAAGTTTTTTGAAGCTGCGATTGCCGGCACGATCTCGATAGCCACGCCAATCTTCACATTCCGTAATTCGATCGTCGATGGAAAGACCGGATTTCTCGCCAAGTCTCACGAGTGGGAAGCCAAGTTGTCGCGCGCGCTGATGCTATTACGCGACAGGGACGAGTACGCGAAAATGGCGGTAGCGGGTTTCGACTACGCGAAGCAGAACTACGGCTGGGACCAATATGGCAAGGCAATCGTCAACGCCATTTTCGGGAAACAGATTTCATCCCACAGCGACCAGATCAGTAGTCCCGAAGCAGCATTAGCTCAACTCTAGGGCTCGCCCCGCCGTTCGCAAGACGACGGAGGGCGCCCTAAAACCGGAGACATGCATGGACCGCAGAGACAAATTGATTGATGGATTGGATCTACAAACGGCCGTCGGCATCGAGATAGGAGCCCTCTGCAATCCGATATTGACCAAGGCCGATGCAGCGGTCATTTACGTGGACTACGCCGACGCCGACACACTTAGACGGCACTATCACGGCAACCCCTACGTCGATCCGGCAAAGATCGTCGAGACCGACGTTATCTGGGGAGCAAAAACATTAAAAAAGTCCTTGAACCGGGAAATTGACTTCGTCATCGCATCGCATGTCGTGGAACATGTCCCGGACCTGGTTGCCTGGCTCAATGAACTCCATTCAGTCTTGTCTCCCTCCGGTGAAATCCGACTCGCGGTACCGGACCGACGCTTTACCTTTGATTTTCTCCGCAGGGAAACCCAACTCGCGGAGGTTTTGGCGGCTCATCTAACGCACCCTCGAGCGCCACAGCCTTATTTTATTCTCGACTATTTTCTGAATGCCATTCCAATCGATGCAATGGCCGCGTGGCGAGGAGACGTTCACGCCGAGAATCTAAGCCGAACCGCCGATGTACGTCGCACACTAGACCGCGCTAAGAACGCTTTAGAAACGGGCGTGTATTGCGATGCGCACTGCTGGGTTTTTACACCTTATTCGTTCGCAACGTTGATGGAGCAGTTGGCCGCGGCGGGGCTCATGTCCTTGAGTTGCGAACAGTTTTTCGACACGGAGCGGGACACCATAGAGTTTTTCGTCGCCCTCCGCCCTTGTGAAGATAAGGCACGTGTCGTCGACAGTTGGCGACGCATGGCCGAGACTTGCAATGTCGAGGCTCCCGATACCTCCGACAGCACCGTTATCAGCGATCTCACCGACCAGTTGTCGATTGCGACAGAGGCGTTAGCGGCAACCCAAGCCGACGTCGAGCGACTGCAACAGACGCTCAACGTTACCGAGGCTCGCTTGCAAAACGCACTCAAGACAATCGAATCGATACATCACTCGAGTTCGTGGCGAGTGACCGAGCCGCTAAGAAAAATGAAAACAACGCTTAATAGACGCGCCAGTCGATAAACACGCCGGCGAGTGCTTGTTTGCCCTCCCGTCCGCGGTACGATTGACGGGAGCGGCGTGCGCCCTGCTATCTCGCCGTTCAACGGCCTACGCAAGCGATACGTTCACACCGATATCTCGGTGATCTTGCCGTGCTCGAACGAAAATACCCGATTGCACATGCGCTTGACCATGTCCGGCGAGTGCGAGGCCAAAACGAGAATAGCCGATTCCTCGACAACCTGAGTGAGGCGTTTCGCGGCTTTGTCGTTGAAAGACGCATCGCCCACGGAGAGCCATTCATCCATGAGCACGATGTCCGACTTCACCGCGGTCGATACTGCAAATGCCAAACGCAACATCATGCCGCTCGAATAGGTGCGCACGGGCATGTTCAGGAAGTCCTCGCCGAGTTCGCTGAAAGCCGCGATTTCGTCGAGCTTTTCCTCGATTTCGGCGGGCCGCAGACCCATGATGATTCCGCGCAGAAAGATGTTCTCGTAGCCGGTCGCCTCAGGCTCCATGCCGAGAGACATGTCGATCAACGACACGATGCTGCCTTTCACGACTAGGCGTCCGGACACTGGGGGATACACGCCCGCCAGAACCCGCAGCATGGTTGTCTTCCCCGCGCCATTGTGCCCCACCAGCCCGACCCGGTCACCCGGCCGAAGCTCGAACGAAACGTCGTCGAGGGCCCGCACTGTAACGCGGCGCCCCGCGTCGGAAGCGACCCGTCCCCCGGTCGTCGCGCTAAGCAACGATTTCCGCAGCGATCTATGCGACGCGTTGTAGATCGGGAATTCGACCAGGAGGTTCGTCGCGCGAATATAAGATTCAGTCATCAATTAATCAAAGCCAATACGCAATGCGGTCCTTGAAGCGGCCTTGCAACATTACGCCAAAAATGAGGAGGATTGCCGCCGTTGCCAGCGACCACAGCCACGACTCGACAGGGAACCTTGCCTCGATCAACGGAGCCCGGACGATCTCGATCAAATGCGCAAACGGGTTATAGGTGGCGACCCATTGATGCCGCGGACCGAGCGCCGAGGGGCGCCAGATGATCGGCGTGATATAGAACATCACCAGCATGAGGTTTTGCACGATCATCGGCATATCGCGAAAGCGCGTGCAGAACACGCTCACGATCAGCGAGGCACCCATCATTGCCGCGCTGCCGAGCAGCAGTCCAGGCAATGCGAGCCAGGCGACCCAAGTCAACGGCGGCGCGAGCCAGACCAGCACAACGATAATGATGACGCAGTTGTGCGCCAGGATAATCAGATTGCGCATCAGGATCCGCAGCAGATAGACCGCCATCGGGAAGCGGATCTGCTTGATGATGTTTTCGAACTGCGTAAAGCCCAGGCAGGCTTCATTGATCTGCGTCGAATAGAACGTCCAGACGATATTACCGACTGCAAAGAACGGCAGGTAAGCGCGCACGTCGCTCTTGAAAAGCACTGACCAAAGCAGGCCCATCGTGCCGATCATGACGCCAGTCGAAAGCGTTACCCAAAACGGGCCGAGAACGGACCTTCTATAACGTTGCCGAATGTCGTACCAAGCCAGTAGCGCCCAAAGATGCGGCGTGGCCAGTGCCGCGAGAAACTCGCGAAGTCCACCGTAGCTTTTCAGGGTGTTGTCGTGTTCCATACGATTCCAGCAAATTACGAACGAGTATTGTATCTGAAGCACTTCTTCTGAAGCCATCGCATCCAGCGCTGCAGAGCCGCTAAGGCGCCGCCGCTTCGGCTCTGAGCCCATCGCGGATTCCGCGCATCATCGCCGCGAGCCGTTTTGCGCGGGGCGCCACGCACAAGGTCTGAGCGACAAACGACAGCACCAGCACACGCGTCCAGTATCTCTTCCACGGCGCGCTAACCAGCCCCGACCTGAACAAGGCAAGCGTGTTGCGGAAGAAGAAATAGTTACGTAGGGGCGCATGCACGCTCAGTTCCCTCCACCGGAACAACCACACACGGATAACCCGCTCGCCTATCGCATGGTCGAGCAAAGCCGCCGGCTCGCAGAACAGCCTCAAGCCCCGCGCGGCGGCTCGAAAACACCATTCCACGTCCACCTGGTCGATGAAAAACGATTCGTTCATCGGGCCCACTCGCGACAATGCCTCGATCGATATGAGCGTTCCCGAGGCGATCAGATAATCGGCTTCGATCGGTCCTGCGTCAACCGCGGCAACGGCAAATGAAGCGCGGCCTTCACGCGATCGCGCCACGGGCGCCCGCTTGCCGGTTCGACGGTCGACCGCCACCGCACCCACGGCACCCACCGGGATGCCTTGACTGGACAGTTGCTGGCGCGCTTGAAGCAGGCGGGTCACCATGTTGCCATCGGGCACGCTGTCGTGATCGAGAAGCAGAATGTCGGTCGCGTGGTGTGCCTTGGCTAACTCCATGCCGGCATTCTGCGCCGCCGCAACACCGGCGTTGCGCCCGAGCGGAAGGAACACGATGCGATCGTTTTCCATAAGCGAAAACCTGGACACGTCCTCGCGCGAGCCGTTATCGACCATCACCAGACCGCTGACTTGTGCAAGCGTGGCTGCGACCAGTTCGGCAAGACAAACCGCGTCCGGATTGAACGTGACGACGACCGCGAAGATGCGGCTTTCACCGCCCTGCCGCGCCGCAAGACGGTCCACCGTTGGCTCGCTTGTTTGATCTTCGGCCGTCACGCGCGCGTGACGGAACGAACCGTGTTCAGGATAAGTTCTGCCCGGTTCCTGTACGTGTGATCCGCAAGCGCACGGCGCTGTGCCGCCTGGCTATAGCGGATCGCGAGTTCGGGATCGTCGCGCAACGCGTCAACTTGCCGACGCAACTCTTCGGGGGAATCAAAGAGGAGAATCTCACCGTTATCGGGATCGAAATAGTCCAGTATCTCCAGCCCTTCGACGAACATGCATTGCACAGCGCCCGCCATTGCCGCCTCGAAGGTCCGCGGACCGGGCGTCGATGCATCAAGATTGAAGCGCTCGTTCGCCAGGTTATAGCGACGCCCGATGTTCAGCGTCACAAGCGATCTCGCCGACCAATCGGGCAGCGCGGAATTCGCAATTCGCTCATTACGGGCAAACGCGATATCGGTGGGCCAGCCAACGCCGAGCACTTCGACCTTCAAACTCGCGAGCCGCGGTGCGCAGTCGCGCAGCAATTGCTGACGGTTCGGGAATCCGACTCCGCAAAAAAACACGTCGCGGTCCTTGATGCCGCCAGTCTCGCGAAAGTGAGCATCCCGGTCAGCCGCGAGCGGGACGTGGTACGTGTGCGGGTGCTGATAATGGGTGGCGGCCCAGCGATCGTTTGAGAAAATGATGTCCGCGACGTCCAGAATCTTGTAGTGATAGTCGAATTCGTACGGATCGTCGTGCAACCAAAAACTCAGCACGGCGCCGGAACGTGCGCAGTAGTTGCGCAGCCCATGATAGATGGAGGTCTGCGGCATACACGAGCCGAATACGACCACGAGCTGGGGCGAGAACTCCGCTGCAATCTGCTCGGCTGCTTCGAGCGAAGAAGTGCGCACCGCGGCATCCCCGAGCACCTCGCCAAAGCCGCGGCCCACGTAACCACGCAACACCGAGTTATTGTTGACGGCATCCAGCGACGCACCGCAAACCAGTACGCGTTCTATCGGCGCCATAGAATCCTCTTACCGTGTTTAACAAAAAGCTTGAATGTCTGCACCGGTCCTCTTTCCTTATAGAACTGATAGACACGGATGGCCCTGCCGGCGCGCGGACCGGCAGGCCGCCACCGCGGAATTCGAGGACGCCCCACCGTCTGATGGGTCCACGCATTCGATTGCAGGACGATGCCGTAGTCCTTGAGCACGGGAAGCCGTTTCGGCGGCTCGTGCTGGGTCGACTGCGCGGGCAACGAGCGTAGTAACGGGCTGTACACAGCGTTCAACGCTTCCACATGCGCGGTCAAGGTCTCATACAGCCCGCTTGTGATATTCGACTTCAGCTTCGCGAGCAGATGCCGGTCTTCAGCCAATAAGCGAATGGTATCGATCAGATCGCCTTCACTCTCCACGCGAACCTTGAGGCCGTTGACGCCATGCGACACGCGTTCGCCAAGTGCGCCGATATCGGTGACGATCGGCACGATGCCCTGCTGCCAGGCTTCTGAGAGCGTCAGGCAATAGGTCTCGGGCCAGATCGATGCATGGACCGAGACTTCGCATTCGGATAAAGCCTCAGGAATGTCATCCGCGGAATATGAGCCATGCAGCGTGACGTTGGGATACCGAGCGGTATCGGTCAGTTCCTCATAGCCCAGGTTGACGCGGCCAAACACATGGAATTCGATGGGCGCATCGGCAAGGCCGGCGAACGCGCGAAGCAGAACGTCGCCCCCTTTCTCGCGCGTCAAATTGCCGAGAATCGCCACTTTCAGTGTAGGTCGACCGCCTTGTCTGCCTTGCTCGACCTGCGTGGTTGGCCCGGACGACTTCGTCGAGTCGGCTTGCGTCGGTTGCGAAGCTCGCACGGTGATGGCTTCCGCCCCGGGCTGACCGGACGCAGTTCCGCACGGCACGTCGTCATGAATCGGGACCGGGACTATTTTGAGTCCGCGATGGTCGCGCACTGCCGGGTAAACGTCGCTCAATATGTCGCGAGTACCGGCGGTGTTGAACACCAATACATCCGTGGCGCCCAGCACGCCATTCCAGAAATTCCGGCGTGTGGCTTGCGAGCCTGGTGGAATCGAATGCTTCTCCAGCAGGCAGGTGTCGCATTGCGCCAGCGAGACCTTCGGCGCGCCGCAAAAGCGCCCGTTGAATGAGATCAGATTGAACTCGTTACAGAGCGGCAAGAAATCGTGCGCGGTGATCGCGGTCGGCACACCCAGGCCCTTTGCCACATAAACGAGCGAAGGCACGTGGCCAATGAAATGATGAAAGTGAACTAGGTCGATCTGATAGTCGACAAGAATCGAATAGAACGCCTGCTCCCGTTCCGCCGATGCCATCAACACCGGGCTATACCCTTCCCTGAACTTGACGCTTTTGAGTACGGTGTAATCGTGCGAAAGCAGATGGGCTTCATGGTGATGGCCGCGTTCGCCAGGCACGTAGAAAAGGACATCGAACTCCTCGCGCAACGCTGTGCGCATTCGGTCGAGATACACCTCTACTCCGCCAAAGTTGCCGCGCTCCACCACGTTGTGACAGACGAAGAGGAGCGTCTTGCGGGTCTTGCTACTGGAAGCATCGGCGGGTGCAGACGGGTTGCCAGCGCGCCATTCGACTGGCTTTGCAGGCTTCAGGAGCCGCGAGTGACCGAGGATCGTCGCAACACGCCGGTCATAGGTATGGTCGCGGAAAGCGCGCTCTCGCGCGGCCTGCGCGATGCGATTACGGTAGGGGCGATCGTTGACCAGCGCCGTGGCTTTATCGATAAATTCGCGCCCAGTGTCGAAAAACAGGATCTCCTGCTCGGGAGCAAACGAGTGCGCAACCTCCACCAGCGAACCGTGGACGAGTTGCGCTCCGCCCGCTAGCGCCGCTTCGAACAGTCGCGGAGGCGGCGTCTCGGCAAAATCGTGCGTACCCGAAGCTGAAAATTTACGCGGCAAGACGACCGTCGCCGCGCTGTGATTCACAAAGCGCCCGAAGTCGACCGGCGATGTTCGCCATGACAACATGCTCTCGGGCATGTCGACCTCGCGAGGCGGCAGATGTTCGTTGGTCGGCAGCGCAAGCTTGAAACGCCAGTTGGGGGGTATGTCTCTCAATACCGATCGAACGAACGCCGTGCGATTGGGCCATGCCGTCCCGGCGAAAAACAGCTCGTACCGAAGCGGCTTGTCGACCGGAATCACGGAGTGGTCGTGAAACTCGGTTGCCCCCGCGAGCGGCAGATGACGTCCCTTGAGACCGTAATTGTCGACACTAGCCGAATCGTTGGTGAAGACAAGATCGAACAGCTTCGAATGACGAACGTTGACATCGATCTCGTAAGGATCTTCCGTGACCCAGAGGACGGAACGGCCACACAACGTGGACAAACGCTCGCAGAGAATCGCGTCGAGTTCCTCGCCGTCGAAAGCAACGAACAGATTGCAGCGATGCTCGTGCGCGACGCTCAGCGCATCGATCGGATCGGCCTTCCTGACAAACTCGACATCGGGATTGCGCTCGAACGCGCTACCCAGCGCGATACAAATATAGTGGTTCGGATTTCGATACTTCGTATCGAGCAACACGATGCGAAATTTGTCAGCTTGCATGTTTTCCTAACATCAGTTCAAACGCGGCACGCCACGCCATCAGTGCCCCAGCCCAAGCGGTCGCTATACGAGCGTCAGCTACGCGTTGCGCAGCAGACAGCTGAATTGACCACTCCTCGTTCTTCGATTACCCTCGCTCTCGATCCCGACAGGAATTCCCAGTAGTGTCAAACCGAACTTCAGCCGTCATTGTCACCTACGAACCGGAAGCCGAAGCGCTTCTGCGTCTTGTGAAACATCTTGCGCCGCAGGTTCAAGCGGTGTTCATCATCGACAACGCGTCCAGCAATTTCCCGGCATGGAATGCAGCGCTTGAACCCGTCGTGACCAGCATCATCCGCCTGTCGTCGAACCACGGAATTTCAGCGGCTCTGAATCGTGGCTTCACCGCCGTTCAGACGCACACGACGAGTGAGTTCTGTGCGCTGTTCGATCAGGACAGCACCCCGCTCGACGACATGATCCAACGGCTCGAAACACATGCCGACCAACTCGCGTCTCGCGCCCCGTTTGCGCAGATCGGCCCGTACTTCTTCGAGACCAACCGCGGCTATTACCTGCCGTTTATCGAGTTCCGTCATGGTTTCCCGCGCCGCAAGCGTGACGATGGCGGGCCGAGAGTCACGACAGCCGACTATCTCATCACGTCGGGCGCACTAATATCACTCGCCGCGCTTACGAAAGTCGGTCCAATGGACGAAGACCTGTTTATCGACTACGTGGATATCGAATGGGGCTTGCGGGCCAAGGCGAAAGGCTATAAAAGCTATGGCGCCTACGACGTCACGATGACGCATACCATCGGGGAAAAGGCGCTTGAAGTCGCAACCGTTCGCCTCGCGGTTCACAAGCCGATCAGACGTTACTACTACTATCGCAACGCATTGCTGCTTTGCCGCCGCCCTTACATTTCACTCAACTGGAAAGTCAACGAACTGTGCAGGCTAGCGATCAAATTCGTTATCTTCGCCGTTCTGTCCAGTCGTCGGCGTGAAGACATCGCAATGATGAGCAAGGGCATTTGCGACGGTCTTCGCGGCAAAGGCGGCAAGCTCGATTAGGAACGCACGAGTGAGTCGAGACACAGCCGCAACGCGTCCTCCCATTCCGGCGCCTTTACCCCGAACGTCGCATACAGCTTATCGTTCGACATCCGCGAATTGGCCGGGCGTGCGGCGGGCGTTGGATAGGAAGCGGCGGGAATCGGCTTGACCGTAGGCTTTTTCGCCGACGTCGAATTGTCGAAGATCGCTTGCGCAAAACCATGCCACGAAGTTTCGCCCGAAGCCGTGAGGTGATACACGCCGGAGTTCCGCTTCCACCAGTCGTCGGGATCACCTACTACTGATTGCGACAGTACATTCGACGTCAACGTTGCGATGGTGTTCGACCATGTCGGCGCACCGACCTGATCCGCCACCACGCTCAGCTCGTCACGCTCCGCGCCGAGGCGTAGCATCGTCAGCAGAAAATTCTTGCCGCGCGTGCCGTACACCCAGCTCGTGCGGAAAATAAGATGCGCGCAGCCGGAAGCCGCGATCGCCTGTTCGCCGGCAAGCTTGCTCTTGCCGTACACGTTCTGAGGATTGACCGCGTCGTCTTCGATATAAGCGCCGATCTTCGTGCCGTCGAAGACGTAGTCGGTTGAATAATGAACCAACGCCGCGTCCAATCGCCTAGCTTCTTCTGCCAGAACCGTGGGTGCCTCCGCGTTCAGGCGCATTGCCAGATCGAGGTCGCTTTCCGCTTTGTCGACAGCCGTGTGAGCGGCGGGATTGACGATCAACGTCGGCTTCACTTCCCGCACGACGCTCCTCACCTGATCGAGATTGCCAAGGTCGAGACGGCCGCGATCGAGCGCGACAACCCGGCCTAGACCCTGAAGGCTGCGCGCCAGTTCAAAGCCGACCTGGCCATTCACGCCAGTCAGCAGGATAGTGGCCGGTTTCCGTGTAGTCATTCAACCATCCTCACGCGAAATGTTCGGCGTCGGCCAGACGCTTGCCCGCCGCATCCTTCGCGGCCAGCAACGGCTCGGAGTCGATCGGCCACTCGATGCCGATCGCCGGATCGTTCCAGACGATGCTGCGCTCGTGCTCGGGGAACCAGTAGTCGGTGGTCTTGTAGAGAAACTGCGCGGACTCGGACAACACCACGAAACCGTGCGCGAAACCCGGCGGCACCCACAGTTGCCGGTGGTTGTCCACCGAGAGCGTCACGCCAACCCACTTGCCGAAATTCGGCGAGGTCCTGCGGATGTCGACGGCCACGTCGAACACCTCGCCTTCCACCACGCGCACGAGCTTGCCCTGCGCATGCTGGATCTGGTAGTGCAGCCCGCGCAACACACCCTTCGCCGAGCGCGAATGGTTGTCCTGCACGAAGGTCACGCCGGCTTCCACGTGTTCGGCAAACTCCAGCGCATTAAAGCTCTCGTAGAAATAGCCGCGCGCATCACCGAACACCTTCGGCTCGATGATCTTCACTTCAGGCAGCGCCGTAGCGGTTACTTGGATGGCCATGCGACTTGATCCGTAAGAATGTTTTGTAGATATTTCCCGTATGCGTTCTTCGCGAGCGGCTTGGCGAGCGCCAGCAACTGCTCGCCGTCGATCCACTGCTGGCGGTAGGCAATCTCTTCCGGGCAGGCGACCACGAGGCCTTGGCGCTTCTGCAGCGTCGCGATGAAGGTTGCCGCCTCGATCAGCGAATCGTGCGTGCCGGTGTCGAGCCACGCATAGCCGCGCCCCATGATTTCGACATTGAGCGCGGCATCCGCCAGATAACGCGAATTGACGTCGGTGATTTCAAGCTCGCCGCGCGGCGATGGCTCGATGTCCGCGGCGATATCGCACACCCGCCTGTCGTAAAAGTAGAGACCCGTGACCGCGTAGTTCGAGCGCGGCTTGAACGGCTTCTCCTCGATCGACAGCGCGCGGAATTGCCGGTCGAATTCGACCACGCCGTATCGCTCGGGATCGTGCACGTGATACGCGAACACGGTCGCGCCATGATCCTGCTGATCGGCGCGCTCCAGCTGCTTCGCGAGGTCGTGGCCGTAGAAAATGTTGTCGCCGAGAATCAGCGCCGACGGGTCATTGCCCACGAACTCGCGACCAATGATGAACGCTTGCGCGAGGCCGTCCGGCGAAGGCTGAACGGCGTACTGAATGTTCATGCCCCACTGGCTGCCGTCGCGGAGCATGGCTTCGAAGCGCGGCGTGTCCTGCGGCGTGGAGATGATCAGCACGTCGCGAATGCCCGCTACCATCAGCGTGGAGAGCGGGTAATAAATCATCGGCTTGTCGTAGACAGGCAGCAACTGCTTCGAGACGACATGCGTGATCGGATAGAGCCGGGTGCCCGAACCGCCCGCGAGAATAATGCCTTTGCGCGCCATTGCCGTGCCCTTACGCCCGTTGCGCGTAGTTGGTCTCAACCCACTTCCGGTAATCTCCCGAAGCGACTTCGTCAGACCACGCCTGATTGTCGAGATACCACTGCACCGTCTTTGCAAGACCCGTTTCGAACGTTTCCGCGGGCTTCCAGCCGAGTTCGCGTTCGAGCTTGCGAGCGTCGATCGCATAACGGCGGTCGTGGCCCGGACGGTCCTTCACATAGGTAATCTGATCGCGATACGAAGCGCCCGCCTTCGGGCGCAGTTGATCGAGCAGATCGCACAGCGTGTGCACGACGTCGAGGTTCTTCTTCTCGTTCCAGCCGCCGATGTTGTACGTCTCGCCCGGCGTACCGCGCGCGAGCACTTCGCGAATCGCGCTGCAATGGTCGCCGACATACAGCCAGTCGCGTACGTTCTGTCCGTCGCCATATACGGGCAACGGTTTGCCGCCAAGCGCGTTGGCGATCATCAGCGGAATGAGCTTTTCGGGGAACTGGTACGGACCGTAGTTGTTCGAGCAGTTCGTGGTGAGCGTGGGCAAGCCGTAGGTGTGATGGTAGGCACGCACCAGATGGTCGGAGCCGGCCTTGGTCGCGGAGTAAGGGCTATTCGGCGCGTACGGCGTGGTCTCGGAGAATTGCGGATCGGTAGCGGAAAGCGAGCCGAAGACTTCGTCGGTCGAGACGTGCAGGAAGCGGAATGCGGTCTTGTCTGCGCCGCCGAGTGTGTTCCAGTAGCTTCGCGCGGCTTCGAGCAGCGTGAACGTGCCGACCACGTTGGTCTGCACGAAATCGGCCGGGCCGTGAATCGAACGGTCCACGTGGCTTTCGGCCGCGAAGTGCAGCACAGCGCGCGGCTTGTGCTCGGCGAATAGCGCGTCCATTGCGGCGCGGTCACAAATGTCTGCACGCACGAACACGTGCCTCGCATTGCCCTGCTGCGATTTGAGCGTGCCGAGATTGCCGGCATAGGTCAGCTTGTCTACATTCAGCACCGCTTCGTCCGACGTATTCAGCCAGTCGAGCACGAAATTAGCGCCGATAAAGCCGGCACCGCCCGTAACCAGGATCATGAAATTCCCTTCCAGAGATTTGCGACGGCCCCGGCATTGATCGGCCGGCCCGCGCGACACGCATTGTGGAGTCTGATTTTCTCTCGGCGGCTGCACCTCTGCAACAAAGCAGACGCTCAGACGCCAATCTTATAAAAACCCCGATTATAAAGCGGCCCTGGACAAAAACCAGAACCCTAACAACTTGAAACAGCTTGACAAGCACGGATTCGGACGGAATTTCCGACGCCGATTGGCGCGAGGCTCATGTTTACCGGATCGCCGCTTTATCCATATGCGATATGTCATAGCACGAGGCGCGCTAGCCGCGCGACGCGATGGCGAAGCGGTGTGAAACGGATTGATCCAAGGCCGCGCCCCTTGCGGAACGGGCTGCAACCAAGGACGAGCGAGCGCCCGATCCATGCGTTTCAGGCGGCGAGCATCCAGCGCAACGTATCCATGAACGGAATAGCCTGCACTGCGGGTACCAGCGAGCGCAACTTCGCGGGAGATCCGGCGAGCACCTTGACATCGGTTTGCCGGACGAAAGCGGGATTGATGTGCACTTGCAACTCATGGCCGGTCAGATCGCTTGCCGCCGAGAGAATCTCGCGCAGCGTATACGGCGTGCCGGTGCAGACGTTCACCGTCTCCGCGGCGGCCTCGGAATCGAGCAGGGCCTCGTAAGCGCTCGCCACGTAGCGCACGTCGGAAAAATCCCGTGCAACATCGATATTGCCGAGTTCGATAGAGGGCTCGCGCCGCGCGAAGTGCTCGACGATCTTCGGCACGAGGAAGTTCGACGCCTGTCCGCGACCCGTGTAGTTGAACGGGCGTACGATCAGGATGGGCAACCGGTCGAACCAGGTGTGCACCATCGTTTCCATGGCGGCCTTGCTGGCCGCGTAGTGATTGACCGGCGTGAGCGGAAAGCTTTCGTCGATCGCATCGCTCGTCACGTTGCCATAGACATTGGCGCTGCTCGCAATCAGCACCTTGCGCGGCGAATGGCCGGTCGCCGCACACGCCTCCAGCAGGTTCAGCGTGCCGATCACGTTGACGCGGTAGAAGTCGAGCGGATCGTCGTGGCCGACAAAGCTGATCGCAGCGAGATGAACGATGTAATCCGGCCGCACGGCTTCAATGACGCGCCGGCAGTTTTCCGGCGACGTAATGTCGAGCCTCAGGCGCGTGGGCGTTTGGGCTTCGTCGCGGCCGGCGAAAGTTTCGATCACGGTATGGCCGCGATCGAGCAGATTGTCCACCAGATAGCGGCCGGTAAAGCCGCTCGCCCCGGTGACGAGCGTGCGGACGGGTTGCTTCGCATGGAAAGACGACATGCTTTCTCCGTTCACGAGGGTCATCAAATTCGCTCCGACGTGTCCCGCCGCATGAGGCGGGGAAATGAAATGCGGTAGCCGGAAGACTGCCGCTCCGCCTCACATACACGTATGGTATCGTGTGAGACATGGGCATTAAGCGTGCATATAAGTTCAGGTTCTAACCGACGCCGGACCAACAAGCGGTTCTTGGTCGGACGTTCGGGTGCGCGCGCTTTGCTTATAACTACATGCTTCGGTTGCGAACCGACGCTTGGTATCAGCGCCAGAAACGAGTCGGATATCATGAAACCTCTGCAGCGCTCACGGCGCTCAATAGAACACCCCAGCACGCATGGTTGAACGAAGTCAGTTCGGTCCCGGTACAGCAGGCCTTGCGCCACTTGCAGTCGGCATTTGCGAACTTCTTTGCAAAGCGTGCGAGGTATCCGAATTTCAGGCGCAACGAAGGCGTGCAGTCGGCCGAGTACACAACTAGCGCTTTCAAATGGGATGGTGCGTCATTAACGCTCGCGAAAATGGCTGCGCCACTTGCGATTCGATGGTCGCGCACGATCCCGAAAGGCGCGAGGGTAACAACCGCCACTGTTTCGAAAGACCCGTCGGGCAGATACCATGTCTCGTTGCTGTGCGATGACGCAGTCAGCGTGAAGCAGAGGTATCCGGCAAAGTTGGCATCGACTTGGGTCTCACGCACTTCGCCATTCTTTCAACCGGCGAGAAGATTCCTGCCTCAAAGATACTCCGAAAGAACGAGGGCAAGCTTGCAAAACTCGAACGACGACTAGCCAAGAAGCAAAAGGGCTCTGCCAATCGCAGGAAGGCGAAGCTTAAGGTTGCACGGATGCATGCCAGAATCGCAGATTCGCGAAAGGACTTCCTGCACAAACTTTCGACCCGGCTGATAAACGAAAACCAAGTGATCGCCGTCGAAAGCCTCGCCGTCAGCAACATGCAGAAGAACCGTTGCCTTGCAAAGGCAATCAGCGATGCAAGCTGGTCCGAATTCACCCGGCAACTCGAGTACAAAGCGCAGTGGTATGGTCGCAAGTTGGTCGGCATCGACAAATGATATCCGTCAAGCAAACGATGCAGCGATTGCGGACATACAGTGGTCAAGCTGCCGTTGAATACGCGTGCATGGACCTGCCCGGATTGCGGCAACAACCATGATCGCGACATCAACGCTGCGCGCAATGTTTTGGCCGCCGGGCTGGCGGCGTTAGCCCATGGAGAAAGCGTAAGTCCCATGTCTCTCTGAGATGAATAGGGCTGCCGTCTGTGAAGTGGGAATTCCCTTTCAGTAAGAGAGGGGAGCAGCCAACCTGTTGTCATGCAATATCCTCGGCGCGCGGCCGGCGGCGGTCCTGACAACGCCCCATCAGTCCGCCGCTAGCGGCTCCCCCACCTCGTAAGCCGCAGCATCCGACCTCTAACGGGCTATTATGTCACGCTCTTTTGCTGCACCGGCTAACGCGGCACGCGCCGTGCGCCGCCGCGTGTATCGAACCGCCCCTATTCTGTCGATGACAACGTCCACCGCGCCTTCATCCGCCCCCTTCAACTCGCCGCAGCGCCTGGCGCCTCTCGCGTTCGGCGATCTGCAAGGATGCCGCACGCCGTTCCAACGGCTGCTCGCGAAGGCCGCGCCGCCGGCCGGCACGCCGCTATGGTTCGCGGGCGATCTGATCAACCGCGGCGCCGAATCGCTTGCCACGCTACGCGACATCGTCGCGCTCGGCGATCGCGCAGTGCCGGTGCTCGGCAATCACGATCTGCATCTGCTGTCGGTGTCGGCGGGAATTCGCAAGTCGAAAAAGGGCGACACGATCGACGACATTCTGGCCGCACCCGATGCCGCAGATCTGCTCGAGTGGGTCCGTCACCGCCCTATCGCGCATTACGAGAACGGCATGCTGATGGTGCACGCGGGCGTGGTGCCGCAATGGGACGTGAACCTCACGCTCGAACTCGCCGACGAATTGCAGCGGGCGCTGCGCGCGCCGAACTGGAAGGAGACACTGGGGGGCCTGTATGGCAACGAGCCGAGCCTGTGGACGCCGAATCTGAAAGGCATCGAACGCCTGCGCGTCACGTGCAGCGCATTGACGCGCGTGCGTTTCTGCAATGCGGAAGGCGCGATGGACTTCAGCAGCAGCGGCGGCCTGAACGCCGCGCCGCCCGGCTGCATGCCCTGGTTCGACGTGCCGTGGCGCAAGACCACCGACGTGACCGTGGTGTTCGGCCATTGGGCCGCGCTAGGGCTGATGTTGCGCGACAACCTGATCGGACTCGACTCCGGCTGCGTGTGGGGCGAAAAGCTGTCAGCGGTGCGGCTCGCGCAGAATCCCGCGGAGCGCACACTCACGCAGGTCCAATGCGACAACTGCCGCTCGAGCGGCGGCAATTAAGCAGTACGGGGTTTAGACGCCTGGCGAGCGCGCCGGGCTGTCGGCGGGTTCAATCATTGTTTCGGCGGATGCGGACGTTTCCGCCTGCTCGGCGACGAGCGCGCCGCTTATTGCCGCGCCGCCCTGCATCTCGCGCAGCGCCGCTTCGATTACGCCTTGCGCTTGGGCCGCCAATGTACGACGGTCCGCGCCCGCCGCAAGCGGCGCACCCACGTACACATGTGCGGTCAACGGCCCGCCACGCAGCAGCAAGTTAAGCGAGTCCGCGAGCGACAGATCGTCGATATAGGCAGGCGCCGTGGACTGCCGGCCGTGCGCGTCCTCATACATGATGCATAGCGGCTGCACCGGCGCGGCGGCCGACACCGCCGCCTGAAACATATTCGCGTGAAACGGCAACAGCGCGAGTCCATTGGACGTCGTGCCTTCCGGAAACACGCACATCAGCTCGCCCGCGCTCAAACGGTCGGACAGCTCATGCATGATCCGCTTTGCGTCGCTGCGCTTCTCACGCTGGATAAAGACCGTATCCAGTTGCTGCGCGAGCCAGCCGACCAACGGCCAGTGGCGGATCTCCGCCTTCGACACGAACGGCGTGGGCCGCCACGCATTGATCACATAGATGTCGATCCACGAGATGTGATTGGCCACCACAAGCGCACCGCGGTCGAGCCGCGCGCCGTCGTTATGCACGACGAGCCGCATGCCGCACAGGCGCAGGATCTTCAGCGACCATTCGCGATTGAGCGCGTGACGCCGGTCCGCGTCAGCTTTCGGAAAGCGCGTCGCCACGATCCACATGCCGTGCAGCAGATGCGCGATGAGACGGGCCTTGCGTAACGCGAGCTTCATGTTTGGAGCTTTCCGTTGCGGGTCGATGCGAAATTCAGGCTGGCCAATGCGTGAGCCATGCCGGGTACGTTAGCGCTGCTCGAATGCGACGCGACCGGCCACGATGGTCGCGCGAACGCGAGCCGGCAATTCGTAACCGAGGAACGGCGTGTTATGCCCTTGACTCTTCAGCGCGCGCGGCTCGACGCGCCAATGCGCGTGACGGTCGAACACGCAGAGGTCGGCTACGCTGCCTACCGAAACGTTGGCCGCCGCCGGCAGATCGAGCACGGCGGCCGGCGCTGCGGTGATGCGGTTGAGCGCCTTTGCAAGCGGCACACCGGCTTCGTCGGCCCATTTCACCGTTAGCGACAGAAACAGCTCGAGGCCGGTAGCACCCGGTGTCGCTTCGCCAAAGGGCAGCAGTTTTTCGTCGTCATCGACCGGTGTGTGGTCGGAGCAGATTGCGTCGATGGTGCCGTCGACGAGACCCGCGCGGATCGCTTCGCGATCGCGCTGTTGACGCAGCGGCGGGTCGAGCCGGAACTGCGCGTCGAAGTAGCCGATGTCGAGGTCGATCAGATGCACATGGTTCACGGTGACGTCGCACGAAACCGGCAAGCCCTCGGCCTTCGCCTCGCGCATGAGCGCGATGCCCGCCGCCGACGACACATGCGACAGATGCACCCGCGCGCCCGTCACACGCACGAGTTCGAAGATGGTATGCAGCGCGATGGTTTCCGCCGCGACGGGCACGCCGGAAAGGCCGAGCCGCGACGCCAGCGCGCCGCTCGCCGCCACGCCGCCCTTGCCGAGATAGGCATCCACAGGACGCAGCCACACCGTGTAGCCATACGTTTTCGCGTATTGAAGCGCGCGCATCAACACCTGCGTATCCACCACCGGCGCGTCGGCCTGCGAAAAACCGATGCAACCCGCTTCGGTCAGTTCGACCATTTCCGTGATGACCTGGCCCTTCAGGCCAACCGTCAACGCGCCGAGCGGATACACATGCGCCTGATCGAGATTACGGGCGCGGAACTTCAGCATTTCGACGAGACCGGGTTCGTCGAGCGTCGGATCGGTGTCCGGCGGACAGACGAGGCTCGTCACGCCGCCGGCGAGCGCCGCGGCCATTTCCGATTCGAGCGTGGCCTTGTGTTCAAAGCCCGGCTCGCGCAGACGCGCGGACAGGTCGACAAGACCGGGCGCGATATGCAGACCGCGCGCGTCGATGGTTTGCGTCGTCTCGAAACCGGCGGGCGCGTTGCCGAGCGCGACGATCTTGCCCGCCTCGATGAAAACGTCCTGCTGCTGTTCGGTACCCGCTGCCGGATCGATCAGCGTGCCGTCTTGAATACGAATCTTCATGCGCTGCCTTAATGTTTCGGCCGGATTCGGCCAGGTTCTGCGTTGTTTGCCGCATGTGCGCCGGGGTGGCGTCGCGCGCATGCGTTTGCCGGATCAATCGTTATTGCCTGCGACGATCCCCATCACCGCCATGCGCACTGCAATGCCGAACGTCACCTGATTCAGAATCACCGATTGCGGACCGTCGGCCACCTGCGAATCGATTTCGACGCCGCGATTCATCGGGCCCGGATGCATCACGATTGCGTCGGGCTTGGCGAGCGCGAGCCGCTCGGGCGTCAGGCCCCAGCTCTTGAAATACTCCTGCGCCGACGGCAACAGCGCGCCGCTCATCCGCTCGTTCTGCAGACGCAGCATGATGATCACGTCGACGTCCTTCAGCCCTTCGTCGAGGTTGTGGAACACTCGCACGCCCATTTGTTCGAGGCCGCCCGGCAGCAGCGTGCGCGGGCCGATCGCGCGCACTTCGGGCACGCCGAGCGTGGTCAGCGCGTGTATGTCCGAGCGCGCGACGCGCGAATGCAGAATGTCGCCGACAATCGCCACGCGCAGGTTCGTGAAGTCCTTCTTGTAGTGGCGGATCGTGTACATGTCGAGCAGACCCTGGGTGGGGTGCGCATGACGGCCGTCGCCGGCATTGATCACGTGCACGTGCGGTGCACAGTGCTGGGCGATCAGATACGGCGCGCCGCTCGACGCATGGCGCACGACGAACATGTCGGCATGCATGGCCGACAGATTGTTGATCGTGTCGAGCAGCGATTCGCCCTTACTCGTAGACGAAGCGTTGATGTTCAGGTTCAGCACGTCGGCCGACAACCGTGTCGCGGCAATTTCAAACGTGGTGCGTGTGCGCGTCGAATTCTCGAAGAACAGATTGAAGACCGACTTACCGCGCAGGAGCGGTACCTTCTTGACCTCGCGATCCGTCACGCTGACGAACTGGCTTGCCGTGTCGAGAATGTGGTTGACGATCGCCTTCGGCAAACCTTCAATCGACAACAAATGCTTCAGCTCGCCGTTTTTCGTGAGCTGCGGGTTGCCCTTCAGGAAGCCGTAGCGGAAGCGCTCGGTGGCGCTATCGGCTTGGTCGTGAGAGGCCTGGTTCGCGGTGTTCATGAGTTACCTGCTGGAGATACGGACTTCAACGTTGTGCGGCGGGCGGCGAGTCGCGGTGCGTGCGCACTCGCGCCCGATGCCGCGCTCAATCGGCGCGGGCTTCGGTGTGAAAGGTGAAACGCGGCTCGCCTGCGCTGCTCTCCTCGCGCGCGAGCACCAGCGTCGCGTCCGCGGGCACATCCACCACGCCGCCGACGAAGCGTGCCGCTACCGGCAACTCGCGCCCGCCGCGATCGGCGAGCACCGCCAGTTCGACCGCCGCCGGGCGGCCGTAGTCGTAGAGTTCATTGAGCGCTGCGCGGATCGTGCGGCCGGTGTACAGCACGTCGTCGACCAGCACGATGCGGCGGCCGTCGACGGAGAAAGGCAGCGAGGTCGGGCTCGCCTGCGAGTGCAGACCTTTCTTCGCGTAGTCGTCCCGATGCAGTGCGACATTCACAACGCCGAAACTCGCCAGCTTCAGATCATGCGCGAGCCGTTCGGCGAGCCACGCACCGCCGCTGTAAATGCCGGCGAGCACGGCGCCCTCGGCACCGTTTTGTGCCGCACCGAACTCGTCGCCATAGGCGGCGCGAATCTGGTCGAGCAACGCGCGATAAAGCGCTTCGGCGTCAATGGAACTCATGATGGTCGGAAAGTCCGTCTAGATATTGCTGAAGGATGATGCTGGCAGCTTCGGCGTCGAGCATGTCGGCTCGGCCCTTGCCCTCGCGGATACCCGACTTTGCCTCAACCGACGAATAACGCTCGTCGACCCACGTGACGGGCAAATTGAAGCGGCCGTTCAATTGATTGCCGAACCGTTTGGCGAGTTGCGTCATTTCGTGCGGCGTGCCGTCCGGATGCATCGGCAAGCCGACGACGAGCGCGTCCGGCTTCCATTCGGCGATCAGTTTGCCCACCTCTACGAAGCGATATTCGCGGCTGCGATTCTGCACGATGACGAGCGGCCGCGCGCTCTTCGTCAGCGAATTGCCGACCGCCACGCCGATGCGCTTTTCACCGTAGTCGAACGCAAGCAGCGTCGCCTCACGTCCGGCCGGCAGGCTCATGCGGCGCCCCTCATGCGTGCCCGGCCTCGCCCGACAGCATGGACAGCGAAATGCCGAGCAGCGCCAGAGCCGCTTCGAGACGCTCTTCGGCCGGCACGTCGAACACGATTTTCGGATCGGCCTCGACCGTCAGCCAGCCGTTCTTCGAGATCTCTTCTTCCAGTTGACCCGCGCCCCAGCCGGCGTGACCGAGCGTGAGCAGGAAACGCTCGGGGCCCGTGCCGCTCGCGACCGCCTCGAGCACGTCTTTCGACGTGGTCATCTCGAGGCCGCCCGGCACCGACATGGAGGACGTATAGGTGTTGCCGTCTTTCGGGTCGTGCAGCACGAAGCCACGCTCGGTTTGCACCGGGCCACCGAAATACACAGGAACATGAAGGAGAGGCTCGATTTCGAGCTTGAGGTCGATGCGACTGAAGAGCGCTTCCAGGTCGATATCGGTCGGCCGGTTGATCACGAGGCCGAGCGCGCCGCGCTCACTGTGATCGCAAAGGTAGACCACCGTTCCTGAAAACGTCGGATCGGCCATGTTGGGCATGGCGATCAGGAACTGGTTGGTCAGATTGATGCGATCGGTACTCTTGGACATAGTTCGGATTTTAGCAAAGACGGTGCAGGATGGCGGGCTTTGAGCGTGGATTGGCGACGCGAGTCAGGCAGCGTGCCGCGAGCCATCGACGGCGAATCATGTTGCACTCTATCACGCACGCGGGCCTTGCCACGGTGCAGCTTTGAGCGGCGCGCTCGCCTGCGTGACGCGCTCTTCGCGCGGCCCTTGCGCACCCGAGGCCGGTTACGCGCCGCCCTGCTCGATCGAGCGCGTGAGCGCAGCGAGTGCCGCGCCGCTGGCCGGGGGCGCCACGCCCGCCGCCACCTTGTGCAGCGTCGCACGCAACGCCTCGGCGGCGCCTTCGAGCGCGCTCGCCGCGGGTGCGTCGACGAACACATGAGCGCGCACCGCAGGCGTCGACACGCCTGCATGAGCGCGACGACGCCACGCGAGTCCGAGCGCATCGGCTAGCAGCGCGACATGGCCGAGGCCGAGCGCGCAAGCTGCGGACCCGAGCCGGTAGGCGGCCTCGCCCGCTTGCAGCGCTTCGCTTGGATCGGCCTTTTCAGGCTGATCCGCGGCGCGCGCATGTTCGGCGAGCGCAGAGATCGCGGCATCGGCCGTCTGCAGAAAATCTTCGTACGCGTGGGCGTTGACGCTCAGCACACCGAGTTCCCGTGTCAGCGAAGTGCGCGCGCTCACCGACTGCGCCTCGACCGCACCGGCTTCCCAAAGCATTTCGGATGCCTGCGTGCCCGCGACGTGCCAGTCGACGGTCAAGCCGTAGTCGTGCAGCACCTCGACCTGGTCGGCGTCTTCCGCGGCGGCGCCGAACAGTGCGTAATCGCGCCACAGCAACGCGAGAGTCGCTCGCACCAGCGAACGCTGCGCGCGCTCGATGCCGCGCGCGTGATCGGCGAGCGCCAGATTGCAACGCGCGTAGAAACGCCGGGCGTCGGGCTCGCCCGCCGCGCGTCCACTGACTCGCAACGCGCGGGCGCAAGCCTTCGCAAGACGCCAGAAGTCGTACGGGTCCGGACCGGCGAGCTCGGTGAATACAGCGTCGAGTTCGTCCAGCGCGGCATTCGTGGCCGCGCGCGCCGCTACGCTGCCGGTATCGGGCTGGGAGCGCAGCACCGGCAGCAGCGCGCGTTCATACCGCGCACGCAGATGAGCCAACTGCTCGGCCGACTGCGCATGGAACGATACGGGCGGCACCGGCCGCGCGGTCAGCGCGAGGTCTTCGAAAGCAACCGGAGAAGCGGAGGTGTGT
This sequence comes from Paraburkholderia dilworthii, assembly GCF_000472525.1. Classification (GTDB taxonomy): domain Bacteria; phylum Pseudomonadota; class Gammaproteobacteria; order Burkholderiales; family Burkholderiaceae; genus Paraburkholderia; species Paraburkholderia dilworthii. Next base: position 54,344 of record NZ_AWZT01000030.1, read on the forward strand.
TCCCCGGGATCGGCACACAGCGCGCGGTAATGACTGAAAAGCGTGGGTGAACAGGCCATCTCGCGCAGATTGTGACGCTCGAGCGCCGCACGGAAGTCGCGCAGCGCGGCCCCGAACGCCGGCCGCACATTCTCGGCCTCGGCGGGATCTCCCGCGGCCAGCGGCGAAAGGCGCACGAGCGCGTCGGCAAAACGCGTAGCGCTCAGCCACCCGGCGCTGCGCAATGCGTGCGAGGCGCGCACCAGCGCCGTGGTGCAACCGGTGTGCTGCTCAAACGCCAGCAGCGCCTCGGCCAGCGCAAGTTCCGCCGGGCGAACCGCGCCGCCGCGCGGATTAGGCAATGCGTCGAAGGAAACGGGGGCTGCGGATTGAAGAGTCATGAGTTGGCGACGGAAAGCCGGCGGGCCGCCGTTTGGCGCCGCACGCAGACTGAGCGCCTAACGCGCGAACCGGCGACTGAACAATGACAAATGCGCAATGGCACCTGCGCAGCGACGGAAGCAGAACGACCAATGCGCCATGACAGACCATGCAACGTCAACCTGTGATTGCGACACGGCCCGCAGAAGGACGTTCCGGCGCAATGCCACACCTCGGCGGAGCACCGCCGTGCGCTGTCGGACTTCAGATCTGGACCATCTCGAAGTCTTCCTTGCGCGCACCGCACTCGGGGCATGTCCAGTTGATGGGAACGTCTTCCCAACGAGTGCCCGGCGCAATGCCTTCGTCCGGCAAACCGGCTTCTTCGTCGTAAATCCAGCCGCAAATCAGGCACATCCAGCTTTGATATTCCATTCTTGTGTCGCGTCGTGAAATCCGTGGAAACGGAAGCCATGATGGTACCGTGTTGCCGCCCCAATGCCTAGCAATCGCAAACGCCGAGTCCGCCTGCGCAACGGCCCCCGGCAATGCGGAGTGCGCAAAGCGGCGCTGCGTGCGGCGTCGCGCCACAGGTTGCCCGCACGGCGCCGGCCTCAATGCGAAAAAACGCCCCCGCGCCGGTTTAGGACGCATAATTGAGCCGATTGCGCACTCACTGCGCCAAAAATTCTGCTCCTTCGTATATTTTCATGCCCAGCGACACGCCTCCGATCGTCCTCACCTTCGGCCTTTCCGATCCTACCGGCGGCTCCGGCTTGCAAGCCGACCTGATGACCCTCGCCAGCATGGGCTGTCATGGCGTCTCTGTGCTCACCGGCTATACCGTGCGCGACTCGGCGAGCTGCGACGAGGTCAACGGACTCGATCCAGAAGTCGTGGCGACCCAGGCGCGCATGCTGCTCGAGGACATGCCGATTGCAGCCTTCAAGGTCGGCGCCTGCACGCGAGCCGAGGTGGTGAGCGCAATCGCCGAAGTCGTAGCCGACTACGACGACATTCCGCTGATCCTTGCCCCCGACTTCACGCTCGACGACGAACACGTGCTCGCCGCCGACGAATTGCGCGAAGCCATCGCCGATCTGCTTGCGCCGCAGACCACTTTGCTGGTCGCCGATTCCGCCACGCTGCTCGCCCTCGCCCAACCCGACGGCGACGCAGAAGCGCCGAGCCTCGACGCGGCGATCTCGCATCTGCTGTCGCAGGGCTGCGAATACATTCTGTCGACCGAAACCGGCACGCACCGGCTCGTCAATACGCTTTTCAGCGAAGACGGTCAGTTGCGCCAGGACATGTGGGACCGCGGCAGCCACCGGATCATGGGCCTCACCGACACACTGGGTTCCGCTATCGCGGCGCTCCTCGCCAACGGCCAGGAACCGGCAGAGGCGGTCCGCGAGGCGCAGGAGTACCTGTACCAGGCGATGCGCGCCGCCTTCCGCCCAGGCATGGGTGCATATATGCCGGATCGCTTTTTCTGGGCTCGCAGCAGCGACGAGGACACGCCGCCGACCGCGGGCAAAGATGCGGCACCGGGGGAAGCGAGGCACTGAGGCCTCCGCCATCCTTACAGCGTATCGGGCGATCGGGCGTGTCGCGGGGGCATCACTTGAAGCGGCCGCCTTGCTCAGGGTGATGCGCCACGCTCGGAGCATGGATTTGAGCAAGACGAGCGGACCACGCGGTTTGCTATGGCCACGGCACTTCTCTATGCTTTTATCCATTGCCTGCCCCGGCGACGCAGGCCGATGCCCGCATCTACAGTTCGACGTGCGTTACACAATGAAAAGTCCGAATCTTCGTACTCCGGCGCAAACGTTTTTCTCGTCCGCTGCGGATGAGCGACAGTCGCCGGCCATCCTGCGCTCCGACGTAAGCAAAGACGAGGATAATCTTTTGTCGGGAATGGGATAGAGAAGGCAATTACCGACAGCGTGTTTGACAGGGCGCTCGAATCGGAAAAGATGACCCGCTATCGTCGACTGCACCGAGCGCCCACCAAACGTGGGCGGGCGGCGGCAGGGTTGGCAATGCGTTTACGTTTTACGGAATGACCATGAAGAAAGAAACCTGCGGCCCGGTGCAACGCTTTCACGGCATGATCACGCTTGCGGACAGGATGCGGATTCTGCGCCAGAAGCCGGTCACGATCTGGCTCACAGGCCTGTCCGGGGCGGGCAAGTCGACCATCGCGTTCGAACTGGAACGGCAACTCGTGTCGCAGGGCCAGGCCTGCTACGTGCTTGACGGCGACAACGTTCGCCACGGCCTGGGCCGCGACCTTGGCTTTAACCAGCAGGACCGCCACGAAAACATTCGCCGCGTCGCGCATGTGGCCCAGTTGATGAACGACGCCGGCCTGATTGTCATCACAGCGCTCATCTCGCCAATGCAGGCCGATCGCGCGATGGCGCGTGAGATCATCGGCGCCGGCAATTTTGTCGAAACGTACCTGTCCGCATCCGTCGCAACTTGCGCGCGCCGCGATCCGAAAGGACTTTATGCAAAGGCGCTGGCGGGCGAGATTGCATCGTTCACCGGCATTTCAGCGCCCTACGAAGCCCCGCTCAATCCCGAACTCGTGATCGACACCGCCGCATTGACACCCGACGAAAGCGTGGCGGGCGTCCTCGCGTACCTGCGCGAGAACTGCTTGGCTCTGCCCGCATAAACCCGGGACCGCTGGGTCATTGAGGCGATAGGCCTAGCCGCTTCACTCCGCTCCACCTTCAAGGCAACGGCGTGACTAACACGTACCCCAGATAGTCGCGCGGCTTGCCGTCCAGGTCCTTTTTCGGGGCCGGCACATTGAATTGCAGGGAAAGGGTATTACCTTTCCATGACGACACGATATCCGCGTCGCGAACCATTGTTCCCTCGACCGCGTCGATGTAGATGGCCTTGAACCGGCGCGTAGGCGGAGCGGGAAGATCCTTTACTTCGATCGATCCTCGCCCCTTCTTACCGACTATCTGGAACACAATTTTGTTGTCCGAATAAAGCGCTTTGCCCGACAACCCTTGACTGTATGTTACTGGGTGGTTAAACGACGAGAGCGCCCCGGAAACGTTCTTCGTCAGTGTGATCAAAGCACGACCGGATGGAGTGTAGGTCCTAGGTTCACCACGATTGGTTAGCTGTCCGTCCCAGTGGTAGACCATCGTTACGTACTTATTCGGGTCGTCCCAGTTCCGTTTCAGCGCCCACACAGCGAGGTCAAAGTAATACTGGGGGAGATAATTCTGATTGTGCAGGTAGTCGTTTCCAATTTCGGTTTGCCAAATACCGCGTATTTTGCCCGAGGCACCATAGCGCCGATAGAGCGTTTCAAGATCTTCGACGCCAAGATAGTGAATGTCCAGGTAGTCCACCCAGTCGATCATTCTCGCATGCTGTTCGGGACTGTAATACTCCAACCATTTAAAGTAATTGTCGAGACCGCCCTGATCGGGCCATCCTCCGTAGACCACATACGCGTGATATTTGCGAATAATTCGGGCAGCGGGAATATGGATCAGGTTCACATAGTCCTGCATCGCATTCGCGTAAGGTTTTGAGTCGGCGGGATCGTCGCGATATCCCGGTCCGTGCCAAAAAGAGGCTTGCCGCGATCCGTTTGCCATTTCACCGCAGGCTTCGTTCCAGATCTGGAAATACTTCACGTTATACGGAGGTGCCGAGTACTTCTTTACAACGGCCTCCACATATTTCTCCCAATAGGAGACATCTCGCGGCGCAGACAATGAATCGCCCGGCACTCGCGCATTCCAGGTGGGCGTGTATCCCAGATAGATTAACGACCGGATCCCATTCCGGTTGTTGCGAAGAATTGTCGACGGCAAGTCCGCATTGCCGGGGCCTGACTTTGTGACGTCCAAAGGACTGTACGGCGATTTCGCTTCGGGCCACGCTGAATCGCGGCCCCAGCGCAGCCCCATGTACTTCCAGACGATGACGTCCTGCTCCGACGACGGCCAGCCATTCGATCCGATCAGGTCCGTAATCCGACGTCCATTCGACGAAGTCCGAGTCGCTCCATGCGTCGTCGCCGCCACCGCTGCCGGGGCAGGCGCACCGTCAGACGCGGCTGCCGTTTTCTGTGCTGCGACGGCCTGCGACTCGCCGGTCGCCGCGAGGCTAAGCGGCACGAATCCAAAGAAACCAACGAGGGTGATCAAGGCGAAATTGGTGCATCCACGCCGAACCCAATTCATAAACTGCTTCCTTTCCATCGATGCAACCTCGTTCAGGGAGTTGACGGCAACCGAAGCGCGCCCACCATCCGGGCACTGCGGTGCCTGTGACCGGCCGAACCTCTACTTCTTCAAGATCATCAACTGGTCGAAATTTACACGGCATTCAGACTGCGCAGCCGCGCCGTTTGTCGTCATCTGGAAATTGTCGTCTCTCAGATCGAACTGCCAGTTCAGTTCGGAAGGAGGCAAAGTAAGTGGCCGTTGCGCGCATAGGTCGCGAACCGAGGCCACGGCGTTTCCATAGTGACTCTGTTTCACTATGATGTAGCCCGCCACACTTGCCGCCGCCAACAACGAGTTAAGCAACGCCAGCGCGATTATCCCGTGCAAGATTCGGCGGCTATTGGAAAAAGCGGCGGCCGCCAGAAAAGGAACCGTATACAACATGGGAACGTACCGTGCCCACCACGACTGAGGATGCACCAGAACGATTGCCAGCGTCGTCAGCAAATAGATCCTCACAATGTTCGTGTCCTTCTTTCTTCCGAACACTGCGATCACGCCAAGTATCAGCATCACGCCGAAGAACGGACCGAATCCGGAGAAGCGCGTATCGGCCGTATGGAGTGCGATGAAGGCGTCGCGCAGATGTTCCTTCGACAGCACGAAGGTCGGCTCGGCTGCTACGCAAGCACTGCAATTAGCGGGCACGGAAAAATAGGACAGAACGAGCCGGTGCAACGGATTCATGCCCAGAAAACGCGGCGACGCCTGGCCGGTTATGATATCTATCTTCCCCTCCCCGAGGATCGGATAGAAGATGTGCTTGCCGGCAAGGACATTCTGCATGTATGGCGAATAGCCGACGACAAAAACAGCGACAACCGACCAGAGAGCAATGTGCCCGAATACTTTCCAATGTCTTTTTAGAAAGTCATTCCTGTCTTGCGTCACAAGTGCCGCAACAAAAATCACCAGTATGGAAACGGCAACGAACACCGGCCCAGTCATCTTGGAAGCAATGAGAAGTACAAGTGCGCCACCTAACTGGACCGCGGAGTACGGCCTCTTCGCAACGGCCAGAAGGAGATTGACTGAGAAGACAGTCCAGCAGTAATAATGCGCCGCATCGACGTATAGCGTTGTCAGCTGACCGAACGCGACCGGATTATAGACGCACGCGACCGCCGCGGCTAACGCTGTCTTACTCGAGTATCTGGCGCATCGGAACACCTGCATTAAGCAAACCAACGCAGGTACGCTAAGCAACAAAGTGAAAGACTTACCGCTGTTGAAGCGCGTGGTCAGGACGTGAGCGGTATATGCGAAAAATTCAAACGCCTTCGGATAGTGCTCCGCCCAGAACATACCGCGAATCTCATGCACACCGCTTATGCCGCTGGTTTGCGCATCTAGCGCGAGCGCCACAGCGCTATGGTAATTCAGGCCGTCGTAACTGAACTCACGCAAGAATCCGCAAGCAAATAACACGACGGCTATAAACACGATCGCGAGGATCGCCGTGCGCCATTCGGCACGCGACTTATATCCGTAGATGCCGATTGCCAGCAGAATGGCCAGCCCGACCAGCACTTGCATGAATGACGTATGAATGCCGGTGTTGTACAGCACAGCAGCATAGAGAGACGAAGCAAACACGAATACAACGACGTGGTCGCAGAATTCGGGCCAACGAATTCTTTCAAAGAAACTTCTCATCGATGTCAACATGAATGGCCTTTTTTACCGGTGAAGGGGCATGCGTACTCTCGCCAACCGAGGCTGTCCTGTGGGACGCCGATGCATTGAATGACAACTAGGTGCGGGGACGATACTGCAAGATGCGCTTCTACTGCTTTGATCGGGACTGGGGTTCGAGTTCCTCGACGATCAGCAGACCTTGTCTTTTGATGCCGTCAGACAGAGGAACACTCGAGATATAGCTATGCGAATTATTGACGAACTGCGCGCTTGAGCACAAGCCGGGTTGGTTTCACCTCGCCCTCAAGCCGCTGCGTGCGTCCTCGCGATTCTCCTCGGATACGTAGCGCGGGGACGGACATTTTTCCCGCATTTCGCGTCGCTTGCGACGACATCGTGGATGCATGGTAGCGCGGTTTTGTGTCGGACGTCGACGCGAAATCATAAGAGGCCAAAATCAGGTAACCGGCGAGACACATCGATATTGTTCGGCCATAAGTTAGCTTCCGCCTCGCACCTTAGGTGAAATCGGCCACGACCTCCGTTCCCTACGCCAAGGAACACCAGCGAGACTTCGCCGTTAAAAAACGTGTGGTAGGTTAAAGATGACGCGCCGCGGCGCTGACCTCGACGTCGTGCGTCAGGCTACCTGCAACGTAGCGACCGAGGACGCGCCGCTGCATGCGTGAAGTCACATCTGCAACTCGTCGAGGCTACTGATGACCGGTGCAACTGTCCCGCTTTGTGTCGATCTGGACGGCACGTTGACCCATAGTGATGTTTTGATCGAATCGTTCCTTGTACTGATCAAACAGAACCCCCTCTACGCGTTCCTTTGCATAGCATGGCTATTACGCGGCAAGGGGTATTTGAAAGCCCAGATCGCCGCTCGCGTCGCGATCGATGTATCTTTGCTTCCGTACAACGCCCGCCTGGTCGATTTTCTGAAGCAGGAGCGGTCTAGCGGACGCGATCTCTATCTATGCACCGCCGGTAATCACCGGTATGCAGAACAAATTGCCTCGCACTTCGGTTTTTTTAAAGGCGTAATGGCAAGCGATGACTCGCGCAATCTTTCCGGCTCGCACAAGGCGGAGGCATTGTCCGCCACGTTCGGCATACAAGGCTTCGACTACTGCGGCAATGCGCGCGCCGATATACCCGTATGGAAGCTGGCCCGACAGGCGATTGTCGTGGGGAGCAAGAGCATTGAGGCGGCTGCGAGAAAAGTAAATCAAACGACTCTTTTCTTTGAGGAATCGCGCCCGTTCTTTCGGCTCGTGCTCAGGGAAATGCGGCTTTATCAATGGGTCAAGAACCTGCTGATTTTTGTGCCGCTGCTTGCATCACATCGTTTCACCGAAGTCGACATTCTGATCGACGAGGGAATTGCATTCCTTTCGTTCTGCTTTTGTGCATCGTCGGTGTACCTGTTGAACGATATGCTCGATCTCGATGCGGATAGGCGCCATAGCCGAAAGCGCAACCGGCCGTTTGCTTCGGGCGAGTTACCGCTCCAGGCAGGCATCGTCTTGATGCTTCTGCTGCTCTTTCTGTCTGCAAGCCTTGCGGTCATGTTGTCGCCGAAATTCCAGCTCGTGCTGACGGGCTATGTAGTGATGACACTCGCCTACTCCTTCCGTCTGAAGCGGATGATGCTGATCGACGTGTTCGTGCTCGCGACGCTTTATACCGCGCGCATTGTTGCAGGCGGGGCGGCCGGCGACATTCTGCTTTCCGACTGGTTGATCATGTTCTCGGTGATGTTCTTTCTGAGCCTGGCGATGGTCAAGCGCTATACGGAGCTCGACAAGCTCCAGCGGGACGGCAAGACGTCGGTAGCAGGACGAGGCTATCTAGCTGGCGACATGAGCATCGTGCGCTCGTTCGGAACAGCGGCTGGCTACGTCGCAGTGCTCGTGCTCGCGCTCTACATGAATTCGACTAACGTTCCCGTGCTGTATCACCATCCTCACAGGCTGTGGGTTCTCTTTTGCCTGCTCCTGTATTGGATCAGCCGCGTCTGGATGATCGCGTTCCGCGGGCAGATGAATGACGACCCGATCGTCTTCGCAATCAAAAACCGTTGGAGCCTGCTGATTATCGTGCTGTGCGTCCTGAGTGTGGTCGCCGCGACTTGAAGCTGGACGCAGCAAGCAAGGGAGCGGACCGCCGCAGGCGGCTATCGCATTGACCACGTAGCCGAAGGAGAGCATCGGAGACGCCACGCTCACTGGGACCTTGACAGCGCCGCAATCCAGATTGCGAGGCTCAGAGCACATAACAAGCGAGCCCTGCCATGATGTGAGGCTCGAACCCCACTCTGAGAAGCGTTGCGAATGCTGTGCGAACACTGAACCTGAGTGCTCCAAGCGCGTTCGCTCCTGCTTTCAACCAAAGTTGCGCCATTGCATTTAGCATGACGCCAATAGAGATCAGAATAAGCTTGAGATGGTCGACTGGCGGATAAATCTATCCGTCGTGCTCGTGCGACATTGGATGAAGTGATGGCGTGCACCGATAACAATACGGTGCCGCAGCCAAAAGACTATTTTGCGGCAACGGTGAGCGAAGCAGTCGATAGTCCGCTCACGACGAGGTGTTGGTGTCCTCGTCGGGATCCGGCAGAGTCGATGTAGGACGACGGCAGTCGATGCTTTCAGGGCAGCATCGTCGTCACACGCGAAGAGCACCCTGAAAGCGTGGAGGTACTGCTATAAGCATCGAATAATTTCCTGGTGGAACGAACTCGGCGGTCACCACTTTATGCGTACGTCCAGAGAACATTTCCGTGAAGTTGAAAATGCGCCGGACAAATGTATTTCGTGACCCTGTTCCGCTTTGATGCCAACAAAATTTGTATCCCAGGTCCCTCAGGGTAGAAATCGATTCTGAATCTCCGTCTTTGAAGTCACTTTCATGCTGCTCCAGTACGATCAGTGGCCAGTGCTTCGTTATCGTGCGTAAGGCACCGTGCAGCACCTTGGGCTCGAACCCCTCGACGTCCATCTTTATGAAGCAAGGCCCTTTCTCGCGATAGTCGAGATTATCAAGCTTGTCGACCTGCACATCGATGTAGTTCGCGTCGGCATCAGCCTCGAACTGGTCAGTAACGATGACCGATTCGCCCATGTTGTCGGGTACCTCTGCCAACTTGAAGGTTCCTTTTTCATCTCCTAGGCCAATGTTGAATGCTTTGATCTTCTTGCGGAAACCCACATTGAACTGGAGCAGATAGAAGGTCGACGGGTCGGGCTCAAAGCAATGAACCTCGTCGAATATTCTTGAGAAGTACAGGCTATGGTTGCCAATATTGGCACCGATGTCTAACCCGATGCCCGCGCGGAAAACGTCACGCAAAGGCTCAAGGAAGCTGAACAGCACGTCGAGTTCTTCCTGCTCGTAGACACCGAAAACATGGATAAACCCGCCGATATGTTCATTCGCGAATACGGCCATCTTGTGACCTCGTGCGCGCAGATGCTTCTCCGCAAGCCCATTAAGTCTGTGAAACGATAACCGGTCGATTACGTAGCTGAACGTCCTTGCGCTAACGTGCCTCGCCAGAACTCTTTTCGAAAGGCTGGGTTGGGAAGCAGGCACGGTTTGCGAATCGATATCCATCTGTGTCTCCAAACATAGAGGGTGGGCGTCTGGGTTGCCCCCTGCAAACTGTATGTACTGCACACCTTGTACTGCACACCTTCGCCTTTAGCCGCCGTCGCGCGAACGGTGTCCGGACAGCCCCCTCACGCGCGATCCGCTAGTAGGCTGATTTAAGCAAATGTTATGTGCAAGTCTGTTGGGCCAGGCAGTTGCGGCGCAAAGTCGGGCGGTATAGTCGCAAAACGTTGAGTAACCGATGCGCTTCTCGCGACGCGGTTCGCCTGCAAAGCTTGCAACAATGCGATCTGCGAGCTCTGCATGGCTTTCGGAGGCACGAACGCAAACCGGGCGTCTTCGTTGCCGAAGACGCCCGGTTCGTTTTGCAATTGCTTCTAGCAGCGTTTAAACGGCTATTGACTTGCGCTTAATTGTCAGGGTGAGCCGACGTGAAAGCAGTGAACGCACTGTACGGCTGACTGATCGGCGAACCGTTGTTCATAATGCCGTAAGTATTGTCGCCACTGTCGAGGACGTAATACATTACCGACTGGATGTTGTGCGTCTTGCGCGCCGCATAGAATTCGGTCAGTTGCGACGTAATGTAGGTCGCACGGAAGCTTTCGGTCTCTTGCGGACCCGTGTTCCATTCGGTGATCATGAACGGTACGCCATAGCGAGCCTTACAATACGTTGGCAGGTCGAACGCCGGACCCTTACCGTCGCTGCCAATGGCGAAGATGTCGCCGTAGGCCGCGTAGTTGTGCCAGGTCGTAATGTCCCAGCGCAACGGCTGATGGCCGCTGGTGCCGTCCGGTTGCATGCCTTCCCAGAGCGCGTCGGCCGCGCCGATGTCCGCCACGCAGAAGTTGATACCGCATTTGGCCGATGGCTGGACCGACTTCACGCCGTCCATCATGCCGCGCATTGCACCGCGCATGATCGGCCAGTTGGTGTTGTTGAAGTCCACGGCCAACGCACCGGCATACGAGAAGTCCACTACGGTGGCGTTCTGGCGCGTCAATTCGTTGCCGCATTCGTACATCGTCACGCCATACGGCGCCATCGCTGCGGCGATCGTCTTCGCACCCGCCATGTTGTCCAGGTAGGCCGCGACCTCGTTGGGGTACAGCTGGCCGCTCGCATCGGTGACGCCCTGTTCGATCAGGACGAGTAGCTTGAGGCCGGCACTTTGGAAAGCCTGGGCGATCTTGACCACGGCGTTGATCTGATTCTGATCGGCCGTGCAACCAACGCGATACGTGCTACAGCCCATACCCCTCAGCAGCGATACGAGCTGCGTTGGCGTATAGGTGTAGTCAAAATGCCCGTTGACACCGTAGAACATGCCCGCGGTAGCCGCCGCAGCGATGCGCGGGTCGGACGAGGGGAGCCATTGCGCCTTCAGGTTCCGGACGTCCACGTTGACGTAGAATTGGCCGCCCGTGCCGCAAAGCCAGATTTTGCCGCCGTACCAGAGGACCAGGGACACGTTGTAGGTGTTGCCTACGGTCGCACCGTTGCAGTAGACCACGCCATTCACCAGCGTCCACACTGCGTTATCTCTGTCGATAATGTAGGGTGCACCGGGCAGTGTCGTACCTTCGGCCGACGTGCCGCCCATACGCGGGTCGAGGCAAGCTACCCACCCCGAACCATTCCACGAGTAGAACTGACCGCCGGTGCCTGAGCAGTAGACGGTGTTCCCGGAATAGATGATGAGCGTTACGTTCGAGGTATTACCGGCTTTCGCGCCGTTCCTGTACACCATGCCGCCTGACATAGTCCAGACAGCGCCGTTGCTGTCGGTGATCGAGCTTGCCGGAGGGATGGTCGTGCCGCTTGCCGAAGCGGCGGCATGTGCTTTGGCATCGGTAACGGCCTGCCCATTGCTGGCGCCGGTGTCGTCCGTCCCGCCGCCACCGCATGCGCTTAGCAAGTAGCTTCCGCCGATAGCCGCAAGGCCACTAATGAATTGACGTCGTTTTAGCATGGCAAATAATTCCACTGTCGAGAAGATTCTCGATAAATAAACCCCAGGATCTATTGATGGAGATTCGGGTAAATAAATGCGCACCAAACCGGGCGCTCGTTAATTAGTACAACTTATGGTCAAGTAAATCGGTTTTACTTCTTCTGGATATTCAGCGCCGCTTAGGCAACCGGAATAACTTTGATTAATACGGACGTTCTTTGGCAGGAAGCCATTCATCACTGACGCCGCGCTCGCTTGCGCGCACATTCAGCACACGAAATGGATATCTTCCGATGATTGCTCGAACTTGCGTGCCACGATTGAGGCAGGGTTTACCGCAAGCCATATCAACAGCTTCGGTAATTTGTGCAAAGATTCGTTGCAGGCGGGGTAAATGCTACCCGATCCAGCGCGAAAGCGCAGCAAAAGTAGGTCGATTTGGCCGAGAAAGCACGAACCTTTCCCATACTTTCCTTACTTCGCAAAAATGGTATTTTCTGAAGACGATTAGCGGAGAGTAGTTATTTTATTTAATTGTTCCCGACCCTTCATTTATCCGCATTCTTTACCGAGTCGCCTAACGTCGGCCACCTAATCGAAATAAAGTCGAAATGGAAATCAAATTACATTTGGAAACATTGTGGGACGGCAATTATTCCTTACTCGACTCAGTCGCCTTTGGCTAGCAGTCGTATTCGCGAAATGGCGACATTATAACGTCAGCCAAGCCGATTATTTTGTCGAAAACTCCGAATAGGATTATCAGTTGTCTATGCGCGGAACATCGCATGTAAGTTCTGGCGGCTGTGCGTCATTTGACGCAGGCATCGGTTAGCGCATTTGCCATTCCGACGGCTCTGTTAAGTACCGCTGTCGCAGCAAGGTACTGTTCCACTGAACGCCGTCCGCCACTGCGACGAACCGGCGTCGAGTTCCACGTGACTTCGCACGCGAACCGGAACGGCGACGCCGTGGCGGGACCGCGCTGCGTTCACGCGACGGCGTAACCCACTCGTGGCTGAACCGCAAGCTGCTGACGACACCGTGGCCAGCGCGGCAAATCGCACGCGCGTCCCCATCGGCATCAGCGTCCCTGACGGTTCGGACTAGTCGCCAGCGCGACCGCTGGCAAGATAGCGTCGTACGCCGGCATTTAAGCGCCCCAAGGAAGCGCCGGACGCCCTCCGAACCGGGTGATCGACACCGCGCCCACAGTAGCGCCAGAGGAAGGCGTGGCTGGAGGTGCCCGCGTACCTGCGCGAACACTGTCTGGCGCTGCTGGCACGGTCAGCGAGCTTAAAGATCAAATGCTCCTTTCCCGCTCGCAGAAACCCGCGAAGCCAAAGAAAAAACCCGCATCTCTGCGGGTCTTTTCTTTGGCAAGCGCACGTCTCGGCACGCTTTTCCACGGGCCCCAATCGAACCTCTGCAAGAGGCCCGACCGGGAAGCGGACACAATTTACATGTCCATGCCCATGCCGCCCATGCCGCCTGGCATGCCGCCAGGCATCGGTGCGTCTTCCTTCGGCAGTTCGCAAACAGCCGCGTCGGTCGTCAGCAGGAGACCTGCTACCGATGCTGCGTTTTGCAGTGCCGTACGCGTGACCTTGGTCGGGTCCACGACACCTGCGTCAACCAGGTCGACGTACTCGCCCGTTGCTGCGTTGTAGCCGTAGTTGCCCTGGCCAGCAGCAACTGCCGCCACGACGACGCTGGCTTCTTCGCCACCGTTCGTGACGATCTGACGCAGCGGCTCTTCCATTGCGCGCAGAACGATCTTGATGCCTGCGTCCTGATCGGCGTTAGCGCCCTTCAAGCCGGCGATCGCCGTACGTGCGCGGATCAGCGCAACGCCGCCGCCAGCAACGATGCCTTCTTCCACAGCTGCGCGCGTTGCGTGCAGTGCGTCTTCGACACGTGCCTTCTTTTCCTTCATTTCGACTTCGGTTGCAGCACCGACCTTGATCACTGCAACACCGCCTGCCAGCTTGGCAACGCGCTCTTGCAGCTTTTCACGGTCGTAGTCCGACGTAGCTTCTTCGATTTGCGTGCGCACTTGCTTCACACGCGCTTCGATGTTTGCAGCTTCGCCAGCGCCGTCGATGATCGTCGTGTTTTCCTTGCCCACTTCGATGCGCTTCGCCTGGCCCAGTTCTGCCAGCGTTGCCTTTTCGAGCGTCAGACCGGTTTCTTCAGCGATGACCTGGCCGCCGGTCAGGATCGCGATGTCTTCCAGCATGGCCTTACGGCGATCGCCGAAGCCCGGAGCCTTCACGGCAACCGTCTTCAGAATGCCGCGGATGTTGTTCACCACCAGCGTTGCCAGTGCTTCGCCTTCGACGTCTTCTGCGATGATCAGCAGCGGACGGCCAGCCTTGGCGACTTGTTCCAGTACCGGCAGCAGATCGCGGATGTTCGAAACCTTCTTGTCGTGCAGCAGCACGAACGGGTTTTCGAGCACGGCAACTTGCTTGTCCGGATTGTTGATGAAATACGGCGACAGGTAGCCGCGGTCGAATTGCATACCTTCGACAACGTCCAGCTCGTCTTGCAGCGACTTGCCGTCTTCGACGGTGATGACGCCTTCCTTGCCGACCTTGTCCATTGCTTCAGCGATACGATCGCCGATCGACGAGTCGCTGTTTGCCGAAATCGCGCCGACCTGTGCGATTTCCTTGTTGGTCGTGCACGGCTTGCTGATCTTGCGCAGCTCTTCGATAGCGGCCGTCACTGCCTTGTCGATACCGCGCTTCAGGTCCATCGGGTTCATGCCCGAAGCAACGTACTTCATGCCTTCGCGGACGATCGACTGAGCCAGAACCGTCGCGGTCGTGGTGCCGTCACCTGCGTTGTCGCTGGTCTTGGAAGCCACTTCCTTGACCATTTGCGCGCCCATGTTCTGGAGCTTGTCTTTCAGTTCGATCTCTTTTGCGACCGACACACCGTCCTTGGTGACCGTCGGGCCGCCGAAGCTGCGTTCCAGGACAACGTTGCGGCCTTTCGGACCCAGCGTGACCTTCACAGCGTTCGCGAGGATGTTCACGCCTTCAACCATCTTGGCACGGGCGGAATCACCGAATACGACGTCTTTAGCTGCCATCTTCTAACTCCTTGAATTCTTTGGATATAACCGGGCAAGTAGCGACTTTGCGCTTACTTGTTCACCACGGCCATGATGTCTTCTTCGCGCATCACCAGCAGTTCATTGCCGTCGACCTTGACGGTCTGGCCTGCGTACTTGCCGAACAGGACGCGGTCACCAACCTTCACGTCGAGCGCGATCTGTGCGCCCTTGTCGTCACGCTTACCCGGGCCGACCGCCAGGATTTCGCCCTGATCCGGCTTTTCTGCTGCGGCTTCGGGGATCACGATGCCCGACGCGGTCTTGGTTTCTTGATCCAGACGCTTGACGATCACGCGATCATGCAAAGGACGAAGGTTCATACATACTCCTCTCTTGATTGAAACTGAAGAACGCTTGGAAAACCCGGCTGACCGAGCCAACCGGCGAAGTTGTTAGCACTCTCGTGCAGCGAGTGCTAATTATATGGACGGGTGGTGACAAATTCAAGAAGGGATGCCGACGCGCGTGTCGTGCCGAGATCCACTTAACTTTGAACTTTGTTCACTTAGTTTGAAGCTTGCGTTGCAACAAAACTCGAGGTCGGCAGACAATCGCCATTGAAAACAAATACTTGAAATCTTTTCTCGCACATCCATGGGGTGTTGTCAGCTCCCGCGCGGACGGCCATTCAGAGAATCTGTACATCACAGTTAGATGGCCGACCCTCTCATTAGGGAAAACCCCTATCCGCTAGTAGCGAGAAGAGATTGCCAGACTGCAAGCTTCCGTGAAGCGTCCGCAGGGTTGTCAGATTGGACCAACGCGCTGCTATTCGATCTGCCTGCAACGATCAGTTTTTCCAAGGATGTGTTGATCACGCATCACGCGGCGCATCGAACAGCACATCACTAGTTGCCCCATATGGCGACTGGGCGGATTCGCGCACTCCGGACACAGGGCCAAGCGCCAAATCATGTGCAGCATTTAAGGGTGCAGCGGTCATTCATCCCTCGGAGCCAGTCGGCATTGCGGTTATTGATGCGTGGGCACGTAGGAGTCGGCTGAACACCCCTCACCGGTCATTCGCCAGCCACCCACTCTCAATGTCGTGTTCCGTTTCGGCGAATGCGTACTTTCGACCCGACGGCGAACGCACCAAATCGACCCATCTCTGACGTTGGTCGTCTCATCAAGCGAACGGCAGGTTTCGGGGGCGGAGCCGACGCCTAGACGTCCGACCGACGACGAATGTGAACGGCTGAAAGTGGCCGACAATTTGCCGGTGTGCCATGCAGCGGCTCTCGATGATCCGCTGGCCGGCTTCACATCCTTGCTGCAACTGGCCATCTGTATCAAGATGAAGCCGGCCGATCAGGAATAAGCGACTTCCATGACAGACGGTCCTCATCTCGATCCTGAACCTGATCCCGAAAAACTCACGGGCCCCGGCGGCATGACGTTGCGGCAGATCCACGAACAGGTGCAGAAGAGCGTCGAGCGCGACCGCGCAGCGCAGGCTGCGCACAAATCACCAGTTCGGCCGCAAAGCCGGTGGCAGCGGTGGGTGCGCTACGTATGGAGCCGCAGCGGACGTCGCTAGCGACGGTTTGATAACAGATGTGCCGGTCGCAGCACTTTCTCAGCAATTGACCTTATGGCCAAGCAACAGCCGTGTTTTCCGTCCCGCTCAAAAATTGAACTCCCGTAGGTCAGTAGTGTTACTAGTAGTCGGCTGCACGCGACCCGTTGCCGACGGTCGCGCTTTGAGGCGCTTTAGGGCAGGTAACCGAGCGGACCGGACATTCATGCCGGCTTCCCGGCTACAGCAATTCGATAATTGCGAGCCAGTAGACCGAGATCCCTTTCAGTTCGTCCGCAAGACAGGCAACAAGCGCGCGGGCGGCCAGCCGGGAGGCCCGGGCACCCAATGGCCCCATGATGAGCGTATGGTCGGCCAGATTGCCCGGCTCGACCGGCGTTCCCATCGTGGCCAGATAGTCAAGGGGGCAACCAGAATCTGGGCGTAACGCCCTAGCATCGTTGAAGTGGCCTTCGAGTCCTTCGACTGTCCAAAGCGAAATGCGACATCCACGCCTTCAACGATCAGGTCCTGCCGGTCGTCGGCAATTCGCAAGTCAACGTGCAAAGCCGGATGCGCGCTCATAAACCGTCCTATCCGCGGCATCACCTCGCGGACCCCGAAACTGGTCGACAAGGCAACGCGTAGACGGCCTCGCAGCTCCGTGGCTCCTCGCGCAGCGTAGTCTGCTTTAATTAACGCCAGGATCGGACCGCTCGCATCCGGGATGGCCCAAGCCGACGGCTGTGTACCGAAACGGATATGCTCGCTTACGGCTGTTCAGCGGTCGTTCGCCAAATGTCGGCAACAAACGACCACTACCGGGTTCAGTGAACGGGGCGTTTTCGACCCCCACCGAACCCCTTAACGCAGTGCGACGTGTGCTGCAACGTTTCAAGTCATACCTGAAAGCCCTAACCAGATTGAACCCGCCATATTTGGCAACGCATCTATTTTTGGCTGAATTGAATGAGTCATCCGTGCATTCTGTAAAGCAATCTTCTATATTCATTTGGCGAGGAAGAACTAAGGGACGCGTTGGCCGCCGCACGTCAGATATGCGGCAGTACGGGAGTCGTGTGCTTGAGGCATTGAGTCTTTTCGGCGAATTTGCGCCTGCATGCCTATTTCACCGACTTGCGTGATGTTGCCAGTCGGCTCAGTCAAAAAGGACAATAAGCAATGACGCTCAGCCGCGTGTTTAGCCTTGGCTATTCTTTGTTCGCAATTTGCGGACGAACTTTGGCGCTGATCAGCTCGTTCGCACTCGCCGCCTGCGGCGACAACCTTTCGGCCGATCCCGCTTACGTGACGATGGCACGGCCGCAGATCATGCAACTACTTTCGGACACGCAGACCTCCGGCGCCGTCGTCTATGTCGAATCGCCGAACGGAAACTGGAGCGAATCGTTCGGCAGTGCGCAGCGCGGCACTAGCACACCGATTCCGACTGACGCGAATTTCCGCGTTGGCAGCGTCACGAAAACCTGGACCGCCACGGTGATCCTGCAACTGGTGCAGGAAGGAAAACTAAGCCTCAGCGATACCGTCGGCAAGTACATTCCGAACGTGCCGAACGGCAATAGGATCACGATCGAACAGCTGCTAGGAATGCGTAGCGGCCTCTTCAATTACACGCGCGACCTCGGCTTCAATCAGAAGATAGACGCCCAACGCGGCAAGCTTTGGACCACGAGCGAACTCCTCGACATCGCATACAGCCATCAGGTCGATTTTGATCCGGGGACGTTGTTCGGTTACTCGAACACCAATACGGTGCTGCTCGGGATGCTAATCGAGCAACTGACCGGCATGAGCGCCGCCGACGCGATCAAGGCGCGCCTCTTCACGCCACTCGGTCTGACACAGACGTATCTGCCGCCGCAAACCAATACGTCCATACCGGCGCCGTTCGCGCATGGCTATCTATGGGGCACGAATGCGGAGACGGCGAACAGCCCAGCGCTGTCGCCCGCGCTTCAGGCGGCCGCAAAAAACGGCACGCTACAGCCGACCGACGTAACCGACGCGTCCGCATCATGGGGATGGACCGCCGGCTCCGGGCTGTCGGTGGCCAGAGAGTTGGCCATGTTCGTCAAGGCGATGGTCGGCGGTAACTATCTGAACACCGATCTGCAGGCCCGGCGTTTGTCGACCTGCACGGTCATCGCGCCTGGCGATCCCGATTCGCCGGCTTATTGCCTCGGTATCGCAAAGTGGGGCACGTACTACGGGCATAACGGGCAAATCAACGGTTTCAATACGTTCATGGTCAGCGCCCCGAACTCGAAGAACACTATCGTGGTTTGGGCCACGAGCGCGGATTCGCCCAATGGCACCGCGCCCGCCGATGCAATCGGAAAACTGCTGATTGCCGCGCTTGATAACGAGAACATCGTCGACGATCTCGACGAGATCAAGCCTTGAGCGCTAACGAAGACAAGAAGGCAACTGCGTGCAACGACGATCAAACGCGCTTCTTAAAACGCTAACCGGCCCCGGGAGACCCTGAAATGGAAAGAGGACTTGTGAAAATAGTATTGCGCCTGTCCGTGATTGCCACTGCGACGCTGGTGGTATCGTGCGGCGGATCGATCGACAGCAGTCATAGTACCGCCGTACCCGATTCGATCCTGCAGGTGATGCAAAAGCCGGCGTACAAAGGCGCGACGTGGTCGCTACAGGTCGTCGATCAGGGCACGGGAAACCTGATCTACGATCTGAACTCCAGCTCGCAGGTGTACATTGCGTCGGTGCGCAAGGTCTTTACAACCGGCAACGCGCTGAATGCGATCGGCGCGCAACACAGGGCGGTGACACCGGTCTATAAAACCGGCACCGTCGATGGGGCCGGCACGCTCAACGGCAATCTGATTCTGGTCGCGAGCGGCGATCTGACAATGGGCGGACGCGCGAATCCAGACGGCACGATTGCACTCACGTCGTTCGATCACAACGAAGCTAACGGTCTCGGCAATGCGGTGCTATCCGCGCCCGATCCGCTCGCCGGCTATAACTCACTCGCACAGCAGGTGGCAGCCGCCGGCATCACGAAGGTCAACGGTGACATCGTGATCGACGACCGGCTTTTCGCGGCGTTCGACTTCCGTGACGAGTTTATGGCAACCCCGATCTTCGTCAACGACGATCAGGTCGACGTGTCGTTCACCCAGAGCACTGAGGGCCAGCCGCTGCCATTCGACTACCGGCCCAGGTCGGGGGCGGTGACTGTGCAGTCGACCCTCTCGACCGGCAGCGCGTCGTCTGCCGCGTCGATCGACCTCGATCCGGACGAGCAACAAAAGTTTCTAACGTGTATCGGCACGACGCCGTGCGTCGGAAGCGTCAGCGGCTCGGTGCCGGTGGGTTACGTACCGGCGCCAGTGAATACGTTTCCGTTGGTCCGCACGTTCCGCATCACGGCGCCGTCGAGCTACGCGCGCACCGTGTTCATTGAAGCGCTGACGCGCGCAGGCGTCACGGTGACGGCCGTGCCGGTTGGCGTCAATGCCGCCGCGTCGCTGCCGGCGAAGGGCTCGTACTCGAACGCGCAACTGGTCGCGCAATTGACGGCCGCACCGTACGCGCAGGACATCCGGTTCGTCAACAAGGTCAGCTACAACCTTGGTGCCGACACGACGCTGCTTATGTGGGGTCTGGCAAAAAACAATTCGACCACGATGGACGCCGCCCTTGCGGCCGAGCAAACCGAATTGCAATCGACGTTCGCGATCTCGCCGAGCCAATATCACTTCGTTGACGGCAGCGGCGGCGGCGAAACCACTGCCAATGCCAAAGCTGTGATCTCGATGATGCGCGGGATGGTATCGAAACCCGACTTTGCCGCGTATGAAGATTCGATGCCGTCGCTTGGCGTCGATGGTTCGCTGACGACGGTCACCGCCTTCGAGTCCGATCCCACGCTTGCTGGCGCGAAAGGCCAGGTGCAGGCTAAGACCGGAACCTACGTCGTTGAAAATCCAGCTATACCCGGAACGGGGTTGCTCAGAGGGCAGGCGCTGGCCGGCTACATCACCGCAAAGAGCGGGCGGCGGCTCGTATTCTTCCTGACGGTGAACAACGTGCCGGTTCCCGGTGGCATTGCCGATGTGGTGACGGTGTTCAACGACGAGGGGACGATCGCAGCGACGTTGTGGAAACTGCAATGACGTTCGGCGCGCCGTGAGTCAGTGGCGCGCCCGGCCCGAAAACCGGGGCCTCAATATTGCGAGTAGACGATGCCGAGAATGTCGGCTTCGTCGTTGAACACGTCGAGCGCGGCGGCGGCCGAGCTGGCCGGGCCAGCGTGGTTGACGAAGAGCGCATAGGCAAGCTGGCGCCCGCTCTTCGCGCTGATGTAGCCCGCCATGTTGATTGCGACCAGCTGTCCGCTTGCGTCGATCGTCGCGCCGCTCTTGACCAGGATGTTCTCCTTGCCGACAACGGTTTTGCCGACTGCCGCGAGCGAACCGTCGGTGCCGAGAATCGACAGTGCATTGCGATACACGGTGGCGTTCGCGCCGCGGCTCATCATCGCGAGTAGCGTTGCGGTGGTGCGCGCGGTCGCGCGGCTGTCGGGCGTGCCGCTACCGTTGGTCGGAAAATCGAAGCTCCCGCCGTCGAGGCCGAGTGTACCGGTCAGATATTTGCGTTCGGTGCCGAGTGCATCGTCGACGGTGCGTCCGCCTTGCGCGACGCCCTGGTACATCAGGCTGAGGTTCGCACCGGTGTTCAGGCTGACTTTGAGGATGAGTTTCGCGAACTCCGAATAGGGCGGTGAGGTGAAGCTCGCGACCTGGTTCGCACTCATATTGCCAGGCGAAGAGGGCAATGACGCCGACGCATTCGCTTGCACCGAGGGTGCGCTTACGGCCACGCCAGCACGCGCGAGCGCATCGATGAACGCGGTGCGCGCGAACGACGGCGGATCGTCGACGCGCACGTTGCTCACATAGATGTCGTTGCCGATCAGCGCCGATCTGTACGCGAGCGGGATCGTCGCCGGGGTGTCGAGGCCGGCTTCGCCCGAGACTGTCGCCTTGCAGCCGGGTGTCGCGATGCAACTGAGCGGGGCTTCATTGAAGGCGTCGCCGGACACGACGATGTCGGGATCCGTACCGGCGGCGGTCCCGACGGCCGTGCCCTGGAACGTCATCGCGCTGGTGCGGGGTCGCCAGTCGAGCACCGCCGGCTGGCCGACGCCCACTCCCGGGCTCAGCGTCATGTCGATCACGTTCTCGTTGACGAGCATCGGCGAGATCAGCACATTGCCGTTTGGCACGCGAAACGAATCGAACAGGCGGTCGTCGACGATCACGTCGCCATTCACCGACGTAATGCCGGAGGCACGCACCTGAGCGGCAAGCGCATTCATCGCGGTGAGCGGATCTTCGGGCGTCAGGATCGCCCCTTGGAAACCCCGTGCGTCGTTATGATCGTAGTCGGTGAAGTCGACCGTGCCGTCCGGCTTCTGGCGGCCGCCGAACGTTAGATCGCCGGAGGCTTGGATGATCAGGTCGCCGGTCAGCTTGCCGGTCGCGTCGACCGTGCCGTTGCGATAAACGGGCGTCTGGAAGCGATGGTCCGCGCCGATCACGCCCAAAGCGGTGGCGACAGAGTAGAGCTTGCGCACCGAAGCGGTGAAAATCATCGTGTCGGGATTCAGCGAGTAGAGAATCTGACCTGTTCCCGCATCCATCACAATCATCGACCACTGTGATTGCGCGCTGATGTAGCGCGGCTTGTTCATCACTTGCGCATAGGGATCGGTGGCCGATATGTCGCTGCCGCACCCGACGATTAGCGAACACGATACTAGTACTGCGAAAACCGACCGCGACTGTGCGCGCATGGGTGTTCCTGCCTGAGTAGGAGATCTCTCAGCATAGGTTTCAGTGAACCGGGGTGCAAGGTATGCTTGTAACGCTCATATCATTCGCAGCAGCGCAAATTTGTACGATCGGCCGTAATTGGTTTTCGGAATCAATGACCGTTTAGAAGAGCGGACACGACGTCTGAATGTCCGAGCGACGGTACGGGCGAATGACGCTTCATCTGGCCGAACGCGGGCCGACGGCGAACGCACCAAATCGACCCGTTCCGGTCGCTCGGGCCGTCATGCGTTCGACGACCGCTTCCGAAACCAAAACGGTCGGCACCGGACACCCTGTCAGTACCCGTAACAGAGACTTTCGTTTGGCCTATACGCGGTCGCCAGTAGCGTTCCATTTCCGTGCGGTGGGCGAACGCGCTCCGCGATGTGGGCAAGGCCCCTGCGCTTGCGGGCGCCTTGCAAAAAGTACGTAGGCAACTGAAGGTACCCGAGCAGAACGAATTGATGCTCGACGATCAACCATCAGGGGTATCCGGGGAACACCTGATGGTCGGAGGGCAAGCGGCTCTGATCCTCGTTCGCCGTTCGAAATGTTCGTCGTCGGCTCCTGCACTACCCTATTCACGCCGCCCGTTGGCCGACCCGTCGGCGCCGCAGCTTCCCGTGGAAGATCATCAAGTGATACTCTGGAATGGTTTGGTGCTGAAGTCGGGAGAACGTCAGTTCACAGAGTTCGACTGGGAGAGAAATATGAAAGACGCTAAGGAGACCACAGCCGCAGTCACAGCTATTGAGGCTCGTGCCATCGCCAAAGAGGCTTACATCTATGGCTTCCCGATGGTAGACAACTACAGGATACAGTATGGGTACTTTGTAGATTGTGAAGATCCCGAATACAAAGCGCCATGGAATCATCTTAAGAATATTTCCCGCGTTTTCACTCCCGCAGACAAGACCGTTCAGACTCCAAACTCCGACACCCCCTATTCCTGGGCCGGGTTCGACCTGCGCACGGAACCCATTGTGATTACGGTCCCACCGGTCGAAAACGGGAGGTATTTCAGCGTCCAGTTAATCGACCTTTACACCCACAACTTTGATTACCTCGGCAGCCGCACCACCGGCAATGACGGCGGAAGCTTTATGATCGCGGGCCCCGATTGGCAGGGTGAAGCACCAGCGGAAATCACGAAAGTGATCCGTTGTGAGACGCAACTCGCATTGGCCTTATTTCGTATCCAGCTTTTCGATCCAGGCGATCTCGACAACGTTAAGACGATTCAATCCCGTTGTAACGTGCAGCCGCTGTCGACATTCCTGGGTAAGCCCGCAACTAGGGCTGCATCGTCTATTGATTTCATCAAGTCACTCACGCCTGATCAGCAGCGCACCTCACTCGAGTTTTTCAATGTTCTGAACTTCACCCTGCAGTTCTGTCGCACCGATCGCTCAGAGAAGGATCTACGAGTACGGCTCGCCAAACTTGGCATCGATGTAGGCAAGACCTTTGACGCGTCGGAGCTTACGCCAGAAATTCGTCAAGCAGTCACGGACGGCATGGCCGACGCCTGGGAGGACTTTCACGGCACGGTGCAGTACATCAATGCCGGGGAGTTGACTAGCGGCGACCTCTTTGGGACGCGGGAGTTTATGAAGAACAACTACCTCTACCGCATGACCGGCGCCGCACTCGGCATCTACGGCAATAGCAAACAGGAGGCGATGTATCCACCTTATTTCGTGGACGGAGCCGGACAGAAACTGGATGGATCCAAAAACCGCTATGCGCTGCGATTCACTCCAGGCCAGTTGCCACCGGTCAATTCTTTCTGGTCTCTGACGCTTTATGAACAGCCCGCGAGCCTGCTCTCGGCGAATTCACTTGACCGCTATCTTATTAACTCTCCGATGTTGCCTGATTTGAAACGGGATGTGGACGGCGGACTGACGCTTTATATTCAGCACGCTTCGCCCGGCAAGGATGAGGAGTCTAACTGGCTTCCCGCTCCGAACGGCCCTTTTTCTTTGATTATGCGTCTTTATTGGCCCAAGCCCGAGGCGCTTGATGGGACATGGAAGCAGCCGATGTTGCAAGCCGCGGACATGCAGGCGCAGTCGCTGGGGAGGATGGCATGACAAAGGCATCCGGGACTGGCGTCGATGTCACGCCTGAGACCTATATCCGCGCAGAATCCGATCGCCAGTTCGGCAACATCGTCGCAATGGCGGGCGGTGTGAACCGTTTCTATCATTTTCGAAGTCTCACGCCGCTGGACAAACAGAACGTCGTGCGGATGAATCGGGACACGCTCTATTCGATGGCCATTGTCGATACGTCGAAAGGGGCCACGATAACGGTACCTGAACTCCCGAAGAACCGTTATGCATCGGTCTACCTTGTAGATAACGACCACTATTGCCCCGGCGCGATCTACACTGCGGGCACGCATAAACTGCCGCAGGACACGAAGTACCTGGGCATCGGCGTCCGAATTCAAGTCGTTAATTCGAAAGACCCGCAGGAAATCGACTTGATCAACCAACTCCAGGATCAATTTATTATCAAGGCCGACAGCGCCGATCCGCTTCCCCCATTCAAATGGAACGGGGATTCCCTGACGGCACTGACAGAAGAGTACGAAAAGCAGGCAGCCCAGCACGGCAGTTACAAGGGAATGATGGGGTCGCGTGGTAAGGCTGACGAAGCCACCCGGCACCTCGCAGCAGCAGCGGCCTGGGGGCTGTTTCCGGAGTGGGACGCCACCTACCTGAACTACAGCGGCAACCACAATCCGAATGTCTGCCACAGGGCAACCTATCAGGTTCCCGAGAATAAGGCCTTCTGGTCCATCACTGTTTATGGCGACGACGGCTACATGAAAAGCGAGAACAACATCGTCAATTCGTCGACCGCAAAAATCAATGGCGACGGCACTTTCACAGTTCACTACGGATCTAAGGAAGCCTGCGGCGATGTTGCGAACCGGCTCGACGTCACTGAAGGTTGGAATTTCCTCATGCGGATTTATCGCCCTGGTCCGTCCGTTTTGAACGGGAGCTACAAGCTACCCGCGGTTGTAGCAGTCAAATAGGCAGGCCGCGCGTAGATCCGCCAGAGAAACCCTGACCCGAGCCGCGGGCGGGCATTGCTTAGTTTTCGCAGCGAGGCACGCAAACACGGCGCGCCGGAGGGCTTTGCCAGTTCGGGTAAACCAACTGGCATGTGGAAGTCTAGATCTCCCCGCAGTTCAGCCTCAGACCGTATAGCCAAGCGGCGCAACGGGGCAGCGAGACCAAGTTCATCAACGGATACCAGCGGCGCGCTTGGAGACATCACTGCAAAGTCCGGATTGGATCTTGGATTGTCTCCATCAGTCGCACCAAGACAAACCTGCCCCTTGGGGTTAGCCAGACCGGCGAGCTCGTATATGCCAAGGTTGGGCAAGATTAGCGCGTTGGACGGCCGCTATCAAGCGCAAAGCTGCCGCCTAGATTTCAAGTATTTGTACCTGCGGATGGCCGCAACTGGCCGGTTGCCGAAGATCGAAGTTCGAGCGCTGCGCGTCCTCGGCCCGAGCTTCCGGCCCCGACCCACTGCCGCCGCTCAACACCGCCGGGACTCGGCGGCAGCTTTCAAGTCCGACAACGGCCGCTTGTCCTACCCGCATCGGACGGCAAAAACCGGCCTTCGCGGGCATTGGAGTCCGCTCGCATCCTGGTCAGTCGCGCAGTCGATTTATTTGCTGATTTTGGAAATGGTTTGACGGGCATCTTCGGCAACAAGCACTGGTCGCATCGGACAGCAGGGAAATGCGCGCTGGCGACCGCGCCCCGATGCCCGAATGCGACGTCAATTTTAGCTCGACTTTCTACGGCGGCTGAAGTCTCAGCCTGCACGGCCGGCGGATTCTGACTTTCGAGAATCGGTTCGTCTGCCAGTCATTTTTAGATCAACATAATCTATATAAATCAATCAGATACGCGCCCCCACGCCGGGCGATCGTTGGCACGGGCCTTGCGTTGTTTAACGCACGGAGCATCCAACGCCATTAAAGCAGTCCGCACAGGACTCACCTACGGAGACGACACCCATGATTCGATTTTTCCCCCCGCGCTCTAGCGCGCGGCGTTAGAAAGCCGCAACTCAACTTCCCCCGTCTGTCCTGATCACCGACTGCCTCCCCGGCCGGCGGGACAGATGCGTCCGTCGATTGTTCGTCACTGTACTGGCACGCCCGCCGATGCCACCGCGCAGTCCATTCAGGAAGCAACCCGCAAGGAGACGATATGCAAGTCACTGGTATGTTGTACGGCTCAAGACTGTTGAAATTCGGCGGTTTTCCCACTGCCGAAGTTCTCGGCCCTGACGCAAGCGAAGAGCAGATCAAGGCCCTGATCGATCGTCATGGCTCGGTATTCGTGAAGCCTATGTTCAAGGGTGGCATAGGCAAAAAGGGCAAGGCGGGACTCATCGGGCGAGCGAGCGACCTGAAAACCGCACTGAAGGAGAAGGAGCGCCTGTACTTCGCCGAACACCGGCATGGAAATCAGACCGCCAAGGCTAATGGCGTGACCTTCGAAGGCGCAGTGCCGGCGCAGCATGAAGTGTATTTCTCGATCACCGATTCGACGCGCTTCAGGGCGCCTACGATGACACTCACGCATCACGGCGGCGTCGACATCGAGGAACTGGACCCGAGCATGATCGTGCACGTGCCGTTTGATCCGCTCACCGGGCTGAAGGCGTTCGTCGTCGCCAACGCGCTGTCGCGCCTGAACGCGCCTAAGGAAATCATTTCGCCGCTGGTCCAACACCTGCCAAAACTGTGGGAGCTATATCACAACTTCGGCATGACGACGCTCGAGCTGAACCCGATCCGCATGCAGGCCGGTCGCGATGGCCGGCTGACGCCAGTCGCATGCGATTTCAAATGCGGCTTTGATCGCGACGACGTTCGCTGGCAGCGGCTCGACATACCCGCGCACGTGTTCTCGGTCGACTATTCCGATTTTGAATCAGAGATCAACCAGTTGCGAACCTACCAGGGTCAAAGCGACGTCTATGTGATCAACGAAGGCGGCACGATCCTCGCGCCGACTTTTGGCGGCGGCGCCAACTCGCTGGTGTCGGAGATCCTGGGCGACGACGCGATCATTTCCTCGGACTTCGGTGGGAATCCTCCCTACGAAAAGATGAAGGAAGTGGCTCGCATCTGTTTCAAGCACTGGCTGAAACAGACCAACGTGCTGTTCATCATCGGCGGGAAGTCGAACAACACCGATATCTTCGAGACGCTGCGCGCAATGGCCGATGCGTTGCGCGAGCATTTCAGCAAGAACGGACCGACGCCGCTTTACGTGGTGATCGGGCGCGGCGGCCCTAATCTTGTACGCGGCATGGGTGCAATGCGTGATACGTGCGATGCGCTCGGCCTGCCCTACAGCATTTTCGGGTTCGATTCGGATATCAGCGAAGTGATCCAGTACGCGAAGGCGGCGGACGCGTGGATGAAAGCAGGCGGCCGCGAGCTGGTCTGCGCGACGCCCAGCAGTGCGCAACGCTCGCCCGCCCAGGCCTGAACTGACATGACTTGAGCATCTAATCAATCTGGAGAAAGACCATGTACAGGCACGGTGCAGGAGATTTCAAATACTACGTCGGCATCAGTTCGCTCGCGCAGGCTGCCTGCCGAGAGGACCGTGTGTGCGTGCTGAACATACTCGGGGGCGAGTCGCGACAAGTCACGCCGGTGGGCCACGCGTATTCGGGAGGTAACGTGGTTTTCGGCACGTCGCCCGGACGCCGCGGACAGGTGCTGGAGACTTCGCTTGGCAATATCCCCGTGTACAACAGCGTGCTGGAAGGGCTGCAGGACGGCCATCGTTTTAACTGCGGCGTGATCTATTTGCCCCCATCCGCTGCGCGCGACGGTGTGGCCGAACTGATTCGCGTCAATCCCGAACTCAAGAAAATCTTCATCGTCACGGAGAAATTGTCCGTGCACGATTCGCGCGAGATCCGGGCGATGGGGCAGCAAAACGGCATCGACATCTTCGGCGGAAATAGCCTCGGCATTGCCGATGCGTGGAACCGCGTGCGCATCGGCGGCGCACTCGGCGGCGATAGCCCTGACGAGGCACTCAGGAAAGGTTCGATCGCGATCTTCTCAAACTCGGGAAATTTCACGACAACGATCGCGACATACCTGCGGATGGCCGGCTGGGGAACGACTACGCTGATGTCGAGTGGTAAGGACGTTTATATCCATTTCGCGGCGCCGGAGTTCGCGTTCGCGCTCGCCAATGACGCGCGCAGCAAGGCGGCGGTGCTGTACTCGGAGCCGGGCGGATACTACGAACTCGAAGCGAATTTCAGCAAGCCGGTGGTCGCCTGCGTGGTTGGCCGCTGGAAGCAGAAACTGACGCGAGCGGTCGGCCATGCGGGAGCATTGGCCGGCGGCAACGACGACGCTGCATCAAAAGAGCGCTGGTTCATGGAAAAGTTTGGCGTCGATCGACCGTTCGCACCGGACGATCCGGTGTGTAGCGCAAAAGGCGCGCTCGTAACCAATATCGCCCACATTCCGGCGGCCCTGACGGCGGTGATGCATGAAAACGGTGCGCGGCCGGACTTCGCGCCAGAAGGCAGTCTCGCGCTCAAGCCATGGTTTCGCTCATCAATAGGGATTGCATTGCCGCCCGAGCTCGACCTGCCGGTTGTCGCAGCGTTGCCGCCGTATGACGCACAGATCGCCGCGCTGAACCAACAGGTCGGCATCGTGTTGCCCCGCCAGAATATGAAGGACGCTTCGGGCGCATCGCAGATGGATCCGGGCACGCAGGTGACGAGTCTGCACGGCGTGCCGGTGCTACAGGCCGTGCAGTATTCGCTCGAGGGCAACCTTTGCCTAGCGCTGTTGCATGAACCGGGGGGCACAAACGACGCGAAACTCGTCAGTGTTGCGGTCGGCGCCGAACTCAACCTGCATGGCGACGCGACGCTTGCGGCGGCGCAAGCCGCGCGCGACGCGGGCAACGCACCGAATAGCGTCCTCGCGGCGGCGGCGAGCATTGTCGGGCCTCGTCGCGCGGACCGCGCGCGACGGGCTGCGCAAGCGTTCGTCGACCTCGGCACCGTGGCCGGCCTGCGTGATGCGCTCGACGAAGACTTCGCGTTGTCGTTGCTGCAGTCCGACGCCGAGACGCGCGCGTTGCTCACGTGTGAGGCGCCCGACGAGAAGGCCCAGGCGATGTTCGCAGGTCTGGCGAATCGAGAAGCGAAGTCCGTGTTCATCCGCTATTTACAGGGCCTCGATGGACACCCGAACGCCGATGCCGTGCTGGCTGCAATCACCACGACGCTCGCGTGGGGGCCGCTGATGCGCAAACGCGTATCGCGGATGACCGTCGAAAACCTGCCATGGTGGATGCGCCTGTTCGGAACGCTGATCGGCGCGTCGGCCGACGCCGCACAACATGAAGCGGGACGCTTCTGCGGTATCGCGATGGACGAGGTGCTAGGACAGCACTCGCTGACCGATGTCGCGTGCGCCGCGTTGATTGGGGGCAAGCCGGATGAAGTTGAGCTGTTTGGATTTCAGACGCTCGTGGGCCTGCTGCTCACGAACGGACCGGGCGCGATCTCCGCGCAGGGCGCGAAGGGCGCAGTATCGGCGGACGGTCCCGAAACGCCGGAACGAGTCCAACTCAACAAAGCGATGGTCGGCTTTCTCACCCACGCGGGCTACGCGCATGGCGGCAATGGCTTCGAGGGAGTGGAGTTCCTGCTTGAGCGTTTTAAGAAGGTCGCGATGACCGATCCCGGTGATCCGACGCACGGTCTCGACCTGAAAGCGATGGCTGCCGGATTCGCACGTGCATATGGCGAGGAGCGGACACAACGCAAGGAGGTCGGCGCACAGCAACCCACGGCGCTGCCCTGCATCAACCATCCGGTATTCAAGGGCAAGCCTATCAACGTCGATCCCAGGGAGGCGTTCGTGCGTCAACGCTTCGAGGCTCGGGGCGAGTACAACGTCTTCCATGACTACTACCGCGCGCTGGTGCAGGCGTTGTACGACGAAAACGTGACGCGCAACGTGTTCGCGGTCAACGTGGATGCAGTGATTGCCTCTGTGTTGCTGAAGATGCTGTGGGCTCGCCATCGGGCGGGGGACTTCTCCAATCAGGCGCTGGAGACCGCGGCCTTTACCGTGTTCCTGTATGGCCGGATGATCGGCTGCGCTGCGGAGGTTGACGACCATATGAATCGCGGCCGCAATCTCGACACGCGCACCCCTCAGGCGAGCGTACGATTCGTTGCATGAGCGCAAAAACCTGTCGATACGATCGACTGATCAGATCAAAGACCGGGCCGCCTTCGAGCGTTCTATCGGAATGCGGCGCCGGCCTTCAAACGCCGAGGAGACACTTCGTGCAAGTTACTTCCAACACATCACAGCCAGTGCCGGCGCCGCAACCGGAAATCAAGCCCCGATTCTGGCCAGAGGGCTGGTGGAAACTGATGGAATACCGGATCGGTATCATTCCGCTGCCGGTCTACGTCATCCTGCTCGCGCTGATCGCGGGTTTCGCGATTACCGGGAAGGTGCCCGGCGAAATCTCAATGGCGATCGCCGTATTGGCCTTCTTCGGTTTTACGTGCGCGGAGATCGGCAAGCG
This sequence comes from Paraburkholderia dilworthii, assembly GCF_000472525.1. Taxonomy (GTDB): domain Bacteria; phylum Pseudomonadota; class Gammaproteobacteria; order Burkholderiales; family Burkholderiaceae; genus Paraburkholderia; species Paraburkholderia dilworthii. The sequence goes on from NZ_AWZT01000030.1 coordinate 85,355, forward strand.
CCTGCCGATCGTGCGCAATATCGGCGCGGCCGCGATCTTCGCGACCTTTATCCCGTCCGCGCTGACTTACTACCATTTGCTGCCCAAGCCCATCCTCACGCTCACGACGGATTTCACGAAATCGACCAACTTCCTGTACCTGTTTATTGCGTCGATCATCGTGGGCAGCATTCTGAGCATGGACCGGCGTGTGCTGATCCAGGGATTTATCAAGATCTTCGTGCCGCTCGCGCTTGGCTCGGTTGCGGCGGGTATTGTCGGGACGCTCGTCGGCACGGCACTCGGGCTCGGCACGCGCCATACGTTCTTCTATATCGTTGTGCCGATCATGGCGGGCGGCATCGGCGAAGGCGCAATACCCTTGTCGGTCGGCTATTCGGAAATCCTGCATCTGCCGCAAGGCGAACTGTTCGCCCAGGTGCTGCCGCCCGTGATGCTCGGCAGTCTCACTGCGATCATCTTCGCGGGCGCGCTCGATAGGGTCGGCAAACGCTTTCCGCATCTCACGGGTCAGGGGCGTCTGCAAGTCGGCGAAGAGGACGAAATGAACCCGGTGGAGGAGGAAATTCGCGGACACGTCGACGTCTCCCACATCGCGGCGGCGGGAATCACCGCCATCACGCTGTACCTGCTCGGGCTGATGTGCCGCAACATGTTCGGGCTGCCCGCGCCGGTGGCCATGCTATTTCTCGCGGTGCTGGTCAAGCTCGCCCGGGCGGTGTCGCCGCCATTGCAGGAAGGCGCGTTCGTCGTCTATAAGTTCTTCTCGACGGCCGTGACCTATCCGCTGCTATTCGCAATCGGCGTGGCGATGACGCCGTGGGACAAACTGATGGCTGCGTTCACGCTGGTGAACATCATCACCATCGTCGCAACGGTAGCCACGCTGATGGGGACCGGCTTTGCGGTCGGTCGCATGATGAAGATGTACCCTATCGACACCGCGATCGTGAACGCCTGTCACAGCGGGCAGGGCGGGACCGGCGACGTCGCCATCCTCACAGCCGCCAACCGCATGCAGCTGATGCCGTTTGCGCAGATCGCCACCCGCATTGGCGGGGCGATCGTCGTCACGGTCACGTTGATCGTGCTAGCGCACATGGGATGATGCGTCGCGGTTGGCAATCGTCGAGACACCGTCGCCCACGTCGGGATCGGGCGGTCATTTCCGGAATCGAGCGCCATAAGGCGACGTTCAGCATGAAGATAAGCGGTATTCCATTGTGGGGATGGGCGGCCGCCGCGGCGCTTTACTTCGGCGTGGCGGCCGCCGCGGTCGAGTTTGCGTCGGACCGTTCGATCAATGCGCTTGCGGAGGTCGGCGCGCACCGGCTCGACCTGTATGCCGCCAGCCTGAAGAGCGAGCTCGGCCGCTACGAGATGATGCCTTCGATCGTCGCGAGGCAGGAAAGCGTGCGCGCGTTGTTGAGTGCGATGCCCGACCCATCGGCCGGACTTCTAAACACGGTCAATACCTATCTTGACGCGGTGAATCGCGAGGCCGGCAGCGTTGCCGTGGACGTGATCGACCAGCACGGCCTGGTCATCGCCGCGAGCAACTGGAACCGGCCAGAAAGCTTCGTCGGCACCAACGTGTCTTATCGGCCGTATTTCCAGGACGCGCTCGCACATGGATCGGGCCGGTTCTTCGGTATCGGCACGAACACCGGCATGCCTGGCCTCTATTTCGCGAGCGCGGTGCGCGAGGCGGATGGGCCGATCGGGGCCACGGCCGTCAAGGTCAGCGTAGACGCGCTCGAATCCGCGTGGCGGGTGCCGGGCGTCGCGGCGATGGTGATCGATAGTAACGGCGTGATTGTCATTTCCACGGTTCCGGCGTGGAAGTTCACGTCGCTTAGACCGATAACGGCGCGGCAGCAGCGGCAGATTCAGGCATCGCGCCAATATGCCGGCCGTAGCGTAGAAGCGCTGCCGTACCGGCGCCTTGGTGACTGGGACACTTCGGCGTGGTTTGCACGCCTTCCCGACTGGGGTCGCCCGGGCCACGAGCGGCGCTATCTGGCCATGTCGCGAACCGCGCCCCAGGCCGGCGATTCGATCATGATCGTGCTCGACCTCTCGGGCGCACGGCACCAGCAACAGATCGCGCTCGCGTTCGTTACGGGGGGCTTCCTCATCGTCGGGCTGTATTGCCTCTATGCGATCCAGCGCCGCCGCGCCATAGCGGAAAAACTCAGGGCACAGGACGCGCTGCGCAGCGCCAATGATCGGCTGGAGATCACGGTTCGCGAGCGCACGGCGGCACTGACGCAGGCCAATGAAAGGATGCGGGAGGAGATTGTCGAGCGCATACGCACCGAACAGCTACTGCGGGATTCCCAGCAAGAGGTCGTGCATGCGGGCAAGCTCGCGGTGCTCGGACAAATGGCGGCCGGTCTGACGCATGAACTGAACCAGCCGCTCGTTGCCATCAAAACGCTCTGCGACAATGCACGGACGTTTTTCGAACGCAATCAACCTGCGCCTGCCATCGGAAACCTCGAACGAATTTCGCGGCTCGTCGACAGCATGGCGATACTCACAAGCGAACTCAAGACCTTCGCCCGCAAGCCTGAATTCGAACGTGTCGCGGTGTCACTGAATGAAGCGGTCGCGCACGCGGCGCTGATCTATGATGCACGGATTCGCGCTGAGCAGGTGCAACTCGATGTGCTGATCCCGGCCGGCACGACGATATGCGCAGAGCCGAGCCAACTGCAGCAGGTGATCGTCAACCTGCTTGGCAATGCGCTGGATGCCGTCGCGGATCAGGATAAGCGCGTGATCGCCATCGAAGCTTCCAGAACCGAACGGCCGAGCCGTGTGCGGTTCACCGTCAGCGACAGTGGCGCGGGCATCGCGCCGGGGGTTCTGGCGCATCTATTCGAACCATTCGTGACGACGAAGCCGCGAGGCCACGGCTTGGGTCTCGGGCTCGCGATTACCTCGCGTCTTGTGGACGGCTTTGGCGCGCGAATCTCCGCTGCAAACCGACCCAACGGCGGCGCACAATTCACTATTGAATTTTCCGTGGCGACGGAGCACGAGGCAGCCAATGGGCGATGAGATTAGCGTTGTTGTGGTCGAAGACGATGAGAACGTGCGTCTCGGCGTCGAGCAGGCGGTTGCTTTGGCTGGCTTTCCAGTGCGGGCGTATGAGTCGGCGGCCGCGGCGCTGGCGGAGGTCGCACCGGGTGCACCGGTGGTGATCGTGTCCGATGTACGGATGCCGGGCATCGACGGTCTGAAACTGCTCGAACGTGTCCTTGCGATCGATCCACGGATCCCTGTTGTACTGATCAGCGGGCACGCGGACATCGCGACAGCGGTGGGGGCGATGCGAACGGGCGCCTATGATTTCATCGAGAAGCCCTTTTCGTCGGACCACATCGCGAGTCGTGTAACACGCGCTGTCGAGAAGCGCCGTTTGACGCTCGAAGTGCAGGGTTTGCGCGCGGCGCTGCACAACTGGCGGGGAATAGAGGCGCTTGTGCTTGGCAAGTCGCCCGCGATCGTCGAGGTTCGACGGAAAATCCTGCGGCTGGCGGATACCTCAGTGTCGGTGCTGATTACCGGCGAAACGGGCACGGGCAAGGAACTGATCGCCCGTGGACTGCACGATTTCGGTGGGCGCCGCGATCATCATTTCGTTGCGCTCAACTGTGGCGGCTTACCCGAGCAGCTATTCGAGAGTGAGCTATTCGGTCATGAGGCCGGTGCGTTCACGGGTGCAATCAGGAACCGCATCGGCAAGATCGAATGGGCCACCGGCGGCACGCTCTTTCTGGACGAGATCGAAACGATGCCGATCGCATTGCAGATCAAGATGCTGCGGGTATTGCAGGAACGCCAGATTGAGCGACTTGGCTCGAACGAGGCGATAGCTGTCGATTGCCGGATCGTGGCGGCATCGAAGGCAGATCTCGTCGAACTTGCGACAGACGGACGTTTTCGCGCTGACCTGCTGTATCGGTTGAACGTCGCGCTGATCGATTTACCCCCGTTGCGCGAACGTCGGGAAGACATACCGCTCCTATTCGAGCACTTCGTACTCGCTGCTGCACGCCGTTTCGGGCTGTCAGCTCCGATTGTGTCTGCATCGCAGGTCTCGGAGCTAATGACGCATCAGTGGCCCGGCAATGTGCGGGAGTTGCAGAATGTCGCCGATCGCTTTGTGCTTGGACTCGATGGCGATCGTCTCCTGTCGGCCGGCGTGCAGCGGATCAAAAACGGAACGCTGGCGGAGCAACTTGCCCATTTCGAACATATGCTGATCGCGGATATGCTGCGGCGTCACAACGGGAATATCGCCGAGGCCAGCGCGGAACTGGGAATGCCAAAGAAGACGCTATATCACAAGGTGCGTCAACTGAAGTTTCCGGGCGGAGACGAGCAAAGCGAAGGACTCGACGCTTGAGGGAGCGCCGCAATCATGCAGTGCTCAATATCCCGAATGCGCGGCTGCTTCCCGGGTGGAACGGACGTTTGGATGTCCGAGTGACGGCGCGAACGAATGACGGTTGATGGCCCAGAGTGTGTCAAAACGCATTTTTGAAGCGCTAAAATTCTTCATCCGATAGCGGAGGATGAGCACGATGAAGCGATTCGTTCAAGGCGATAGTCGTACGCAAAGCTTTCTCCTTCCCGAAGCGCTTGATGACTACGTGACCGACACCAATCCTGTGCGCGTGGTGGATGTCTTTGTGGATGAGCTCGATCTTCAGAAGCTCGGGTTTGAAGGTGTT